>DASZJG010000075.1:0-52091 GCA_035948315.1 Pseudonocardiaceae bacterium | reverse complement strand
CGCGATCGACGGATCGGTGGTGAAGATGTCAGCCGCCTGCACGGTGCCGTCCTTGAGCGCGGTCGCCGTGACCACACCGGGACTGAGCTGCGTGTAGCTCTTGAACGTGCAGTTGTAGTTCTTCTTCAGGCCGGGGATGCCGTCGACCCGGGTGAGGAACTCCGGCGGGCCACCGAAGATCAGGTCACCGCAGTGCGCGGCGATGTCGCTGATGGACTTGGCGTGGTACTGGTCGGCGGTCGCCTTGGTGACCACGACCGCGTCCGCGTCCTGCGCGGTCGCCTGGTCGAGTTCCGCCAGGCTGCTCGGCAGCGTCGTGCCCAGCGCCTTGTACACGTCGTCCGTGCTGACCTGGGTCGCGTTCTTGTTCAGGTACTGCAGGAGGGTGCCGGAGTACTCCGGAACCAGGTCGATGGATCCCTGCTCCAGCGCGGGGAAGTAGGTCTCCCGGCTGCCCAGGTTCGGCTTCTGGCTGGCCTTGACGCCCTTCGCGGTCAACGCCTGGTAGTAGATCTCGCCGAGCAGCTGGCTCTCGGTGAAGTTCGCCGATCCGATGACGATCGTGCCGGACGGGCTGGGCGAACCCGAGCTGGCGTTGCCCAGCGGGTTGTTGCTGGAGCCGCCGCACGCGGTCAGCGCCAGCATCGCCGCGAGCCCGGCTGCCACACCGGCGATGGCCTTCATGCTGTTTTTCATGGCGAAGACGTTCCTCCTGCGGTTTCGACGTCCATAGTGGACGACGTAACACTAGTTGACCGGACAACTCGGCGCCGTTGCCGAACCGTGCGCAGACCTGGTGAGACGACGAAGTGCTGAACCAGGGCCAGCAGGCCCTCCACGATCAGTGCCAGCGCCGCGATCAGCACGGCGCCACCGAGCATCGTGGTGTAGTCCCGCGACGACTCACCCTGGAAAATGAAGTAGCCGAGACTGTCCGTGCCCACGTACGCGGCGATGGTCGCGGTCGCGATCACCTGCAGCACCGCGGTGCGCAGCCCGGAGAGGATCAGCGGCAGTGCGATGGGCAGTTCCACCCGGAACAGCACCGACCACTCGCGCATCCCCATGCCGCGCGCGGCATCGGTGACCGACGCGTCAACGTTGTTGATGCCCGCATAGGTGCCGGCCAGGAACGGCGGGATGGCCAGCACGACCAGCGCCAGCGTGACCGGCAGGACACCGAGCCCGATCAGCACCACGAACAGGGTCAGCAGACCGAGTTCGGGCAGGGCACGGAACCCGTTGGCGACACCGGCGACCAGGAACCCGCCCTTGCCGGTGTGGCCGATGAACGCGCCGAGCGGGATGGCGATCACCGCGCCCAGGGCGACCGCGAGCACGGTCAGGTAGAGGTGGAACGCGGTGAGCTGCGGGATGCCGTTGGTGCCCGACCAGTTGTTGGGATCGGAGAAGAAGGCGCCGATGTTCATGCGGTCGCCCCCGCCCTGGACGCCTTGGCCCACGGGCTCAGCGCCCGGCCGAGCAACACCAGCAACCCGTCCAGGATCAGCGCGAGCACCACGATCACCACGATCGCGGTGCCCACCTCGGCGGTGATGTAGCGCTGGAAGCCTTCGGTCATCAGCTGGCCGAGGCCGCCGATGCCGACCAGCGCGCCGACGCTGACCAGGCTCATGTTGGACACCGTCGCGACCCGCAGGCCGGCGAACAGCACCGGAACGGACAGCGGCAGCTCGACGCCGAAGAACCGGCCGACCGGGCGGTAGCCGATCGCGTTCGCCGAGGCGATCACGGTCTCCGGTACCGCGGCCAGCGCGTCCGCGACCCCGCGCACCAGCAGCGCGATCGTGTAGATGGTCAGCGCGACGACCAGGTTCACCGGATCGAGGATCGCGGTGTTGAGGATGACCGGCAACACGACCAACAGGGCCAGCGACGGAATCGTGTACAGGATGCCGCCGAGCGGGATCAGGATCGAGCGGGCGATCCGATAGCGCGCGGCGAGCCAGCCCAGCGGGATCGAGATGATCAGTCCGAACAGGACGGGCAGGATCGCCAGGATCAGGTGGGTCTGCGCGGCGGAGATGACCTCGTCGAGGTGAGCCGACGCCCAACTCATGATGGGACCTTGCCGGCGTCGCGTGCCGCGGCGAGCGCGTCGAGCACGTCCTGGGCGCGCACGCCGCCGACCACCGCGCCGTTCTCGTCGACCGCGATGCCGTGACCGGAGGGCGAACTGAGCGCCGAGTCCAGCGCGCTGCGCAGCGACCCCGACGTCGCGCCGTCGTCGGCACTGACGTGGTAGAGCGAACCGCCGGAGATCAGCAGCTCCTCGGTCACCTCGGCGTCGTCGGCCACTGTGGACAGTCGGGCGGCGGAAAGCCAGCCGAGCGGCCGGGCAGCCTCGTCGACCGCGACCGCCCAGCCGTCCTCCAACGCAGCCTTGGCCGCGCCGACCGTGCCGCCGAAGCGAACGCACGGCACCGAACCGAGGTTCAGCCCGCTCGCGGTGAGGAACCCGAGCGCGCGATAACCGCGGTCGCGACCGACGAAGGAGGAGACGAAATCATCGGCCGGATTCGCCAACAGCACCGACGGTTCGTCGTACTGGGCCAGGAAACCGCCCTGGCGGAACACCGCGACCTTGTCGCCGAGCTTGATCGCCTCGTCGATGTCGTGCGTGACGAACACGATCGTCTTGGCCAGTCCGGACTGCAGGCGCAGCAGTTCCTCCTGGAGTCCTTCCCGGACGATCGGGTCGACCGCGCTGAACGGCTCGTCCATGAGCAGCACCGGCGGATCCGCGGCGAGCGCGCGGGCGACGCCGACGCGCTGCTGCTGGCCGCCGGAGAGCTGGGCCGGATAGCGCTTGGCGACGCCGGCCGGCAGGCCGACCAGTTCCAGCAGTTCGGCGGCGCGCCTGCGGGCCTCGCGGCGCGACGTCCCGGTCAACACCGGCACGGTGGCCACGTTGTCCAGCACGCTGCGGTGCGGGAACAGCCCGGCCTGCTGGATCACGTACCCGATGCCCCGGCGCAACAGCGGCGGATCAGACTCCCGGATGTCCTTGCCGTCGATGAGGATTCGTCCCGATGTGGGGTCGATCATCCGGTTGATCATGCGTAGAGAGGTGGTTTTCCCGCAACCCGACGGGCCGACGAACACCGTGATCCTGCCCTCCTCGACCCGCAGGTCGAGGGAGTGCACGGCGGTGGTCCCGTCGTCGTACTGCTTGGTCACGGCCTGGAACTCGATCACCCGAGATCCCTCCGGTCGTCACGGCCACTCGCCGGCCGCCGAGGCAATGAGCACGAGATGTCTCGTGCCCCGAGTCTTCTCGCGGTCGCGGAGGACATCGGTTGCACGACCCTAGCCGGCAACGCCGACAAAGGCAGCACGTTTCACCATCTGATCGCCGATTTCCGCCCCTACCCGCGATCAAATCGTGGCAGAAAAGTCACCCAGGGTCACCGGGTTGCCCGTTCGGCTCGTGCTTGACGTACATCCCAACCCCTCGCCGCCCGGCTCCGCGACGGGACAACGGACAACTGTGTCTGGGATCTGGAACACACCCCGCCAGCCTGTCCGTTTACTCCGATCAGCCCGCGTTCGGGATGGGCAGCGGCCCCGCCTTGAGCATCGCCCGGAACTGTTTGGCCGGGACCGCGCGGGAGAACAGCCAGCCCTGGTACGCGTCCACGCCCATCCCGCGCAGCACGTGGAACTGGGTCGCGGTCTCCACGCCCTCCGCGATGCAGCTGCGGCCCATCGCCCTGGACATGTCCACCACCGCGCTGGCCACCGCGAAGTCGGAGGAGTCGCTGCCGACACCGGCGACGAAGCGCCGGTCGACCTTGATGATCTGCGCGGGCAGGTCCTTGAGCCGGGCCAGCGAGGAGTAGCCGGTGCCGAAGTCGTCCACCGCGAACCGCACGCCGCGCGCGACCAGCTCGGCCATGGCCGCGCGGGTACGCGAGGGCAGGTCCACCAGGCTGGTCTCCACCAGCTCCAGCACCACCCGGTCCCAGTCGATCTCCGCGCCCAGCACCGCGTTGGACACCGCGTCGACGAACTCCGCGTCGCCCGGGACGAGGCCGGCCAGGTTCACCGCGATGCCGACCGGATGGCCTGCGATCTTCGGCCAGTCCGCCGCCTCGGCGAGCGCAGTGCGCAACACCCAGCGGTCCAGTTCGCGCAGCAGGCCGCCCTGTTCGGCGACGGGCAGGAACACGTCCGGGGCGAGCAGGCCGCGCTCCGGATGCGGCCAGCGGACCAGCGCCTCGGCGGTGAGGACCGTGCCGTCCGGGCCGACCACCGGCTGGTAGTGCAGGGTCAGACCGTCCGAGGACAGCGCGTCGCGCAGCTGCCCCTCCAGGTGCACCTGGCGGTCGGCCGACGCGATCAGCGCGGCACTGGCCACCGACACCCGGCCAGCGCCCTGCTTCTTCGCCTCGAACATGGCCGCGTCCGCGAACCGCAACAGGTCCGCGCCGGTGGGCTCCTCGCCGTTGGGCACGGCCGCACCGATCGACGCGGACACCCGGACCAGCTGGCCGTGCACCGGAACCGCGGTACGCAGCAGCGACGAGACCAGGTTGGCCAGGTTGCCGACGCCGCCGAGCACGGCGATGTCCGCGCAGATGATCACGTACTCGTCACCGGAGAGGCGAGCCACCGTGCAGTTGTCCGGCAGGCCGCCCTCCAGCCGCCGGGCCAGCGCCACCAGCAGCTCGTCGCCCGCGTCGTGACCGAGGGAGTCGTTGACCCGCTTGAAGTTGTCGATGTCGCAGAACAGCACCGCGACCTTGGCCGCGTCCGGGCTGCCGAGCAGATCGGCCAGCAGTTCCTTGACCGCGGCCCGGTTCGGCAGGCCGGTCAGCTCGTCGTGGGTGGCCTGGTGGCGCAGGGCCTCGGCGGCGCGGCGCCGCTCGGTCACGTCCTGGAAGACCACCAGCCAGAACCGCTGCCCGTCGTCCTGCACGGACACCGCGATGTGCAGGTCGCAGTAGATCGGCTCGCCGTCCGCGCGAACCAGTACCCGCTGCGGCACCTTGCGCCTGCCCTTGAGGTTGCCGCGCTCGGCCCGGATCGACGGGTATTTCGTTGTGTCGCCGGGATGGCCGAGCTGGTCGGCGGTTCGGCCGCGCAGCTTCTCCAGGCTGGTGCCGAGCAGATCGCACAGGGCGTCGTTGGCGTCGACCAGCCGCTCCGCGTCGTCGAAAAGGCCGATGCCGACCGGGGTCAGCGCGACCAGATCGGCGAAGCGCTGGCTGGAGCGCAGCATCCGGGTTTCCGCGGTGCGCTGCTCGGTCACGTCCTGCGCGGTGCCGATCAGCAGGCGCGAGGTGGACGCCGGCAGAACCGCGCCGTACGCCCGGAAAGTGCGGATCGCACCGTCCGGCCGGACGATGTGGTACTCGCACTCGACGGTCTTGCGATCCCGCGCGAGCTGCCGGAACCGCTCGTCCACCCAGGACCGGTCCTGCGGCTGCACCAGGGTGAGGAATTTCTGGTACGTGGCCGGGGTGTCCGCGCCGACACCGAGCAGTTCGCGCATCATCGGCGACCACACGCACTCGTCGGTGTCCGGATTCCACTCCCACGCGCCGAGCCGGGCCACCCGCTGCGCCACCTCGAACCGGCGCCGGTCCTGCAACAGCTGTCGCTGCAACTGGCGGTGGTCGGTGACGTCCTGGATGGTGCCGGCCATGCCGGTGATCCGGCCGTTCGGCCCGAAGATGCCGTGCGCGCGGGCGATGTAGATGCGACCGCCGACCTGGCCGTCGACCTCGACCTCAAGCGGCGCGTCGATGGTCGTGTCGGAAAGCTGCTGGTAGAGGGCCTGGACGCTGGGCAACTGGGCGGAATTGACGTTGGCCAGCGGGTCGTTGCCCGGGTCGACGCCGATCTCCGCGTACATCTCGTTGAGCTCCGCACTGCGCCACGTCGTGTTGGTGGCGATGTCGTAACGGAAGCTGCCCATCCTGGCGATCCGCTGCGCGTCGAGCAGCGCGGCGCGTTCGGTGGCCAGCATGTCCCCGTCGCGCCTGCGGTCGGTCACGTCGCGCGCGTACCCGGTGACCAGCATCTCGGCCGGATCGGCCGGGCGTGGCGCGGCATAGCCGTGCACCCAGCGCAGTTCGCCGTTCGGCCACACCACCCGGCACTCGATGTCGATCGCGTCGCCGTGGTGCTGGTGTCGCTGCCACAACTCGCCCACCCGCGCCACGTCGTCCGGGTGGATGTGGCGCAGCAGCGCCTCCAGGCTCGGTTCGACCGAGCCGGGCTCGATGCCGAGCAGTCGATAAAGACTTGGTGACCAGGACGCCTGCCGGGTGCGGTGGTCGAACTCCCACCAGCCGATGCCGGTCAGTGCCTGCACCTCGTCGACCCGGCGCCGTTCCAGATCGAGGGCGGTTTCGGTGTCGACGAGTTCGGAGACGTCGGTGAGCAGCACCGCGTCCAGCCCGGATCCGGGCACCCGCCAGCGGACCGCGCGCACTGGCAGCGGCGCCTTCCCGTCGCGGTGCAGCAACAGATCCGGTTCACAGCCGAGGAGGAGTTCGGCGACCTTCGTGCCGACGAGTTGGTCGGGATCGTCGACCCCGGCGAGTTCGGCAGCCTCGGAACTGGCCCGAACCACGAGACCGGCCCGGTCGCAGAGCAGCGCGGGCGCGTCCGGCAACGAGTTGATCGCGGCGGCGCCCTGGCCGTTCAGAACCCCTCGGGAAGGAGCGCGCCGAGGGCGAGAAGGCGAAGTGCCGACCTGCGCTGGCGCAGCCCGCTCCGCCGGTTCGACCCGCTCGGCCACCGTTTAGCCCTCCCGCCTGGACTGTTACGACGGACGGGTGACGCCGTCGATTGCAGCCATCGCTGCTGTCGCGGACAGCAATCGAGCTGGGCACTGTCCGTATCCAGGTCCTCACCCGATGGAAGGACCGTATCGCTTTACCGGCCAAGAACCCAATGGCCATTCAGTAGTACCAGGTCAGGCAGTGTTTTCCGAATTCCCGCCGGTTTCTTGGCTATGCCGTGTCCGACAGTGACATGCCTGGTTGGCGGAAGCCGCCAACCAGGCACGATGCCGATTATCAGCGCGCGGCTTATCCCCGCGCGACGCCGTCGGCCCGAGCCGCCTCCGCGACCGCCGCGGCCACCTCCGGCG
Source organism: Pseudonocardiaceae bacterium (assembly GCA_035948315.1). Classification (GTDB taxonomy): domain Bacteria; phylum Actinomycetota; class Actinomycetes; order Mycobacteriales; family Pseudonocardiaceae; genus CAJCJE01. The sequence goes on along the minus strand of DASZJG010000075.1, from coordinate 44,965 downwards.
CGACCCGCGGATCCAAGGCACTGGGCACGATCCGGTCGACCGCCAGGTCCTCCTCGGCCACCGCGGCGATGGCATCGGCTGCCGCCAATTTCATGTTCTCGGTGATCCGGGTGGCACCCGCGTCCAGCGCGCCACGGAAAATTCCGGGGAAGGCCAGCACATTGTTGATCTGGTTCGGGAAATCACTGCGACCGGTCGCCACCACAGACGCGTACCGGGAAGCCAATTCCGGGTGAATTTCCGGATCCGGATTGGACAGTGCGAACACGATCGCCTCGGGCGCCATGCCCGCGATGACCGACTCCGGCACGTTCGAGGACGACAGCCCGACGAACACGTCCGCGCCGCGCAGCGCCTCAGCGAGGCCACCGGTGCGGCCGGTCAGGTTGGTACGGGTCGCGATCTCCGCCTTGACCGAGTTCAACCCCTCCCGGCCGGCGTGGATGATCCCGCGCGAGTCCAGCAGCGTGATGTCCCTGACGCCCGCCGCGAGCAGCATGTTCGCGCAGGCGATCCCGGCAGCGCCCGCGCCCGCGATGACCACCCCGAGCCCGTCGATGTCCCGCCCGGTGGCGGCCGCCGCACCCCGCAGCGCGGCCAGCAGCACGACGGCCGTGCCGTGCTGGTCGTCGTGCATGACCGGGCAGTCCAGCGCCTCGATCAGCCGCGCCTCCAGTTCGAAGCAGCGCGGCGCGCTCACGTCCTCCAGGTTCACCGCACCGAACGAGGGGCGCAGCCGGACCAGCGTCTCCACGATCTCGTCGACATCGGTGGTGTCCAGCACCAGCGGGATCGAGTCCAGCCCGCCGAAGGTCTTGAACAGCGCCGACTTGCCCTCCATCACCGGCAGCGCGGCCGACGGCCCGATGTCGCCGAGGCCCAGCACCGCGGTGCCGTCACTGACCACCGCGACCAGCCGGTGTGCCCAGGTGTAGCGGCTGGCGAGCCGGGCCTCGTCCGCGATCGCCCTGCTCACCCGGGCCACGCCCGGGGTGTAGGCGATCGAGAGCGCACGCGGGTCGGACAGCGGCGCGGTGACGGCCAGGCCGAGCTTGCCCCCCTCGTGGGCGGCGAAGATCTCGGCATCGGTCAACGAAGCGGGCGCATCGTCAATGCTGGTCATGACGTCCCTCCCAGGGAACGGAAAATTCGCACGGAATGCACCGGAAGCGGTCAGCACAGCGGTGGGCAGGCCCACGTGGCCTGACTGAGCGCTCGTCACGGCGCGGTCGCGCCAGAAAAAACATAAGCGTCGTAGGTGGAGCGGCGCTCAAGCCGGGGTAGGGCGGCGCCGCAGACGCTGCGGTCCGGCCAGTGTGCCACTCCTTGGGACGAATGTCTGCGGCGGGGCTCACACCCGATGAGGATTTCTCCTGTCGATCAACCCAGCTCCGGTAGGTCTTCTCGCCGCCACCGACCAGTTCGCAACTGGTCCGCAGGTCGGGCCCACTAAGCTCGGCGACCATGCAGGCGCGCGCACTGACGATCCCGGACGCGTTCGAATTCCGGGCGAACACCTTCCCGGACCACCGAGGCGTGTTCGCCGCCCCGTACCAGGAGCCGGTGTTCAGCAAGACCGTCGGCCACCCCCTGACCGTCGCGCAGACCAACCACAGCGTCTCCCGCCGCGGCACCATCCGCGGCATCCACTTCGCCGACGTCCCGCCCGGCCAGGCCAAGTACGTCTACTGCCCGCGCGGCCGGCTGCTCGACTTCATCGTCGACCTGCGGGTCGGTTCGCCCACCTTCGGTCAGTGGGACTCCGTCGAACTCGACGACACCACGCTCAACGCCGTCTACCTGCCCGAAGGTCTCGGCCACGCGTTCGTCGCGCTCGCCGACGACACCGCGATGAGCTACCTGTGCTCGACCGGTTACCACCCCGGCGGCGAACACGGCATCGACCCGTTCGACCGCGACCTGGCGCTGCCCTGGCCGACGGACATCGAGCCGATCCTCTCCGACAAGGACACCGCCGCCCCCAGCCTCGTCGAGGCGCGTCGCACCGGCCTGCTGCCCCAGTACACCGACTGCCTGGCCCATTACCAGCAACTACGCGTCGTCTGAGGTCGGTTTCCTCGACCTGAGCCGGACGGGCCGAGGCCACAACCGCCAGCCGACCACCGCCAGCACCTCCGCGGGCCCCAACTCCCGCGAGTCCGTCGACCCGAACGGATTGTCCCCGCGCACCACCCACAGGTCGCCGTCCGCCTCGACAACCCGCTTCACCGACAGCTGCCCCGGCCGCGCCGCCCACCGCACCAACGCGACCACCCCCGGCCGCACGCGCGCACCAGCCACCGCGAGCACAACGTCCGCGTCCGCGAGCGTCGGCGACATCGACGGCCCGCGCACCCGAACCCGCCGCAACGGAAGCCATCCCAACGGCCGTGCCAACGATCACCTCCGACTGCCCGATACCGGGGTCGAGAGTAGGGTCCGTACCGTCGGAGCATCCACTGTTAGGGAGGAACAATGCGACTGTTGTCGCGCGTCCTCGGTCCACGCCTCGAGGCGACCGCACACTGCGACCTTCCGTGCGGTGTGTACGACCCGGCGCAGGCCAGGATCGAAGCCGAGTCCGTCAAGGCCGTCCAGGAGAAGTACCAGGCGAACGAGGACCCCGAGTTCCGCGCGCGCGCCATCGTGATCAAGGAGCAGCGCAGCGAACTGGTCAAGCACCACCTCTGGGTGCTGTGGACCGACTACTTCAAGGCCCCGCACTTCGAGAAGTACCCGCAGCTGCACGACCTGTTCAACCGGGCCACCAAGGCAGCAGGCGCCGGCGGCACCAAGGGCTCGATGGACCCGGCCAAGGGCCAGGAACTGCTCGACCTGATCGCCGAGATCGACAAGATCTTCTGGGAGACCAAGCAGGGCTGAGCCCCGCAGCGTCCCACCGAACGGCGCCGCCCCACCCGGGGCCGGCGCCGTTTTCGTGTTCAAGGACTGTCAGACCCGCTCCGTAGCCTCCGGCCACCGCTCGTCGCTTCGGATCGATCTGGAACCGCGTGATCATGAACTACGTCCGTCAGTCGGGTTTTGCGGCGCTCGGCGCCGGTCTCCCGCAGAAAACCGCACCTCAAGACTGGCTCGTGTGGCACTTCACCCACTCCGCGAACCTGCCGAGTGTCATCCAGTCCGGGCACCTCTACTCGTCGGCGAAACAAGATCCCGTAGTCAACGTGGCCAACCACGACGTGAAGGCCCGACGCAAACTGATCCAGGTACGACCGGACGCGTCCTACCCCGAGCACAGGTCCGTAGCCGATCATGTCCCGTTCTACCTGGCAGCGAAGTCCCCGATGCTGTACGCGGTGACGAAGGGGCATCAGGACTACAACGGCGGATGCCATGCTCTGGTGTTCCTGGGGTTACCGATCGGTAGTATCGCGGACAGCGGGTTGACCTGGTGCGTAAGCGACGCCAACGCCGCCAACACGCTCGTCCGGTTCAGCCGGAACCTCACCTAACTCGGAAACTTCGTCGACTTCGACCTACTGTGCGAACAGATGTGGAACGGGACACCCGATGATCCGAACCGCCCGAGTCGGCGAGCCGCCGAACTGCTCGTCCTGGACCAACTGCCGGTTCAGATGATCACTCACGTCGTCACCCGAACTGATGAGACACTGGGCCAGGCTCGATCTGTGTTCGAATCTGTCGGAGGATCCCGGCAATATCGGACCGAGCAGCACTTCTACTACGACTAGGAGGTCGCGGTGCTCGAATACGGATCCGGCGATCTTCTCGCCGCAGATGTCGATGCTCTGGTCAACACCGTGAACTGCGTCGGGGTCATGGGCAAAGGCCTTGCGCTGCAGTTCAAGCGGCAGTATCCGGACAACTACCAGCAGTATCGGTCCGCCTGCGAACGCAACGAAGTCCGTCTTGGACAGATGTTCGTCGTCGAACTGGACGCGATGGCCGGTCCCCAATACATCGTCAATTTCCCGACCAAGGACCACTGGAAATCGAAGTCTCGGCTTGAGGACATCGAATCCGGGCTCCGGGACCTGGTTCGGGCGATCGACGAGTGCGGGATCACCTCGATCGCGATCCCACCGCTCGGGGCCGGTAACGGCGGCCTCGCCTGGAAAGACGTCGAGCCACTGATCGTGCATGCCTTGGGCGAGCTTCCCGATGTCAAGGTCGTCCTCTATACGCCGTCCAATGCGAAACGGCATCTGGCACCCAACCCCATAAAGATGACCTGGGGCCGTGCAGCGACCATCCGGTTGATTCAGGAATACGTCAACCGCAGGCTTGCCACCGAACCCTGGGAGTCGGTCACCGGTGCTTCGCATCTCGAGATCCAGAAACTGTTGTACTTTGCCGGCTTGCACACGCCCGAGCTGAAACTGAACTTCCAACGAGGCAACTATGGGCCGTACAGCGACCAGGTCAGGCATCTCGTACAGGACATGGAAGCTGTCTACCTCACCGGCTTCGGCGACGGCACGGCTCCAGTTCAGCGTCTCGATCCGATCGCACCAACCGAGTCCGGCAAAGCGGAAGCCAATGCCTACCTGACCGAAACCGAGAACGGCCAGCGGGTTGAAACCCGAATAGTTCAGCCCGTACTGCGAACCATCGACGGCTTCGAAGGTCCGTACGCCATCGAGTTGCTGGCGAGCACCCACTGGGTGGCGGCGAACGAGGAGTGCCGCACCGCGGAACAGGCATGGTCCGCGATCCAGCTGTGGTCTTCGCGCAAGCGTCGGCTGTTCACCGAGGAACACGTGCGAACGGCATGGGACTCCCTGGTCCGGTCTGGCGACATCACGGTGTGAAACCGTCCCGGCAACTCGGAGCGCGAAACCGACCGGGCACAATGGCGCGGTGAAGTGGAGCCGCGCGGTTCATCATCTTGAGCAGCTTGCCGAGACCTGTACGGAGATGCTGGGGCGGCCGCCGGAGATCTATCGGATTCGGGTTCGGCAGCTGTGGACGTTCGGCGAGCTGCTGGGGCCGGAGCGGGATGTCGAGCTGATCCCGGTGGCGTTGGGGGTCGATCTGCCGGTCGACGAGGTGGCTTGGCGGACGGAGCCGAGCGGGGTGGCGCACTGGGCTAATGCGACGCGATTGAGTCGCAATCCATTTGTGGTCAGGTGGCGGTCGGTGCACGCGCCGGTGTGGAATCACGAGATCGAGCGGCCGGCCATGTTCTGGGATGCGGAGGACGGCACCGTCGAGCCGGTGCTCGAAGCGCTGCGGGCCGGCGAGGGGGCGCGGGTGCGCGCGGACGCGCCGTCCGATGGCGAGTTCGAGGGGCGGATGGACGCGGAGTTGGCGACGAGCCTGGCGGCGGTGCGGGCGGGCACCGAGACCTACACCGACCGACGCTGGAAGCCGGGGAAGATGGAGCCGGTCGCGGACGCGCTCTGGTTGGCGAACGTGGGCTATCTGGACCTGCTCGCGGTACGCGGGTAGCCGCGTGTTCGGGGTTTCGGACCGGCCTCGATATTTACTGGTCAGTAGTGTGGCAATGTGGCGCGAATCGCGCTCGTTCGCGCGGTGGGGTCCTGGCCGGCTCCCTACGATGTTCAGGTGGCTTCAGACGAGCAACCACTGATCTACGTACTCCGTCACGGCCAGACCGAATGGTCGCTCACCGGGCGGCACACCGGTCGCACCGACATTCCGCTGACCACCGAGGGTGAGCAGCAGGCCCGGCGCGCCGGGTTGGTGTTGAGCCATCTGCGTGGCACGCATCTGCCGCCCGCGCTGGTGCTGTGCAGCCCGCGCCAGCGCGCCGAGCACACCGCGGCCTTGGCCGGTCTGCACGTGGATGAGGTGACCGAGGACCTCGCCGAGTGGGACTACGGCGAGTACGAGGGCCTGACGACCGACCAGATCCGCGAGAGCGTGCCGGACTGGAGCGTGTGGACGCATCCGATCCCGGGTGGCGAGACCGCGGCGCAGGTGACCGAGCGGGCCAACAAGCTGCTGGACCGGGTGACCGCGGCGATGACGCACGGCGATGTGATCCTGATCGGGCACGGGCATTTCAGCAGGGTGTTGATCGCGGTGTGGCTGGGTATGAACGCGACCGACGGCGTGCAGTTCGGGCTCGACCCGGCCGGCACGACCGTGCTCGGCACGGAGCGCGGTGCGCGGCAGGTCGCCAGGTCGAACATTCCGGCGTGGAATCCGGACGTCGATGTCTGAGGCGGACAGACGGGTTCGGCGCGCCGAACCGTCCGATGTGGAGCGGATCGTCGAGCTGTGCCGGCAACTCGCGGTGTACGAGCGGGCGCCGGACGAGTTCCAGATGACCACCGAGCAACTGCGCGAGGCGCTTTTCTGCGCGAATCCGAATTTGTTCGCGCATGTGGCCGAGAACACCGACGGCGTGGTGGTCGGCTGCACGGTGTGGTTCCTGACCTTCTCCACCTGGGACGGTGTGCACGGCATCTACCTGGAGGATCTTTACGTCACGCCCGAGCAGCGCGGTACCGGCCTCGGCTTCGCGCTGCTGGTCGAACTGGCCAGGGAGTGCGTGCGCAACGGCTACACGCGACTCCAGTGGGCGGTGCTCGACTGGAACACGCCGTCCATCGAGTTCTACGAGAAGCTCGGCGCGAAGCAGCTCAGCGACTGGATCACCTATCGACTCAGCGGAGACGCCTTGCATGAGCTGGGCAACCGCCAAAAGGCCGTCTGAAGCGGATTCTCAGGATATTTTTGGGTGATTCTGGCACCGAACCTCAGGTTGGGACGTTTTCCTTGACGTAACGGGCCACAACGCCCGGCCCCGCCGAGGAGGTCACCGATGCTGGCGAACCATCCGCTACCCACCGTCCTGCCGCACTGGGATCAGGCGAGCGAGCGCGGTCCGCGCCAGATCAACGCGGACGCGACGGCCGTGCACACCGATCCCGGCACCGGTCTGACCGCCTATGTCGTGGCGGACGGTGTCGGCGACGACCTGGTCGCGGCGCGGACCGCGACGATCGCCGCCGAGATGGCCGCGCGGATCGCCTCGGTGCAGGGTCCGGTGGCCGGCATTCTGGCCGCCCAGGAGATCGTGCTTGCCAACGACGACGGCGGCGACTGTGTGCTGGTGGTCGCGGTGCCGCAGGTCGGGCCGACCCGCACCGGCTGCGACGTGGCCTGGGTCGGCGACTGCCGGGCCTACCACTGGAACGGCCGGATCCTGGAGCAGATCACCAACGACCACACGGTCGCCGAGTACTTCCGCGGCCGCAACCAGCCGACCACGCCGAGGATGGAGCACCTGGTCACGACCAGCGTGCGCACGGTGGATCCGGAGCGGATCGGTACCACCCGGACCAGCATCGCGAACTCGCGGCTGCTGCTGTGCACGGACGGCGTGCACAAGCTGGTGGACATGAGCCGGATCAGGCAGGTGCTGGACCAGCCGATCCCGCCGGCCGGCGCGGCGAACATGCTGGTCGGAACGGCTCGTGAGCTGGGCAGCAAGGACAACGCCACGGCGCTGGTGGTCGACCCGGCGCCGGTGTGCGCCCAGGCCGACGCCGCATAAGGCCAGACACAAGCTTCCGGCCCGCTCACCATAGGGCCAGACACATACTTCGGGCCCTGCTCACCGGGAGGCGGTGAGCAGGGCCCGATTTCTCTGGCTGGGATCAGCGGATCAGTCTGGCTCGGATCAGTGGATCAGAAGGCGCCGAGGCCCTGCGGCGAACCGAGACCGGTCGGACCGTCCCAGCCCTTGCCCGCGTTGCACACCGACGCGCTCACGCCCGCGTAGTTCTTGCACTGGTCCTGCACCTCGTTGTTGCCCGAGGTGATGTCGCGGAAGTTGGACGCGGCGGCCGCGTACAGGGTGTTCGGGCCGAGCAGCTTGGACGGGACGCCGGCGCGCGCGAACAGGCCCGCGATGTAGGGCGAGGAGGCGCTGGTGCCACCGACGACGGTCCAGTTCGGCGGCTGGTGGCTGAACGGCGCGTAGGTGTCGTAGATCGCCAGCGGGGAGGCGGGCGACGCGTCGGCGGACACGCTCGCGGTGGCGAGGTGGTTGTTGCAGGCCTTGGTGACCGCGGCCGGTTGGCCGTTGGCCGCCTTGAAGTAGGTCTCGCAACCGCTGCCGGCCGCGCCGTTGCCGCTGTCGACGCCCCAGGCCGTCTCCGACCAGGTGCTGCCACTCTTGGTCAGCTGGGTGCCACCGACACCGACCGCGTAGGGCAGGTCGGAGGGCCAGGAGGTGTGCGTGCCGCCGTTGAAGCCGCTGTCACCGGTGGACACCTCGATGGCCACGCCGGGGTGGTTGAAGTCGGCGAGGTCGGTGCCGCTGGTGGACTGGGCGGTCGCGGTGTAGCCGTAGCTGATGCTGACGGTCTTGGCACCGCCGGACACCGCGGTGGACACGGCCTTGGAGAAGTCGTTCATCGACGTGTTGCCGTCGTTGACGCCGTCCGCCCACGGCACGGAGATCTCGGTGATGTGGCAGGTCGGGCAGGCCGCGGACGCCATGTCGACGTCGAGCGCGGTCTCGACCGCGATCTCCTCCTCGGCCTGGGCGCCCTGGCCGCTCTTCTGCGGAGCGGGCTGCGCGCCACCGGTGTAGTTGACCAGCTTCAGGCAGCCGCTGGCGGTGGTGCACGCCGGCAGGCCGTAGGTCTTGCGGTAGGTGGCCAGGTCGCTGGCGAGGTTGCCGTCGACACCCGCGTCGATGATCGCGATGGTCGCGGTCGAGGTGGAGGCACTGGTGATCTTGTAGGCCGAAGCGAGGTCGGCCGGGCCGTAGCCGCTGGGGGCCGCGGTGCTCAACGGCTTGCTGGAGCCCTTGGCCTCGGTGACCACCACCGACTCGCAGTGCGCGCACACGCGCTTGGTGCCGTGGTCGCTCAGCAGGGTGCCGCTGGTGACCTCCTGGTGCAGCTGGGCTGCCTGCGCGGTGGCGCCGGCTGCGGCGTCGGGTGTCGACGTCTGCGCCGTCGCGACGGTGGGCAGTACGAAGGCGGCGGTGGCAGCGACCACGGCCACGGCCCTCGTCGACCAACGAACTGCCACTGTCCTCGAAAGGGACACAGTTCCTCCATTGGGATGGGTGATGTCACCGACAGTCGCCGTTGCTCGGTTGCAGGGGAGGCAGCGACGAAGGCGTTACCCGATGGAGTTTCACCGAGACGTGAACCAACGAATACCCATCGTTAGAGGGTTCTTGGGCAAACGTTGGAAGGCAGTCGTTCACATTGACGGTTTTCCACCGCCTTGGCGGTAACCGCCAGTTGCCGTGCGTAGCGGTGCAGCGGTGGCTAGTCCTCGGCGCGGAGGCCGACCGCCCAGGCTCGCGCCTCCCGGGTGAACAGCAGGACCAGCGTCGCGACACAGAACACGGCGGTGACCACACCCACGACGAGCTGCCCGGATGGTCCGAACACGTACCAGGCGATGCCCAGGAACAGCAGTTGCAGCACGGTGGCGGGCGTGCGGGTCCACGGCTGGCCGCGCAGCAGCCCGACCGCGACGGCGACGACGGCCGCGCCCAGGACGGCGAAGAAGCCTGCTTCCGCGTAGAGGTTGCCGACCGCGCCCCTGGTGTGCGCGAACGCGCCGACCAGCACCGCGATGGCGTAGCCGAACCCGGCGAGGCCCTGCACTCCGACCAGCGCTCCGGCGATCCGCACCGATTGCGGAGCCGCGGGCGCGGCGGGTTCCTCAACCACGACAGAAGGCCCTTCAAACCAACGGGTGACCACAGTTGGTGACACCGTGAAGCGATCGTAGGCCACCCGGTCGGCCGATTCTTTCCGCCCGGTCGCGAGGGAAGATCTCCTCAGCGCTGGTCCGCTTCGTCGGTGAGCAGATAGGTCGTCTGGGTGCACTCGCCAACAGCCGCGGTACAGGCAGCGAGGAGAAGGGCCGGCATTGTGCGCTGGCTCGCAGGATGGCCGTCTCACCTGGAGTTGGCGCCTAGGCTGACTGGGTGCTCGCTCTACTTGTGGTGAATCCGCAGGCCACGGCCACGACGCCGGCCGGCCGGGAGGTGCTGGCGCATGCCCTGGCCAGCGATGTGAAGCTGGAAATCCTGGAGACGAGCCATCGTGGCCACGCGGCGCAGGCCGCCGCGCAGGCCGCCCGGGACGGCTTCGACCTTGTGGTCGCACACGGTGGCGACGGCACGGTGAACGAGGTCGTCAACGGCCTGCTGTCCGCGACCGACGCGCAGACACCGATGCTCGGCGTGGTGCCCGGCGGGTCGGCGAACGTGTTCGCGGGCGCGCTCGGCCTGCCGCGCGATCCGGTCGAGGCCACGCACCGACTACTGCGTGCGATCGAAACGGGTCACAGTCGCACGATCGGGCTCGGCAAGGTGACGATGGACGGCGGCGAGCAGCGCTGGTTCACCTTCAACGCGGGCATCGGTTGGGACGCCGACGTGGTCGCCGCGGTCGATCGCAGGCGCAGCAAGGAAGCCAGCCCGAGCCTCTACCTGCGCACGGTGTTCGCGCAGTACGTCCGCCAGTTGCGCGGCGGGCCGGAGCTGACCGTCGAACTCGCGGGTGAACAACCGGTGACCGGCATTCGGTTGGCGTTTGTGTGCAATACCGATCCATGGACCTATCTCGGTGACAAGCCGTTGCACCTGATCCCCGGTTGTTCATTCGACACCGGTCTCGGACTATTCGCGTTGAGCGGTCTCGGGCCTGGCACCATTGCTCGACACGCGGGTCAGATCCTGCGTGGAGCGAGCCACCCCAAGGGCCGCAACCTGCTGTTTCGTGACGACGAGCCGCACATCCGGGTGACATCCGCCAAACCCGTTCGGGTTCAGGTCGATGGTGATCTCCTTGGCGAGCAAAACGAGGTACACTTTTTTTCGGTGCCTGATGCGCTGCGGGTCGCCTTGTAACTTGCACTGTGACCTGCCTGTGACCTGGTAGCGATTGCGTGTGGTTTCAAGCTGATCACGGCGGTCGCGCTACGAATCCGCGTTACCTGCTTCGTCGATCTTTCGGGTGAGTTCTCTCACCGGCTTGGTCAAACCCCCTTGACATCAGCGCGGTTCGTGAAAGTATTCACAAGCACCCCGACGACCCACCCACGACGAATGGCGTGTAGAAGCGCGCCTTGTGAGGAGCACCGACAATGGACTGGCGCCACCGCGCGAGCTGCCGCGATGAGGACCCCGAGCTGTTCTTCCCGGTTGGGAACAGCGGTCCCGCGCTGCTGCAGATCGCCGAGGCGAAGACTGTGTGCCGCCGCTGCCCCGTCGCTTCCAGCTGCCTGACCTGGGCGTTGGAGAGCGGACAGGACGCAGGTGTTTGGGGCGGTATGAGCGAAGACGAGCGACGTGCCCTGAAGCGCCGCAACCGGACCAGGGCTCGGACCAACGCCTGACGTTGGCCCCCAAGTACTTCTGGTTCTCCCCCCATGAACCAGGCGTGCTGACCCAAAGCTGTTTTATCGCAGAGGGCCTGACATCGCGACCACGATGTCAGGCCCTTCCTGCTGCCTACCGCCGTTTGTCCCAGATGGACATTCAGCGCGGCTGACGCAGCGGAACGCGCAGCAGCGCCTCGGTCCCGCCGCGTTCCCTGCGTCGCAACGACAACGACCCGCGCAACTCGCTGTCCACCAGCGTGCGCACGATCTGTAGCCCGAGCCGTTCGGTGCGCTCCAGGGAGAATCCGCGCGGCAGGCCCTTGCCGGTGTCGGAAATGACCACGTCCAGCCATTTCGCGTCGCGCTCCACGCGCAGCAGCACCTCGCCACGCTCCGGCGCGGGATAGGCGTGCTCGAACGCGTTCTGCAACAACTCGGTCAGCACCAGCACCAGCGCGGTGGCCTGATCCGCGGACACCACGCCGAAGTTGCCCTCCCGCCGCACCGACACCCGACCGTCCGTGCCGGCCAGGTCGCCCATCATCGGCACTATTTGGTCGACGAGTTCGTCCAGGTTCACCCGCTCGTCGACGGACTGGGCGAGCGTCTCGTGCACCATGGCGATCGAGGTGACCCGGCGGACCGACTCGGTCAGCGCGTCCCGCGCGGTCTGATTGGACAGTCGGCGCGACTGCAACCGCAGCAATGCTGCGACCGTTTGCAGGTTGTTCTTCACCCGGTGGTGGATTTCCCGGATGGTCGCGTCCTTGGACAACAACTGACGGTCGCGCCGCTTCAGCTCGGTGACATCACGCACCAGCACCAACGCGCCGGCCGCCTTTCCCTTGGGCTGCAAGGGAAGCGCCCGGAACAGCACGGTCGCCCCGTGCCGCGCCTCCGCCTCGACCCTGGTACTCGCCTTGCCGTCGAGGGCGTCCCGCATGCGGGTACCGACCTCGGTCGCGTCGAACGGGTCCGCGATGAGCGAGCGGGTCAGCGGCGAGAGGCGTACCCCGATCAGGTCCGCCGCATGCCCCATCCGGTGATACGCGGACAGCGCGTTCGGGCTGGCGAAGACGACGGCGCCCGCCGCGTCCAACCGGATCAGCCCGTCGCCGACGCGCGGAGAAGTGTGCACGCCCGGTGAGGGCTCGTCGCTGGGGAAGGTGCCGTCCGCGATCATCTGGCACAGGTCGGCCGCGCCGCCGAGGTAGGCGATCTCCAGCGAACTCGGCACCCTCGGCACGGCCAGGTTGGTGTCCCTGCTGAGCACCCCGATCACCCGCTGGCCGAACACCACCGGGATGACCTCGCGCCGCACCGGCAGGCCGAGGTGCCAGACCGGGTCCTCCTCGCGACAGATCCGGGCGTCGTGCAGGGCGCGCGCCAGCTGCGGATGGTCGGCCGTGCCGGCCTGGGTGCCGACCATGTCCTCCGCGTAGGCGGTCAGGCCGGTCGTCGGGCGCGCGTGCGCGATGCAGATGAACAGCTGCTCATCGTCCTCGGGCGGCACCGGTGCCCAGAGCAGGAAGTCGGCGAAGGAGAGGTCGGCGAGCAACTGCCATTCCGCGACCACGCGTTGCAGGTGGTCGACGGCGTCCCCGGGCAGCCTGGTGTGTTCGGCGAGCAGATCGGCGAGAGTCGACACCCCACCCATTCTGCCGTGCACGGCATGCGACACTCGACAACAGAGCCAGATACACCCAAGGAGAACGAGCATGTCGAAGCGCGCCCGCAAGCGTCGCGACCGCAAGAAGTCCGGTCCCAACCACGGCAAGCGGCCGAACAGCTGAGTGCGACCAGTGCACGTGACGCGGCCCCGGTGACGTTGGTCACCGGGGCCGTGTCATGAGCTGAGCCGTTTCAGCTGGTTTCGCGTCGCACCTCGACCCGCGTCTCGGTCACCTCGACGATCGTGCCGTCGGCCGCGCTGAGCTGCGCCTTGCGCACGGTCTCCCGAATCGACTGGCGCACCCGGTCCTTGAAGCCCTCCGGCACCTGGTCACCGCCACACTTGCGGGCCAGCAGCAGCTTGAGCTGCTCCTCGATGCCGTACTGCTCAAGGCACGGTGAGCACTCGTCCAGGTGCTCGACCAGCTTGTGCCGCTGGGTCGAGTCGCACTCGTGGTCGAGCAGCAGCCAGACCTCCGCCAGGACCTGAGAGCAATCCGTTTCGTGCGGTTTTCCGCAGCTCACGACCCCGTCACCTCCTGGACGGACGGCTGGCCGTTGCGCAGGAAGCCGCGGTCCCGAGCGACGTCGGTGAGCAGATCGCGCAGTTGGCGCCGGCCGCGGTGCAGCCGGGACATCACGGTGCCGATGGGCGTGCCCATGATGTCGGCGATCTCCTTGTAGGCGAAGCCTTCGACGTCGGCCAAGTACACCGCCAGCCGGAACTCCTCCGGCAACTGCTGCAGGGCGGCCTTCACGTCGTTGTCCGGCAGCCGGTCCATTGCCTCGACCTCGGCCGAGCGCAGCCCGACCGAGGAGTGCTCGCCCGCCCTGGCCAGCTGCCAGTCGGTGATCTCGTCCGTGGCGGACTGCTGCGGTTGACGCTGCCGCTTGCGGTAGCCGTTGATGTAGGTGTTGGTGAGAATCCGGTACAGCCAGGCCTTGAGGTTGGTGCCCTCGGCGAACGAGGCGAACGCCGCGTACGCCTTGAGGAAGGTCTCCTGCACCAGGTCCTCGGCGTCGGCGGGGTTGCGGGTCATCCGCAGCGCCGCCGAGTACAGCTGGTCGAGCAGTGGCATGGCTTCCCGCTCGAACCGCGCCGCGAGTTCCGCCTGTTCCCTCTCGGCCGACACGTCGGTGTTGGCGTCCGCGAGGACCGGCGACTCCTGTGGGGTCGATTCGGGCGTGCTTGCCTGGCTCCCTGGCACCTGGCTCCCTCCCCGCCGGCCGGTGAGGCCAACGGCTACTGCCGGCGTCCCCTTCTTCCCGGACGCGGGCGACAGCAGAGAGGATACCCGGCCGGCTTCCGGGCGATTCGGATCGCGATCGCCCAGTGTGGGGAAGCTCGCCAACCGAGGCACAAGCGGCGGAGTTGCTACGTCGACTACCACGTACGGCCCCAACGCGACGGGCAGCCCTAAGATTCCCGGCTATGCCAGGACAGGGCACCCCGGCCACCGTGTTGCTGGCCAAGCAGCGCGTGCCGCACACCGTGCACACCTACGACCACGACGCGCGCAGCGCGGCAGGCTACGGCCTGGAGGCCACCGAGGCACTCGGCATTCCGGCGGAGCGCGTGTTCAAGACGCTGGTCGCCGAGGTCGACGGCGCGTTGACCGTCGGTGTCGTCCCGGTCGCCGGCCAGCTGGACCTGAAGGCGCTGGCCGCGGCGGTCGGCGGCAAGAAGGCGAAGATGGCCGAGGTCAGCGCCGCGGAACGGGCCACCGGCTACGTCGCGGGCGGCATCTCCCCGCTCGGCCAGCGCAAGCGCTTGCCGGTGGTGCTGGACGCGTCCGCCGAGCAGTTCGACACGGTGTTCTGCAGCGGCGGCAGGCGCGGCCTTGAGATCGAACTGGCTCCGGCCGACCTGATCCGCCTGGCCTCCGCGAAGGTGGCCCCGATCGCCGCCTGACCAGGCCCTCAGGCCGGTACCGAGTCGAGCGGACGGAGCACCCGCCCGAGCCACTCCTCCACGGCGCGTCCGATGCCCTCCACGTCGGCCTTGAGCGAGTGGTCGCCGCGCAGCAGCACCAACTCGCGGTGGTGCGCGGGGTCGGGTCGCCCGAACGGGTCGGTCTCGCCCTGCACGACCAGGGTCGGCACCTCGACCGCGTCCAGTTCGGGCATGCGGCTGCGGTCCGGCTTGCCGGGCGGATGCACCGGGAAGGCCAGGCACAGCACGGCGACCGCCTGGCCCGCCGATGCCGTGCGGCACGCGACGCGCGCGCCGGAGGACCGGCCGCCGAACACCAGCGGCAGGTCCGCGAACCAGTGCTCGCCCAACTGCTCGGCGACCGCGAGCCAGGCCGCGTCCAGCTGTTTGGCCGGTGCCGGCGCGCGTCGGCCCGCGACCCGGTACGGCTGCTCGACCAGTGCGACGTGCACGCCAGCCGCGGTCGCCGCGCGCGTGGTGGCGACGAGGTCGGGCGCGGCAAGGCCGCCGCCCGCGCCATGGCCGAGCAGCAGCGCGGCCCGGCCCTCCTCCGAGCAGTGCAGTTCGGCCCGCGCCGGTCCGTGCGGGGTGTCGACCGTGGTGGTGGTCATGGTCAGCTCGTCGCCGGGTCGAAGAGTGTCGGCGCCTCGTCGAGGCTCGGCGCCGGGTCGATCCGCTCGATCAGTTCGGGTCCGTTGTTGCGGACGCTGTTCACCGCGCTGGACACCGGCCGCAGCTCCAGCGACTCGATCAGTCCCAGGTCCGGGCTGGTCAGCAGGTCGGCGACGTCGGCCCGGTCCGGGTCGAGCCAGTTCGCCCAGTTCTCCGGAGTGAGCAGCAGCGGCATCCGGTCGTGCACCTCGGTGAGCTGGCCGAGCGCGTCGGTGGTGATGACCGCGCAGCTGACCAGCGGCGGCGCGTCCGGCTCGCCCTTCGGGTCGTGCCAGGTCGACCAGAGTCCGGCCATGGCCAGGCTCGCGCCATCCGGCCGGGTCATGTACATGGCCTGCTTGGCGGTGCCCTCGCGCTTCCACTCGAACCAGCCGTCGGCCGGCAGGATGCACCTGCGCTTGGTCATCGACGTGCGGAAAGCCGGCTTGGTGGCGGCCGACTCGGCCCGCGCGTTGAACATCTTCGCGCCGACGTTGCGGTCCTTGGCCCAGTGCGGCACCAGGCCCCAGCGCATGACCCGCAGACGGCGCTCGGTGCGCTCCGGGTCGGGTTGGCCCTCGTCGTCGCGGGGGTGCCGGTTCACCACCGCGATCACCGGCTTGGTCGGAGCCACGTTGTAGTCCGGCTTGGGCGCGTCGCCGTCGATCGAACCGACCGCGTCGAACTCGGCCGCCAGCAGCGCCGGATCCTTCTTCGCGGCGTACCTACCGCACACGAGCATTCACCTCGCCGAAACCGTGGCCTCTACCGTGATCCTGACACGTTACGCCCTGGTGAGCGAGTGGTATGCGGTCCGAGGCCGCGGTGCGGGATCATTGAGCCATGACGCAACCCTGGCTGGCACCCACGGCGACCGGCCCCGTGCGCACCGTCGTCGCGGTGCCGGGCTCGAAGTCGATCACCAACCGCGCGCTGCTGCTCGCCGCGCTGGCCGACGCGCCGTCCCTGCTGCACCGGCCGTTGCGCAGCCGCGACACCGACCTGATGGCCGCCGCGTTGCGCGCGCTGGGCGTCGACGTGACCGAGGCGCCCGACGGCGACTGGCTGGTCACCCCGCACGCGCTGCGCGGCCCGACCGCGATCTCCTGCGGCCTGGCCGGCACGGTCATGCGGTTCGTCCCGCCCGCCTCGGTGATCGCCGAGGGCGAGATCGCCTTCGACGGCGACGAGCAGGCCCGCAAACGCCCGATGGACACCGTGCTGAACGCGTTGCGCGCGCTCGGCGCGGACATCACCGGAGACACCCTCCCCTTCACGGTGCACGGCACTGGCGCGCTGGCCGGCGGCACGGTCACCATCGACGCGTCCGCGTCCTCCCAGTTCGTCTCCGGCCTGCTGCTCTCCGGTGCCCGCTACACCGACGGCGTCACGGTGCACCACGACGGCAAGCCGGTGCCGTCCATGCCGCACATCGAGATGACCGTGGACATGCTGCGCGGCGCGGGTGTCGAGGTCGACGACACCGAGCCGAACACCTGGCGGGTCGCTCCCGGCCCGATCGCGGGCCGCGACTGGGACATCGAGCCCGACCTGTCCAACGCGACGCCGTTCCTGGCCGCGGCAGCGGTCACCGGCGGTGCGGTCACCGTCACCGGCTGGCCGGCCACGACGACCCAACCGGGCGACGGAATCCGGGCCGTGCTCTCCGAAATGGGCGCCACGGTCACCCTCGACGAGCACGGGCTGACCGTCGCCGGCGGCGGCACACTGTCCGGAGTGGACGTCGACCTGCACGACATCGGCGAGCTGACGCCGACCATCGCCGCACTCACCGTGTTCGCGGACGGCCCGTCGCGGCTGCGCGGCATCGCGCACCTGCGCGGCCACGAGACCGACCGGCTCGCCGCGCTGGTCAACGAGATCCGGGCGATCGGTGGCGAGGCGCAGGAGACCGAGGACGGCCTGACCGTGCGCCCCCGCCCGCTGCACGGCGGGCCCTGGCGCGCCTACGCCGACCACCGGATGGCCACCGCGGGCGCGATCATCGGCCTGGTCATCCCTGGTATCGAGATCGACGACATCGCGACCACCAGCAAAACGCTGCCCGACTTTCCCGGCATGTGGCGGAGAATGCTGGCCGAAGAGTCCACAATGGAGGTTGCTGGCGCGTGAGCGAGCTGGTTTCGGCGTGAGCGGCAGCGACTGGCATCGGCTGGACGAGTCCGATGTGCGGATCCGGCCCGGCAAGGGGTCCAGGCCCAGGAGCAAGCGCAGGCCCGACCATGCCGAAGCCAGCAGCGGCATGGTCGTCGGCGTCGACCGGGGCCGCTGGACCTGCGCGCTGCACCAGGACCCGAACCAGCTCATCACGGCCATGCGCGCCAGGGAACTCGGCCGCACCCCGATCGTCGTGGGCGATCAGGTCGACCTGGTCGGCGACGTGACCGGCCAACCGGACACGCTGGCCAGGATCGTGCGCGTCGCCGAGCGTTCCTCGGTGCTGCGCCGCACCGCCGACGACACCGACCCGTTCGAGCGGGTCGTGGTGGCCAACGCGCAGGAACTCGTCATCGTCACCGCGCTCGCCGACCCGCCCCCACGCTCCGGTTTCATCGACCGCGCCCTGGTCGCCGCCTACGCGGGCGGCCTGTCCGCGATCCTGTGCCTGACCAAGTCGGACCTGGCCAGCCCGAAGGAGTTGCTCGCCGCCTACGCCGACCTGGACGTGACCGTGGTCGTCACCAACCGCGACGAGCAGCCGGACGCGCTGCGCGAACTGCTCGTCGACCGGGTCTCCGCCCTGGTCGGCCATTCCGGCGTCGGCAAGTCCACCCTGGTCAACACCCTGGTCCCGGACGCGGCACGGCGCATCGGCGAGGTCAGCTCGGTCGGTAAGGGCCGGCACACCTCGGTCACCGCGGTCGCCCTGCCGCTGCCCGAGGGCGGCTGGGTGGTCGACACTCCCGGTATTCGCTCGTTCGGCCTCGCGCACATCACGCCCGCCGACATCGTCAGCGCGTTCGACGAGTTCGTCGAACCGGCCGAGGAATGCCCGCCGATGTGCGGTCACCTCGGCCCGCCCCAGGACCCGGACTGCTACCTCGACGAGGTGGTCGCGGAGGGCAAGGCGAGCGCGGGCCGCCTCGATTCCCTGCGCAGGCTGCTGCTCTCCCGCGCCGGACTGGCCGCGCCGGAGGGAACCGACAACCCGCCGTCCACGTCAGAGGCGTACTGATACCGTTCGGACGACTCGGGTTCGAGGGGCAGTCATCACAAGGGGAATGACACACATGCGGGCAAAGTCGTTGTTGGCCGGTGCGGCATTGATGGTCGGTCTCGGGGTGCTGACCGGGTGCGGGGGCTCCATCACCGGGTCCCCGACCGCGGCGGGATCCTCCGGCGGCGACCAGGGTGGTGCGGGCAGTCAGCTCGGCTCCCAGGTGAAGACCGTTTCCGATCTGTCCAATCTGGTCGGTAACAAGGTCGAGCAGGCGACCACGGTCCAGGTGGCCATGAAGAGCGCCACGAGCACGACCACCGGTTCGATCAAGTTCGGCGACCCGCTCGCCGAGAAGATGAACATCACCGCGCCCACCGGCAACGAGCAGGTGGTGCTCGTCAACAACATCTTCTACATGCAGATCCCGAGCCTGGCCCAGGTCACCGGCAAGCCGTGGATCAAGGTCGACCCGAGCGACCCGTCGAACCCGGCGAACCAGTTCTTCGGCTCGATCGTCAGCAGCATCAAGCAGAACGCCGACCCGACCCAGATGCTGAAGAACCTGGAAGCCGGCGGCACGCTGAACAGCACCGACACCGAGCAGCTCAACGGTCAGGCCACCACGCACTACAAGATCACGGTCAACGTCAGCAAGATGATCGCCAACCAGACCGACCCGACCATGAAGCAGCTGCTGACCATGGCCGAACAGGCCGGCCTGCACGACTACCCGGTCGAGGTCTGGCTGGACAGCCACGACCTGCCCGTGCAGAGCACGATCAACATGCCCGGCCTCGGCGCCGGCACTGGCGGTCTGATGACGATGACCTACAGCAACTGGGGCGCCCCGGTGACCATCACCCCGCCCCCGGACGACCAGGTCGGCTCGATGCCGACGATGCCGACGACCGGCGGCTGATCTCGGCCCCAGGCAAGCATTTCGCGTAAGATCGAGTACACGTGAATACTGCCTTGGGGGATCAATGAACAGCACGAATGTGCTCGTTGTCGGTGCGGGCCCGACCGGCCTCACGCTCGCCGTCGAACTGGCCGGCAGAGGCGTCGCGGTCCGCATCGTCGACAGGGCACCGGAACACTTCGTGAGCTCGCGCGGCAAGGGTTTGGCGCCGCGCAGCCGCGAGGTCTTCGACAACCTCGGTATCCAGGACAAGGTGGACCGGTCCGGCTGGCACCATTTCGCGTTCCGCCGCTGGTTCAACGGTGAACTGGTCGCCGACGGCGACCAGAACGACAACCTGCACCCCACGCCCGGAATTCCCTATGACGTGGGAATCATCCTTCCGCAATGGCGCGTCGAAGAAACTCTTCGCGAGAAACTGACCGAATACGGCGTCACCGTCGAATTCGCCACCGAACTCGCCGAATTCAGCCAGTCCACCGAAGCCGTCACCGCGACCCTCGCCTCCGGCGAGCGGATCGTCGCCGACTACCTCGTCGGCTGCGACGGCGGCCGGAGCACGGTGCGCAAGTCCGTCGAGGCGACGTTCGAGGGTGAGAGCGGCCCGCAGGGCATGCTCGTCGGCGACGTGCGCGTCGAGGGACTTGATCCGGACGCCTGGTACATGTGGACCGACTCCACCAAGGGTTTCGTCGCGCTGTGCCCGTTCCCCGACTGGCCCGCCTGGCAGTTCCAGGCCGTCCCCATCGCCGACTTCAACGAGAACGGCGAACTCCCACCGCCCACCCTCGAATACTTCCAGAAACTGCTGGACGACATCGCCGCCGTTCCCGGCGTCACCATGTCCGACCCGACGTGGCTGTCCACCTACCGGGTCAACGTGCGCATGGCCGACCGCTTCCGCTTCGACCGAGTC
Organism: Pseudonocardiaceae bacterium; assembly: GCA_035948315.1. Classification (GTDB taxonomy): domain Bacteria; phylum Actinomycetota; class Actinomycetes; order Mycobacteriales; family Pseudonocardiaceae; genus CAJCJE01. The sequence goes on along the minus strand of DASZJG010000075.1, from coordinate 24,378 downwards.
TTCCTGGCCGGCGACGCCGCCCACGTCCACCCGCCGACCGGCGGGCTCGGCATGAACACCGGTATCCAGGACGCGCACAACCTCGGCTGGAAACTCGCGCTCGTCCTATCCGGCAAGGCCGACCAGGCGCTGCTCGACACGTACAGCCAGGAGCGCGTGCCGATCGCCGAGTGGACGCTCGGCGTCAGCGCCAGAGAGCTGACCGTGGTCGCCGACAGCCTGACCGACGAGGGCAAGAAGCGCGGCGGCTTCCGCCCACGCGCCGACCTCCAACAGGGCCAACTGGCGCTGGGTTACGACTGGAGCCCCCTGTCCCACAACCTGGTCGAACGCGGCGAAGACGCCCCGAAAGCCGGCGACCGCGCCCCCGACTCCCCGTGTCGGACGGCGGCCGGCGAACCCATCCGCCTGTTCGACGCGTTCCGCCAGCCCAACTTCACCCTCCTCGGCTTCGGCCGGCAAACCCGCGCCGACCTCGACGCCGTCCTGGCCGAACACGCCGACATCACGACAGCGCGCCTTGTCGACATGTCACCTTCGACCACTGTGGACGGTGTCGACATTATCGATTTCGAGGGCCACGCCCACCGCGAATACGCGGTCAGCGAACCCCTGCTGTTCCTGATCCGCCCCGACGGCCACATAGGACTCATCGCCCCCGCGGGCCAGAGCGCGGCCGTCCTCGACTATCTGGACAACCTCGGCAAGAACTGACATCTCGACATCGGGGTCCCCCACAACAGGGGGACCCCTCACCCACCTGGGGCCCTCACCAACCGGCGGCACCTCACCAACCGGCACCCCTCACCAACCGGGGGCACTCACCAACCGGGGGGCACCTCACCGTTTCGCGCGCGCCGCCAGCACCGCGTCGTAGAGCGCCTTCTTGCCGACCTCCGCGCCCGCCGCGACGTCCGCGACCGCGTCCTTGAGCCGTAGCCCCTCCGCGACCAACCCCTCCACCACGCCCGTCAGGTCCTCGACGTCGGCCGTCTTCGGCGCGGGCGCGCCCGCGAGCACCACGGTCACCTCTCCGCGCACGCCCTCCTCTGCCCATTCGGCCAACTCACCGAGCCCGCCGCGGCGCACCTCCTCGTACGGCTTGGTCAGTTCGCGGCACACGGCCGCGCTCCGCTCGGCGCCGAGCACCTCGGCGGCATCGGTCAGGGTCGCGGCGAGCCGATGCGGCGACTCGAAGAACACGCATGTTCGCTGTTCGGTCGCCAGCTGCTCGAACCAGCGCCGTCGCTCGCCCGACTTGCGCGGCGCGAAGCCCTCGAAGCAGAACCGGTCGCTCGGCAGCCCGGACAGCGCCAGCGCCGTCGTCACCGCGGAGGGGCCCGGCACGCAGGTCACGTCAAGATCTTCGGCTATACAGGCCGCGACCAGGCGATATCCCGGATCGGACACACTGGGCATGCCCGCGTCGGTCACCAGCAGGACCGTCGCGCCGCCGTGCATCGCCGCCAGCAAACCCGGCATTCTGGCTGTTTCCACCGAATCGTAGAAGCTCAGCACGCGTCCGCCCGGCGCGGCACCCAACGCGGCGGCCAGGGCGCGAAAGCGACGAGTGTCCTCGGCGGCGATCACATCGGCGGTGCCGATCATGTCGACCAGCTTCGGTGAAGCGTCCCGCGCGTCACCCAACGGCGTCGCGGCCAGCACCAACCTGCCAGATCCAGATTCACGCTTCACAGCGACCACCCTACGATCGGTGCCGTGCGCGAACCGACCGAGACGGCAGACGATGAGTACGGAGCCGTCAGCACGCTCGCCCCGGAGACCGAGTTCGACGAGGACGAGGACTACTACCTCGACGATGAGGGCTCCGACGAGGACGATCTCGGTCTGGTCGAACCGGGCGAAACGCCCCCGCCCAGCCCACCGGCCGATGCCGGCCTGATCGACCCGAGCGACCGGCTCGGCAAGCCGATGCCGACCGATCGCCTGCGCGGCTGGATCACCACGATCATCATCACCGCGATCGGCGCGGCCGTCCGGTTCCAGAACCTCGGCTTCCCCACCGACAATGGCACTCCGGTCTTCGACGAGAAGCACTACGTGCCGCAGGCGTGGCAGATGCTGCGTAACGGCGGCTACGAGGACAACCCCGGCTACGAGCTCACCGTGCACCCGCCGGTCGGCAAGTACCTGATCTCGATCGGCGAGTGGCTGTTCGGCTACAACGGCGTCGGCTGGCGCTTCGCCTCGGCCGTCGCCGGCACGCTGATGATCCTGCTGATCATCCGCATCGCCCGCCGCCTGACCCGCTCCACGCTGCTCGGCGGCGTCGCCGGCATCCTGCTCATCTGCGACGGCCTGAGTCACGTCCAGGCCCGGATGGGCATGCTCGACGTCTTTCTCGCCCTGTTCGTCCTGATCAGCTTCGGCTGCCTGCTCAACGACCGCGACCAGATGCGCGAGCGACTCCGGCGCGCGATCCGCGACGGCTTCGTCAACGACTCGCCCTACGGGCCTCGACTCGGTTTCCGCTGGTGGCGCTTTGCCACCGGAGTCAGCATCGGCATCTCCTGCGCCGTCAAATGGGACGGCCTGTACTGGATGGCCGGTTTCTTCGCGCTGACGATCCTGTGGGACTGGCGCGCCCGCTCCGTCGCCGGGATCGCCCGTCCGCTGCGCGGCATGCTCCTGCGCGACCTGCTCCCCGCCGTCTGGGGTCTGCTACTCGTCCCGGTGCTCTGCTACCTGGGCTGTTGGTGGGCGTGGCTGGCCAGCGAAACCGGCGTCGACCGGCACGGCGTCAGCGGCACCTACCCCTACCAGGCCGGCCAACCCGTCGCCTGGTTCCTGTCCTGGACCCCGGATGCCCTGCGCTACCTGGTCCACTACAGCGGCAACGTCCTGTACTTCCACGAACACCTCGTCACGCCGGCCAACAGTCCCCACCCCTGGGAATCCAAGCCCTGGACCTGGCCGATGGGGCTGCGCCCGATGCTCTACTACTACGCGGGAGGCACCCAGGCGTGCGGCAGCGCCGACTGTGTGTCCGCGACCATGCTGATCGGCACGCCCGCCATGTGGTGGCTCGCCTTCCCGATGCTCGGCTGGGCGCTGTGGCGGGTCATCGGCCGCTATGACTGGCGCTACCTGACCGTCTTGGTCGCCTACCTCGCCGGTCTGCTCCCCTGGTTCCTCAACCTCGACCGGCAGATGTTCTTCTTCTACATGACGCCTGACGTGGCCTTCCTGATCCTCGGCCTGGTCCTGCCGCTCGGCGAGATCCTCGGCCCGTCGACGGCCAGTTTCGAACGCCGCCGAACCGGGATCCTCTGCGTCGGTCTGTACGTCGGACTGGTGGTGGCGAACTTCGTCTGGCTCTGGCCCATCCTCAACGGCGACAGCATCTCCGCCAGCCAGTGGTATGCCGAACTCTGGCTACCGAGCTGGCGCTAGGAGCGGCACCATGACGAGCCAGCATCCGGCTCTGGCCAGGGCCAACGAGATCGCCGACACCGTGCTGTTCCCGGCCGCCACGACCGTGGACACCACCGGCCACATCCCGCGGGCGCACCTGGACCTCCTGGCCGACGCCGGCTTCTACGGCATGTCCGCAGGCCCGGACATCGACTTCCCGACCGCGTGCGCGATCACGGAGACGTTCGCGGCAGGCTGCCTGAGCACCGCGTTCGTCTGGCTGCAACACCAGGGCGTCGTGCGGCGGGTCGCCGGATCAAGCCTTGCCGACGAACTCCTCGACGACCTGCGGCTGGGCAAGCAGCGCGGCGGAGTGGCGCTGGGCGGCACGCTCCCCGGCCCACCGAGGTTGCGGGCGAGCGCCGTGCCGGGCGGCTACCAGCTCACCGGCGAGTCACCTTGGGTGACCGGCTGGGGCATGATCGACCTACTGCTCGTGATGGCCCGCGACGAGCACGACAACCTGATCTCGGCCGTCATCGACGCCCGCGAGAGCGACGCGCTGACCGTCACCAGTCCACTTCGGATGATCGCGACAACGGCCAGCAGCACGGTGACCGCGCACTTCACCGACCTGTTCGTGCCGGCAGAAGCCGTCGTCGACGAGCAGCCCTACGCCGAATGGGCCGAACGCGACGCGGCGGGCCTGCGGTTCAACGGTTCGCTTGCCCTCGGCGTCACGAACCGCTGCACGCGTCTGCTCGGCCCGACCCCGCTCGACGCGGAACTCGCCGCCTGCCGGTCCCGAATGGACACCGCAGGCCCGGACGACCTGCCCGCCGCCCGCGCCGCGGCCGACGAGTTGGCCGTGCGAGCCAGCAGCATGCTCCTGGTGCGGACCGGCAGCCGCTCGATCCTGCTCGACGAACACCCACAACGACTTGCCCGCGAAGCGCTGTTTCTGCTGGTCTTCTCCTCACGCAAGGGAATCCGAGCCGCGCTGCTGGAAACATTCGGCGCTAGGGGCGACGCGTAACCAGCGCATCCAGGTCGAGGGTGATCGGATTGCCGTCGAGTTCAACGGTCACCGTGCCGGTGTGCTCGCCGAACAGCTCGTATTCACCGCCAATGAGGTGGTATCGAAGCAGGCTCACCGGAGCGTCGAGATCGACGATCCAGTAGTTCGCGACGCCCTCTTCGGCGTATTCAGCGAACTTCGTCACCTTGTCGGTCCGCACGCTGCCTTTGGACAGCACCTCGACCGCGAGGGAGAGATCGCTTGGCTTGTACCTGGCCGAGTTGTCGTCTGCCAGCTCGGTGCCCACCACGACAACGTCGGGGATACGAACGGTCAGCAGTGGGCTAGCGGTGATGACCACCTCGACCTCGGCCAGCGCGCTGAAGCGCGTGGGTAGTTGCTCATCGAGCCGATTGCACAGCCTGCTGATCGCCCGCTGGTGCAACGACAGGGGACGAGGCGACACGATCAGAACTCCCTCAACGACCTCGACCCGGAACTGGTTGTCCTCAGGCAGCGCTTTCCACTCGTCAAACGTCACCAGGTGATCAGGCCAGGGCAGGGCGCTCACCGCTGATCTCCTCTCGCTCCCGCTACAAGCTTATGATCGCATAACTCAGGGTATACGGCGCGTGCTGAGTTCGGCCTTGGGGACGATGACAGTGACCGGGCCGTCCTGACGGTGGCCGGCGCCGGAGAGCCAGTCGCCGAGTTGGCGTTGCACGGTGGTCAGCGTCGGTCGCCGGGCCGGATCAGCGTCGAGCGCGGCGATGAGCAGGTTGCGGTGCACGCTGCGGTCGGGCAGGTGGGTGTTGGGCAGCCGTTGCGCGGCGGCCATCAGCGCGGACATCGGGTTGGCGCGGTGGCCGCGCGGGGGTTGGCCGGTGAGCGCGTAACTCACCGTAGCCGCGAGCTGCCAGGCGTCGGACGCGGGCGTGGACTGGCCGGTTTCCGCGGTTTCGGGTGCGAGGAAGTCGGGGGTGCCCATCATCATGCCGGCGGCGGTGAGCGTGACGTCGCCCTTGGCCTTGGCGATGCCGAAGTCGATCAGGTGCGCGATGCCGGTGTTGTCGAGCAGGATGTTCGCCGGTTTGACGTCGCGGTGCAGCACCCGCTTTGTGTGCGCGTCGGCCAGGGCGCCTGCCATGGTCGCCCAGAGCCGGGCGGCGGCGACGTCGTCGAGGGGGCCGTGGCCGCCGACGACGTCGGACAGCGGCTGGCCGTCGATGAACTCCATGACGATGCCGAGGCCGTCGGACTCCTCGATGATGTCGTAGACCCGCACGCAGTTGGGGTGGTGCACGGCCGCCAGCGCGCGTGCCTCGCGCAGCATGCGCGCCTGGGTGTCGGCCTCGGGCGCGTGCGCGAGTTTGAGCGCGACCGTGCGGTTGAGCTGGGTGTCCATCGCCAGCCACACGGTGCCGAACCCGCCGTGGCCGAGTTGGCGGATCCGCTTGAACCGGCCGCCCGACGAGTTCCATCTGATCACGGTGGCCTCACCGGTGCGGAAGGGCAGCGGGCCGGGGGTGTCGGCGAGTTTTCCGGCCGGCGGCGCGGGCGCCGGGGCGGGGAGGGCCAGCGGGACGCCGGGAACGGGTCCGATCCGGGTCGGCGAGAGTTGGCGCGGCGGGAGTGGCGGCGCCTGCATTTCCCCCATCGGCGCAGGTGGGTAAGGCTGTTGCTGCGAATACTGCGGCTGGAAGTGCTGCGGTGGCGGGGGTGCGGCTTCGCGCGGCGGACGGTTGATGACCGACCAGCTCGGCTGGCCGAACAGCATCACCACGACGATGCCGAGCAGGCTCGCGGGCAGGAAGCCGAGCCACAACTGCGCCATCAGGTTGGCCGGAAACAGCAGCGTGAACAGGATGCAGGCGAGAAACGGCAACCACATCAGCCTGCCCGGCCAGCGCGGTCCTCGGCGCAGCGCGACGCGCTGCTGCATGATCACCGCGATCAGCGACAGCAGCGGCACCGCGCCGAGCACGGCGAGGTAGATGACCAGCTCAACGGTGTTGCCGCTCGATCCGGTCAGCGCCTGGTAGCCGATCTGCCCGCCGGTGAGGTACTGCCCCTGGGTGCCGAACGACGAGAAGATGCACATGTTGGCGGACAGGCCGGACAGCGGCACGCCGGTGCCGACCCGGGCGTCGTTGATCGCGGTGAACACCAGTTCGGCGAACAGCCACGGCACCACGAACCCGAAGAACAGGCCGAAGCCGCCCAGGGTCGCGAGCATGCCGACGCCGTAGGAGTTGCCGGTGACCTTGCGCACCAGCGCGACCGCGACCGCGCCGAGCACCGGGGAGACCGCGAGCAGCGCGCCCGCGACGCTGACCGTCCACGGCCATGCACCTGGGCAGATGTTCGGGGTGTCCTGGTGGATCCAGGCCAGCAGGGAACCGATCAACTGAGCGAGTCCGCCCACGATCTGCTTCCCTTCGATCACGGAGAGTCGTACACCGCCACGCGGTCACTGCTAACTCTATGACGTTTCGCCCCTCGATCGGGTTGGCTGCCGTCCATCCTCCTCCCCGAGCCGGTGATCATTGTTGACGCACCGTCGCGAAGGTCAGGGGGAGGCCGCCGAGCGGATCGACTGGTCAACGCCGCGTTCCACCAGAGCTGAGAAACCAGTCGCACCGAGACGGTCGTACTCGGCAGACTGTCCCGGTGCTTGCCCACTCGAATTTGCGCTTCAGGGATGCGACCGACGCGGACTGGCCCGGCATCTGGCCGTTCTGGCACCGGATCGCGGTCGAGGGCGAGACCTACAACTGGAACCCGGACGCGACCTCCGAGCAGGCGCGGGACGGCTGGCTGGTGCGCCCACCCGGCCGCACCATCGTCGGCCTCGACGGCGCCGAGATCCGCGCGTCCGCCCAGCTACAGCCGAACTACGGTCCGGCGAGCCGGATCGCGAACGCCTCGTTCATCGTCGACCCGGAGTTCAGCGGACGAGGCATCGGCCGCCAGTTGGTCACGCACGTGCTCGACCAGGCGCGCGCGGACGGCTATCTGGCCATGGTGTTCAACGCGGTCGTGGAAACCAACCTCGCGGCCGTGCACCTGTACCGGACCTTCGACTTCGAGATCCTCGGCACCGTGCCGGACGCTTTCGCCCATCCCACCAAAGGTTTCGTCGGCCTGCACATCATGCACAAGCGGCTGTAGCGGCCGGTTAAACCGACACCTCGGCCGGTCCGTCGAGCAGCACGGTGGCCGCCATGGTCCGCAGCTCGACCCGGCGAATCTTGCCGGTCGCGGTCATCGGATACTGCTCGACGAACACGATCTTCCTGGGCCGCTTGAACGATGGCATCCCAGCGCGGCAGAACTCGATCAGCTCCGCCTCGGTCACCGTGTGCCCCGGCTGGAGCACGACATAGGCGACCGGCTTCTCCAGCCCGTCGGCATCCGGCGCGGCCACGACGACCGCCTGGGCGACCGCGTCGTGCGCGAGCAGCCTGCCCTCCACCTCGCCCGGTGACACCCAGATGCCGCTGGCTTTGAGCATGTCACCGGTGCGACCGAGACACGCGTAGTAGCCCTCCGCGTCCTGCACATACGTGTCGCCGGTACGCAGCCACTCGCCCTGAAACACCCGCTGCGACGCGGCATAGCTCGACCAGTAACCCGTCGCCATCGACGTTCCCCGAACGAACAGCGTGCCGGGCGAACCCGGTTCGACCTCACGCCCGCCATCGTCGAGAATCCGCAGCTCATAACCGGGCACGGCAACACCGGTCGTGCCGGCGCGCACCTCACCAGGCCGGTTCGACAGGAAGATGTGCAGCATCTCGGTCATGCCGATGCCGTCCAGGATGTCCACCCCGAAATGCCCGGTCCAACGCTGGTAGAGCGCCGCGGGCAACGGCTCGCCCGCCGACACCGCAAGCCGAACACCGGCCAACGCGTCATTCGGCAGGCCGGCCCGAACCATGTTCGCGAAGAACGTCGGTCCGGCGAAGAACAGCGTTGTGCCATACGTCGACGCGCGTTCGACGACCACGTCAGGTTTGGCCGGCAACGGCTCCAGGACGGCCGAAGCGCCCACCGCCAACGGCATGAGCAGCGAATTCCCCAAGCCGTAGGCGAAGAACATCTTGGCGGCCGACAGACACCGGTCGTCCGGACCGATGCCGAGCACGCCCTGCCCGTAGTTCTCGCAGATCACCCGAACAGCGCCGTGCCGATGCATCGCGCCCTTCGGCACCCCGGTCGTGCCCGACGTATACAGCCAGAACGCCGGAGAATCCTCGGTCGTCGAATAGGGAGCACCAGCCGGCTCAGCACCCGCCAGCTCGGCCAGCGGATGATTCGGCACCCCCGCCACGACCGCCCCGTCCCCGACCACGACACCCACCAGCTCCGGCGCATCCCCGACCGCAGCACCCGCGACCTCGGCGAATTCACTCGTCACCGCAAGGAAACGAGCCCGCGAATCGCGCAGCAACCCAGCCAGATCGCCGGCGCGAAGCATGGTCGACACCGGCACCGGAATGGCGCCGATCCGCATGGCGGCAAGGAAAACCACCACGAAGTCGGGAGAATCGGCCATGAACATGAGCACCCGCTGCTCGGGTTGCAGGCCGATGCCGAGCAGTCCGGTCGACGTGCGCAGCACGCGTTCGTGCAGTTCCGCGTAGCTGACCTCGCCACCGACGCCGGTCAGCGCCAACCGCGCGCCGTCGCCGTTGTCGATGTGTCGGTCCAGCAGATACGTGGTGGCATTGAACAGCTCGGTCATCGGTGAGCGCCCCGGTTCAGGCTAGGTGCACATAGTCGTAGTCGAACGGTTTGCCGTTGATGCCCTGGCGAGGCGGGGCGATCCAGGCGGCGATCTTGCCGCGCTCGTACACCGGCCGCATCAGCGACCGCACGTGCGCCTTGTCCACATCCGTGGGAAGCCAGTCGTTCTTGCGCGCTTCCCACTCCTGCGCCGAGATCCGCTCGCCGTCCGGGGTCGCCTCGATCCCGGAGAACGCGCCGACCTGGCGGTTGAACGCGACACTGGGCAGCGCCAACCGCTGCGACAGGCCGCCCTCCTCGAGGATCTTGTTCCACCGGTTGACCCCGTTCTGGCAGTCGCCGATGTACTCGCGGCGCAGATCGGTGTTCAGGCCGACCAGCGCGGCCACCTCGGTCTGGCCGATTTCGCCCTCGTTGACCGAGTCGACCATGATCGAGTCGTCGGCAAGCACGTGGTCGTCCTTGCGCCGCTCCTCCGACCAGCGTCCCTTCAGACCGGCCGTGAAGTAGTTCGCCACGTTCGTCGAGGTCTCCGAGCCGAACAGGTCCAGCGACACCGAATAGTGGAAGTTCAGGTACTTCTGGATCACCTTCAGCGGGATCGCACCGTGCGGCACCACATCATCGGTGTCGTGCTCGCGCATCACCTGCATCGTCCGCTCCACCACCCGGTCGATGCCGGTGGTGCCGACGAACATGTGGTGCGCCTCCTCCTTGAGCATGAACTCGCAGGTGCGCGACAACGGGTCGAAAGCGGACTCCTTGAGCGTGCCCAGCTGGTATTTGCCGTCGCGGTCGGTGAAGTAGGTGAACATGAAGAACGACAGCCAGTCCGGCGTTTCCTCGTTGAACGCGCCGAGAATGCGCGGCGAGTCCGCGCTGCCCGAGTTGCGGTGCAGCAACTCCTCGGCCTCCTCGCGGCCGTCCCGGCCGAAGTAGGCGTGCAGCAGGTACACCATCGCCCACAGATGCCGCCCCTCCTCCACATTCACCTGGAACAAGTTCCGCAGGTCATACAGGCTCGGCGCGACCGCGCCCAGATTCCGTTGCTGCTCAACCGAAGCCGGCTCGGTGTCGCCCTGGATCACGATGAGTCGCCGCAGCTCGGCGCGGTACTCGCCGGGGACCTGCTGCCACACCGGCTCGCCCTTGTGTGCGCCGAACGCGATCTCCCGCTCCCGGTTCCGCTCGGCGAGGAACACGCCCCACCGGTAGTCCTTCATGGCGACGTGCCCGAAATGCGCCCAGCCCTCCCTGCCCACGTGGATCGCCGTGCGCAGGTAGACATCCTCGGTGGGCAGGGTCGGGCCCATGGTTTCCCACCAGTTCAGGAAGTTCGGCTGCCACGACTCCAGCGCGCGCTGCAACCTGCGGTCCTCGTGCAGGTCGACGTTGTTCGGGATCTTCTCCGAGTAGTCCGCTGTCGCCGTCATCGCACTCAGACTCGCTTCCGGTCGAAATCTGCACGTTGCCCCGTCCCGAACTTGCGCAGTGCGCCGTCCGGACCGGATGCGTTGGGTCGGTAGAAGATCCAGTTCTGCCAGGCGGAGAGCCGACCGAAGATCTTGGTCTCGATGGTTTCCGGCCCGGCGAAGCGGTAGTTCGCCTCCAGACCGGTCAGGGCGTCCGGGCTGAAGCTCGCCCGCTCCTCGATGGCGATCCGCACCTCGTCGGCCCAGTCGATGTCATCCGGAGCAAAGGTCACCAACCCAAGTCGCTCAGCATCCTCAGCAAGCAACGGCTCGCCAACCTTATCGCCGACCGCGTCCAGTGCGGCAGCATCGCCGTAGAACCGGGTGGCCAACCTGGTGAGCCCGTTGCCCATCGGCAGCGGCCCCAGATTCATCGGCCCGACCGTGATCGTCGCCGGCTCCGCGTCCGGATCGACGTCGGTGAACACGCCGAACAGCTGGTAGGAGCGGTCCGCCGCCAACGCCAGCTCCAACAGCGACCCGGCGAAGCAGCTCCCCGGCTCGATCAGCGCGACCAGACTCCGGCTGGTCACGTCCAGCCGCTTCAAGGTTCTCTTGAGATAGAGCACGATCTCGTTGGCCAGCCAGTCGGTCTCCCGGTGCGCGAGCAGCAACTCGTCGTGACCAAGCACACGCGCAGCGTCGCCCTCGGTCACGAACACCCACGTCCCCAGCTCGGTCTCGTTCGTCCGCAGATCCAGGATCAGATCGTCCAGCTCCCGCGCGACCGCGAGCGACCAGAAATCAACCCCCTGCGCGTGCACGGCCGCGATATCGGCAGGCGCGTCCGCCGCCGGCCCCCGCACCGTGATTCGCACACTCCCGCCCGCCCGATCCAGCGCGGCGGACACATACCGATACACAATCCCGTCCTCGGCACGCGCCTTGACCAACGGAGTCAGAACGACTCCGGTCGTACCCGCGGGCCGACCCGACCGAGCGGCGAACTCGCCCGCCCGCTGCGCAACCACATCAGTCCACTGAGGACGCGGCACCGCCTCGTCGACCAGTCGCCACTGCACGGCCTTACGGCCGCTCAACCCTTCCGACCTGGTCGCGAAGTAGTCGGCCCGATCCCGTCGCACCAGGCGCTTGTCGACGACCCTGGTCAGGCCGCCCGTGCCCGGCAGCACCCCGAGCAGCGGCAGTTCCGGCAGCGACACCGCCGACGACCGATCGTCCACCAACATGATGTGCTCGCAGGCCAGCGCAAGCTCGTACCCACCGCCGGAAGCGGTCCCGTTCAACGCCGCGAGGTAGGTCTGTCCGGAATGCGCGGACGCGTCCTCCATGCCGTTGCGCGTCTCGTTGGTGAACTTGCAGAAGTTGACCTTCCACGAATGCGCCGACGCGGCCAGCATGCGAATGTTCGCGCCCGCGCAGAAGATCTTGTCCTTGCCGCTGGTCAGCACGACCGTGCGCACTTCGGGATGCTCGAAGCGCAGCCGCTGCACCGCGTCATACAGCTCGATATCCACTCCGAGGTCGTACGAATTCAGCTTCAGCTCGTACCCCGGGACCAGCCCGCCCCCTTCGTCGACATCCATGATCAGCGTCGCGACCGGACCGTCGAACTCGATCCGCCAGTGCCGGTACTCAGCAGGCGCCGTCCGGAACTCCACCCTACCGACCTGCGCGGACCCCGCATCGGCTGCCGCGCGCGGTTCACTTGCCAGGCTGGTCATAGGTCATCCTCCCACCGGAGTGCGCCGATCGACTATCGAAACTCTACATCGCACAACACTGACGTCAATAACTTGTAGCACGTTGGTCGCGGCGTCGCCCGAATTGCCCTACCCGAGGTCGATCGGTCGCCTATAGCGTGAATCGTTGTCCTCCGCCGCGCAGCGCGACGCCCAAGGACGGTGCCCGTGCCCGACGAACCCACCCTGATCGGCGTCGACGCCCTAGAACCACCCAAATGGGCCGCAGTCGACGAACAGGTCGCCTCGGCCGGCTTCTGGCACACCGTGCGAGCCCTGCCCGCCGCGATCACCGTGGTCCTCCGGCTCGCCTGGTCCACCTCGCCCGGCCTGACCACCGTCGCCGGCATCGTGCACGTCGCGTCCGGCTGCGCCACCGCGTTCGGCCTGTTCGCCACCACCAGCGTGTTCAGCTCGCTGCTCGCCGTAGGCCCCACCCCGCAACGCGTCGTGGCATCGTTGCCGGCGATCGCCCTGGTCATGGCCTCATACCTGGTCCGGGGCCTGCTGGACAGCGCGGTCGCGGCCACCGAGGGCACCCTCCAGCCGCAGGTTCGTCGCGCCGCGCAGGACGCGGTCCAGGCACAACTGGCCGACGTCGACCTGATCGCCTGGGAGGACGCGGACTTCCGCGAGTTGGTCCGGCAGGGTGGCCAGCACGGCATCAGCGCGATCGAGACCAGCGTGCGCGGCTGCGCCGACATCGCGTCGTCGCTGATCTCGATGGCCGCCGCGCTGATCACGGCCGCCGTGCTCAACCCGCTGCTCGCGCCCGTCCTGCTGCTCGCCAGCATCGCCGACGCGTGGGCCGCGATGCGCGCCGCCAAACAGGGCTACGCCTCGTTCCTGCGCATGGTGTCGCGCATGCTGCGGCTCAACGTCGTGGAAACTCTGATGGTCGCGCGGGACATCGCCGTCGAACGCCATGCCCTCGGCCTGCAACCCACCCTGCTCGCCGAGAACCGCCGCATCGCGGTCGACATCACCGCCGAAGCGATTCGCCTTGCCCGCCAACAGAACCGCATCCGCACCATCGGGCGCGGCCTCGCCGGCATCGGCTCCGCGACCGCATATATCGTCCTCGGCCTCCTGCTCTACACCAAAACCATGCCGCTCGCCCTGGCCGGCACCGCGGTCGTCGCGATGCGCCAGGCTTCGGGCGCGCTGTCCACCACCATGCGCGCCGTCAACACCCTCTACGAGGACTCGTTCTACATCGGCTTCTACCGCCAACTACTCGCCGAAGCCCACACCTACCGCCGCCCACACATCGGCGTCGAGGCGCCGCACAACCCCTCAACCATCCGAGTCAACGGAGCCAGCTTCACCTATCCCGGCCAAACCGCCTCCGCCCTCCAGGACATCGATCTCACTGTCCACAGTGGCGACATCATCGCGCTCGTCGGCGAGAACGGATCCGGCAAGAGCACCCTCGCCAAACTCCTCGTCGGTCTCTACCAACCGAGGAAAGGCAACGTCACCTGGGACGACATCGACCTGGCCACCGTCGACTCGCGAACCGCCCAGGCCCAGATCGCCATCATCGCCCAGGAACCCGCGCGCTGGCCGATGACCGCGGCCAACAACATCAAGGTCGGCCACCTACCCACCCGAGACACCGACGACGACCACTGGCACACCGCGATCACCCAGTCCGGCGCCGACGAGGTGCTGCGCGAACTGGCGCACGGCAACGACACGATCCTGTCCAAACAGTTCCGCGACGGCGCCGACCTGTCCGGCGGCCAATGGCAGCGAATCAGCGTCGCCCGAGGCATCTACCGCGACGCCACCATCCTCATCGCCGACGAGCCGACCGCCGCCCTCGACGCCAAAGCCGAAGCCCGCGTCTTCGACGGCCTCCGCAGCGCCGCGGGCGCCGCCCGCACCACGATCCTGATCACCCACCGCCTGGCCAACATCCGCGACGTCGACCGAATCGTCGTCCTTGATCACGGGCGCATCATCGAACAAGGCACCCACGACGAACTCATGGCGCGCGAAGGCACCTACCGAGAACTCTTCACCCTCCAGGCCAAAGCCTATTCCTGAAGTGGATCCTCCGCTTTCTTGCGAATCGCGAGGGGACGTCCGCACCGCAATCCGCTAGGGGTTGTCAAGGCGGTACTGGCCGGGATCGGTGCTCTCTATCTGGCCACCGGTTCGCTCGCCGTCACGATCATCGGCGCGGTCGCGACCATCGCGGTAGCAATCGTCTACGACTTACACGACCGCTAGGTCTGCGGCGAGTCGGCGAGCGCGGCCACTTCCTCCGCCGTCAACGTGGCCAACCGCTGGTTCGCATAGTGCGCCACGCCCGTGATCTCCGTGCCGAACCACGAAGGCGGCCGAAACCCTTCGGCCGCCGCGACACTGTCGAACTCCACCTCGGCAACCCGCAGGCCACTCAACTGCCCGCCGTACACATCGACAACGCACTCCCCGACGCCAACCGAAACGTCGTACCGCACCTTGGTCAGCCGCAGCCCCTCGGTACCCGGCCAGATCGCGTCGAACTGAGCCGAGGTCAGCTCGACCTCCCACTCACTCCGAACCAGCCCCTTGCCCCGCTTGGTGGTCAACCAGAACCGGTCACCGGCCCGCCGCAACCGAGTCTCGGAATCAGGTCCGATCGTCAGATACCCCTGCCAGATGGCCGTTCCATCCCCAAGCAGGTCGCCGGGCGGCTCAGCCAGGAATTTCCGCTCAATCTCAGAACCCACAAGCCTCACCCATTCGCCAACGCCAACCGAGGGGTCCGGAAGGGCGAAGCCCCAACGCCAACCGCGGGGGGTCCGGGGGGCGAAGCCCCTCCGGGCATGAGCCTCCGATGCGTGGGCCTAACGTGGCACAACCCGAACTCTTTGCTCCTCGTCGACGGCCCAGAGCCACGATCCAGCCACCTGCTCCCTGCCACACGTTGTCAACCGATAGTAACCGACGCTCCAGGCTCGACCAGAACCAAACACAACGGCTCATCGCCGGCTACCAGGCCAGCTCGACTGTCTACCAACTCGCAGACGAGTTCGGCATCGAACGCCGCACCATCAGCGCCATCCTCTACCGCCACGACATCCCCATGCGCCGCCGCGGCCTCACCAATGACCAGGTCGACGACGCAGAGCGGCTCGACGAACAGGGCCGGTCGCTCGCCGCATCGGCAACCACATGAACGTCACCGCCGACACCGTGCGCAAACGCTTGCTCGAACGCGGCATCACCATGCGCGACACACAAGGACGCCCCCGGACCCAGCCGTCCGCCGAGGCGAGTGAGTCTCGATGACCCGCTCGATCGTCCAGCCATCGGCCGGACCGGCCCGGACACCGCACCTGTCGTTCAGGCCGTCACCGTCATCATGGGCACCGTCATCGGCCTTACCTTCCCTTCGGCTTCGGCAACGTCCTCAACCTCGCGCTTCGACTGGGCGTACCCGTTTGGGTCGCACCGCTCGTCGCGCCCCCAGTAGACCTGTCCGTCCTCGGCCTGCTGCTCGGCGCCCGGCACCTCGCCCTGCACGGCGCCACGCCCGACCAACTCCGTCCAGCCCGCCGCCTGCTTATCTTCGCCAGCGCTCGCCCTCAACATCGCCGACCCACTCGTCACCAGCGCTACGGCAAAGCCGCCTTCGACGCCGAAACTTTCAAAAGCCGTGATGGTCACCGCAGCTCAAATGACCATGGCGGCGGGCCGACCGCCCATGCAGGAGACGCCGACACGGCTCCATCTACCCTGCCAACGGCAGGAAAGATCGCCAGCAGCGCCTACATCGGTGCGATTTTCGGCTTCACTCCGTGTCGTCCAGGCGATCCAGCCAGCCACGAACCCGCTCTGCGAACCGCTCGTCACCGGACGCCGCGAACGCCGCCACCGCGCCCTGCCACACATCCCGCGCCTCAACCCGCCGGTCTACCTCCTGCAGCGCCATGCCGAGACCGCCCAACGCGGTGCCTTCGCCATGGAGATCCCCGAGATTCTGGAAGATGTCTCGAGCGTAGGTGTGGGCGGTGATCGCCTCCTCAAACCGCCGCACCTCCTGCAAGGCTATGCCGAGGCTGTACCACGCAGAGCCTTCGCCGTGCCGATCGCCCACCTCCTGACAGATCTTGACCGCCCGCGTATGCGCAGTGATCGCCTCCTCAAACCGCCGCACCTCCCGCAGACCCAGGCCGAGGTTGTTCATGGCCTGTCCCACGCCATGCCGATCCCCCACCTCCTCACAGATCTCGACCGCCCGCGTATGCGCAGCGATCGCCTCCTCAAACCTCCGCACCTCCTGCCAGGCATTGCCGAGGTTGTTCAACGCGATGCTTTCGCTGAGACGGTCCCCAGCGTTCTGGAAGATGACACGGGCGCGGGTGTGGGCGGTGATCGCCTCCTCAAACCTCCGCACCTCCTGCAGGGCTATGCCGAGGTTGTTCAACGCAGTGCCTTCGCCGTGCCGATCGCCCATCTCCTGACAGATCTCGACCGCCCGCGTTTGCGCAGTGATCGCCTCCTCAAACCTCCGCACCTCCCGCAGGGCATTGCCGAGGTTGCCCAAGGCTTGCCCCTCACCGTGACGGTCCCCGGTTTCTCCATAGATGTCGCGGGCGTGGGTGTGAGCGGTGATCGCTTCCTCAAACCTCCGCACCTGCTGCAGGGCTATGCCGAGGTTGTTCCACGCTCGGCCCTCACCGTGACGGTCCCCGATGTCCCGACAGATCTCCAACGCCTCGGTATACGCGGTGATCGCCGCCTCAAACTTCCGCACCTCCCGCAGGGCACTGCCGAGGTTGTTCAACGCGATGCTTTCGCTGAGACGGTCCCCAGCGTTCTGGAAGATGACACGGGCGCGGGTGTGGGCGGTGATAGCCTCCTCAAACCTCCGCACCTCCCGCAGGGCATTGCCAAGGTTGCCCAACGCTTGACCCTCACCGTGACGGTCCTCAGTTTCTCCATAGATGTCGCGGGCCTCGGTGTGCGCGATCATCGCCTCCTCAAACCTCCGCACCTGGTGCAGGGCTATGCCGAGCCTGTTGAGCGCGTTGGCACACTGGTGTCGGTCCCGCATCCGCCGCGCGGCCTGGACCCCGGCCTGTGCGACCCGCAACCAGTCATCCACATGCCGCCGCCAGTCCAGAAACTCCGCCAATCGCGCCGCCAACTCGACCGCGACGCGGTCCCGGCCGGTGTTCGCCGCCGCCACCACCGCAGCGACCAGGTTGGCGCGCTCAGTGTCCAGCCACGCCAACGCTTCCTCGCGCCCCGCAAACCCATCCTCCGCTGGCACCCCTTGCCCCCGCACGGATCGCAGCCAGGCATCGGCGAGTTCCGTGGTGGCCAGGTAGTACTGCAACAGCCGTCCGATGGCCGCGTCGGGCCGAGCATGGTGACCGGTCTCGCTGGCGTACAGGCGGACCAGGTCGTGCATCCGATACCGGCCGGGCAGTTCCTGCTGAATCAGGGACGCGTGCTCCAGCTCCCGCAACACTGCGTGGGTCTGTTGCTCGGGCCGGTCGGCCAGGCGGGCCGCGGCCGGCAAGCCGATGCCGGGGCCAGGCGCTACGCCCACCAGCCCGAACAGCTCCATTGCCTGCTCACTGAGCGCTCGCACCGACCACGACAGCACCGCTCGCAGGCTGGTGTGCTGGTCCCCGGCGTCCAAGCCGTCCAACCGAGCGGTGACCTCTCGCAGTTCGCCGGCGAGAACATCAAGTGGGAACGTGGGGTGGTCCGCAGCGCGGGCGGCCACGATCCGCACCGCCAGCGGCAATCCTGCGCACACCGCCAGCAACTCGGCCGCTGCCTGCGGTTTGGCGGCCAGCCGAGCCGGCCCCAGCAGGCGGCTCAGGAGGTCGTGAGCGTCGGATTCGGTCAGCACGTCCAGATCCAACAGCTGAGCGCCGCGCAGGGTCAGTCCGGTCAGGTGGCGGCGGCTGGTGACCAGGACGGTGCAGGTCGGGCTACCCGGCAGCAGGGGTGTCACCTGTTGGACATCGCCAGCGTTGTCCAACACGATCAGCAGCCGCCGACCGGCAACGATGCTGCGGTACAAGCCGGCCTGCGCGTCCAACTCCTCGGGTAGTTGGGTCGGGTCGACCCCCAGGGCGGTCAGGAACCCTCGGAGCACCTCGCTCGCGGGGGCGGGATAACCGGAGGGGGCGAAACCGCGCAGGTCGGTGTAGAGCTGGCCGTCGGGAAACCGGTGCAACTGGTGGTGGGCCCAGTGCAGGGCCAACGCGGTCTTACCGATCCCCCCAGCCCCGCCGATCGCCGAGATCACCACCGTCGCCCCCGCGTCCGCTGCAATGGTCGCGTCGTTCAGGGCAGCCAATTCCATGGCACGTCCAGTGAACAGACCCGGTGCGGCCGGGAGCTGGCGGGGGGTGTCCGCCCGGCTGCGGGCGGCCGCGGCCAGCCCGGGGTCCAGGCCGGCCAGGTCGGTTACGATGCGAGCCAGGTCGGCAATCGGGTCGTGATGACGCAACCGCCGGTACTGGCAGCGACTCAGTGGCGCGATATCTGCGGGCAGATCAGTTTCAGCTGGCATCGCGATCTGCTCGGTCAGCACCGGGATGACCCGGACGCCGCCGGCGAAGGCCGCGGCCAACTCGCGGCGGATCCAGTCCTCGGGGTTGTCGATCCGGCGCCGGCCAGCCGTGTCCGTGGCGGTCAGCCAGTGGGGCCCGATCACCGCCAGTAGCGCCGGCGCCGACCGCAGTCGGGTCAGCAGTTCCACGACGAAGTCCGCGCCGGCCGGAATGGATACGCAGTCCAGAAACACCCGGTCCTGACCGAACTGGCGGACCAGTTCGGTGTAGAGCAGAGCGCCGTAAGAGTAGCTGTCCTCACCCCGGTAGTTGATGAACACGGCACGACCCACTACAACACCTCCGGCGAGCACCGTTGCCACCCAGCGTAAGTGTCCTGTGTGGAGAGCGAAACCAGACGGCATGGTTGTCATTGATTTGTCGAGTTGCTGTCCACTCGGCCCTGCGGCTGACCGGTTTGCAGGTCAACCAGACACTTGTGCAGACCCGATCAGGGAGTTGTCAGCCAGGGCTACCACCCCCGGTGCCCGACTCGTCGACGCCGCGCAACAGGAGGTGGGGATCGACACCGAGTCGGATCAAGAGCCGCCATGCGGATGAGTGCTCATCACGCAGGATCTCCCGCAAAACGGCGGCATCCCGGATCTGTTCGGTGTTCGCGCGGGCTGCGGCACGTTCCAGTACGCGCCTAGTACGTGGTGAGAAGCAGCTCGCTGTGATGTCGTTGGACCGCGACAGTTGGGCCAGCGCCGCGATCCCGGCCTTACCCTGGGCACGCATCCGGCCGCCGAAGAACTCGTTGTTGGCGATGCCGAACCCGTACAGCAGTAGCCCGCTACTGATCACCGTGCGCTGCGCGGAGGCCACCAGGGCGGCGACCTGAATGGCTGCGACCATGGCCGGGTCCAGCATATCGGTGCGGAGTACGCCATTGCTGTCGTCGAACAGTCCGCTCACGTCGTTGGCCGCGTCGGACTCTGGCTCTACGCCGATCGAGCCGACAATCTTTCCATTCGGCGATTCAGCTTTAGGGCCGTTACCGACGATTTCTTCCATGGTGATTCCCAACAGCTCCAGGAGTTGGGCCGAGGAGCCACCACCGACTGCGGCGAACGCAGCCGTCAGATCGGCGACTGTGATCTCGTCTCGGCCGGAGTCGTGAGCGATCTGTTCTGCCTGTGCCAGTGTGGTTTCCACGGTGTCGGAGAACTCGATCTCGGTGTCCGGAGGCACCGGGGTCGGGGGGCCGATGTCCAGCATCGATTGCACAAGTTCGGCGACGATCACCAGCCGGTTCCGATCCAGCCGACCCGCCACTTCCTCGGTGGACAGGAGTGCGGCCAGCAGATCCATCGACATCACGATTCCGCGGGGCGCCGCATGCCGGGCCACACGCGCAATCAGTTCGCTTGCTGCGCCGTCGAATCGGTACGCCGGCGCGAGTGGCGGGCCCGAGACGTCGGTCGGACGGGTCGGGACGTCACCGGACGAGACCCGGGTCGATGGGTCGCCGTACAACACGAACGCCGTCCAGGCAACGCTACTCCGGTCCAGTCTACGGCGGGCGGCCCGAACCGCGGCACCCGCGGCGACACCGGACATCAGGTTAGTATAGAAGTGACGGCTGAACAGGCGGGCTGCCTCCGACTCGACCACATACATGCTGCCCACGGCGACTTCCGAACCCATGGCCATGAACGACGAACACAGGTCTGCGGCGCGGGAGGCGGACTCACAGCCATTGATGAACACGACCGGCGGCGTGCCGTTGGCCAGAGACTGGAGTACCCGGCTGTCCAGGAGTTTGTCGTCGTAGAGCCGCAACCCGATCAATCTCGTGCCATGCGGGGCCGCCACATGGCCGCAATAGTGCAGCAGGTCGTAATCACCCGACTCAAGTTTCTGATGGACCTCCAACAGCTTCGCATCTTCGCCGAGCAGCAGCGTGCAGTCGACATTGTGCCTGCGCAGCCACGCCTCCAGGTCGACGGCTTCCTCACGAGCGGCCGGCAGGTTGTCATTGGGGTCGCCGACGATCAGCGCCCGGTTCAACCGGTCGATACCCCGGCCGCCCACGTCCCAGCCGCCCTGGCGCTTCCTGCGCCCCATATCGTGCGCCAGCCCAAGGAAGTCGGTACCGTCGTGCAACAGTTCCCAGGGAATGTCGGACTCATTGGAACGCAACAGAAGTGGGCCGGTCATGTGGTTGAGCCTGCGGGCCAGATCCGGGAGCTCTCCCGTTCTCGGCAAAAACAGGGCGTTATAGAGGGAGTGGCCGAGCCGCGCGAGGTCACCCACTGGATCAGCATTGACCGGCGCCGATCCCAGCGCCTCCTTGATCGTCGCGTCGATCCGGCGACACAGGTCGCGAACCAGCACCGGCGCGGTCTCGGCAGTGTGTTCCTGCAGCCCTCGCCCATCGGATGATCGAAATTCGTACACATAGCGGCCGAGCTGGCCGCTATTGTCCTTCTCCAAACGCACGATGAACTCAGTCATGATCCGTACTCGCTCCGCAACCCGGTGCACGAACGCATCAGTCAATCGGTCCTCCTCCGCAGAAGACAATCCGTTGATCTTGATCACGTCTTGACCGATGGTGAGTTCGATGGTGCGTTGCGGCCGTACACGCAGCCAATTCCGCAGCGCCGTCAGAACTTGATCCACCACGCCGACGGTGGGTTCCAGGGTGGCCACCATGTCAGCGATCTTGCCCTCACCGCCGCGATATCCGGGCGTCGGATCGGCCAATAGCGGCCGGTGCACGCGTTCTGCGCCGGCATTCCGAAGTACCTCGCGCAGCTCCTCGAACTCGTCTTTCTCAAGTTCGCCGGCGAACCGCAGATCAAGCTGAACCGCATCGCCGCCCACCGAGTTGTCCCTATTTCGCGCTATGGGACGCATGGCATTGTCCGGCTCTGGCACTGACGGGCCTCATGGGGTCGAAAGGTGCCACTCGCTGAGGTCGAGGTCCCACTGTCGAACGGACCCAGCTGACATCCGGTAACGAATGACGGATCGGATTCTGTTCGACAGCGGGATCTCACGTCCAGGCGATGACCAGCGGCCTGAGATCTCGCGGTCCTCCTACTCCTCACCTGTGGCCGGCTTCGATGCGAGGCCGGCCAGCTGTTCCAGCCCCCGTGTCGCGACTGGATCATAGGGACGTCGGTCGAGGACAACGTTCCAATGGTGACGGGCCGCCACATCGTCCCCCAGCTCGAAACTCGCCAATGCCAGTGCATTACGCGCCTCCCAGTCGAATGGGCACCAGTGCACCACCGCTGCGAACAACTCCCGGGCAGTGCTGAGGTCATCGGATTTCACCGCCGCCAAGCCGTTGTTGAATAATTGCGCCGGATAGGCTGACAGGCGCTCGAAGCTGAGCAGTGGAACGCCGCATCGTGTGCAGAATTCTGTCTCGGGTTCATTTTCGCCGCCGCAGCTCGGTACGGGGCACCGAGTGTTCACACCTCCTCGACAAGCTGATCGATCTGTCCAGAAACCGGCGAGCTGAGCACCTTGTTGATCTGCATCAATCGCGCGGCGGACTGGTCGACCTGGCGATCGGCTCCGCTGGCGGGTCGGGCGGCGTCCCGCTCCACCTCGTCGAGGCCACGTTGGATGACTGCGATTTCCTGCTGAAGGTCGGCGCGACCGGCTGCCTCAGCCAACCGCATCACGGTCTTCGCGAACTCGGCAACATCGCGGGCGCGCCCGGCGAGGCGTTCGGCATCGGTTCGTCGGTCGTTGCCGCGTTCCACCTTCCGGTAGATGCCGAGCAGATACTCGCGGATCCGTTCCAACATCTGGATCGCCTCGGCGTAGGCTCGTTGGTCCCGGTTGCGGAACGCGCCTTCACCATGTTCGCACTGGGCGTCGATCGAGCGGGCCGTCTCCTGCTCGTCGTGTGGAACCTTGGCGTCAGCTGCGACATTATGTACGTACACATTGAGTTCGCGGCAGTCGTCGACGAGTTGGTCGAACTCCTCCTTGGGTGGATCCAAGACCGCATCGGCGTTCGGCAACTCGCCGACCATCACCTCGAGTTCCTCGACATCGTGGGAGGCCTGCAACTGGTCGCCGCGACCGATGGCGGCGTGCATGCTCGCCTTGATCCGATCCCACTTGGCCTCGGTGACGGCCCGATCGCCCGCCTTGAGGTACTGACTCGCGTCCCGGAACCGGTCCTCCAACTGCCCGAGCTCATCGGCGGTTGGTACGTCACGCTCGGGAGGCTGTTCAACCAGTGCATCGAACGTGATGTCCCCGATGCTGCCCCTGACGGTGATCATCGCCAGGCCGTCGATTCGGACGTTGAACTTGATCACGGCGCCACGTGGTGTCATCGACGGTACCGGAACCGAGATCACCTGAATTTTCCGCTTCCGCTGGTACAGCGGGAACAGCACGGTCTCAGTGTTTCCGGGATGGCTGAAGGTGAAGTCAGCATTGGCTGGCAGGTTCGCGAGCGCCGGGATAAGCTCCTTGAGGTACGACTTGCCGCCCCGGTTTACTTCGAGCACGAAAGCCTTGGCGAGCTTCGCCGAGTTGCTCCCCTTGCCATCCGGCCCCAGATCCGGACTGTGGGTAACCGAGCGACCTGCGGACAGGACCAGATTCCCCGCGCCGTCGAACACCTCGTAAGCCATCTGACTCTCGGCGTTCGGCTGGATCGGAATCCTGGTGAATGCGAACGTACCGCCCGATCCCAGCTCCGCTTCGTCATCGTACTCAGACATGGCCAGATGGATGTGGCCGCCGACGAGGTCGACCGCATCGGTCAGCGACTCCACCATGCCCGCCGCCCTTGTCATCGTCGCGTTCGTCGCTCCGGTTCCTCGGAAGGACACCCGCATGGTCCGCTCGCGGTCGTAGATCGCCAGCCCACCCGATGCCGCGGCCCGGATCGCCGCGCCGAGGGCCACGATCGTGTCGACCTTGTCGTAGGTCGGCTCGGCGCACCGCGCACCGCCGGAGCCACACAACTCCTGGGTGACCAGTTCGCGCACCAGAGGAATATGCGTGGAACCGCCGGCGAGGATCACTCGGTCCACGTCGGCCAACGTGATGCCGGCTTCCTTGGTGGCGAGGGCTACGGCTTCGTGACAGTACCCAATCGTGCTGTCGATTACCGGCCGGATCACAGCTTCGAATTCCGACCGATCCACCATCCGGTCGATGATCACCGGGTCGCCGTTCTTGTCCCGAATTGTACCGGCGTCACGCAACATGAACTCATGCTGGGTGGACAGAGCAACCTTCATCCCTTCCGCAAGAGACCTCAGCTGGCCGAAGCGAATACGGTCCTCCGGGTCGTTCGCGGGATCGAGATCGAACGAGTAGTCATCATCCTCCTCGATATACTCCTGGATTCGACGAGCCATGTCGATATCGATGTTGTCGCCGCCGAGCATGTTGTTCCCGCTGATCCCCAGCACTTCGAAAGCCCCGGCCGTGCAACGCACAATACTCACATCAAAAGTGCCGCCACCCAGGTCATAGACGAGGAATGTGCCGTTGGACGT
>DASZJG010000074.1:0-11530 GCA_035948315.1 Pseudonocardiaceae bacterium | reverse complement strand
CTGGCCTGAACCGGTCCATTTTGAACGCGGCGTGGACGGCGTTCGCCACTCGCCTGGAGGGCAAGGCCGCTGGCCGGGTGGAACGAGTCAGTCCTGCGTTCACGAGTCAGTGTTGTTCGGTGTGTGGGTTTGTCGCCGCGGGGAGTCGCCAGAGCCAAGCTCTCTTCCGCTGTGTCGCCTGCGCCTATACCGGTAATGCTGATGTGAACGCGGCGAGGAATATCGCGGCAGGGCGTGCCGTGACTGCGCGGGGAGGCCCGGTGTTGGCCGGACCGGTGAACCGTGAACCTCAACACGAGACCTCCCCGGTCGCGTAGTTGGCATCCCTGTGCTTCAGCACAAGGAGGACGTCAAGCGCCATAGATGGTGATGTGGTTGTGGTCGTCGTCGGCATCGGTGTCTTTTGCCACCTGCCTGGCCAGGTACAACGACTCCAGGGCGAACTCGACGGCCGCGGCGATGCGCCCCGGCGGGTCGTTCGGGGTGACGTCGAGCCGGGCGGCGACCTCGTGCAGCACCGGCAGCTCGGGCAGCGCGGCCAGCACGTCCCGGCCGGGCACGCGTTCGCCGGTGGTGACCATGTGCCCATCGGTGACCGCCTCGGCCAGCGGGCGCAGGTTCAACCCGGCCAGCGTGCCGCGCGCGGTGTCCGCGAACGCCCTGCGCAGCAGGTGGGTCAGGTGCTCGTTCTCCCGGCCCTCCTCGCCGGACTCGAACTCCAGCTTGCCGCGCAGCACCGCCGGTACGGCCTCCAGGTCGACCGGCCGGGCGATGGCGGGCCGTTCGCCGGTCAGCGCCGAGCGACGCAGCGCGGCGGCCGCGACCGTCTCGGCGGCGGCCACCGCGAACCGGGCGGACACGCCGGAGCGCTGATCGATCGCCGACGATTCGCGGAGGTGCCGCACGAAGCGCGCGATGACTTCCAGCAGCACCGGAGGGACCTCGGCGACCAGTTCGGCCTCCTGCCGGACCAGGTCCACCTCGGCCTCGACGGTCAACGGGTAGTGCGTGCGGATCTCGGCGCCGAAGCGGTCCTTGAGCGGCGTGATGATCCGGCCGCGGTTGGTGTAGTCCTCCGGGTTCGCGGTGGCGACCAGGAAGGTGTCCAGCGGCAGCCGGATCGTGTAGCCGCGGATCTGGATGTCGCGCTCCTCCATCACGTTGAGCAGCGCGACCTGGATGCGTTCGGCCAGGTCGGGCAGTTCGTTGATGGCCACGATGCCGCGGTGCGCGCGTGGCACCAGGCCGAAGTGAATCGTTTCCGGGTCACCGAGGCTGCGGCCTTGCGCCACCTTCACCGGGTCGACGTCGCCGATGAGGTCACCGACCGAAGTGTCCGGGGTGGCCAGCTTCTCGGTGTAGCGCTCGGATCGGTGCAGCCAGGTGACCGGCAGGTCGTCGCCGAGTTCGGCGGCGCGGCGCAGCGACGCGGGCGAGATCGGGTCGAGCGGGTGTTCGCCCAGCTCGGCGCCTGCGATCACCGGGGTCCACTCGTCGAGCAGACCGATCAGCGTGCGGGCGAGCCTGGTCTTGCCCTGGCCGCGCTCGCCGAGCAGCACGAAGTCGTGGCCGGCCAGCAGGGCGCGTTCCAGCTGGGGCAGGACGGTGCGGTCGAAGCCGACGATGCCCGGCCAGGGGTTGCCGCCCTCGGACAGGATCGCCAGCAGGTTCTCGCGAATTTCGGTCTTGATGCCGCGCGCGGTGTAACCGGCCGCGCGCAGCTCCCCGACGGTGCGGGGCAGGTTCGCAGGGATCGCGGGTGTGCTCACCCTTTCGACGCTACGTCGATATCCCGTTCTGGTCGATGTGGAGCTACTCCATGTCGCGGGCTTGAGCAGGTCGTACCACAGTTGTAGTGGTGTTTCGCCTGGGGCCCATGCGTTTGCGCCGGATCAGCGGCGTAATCTTGATTTTCGTGTCCTGTCCAAGCGCCACACTGGTGGTCTGGACGTCAGCCTGGCTGAATGGCGCCGCCGCGGCCGACGACGTCCTCGACGCCCTACAGTCCTGGGCTGAACTGCACGAGGTCGTCGCACACGACGACGCCACCGCAGAGCTGCTCGACCTGCCCGCCACCCACGAACAGCCCGTCTCCCCCGCGCTGCTGCTCGCCGCGTTGCGCAAGATCGGTGTGACCGCGGGCGAACTCGTCCTGCCGGTCGCAGGCGACCTGCGCGGCCTGCGCGGACACGCCACCTTCGCGGCCGCCGCCCTGCACGCGGGCGAAGCGGCGGCGCTGAGCACCTGGAACGGGACCAGCGGCGACAACGGCGACTTCGGCCTGGTCCCGGAATGGCGCGGCCCGGCAGGCGCCAACTCCGACCCGGCCGACCGCGTCGTACGCTGGACCGTGTTCCGCCTCCCCGCCGCGCCGGCAGGCGAACGCGCTCCTCTCGGCGAGGCCGAACACGGCCTGTCCGGCGCCATGCGCGCGGCCGCCACCGCCCTGATCGAACTCGGCGTCGCCAAGCACCGGCCCGGCGTGCGCGAGGAGATCGCCGGCCTGATCGCCGCCGCCCCCGACCTGGAATGGCCGCCCGGCATGCCGCCGAGGTCGCTGAAGGTGCTCGCGCGGGCCGCCGAGGTCGAGGCGATCCTCAAGGTCGCGATGACCGACGCCCCCGGCGGCGCCCTCTCCGCCTCCGCCACCCGAGGCCGTGCCGAAGCCCTGCGCCCCCTCGACCACGCCGTCCGCGCGGCCCGCCGAGCCGCCGTCGACGAGGCCGTCCGCACGTTCTCCGATCACGCGGACAAGTGCTGAACTGCGCTAACCTGTCGGCGCCGCAGTGAGACGTGAGGAGGCGACATGGTCAACAAGTTCACCGACCCGTTGCTGACTCCCCAGGACACCGCGCGCCATCTGCTCATCCCCCGGGCCACGATCTACTACTGGCTCAACGAGCAGGCGAACGGCGAGCCCCTGGTGCACGGTGTGCGGCCGGAGAAGCGTGGTTGGCCTTCCATACCGTTCATCGCCGTCGTCGAGGCGTACGTCCTTCGATCGTTGCGCGATCTGGGGCTGGCCAAGCACAAGATCCGGGACGCCGCCGCGGACGTTCGCCGGGAGTTCGACACCCCGTACGGTCTGGCCACGAAGCGAATCGCGACAGACGGCATCGACATCTTCGTGCACTACGCGGACGACGACACCGTTCGGGTCGGCGACAATCAGCGTCCGATCCGCGAAGTAATCACCAACTACCTGAAGTACATCAAGTGGGATAAAGCGGATAGCTTCCCGTCCCGGTTGAGGCTCCGTCAGTATCCGGACATCGCGCCGGTCATCATCGATCCCCGATTCGGTTGGGGAGCGCCGGTCATCGAGTCGACCAAGGTTCCGGTCGACGCGGTTGTCGATCTTTGGCTGGCCGGCGAACCGCTGGAAGACGTGGCGTACGAGTACGGCATGACCCGCGAACAGGTCGAAGCAATCTGCCGGACGGCACGTGCCTCCTGAATTCTTTCTCGATCGCGGCCTCGGCCGAGGAGTTCATGACGGTCTGGCGGCACTGAACTGGCTGGTGCATCGCGCCGCCGATCACTTCCCCGACGACGCGCAGGACGTTCCGGACCAGGATTGGCTCGAATACGGCCTTGCTCGTGGCTGGACACCGCTGTGCAAGGACGGTCGAATCAAAGGGCGAAGCAGCGAGCGCGCTCCGCTGGAGCACCATCGCGCGGTGCTGTTCTACCTGGACAACCAACGTCTGCTTCGCGCCGAGATGGTCCACCGGTTCCACCATGCGCAGAGCCGCATCTACGCGGCGGTCCTACGAGGAAGACCGGCGGCGTACGCGGTCAACGCCGACGGTATTCGCCGGACATGGCCCTGAACCGTCGTTGGCCAGGGTGAGAATGCCCGAGTGACCGACTTCCCCGAACCGACCGAACCTGCTGACTCGCGCACCGAAGTCTTTCTGCGCTACCTCGCGTACTTCCGCGCGCGGCTGGTGGACAAGATCGCCGAATTGCCCGAGGCCGAGCGGCGCGCGAGCAGGCTGCCGTCGAGGTGGACGCCGTTGGAGCTGCTCAAGCATCTGACGTTTGTCGAGCTGCGCTGGCTGGAGTGGGGTTTCGAGGGCGAGGACTTCGATGATCCGTTCGGCGAGCAGCGGGACGGGCGTTGGCACGTCGGTGAGGACGAGAGTTTCGACGAGTTGGCGGCCGCGCTGCGGGCGCGGGCCGAGCGCAGCACGGCGATCATCACCGACCATGACCTCGCGGAGTTCGGCAAGCCGAGCGACCGGTGGGACGCCGCGCAGCCGCCGACGTTGGAACGGGTGTTGTTCCATCTGATGCAGGAGTACGCGCGGCACGTCGGCCAGTTGGACGTCGTCGTCGAACTGGCCGGCGGAGCTACCGGGGAGTGACGCCGGGCCTGCGGGCCGGTTCGCAGCAGGCGATCGCGCAGGGGGCGCCGTCGACCGTGCAGCCGAGCGTCGGGAAGGTCGAGAGGGCGCGAGGCTCAGCGGATTCGATGTGTTCGCGGATCAGCTCGACGACCAGTTCGGCGAAGCGCGGGTCGGTTCCTGGCGTTGCCGCTCTGGCGAAGGCCATGCCGTGCTCGGTCGCGCGGTCGCGGGCCTCGTTGTCCAGGTCCCAGACGACTTCCAGGTGGTCGGACACGAACCCGATCGGGCTGACCACGACGGCTTGGGTGCCGGCGGCGTGCAGCGTGTCGATGTGGTCGACGATGTCCGGTTCCAGCCACGGCACCTGCGGCGGGCCGGATCGCGACTGCCACACCACGTCGTACTCGGCCACGCCGATCTCGGCGGCGACCAGGCGCGCGGCTTCCGTGATCTGCCGCGAGTACAGGTTGCCGCCCTGTTCGGGCGGGCCTGCCGCCTTGTCCGCCGAGGTGGGCACCGAGTGCGCGGTGAACACCAGGCGCGCGCCGGCCGGCACGGTGTCGAGTGCGGCGCGCACCGCGTCGGCGATCGCGGCGATGAACAGCGGGTGGTCGAAGAACTGGCGGATCTTGACCAGTTCGGGCGCGGCGTCGCCGACGGAGGTCCGGGCGCGGACGATGTCCTCGTCGTACTGGCGGCAGGCCGAGTAGCCGCCGTAGGCGCTGGTCGGGAAGACGAGCGCACGCCGCACGCCGGCCTTGGCCATCTCGGCGAGGGTGTCCTCGACCATCGGGTGCCAGTTGCGGTTGCCGAAATGGACCGGCAGTTCGATGCCCTGCTTGGCCAACTCGGTCTCGATGGCGGCGATCAGGTCGCGGTTGAGGCCGTTGATCGGCGAGACGCCGCCGAAGTGCAGGTAGTGCTGGGCGACCTCGTCCAACCGCTCCGGCGGGACACCCCGTCCCCTGGTCACGTTCTCCAGGAACGGCCGCACATCGTCGGGTCCCTCGGGACCGCCGAACGACAGCAACAACACCGCGTCCACGTTCACCCGTTCATCCTGCCCGGCGACCGGGAAGCCGATCACGGCGGGTGAGTTGTCTTATATGCCTCTGCGCGTATATTAGCGGCCATGAACGCGTTCGCCGTGCTCGCCGAACCGCAGCGCCGGTCCATCCTGGACGCCCTGATCAGCGGCGAACGGCCGGTCACCGATCTGGTCGACGCGCTGGGCATCAGCCAGCCGAACGTGTCCAAGCACCTGCGCGTGCTGCGCGACGCCGGCATGGTCAGCGTGCGGGTCGACGCGCAGCGGCGGCTGTACCGGGTCGAACCGGACGCGCTGGTCGAGATCGACACCTGGCTGACGCCCTACCGGCGCATGTGGAGCAGCAAACTCGACGCCCTGGAAACCCACCTGGAGGAACGGCCATGACCGACGGCACCATCGAGCAGCAGGACGGCCGCGTGACCTTTCGCTATCGGCGGCTGCTCAACCACTCGATCGACCGGGTCTGGCGGGCCATCACCGATCCGGCCGAACTGAGCGACTGGCTCGGCGCCAAGGCCGAACTCGACCTGCGCGTCGGCGGCGTGTACGCGCTCGTGCATCGGAGCCCGGACGGCGGCACCGAGCAGCGCGTCGAGGACAAGGTCGTGCGGCTGGACCCGCCGCGACTGTTCGAGCACACCTTCTGGCTGGAGCTGAATCCGTCGGCCCTGGTCACCTGGGAGCTCACGCCGACCGAGCACGGCACCCGACTCGACCTGACGCACGCCGTCGACCTGGCCGACCTCAGGGCGGCGGGCCAGATCGCGGGTGGTGCGGACATGGTGACGATCATGTCGCGCAACGGCGCGGGCTGGCACCGCATCCTGGACCTGCTCAGTGCCGAACTCGACGGCACCGAGCCACCTTCCAGCGAAAACCTGCGGCAGCGCTACGCGGCCATGCTGAGCTGACGAGCGGAGATCACATGCCGGTGGCGTGCATGCCGCCGTCAACCATGATCATCGAGCCGGTGGTCGCCGGCAGCCAGTCGGACAGCATCACGCAGATCGACCTGGCCACCGGGGTCGCGTCGGTCAGGTCCCAGCCCAGCGGCGCGCGGTCGGTCCAGGCCGACTCCAGCGAACTGAAGCCCGGGATCGACTTGGCGGCCATGGTGCGCACCGGACCTGCCGCGCACAGGTTGACGCGGATGCCGCGGGCGCCGAGGTCGCGGGCGAGGTAGCGGGTGACGGACTCCAGGGACGCCTTGGCAACGCCCATCCAGTTGTAGGCGGGCCAGGCGACGCGCGCGTCGAAGTCCATGCCGACGATCGAACTGCCCTGGCTGAGCAGCGGCAGCAGGGCGACCGCGAGCGACTTGAGCGAGTAGGCGGACACCTGCACCGCGGTGGCCACGTCCTCCCACGGCGCGTCCAGGAAGTCGGCGCCGAGCGTGCTGGGCGGGCCGTAGGCGATCGAGTGCAGCACGCCGTCGATGCCGTCCACGTGTTCGCGGACCTTGTCGGGCAGCGCGGCAAGGTGCTCCGGGTTGGTCACGTCGAGTTCGATGACCGGCGCGTCTTCGGGGAGCCGCTTGGCGATCCGTTCGACGAGGCTCATCCGGCCGAAGCCGGTGAGGACCACCTTCGCGCCCTCTTCCTGGGCCACCCTGGCGGCGTGGAAGGCGATCGACGAGTCGGTGATCACGCCGGTGATGAGCAGTCGCTTGCCCTCAAGCAGTCCGGGCACCTGGGGGTCCTCCAAGTTCGATGGTCGGTCGGGTTCGGGGTTTGTGGTGCTACAGGCCCATGCTGACGCCGCCGTCGACCGGCAGCACAGCGCCGGTGATGTAGCTCGCGGCGTCGGAGGCGAGGAAGGTGACGGCGGCCGCGATGTCCTCGGGCTTGCCGTAGCGGCCGGCCGGGGTCGAGGCCAGCATGGCCGCCTTGACCTCGTCGGGCAGCACGTCGGTCATGTCGGTCTCGATGAAACCGGGCGCGACCAGGTTGGCGGTGATGTTGCGGGAGCCGAGTTCGCGGGTCAGCGACCGCGCGACGCCGAGCAGGCCGGCCTTGCTCGCCGCGTAGTTGATCTGGCCGGGGCCGCCGGTGAACCCGACCACCGACGAGATGAAGATCATTCGGCCCCATCGGGCGCGCAGCATGGCCCGGCAGGCGCGCTTGGCCACTCGGTACGCACCGGTCAGGTTCGCGTCCACGACGCGGGTGAACTGCTCCTCGCTCATCCGCATGAGCAGCGTGTCGTCGGTCATGCCAGCGTTGGACACCAGCACCTCGACCGGCCCGTTCACCTTCTCGACCTCGGCGAACGCCGCGTCCACCTGCGCGTTGTCGGTCACGTCGCACTGCACGCCGAACAGCCCCTCCGGCGCACCTGAGCCACGATGCGTGACCGCGACCTTGTCGCCCTGCGCCGCGAAAGCCTTGGCGATGGCGAGGCCGATGCCTCGGTTGCCACCGGTCACCAGCACGGACCGTCCCACCACGCGACTCCTCCACCCACCTGCGACGACTGACGCAGTGAGGCTAGCGGTCGCCGCGCCGAACGCGGCGACCGACAGCCGTGCTCCGGACCCAGATCACACTGGGTAGCGTGGCGCCGTGTTGGATTACGGCCTTGACCTGTCCGGCGTTGATCGCGCGCTCGTGCTGCCCGACCTGGTGGCCGAAGGGGATGAGTTGGACGCCCTGGTGTCCGCGCACGCCGACTGGACCGCGCCGACGCCGGCAGCGGGATGGACGGTCGCCCACCAGATCGCGCATCTCGCCGTGGCCGACGCGAACGTGCTGATCGCGATGCGCACACCGGACGCGTTCGACGCGGTGCGCGAGCGCGCCGAGGCGGCCGGAAGCGAAGGCGCCGATCTGGACGCGGCGCAGGGAGCGGCCAAGCCGCGATCGGTGCTGCTGGAGCAATGGCGCGCCGGTCGGGCCGAGTTGGCCGCAACGCTGCGTGACATTCCGCTGGACCAGGCGTTTCCGTGGTTCGGCTCGCAGGCGACCGCGACGCTCATGGTGCCGCTTCGCCTGATGGAAACCTGGGCGCACGGGCAGGACGTTTTCGACGCACTCGGTGTCGCACACCGTCCGACCGGCCGGCTCCGGCACGTGGCCGCGTTGGGCGTGGTGGGACGAGAGCTGTCGTTCTACGCCGCCCAGCTGCCGCTGCCAGCGGAGCCGTTCCGGGTCGAGTTGACGGGGCCCGGCGGCGAGATCTGGGCGTGGGGCCCGGACGATGCCGAGCAGCGGGTGCAGGGCAGTGCGCTCGACTTCTGCCTTCGGGTCACCCATCGCAGGTCCCTGACCGAGACCGACCTCACCGCCGACGGCGCGGACGCGAGCACATGGCTGGAGATCGCCCGCGTTTTCCTCTGAGGTGGTCAGCGGAACGCGTCGGCGTGGGCGGTGGCCCAGTCGCGGAAGGTGCGCGGGGCGCGGCCGAGGACGCGTTCGACGGTGGGCTGCGGTCGGGATTCGTCGAGGGTGCCGTCGACGTAGAAGCTGAAGAACGCGTCCACGTACTCGACGGGCATCTGCGCGGTCATCGTGGCGCGGGCCTCGTCGTCGGACAGCGGGTCGAGGCGGAGGTCGCGGCCGAGGAGGTCGGCGAGGATGCGCAGCCGGTCGGCGGGCAGGGTCGATTCGGGTCCACTGAGGACATACGTCTGGCCGGCGTGTTCGGGTGCGGTGAGCGCCGCGACGGCGACGGCGGCGATGTCGAAGGGGTCGATCACGGCGATGGGCACGGACGCGAACGGTTCGCGGACGACGTCGCCCGCGTTGAGCTGGTCCAGCCAGCGCAGCGCGTTGGACATGAAGCCGTAGGGCCGCAGCATCGTCCACGCGACGCCGGAGTCGCGCACGGCCGCCTCCGAGCGGTTCATGTAGGCGCTGACCGCGTTCGTGGTGTCGGCGCCGCCCGCAGAACTGCCGGAGAGCAGCACGATCCGCGCCACGCCCGCCGCTTTCGCCTGGGCGGCGACGCCTGCCATGTCGGCGTAGCCGGGCAGCAGGAACAGGCCCTCGGCACCGGTCAGCGCGTCGGCGAGGGTCGACGGGTCGTTGAGGTCGCCGCGCACGGCTTGGGCGGCTGCCGGCAAGCCCGCCGGACGATCGCCACGAACGAGGGCGCGGACTTCGTGGCGGCCTGCCAGCAGTGCGTCGACCACTTCGCTGCCGACGTTTCCGGTCGATCCGGTCACCAGGAACACCATGCACCGAACCCTAGGTTAACTAGGCTCCGCATGTGGCTGATTTGACTGGTTTGACGGTGGGGCTGCTGCATCCGGGCCGGATGGGGTCGGCGATCGCGGCGCAGTTGATCGCGCGCGGGCATCGGGTGGTGTGGTGTCCGGTCGGGCGCTCGGCCGGATCGGCGCGACGGGCCGAGCAGGCCGGACTGGTCGCGGTGGACAGCATCGGCGAGTTGTTGACGGCCTGCGATGTCGTGTTCTCGATCTGTCCGCCTGCCGCCGCCGAGGAGGTCGCCGATCAGATCGCTGGTTATACCGGGATCTTTGTCGAGGCGAACGCGATCAGTCCACATCGGATGGTCGCGATCGGCGAACGGCTCGAC
The DNA here is from genome assembly GCA_035948315.1 of Pseudonocardiaceae bacterium. GTDB lineage: Bacteria > Actinomycetota > Actinomycetes > Mycobacteriales > Pseudonocardiaceae > CAJCJE01. The sequence goes on along the minus strand of DASZJG010000074.1, from coordinate 1,591 downwards.
GCGACCGTCGTGGACGCCTCGATCATCGGACCACCGCCGAGCGCGACCGCGCGGGCGCGGATGTATCTCTCCGGTCCCGCCGACGCGGTCGAACTGGTACGCGGGTTGTTGGCCGGCAGCACTGCCGAACCGGTGTCGTTGGGGGCGCGACTCGGGCAGGCGAGCGCGCTGAAGATGGCGTTCGGGTCGTTCCAGAAGACGTCGCGGGCGCTGGCCGCGGTCAGCCACGCGATCGCGGGCGACTACGGCGTGACCGAGCAACTGCTCAAGGAGGCGACCGAACTCGGCGACAACGCGCTGATGGAGCCCGACTACCTGCCCAGCGCGGCGGCGCGGGCCTGGCGATGGGCGCCGGAGATGATCGAGGTCGCCGAGACCGCGCGGATGCTTGGCCTGCCGGACGCGCTGGCCACCGGGTCGGCCGAGGTGATGGCGCGCTGGGCGGCCGACCAGGACGACTTCGACATCGACCTGGCCACCGCGCTGCGCCACCTGCACGAGGACTAGCTCGGCGCGAGGTTCAGTTCGGCATGAGGATTAGCCCCGCACGAGGACTAGCTCGGCACGAGGATCAGCTCGACAGTGCGGCCCTGGTGAGGGTGGTCGCGGTGTGCACGGCGCTGGCGATCGCGGCCTCCGGCGTGAGGCCGCAGAGGTCGGTCAGGTTGAACAATGCCTCGGCGCTGACCACGATCGCCAGATCGTTCTTGAGCTGGGCGAGGGCTTCGGGCGCGAGGGTGTCGGTGAGCGGGTCGAGTGCCTCGTCGATCAGGCCGAAGCGCAGGCCGGGGCGGGTGCGCGCGGTCGCGGGCTTGGTGATGGTCGCGGCGATCATCGCGCGGACCGAGCCCTGGTAGGTGAGCACGTGGCGGAGCAGGCGCTCGGTCGCGATCGCGGTCCGCTCGACCGGATCGGTCGATTCGAGGCCGGCCAGCGCCTTGGCCGGCATCTGGCCCGCCATGGCCTCGGCCAGCAGCGTGGCCAGGTCCGGAAAGTGCCGGTAGGCGGTCGCCTCGGACACCAGCGCGGCCTTGGCGATCTCCGGCATGGTCACGTCCCGACCGGTGCGGATCAGGTCGACGGCGGCCCTGAGGATCTCGTTGCGGGTCCGCAGTTTCTGGTTGACGCGACCGTTCGACATGACGCCATACTAGCATCGTGACAGCAAACTCTCACGAAGGAGTCACGATGAACGACGTCTCGGTCGCCACCCCCGCCGACGGTGAGGTCATCAACCTCGGACCGGCCACCATCCGGATCATGGAGGACGGTGGCACGACCGCGCACCGGATCGGCATCGCCGAGGTCACCCTCGCCCCGCACAGCGAGGGGCCGATCCAGCATCGCCATGCCGAGCACGACGAGGGGTTCTACGTGGTGTCCGGCACCGCGCGGTTCACCGTCGGCCAGACCGTGTACGAGGCGCCGCCCGGCACGCTGGTGATGGTGCCGCCGGGCGCGCCGCACACCTTCGCCAACCCGGGCGACGAGCCGCTGGTCATGGTCAACACGTTCACCCCGGACCGGTACGTGCAGTACTTCCGCGACCTGCACGCGCTGATGACCAGCGGCGAGGACGTGACACCGCAGG
>DASZJG010000073.1:0-193222 GCA_035948315.1 Pseudonocardiaceae bacterium | reverse complement strand
GTCTTTGGGTTGGACGTTGGTGACGTCACGGCCGCCGATGGAGATGGAGCCCTCGTCGACGTCCTCGAGTCCGGCGAGCATGCGCAGGGCGGTGGACTTGCCGGAGCCCGACGGGCCGACCAACACCAGGAACTCGCCATCGTTGACGTCCAGGTCGAGGCCGTCCACCGCGCGGACCGGCGGGGAGCCGGGGTAGACGCGGGACGCGTTGTCGTAGGTCACTTCAGCCATTGTCCGAAAACCTCCGTTACTTCACCGCACCCATGGACAGGCCGCGGACCAGGTGGTTCTGCGCGAACCAGCCGACGATCATGACCGGCAGCGAGGCGAGGAACGCGCCCGCCGCCAGTTGGGCCCAGTACAGGCCCTCACTGCTGATGAATCCGACCAGGAACACCGGCACGGTGCCGGCGCGCGCCGAGGTCAGGTTGACCGCGTAGAAGAACTCGGTCCAGGAGAAGATCACGCAGATCAGCGCCGTTGCCGCCACGCCGGGCGCGACGACCGGGAGCACGATGCTGCGCAGCAGCCGGGGTAGCTTCGCGCCGTCGATCTGGCCCGCTTCCATCATTTCCTTGGGGACTTCCAGGAAGAACGAGCGCATCATCCAGATCGCCAGCGGCAGGTTCATCGCGGTGTACAGGATGACCAACGCCCAGACGCTGTCCAGCAGATGGATGTCGTTGGCGATGATGTACAGCGGGATGATCGCGGCCACGATCGGCAGCATCTTGGTCGACAGGAAGAAGCCGAGCGCGTTGCTCGTTCCCCTGACCGGCGCGAGCGAGAGCGCGTACGCCGCCGGCACGCCGAGGATGAGCACGATCAGCGTGGACAGGATCGTGACGAACGCGGAATTGCCGAGATACGGCCAGAAACCGGCGTCCAGGATGTTGCGGATCTCGGTCAGCGTCGGGCCGAAGATGATCCTCGGCGGGTCGGTGTAGGCGTCGCCCTCGGTCTTGAACGAGGTCAGGATCATCCACAACACCGGGAACACGAACAGAATGGCGATGATCCAGGTGACCGTGGTGAGGGCGGAGCGGCCCGCCCTGTTGCCCCGTCGGCCGGTCAAAGCTGGCGCGGTCATTTCTTCGACCCCTTTCCGCTGCTCACCTCGAAGGTGCGGAACATCAGGCGCAGCGCGAACGTGGCGACGATCATGGTCAGGATGACGACCACGACACCCATGGCCGCGGCCTGGCCGACGTCGAAGCCTTCGAACGCGCGCTGGTAGATGTAGAAGGGCAGGTTGGCGCTGGCCGTGCCCGGCCCGCCCTGCGTCATCAGGTAGACCGCGTCGAAGCTGTTCACGATGTAGATCGCGCCGAGCAGCACGGCCAGTTGCAGGTAGCGGGTCAGCTGCGGCAGCGTGATCGACGCGAACGTGCGCCAGCGGCCGGCGCCGTCGACCTGCGCGGCCTCCAGCACTTCCTTGGACTGCGACTGCAACCCGGCCAGGATCAGCAGGGTCATGAACGGCGTCCACTGCCAGATGATCTCGATGATCACCGAGCCGAGCGGGAACGACGCCAGCCAGTCGAAGTGGCCGATGCCGAAGGGGCGCAGCACGAAGTCGAGCAGACCGTAGGTCGGGTCGAACATCGTGGTCTTCCACAGCAGTGCGCCCGCCGCCGGCATGATCAGGAACGGCGTGATGATCAGTGTGCGCACAAAGCCGCGGCCGCGGAACGAACGGTCGAGCAGCAGTGCCAGACACAGGCCGAGCACGAGCGCGATCAGTACCGCGGCCACGGTCAGCACCACGGTGTTGAGCAGCGCGCCGCGGAACTCGCCGTCGGTGAGCACGTCCAGGTAGTTGGACAGGCCCACGAAGTGGCGCGAGCCCGGTCGGACCAGGTTCCAGGACTGCGTCGAGTAGAACAGCGTCAGCAGGAACGGGATCTGGGTGACGGCTATCGTGAAGATCAGCGCGGGCAGCAGCGGCGCGCGCCTGCGCCAGGCGTGGCTCGCCTTCGGCGTCACGGCCTTGCCGGTGCGGACATCGGGCGCGGTGATCACTGGAGACGGGGCTGGCACCGTTGTCATGGCTTGCTCCGATATGTGTCGCCAACGGTCTGGGCGTACTGCTGGGACTGTTGCAGCGCCGAACTCACGGTTTCCTGGCCCGCGACCGCGGCGGATATCTGGTCGCTGACCCGGGTGCCGAGGTCCTGGAACTCGGGGATGCCGACGAACTGGAGGCCGTAGTAGGGCACCGGCTCGGTCATGGTGTTTGTCTGCGTCGCCGCGTTGATCGCGTCCAGCGTCGGCTTCGCGTATGCCTGGGCGGCCTTGGCGTACTGCGGAATCTGGTACGTCGAGAGACGGCTGCCGGGCGGGACCTGGCTCCAGCCATCGGCGTTGCCGACCAGGCTCATGTACTGCTTGTCGGTCATCCAGGACATGAAGTCCCAGGCGGCGTCCTTGTTCGGCGCGGTCTGCGGAATCCCGAGCGACCAGGTGTAGAGCCAGCCGCTGGCCTTGGTATTCACTACCGGAGCCTGCGCGTAGCCGTTGAGGCCGACGACCTTGCTGCTGGTCGGGTCCTCGGTCGTGCCGGTCATCGAGGTGGCGTCGTACCACATCGCGGTCTTGCCCTGCGAGTAGTCGGTGCCGCACTCGGAGAAGCCCGCGCTGGACGCGCCGACCTCGCCGTACTGGCGGATCAGGTTGACGTAGAAGTTGGTGGCCTGCTCGAACGGGGCCGAGGTGAGCTGGGCGTTCCAGTCCTTGTCGAACCAGCGACCGCCCCAGGTGTTGACCAGCGTGTCCAGCGGCGCGAGGCTCTCGCCCCAGCCCGGGTCGCCGCGCAGGCAGATCCCGGAGATGCCCTTGCTCGGATCGTTGAGCTTCTGCGCGAAGCCGGCCACCTGCTGCCAGGTCGGGTGCGCCGGCATGGTCAGGCCGGCGTTGGCGAACAGGTCCTTGCGGTAGACCAGGAACGACGACTCGCCGTAGAAGGGCACCGAGTACATCGAGCCCTGGTAGGACAACGACTGGCGGATGCTCGGGATGAAGTCGTTCTCGTCATAGCCGGGTGTCTTGGCCATGTAGGGCTCGAGGTTGGTCAGCCAACCGTTCTGCGCCCACTGCGGCGTCTCGTAGTTGCTGATCATCACGACATCGAACTCGCCGCTGCCGGTCGCCACCGCTGCGGTGATCTCGGCGCGGGCCTGGTTCTCCGGCAGCGTCACGAACTTCAGGTGGATGTCCGGGTGCTGCTGCTCGAACTGGCTGGACAGCTTGACCGCGTCGGTCATCTGCGAGTTCGACACGATGGCCACGACCAATGTCTGGCCGTTGTCGCCGAGCGACCCGGCGCCTGCGCAGCCTGCCAGGGTGAGTGCCGCGGTGACCGCGACGGTGGCGGCGCGCCATGGGGGAGTGATTCGGCGGAACACCTCAGCCCTCCTGTTCGGCGTTCGGCAGCACCTGCACCTTGAGCCCGGCGCCGCTGCGCATCAGTTCCAGCGCCTTGGGGAAGTCGCTGAGCGGCAGGGTGTCGGTGAGCAGGGCGGCCGTGTTGATCGCGCCGTTCGCGACCAGGTTCAGCGCGGCGCCGTAACTGTGCAGCACCGCCATGGAGCCGACGATGGTCAGCTCGTCGTTGTAGATGCGGAACGGGGAGAAGTTCACGTGGGCGTCGCCGGGCGCGACGCCGAAGATCAGCAGCCGGCCGCCTCGGCGGATCGAGTTGAACGCGGCCTCCATGGCCGCCGGTACGCCGGTGCAGTCCACGGCGGCGTCGAACCGCTCGCCGCTCAGCTGAGCGGTGTCCGTGGCGACCGCGTCCGCGCCGAGTTCGGTGGCGCGCGGGAGGCGGGCCGCGTTGCGGTCGACCATGGTCACCGAGGCGCCGCCGCGTTGCAGGAGCTGCTGCATGAGCAGGCCCATCGTGCCGGCGCCGACGATCAGGAACCGTTCGCCCGCCTCGACGCCGATGCGCCGCACGCCGTGCACGGCGCAGGAGACCGGTTCGACCAGCGCGCCCTGTTGCCAGTCAAGGGAATCCGGCAGGTGGTAGGCGTTGGCCGCGGGCACCGCGACGAACTCGGCGAACGCGCCGTCGACGGTGTCGCCGGTGGCATTCCAGTTTTCGCAGAGGTTTCCGTGGCCGGAGCGGCACGGTCCACAGTGGCCACAGAACAGCGAGGGGTCGACCGCGACCCGGTCGCCGACCCGCCACTCCGGTGGCGCGTTCTTGCCGATCTCCACGATCTCCCCGGCGAACTCGTGGCCGGGCACGATCGGATAGGGGGTCGGCGGGAACTCGCCGTCGGCGATGTGCAGGTCGGTGCCGCAGATGCCGCAGGCGCCCACCTTGATGACCAGTTGGCCATCGCCGGCAACGGGATCTGGTACCTCACCGACTCGGATGGAACCGGGTTTGTCCACGATCGCCGCACGCATCAAACCACCTGCTCGTCATGTGACGCTCATCAGAGCGACATCGGCTGGTCACATTAGGGGCTGACAGCTGGTAATTGAAGAACTTCGCAAGGAAAGGGTCAACCGTTTGAGCGCCAATGCGCTATTATTTGCTCATATGAGCGCTGAATCGGCCGAGATGGCGAGTGATTGGGGCCCGGCCCAGAACATGCTGGCCGCCTCCATCGCCCGCCGCTTCCACCTGGACGGGCGGACCAAGGTGCAGATCGCCGACGAGTTCGGCATCAGCCGGTTCAAGGTCGCGCGGCTGCTCGACGCCGCGCTGGAACGCGGCCTGATCGAGGTGCGGATCAGCCTGCCCGACCCGCTTGACCTGGACCTTTCCGGTGAGCTGCGGCGCGCGTACGGGCTGCACCGGGCGCTGGTGCTGCAACGCCAGCCGGAGTCCTCCGGCGGGGATCCGGTGCTCGGGCTGCGCAGGCGCCTCGGCGTGATGGCGGCCGAGTTGCTCACCGAGACGATCACCTCGGACGACGTGCTCGGCCTCGCCTGGGGCCGGACCGTCAACGCGATGGTCGCGTCGCTGCACCGGCTCGCGCCGTGCTCAATTGTGCAGCTCTGCGGCGTCTACTCGCGGATGGATCTGCACGACAGCTCGGTGGAAACCGTGAGCAGGGCGGCCCGGCTCGCCGGCGGCAGCGGCTATCCGATCTACGCCCCGCTCGTCCTGCCCGACCGGCGCACCGCCGAGACACTGCGCAAACAGCCGGGCGTGGCCGACGCGTTCGAGCATTTCGACCGGATCACCACTGCGGTCGTCGCGATCGGCGGCTGGCAGAAGGGCCTCTCGACCGTCTACGACGTGCTCGACCCGAAGGCGCGGGACGGGCTCGGCCAGCACGGCGTCACCGCCGAGATGGCCGCGCGGCTGTTCGACGCGAACGGGCGCGCGCTGAGCACCGGCCTCGCGCACTACGTGCTCGCCATCGAGACCGAGCAGCTGCGCCGGGTACCCGAGGTGATCGCCTTGGCCGGCGGGCCGGCCAAGGCGACGGCCATCGACGCGGTGCTGCGCTCCGGTCTGGTCACGACCCTGGTCATCGACGCGGACACGGCGGAACTGCTGATCGAACTCGCGCGGGTTCGCCCACCGGCCCAGGCCGCGACCGCGCGCGTCGCCCCTGGCTAGGGTCAGTTGACCTTGGTGTTCAGCCAGCTCTTGCTGGTGCCGTAGCTCGTGTTCGCGACGACCGCGGCCAGGAACGGGAACAGCGCGCCGAGAATGGCCGAGCCGGACGTGTTGGTGTGGGCCAGGAAATCCAGCACCATGATCAGCACGATGGCCACCAGCGCCGCGACCACCACCATGATCCACCACAGTCGCAGCGTCGGCCGCAGGGCCTCGACCGCGGCGAGGTTCAGGCTGTCGCCCTCCAGGCAGCGCCGGACGCGCAGCATCTGCCGGGCGAGGCCGATCATCAGCAGGGCGGGCAGTAGGCCGAAGTAGATCACCCAGGCCCGGTTCGGGCCGGTGCCGCCGGAGCTGAAGGTGGCCTCGACGATCGAGCCGCCGCCCAGTATGACGGCGGCCACGATCAGGTTGGTGCCCATGGCCACCGAGCCCCGCCGGATGCGTTGCGCGAAGCTCGGTGGCAGGTCCAGCGAACCGGCCGGGGTTTGTTCTGCTGCCATGTCAGCCCTTTCCGGCCGATTCGATGTCGCTCAGCGGCCGAAGCCCGCGCGGCGCAGCGCGTCGGCCATGGATCCGCTGGGTGGCGGGCTGTTGCGCTGACCGCCCTGGCGGCCACCGCCCTGTTTGCCGCCTGCGTTGCGGTCCCGGCGATTGCCGCCGTCCCGCCGGTTGTTCTCGGCCCGGTCGCGGTTGTCGCCCTGGCCCTGCTGCGGGGTCGCGTCGTCGTCGAGCCGCAACGTTAGCGAGATCCGCTTGCGCGGCACGTCCACGTCCAGGACTTTCACCCGGACGATATCGCCGGACTTGGCGACCTCCCGGGGGTCCTTGACGAAGTTGCGGGACATTGCCGACACGTGCACCAGGCCGTCGCAGTGCACGCCGATGTCCACGAACGCGCCGAACGCGGCCACGTTGGTGACCACGCCCTCCAGCACCATGCCGGCCTTGAGGTCGCCGATCTTCTCCACGCCGTCGGCGAAGGTCGCGGTCTTGAACTCGGGGCGCGGGTCGCGGCCGGGCTTGTCGAGTTCGGTGAGGATGTCGGTGATGGTCGGCAGACCGAAGGTGTCGCTGACGAACTCGGCAGGCTTGACCGTGGCCAGAACCTTCTTGTTGCCGATCAGCTCGCGGATGTCGGTCTTGGTGGTCGTCACGATCTCGCGTACCACCGGGTACGCCTCCGGGTGCACGCTGGACGCGTCCAGCGGGTCGTCGCCGTCCGGGATGCGCAGGAAGCCCGCGCACTGCTCGAACGCCTTCGGCCCCAGCCGGGGCACCTCCTTGAGCGCGCTGCGCGAGCGGAACGAGCCGTGCGAATCGCGGTGGGTGACGATGTTCTCGGCCAACCCCTCGCTGATGCCGGACACCCGGCGCAGCAGCGGCGCGGACGCGGTGTTCAGGTCGACGCCGACCGAGTTCACGCAGTCCTCGACCACCGCGTCCAGCGAACGCGACAGCTTCACCTCGGACAGGTCGTGCTGGTACTGGCCGACGCCGATCGACTTCGGGTCGATCTTCACCAGTTCGGCGAGCGGATCCTGCAACCGGCGCGCGATGGACACGGCGCCGCGCAGCGACACGTCCATGTCCGGGAACTCGCGCGACGCGTACGGCGACGCCGAGTAGACCGACGCGCCGGCTTCGGACACCACGACCTTGGTCACCGTCAGGTCCGGGTGCGCCTTGATCAGGTCGCCTGCCAGCTTGTCGGTCTCGCGGGACGCGGTGCCGTTGCCGATCGAGATCAGGTCCACGTTGTGCTCGCGGGCCAGCTTCTCCAGCGTGTGCAGCGACTCGTCCCAGCGGTTCTGCGGCTGGTGCGGGTAGATCGCGGTGGTCGCGACCACCTTGCCGTTCCCGTCCACCACCGCGACCTTCACCCCGGTGCGGAAGCCCGGGTCGAGGCCCATGGTCGCGCGGGCGCCCGCGGGCGCGGCGAGCAGCAGGTCGCGCAGGTTGGTCGCGAACACCCGCACGGCCTCGTCCTCGGCGTCCTGGCGCAGCCGGGTGCGCAGATCGATGCCGAGCCGGACCAGGATGCGGGTCCGCCAGGCCCAGCGCACCGTGTCGCCCAGCCACTTGTCGGCCGCGCGGCCCTGATCGCTCACGTTGAACCGGGCGGCGATCTCTATCTCGTATTTGCTGCGCACCGGCGGCGCGTCCGGATCGGCGGGTGCTTCCTCCGGGTCGGCGGTGAGGTCGAGGACCTCCTCCTTCTCACCCCGGAACATGGCCAGCACGCGGTGGGAGGGGAGGGTGGTGAACGGCTCGGAGAAGTCGAAGTAGTCGGCGAACTTGGCGCCGTCGGTCTCCTTGCCCTCGCGGACCTTGGCGGTCAGCCGACCGCGCGACCACATCTGCTCACGCAGCGAGCCGACCAGGTCCGCGTCCTCGGCGAAGCGCTCGACCAGGATCGCCCGCGCGCCCTCCAGCGCCGCGGCGGTGTCCGGGACGCCTGCCTCCTCGTTGACGAACGCGGCGCCCGCCGCCTGCGGGTCCACGGTCGGGTCGGTGAGCAGGCCGTCGGCCAGCGGTTCGAGCCCGGCCTCCCTGGCGATCTGCGCCTTGGTGCGCCGCTTCGGCTTGTACGGGAGGTAGATGTCCTCCAGGCGGGCCTTGGAGTCGGCGGCCATGATCTGCGCGCGCAGCGCGTCGTCGAGCTTGCCCTGGGAGTCGATCGACTCGAGGATCGCGACGCGGCGCTCCTCCATCTCGCGCAGGTAGTGCAGGCGCTCCTCCAGCGTGCGCAGCTGCGCGTCGTCGAGGGTGCCGGTCACCTCCTTGCGGTACCGGGCGATGAACGGCACGGTCGACCCACCGTCCAACAGCTCGACGGCCGCCTTCACCTGGCCTTCGCGCACCCCGAGTTCATCGGCGATCTTCAGATGGATGTTCGGTTGGCTGGTGGTGGTCACGGGCGTGCATTCTGCCTTGTCGGGCATCACGCCCGCGACGCGCCCGCCGCGTAGCGCCAGAACTCGCGCATGATCGGCAGCGGCGCCGGGCTGGTCATGCCGACCTGGGTCATCAGCACCTCGACCCGGTTCCGCGACGGGACGACGTGCGCGGAGGTGCCGGTGCCGCCCACCCAGCCGTAGCGGCCCGGCACGTTCCACGGATCGATCGCGGCGATGTCGACCGAGCCGCCGAAGCCCCAGCCCTGTCCCTCCAGGAACAGCGCGCTCGCCTCGCGCTGCGCCTGCGTCAGGTGATCGGTGGTCATCAGGCGGACGGACTCCGCGGAGAGGATCTTGCCACCTCCGGCGAGCAGCATCCGGCCGAACCGGAACCAGTCCCCGGCGGTCGAGGCCAGGCCGCCCGCGCCGGACTGGAACGGCGGCACGGTGTCCCAGTGGCCGGGCGGCGCCTCGAACACCTCGAGTGCGCCGTCCTGGCCGTGCTGGTAGGCGGTGGTGAACCGGTCCATCTTCTCCAGTGCGATGGTGAACCCGGTGTCCGCCATGCCCAGCGGGTCGAAGATCCGCTCGGCCAGGAAGTCCGCGAAGCTCTCGCCGGTGACCCTGCTGACCAGCGCGCCCTGGATGTCCGATGACGTGTTGTACAGCCAGGTCTCGCCGGGCTGGGCGACCATGGGCACCCGCGCCAGATTGGCCAGCCAGGTGCTCGGGTCGGGGTAGGTGCTCGGGTCGCGCGGGTCGGAGTGGTGCACCTCGGCGAACAGTTTCATGGCCGCGGCGATGCTGAAGTCCTCGGGGAAGCCGTAGCCGGTGCGGAACGTCAGCAGGTCGAACACGGTGATCGGGCGGTTGGCCGGCACCACGTCGTCGACCGGACCGGCCGGATCGCGCACGACCGACAGCGCGGCGAGTTCGGGCAGCCAGCGGGAGACTGGATCATCGAGCGCGACGCGACCCTCGTCCAGCAGGATGAGCACCGCAGCCGCAGCGATCGGTTTGGTGATCGAGGCGATGCGAAAGATCGAGTCGTCGGTCATCGGCGCGGTGCCGGCGAAGTCCACCGAGCCGACCGCGGCCACCTCGACGTCCTCCCCGTTGGCGATCAGGCCGACCGCGCCGGGCACGGTGCCGTCCTCGACGCGGGCTTGCAGCACTTCGTGCAGGGTCATTTCGTGCTGGGTCATGGTGTGCACGCTAGCTTGCGGCGCCGACGAATTCGGTCAAACCGGCGATCAGCCGGTCGATCTCGGCATCGTCGGTGTACGGGGCGATGCCGATGCGCAGGCCGCCGGTGTCGCCGAGGCCGAGCCGCCGGGACGCCTCCACCGCGTAGAACGAGCCGGCCGGCGCGTTGATGTTCCGCTCGGCGAGGAACCGATGAGCGTCCGATGTGGACTGTCCGGCGAACGTGACGAGCAGCGTCGGCGTGCGGTCCTTCGCGCGGGAATGGCAGACCGCGCCGGGCAGTTCGGCCAGGTGTGCCTCGACCCGGTGCCGCAGGCGATCCTCGTGTTCGGCCACCGACGTCATCCCGGCGACGATTCGGGCGCGGCGGTCGGCGCCGGTGCCAAGCGAGGCGATCAGGTCGACGGCGGCGGTCGTGCCGGCGAGCAGTTCGTAGGGGAGGGTGCCGAACTCGAAGCGGTCCGGGATCTCCTCGGTCGCGGGCAGCAGCTTGTCCGGGTGCAGATCGGCGAGCACGTCGGGTTTGCCGGCCAGTACGCCGCAGTGCGGGCCGAGGAACTTGTAGGGCGAGCAGGCGAAGAAGTCGAACGGCGTCGCCTCCACGGCCGCGTGCGCGGTCAGATGCACACCGTCCACATAGCACAGTGCGCCGGCTTCGTGCGCGAGTTCGGCGATCTCCGCGATGGGCGGGCGGGTGCCGATCAGGTTGGCCGCGCCGGTCACCGCGACCAGCCTGGTCCGCTCGTCGAGCACGGTCGCGACGTCGGCGACGGTCAACTCGGCGGTCGACGGGTCGAACTCGGCCCAGCGCACCGCCGCGCCGACCGCGGTCGCGGCCTGCACCCAGGGACGGATGTTCGCGTCGTGGTCGAGCCGGGTGACCACCACGTTGTCGCCGGGGCGCCAGGTTTTCGCCAGGGTGCGGGCGAAATCGTAGGTCAGCTGCGTCATGCTGCGGCCGAACACGATGCCGCGCTCGTCGGCGCGCAGCAGGTCGGCCATGGCCGACCGGGCCGCCCGCACGACGTCGTCGGCGCGGCGCTCGGCCGCGGTGACCCGGCCCCGATTGGCGATCGAGGAGACCAGGGTCGCGTGTACCGCGTCCGCGACCACGTCCGGCACCTGCGAGCCGCCCGGCCCGTCGAAGTGCGCGGTCCCGCTCGCCAGCGCGGGGAATCGAGCGCGCAGCGCATCGACGTCGTAGCCCATGGTTTCCGCCTTTCCGGTCAACGGACTTCGGCTGGACAATCACCCGTTCGGCCGCACATCGTGATGCGGCATGAACACGAGAACATCAATGGCCGCCGGTCCACAAGCGCCGGAGAAACCGGATACCCGCGACATGGTCGTCGTGCACCGGGTTTTCCGCCGCGAGTTCCGGCAGGCCGCGGACCTGATTCTGCAGGCACCGGCCGGTGATCTCCGCCGCGCCGCGCGCATCGCCGACCATCTGGAACTGGTGATCGGCCTGCTGCACCATCATCATCGCAGCGAGGACGAGTACCTGTGGCCGATGCTGCTGGAGCGCGCCGGCGTGCGGGCCGATCTCGTGCACCGGATGGAGCGCCAGCACGAGCAGATGGCCGGACACCTGGCGAACGTGGAGACGCTGCTGGCGCGCTGGCGACGTACCGGTGCGGCCTCGGTCGCGGGGGAACTGTCCTCGACCCTGCGTCAGCTGAGGAACTCCCTCGTCGAACACCTCGACGAGGAGGAGCAACAGATCCTGCCGATCGCACAGGAGTGCATGACCGTGGCCGAATGGGAGAAGCTCGGCGAGATCGCGGCCGCGAAGGCGCCCGCAAGGCAGCGTTTCACCGTGTTCGGCCTGCTACTGGAGGAGACGTCGCGGGCCGAGACGGAGAAGTTCATGATGATGCTGCCGGCGGTCGCGCGGTTCGCCTGGCAGTTCGGTGCGCGGCACCGGTACGCCCGCTACATCGACCGGGTGCGCGGTGATGCCGTGCTATGAGTTGCGCGCTCAACTAGTCTGGTTCTCATGCCACAGCCACAGGGCGAGGAACTGGACGCGATCAGGAAACGACGCGGCGAACTCCGTGACCGGTATCTGCGCACCGGCGCGGCGCGTTCGCACACACCGACGCGCGGCTTCCACCACGTCGCGCTGATCTGCCGGGACGTCGAACAGACCATCGTATTCTACCAGGAGTTCCTCGGCTGCCCGCTGGTCGAGTTGGTGGAGAACCGGGACTACGCCGGGTCCAGCCACTTCTTCTTCGACATGGGCAACCGCAACCTGCTCGGGTTCTTCGACTTTCCAGGGCACGACCACCCGGACTTCAGTGAGACCATCGGCGCGGTGCAGCACATCGCGCTGTCCACGCCCGCGGAGCGCTTCGCCGAGATCAAGGCCAAGCTGGACGCGGCGGGCGTCGAGTACCTCGGGCCGGATCGCGGCGTCGAGGACAGCCTCTACGTTCGCGACCCGAACGGGGTCGGGATCGAGTTCTACCGCGAGGAACTCGGCATCTTCAACGGGACGCCGATCCTGGAAGACTGAGCCGCCCTTCGCCCGAAGGGCTGGTGGCTCTTGCCCGGTCGGCCGGTCGCGCCTTACCGTCCAGTTGGGCAGCGAGCACGCGAGCGCACCGATCTTGACACGGTCGGTGATCGGCTGAACGCGGGCTGTATGAATGCTGTCGTGATGCGTGCTGTTCGCAGCTGACTCCCAGATTTCATCCAGGCAATCGCCAGCTTCCCCCACAAAGCTCGGAGCATCAATCACCGCGCTCCCACTGTGAGGGAAGAAGGATCGTGTCGTTGAAACACCGAGTGCGGGTCACCAGGTCGCGCGTGATCATCATCGTGCTTGCCGTTGTCGTTGTTGCCGGCGCGGGCATCGGGGTCTGGGTGGCCACCCGACCGGCGAGCGCGGCGACCACCAGCTTCACCACGGTGAGCAGCCGGACGTTGCGGCAGACCATCTCTTCCTCGGGCACGATCGAGCCCGCCCAGCAGGAGGACCTCAACTTCGCGGTGTCCGGCCAGGTCACCGGCGTCACCGCGACGGTGGGCCAGCAGGTCAGCGCGGGCACCGCGCTCGCCACGATCAACTCGGCGTCGCTGGCCGCCTCCGTGGCCGAGGCGCAGGCGACGGTGTCCTCCGACCAGTCGCGGCTGGACTCCGACCAGACGGCCAGTGCCTCCGCGACCCAGGTCAACGCCGACCAGGCCGCGCTGACCGCAGCGCAGAACCAGGCGAGCAACGCGCAGAACGCGCTGTCCGAGGCGACCCTGACCGCGCCGATCAGCGGCACCGTCGCCGCCGTGAACCTCACCGTTGGCCAGCAGGTCTCCGCCGGGAGTTCCGCCACCGGCTCGACCGGCTCGTCGTCCTCGTCCTCGGGTTCCAGCGGTAGCGGCGGCAGCAGTGGCGGCGGCGGTGGGGCCGGCGGGAGCGGCGGTGGCGGCGGTTCGTCGAGCGGCGGTTCGTCGAGTTCGAGCGGCACCAGCTCGTCCAGCGCGCAGATCGTGTTGATCTCCAACGGTTCCTACATCGTCAACGCCAGCGTCGACGACACCGAGGTCGGCCAGGTGAAGACCGGTGACCAGGCGGTGATCATCGCGGACGGCTCGACCCAGCCGGTCTACGGCACGGTCTCCTCGGTCGCGCTGCTGGCCAGCGGATCGGCCAGCGTGCCGAGCTACCCGGTCACCATCGGCGTCACCGGCAGCCCGAGCGGCCTCTACGCCGGCGCCAGCGCGACCGTGTCGATCATTGTCAAGCAGCTGAGCAACGTCCTCGTCGTGGACAGCTCGGCCATCCACTACGTCGGCGGCAAGACCGTCGTCTACGTGAAGTCCGGCAACACCGACAACGTCACCACCCAGACCGTCACGCTCGGCATGAGCCAGGGCGGCTCGACGCAGGTGCTCAGCGGCCTCACCGCGGGACAGCAGGTGCAGATCCCGGCCACGCCGGCCAGGACCGGCACGACCACCGGGGGAACCGGTGGCACCGGCGGGACCGGACGCGGCGGCTTCGGCGGTGGCGGTGCCGGCTTCGGCGGTGGTGGCTTGGGCGGAGGCGGCGGCCTCGGTGGCGGCGGTGGTGGCGGCGGTGCCGGGTTCCGCGGCGGGGCGGGTGGCTGAGTCATGGCCGCCGACATCACCGCACCCATGCCGGCCGTTCCCCAGCGGTTCGGCCCGGTCATCGACATCACCGACCTGCGCAAGGTCTACCGCAACGGATCGCTGGAAGTCGAAGCGCTGCGCGGTGTCTCGCTGCGCATCGAACTCGGCGAGTACGTGGCGATCATGGGCCCGTCCGGGTCCGGCAAGTCCACGCTCATGCACATCCTCGGTTGCCTGGACGTCCTCACCACCGGCACCTACCACCTCGCCGGCCAGGACGTCTCGCACCTGACCGAGACCGAGCTTGCGGTGATCCGCAACCAGCGCATCGGCTTCGTGTTCCAGCAGTTCAACCTGCTGTCCTCGCTGACCGCGTGGCGCAACGTGGAACTGCCGCTGTGCTACGCCGGTGTGGACCGCACCGATCGCAAGGCGCGGGCCATCGAGGTGTTGGAACGCGTCGGCCTCGGCGACCGCGTGCAGCACCGGCCGACCGAGCTGTCCGGCGGCCAGCAGTCCCGCGTCGCGCTGGCCCGCGCGCTGGTCAACCGCCCGGCCATGATCCTGGCCGACGAGCCGACCGGCGCTCTGGACACCAAGGCCACCAACGACGTGCTCGAGGTGTTCGGCGAACTGCACAAGGCCGGCCACACCATCGTCCTGATCACCCATGAGGAAGACGTCGCCGCTCACGCCGACCGTGTCGTGCGGTTGCGCGACGGGCTGATCGAGTCCGACACCCAGAAGCTGACCGGAGTGTTGTCTTGAGTTGGTTGGAAACGCTGCGCACCAGCCTCGATGCGATCCGGTCGCACCGGCTGCGCTCCGGGCTGACCATGCTCGGCATCCTCATCGGCATCGCGGCGGTCATCCTGACCGTCGGTCTCGGTGAGGGCGCCGCGGCGACGGTCACCTCCGAGATCAACTCGCTGGGCACCAACCTGCTGGTGGTCTCGCCCGGCAGCAGCACGACATCGGGCGTGCGCGGCGGGCTCGGCTCGGCGTCCACGCTGACCGCGAACGACGCGTCCGCGCTGTCCGGGCACGACGTCGCGCCCGACGTGGCCGCGGTCGCCCCGACCACCAGCCGCTCCACCGCGCTCGCGGTCGGCGCGACCAACTGGACGACCTCGGTCGTCGGCACCACGCCGGACTGGCTGTCGGTGCGGGCCCGCACGCTGGCCGAAGGCCGCTTCATCACCAACGCGGACAACACCAGCGAGGCCGCGGTCACCGTGCTCGGCCTGACCACCGCGCAGCAGCTGTTCGGCTCTGCCGACCCGGTCGGCCGGCAGGTCACCATCGGCACCACGCCGTTCACCGTGATCGGCGTGCTCAACTCGGCGGGCTCGTCGGCCGCGCAGAACCAGGACGATCAGGCCGTGGTGCCGATCTCCACGGCCGCCGACCGCCTCTTCGGTGGCACCACCCGCACCTCGGTGCAGGCCATCTACCTGGAGGCGACCTCCTCCGACACGCTGTCCGCCGCCTACCAGGAGGCCGACAACGAACTGCTCAACCTGCACCACATCACCACGCCGACCGGCGCGGACTTCACCATCACCAGCCAGGAATCGCTGCTGTCCACGGCGACCTCGGTGGACCAGACGCTGACCGTGCTGCTCGCCGGCATCGCCGCGATCTCCCTGCTGGTCGGCGGTATCGGCGTCATGAACATCATGCTGGTGTCGGTCACCGAGCGGATCAGGGAAATCGGTCTGCGCAAGGCGATCGGCGCCAACCCGGCGGCCATCCGGCGCCAGTTTCTGGTCGAGGCCGGCATTCTCGGCCTGGCCGGCGGCCTGCTCGGCGTGCTGCTGGGGGTGGTCGGCGCGATCGTCCTGCCGCACCTGATCTCGGCCACCATCACGATTTCCCCCACCGCGACCATCGGCGCGATCGTCGTCTCGATCTGCATCGGCATCGCGTTCGGGGTGTACCCGGCGAGCCGAGCCGCTCGGCTGGCCCCGATCGACGCCCTCCGCAGCGAATGACCAACCACCACTCAACCGGGAGCACGTTCATGCTCGCTCAGCACACCAGTTCAGCGTCGACCCGACGGCGGTACCGCCAGGTCGGGGCGCGATCGGGCCTGGCGCTGATCGCCGGTGCCCTCGCGGTCGGTCTGATCGCCTGCGGCGGCGGCGCAACGACGCCCGCCGCGAACACGAACACCGCGGCACCGCCCACCTCGTCGGCCGCCGGTCCGCAGACTCCGCCCGGCGCGTTCGGCACCGCGGCCGCGGTCAACGCGACCAGCCTTGAGGTGCAGAACCCGAGCACCGGCCAGGTCACGGTGAACTTCAGCTCGTCGACCGTGTTCTCCGACACGGTCAGCGCGACCCTCGCGGACGTCACCGTCGGCTCCTGCGTGACCGCGTCCAGCGCGTCGACCGGCAGCACCAGGCCGGCGGCCGGCACGCCGATCACCGCGACCGCGGTGAACATCAGCCAGGCCGGCGCGAACGGCTGCACGGCAGGCGGTGGTCGCGGCGGCTTCGGTGGTGGACAGGGCGGTGGACAGGGCAGCGGGACCTCCCGGCCGAACCGGCCCTCCGGCACGCCTCGGCCCAGCGGCACCAACGGCCCCGGTCGCGGCAACCTCGGCGGCTTCGCGTTCGGCTCGGTCACCGCGGTCAGCGCGACCGGTTTCACCGTGCACAGCGTGGCCCGTGGCCAGAACCCGGCGACCGACACCACGGTCACGGTGACCTCCTCGACCACCTACAGCAAGGTGGAGAGCGCGACGTCCAGTGCGCTCGCGGTCGGTGACTGCATCGCCGCCGTCGGCTCGACCGACGACACCGGTGCGGTCACCGCGAAGACCATCGGCATCAGCAAGCCCGGCCCGAACGGCTGTAGCACCGGCTTCGGTCGCGGCGGCTTCGGCCGGGGCGGCAGCAATGGCTGAGCGCCGTGGGCGCGGTGGCTGGCGGCCGACCCGCCGCGTACTGATCATCGTCGGCGTCGCGGTGGTCGCGCTCGGCGGCGGCGTCGGCGCATGGGCGGCCACTCGGTCCACTTCGGACACCTACCGCATGGCGGTGGCCGGCCCGGCGACGGTGACCGCGACGCTGAACACCACCGGCACGATCGAGCCGGTTTCCGAGGCCACCGTTGCCTTTCCGGTCGCCGGTCAGGTCGCCTCGGTCAGCGTGCAGCAGGGCCAGCAGATCAGCGCGGGCCAGACCCTCGCCCAGCTGAACACCACCAGCCTGGCCACCTCGGTCAGTTCCGCTCAGTCCACAGTGGCCACTTCGCAGGCCAAGCTGGCCAGCGACCAGGCCAGTCAGAACGTGGTCACCACCTCGGCGACCACGAAGACGTCGACCAGCACCACCCAGCCCAGCGGCAACTCGGCGGCAACGGCGCAGCTCGCCGGTCTGGCCAAGAGCCTGGCCAGCGGCCAGAACGCGGTGCTCAGCGCGCAGAAGCAGGTCGACGCCGACCTGACCCTGGTCGGCGCGGACGTCGCGTCCGACCAGAACGTGAACGCGGACTGCCCGCAGGTCATCGCGTATCTCAAGGCGCTGGGCAACCAGCCGCCGCCCACCACGACCACGTCGTCCTCCTCGAAGTCGACCGGGTCGAGCACCCCGACACCGCCGAGCACCACCACGATCGACAACTGCCAGCAGCTGATGCAGACCGTGCTCACCGACGAAAGCAAGGCGTCGACCGACGAGCACACGCTGTCCAGCGCGGAATCCGCGCTGTCCACGGCGCTGAGCAACGCGACGGCCGCGGTCGACCAGAGCGCGGGCGGTTCGTCGACCTCGTCGAGCGGCAAGGCCAACACGAGCACCACGCCGCAGGCGTCGACTCCGTCCACCGGCAAGTCCGGCGGCGGCACGAGCAGCGGACCCGCGTCGGCCGACCAGATCGCCGCCGATCAGGCCGCGACCGACTCGGCCAACGCGCAGCTCGCCGAGGCGCAGCAGAACATGGCCGCCGCGACCCTGCTCAGCCCGATCTCCGGCACGGTGGCCGAGGTCGATCTGACCGCGGGCCAGAACGCCTCGGCCAACTCGACCACCGCGCACATCGTGGTCGTCGGGCCGGGCGAGGACGAGGTGACCACGGCGGTCAGCGACAGCCAGGTCGGCCAGGTCAAGCCGGGCCAGCCGGTGCGGGTGTCCCCGGACGGCTCAACCAGCCCGATCGCCGGCCAGGTCAGCGCGATCGGCGCGCTCGCCAGCACCACGTCCAGCGGCACCGCGAGCTACCCGGTGACCATCTCGCTGGGCAACCCGGCCCAGCAGCTGTTCGCGGGCGCGACCGCGAACGTGGCGATCACCCTGAAGACCGCGAAAGCCGCGGTCACCGTGCCGACCTCGGCCGTGCACAGCGTGGGCGCGTTCAACTTCGTGAGCACTCTGGCAAACGGCACGCCCACGCTCACAAGGGTGTCGATCGGTGTGCAGGGCGCGGACCTCACCCAGATCACCAACGGCCTCAAGGCCGGTGACCAGGTGGTGCTGGCCGACCTCAATACGGCGCTGCCCACCGCGGGCACCACGAGCACCCGCGGTTTCGGTGGTGGCGGCGGAGGCGGCGCGGTCCGAGTCGGCGGCGGTGGTGGCGGCTTGGGCGGCGGTGCCGGTGGCGGCGCTGGTGGCGGCGCTGGTGGCGGGGCCGGGTTGACCGGCGGCGGTGCGAAGGGCGGCGGCTGAGCCGCGCGGCTGATATTGGGCTTCGGGCGGCGTGGCCAAGTTGGCTGCGCCGCCCTTCCGCGTCTCCGAGCTTGACGAACGCCTTGCGGCAATGTGCAATATATTGCATGCCGGTTCCAGGTGCTCAGGGGCTCGTCAGCCGATCGCTGTTGCGCGACGACGCGTATCGCGCGATCCGCGACGCGATCGTGGACGGCACGCTGGCGCCGGGGGAGCGGCTCAACGATCCGGAACTCAGCGCGTGGCTCGGGGTCAGCCGCACGCCGATCCGGGAGGCACTCGCCCGGCTCGAACGGGCCGGGCTGGTGCGGACGAAGCCGGGCCGGCACACCATCGTCAGCCCGGTTGACGTGCGCGCGGTGCACGAGGCTCAGTCGGTCACCGCGGCCATGCACGAACTCGCGGTGCGCGAGGCAACGCCCGATCTCGGGCCTGCCGACATCGCGGCCATGCGCGCGGCCAACGAGCGTTTCGCCGACGCCCTGCATCGGATGGACGTGGACGCGGCGCTCGCCGCGGATGACGCGTTTCACGCGGTCGCGGTGGACGTGTGCGCGAATCACGCGGTGCGCGGCGTGCTCGATCAGTTCACGCCGGTGCTGCGGCGGGTGGAGCGGCTGCGGTTCGGCTCGCTGTCCGGCCGCGACTCGATCGCGCAGCACGACCGGATCATCGAACTCTGCGCGGCAGGTGACGCCGAAGCGGCGGCGGCCATGGCCCGCGCGAACTGGCTCACCCTCACGCCCGTCCTCAAGGAGGCATAGTGTCCATCGCCGATTTCGACCGTTATCCGCTGCTGTTCGGCCCCAGCCCTATTCATCCGCTGGACCGGCTCACCGAACACCTTGGCGGCGCTCGGATCTGGGCCAAGCGCGAGGACTGCAACAGCGGGCTCGCCTTCGGCGGCAACAAGACCCGCAAGCTGGAGTACCTGGTGCCGGAGGCGTTGCGGCAGGGCGCGGACACGCTGGTGACCATCGGCGGCGTGCAGTCCAACCACACCAGGCAGGTCGCGGCCGTCGCGGCCAAGCTCGGCCTGAAGGCGGTGCTGGTGCAGGAGAGTTGGGTCGAATGGCCGGATTCGATCAACGACAAGGTCGGCAACATCCTGCTGTCCCGACTGATGGGCGCCGAAGTTCGCCTGGTGGACGCCGAGTTCGGCATCGGCGTCAAGGACAGCTGGCAGGGCGCGATCGACGACGTGCGCGCTGCCGGCGGCAAGCCCTATGCGATCCCGGCCGGCGCGTCCGACCATCCGCTCGGCGGCCTCGGGTTCGCGCAGTGGGCGGACGAGGTCGCGGTCCAGGAGGAACAGCTCGGCGTCTTCTTCGACACCATCGTGGTGTGCGCGGTGACCGGCAGCACGCAGGCCGGCATGATCGCCGGCTTCGCCGGTCAGGCGCGGCCGCGCAGCGTGCTCGGCATCGACGGATCGGCCAAGATCGACGCGACCCGTGCGCAGGTCGGCAAGATCGCCAGGTCGACGGCTGACCTGATCGGCCTTGGCCGCGAGCTGGCCGACGAGGAGATCACCGTGCTGCCCGGCTGGGCGGGCGAGAAGTACGGCATTCCTGTTCAGTCCACAGTGGACGCGATTCGGCTGGTCGGTTCGCTGGAGGGCGTCATCCTGGACCCGGTCTATGAGGGCAAGTCCATGGCGGGTCTGATCGATCTGGTTCGGGATGGCACGATCGCGCCCGAGTCCAATGTGCTCTACGCGCACCTCGGCGGCCAGCCAGCGCTCAACGCCTATAGTGGCGCGTTCCGCTGACTGGCCGCCGTCGGCTCACAAACTGTTGCGCAGTGCGGCGATGCGGTTGACCGACGCGGTGAAGGCGGACTGGCTGAGCTGACCGTTGGCCAGCGCGGTGACCATGCCGCTCTCCGCGTCATCGCCCTGGCTGACCGTGCCGGACGCGCACAGGATCAGGTCCATGCCGGCCGATGCGGCGGAGACCGCGCGCTGTCCGGTCGAACCGAAGTTCTGCAACGCGCCGGCGCCGAGCGAGTCGGTGATGGTCACGCCCGTAAAGCCGAGCCGACCGCGCAGTTCGCCCTGGATGATCGTGGAGGACAGACCGGCCGGGTAGGTCGGGTCAAGGGCTGGGTAGATCGCCCAGGAGGCCATGACCAGCTTGACGCCCGCCGAGATGGCCGACGTGTAGGGCAGTTCGTCGATGTTGCGCAGGTCCGATGCGGACACGTTCAGCGTGACCGGCACGTTGTCGGTGTTCTCGCTGGCAGTTGCCGCACCGAGACCGGGGAAGTGCTTGACGGTCGCGGCGACGCCGGTCTGCTGCTGCGCGGTGACGAACGCGGCGCCCGCCGCACCAGCGACGTTCGGGTTGGTGCTGTACGAGCGCTGGTACTGGTCGTCGAAGTCACCGGGGGTGCGGTAGACGTCCAGCACGGGCGCGAGATTGAGGTTCATGCCGACGCTGGCCAGGTTCACCCCGGCGCCCTGGCCCGCGGTGGCGGCCTCGCCGCTCGGGTCGCTCGACGCGCCGATCTGCTTCTCCGACTGGGTCGGCTCGCCCGGCAGCCTGCGAACCTCGCCGCCCTCCTGGTCGGTCATGAGCAGCAGCGGTTCCTTGACCGGGCTCTGCGCGTTCGCCTGCACCAGCTGCTCGACCACTCCGGAGATCTGGTTGTCGCTGGAGATGTTGCCGCCGAAGAAGATCACGCCAGCGGCTTCGCCCGCCTCGATCCGCTGGATCAGCGTGCTTGGCACGGTAAGTCCGGAATAGGAGTAGATGACACGCTGGCCGGCTAACTGCTGCGGTGTCAGGCTTTGCACGGCGGCGGGCGCCGGTGCCGGCGGTGCGGCCACATGCGGCGCGACGCCGAAGGTCACGAGTGTGGCGGCGGCCGAAGCCAGCCAGCGAACCCAGTGCTGAAACACGGTCTTGCTCAAGAGGCCCTCCTCGCGAGACATTCCCCGACTGATGTGCTCGCACCTTGGCTAGGACGCCTGGGGTACGTGCACCGTTCCCGTGAAGATCCAGCTCCGGTCAACAACCGTAACCCAAATCTCGCCTGAGTAGGAAAATTTCTAACAGTTCTAGCGGTGCTCGGCCCCGATTGTGCCGTCGAAACCGATGAAGGTGGCCATCTCGTCGACGGCGTGGCCGAAGAAGTACCCACTCGGGTCGACCACGCCCACGAGTTGGCCGAACAGTTCGAAGCCGACCATGCCGAACAGTTGCATCCAGGCGATCAGCATCCTGGCCAGGACAGCAGGCGGCAGGTCGGCGTCAATCAGCTTGCCGAGCCGGTCGAGTTCCTCGGCCAGTTCCGTTGGCAGGGTCGGCGCTTTGTCCGGTTCGGACACCTGGCCCGCGCGCCAGCCGTCGAGCACGATCCCGACCAGCAGCAGCGACACCCGCGTGCCGGGTTGGACCGTGGTCTGCGGCGCCTGGTAGCCGGGGATCGGCGAACCGTAGATCAGCGCGTACTCGTTGCGGTTGGCCAGTGCCCACTCCCGCACCTTGGCGCACACCGCGCGCCAGCGCTCGCGGGCGGGCGCGTCCGGGCCCGGATCGGCGGCGGCGACCTGGTCGCCGAGCGAGTCGTAGGCATCGATGATCAGCGCGGTGAGCAACTCGTCGCGGCTGGGGAAGTAGCGGTAGAGCGCCGAGGACACCATGCCCAGTGCTCTGGACACCGCGCGCAGGGACAGTCCGTCGGCGCCGCCCGTCGCGAGCTGGCGTCGGGCCTCGTCCTTGATCTCCCTGGTCAGTTCGGCCCTGGCCCGGTCACGTGCGGTGCGGCTTGCGTTCATGTCCTCTAGGATGCCACTTAAGAGAGCGATGCACAAATAAGAGAGCAGTGCTCTTGACGTGGATCGGCCGAGTGTGTTCACTGAACAACAACGAGAGCGGTGCTCTCCCAAAGACTCGGAACAAGGAGCAGATCATGGGCAACGCGGACATCAACAACCCCGACCGCTACCTCGGCGCCGGCAACAGCACGCAGGTCTTCAACCGCATGGTCGCGAGCCTGACCAAGCTGGGCATCAGCGTGCTGGGCAGCCGGGTGCTCTACGTACGGGGTCGCAAGAGCGGCGAACTGCGCTCCACCCCGGTCAACCTGCTCACCATCGACGGCACCAAGTACCTGGTCGCGCCGCGCGGCCAGACCCAGTGGGTGCGCAACCTGCGCATCGCCGGCACCGGCCAGCTGCGGGTCGGCCGCCGGACCGAGGTGTTCACCCCGACCGAGCTGCCGGACGAGGTCAAGCCTGCCATCCTGCGGGCCTACCTCAAGCGCTGGAAGTTCGAGGTCGGCGTGTTCTTCGACGGGGTCGACGCCAAGGCTTCCGACGAGGAACTGCTGCGCATCGCGCCCGGCTACCCGATCTTCAAGATCGACATCGACAAGCAGAAGTGACCGCGCGAGCGGGAGAGCAACGGCCGCCGCGCGCCCTGGTACCGCGCGGCGGCCGTTGCCATTACCCCAGCGGTCCGGTCGGGATCTTCTCGCCCGCCTCCACCGCGACGCTCAACGCGTTGCCGGCGGGTGGTTTCGGGCAGGTCCCGTACTCCGAGAAGGCGCTGGGCATGTTCACCGCCCGGTTGAAGTCCAGGTGCACGGTGTTGGCGCCAGGCGTGACCTCGGCCCACAGCGCGCGCCAGGCCGAGGTGGTCCGGCCGCTGGTCGCGTCGGTGAACAGGACCGTGATGCCGTCGTCGGCGGCGAAGGCGACCAGCGAGTGCTCGGCGCCCGCCGCGGTGAAGCGCAGCTCGCCGATCGCGGACTCGATGCCGGTCAGGCCCTGCTGCGCGGTGTCGATCCGGACGTCTCTCGGTGTCGGATACCGGTGCAGGTGCGCGGTGATCACCCAGTCCGCGCGCAGTGGGAAGGTCGGCACGCCGGTGAAGCCCTCACGCACCGGCGAATGCGGATCGCGGACCCGGATGCCGTAGCGGCCGCCGCGCACGATCACCTCGACGGCCACCTCGCCGAACTCAGCGAAGGTGGCCGCGTCGTCGTCCGGCACCGTGATGCTGTCGGTGCCGTTCAACACCCGGCCATGCACGACCAGTCGCTCCGACGCGGTCGCGGTCACCTCGGCCCGACCCTGATACGCGCGCCACGAACCGGGCACGCCGGGGAAGGTACCGGGTTCGTCGGTCAGCCAGTGCAGCCCGGTGAGACTGAGCCAGCCGTGCGGTTGGCGCAACCTCTCCTCGCGCTCGGCACGCCACCATGCCCAGTGCTCGGCGAGTGCCTCCTCGACGCCTGTCGTCATGTGGGTCCGTCCGTTCCGCTGCGGATGGGGCGTTGCGATCATGGCGATGCGCAGCCGACCAGAATACGACTTTTTCTCGGATGTTGACCTCGTCGGACAACTGTGAATGTTGACCGAGCTCGGCACGTGGTGTAGACCACATAATCGAACAAACCCGAACAAGACAGTTCACGAACCAGCTGGCGCACTGGTCCGATCCTTGGACGTACCCAGTGGAGGTCAGCATGAATCGCTTACGGGTCAGTGCTTTCGCGGCGCTGCTCGCGTCGGTCCTGGTGGGTGCCGCGGTCGCGCAACCCGCCCAGGCCGAGGACAACGGGGTGGCCAGAACGCCCGCGATGGGCTGGAGCAGTTGGAGTTTCGTCCGGCACAACCCCACCGCCGCGGTGATCGACGCACAGGCCGACGCGATGAAGAGCAGCGGACTGAGCACTCACGGCTTCGTCTACGTCAACGTGGACGACTTCTGGATGGCCTGCAACGGCACCGGTCCCGAGGTCGACGGCAACGGCCGCTGGGTAGCCAACACCGGCAAGTTCCCCGGTGGCATCAAGGCGGTCGCCGACCACGTGCACGCGGACGGCCTCAAGTTCGGCCTCTACGTCACGCCCGGCATCGCCGAGAACGCGGTGCTGGCCAACACGCCGATCGCCGGAACCGCCTACCACGCCAAGGACATCGCGAAGACCTCGGTCAGCGAGAAGAACTACAACTGCAAGCACATGTACGGCATCGACTACTCGAAGCCGGGCGCGCAGGCGTTCGTCAACTCGTGGGCGCAGCAGTTCGCGTCCTGGGGCGTGGACTATCTCAAGATCGACGGCGTCGGCACCTCGGACGTCCCGGACGTCACCGCCTGGTCCTCGGCGCTGCGCAACAGCGGCAGGGCGATCGATTTCGCGCTGTCCAACAACCTGGCCATCGGCAGCGCAACAACCTGGGCGCGGACCGCGAACAGTTGGCGCACCAGCGGCGACATCGAGTGCTACTGCGGTTCGGGCGGCGCCTCCTACCCGCTGACCAACTTCGCGCACGTGTCCAGCCGGTTCAACCAGGCCGCGTCCTGGCAGCCCTATGCCGCGCCGGGCGGCTGGAACGATCTGGACTCGACGGAGATCGGCAACGGCGGCAACGACGGCATCACCACCGACCAGCGCCGCACCGCGCTGACCCTGTGGTCGATGGCGTCCGCGCCGCTGCTGCTCGGCACCGACCTCACCCACCTCGACGCGACCGACCTGGCCATGCTCACCAATGACGCCGTGCTCGGCGTCGACCAGGACGCCATCGCCGCCAAGCGCATCGTGGACAGCGGCAGCGGCCAGGTGTTCGCCAAGAAGGAGAGTTCCGGCGCGGTGGTGATCGCGTTGTTCAACACGAGCACCACCGCATCGGCCACCGTGTCGGTGTCGCTGACCTCGGCCGGCATCGGCAGCGGCAAGGCCACCGTCACCGACCTGTGGGCAGGAAAGTCCGGTGGCACGGTGAGCGGGACCTACAGCGCGACCCTGCGCCCCGGCGAAACCCGCCTCATCCGGGCCGTCGCGGCCTGATCGCCCGAGAGCTACCGACTCGTCAGCCTGCCCGGTTGGCGAGTCGGGCAGTGATCATTGTGTAGGCCGAGCCGAAGTTGAGCGTCCAGCCGATGCCGAAGGCGTGCGGCACGATCAGGTTGGGGTTGTCGGTGTCCCAGACCCGGTCGCGCACCTTGGCGAAGGTGGGCTTGCGCAGGTCATAGGGGACGAAACCGCCGATCTTGCCGTGCCATTCGCGTTCCTCGGGCGGTTTCCGCAGTTCGGTGACGACCGCGGCCACGGTCAGCCCGGCCACAACGGCCATGGCGAGCCGGTTGGCCGCCTTGTTCTTGCCTGCCATACCTCGAAGCTACGCCTGGGCCACCGGATACGCCTGGAACTCGTAGATCGAGTAACCGTATTGGGTGGCCCGGCTGACGCCCTGCATGCGCAGGTACTTCGCGGCGGTCGGCGCGTCCAGCCAGACGGTCTCGGTGCCGCCCGGACTGTTGGTCACGGTCGCCGCCGTGGTCCAGGTCTGGCCGTCGGTCGAGGTCTGGATCTGGTAGGCGGTGGCGTGCGCGGCCTCCCACTGGAGCACGACCTTGCCGATCGTCTGCGGCGTTGCGAAGGCCAGCTGGAGCCATTCGCCGTCGGTGTAGTTGGACGACCAGCGGGTGGTGGGATCGCCGTCGATGGCGTGGTCGGGGGTGAACTGCGGCAGGCTCTGCTCGACGCTGGACGCGGTCGCCACCGTGCCGTTGCCGGCCAGCGCGACGTTGGTCGTGCTGACCGCCGGGTGCACGCGCACGGTGAGCGTGGCGGTCACGGCGGTCGCGCCGGGGGCGCGGAAGGTGATCGGCACCTGGTAGCTGCCCGGGGTCGTGCCGCGCACGGTCAGCGCGTCCGTCTGCTGGCTGCCCCTGGGCAGGATCAGCCCGCTCGCGGCGGGCCGGACAGTCACGCCGCTCGGGGCCGACGCGCTGAGCAGGCCGGGCACGTCTGCGGGTTCGGTCGCGGTGAGGTAGGCGTTCACCGTCGCGCTGGTGCCGACCTGCACGTCGACGCTCGGTGCGGCCAGGGTCATGGTCGCGGTGGGCACGTCGGCGTACCAGGGGATGACCTCGGCGATGCTCGGCGCGGCACCACCTGCTGTCCACTGTAGACGGATCGTGTCGATCGTGGCGTTGTTGGCGGGCAGGTCGGTGTAGCCGGGGCGGAGGGCGCCGATGTCGTGCCAGCCGTTCGCGTCATGCACGGCGACCGTGGCCGAGCCGGTGCCGACGACCAGCACCCGCTGCACCGGGCGCGCCTTGGGCAGCGCGACATTCAGGGCGTCACCGGCGGCAGGCGCGTTCGCCGCCACGTAGCTGGTGTCCGGTGCGCCGTCCGCGGCGGCGGCCACGCTGGAACCCGTGGCAGGCGCGGGAGTGCCGGTCACGGTGGGCGGCGCGGTGGCCGGGCTGGTCACCGTGAACTCGCGGACCACCACCCAGTTCGCCTGCGTCAGCGTGTCGCGGAACCGGACGAACCGCGCCTGCGTGCCGGCTGCGACGTCCGCCTCGATGTCGGTGGTGTTGCTGAAGCTGCCGACCGTCGTCCAGTTCGCGTTGTCCGACGAGTACTCCAGCACGCCCGAGTGGATGTAGTCGTCCGGGCTGGTCGGCTTGGACATGTGGATCGAGATGTGCGAGATCGGTTCCACCGCACCGAGATCGACGCCGACGTAGTCGCCCGGGTTCGGCGGCGCGGAACTCCAGAAGTAGGTCGCATCGTCGCCGTCGACCATCTTGTCCGGCGTGTTGCTCTGGTACGGCGACATCGAGGTCATCGCGGTGACGTGGCGGCCGGCCAGGCCGAGCCAGCGCTCGTTCTCGGTCAGCGCGTCGTCGATGAACGCGTCCAGCACGCCGTCGCCGACGGTCACGTTCACCGTGCCGTTCAGTCCGACGTAGGTGAAGCCGCCTGCCTTGGCCATCAATGCCTTGGCCTGCGCGCGGTCGGCCGCGGCTGCCGCGCCGTTGCCGGCGCGCTCGTCGCTCAGCATCGTGAGCGCGGCCCGCGCGGCCTGGCCCCAGGTGCCGGCCGAGTCCAGCCACGGCTGGGTCTCGGCGGCGAACTCGGTCGCGTTGGGCAGTTTCGTGCTCAGCACGGTCGGGACGTTCTGGATCAGCTGGAGATAGCCGTCGAGTCGGCCTGCCGCGTTCTGGTCACCGGACTCCCAGGCGGACCAGAACGACGCGATCCGCTCGGCCAGCGCGGGGGCCTGGGTCGGATCGATCTGCGAGTAGTACTCCAGGTCCGCGAACGCGTTCAGGCTCGCTCGGGCCTGTGGATCCGATCCGGCGAACTCGCGCAGGCTCGCCTGCCAGGACGCGCTCGGGTCGTACGCGGCATCATTCCAGGTGTAGTCGGCGACATTGAACAGGGCGATCTTGGACGCGTCCGGTTCGATCATCGGGTTCGCGGTGATGCCGATCAGCGATCCGGTCAGCCCGGGGCTCCGGCCGACGTACGGGCCGAGCAGCAGCCGGTTGGTCACGTAGTCGTTGACCGGGTAGTTGTCCCAGACCAGGATGTCGTGCCCGTAGACAGCCTTGGCCGCGGCCGCCTGCGCCGGCGTGATGACCGGCGCGATCACGCCGACGCCGGTCCACTCCACCACGACCGCCGGGTCCAGCTGCGCCTTGATCGTGTCCTTGTACGGGCTCGCGGCCACGTCGGCGTATTCGGTGGGCACCATTTCCAGTCGCGCCGAGCCGGGGTGCGTCGCGATGAAGTCCTTCTGGACCTCGTTGAGCAGGTAGGACTGGGCCGCGCCCGCCGCCGCTCCGCCGGTGCCGAACTTTGTCGCGTCGGCCGTGCAGTTCCAGGTGGTGTAGCTGATGTCGTCCAGCGGGATGGCGAAGCTGCGCACGCCGATGTCCCACAGCGACTGGAACTTCGCCACCAGCGCCTGCTCGTCGGAGGCCGAACTGTAGCAGACGGACAGGCCGGGGGAGAGCGCGTAGGTGAACGTGACGTGATTGGCGTCCGCGCGGTCGACAAGGGCCTTCAGCGCGGCGAGTTGGGCGGCCGGGTAGGGGTCGCGCCATTGGTCGCGCAGGTACGGGTCGTTCTTGGGTGAGTAGACGTAGGTGTTCATCTTGTGCGCGCCGTAGAAGTCGAACTGGTCCATCCGCTGCGCGTCCGACCAGGGCGTGCCGTAGAAGCCCTCGATGACGCCGCGGATCGGGTAGGTCGGCCAGTCGCGCACCCGCACCCCGGGCACCGTGGCGAGGGGTCCGTGTCGGACGACGAGTTGGCGCAGCGTCTGCGCGGCGTAGTAGGTGCCGGTCGCGTCCTTGCCGTCCAGCACGAGCACCGGTCGTCCGTTCGCGATGCCGTCCGCGAGCACGTAGCCCTCGGCGGCCAGGGCCGACGCATCAGGGACACCCAGCGCGGCGAGGGCAGGTCCGGCAGGCGGATTTTCATCGGCGCCGCCGACGAAAATCGCGGTCTCGCCAGGGGACAGCGTCGTCGGGTCGGCGACCTGATCGATCGTGCGCACTCCGGCGCCGGCCACGACCTGGCGCACCTCGGCGATCGCGTCCGGATCACTGGCCGGCCCGGTGACCAGGCCGACCGCGTTGCCCAACAGCACGCCCGGTCCGTGCGCGGTCATCGACCGCGGCACCGGATACACGGCGGGAAGCGGTGTTCGCGACGGTGTGGGTGTTGGTGTCGCCTGTGCCGGTAAGGCGCCGCCGAGCATGCTCAGCCCCACGGCCGCGACGACGGTGAACACGGTGCCGAACCTGCGACGGTGCATGCGACCTCCCGAGTCAATGGAGTAGACCACTCTGCGCGAACGTTCGTCAACGTGTTCGATTCAGGGTTATATCGAGCATTAGTGTGCAACTCGGTGGTTGAGCCGAGGCTGTGATTCCGCCAAGTGTGGTGCAGGCGAGATCGCGTAGGCCGTAACGTAGCGACCGTGAGCCCGGATACGCCGCTGATCGCCAGCTTGCGCGCCGCGGTCGCGGCGACGCCCGACGATGTCCCGCTCCGGCTGCACCTCGCGGAGTTGTTGCTGGACAACGGTGCCGTCGACGATGCGATCGGGCATATCGCGGCCGCGCTCCAGCGTTCTCCCGGCTCGACCGACGCCCGCGCGCTGATGGCCCGCGCGGTCGGCAGCGGCGCGCCCGCACAGCCCTCACAGCCCGAACCCGTCGCCGCGCCCGAGCAGCCCGCCGAGTCGGCGCCGTTCGACTGGGTCAGCGCGGAACGCGAACTCTCCGACGTCGTCCCGCCCCGCTTCGTCGACGAGGACGCCGAGGATCCGGGCGACGAACCCGCCTTCGACGTCGAGTCCTCCGCCGTGCGACTGGCCGACGTGGCCGGCATGGTCGAGGTGAAGAAGCGGCTGCAGGCCGCGTTCCTCGCGCCGATGAACAACCCGGAACTGCGCAAGCTCTACGGCAAGAGCCTGCGTGGCGGCCTGCTGCTCTACGGCCCGCCCGGCTGCGGCAAGACGTTCATCGCCAGGGCGATCGCGGGCGAACTGGGCGCGAAGTTCATCGCGATCGGCCTCAACGACGTGCTGGAGATGTGGATCGGCAGCTCCGAGCGCAACCTGCACGAGGCGTTCGCGACCGCGCGCAAGGCCGCGCCGTGCGTGATCTTCCTGGACGAGATCGACGCGTTGGGCCACAAGCGCAGCCAGCTCCGCAACAGTGCCATGCGCGGCGCGGTCAACCAGCTGCTCACCGAACTCGACGGGGTCCGGGAGAGCAACGAGGGCGTGTTCGTGCTCGCCGCGACCAACCACCCGTGGGACGTGGACGGCGCGCTGCGCAGGCCCGGCAGGTTCGACCGGACCCTGCTGGTGCTCCCGCCGGACGAGCCGGCTCGCGAGGGCGTGCTGCGCTACCACCTGCGCGAGCGACCGATCGCCGGCATCGACCTCAAGGCACTGGCCAAGCGCACACACGGCTACTCCGGCGCCGACCTCGCGCACATCTGCGAGACCGCGGCCGAGGGCGCTCTGCTCGACTCGGTGTCCACCGGCAAGCCGCGCATGATCGAGATGCGCGACATGCTGGCCGCGCTCGACGAGGTCAGGCCGTCCATCGGGGCCTGGCTGAACACCGCGCGCAACGTCGTCGAGTTCAGCAACGTCGACGGCACCTACGACGACCTGCGCAAATATCTCAAGCGGGAACGTCTGCTGTGACGGCGACGGACACGCCGATCGGTCGGGCGCGGCACCTGCTCGACGTGAACCGGGCCGACGACGCGATCACCATCCTCAACCGGCATCTGGCCGACTCCCCGCAGGACGCGACCGCGCTCACCCTGCTCGCCTCCGCGAACCTGCAACTCAACCGCGCGGCGGAAGCCCTGGACAGCAGCCTGAAAGCGCTGGCCGTCGACCCGCACCGGCTCACCGCCTGGCAGCACCGCAGCATGGCGCTGCGCCAACTCGGCCGGCACGACGAGGCTGCTGCCGCCGCGCAGGAGTTCGTCCGGCTGGCACCGACCCTCTGGACCAGCCACTACACCCTCGGCCTCGTGCTGCGCGGCATGACCGGGCGGCGCGGCGAGGCGCTGGGCTGCGCGAACCGGGCGGTCGAACTCGCGCCCGAATCGGCCGATCCGTACGTGCTGCTGGGCCTGCTCTACAGCGACGCGCACGACTACTCCCGCGCCGAGGACTACTACCGCACGGCGCTGGGCATCGACCCGCAGCACGCGTTCGCCACCTCGAACCTCTCCGGCCTCGAACTGCGCAGGGGCCGCTTCGTCCGGGCCATGCGCGGTTTCCGCACCGCCGCCGCGCTCAGCCCGCAGGAAGACGTGTTCCACCGCAACATCGTGGCGACCGTGCTGGGCTCGCTGGTCAAGTACGGCCTGATGCTCGCGGTGATCACCGGGTTCGCCGCGCTGATCGTGGCCGGCACGGTCGGCAGCGGCTGGGTGCCCCGGCTGGTGGTGCTCGGCGTCGTCCTGGGCGCGTGGGCGACGCTGCTGGTCACCAAGCTGCGCCCGCTGTCCCGCTACCTGCGTCGCCGGTTGCGCTCCTCGCTGCTCGCGTCGCTGCGCACCGGCCGGTTCCGGCTGCTGGCCTGCGGTTTCCTGCTCCACCAGGCGTGCGCGTTCACCGTGCTGCTCGATCCGGGCATCGGCGCGCCCGAGCTGTTGATCACGGTCGGCAACGTCGCCCTGCTCGGCGCGATGATGGCCGGCAGGCGCCTGGCAACGCGTTAGAAGATCTCGTAGGACTCCGGTTCGTGCTCGCCGAGGAAGGCGATGGTCGCGCGGGCCACCGCGCCGCCGGTCAACTCGCGGACGCGGCCGGTCAGGGCCAGGGTGCTCAGCCGGACGCCACCGAGGAACGCCGCGCCCAGGTCGAGGATGTCCAGCGCGATGTCCGCCGGGTCCTCGGTGCGGGTCACTCCGGCCGAGCCGGTGCCGTCCACGTACAGCCGCCAGCGGCCCGCGTTCCACGGGCAGAACTGGTCGGTCACCTCGAACACCAGGTCCAGCGGCGTGCTGTAGCGGCGCGTCGGCAGGGCCCGGTCGATGTCCACCAGCCGCACCCAGTACCCCGGCTTCTGCTTCCACTGACCGGCCATCGGCTCGGCCAGCATCTGCCGCAGCGGATCGTCGGTGCCGAGTAGACCGGTGATGTCCCGGACCAGGTCCATGTCCAGCAGGTAGCGCCAGAGAGCCCCGTGCGCCTGGGGAGTCGTCGAGACGACCTCGCGTACGGCCAGCTCGCCGGCCGGGCCGCGGTCGTCCCGGCCGCCCCTGACCTGGTAGATCGCATAGCCCTCGGGATGCACGGCGAAGCGCAGCGCGCTCATGCCCTCGCGGTCCTCGGGCTCGTCCAGCAGCCGCTCGTCCCATTCGAGCTCGGCGCGGCTCAGCCTGCCCGTCCGGTTCGGCAGGGCCTTCGCGTAGATCTCCTCCAGCAGTGGCCGGGCTTGCGCAGCGGACATCTCCCGGATCGGATCGGCGCTCAGCTCGATCCCGGGGCGGAACTCGTCGCCCTTGGCCAGGGCGAACGCGGTGACCTGGCTCGCCTCGGCGTAGCCGAACCGGCGATAGATCCGGCTCTCCGACGCCCACAGGACCGCGAACGGCTCGGCGCGCTGCTCGTGCAGGCCGTGCAGCTGCTCGCGCATGATGCGGGTCAGCACGCCGCGCCGCCGATGGTCCGAGGCCACCGCGATCGCGCTGACGCCTGCGAAGGGCACCACCGCGCCGCCGGGCAGCGTCACGGACCGGCCGATGATGGCGCCGCCGCCAACCAGCCGGTCACCGTCGAACACGCCGACGCACCGGTCGCGTTCCATGCCCTTGCGGAACAGCCGCTGGTGGGCCTCGTTGCTCGGGTCGTGCAGGAAGGCCCTGGACACCAGGAAGCTGAAGCCGGGCGTGTCGTCGCCGGTCAACGGGCGCATGGTCAGCGGTGCGGTTTCCACCGGCTCTTGATACGCCGCGTGGACGCGCCTCGCCACGCATTTAACGCGCAGCGGACCGGGGCAGCTCGCCCCGGTCCGCGCAATGCCGGCCTCAGACCTGCTCGACGGTGACGCCGCGCCAGAACGCGACGCGGTCGCGGATGTTCTCGGCGGCGTCCTTGGGTTCCGGGTAGTACCAGGCGGCGTCGGTGTTGGTCTCGCCCCCGACGGTCAGCGTGTAGTAGCTGGCCAAGCCCTTCCATGGGCAGACCGTGTTGGTGTCGGTCTTGCTGAAGTACTCGGACTTGACGGAATCGGGCGGGAAATAGGCGTTGCCCTCGACTTCGACGATGTCATCGCTTTCCGCGACAACGACATTGTTCCAGCTCGCGCGGTAGGTCACGGTGGATCTCCTCTCCTCCTGGAACGTGCAACCGTAGGGCCGGGGCGGTTGTTCCGCAGCAGGAGAACTCGCCGCTGCGGCAGGCCGGGGGCGCCGGGGGAGGGGTGCTGCCAGCCTGCCGCAGGATAGCCACCAAGCCCAGCGGTGCGATGGCGTTGCTCGGCAGCGAGTGCGGCGAGTTCGGGATCAGCAGGTGATCTCGCGCTCGGTGTTGACCATGCCACTCGCCGCTGTCAGCTCGATGACGTTTCGCTGTCGCGAGCGAGAGTTCTTACGGCTGCATGACGAACAAGCTGCTGAGCAGGGCGAATCCGTGACCCGGCGTTAGCGTGTGCCGGGTGAGCGTGATCGACAGGATTCGGCCTGCCACCCGTACGCGGATTCCGAGCGGCCTGCGCGCCGACCTGATCGTCGTCGCGTTGGCCGTGTTGTACGTCCTGGTGCTCGCCCTGCAGGGGTGGCATCTGGTGCACAAGGGCGACGTTCTGTTCCTGTTCTTCCCGCCGCTGCTGGCCTGGTGGGCGCCGCACGTCGGGGTCGGCACCGTGCCGGCGATCGCGGTCGGCGTGCTCGTGGTCATTTACGGTCCGCAGCTCGCGGCGCGGCTGGGCTGGCGGCCGTTGCTGCTCACCGCCTATCTCGGCTCGGTCGCGTGGACGCTGTTCCTGGCCCTGTCGCAGGGATTCTCGGCCGGCGTGGCCAACAAGCTCACCAGCACCGACGAGTACCTGCACGACATTCCCCGGGTGTCCGGCGTCGGCATCGGCACCGTGCTGCGCGAGTTCGCTTCGCGGATCGTGGACGGCAGAACCGACCAGTGGACAACGCATGTCGGCGCGCACCCGCCCGGCGCGTTCCTGGTTTTCCTTGTGCTCGACCGGATCGGGCTGGGCGGCGGCGGAGTCGCGGGGGTTTTCTGCATCCTGGTCGGCGGTTCCGCGTGCGTGGCCGTCGCGATCGTCCTGCGCGCGCTGGGCGCGGAGCACATTGCCCGTTCGGCGCTGCCGTTCGGGGTGCTGATCCCGGGCGCGGTGTGGATCGGTGTTTCCGCCGACGGCATGTTCGCCGGCGTGCTCGCCTGGGGCGTCGCTCTGCTCGCCATCGGTGCCACCACACGGGGTCCGCGGGCCGATCTCTGTTCGCTGGGCGCGGGTCTGCTGCTCGGCTACACGCTCTACCTCTCCTACGGCCTCGTCCTCGCCGGTCTGCTGCCGGTCGTGGTTGTCGCGCTGACCCGTCGAGTGCGGCCGACGCTGTTGGCCGTGCTCGGGGTCGCGGTCGTGGTGGTGGCGTTCACGGCGAGCGGGTTCTGGTGGCTGACCGGGTTCAAGCTCACCTCGCTGCTGTACGCGCAGAGCATCGCCAAACACCGCCCGTACGCGTACTTCCTGTTCGCCGACCTCGCCGCGTTCGCGTTCACCATCGGCCCCGCCGTCATCGCCGGGTTGCGCCGATTCGCTGTCGCCGTACGCAAACCACCGGTCGCGATGGCGTTGTTGGTCGGTGCGGCCGTGATCGCGGTGCTCGCCGCCGACCTGTCCGGGATGAGCAAGGCCGAGGTGGAGCGGATCTGGCTGCCGTTCGCGGTCTGGCTGGTCCTGCCCTGCGCGCTGCTCAACCCGAAACACACCCGCTGGTGGCTGGCCGGACAGGCCGGCTTCACCCTGCTGGTCGAGCATCTGCTGATGTCGCCCTGGTAAAAGCGAAACGGCCCCGGGAATCCGGGGCCGTTCGCGTGCGTGGTGCTTACTTGGTCAGCTCGCGCGGGCCGTCGTCGCCGGTGCCGGCAGGCTTGTCCACGTCGGAGGCGTTGAGGCCGCGCTTGACCGAGTCGAGGATGGCCATGCCCTGACCGACCAGGCCGGCCGCCATCTCCCCGAGGCCGTCCGCGCCGTTGAGGATGTTCACGTTCGCGCCGGCCAGGCCGCCCGCGGCCTCGCGGACGATCTGCGGCAACTGGTCGATGAGCATCCGGTCCAGGGCAACGCGGTTGTGCGAAGCCGCCGCCTCGGCCTGGATCTTCATCTTCTCGGCGTCCGCGAGCGCCAGGATGCGCACCCGCTCCGCCTCCGCCTCCGCCGGGCGGACGACCTCGGCGACGAGCTGCTGCTGACGCAGGGCCGCGCTGCGCTGGGCGAGTTCGGTCTGCATCGCGATGACCTCGCGCTGCGCCTCGGCCTGGGACAGCGGACCGGCCTGGGCCGCCTTCGCCTGGGCAGTGTCCACCTCGGCCTTGTACTGCGCCTGCACGACCTGGGTCTGCCGGTTGAATTCGGCCTGCTTGCGCTGGGATTCCTGCTGGGCCTCTGCCGCCGCCTGGGCCGCGGCGGCCTCGGCGATCTGCGCCTTCTGCTGGATCGTGGCGTTGTGCGGCGCGGCCATCGCCCTGATGTAGCCGAGGCCCTTGTCGTCGATCGACTGGATCTGCAGCGAGTCGATGGTCAGGCCGATCTTGGCCATCTCCTCCTTGGAGCCGTCCAGTACCTCGGTGGCCAGCTTCTGCCGCTCGGTCACGATCTCCTCGACCGTCATGGAACCGACGATCGAGCGGAGGTGACCGGCGAAGATCTGGCCGACGAGCATGGACATCTGACCCTGGTCGGACAGGAAGCGACGGGCCGCGTTGACGATGCTCTCGTAGTCGTTGCCGACCTTGAACGCGATCACCGCCTTCACGTTCAGCTCGATGGCCTGCCGGGTGACACACGCTTCCTGAACCTCGGCCTCGGCCATGGCCAGGGTCAGAAACCGCACCTTCCGGAAGACCGGCAGGACGAACGTGCCGTGGCCGGTGACTACCCGAAAGGGTGTATCGGCGCCCCGATTCCTACCTCCGGAGATGAGCATCGCTTCATCAGGCGCCGGGACGCGGTAACCGAACATTGCCACTTCTTTCTCTTCCTGTGACGGAATCTCTACATTGCCGGTCCGAGGGAAGCGCTGTCGGTCCACGGCACGACGTCGACGGTGCGTGCGCCTCGACTCTCGATGACCATGACCGAAGCGCCCTTGGCGATGGGCTCGGCCGACCAGGCCAGGTACGTCTCGGTGCCACCGCCGATACGCAACAGCACCTCACCCGGGCCGTTCGGGCCGCGGGTGCCGTGCACTAGCACGCCGATCCGGCCGAGTGTGGAGGCATCTCCGCTCACCAGATCTCTCCCCTCGCCACAGGCCACAATCTAGCCCTCGCGTCCGGTGTGCCATCGCCGAAACGCGGAGATCACCCCGGAGGGGGCGGGCCCGAGGTTCTGGGGGCCGGTTTCAACATTGTGCGCCTGACAAGAGCCGCCCGGCACGTGTGTGTTCGGTCGGGCGCGGGCCGTGGCCGTCCTTCGGTGAAATGCGAATATTTTGTAGAGAACCGGGAGTGTCAACTGGCAATGCTGGTCTGGACCTTGCTGCGCGCGTATTGGTCTAGGCCATAGGCGGTCCTCAACCCCGGAGGAACATCGTGCGCATCCTCAGACGAATCCTCACCTGCTTATCCGCCGGTCTGCTCGGCGCGGGCCTGGTCGGCGGCATCGCGAGCGCGGCACCCGCTGCCGTCCCGCTGCCCACCGCGACCTTCGCGGTC
Organism: Pseudonocardiaceae bacterium; assembly: GCA_035948315.1. Taxonomy (GTDB): domain Bacteria; phylum Actinomycetota; class Actinomycetes; order Mycobacteriales; family Pseudonocardiaceae; genus CAJCJE01. The sequence goes on along the minus strand of DASZJG010000073.1, from coordinate 156,571 downwards.
AGCTCGGACTGGGGCACCGGTTACGGTGCCGCGTACACCATCGCCAACCCGATGACGATCCCGCTGTCCAGCTGGACGGTCAGCTTCACCCTCCCCGCCGGTGACAAGGTCACCAGCGTCTGGGACGGCCAGCTCGCCACCAACGGCAACACCTACACGGTCACCAACGCCAGCTACAACGCGCCGGTCGCGGCCGGCACCTCGGTCAGCTTCGGCTTCAACGTCAGCTACTCCGGCTCCTCGCCGACCCCCGGCAGCTGCACGCTCAACGGCGACCCGTGCGACGGCAGTGCCGACGTGGTCGCGCCGACCAGCCCGACCAACCTGGCCGTGCTGTCCACCAACGGCACCAGCGTCACGCTGAACTGGACGGCGTCCACCGACAACATCGAGGTCGCCGGCTACAACATCTACGACGGCAGCGGCACCAAGGTCGGCTCGTCGGCCGGCCCGGTCGGCACCGTGTCCGGCCTGAGCCCGTCCACCAGCTACTCGTACTCGGTGCGTGCCTTCGACGAGGCCGGCAACCTGTCCGGGTCGAGCAACACGGTCACCGCGACCACGACCGCGGGCGGCAACCCGAACCACCTGCCCGGGATCGCGGCGCCGTTCATCGACCTGGGCGCCTGGCCGACGCCGAGCCTGACGACCATCGCGGAGAACACCGGGCTGCGCGCGTTCAGCCTCGGGTTCATCACCAACGGCAGCACCAACTGCACGGCGAGCTGGTTCAACGCCTACTCGATGAGTGCCGGTTTCGAGCTGTCCGACATCAACTCGCTGCGCTCGATCGGCGGTGACGTCAAACCGTCCTTCGGCGGTGAGGCCGGCACCGAACTCGCCCAGGCGTGCACGGACGTCACCTCGCTGACCGCCGCGTACCAGTCGGTGATCAACGAGTACAACCTCACCCAGATCGACTTCGACATCGAGGGCGCCGCCGTCGCCGACCACGCCTCGATCGACCGCCGCTCGGCCGCGATGGCCGCACTGGAATCGGCGGCCACCGCGGCCGGCAAGTCGTTGTCCATCACGCTGACCCTGCCGGTGCTGCCGTCCGGTTTGGACGCCAACGGCCAGTACGTGGTCCAGTCCGCGGTCAGCCACAACGTCACCATCAGCACGGTGAACGTGATGGCCATGGACTACGGCGACTCGGAGGCGCCCAACCCGGCCGGGAAGATGGGCACCTACGCGATCGACGCGGCGCAGAGCACCGAGCAGCAGCTGGCCGGCTGGTATCCGGGCAAGTCCGCGGCCCAGCTGTGGAACATGGTCGGCGTGACGCCGATGCTCGGCGTGAACGACCAGTCCGACGAGGTGTTCACCCAGTCCGACGAGACCCAACTGCTGAACTTCGCCCAGACGCAGCACCTCGGCGAACTCGGCTTCTGGGACGTCACCCGGGACGGCAACGCGTGTACCGGATCGCTGTCGCAGTGCACGAACATCTCGCAGACGCCCTACCAGTTCAGCAAGATGATCGCGCCCTACCAGGGCTGAGCACGATCCTGCTGGCACCGGTCACTGGGCCGGTGCCAGCAGGCCCTCGCAACTGCGCAGCACGACCTGCGCGGCCTGCCGCGCGGACATGTCCAGCATCGGGTTCTCGGCGATGTCCCGCCAGCGGTGCACGGTCTCCGCGATCGCCTGCCGCACCTCGCCCTCGGTCGCCTCGTAGTCGATGCCAAGGCGGGTCAACGGATCCGTGCCCTGGCCGCCGACCAGCCGGTTCGCCTCGGTGCTCAGGTCCGTCGGCAGCCCGGTGCGGTTGGCCTGCAACGCGGCCAGCAGCCGCATCTCGCGGAAGTCGTGCGCGGTCGCCAGCAGCCGCTCGACCTGTCCGACCAGGCGCCGCGCGCTCGGCCTCGGCTCGGTGCGGGTCAGACCGTCCAGGGCGAGCAGCGCGGAGCGCGCCTTGAGCACGTCGCGCCGGTCAGTGAAGCACTGGCTGATCGACTCGCGCAGTTCGCCCAAACCGCTGCGCTGCACCAGTTCCGCGGACAGCTTGGCGGGCGTGTCGAAGCCGCGTCGGGCCAGCAGGCTCGCCAGCCGCACGCCGAACAACCCGAACCGCTCCAGCAGGCTCACCCGCGCGGCGGGCGGCAGCGGCTGGTGCGGCGAGTCGGCGAGGAAGCGGTCCGCCGAGATCAGGAACGTCTCCGCGGTCTGCCTGGGCACCGTGGACAGCCGCTGCAACCAGGCGAACTCGTTGTCCCGCAAGGTCTTCCCGGCCAGGCCGAGCATGCCCGCGACCGGTACCACGCTCTGGCAGGTCGACGCGACCCGCGCGTCGGTGCGGCATCGTCGCGCGACCTGCTGCGCGGAGGACAGCGCGTCGATCCGGCCCGCGCCCAGCTCGTCGGCCTTGGCCAGCACCAGGATCGTGTTCACCGGCGCGGCCTCGGCGACCGGATTGCCCGGCGCCGCCTGCAATGCCTGGAGTTCCGCGCCGCGCGGCTGGCGGGTCAGGTAGAGCAGGCCGTCGGCCTCGCCCGCGATCTGGGCGAGCGTCGTGGTGCCGGCCTCCTCGCCGGTGGCCGAGCCGATCGCGGGCGTGTCGATCAGGGTCGCGTCGCGCAGCGTCCTGGTCGGCCAGTCCACCACGACCCGGTCCTGGTGGTGCGGCTGCCAGCCGCGGGTGTCCACCTGCAGACCGTTGTCGTCCCGGTTGACGGGCAGTTCGTGCGCGGGTCCCTGGGCCGAGTAGACGGTCACCATCGGCGCGGGGCCGTCCTGGAACCAGGTGGACACGACCACTCCGGCGGACGAACCGATCGGCGCGATCCGCTCGCCGACCATCGCATTGACCAAAGTGGACTTTCCGCACTCCGGCGGGCCGGCCAGCGCGATGCGCAGCGGCTCGCGGAAGCGGTCCATGTGATAGCGCAACCAGTCGCAGGCACGCGGCGAGTCGGCATAACTGTCCAGCGCCTCGTTGAGCATGGCCCAGACGAGGTCGCCCAGCGCTGCGGTCACGCGGTGATCTCCAAGCCGCCCCCGCGCGCCGCGACCGCGGTGGTCACCAGGGCCTGCACCCGCTGGTAGAGGTTGACGATCTTCTCCAGGTCGCGCTGGATCTGCCGGTTGCGCGCGTCGAGCTGGACGGCGTCGGCCTGGATGCTCTGCCGGGCGGTCTCGGCGACCGCGATGGCCTCGTCCTGGACCGCCTCGATGACCCCCAGGAAATGGTCCCGCAGCCGTCGCTGGGCCTGGCGCAGCAGGTCCTTGCAGTCCTTGCTGAACGCGAGGTAGAAGTCGTCGATGTGGCGCTGCGCGGCCATTCGCGCGGCGGCCTGGCGACGCTTGAGCCTGCTCTCGCTCTCGTCCCGGATGCCCTTGCCACCGAAGGCGACACCGGCGCCGAGCGAGATCGGGTTGATCAGCTGCAACCCGGCCAGGCTGGTGGCCAGGCCGAACATCAGCACACCACCGTAGGAGCTGCGCAGCGCGGTGAACGCCTTCTGGCCCCAGGTGAACGGCTCAAGGCGGGGCGCCTCCGGCTCATCGACGCCGAGCCGGTCCTCGGGCAGTTCGGCGATGTCCCGCGGCATGGACTCGCCGCGCGGCATCGGCACCGAGCGCGCGACCTTCTCGGCCATCCACTGGAAGCGGTCGAGCAGCCAGCCGTAGTTGGCGTTCGCGGTCTCGGTGAGCGAGTCCATCAGCCAGTCCTCGAACTGGTTCCAGGTCACCTGCGGGTCCGCGATCTCGAACGCGCGGTCCGCCTCGCGCAGGATCCGGCGGGTGCGCTCGCGCAGGTCGAACTCGAGGTCCGCGACCAGGTCGGAGGTCTCGTCGGAGAGCACGGTCTGCCAGCGACCGCTGTGCCGGCGCAGGTCCTCGATGGTCTGCTGCGCGCCGCGCAGCTTGGCCACGGCCTCGGCCGAGCGGTTCGGGTCCGGTTCGGCGACGCCGGCCCGCAGCGGGCCGACCACCTCGACGATCGCGTTGCCGGCCACCATCGCCACCCCCCGCCGGGCCAGCGTGTCCGGTTTGGCCAGCACGTCGCGCTGCAGGCAGGTCACCAGCTCGGCGAAGCCGGACTCCTCGTTCATGGCCTTGTCGCCGGTCTGCGCGGCGAGCAGCCGCAGGGTCGCCGAGACCGGCACCATCCTGGCCTGGAGGCCGATTTCGGAGAGCCTGCTGCGGTTGCGCTCGGCAATGGCGCGCCAGCGCGGCGACAGGTCGATCTTGGTCAGCGCGATCAACACGCTCGGCGCCGATTTCGTGGCGCTGACCAGCAGTTCCAGTTCGGCGGAGGACAGTTCGCAGGTCGCGTCCGAGACCAGCACGACGGTGTCGGCCTGGTCGAGGTCGGCGACGGAGGCACCCGGCCTGGTCCGGCCGACGACCTCGGTCGGCGGCGTGTCGATCAACACCATGCCGGCCGCGAGCAGTTGACGCGGGATGCCGACCTCGGCGGTGATCACCGAGCCGCGCAGCGCGGGGTCGGCTCGGCCGCTGGTCTGCCGGGCCACGTCCTCGACGGGCACAGCGATCCGGTCCGGCAGCGACTGGCTCAGCGCCGGTACCTGCCCGCCCAGCAGCGCGGGCGGCCCGGCCGGCCGGCGATCGGTGACCAGAACCGCGGAGGGCTCCTCGGCGTGCTGGATGATCGTGGGCGCCATGGTGGTCAGGTCGTCCCCGACCGCGCACACCGACGCGTTGACCAACGCGTTGACCAACTGGCTCTTGCCCTGCTTGGCCGTTCCGACCACCAGCACGTGCAGCTTGGGCGTGAGCAGGCGCCCTCTTCGGTAGCGCAGCCGTTCGGCCAGGTCGGCGCGTTCGTGAGCCAGGCAGACACCGATCGTTTCGTCCAACAAGCTGAGCCAGGGCGGGGCGATCACCCGAATAGTGTGCCGTGTTTACCCGGGCGGCGGTACGGGCCCTGGTCGCAACGGCATTTCTACCGCAGAGAGTTATCAGTTCTGTTGCGGAAAGTAGTGAAGCCCCCGTTCGATTTCTCGAACGGGGGCTTCTTTGCTACTGAAACATCAACCAGAACGCCGCCGCCGGGGACTGGAGCAACGGCGAGGTCGAAGATCAGAGGCCGAGCAGGCCACCGTGGTCGCCACTGGCCGGCAGCACGTTGTGCAGCGCGTCGGTGACGGTGCTGGTCACGTGGCTGACGGTGTCGCCGACGGAGCTGGCGCTCACGCCGTCCAGCGGGCTGGCGCTGCTGGTGGCCGAGTAGGTCACGTTGTGCACCTCCGAGGTGGCGGTGTGCAGCGCGTCCGAGAGACCCGGAACCTGCGAGGTGGCCGAGGTGACGTTGGAGACGACACCGTTGACCAGGTCGCCGACGCCGGCCGGCAGGTGGGAGGTGACGGTGCTCAGCGGGTCGGAGCCGGCCAGGCCGGTCAGGTTGGTGACCGTGCTGGTGACGTCGCCGATGCCGTGCAGGCCGGCCAGGTTGCCCAGCGCGCTCGGGTCCGGCACGTTGGCCAGCACGCTGTGCAGCGTGTCGGAGACCGCACCGGTCGGGTTCGCGGCCAGGCCGGTCAGGTCGCCGACGGGCAGGCCGGCGCCACCGATGGAGCCGGTCAGCGCGTTGGTGATGTCGGTCGGGTGCGCCAACAGGTCGGTCGGGTCGGCGAGCAGGTTGGTGGCGAACGCGGTGGCGCCGCTCAGCGAGCTGGCGTTGAGCTCACCGGCGGTGATCTTGTTGATGGCGTCGCCGTCCAGGGCACCGGTCAGGTCGCTGCCGGCCATGACGTTGCTCAGGCCGGAGGTGACGCTGGCCAGGCCACCCTCGAAGTTGGCGTGGCCCAGGTCGGAGTTGACGCCCAGGGCGCTGGCCAGACCGTTCTGCAGGCTGCCACCGACGGTGCCGTCGGCCTGGAAGCCGAGGGCGGCGTTGGCGATGCCACCGCTGATGGTGGGCGAGCCGTGGTCTTCGTCGATGTGCACCCAGCTGCTGGTGTCGCTGACAGCGGAGGTCAGCGCGGTGAGCTGCGCGACCGCACCGGCAGGACCGTCAGCGACGTCGACCGGCAGCAGGCTCTGCGCGGTCTCGAGGGCACCCACCAGGTGCGACGGGGCGTAGTCGATGACCAGCGGCAGGGCGTTGGTGATGTCGCCCGGGGCGATGTCGCTGAGGCCGGCGGAGGCCAGCAGCGCCTGCGGGTCCGTCGCGAACTGGGTCAGCGCGGTCGGGTCGCTCAGCAGGTTGAGCACGAAGTCGTGCACAGAGGAGACGGAATCCATGGTCGGTGACTTTTCCTCGTCAGGTTGGGGACCAAAAGGGCGGCCCGGTCAGGTGCGCTCCGGGTGTGGTCGGTGACGCTACGGCGCGGTGATCATCGGGCCATCGGGGATCACACCCCTCTTTCCCCATCCCCTGATTGGGTGAAATCAAGTGCCCGGTTAGGGGGTTAGGGGATTCACCACCATGTGGCCTGAGTGTTTCGATACCCGCCTGTTACGGGTAGGAACGAGTGGGCCACAGTGAGCGTCACCCTCTAGGGTGAAACGCTCCTCGGGTGAGTAACGGCTAGCCGTTTGAATGCGAAAGGGCGCAGACCTGCATGCCATACGTCCTCGGGATCGACGTTGGCACCAACCACACGACGGCTGCGATCAGCCGCCTCGACGAGCCGGCCGCCGACGCGGTCGAGATCGTCCGGCTGAGCCGCTCCCGCGCGCTGTCCTCGGTGCTGCATCTGGCCGAGGACGGGTCGATCGCGGTCGGTGACGCGGCCGAGCAGTGGGCCGCGGGCCAGCCGGAGCGGGTCGCCCGGGGGTTCGTGCGCAGGGTCGGCGACGACGTGCCGGTGCTGCTGGCCGGTGAGCAGTACTCGGCCCAGGAACTGACCGCGATGCTGGTCAGGTGGGTCCTGGACCGGGTCGTCGCGCAGGAGGGCGAACCGCCCCGACACGTCGTGCTCACCCACCCGGCCGGCTGGGGCGGCTACCGGCGCGGCCTGCTGCACCAGGAACTGCGCGTGCAGGGCGTCGGCGAGGTGACGCTGCTGCCCGAACCCGTCGCGGTCGGCGAGCAGCGCGCCGCCGAGGTGGACATCGAGGCGGGCGCGACGCTGGCCGTCTACTCGCTGGGCGACGGCGTGTTCAGCGCTTCGGTGATCCGCAAGGTCGCCTCCGGTGCGTTCCTCCTGCTCACCCGCACCGAGAGCGCCGACACGCTGGGCGGTGCCCGGTTCACCGACCTGCTGCTCGGCCAGGTCCGTGGCTCGCTCGGCGCGCCCCTGCCCGACCTCGACCTGGCCGACCCGCAGGCCAGGGTCGCCATGTACCGGTTCCGGCAGGCGTGCGTACAGGCCAAGGAACAGCTCTCCACCGCGCCCGAAGTGGTGGTTCCGGTCGCGTTGCCTGGCGTGCAACAGCAGGTGCGGGTGAACCGGGGCTCGTTCGACGAGCTGATCCGGACCACCGTGACCTGCACGGTCGACCTGCTGCTGCGCACCGTGCGCGCCGCCGCGCTGGCCCCGGCGCAGATCGACGCGGTCATGCTGGTCGGCGGCTCGACCCGGATCCCGCTGATCCCCGAACTGGTCTCGGCCGGTCTGGCCAGCAAGGACACCGTCATCGTGCTGGACGACGCGCCCGAACTGACCCCGGTCAAGGGCGCCGCGCTGGCGGCGCGTCGGCTCGCCACCGGCGAACCGAGCCCGATCGCGGAGCGGTCCTCGGGCTCCCTGGTGGTCGCCGAGGACGACGACTCGCCGATCCAGCTGCCGCGCGCCCGCGACGAGCCCGACGACTTCGACGCCCCGCCGCCCCGGCCCGCCGTCGACATCCCCCCGCTCGACCTGCCCGAGCCGCGCACGGTCAGCAGCCTGGTGCCCTGGGTCAGCCCCGGCGTGCTCGGCGTGATCGTCGCGGTTGTCGCGGTGGCCGGCATCGTGCTGACCTTCATGATCGAGGGCGGCGCGACCAAGACGGCGCCGCTGACCAGTTCGGGTGGGGGCGGCCAGGCCGTGCACTCGACCAGCTACCAGCCCAGTCAGCTCACCACGTCCAGTCAAGGCGGCGGCAATTGATCCATCCCACCGCGACCACCGCGGAGATGATCGTCGATGAGACGATGCGGGCCGTGCTCGCCGAGATCGCGCGCGACCCGATGGCGGCGACACAGCTCGTCGTGATCGCCCCTGGCGGCTATGGCAAGACCGCCGTGCTCGCCGAACTGGAGCACATCTACCGGAGCGCAGGCCTGACCGTGCTCGCGCCGAGAGAGGCGCGCACCGCGCCCGCCGACGCGCAGGGCGTGCTGCTCGTCGACGACGCGCACCAGCTCGCGCCCGCCCAGCTCGACGAGCTGAGCGCGGCCGTCGACGCGGGACTGCCCAGGATCGTGCTCGCCTGCCGACCATGGCCGCGCTCGGCCGAGCTGGCCGGGTTGATCGAGCGGCTCACCCGCCGGCACGCCCCGCTGCTGCTCACCCCGTTCGACCATGAGCAGACCGCGACGGTGCTGGCCACCGCGCTCGGCAGGACAGCGAGCATCGCGCTGGTCGACCGGGTGCACCAGCTGACCGGTGGCGTGCCCCGGTTCGTCGAACGCGTCGCCGCCGCGCTCGACCCGAACGCGAAATCAGCCGAGGTGGACATCTCGCCGTCGGCCCTGGCGCCCTTCGGCTACGACTTCGACCGGCTCGAACCCGAGGTGCTGCGCTTCCTGCTCGCCGAACTGGCCGGGGTCGGCCAGCACGCCGAGCTGATCGGCGAACTGCTCGGCCGGGACGCGGACGGCGTCGCGGCGACGGCGGAAGCGGCCAAGGCCAGCGGCCTGCTCGGCGCGGACGGCGCGCTGGTGCCGATCGTCGCGGCCGCGCTGGCCACGCTCAACCCGGCCGAGGGCGCACTCGCCGTGCGGGCCCGGCTGGCCCAGTTGCAGTTGGCGCGCGGCGGTGCCGTGCTCGATCTGGTCCGGGCGCTGCCCAGAAGCGGCGCGGGCGGGACCGGCCTGGCTGCCGTGTACGAGGCGGCGGCGGGGGAAGCCGAGACGAGCGATCCCGCGTTGGCCGCGGAACTGTTCGGTGCCGCGGTGTCCTCGGGCGCACCGCTGGCCTCGGTCGCGGTGCGCTGGGCGAACGTGGCCGCGCTGGCCGGCGACCTGCCGGCCGCGCTGCGCCTGACCGACCCGGTGATCTCCGGCCCGGCAACGCCGGATCAGGCCGACGGCGCGCGGATCGCCGCGACCGCACTCGTCCACCTGGGACAGTTGGGCAGCGCGGCCGAGCTGTACAAGTGGTCCGGCGCGGGCTCGTCCATGGCGTTCGCCGCGATCAGCACGCTCGGCACCGGTGCGCTGGACGAGGCGACCGAGCTGTTCACCCGCTCCGGCCAGGACGGTCCGCCGACGCTGTTGAGCAGCGCGGCTTCGCTGATGGCCAAGGGCATTCTGGAATCGGTCACCGGTTCGCCGAGGGCGGCACTGGCCACGCTGGTCCGCGCGGCGGCGCTGCTCGAACCGGCCGGCAAGTCGGTGCTGCTGCCGGACAGCCCGGCCGCGCTCGCCGCGCTGGTCGCGCTGCACTGCGGCGAGCTGAGCATCGCCGAGTCTGTTTTGGACCGTGCGGTCGCCGCGAACGTCGGCGGCGCGCTCATGCTGGCCCGGCACCGGTTGTTGCAGGGCTGGATCTGCATGATGCGCGGCGCCTTCGTCGGCGCGCAGGAGTTCCTCGCCTTGGCCAACAAGGCATCCTCGGCGTTTCAGCCCAGGGATTGGCTCTACGCGGTCGGTATCGAGGTCGGGCTGGCGCGGCGCAGCAGTGATCTGGCCGCGTTGCGCCGGATCTGGTCGCAGGCCGGCGACGCGGTCATGCGGCACCCGATCGACCTGTACACGTTCCTGCCGCTCGGCGAGTTCGCCATCGCGTCGGCCCGGCTGCGCGACCAGGAGCGGCTCGCCCCGCATGTGCAGGAGGCGAATCTGCTCGCCGAGCAGCTGCGGCAACCCGCGCTGTGGACGACGGCGGTGCACTGGAGCGGTTTGCACGCCGCGATCATCGGCGAGGACCCGGCCGCGGCCGAGCAGCACGTGCACGCGCTGGCCGAGGGCGCGGGCCACAGCCGCTACGGCGCGGTGCTGTACTCGGCGGCGCGCAGCTGGCTCGCGGTGGTCACCGGCAACGTGCACCCGGGCTCGGTGGAATCGGCCGCGCGGCAGCTCGACGACGTCGGCCTGTCCTGGGACGGCGCGCGTCTGGCCGGCCAGGCCGCCATTCGCACGGTCGACCGCAAGGCCATGGTGCGACTGCTGGAGTGCGCACGGTTGTTGCAGGGCAAGTCGCAGACCAAACCGACGACCGCGAAAGCCACGACGGCGGGCCAGCACGCACCGACGAGTACGGCGGCCGCGGCCGAGGTGATCGCGGCGGGCAAGCTGAGCGAGCGCGAGTGGGAGGTGGCCGACCTGGTGCTGGCCGGCCTGACCTACAAGCAGATCGGCGACCGGCTGTTCATCTCGGCCAAGACTGTCGAGCACCACGTCGCCAGGATGCGGCAGCGGCTCGGTGCGACCAGTCGCAGTGACCTGCTCGCCCAATTGCGCGTGCTGGCCAGCGAACGCGGCTGACAACACGGCATTCAACGGACGTAGGCGACGGTGGCTGTTGCCACCCTCGTGTTCAGTTACGTAACATCTGTTCAACATCCTGTTCATGTTCACATATATGAATGGAGTTGTGGTGTTACGTTCCCGTCGATCCGGCCTCCGCTCGCGGCTGGCCGGTGCGCTCGCCGTCGTGGTCGCCGGTGCGACCGTCGTCTCCCTGGCCGCCAGCCCCGCCGCCGCGCATCCGGTGCCGGGCTGCGGTTTCCCCGGCTTCAACCTGCTGTGCGCGCCGAGCACCACGGTGCTGAGCGGCCAACAGTTGGAGGTCAACCGGCTCAAGCTGCTTGCCGGCGACCCGACCCTGCGTGCCTCGCTCGACGATCTACTCGCCCAGGCCAAGCCGGAGCTGACCCAGGGCCCGTGGACGGTGATGGACAAGACCCAGGTACCGCCGAGCGGGGACAAGCACGACTACATGAGCCTCGCGCCGTACTACTGGCCGACCCAGCCGCAGACGCCTGCCAACCCGTGGGGCTGCCCGTATGTGAACAAGGACGGCCAGGTCTCGCCGATCTCCCGGAGCATCACGGACAAACCCGAGTGGATTCAGGCGTACAACGCGATCTACCAACTCAGCCTCGCCTGGTACTACACCGGTGATCCCAGCTACGCGCAGCGCGCCGAACTCGACATCCGCAACTGGTTCCTCAACGCGGCCACCAGGATGAACCCGAACCTGAACTTCGCCCAGGGCATCCCGTGCCAGGTCGACGGTCGCGGCATCGGCATCATCGACTTCTCCTACACCTTCACCGAGGTGCTGGACGCAGTCGATCTGCTGGGCGACGGCGCACCCGGCTGGCACGCCACCGACGCGGCCGGCATGAACTCGTGGGCGAGCCAGTTCCTGACCTGGTTGCGCACCAGCAAGAACGGCGCCGACGAAGCCGCGGCAACGAACAACCACGGCAGCTTCTACGACATGCTGACCGCGGCGACCGCGCTGTTCACCGGCCAGAAGGCGTTGGCCAAAACCATCGTGCAGGGCGCGGAGACCAAGCGGATCGCCGTGCAGATCCAGGCCGACGGCAAGCAGCCGCTGGAGCTGACCAGGACGCGGAGTTGGCACTACTTCAACTTCAACCTGATCGCGCTCACCCGGCTCGCGGACATCGGCCAGCACGTCGGCGTGAATCTGTGGAAGTACACGGCACCGGACGGCGGCACCATGTTCGCCGCGGTCAACTACCTGATCCCGGCCGCGACGCAGGGCCAGTCGGTGTGGCCGTTCCCGGAGCTGTCCTTCCACCAGTTCGCCGCCGTCGACATCATGCATGCCGCGGCGGACGCGGGTGACGCACAGGCCAAGGCCGCGCTGCCCAAGTTGCAGATCGAACCGGGCGGCGACCTCTACCCGGTCCGACCGGCGGCCGAGCAGTTGGACAACGTGCAGACCACCCCATGAACTCCCGTTGATTGGGGGAACAAGCGCCGCCCGTCCGAATGAGAGATTTCGGGCGGGCGGCTGCCCATCTCGATAGGGCGCTGTTCGATAGGGCGCTGTGATTAAGATCGTGGCCAATGCGGCGCGAGAACTTCGTCGGCACCACGTTCGACATCGACACCACCAGCCTGGACGGCTGGCCCGACGGCCTTCGCTCGGTGCTGATCAAGGAGGTCGTCGCCGAGGACGACGCGGCGGTCCAGTTCGGCGCGGTGCCGGTGGACGAGCCCGACGTGGAGCAGCGCGTGGTGCGACTGTTCAAACCGGCGACCGCGCTGGAGATGCGCACCCTGCACCACAGTTTCACGGTGCACACCGAGCTGTACCCGGACCATCCGCTGGCCATGTCCGAGCAGGACCGGTTGGCCGAGCTGACCGCCGAAATGGTCACCAGGGTCGACGATCCGCGCCTGATCTTCCGCGTCGGGATCTATCGGGAGATGGTCGAGGCGATCATCGCGGTGCTCGCCAACACCTTCGCCGATCCCGCGAAGTCGGTGTCGCTGGATGACTCACCGGTGCGCGACTGGCTCGACGACAGCGTCTCCTACCACCTGGCCAAGGTGCTCGCCGACGACCGGATCCGGCCCGACCTACGCCTGTCCCTGGAACGCGCGCTGGACGAGCTGCGCGACGCGATCGCGCGCTGGCAGTCGATCCGGCGCTACACCCCGCTGTCGCGCAACCCGCTGTTCATGCTGACCGGCCTGCTGTTCGAGGGCTTCATCGAGATCTCCGAGTACCAACACATCAGCCATGCCGCCGATTTCGTGTCGAGGGTGAAGATCGCGCACGTCGCCCAGTTCGCGGACGCGATCATCACGCTGTTCCAGCACATCTCCGGCGCCCCGCCCACCCCGCGGACCCCGGCCCGGCTCGCCGCGGGCGCGAACGCGGGCGCGCTGCTCAACGACGTCAGCGTGATCCTGCCGGGCGACGCCGACCGCTACGCCGCGCTCGCCCGCGTCTGGCAGGCGCGCTACCTGATGCTCGCCGAGGAATCCGTGGACGTGGTGGCGCCGCTGCTGAAGTCCGCGCTGGAACTGTGGCAGCGCAACGGCGACCTCGCGCAGACGCACGACACCTTCCAACTGCTGGCCATCGCCTACCAGGCCACCAACGAGGACGCGGCGGAGCACTTCCGCAACGCGGCCGGGCGCGTTCGCAGGCTCATCGAGCGCCAGAGCTGAGTCAGTTACCCGGGCTCGCGGGGGTGGTGTCGTTGGGCTGCATGCCGCCGCTGTTGTCGCCGGCGTGGGTCGTCGGCGGCTGCTTGTCGGCGAAGTCGGTGACCGTGGTCGCGGTCGCGGTGTTGCCGGAGAGGGTCGCGATGATCGTGACCGGGTCGCCGACCTTCAGGTTGGCCAGGTCGATCGCGCCGTGGTTGAGCACGGTCGAACCGGCGATCAGGTACTCGGCGGCGTAGTGGTCCTGACTGGTCACGGTGATCGAGGCGGCGCCGAGTTTGGTGACCCGGCCGGTCTGGTAGCACTCGGTGGCGAAGCCGCCACTGCTGGTGTGCACCACGAAGTCGCCGTGCACGGTGTTGGTGAACGGCCCGGGGTTGCCGCTGTGCTTTCCTGAGCCACCGGAACCGCTGGTGACCTGACCGCCGCTGACGCCCGCGTTCGGCTGGGCATCGGTGGTCGAGTTGGGCTGGGTCGCGGCGATCGCGACGGCGGTGCCGCCGCCGACGATGATCACGGCCAGCACGACCGCGCCGATCACCTTCCGCGCGGACCAGTGCGGCCGCATCTCCACCTGGGTCGGCACCTCGACCTTGCCCGCGCCGGGTGCCGGCGGGGTGCCCCACGTCTCCGGGCCCGCCGAACCCGGCTGCTCGGCGGCCGGCACGGCCGTGGGGGTTTCCTCGGTGCTCACCGTGGCGATCCTCCCGTAGGTGGTCAACTCCTGCCGACAGCCTCCTGCACAAACCTGTGCGGGAGCTGTACCCGTTGTCGGCCGATTCCACCCGGCGAGGTGGTCCGACCCTGGTTACCCTCGCTGGCGCCGGAGAAACCAACCATCGGTCAACGAGACACAGCTCCTCCACAGTAAAGCCACAGGCCCGTCTTAGTACGGTCAGCGAACCTGGAGAGCATGACCGCCGTGACGCCTCCCCGCCAGCACGCCGCCGCGCTGCCCTCGGCCCGGTCCGACCTGCGCAGGGCCGACGGCGCGCCGGTGCGGGTGCTGGTCGTGGACGACGAGGCGACGCTGGCCGACCTGGTCACGATGGCGCTGCGATACGAGGGCTGGGAGGTGCGCAGTGCGGGCGACGGCGCGAGCGCGGTGCGGATCGCCCGGGAGCTGCGGCCGGACGTGGTCGTCCTGGACATCATGCTGCCCGACCTGAGCGGGCTGGAAGTGCTGCGTCGGCTTCGTGAGCAAAACCCGAATCTTCCGGTTCTGTTCCTGACCGCGCGGGACGCGGTCGAGGACCGGATCGCGGGCCTCACCGCGGGCGGCGACGACTATGTCACCAAGCCGTTCAGCCTGGAGGAGGTCGTGCTGCGGCTGCGCGCGCTGCTGCGCCGCACCCACGTCGCGGCCGAGGCGGCCGGCGCGCTGCTCGTGGTCGGCGACCTGACCCTGGACGAGGACAGCCGCGAGGTGCACCGAGGCGGTGACCTGGTCGAGCTGACCGCGACCGAGTTCGAGCTGCTGCGCTTCCTGATGCGCAACGCGCGACGGGTGCTGAGCAAGGCGCAGATCCTGGACCGCGTGTGGAACTACGACTTCGGCGGCCAAGCCAATATCGTCGAACTCTATGTGTCCTACCTACGCAAGAAGATCGATGTCGGACGGACGCCGATGATCCACACGCTGCGCGGCGCCGGGTATGTGCTCAAGCCCGCGACCTGAGCGCCGCTGGTGGCGGGTGCACCGCTGGTCGCTGCGCGCCAGGCTGCTCGCCGGCCAGCTGCTCGTGCTCGCCCTGGTCTGCTTGGTGATCGGCGTCGGCACCCTGCTCAGCCTGAACAACTCGCAGATGAGCCAGCTCGACGCCCAGCTGTCCGCGGCCAACCAGCGCGCCGCCAACCCCGACCAGGGCGGTTTCGGCGGGCTGCCGGGCGGCGGCGGCCACCAGCAGCCGCCGCGGCCGTACGTGTGCGGCACGAACAGCTATCCGACCGGGGAGCCGATCTTCGGGCTAGGCCAGGGGATCGGCACGCTGACCGGCGGGGTGCTCAACAACGGTGTCGTGCAGGGCCCGTGGGAACTGGTCGACATGAGCGGCCGGAACCAGCAGCACGACGTGTGCGCGAAACTGCTGCCCGCGGCGGACGCCGCCATCATCGGCGCGCTACAGCCGGGCCACCCGGTGAGCCGCTCCCTGCCCGACATCGGCGACTACCGGCTGCTGGCCAGCTCGACCCCCGACGGCATGGTGGTCACCGGGATATCCGAGCGCAACGGGGAGTCGACGCTGTGGACGCTGGGCTGGGCGCTCGGGGTGGTCGCGCTGATCGGGCTCGCGCTGGCCGGGCTGCTCGGCTGGGCGATCGTGCGCCGCACGTTGCGGCCGCTGCGCCGGGTCGCGGACACCGCGGTCAAGGTCACCGAGCTGACGCTGGACCGGGGCGACGTGGCGCTGTCCGTTCGAGTGCCCGATATGGACACCGATCCGAGCACCGAGGTCGGCCAGGTCGGCGCCGCGCTCAACCGGATGCTGCACCACGTGGACGGCGCGCTGGCGGCGCGGCAGGCCAGTGAGACGCGGGCGCGCCAGTTCGTCGCGGACGCCAGCCACGAGCTGCGCACGCCGCTGGCCGCGATCCGCGGCTACGCCGAACTCACCCAGCGCAGCCGGGACACGGTTCCACCGGAACTCGCGCATGCCATGCGCCGGGTGCATTCCGAGTCGGCCCGGATGAGCACGCTCGTCGACGACCTGTTGCTGTTGGCGCGCCTGGATTCCGGGCGTCCGCTGGACCTGCGCGAGATGGACCTGACCCGGTTGATCGTGGACGTGATCAGCGACGCGCACGTGGCCGGGCCGGGGCATGTCTGGCGGCTGGAACTGCCGGAGGAGCCGGTCACCATCGTCGGCGACGCCGCCCGGCTGCACCAGGTGCTCGCCAACCTGGTCACCAACGCGCGCACGCACACACCGGGCGGCAGCACGGTCACCACCGCGCTCGCGCGCGGGCCGGGCGACACGGTCGTCGTCACGGTCACCGACAACGGGCCGGGCATCCCGCCGGACGTGCTGCCCAACATCTTCGAACGCTTCGCGCGCGGCGACACCTCGCGCTCCCGTGCGGCCGGCAGCACCGGGCTCGGCCTGGCCATCGTCGCCGCGGTCGTCGCAGCGCACCACGGCACGGTCGAGGTGGCGAGCGTGCCGGGGCACACCGTGTTCACTGTGAAGCTGCCGTGCAACACCCGGTGATCTCACAGCGCTGGCACAGCAAAGGCACACAACCGGCATAGCGACGACCTCGACGGTGGAGGTCATGCAGACGAGCTACCGGAATCCGCCAGCCGCCGTGCCTCTCCCGATGCCGCGCGTCGCGACCGGCGGCGGCCGGCCCGTTTTGGACGTGGTGATCCCCGTCTACAACGAGGAGCAGGACCTGGCGCCATGCGTGCGCAGGCTGCACACCTACCTGACCGAGCACTTCCCGTACCCGTTCCGGATCACCGTGGCGGACAACGCCAGCATCGACGCGACCCCGGTCATCGCGCACGATCTGGCCGAGGAGTTCCTTGAGGTCGAAAGCGTTCGGCTGGAGCAGAAGGGCAGAGGCCGGGCGCTGCGCGCGGTCTGGTCCGCCTCGGACGCCGCCGTGCTCGCCTACATGGACGTCGACCTGTCCACCGATCTCGCCGCGCTGCTGCCGCTGGTCGCCCCGCTGATCTCCGGCCATTCCGATCTGGCCATCGGCAGCAGGCTGGCCAGGGGAGCGCGGGTGGTGCGCGGTGCCAAGCGGGAGTTCATCTCCCGCTGCTACAACCTGATCCTGCGCTCCGCGCTGTTCGTGCGGTTCTCCGACGCGCAGTGCGGGTTCAAGGCCATCCGCGCGGACGTGGCCCGGCATCTGCTTCCGTTGGTCGCCGACCCCGGCTGGTTCTTCGACACCGAACTGCTGGTGCTCGCTCAGCGCGCGCGGCTGCGCATCCACGAGGTCCCGGTGGACTGGGTGGACGACCCGGACAGCCGGGTCGACATCGTCTCGACCGCGCTCGCCGACCTCAAGGGCGTCGCTCGGCTCGGCAGGGCGTTCGCCACCGGTGCGCTGCCGATCAGCGAGCTGCGCCACCAACTCGGCCGCGACATGCCCGCGCCGGTCCCGGGCGTGCCTGCCGGGTTGACCAGACAGGTCATCCGGTTCGCCGCGGTGGGCGTGTTCAGCACGCTGCTCTACCTGCTGCTGTTCGTGTTGCTGCGCAACGCGATGGGCGCGCAGGCGGCCAACCTGTTGGCGCTGCTGATCAGCGCGGTCGCGAACACCGCCGTCAACCGCAGGGTCACCTTCGACGTGCGCGGCCGGGCGGGCGCCGGGCTGCACCAGTTCCAGGGCCTGCTGGTGTTCGGCATCGGCCTCGGCCTGACCAGCGGCTCACTCGCGCTGCTGCAACTGATCACCGGAACGCCCGGCCGGATTCCCGAACTGATCGTGCTGGTGCTGGCCAACCTGCTGGCCACGGTCGTGCGCTTCCTGCTGCTGCGCGGCTGGGTCTTCCGCGCCCAACGCTGACTTTTCTCACCACCCCCTCCAGGAGAAACACGAGATCATGGCAACGACCACCATCACCAACGCCGTGGCCACACCCGGCACCGAAACCCCGCGCGGCGGCCGGTTCGCCAGGCTGCTGCGCGGACCCGCGGAGGATCCGCGCTGGGCCCGCCCGGCTCTGCTGGTGCTGCTCGCCGGCACCGCCCTGCTCTACCTCTGGGACCTGGGTGCGTCCGGCAACGCCAACAGCTTCTACGCGGCCGCCGTGCAGGCCGGCACGCAGAGCTGGAAGGCGTGGCTGTTCGGCTCGCTCGACTCCAGCAATGCCATCACCGTGGACAAGCCGCCCGCCGCATTCTGGGTGATGGGCCTGTCCGCGCGGATCTTCGGCTTCAACTCCTGGAGCATGCTGGTGCCGGACGCGCTGGCCGGCGTGGCCTCGGTCGGGCTGCTGCACGCGGCTGTGCGGCGCTGGTCCGGGCCGGCGGCCGGTCTGTTCGCCGGTGCCGCGCTCGCGCTGACACCGGTCGCCGCGCTGATGTTCCGGTTCAACAACCCGGACGCCATCCTGGTGCTGCTGCTCGTCGCGGGCGCCTACTGCGTCGTGCGCGCCACCGAGAAGGCCAGCCCGAAGTGGCTGATGCTGGCCGGGGTGCTGATCGGCTTCGGGTTCCTCACCAAGATGCTCCAGGCGTTCCTGGTGCTGCCCGCGTTCGCGCTGGTCTACCTGATCGCCGCGCCGACCCGGCTCGGCCTGCGCATCCGGCATGTGCTCGCCGCGACCGTCGCGCTGGTGGTCTCGGCAGGCTGGTACGTGGCGCTGGTCGCGATCTGGCCCGCCGACGCGCGCCCGTACATCGGCGGCTCGACAAACAACAGCCTGCTGGAACTCGCGCTCGGCTACAACGGCCTCGGCCGCATCCTCGGTGGCAGCGGCAATGGCGGGGGCGGCGGCGGGGGCGGCGGTTTCGGCGGTGGCGGGAATGTGTCGTTCGGTGGCAACCCGGGCATCGGCAGGCTGTTCGGTTCCAGCTTCGGCACCGAGATCTCCTGGCTGCTGCCGGCCGCGCTGATCGCGCTGGTGGCCGGGCTGTGGTTCAGCAGGAAGGCGCCGCGCACCGACCGGGCTCGCGCCGGCCTGATCCTGTGGGGCGGCTGGCTGCTGGTCACCGGTGTGGTGTTCAGCTTCATGCAGGGCACCATCCACCCCTACTACATGATCGCGCTGGCCCCGGCGATCGGCGCGCTGGTCGCGGTCGCCGGCCGGGAGCTGTGGCGGGGTCGGGCGAACCCGCTGATCCGCGCGTCGCTCGCGCTGATGGTCGCGGCCACCGGAATCTGGGACTTCGTGCTGCTGGACCGCACCCCGGACTGGCTGCCGGCGCTGCGCTACGTGGTGCTGGTCGCCGCGGTCGCGGTCGCGATCGCGCTGATGATCGGGGTGCGCCGCTCGGCCCGTTCGGCAACGGTGCTGCTGCTGGTCAGCGCGCTCACCGGAGTGGCGGCCTCGGCCGCGTACGCGGTGGACACCGCGGGCCAGCCGCACTCCGGCGCCATCCCCACGTCCGGCCCGAGCGACAGTGGGTCCTTCGGCGGCCGTGGCGGTCCGGGCGGCGGCGGGTTCGGCGGTCGTGACGACGCCACCACCGGCAGCGCGCTCACCAACCTGCTCAAGGCCACCAACAACACCTGGGCGGCGGCCGTGGTCAGCGCGAACTCCGCGGCACCGCTGGAGTTGGCGAGCGGGAAGGCCGTGATGGCCATCGGCGGCTTCACCGGCAGCGACCCGTCGCCGACGCTGGCCCAGTTCGAGCAGGACGTGAAGGCGGGCAAGATCCACTACTTCGTGGTCGGCGGCGGTCCCGGTGGCGGTGGAGGTTTGCGCGGTGGTAATGGTGGGTTCACTCGGGGTGACGCGCCGAGCGGCTCGTCGAGCGGAGGTTTCCCTGGTGGTGGTCAGTTCCCGGGCGGCGGCCCCGGTGGCGCGAGCGGCACGAACGGCGGCGGAGCGCCTGGTGGCGGCCGGTTCCCGGGACGTGACGGCGGCTCCGGCGGTGGGTTCGGCGGTCGCGACAGCGGCGATGCCAGCGCCATCACCAGCTGGGTCGAGTCGCACTACACCAAGACGACCGTCGGCGGTCAGACCGTCTACGACCTGACCAAGCCCAGTTCCTAATCAGGTCCACAGACCAAGGTAAGAGAATTCTCAGGAACCGGCGGTGTACTGGTTGAGTCAACGACAGTGCGAGTGTTCCGAGAACCGGAGAGGAGGTCCCGGATGAGCGAGGACGACCAGCGCCCGTCGGGTGGGACCGAGCCCACCCATGGCGGGATGGGCATGCCCGGGTATGGCGAGGCATCGCACTACCCGTACCACCAGCCCCAGCCGGGCGCGCCCGGCGCAGGCTGGCCCGGTTCGGCACCGCCCCCTGGTGAGCACTCCGGGATCTGGGGACAGTCGGGACCGACCGCCTATCACAACCCGGCGGGCAGTTGGCAGCAGCAGACCGCCTACTGGCCGCCGCAGGGGCAGGTTCCCCCACCTCCGAAGCGGCGCGGTGCGGCGACCTTCGCGATGATCATCGTCACCATGATCACCGCGGCGCTCGCCGGCCTCGCCATCGGCCGCTCGATCTGGTCGCCGAGCAGCAGCAACTCCGCCAACCAGTCGCCGTACTCGAACAACAACAACGGTTCCGGCGGGTTCAACGACCCGAACTACGGCAACGGCAATGGCAACGGCGGGTCGCAGGGCCAGGGCGGCAGCCAGAGCGGCCCGACCACGTCGAACGCGGCGGGCGGCCCGACCAACGCCGCGCAGATCGCGGCCGGCGTCGACCCGGGCATCGTGGACGTCAACACCACGCTCGGCGACGCCAACGAGCGCGCGGCCGGCACCGGCATCGTGCTCACCCCCAACGGGGAGATCCTGACCAACAACCACGTGATCAACGGGGCGACCCAGATCTCCGTGACCGACATCGGCAACAACCAGACCTACCAGGCCAACGTGGTCGGCTACGACCGCTCCGACGACGTCGCGGTCCTGCAACTGGTGAACGCGTCCGGGTTGAAGACGGCGACACTGGCCGACTCCACCAAGGTGACCGTGAACCAGCAGATCGTGGCGATCGGCAACGCCGGTGGCGTCGGCGGCACGCCCAGCGTGGCCGGCGGCACCGTGACCGACCTCAACCAGTCGATCACCGCGTCCGACGACTCGGACGGCACCTCCGAGCAGCTGACCGGGTTGATCCAGGTCAACGCGAACGTGCAGCCCGGTGACTCGGGTGGTCCGCTGGTGAACACCTCCGGCCAGGTGATCGGCATCGACACCGCGGCCTCGGCCGGCACGCAGATCCAGGCCAGCCAGTCCGGCGCGGGCTTCGCCATCCCGATCAACAAGGCCGCCAACATCGGCAGGCAGATCTTCGCCAAGCAGACCACGGCGACCATCCACATCGGCGCGACCGGGTTCCTCGGTGTGAAGGTCAGCTCCGGCGGCCAGGGCAACGGCCAGTTCGGCAATGGCCAGGGTGGCCAGGGTGGTCAGGGCGGCAGCCAGTTCGGCAACGGCTCGACGGTGCCGGGCGCCAACGTGTCCGGCACGGTCGCCGGCACCCCGGCCGACCAGGCGGGTCTGACCGACGGCGACGTGATCACCTCGCTCAACGGCAAGGCGATCAGCTCGTCCGACGCGTTGACCACCGCGATCCAGCAGTACCACCCGGGCGACAAGGTCACCCTCGGCTGGACCGACCCGCAGGGGCAGTCGCACACCACGACCCTGCAACTGGCCAACGGCCCGGCAGGCTGAGCACAGCTTTCCCCCAGGTGTGGGGTGTCCCGGCGGGAACGGGGCGCCCCACGCGTTTGTTCATCACAATGCCCGGCCTGGGATCCAGGCCGGGCATTGTCGTTGTCGGGCTCAGGCCTGCTGCTCGGCCCGGTCGTCGGTGGCCCACAGCGTGTGGAAGGTGCCCTCGGCGTCGACCCTGCGGTAGGTGTGCGCGCCGAAGAAGTCGCGCTGGCCCTGGATCAGCGCGGCGGGCAGGCGGGCCGCGCGCAGCCCGTCGTAGTAGGACAGCGCGGTGCTCAGGCCCGGCGACGGGATGCCCAGCCGCGCGGCCGTGCTGACCACGTTGCGCCACGAGTCCTGCGCGCCCGCGACCGACTCGGCGAACGTCGCGTCGGTGAGCAGGGTGGGCAGCTTCGGATCGTTGGTGTAGGCGTTGCGGATCTCGTTGAGGAACTCCGCCCTGATGATGCAGCCACCGCGCCAGATGGTGGCCAGCGAGGCGAGGTCGATGTTCCAGCCGTACTCGGTGCTGCCGGCCTGGATCTGGTTGAAGCCCTGCGCGTAGGCGACCACCTTGGCCGCATACAGCGCCTGCTCCACGTCGGCCGCGAAGGTTTCGGCCGCCGAACCGGTCAGCTTCCCGCCGGACGGTCCGGCCAGGCCGCGCGCGGCGACCCGCAGGTCCGCGCTGCCGGACAGGGACCGGGCGAACACGGCCTCGGCGATGCCGCTGACCGGGCTGCCCAGGTCGAGCGCGATCTGCACGGTCCAGCGGCCGGTGCCCTTCTGCTCGGCCTGGTCGGCGACGATGTCCACGAACGGCTTGCCGGTCTTGGCGTCCACGTGCGAGAGCACCTCGGCGGTGATCTCGATCAGGTAGGAGTTGAGCCGCCCGGTGTTCCAGGTGCGCATGACGTCGGCGATCTCGGCGGGGGACAGGCCCAGCGCGTTGCGCAGCAGGTCGTACGCCTCGGCGATCAGCTGCATGTCCGAGTACTCGATGCCGTTGTGCACCATCTTCACGAAGTGGCCGGCACCGTCCGGGCCGATGTGCGTGCAGCACGGCTCGCCGTCGACCTTGGCGGAGATGTCCTCCAGCAGCGGGCCGAGCGCCTCGTAGGACTCGGGGGAGCCGCCGGGCATGATGCTCGGCCCGTGCAGCGCGCCCTCCTCGCCGCCGGACACGCCGGTGCCGACGAAGTGGATGCCCTTGGCGCGCAGCGCGGCCTCGCGGCGCCGGGTGTCCGCGAAGTGCGCGTTGCCCGCGTCCACGATCATGTCGCCCGGTTCGAGCAGCGGCGCGAACTCGTCGATGACCGCGTCGGTCGGCTCGCCCGCCTTGACCATCACCACGACGCGGCGCGGGCGTTCGAGGGAGTTCACGAAATCCTGCGCCGAGTACGCGGGCACGAACGTGCCCTCCGAGCTGAAGTTCTCCACCAGGCTCCTGGTGCGCTCCTCGGAGCGGTTGTGCACCGCGACCACGTGGCCGTGCCGGGCGAGATTGCGTGCCAGGTTCCGGCCCATCACCGCGAGGCCGGTCACGCCGATCTTTGCTTGCTCGCTCATGTCTTTCCTCTGCTGCCCTTCAACGTCGTGAGATCTCCGCCGTTCAGTTTTCCCTGTCCTGGGCCGCAATGCCCAGGTGGTTCCAGACGACCGAGATAGGTCCGATGTGTGCCCTATTAGGCAATCTGGCTTACTAGTACGACGTGATAAAAGTGCTGTTAAAGACGGCCCATTGCCATCACATGATCACTAAGACATCCTATCTATCGGCGCGATCAACCCCTGCTCACCCCAACATCGACGAGGGAGTCGAGATGCGGTCGGTTGTCAAACCTCGGACCATGCTGGCCATGGCCGCCTGCGCGGCACTGGGCGTCGCCGCCGTGCTGACCAGCGGTCCAGCCGTGGGAGCCGCGCCGGCTCCGGTGAACTTCTACGTTTCGCCCACCGGTAGCGACAGCAATTCCGGCACCAGCCAGGCCAGCCCGTTCCAGACGCTGACGAAGGCGCAGGCCGCGGTACGCGCCGTCGACCAGGCGACCTCCGGTCCGGTGACGGTGAACTTGGCGGGCGGTGACTACCGCCTGAGTGCGCCGCTGACCTTCACCACCGCCGACTCCGGTACCAACGGCGACATCTGGTGGCGCGCGGAGTCCGGCGCCGCTCCGGTGATCAGCGGTGGCACCAGGATCACCGGCTGGACCGTGCACGACTCCGGCAAGAACATCTGGGCCGCGCCCGCGCCCGCCGGCCTGAGCACCCGCCAGCTCTACGTGAACGGCACCCGCGCGCCGCGCGCCAGCGGCGCGATCCCGGTCAAGGTCACCCAGACGTCCACCGGCTACACCACGTCCGCCGGTGACCCGATGGCCGGCTGGGCCAACCAGAGCGGCATCGAGTTCGTCTATCAGGGCGGCCTCGGCGCCTGGACCGAACCGCGCTGCCCGGTCGCCAAGATCACCTCGACCGCGATCACCATGGCGCAGCCGTGCTGGAACAACTCCACCAAGCGCGTCATGCGCACCGACGGCTCCGGCCGCACGGTCGAGCTGGTCGGCCGCCAGTCCGTCACCGAATCGCCGACCTCGGTCGAGAACGCCTACCCGCTGCTCGCCAAGCCCGGCCAGTGGTACCTCGACCCCACCGCGCACGAGGTCTACTACATCCCGCGCAGCGGCGAGAACCTGGCGAACGCGGACGTGGAAGCGGCCGGCCTGCAAACCCTGCTGTCCATCCACGGCAGCGCGGGCGCGCCCGTCTCGGGCATCGGCTTCCAGGGCATCCAGTTCTCCTACGCCACCGACACCACGCCGAACACGCCCACCGGATTCTCCGAGATCCAGGCGACCTACACGATCACCGGCGACACCGGCTACGTGACGCAGGGCCTGTGCACCTATGTCAGCGGGGGGACGTGCCCGTACGGCGACTGGACCAAGATGCCCGGCAACATCAGCCTCGGCTACGACAGGAACATCCATTTCGACCACGACTACTTCGTGCATCTCGGCGCGGCCGGCCTGGATCTCGGTGACGGCTCGCAGAACGACACCGTGACCGCCTGCGTGTTCACCGACATCTCCGGCAACGGCCTCGACGTCGGCGGCGTGGACGCCAACGAGCCGAGCGCGGCGCAGCAGACCACCGGCAACACCATCAAGGACAGCCATTTCACCGACATCGCCGATGAATACCACGGCGGCGTCGCCATCGACGTCGGCTATGTTGCGGACTCGACCTTCGCGAACAACCAGATCGACCACGTGCCCTACACCGGCATCTCGGTCGGCTGGGGCGGCTGGCCGGACAAGGTGAAGCTGCCCGCCGAGCCGAACTACTCGCACGGCAACGCCTTCACCGACAACCTCATCGACAACCACATGTCCGTGCTCGGCGACGGCGGCGGCATCTACACCAACGGCATCACCGGAACCAGCCTGGCGACCGGCGAGCACCTCACCGGCAACGTGATCCACGACCAGGTCAGCACCAAGGGCCACGGCATCTACACGGACAACGGAGCCAGCTACATCACCATCACCGGCAACGCCGAGTACAACATCAACGCGAACGTGTGGGGCAGCAACCACACCAACTACACCCTCGACAACGGCACCTACGACCCGTTGGACATCGAGCACAACTACTGGACCAACGGCCCGGCCAACTACAACGCCAAGTCGGTGCTGATCGCGAACAACACCAACATCACCAGCGCGAGCCAGATCCCGGCCGGCATCATCAGCGCGGCCGGCATCCAGAGCCCGTACACCGGCATCCTCAGCTGGACTCCGGCCGAATAAACCCGGCGGGGGCAACTCATCGGCGAAAATGATTGGGCACGGGATCACGCGGCTGATAACGTGCCTCCTGCCGTGACCGCACGCGAGGAGGTGAGACCCATGAACGTTGTACGCAGGTGGGTGCTCCCCATCGTCGTCGCGGCTGGGCGATTGGCATAGGTGTCGCCGGGAGCGCCAACGCACTCCCGAAAGGCAACACCATGGAACCTGAGATCGTCATCACCCGCGTCGCGGAGCGGCATTGGCACGCTCTGGAGGACGACCGGGTGGTCGGCCGAGGCGAAGCCTCACCCCGGCCCGATGGGCGGATCTTCCTCAGCATCGACTCCTGGCACCGGGTGGTTTTCGACCGGATCGCCGGCACGATGCTGGCCGACCTGCCCACCCCCCTCTACACCGTCGTCGACGAGGCGGACCGCGACCTCGCCGCGCATTGGCGGCAGGCCGGTTTCACCACCCGGCGCCGCGAATGGGAGTACGCCGTGCCCACCGACGTCAAGGTCGTGACACCGCCTGCCGGCGTGACGATCGTGCCGGTCGGCGCGGCGGACGAGGGCCGGCTGCGCGAACTGGATCGCGCGATCCGCGCGGAGGTCGAGACAGGCATCGGCTGGCACGCGATGCCCGCCGAGGTACTGCCCCGCCCCGCCGGGGACACCATCGTCGACCCGTCGAAGTACTCGGTCGCCGTGCGGGACGGCCGCTATGTGGCGCTGGTCCGAGTGACCGGCCGGCTGCGCATCGCGCGGATCGGCCTGATCGCGGTCCGCGCCGAACACCAGCGTCGCGGCATCGGCAAGGCGCTGCTGACCAGTGCGCTGGATTCATTGCACGACAAGGGAACCGAGACCGCGTCGGCCGACGTGCACGAGGCCAACGAAGCGGCGACCGCGCTGTTCGAGGGCGTCGGCGCGCGGCGGGCGAGCAGCAACCTGGAACTGGTGTTGCGCTGATGGTGGGCAAAGCGGACGGCATCCAGGTCGAGGGCACCGTCATCGAGTGCCTGCGCGACGCCATGTTCACCGTTGAGCTGGAGAACGGGCACAAGGTGCTCGCGCACATCAGCGGGAAGATCAGGAAGAACTACATCAAGATCGTGCCGTACGACCGTGTGCTCGTCGAGTTGAGTTCCTACGACCTCAACCGGGGCCGGATCCTGTTCCGGTACCGGACGTAGTCGGATCGGTGAGGCCGACCGCGCCGCGCATCGCCGCGCGGCCGCGGTCGGCCGCGCTCGGGTCGCGTTCGGGTCGCCGAGGAGTTGGCTCGGTTGGCTCAGTTGGCTCAGTTGGCTCAGTTGGCTCAGTTGGCAAGCGCGATGGCCGCACCGATGAACGCCGGATCGGCCAGCGCGCGCAGGATGCCGTCGGCCAGATCGGCGCGGGAGAGCCGGACGCCGCCGCGCACCGCGTGCTCCTCGGCGGTTCGGTAGGCGCCGGTGCGCCTGCCCTCGGTCAGCATCGGCGGGCGCAGGATCGTCCAGTCCAGGTCGCTGGCGCGCACGAGGGCTTCCATCCGGCGCATGTCGCCCCAGGTGTGCTGGAACACCCTGCGCAGGATCGGTTTGGCGAGGTAGCGGGTGATCGGCCCGTCGCCGGTGTGCAGGATGCCGCTGTTGCTTACCACGACGAGTCGCCTCGTCCCGCCGTTGTGCATCGCGCCGATGATGCTCGCGGTGCTGTCCGTCTGCACGGTGGTGGGTTTGGTCGGTTGGCGCGGCCCGATCGTGTTCACCACCGCGTCCTGGCCCGCGATGTGTGCGCCGATCGCCTCCGGATCCATCACATCGGCGACGACGACGGACAGATGCGCGTGCTCGGGCAGGCTCGTCGGATCGCGGACGATGGCCGTGACCTCGTGCCCGGCCTGGAGTGCCTGGGCCAGGAACTGTCGGCCGGTGCGGCCGGTCGCGCCGAACAGGACAATCTTCACGTCGACTCCTGGTTGGTGAGTGCTCACTAACCATGCTAGTGTCAGTGAGCACTCACCAACTTGTCAAGGAGTGGACGATGAGCACACGTGACCGGATGCTCGACGCGGCCGCGCACGTGATGCGCACCCAGGGGCTGGCCCACGCGACCACCAAGCAGATCGCCAAGGAGGCCGGCTTCTCCGAGGCCGCCCTGTACAAGCACTTCCGGGACAAGACCGACCTGTTCGTCGCCGTGCTCAACGAACGCGCGCCCAACACGCTCGGCACCCTGCTCGGCGGCCTGAGCCGGCGCATCGGACAGACGCCGCTGCGGGAGACGCTCGCCGACATCGCGCTGGCCGCGATCGCCTTCTACCGGCACAACTTCCCGATGGCCGCCTCGGTCTTCTCGGAGCCGAACCTGCTGACCGCGCACACCAAGGCGCTGCGCGACACCGGAACCGGCCCCGCGCGCGTCAACCAGGCGCTCGCCGACTACCTCGCCGCCGAACAGCGCCTCGGCCGGGTCCGCGCGGGCGCCGACCCGCGCGCCGCGGCAACGCTGCTGATCGGTGGCTGCTTCCAGCACGCCTTCCTCGGCTTCTTCGCCGAGCGCCCCGACGACGAACAGGCTGACCGGCGCTTCGCCGAGTCGCTGGTCGACACCCTCGCCCTGGACATCACCGAGCGGGCGTGAACTCCAGTGCCGTGCGGCCATCCGAGATCGGGCCGGACGCGCGCAGCACGAGTCCGCAGTCGGCGCCCAGCGTGGCCAGTTCGTCGACCGTCCGTTCGCGACCCGCGAAGCACATCAGCATGAACAGGTCGATCGCCGTGCCGGCGCCCTGTCCGCGCACCGGCTCGCTGACGACCACGGTCCCGTTCGGCGCCGCGGCTCGCGCGCAGCCGGCGAGGATCGCGCGCGCGTGCTCGTCGTCCCAGTCGTGCAGGATGTCCGACAGGAGGTAGACGTCGGCCCCGGCCGGCAGCGGCTCGAAGAAGCTCTGCGGCACGATGCCGGCCCGATCGGCCAGTCCGGCCGCCGCGAACCGCTCGGCAGCGGCCTGCGCCGACGGCGCCAGATCCAGGACGCGTCCGCGCACGGTGGGATGGGCGCGCAGGATCTCGGTGAGCAGATTCCCGTCGCCGCCACCGACATCGAGGATCTCGGGAAACCGGCTCCAGTCGAAACGTTGCGCGATCTGCGGCGCCTGCACCTGGAACCGCCAACTCATCTGCGCGTCGAACGAACGCCGAAGCCGCGGCTCGGCGTCCAGGTCTGCCCAGAAATCGCGCCCGTACCGCCGGGGATAGGCCGGCGCGCCGGTGCTGATCGTGTCGAGCAACTCGACGAACGCCAGTTCCGCGCGCCCGCCCGCGCAGTTGATGTCCAGCAGGATCTTGAACCCCTCCGGCGCGTCCGCGCGCAGCTGCCCGCCCAGCTCGGTCGGCCGATAGCGACCGCTCCGCGCGTCGAGTTCGAACACGTCGACCTCGACCAGATGGTCGAGCAGGCAGCGCAGCGCGGCCGGCACCGTCGAAGTCCTCGCGGCGAGTTCCGCCGCCGTCGCTCCCGCACCCGCGTGCTCGACCAGATCGAGCGTCGCGGCGACACGGATCGCCATCGGGGTCGCGAGACTGGCCATGGCCATGATCGAAGGTCGGTTCATCCGGCCAAACTAGGCCGGTACGCGAGTCGCAGGGATTTTCAGGAGGCTTGAGCCGACCAAGCCGGTTCTGCGTCGCTGACCGACGCACTCACGGTCTCGCCGGACAGGCGCTGGCTGGTTCGCCACTCCAGGGCCTCGGGCTCCTGGCTGTAATTGACCACATTGCTCACGGTCCCGAGGTCCTTCAGCAGTTCCAACACATCAGCCGGGCTGGCGTAGAAAAACTCGCGTCGGAGGTTCACCCTGTTGACGCGACGCTCGGTCAAGCGGTGGTGGAGAGTGGTCTCCAAAGTCACCGCATCGGCGTCGAAGATCAGGGCATGCACGTCGAACCTGAACGGCACCGAGGCGTCACCGAGTTCGCGAACGCGCTCCATCGGATCCAGGCGCCGAGTCAGACCGATCTTGACGACATCTCGGCCGAACGAACCGACATTGGAGATGATGTAGACCCAACCTGTTCTGATGTTGGCCGCTCGCTCCTCGACTCCCTTGATCGCCTCACCGATTTCGTCGAGTTTCTCCTCGGCCTCCGCCAGCTTCGCTGGGTCTCCGGAGGCAAGCCACTTGTCGCGGGCGTTCTGCCAGTGCGACATCTCTTTCGTCAGGCGAGCCTTTTCGCGTTCGAATTCCAAGCGCGCCTGCTTCTCATCCCGCTGACGCTCGCGTTCGGCCTTGACCCGTTCTTTCTCTTCCTCGACCATCGCGAGATAGTCAGCGGTCAGCGACAACTCCTTGAGTCGTAGCGAGTGGTAGCGACTCGTCACATTGATGTGCATGGTCTTGCCGAGGCGCGATATGACTTCTCTGCTCTTGGTCAGCCGATCGATCGAGGTAGTGAGCCGATGCGGGCGCATGGTCCGCACGCAGTCATCCGCATCGGCGTTGTAGGCGCGCAGCATCAGCTTGGAGATCTCACTGACCATCCGTTCGCCTTGTTGTCGGGATTGGTTGACGGTCCAGTCGGTCGCCGCATCGATCGCACCCTTGTTCTTGGCGCACACCTTGATCTCAGCGCGAAGGCTTTCCAGGGCGCCTTTGTATGCGACCGAATCGGCGAGCCGATGTTGGAACTCGTAGATGCCGGCTTCCTGCAGCAGCGCGATCTCGTTGGTTTCGACGATCATCTGACGCGCCATGACCAGTTCGGCCTTGACTTGTTCGTACTGCTGCTTGATGCCATCGAGCTGATCGGATGCTGCCGATCGTTGGCGACCGATCGCCGCCTGCTCGGCCTTGTACTGATCGGTCAGCTGAGTCAGGTAGGTGCGGGTGTTTCGGATCTCCTGGTCCATCGCGACCGCATCCTTGCCGCGCAGTTCGGCAACTTGCGCGGCCAACTTCTGCAACTGGCCCAACAGACCGTTGTTCCGATTTGTTACGTCCTGTAGTGACTGGCGAAGTGTGTCGTTTTCCGTGGTCAGTGTCTGGAGTTGTGTTTCGGCCTGCTGTGCTCGTTTTCGCGCACCGAACATCGACCCGTGTCCGTTGCCGGGCGGTTGCGGCGGAGCAGCGGCTTGCGCCGGCTCGTCCAGAATCCAGAGCTGCCATGACGGCGGCAGGGGCGGCCAGTCAGCTGGCGGCCGCCAGTCCGGTTTGGGAGTCCATCCTGCGGGAAGCGGTGGCCAGTTCGGCGGTGGGTTGAATCTGTGGGCCACAGGACGGACCTCCTTGCACGAGGCATCGTCCGGTCCATCGGGGTTGTTCGAAGGTCAGTTACCAAACAGCCAGGTCCGTGGTTATTTTGTTATCTTCAGGCAACTATTTTCCTGCTCAGGAGGCCGCCTTTTCCGCGTCAACGCCGGTGATCATGGCAACGATTTGTTCGCCCGTGGTGTCCTTGGTGCGGCGGCCACCGGCGACCGATCGATCAGGTGATCGATTATGCGTCCACTGGCGGTTCGGCGTGCTGGACGTTGCCGTTGCGGCGACCGGTGGCTGCGGCGAGCACGCCGGAGTTGGGCAGCGATATCGGGCCGTCCTCGGTGTCCAACATGGTGAACGTGAGCGTGATCGCGGTCACCTCACCCTCGTTCTTGCCGAGCGCGCCCGAGTAGATGCTGACCCGGTCGCCGACCGAGAACGGCCGGGAGAACAGCAGCACGATGCCGGCGAAGAAGTTGCTCAGCGACTGCTGGGCCGCGATGCCGACGACCACACCGGTGACCGACACCGGCAGCGCCAGGCCGCCCAACGGAACCAGCAGGCCGACCACGGTCATGAGCACGACGATGTAGCCGATCAGGGTGATCAGCAGGCGCAGCACGCCCGACGCGGCCAGCCCGCCGCCGGTGCGGACCAGCCGGGCCACCTCGTTGGCGGCGCTGCGCACCGCGACCAGGCCGAACACCAGTAAAAGGAAGATCGACACGTACGATCCGATGCGCGCGCCGACGGCGGGCTCGCCGTTGTACGTCGCGTGGATGCCGCCCAGGAACGACACCACGCCCGGTGCGGCCAGCGCGAGGATGCCGGAGACCACCGTGCGCCGGAAATCCGGTCGGTGGATGGCCTCGCGGACCTCGTGCAGTGCGGCGTGTGGGAGATCTTGCGCCGACATGCCAGCGTGCGTCCTTCCTTCGGCGGGGGCTGTTCGGCACCAAGGTAACAACGCGGTCGAAACTCGGTTTGCCGCCGCGCGCTGGTGCGCGAAGATGGTTCGGAATGCCACGTTCCAGATCGACGTTGAATCGGATCGAAGTGAATCCCACGCTAGCTGACCTGCAGTCCCGCCTGCCCAGCCTCATGCCGCGCGACGCGCGCAGGCTGCGCAGGCGGCTGGACGGTGCCCGCAAGATCCGTGACGAGGCGGCCCGGGAGGCGATCTACGCGCAGATCGCGGCCGACCTCGACGGCGGCGAGCAGCGGGTCGCGCAGCGCCGGGCGGCGGTGCCGGCGATCACCTATCCGGGCGAACTGCCGGTCAGCCAGGCCAAGGAAGAGATCCTGGCCGCGATCAGGGACAACCAGGTCGTGATCGTGGCAGGCGAGACCGGATCGGGCAAAACCACCCAGCTGCCCAAGATCTGCCTGGAACTGGGCCGGGGCGTACTCGGCGCGATCGGCCACACCCAGCCGCGCAGGCTGGCCGCGCGAACGGTGGCCGAGCGGATCGCCGAGGAGTTGCACAGCGAACTGGGCAAGGTCGTCGGCTACAAGGTCCGATTCACCGACCAGTCCGGCTCGGACACGCTGGTCAAGCTGATGACCGACGGGATCCTGCTGGCCGAGATCCAGCACGACCGGCTGCTGTCCGGCTACGACACGCTGATCATCGACGAGGCGCACGAGCGCAGCCTCAACATCGACTTCATCCTCGGCTACCTCAGGCAGCTGCTGCCGCGCAGGCCCGACCTGAAGGTGATCATCACCTCGGCGACCATCGACCCGGAGCGGTTCGCGCGGCACTTCGGCGACGCGCCGATCATCGAGGTGTCCGGCCGCACCTATCCGGTCGAGGTGCGCTATCGCCCGCTGGTCGACGACGACGAGGAGCTGGAGGACGACGAACTCGACGACCGCCCGGCCAATCGCGACCGCGACCAGACCCAGGGCATCCTCGACGCGGTCGAGGAACTCGCGGCCGAAGGCCCCGGCGACGTCCTGGTGTTCCTGTCCGGCGAACGGGAGATCCGGGACACCGCGGACGCGCTGGAGAAGATGGAGCTGCGCAACACGGAGATCCTGCCGTTGTACGCGCGACTGTCCTTCGCCGAACAGCATCGGGTGTTCCAGTCGCATCCCGGCCGACGCATCGTGCTGGCCACCAACGTGGCCGAGACCTCGCTGACCGTGCCCGGCATCAAGTACGTGATCGACCCCGGCTACGCCCGGATCTCGCGCTACGGCTTCCGCACCAAGGTGCAGCGGCTGCCGATCGAACCCGTTTCGCAGGCATCGGCGAATCAGCGCAAGGGCCGCTGTGGCCGCGTTTCCGAGGGCATCTGCATCCGGCTCTATTCCGAACAGGACTTCCTCGCCCGGCCGGAGTTCACCGATCCGGAGATCCTGCGCACCAATCTCGCCTCGGTCATCCTGCAGATGACCGCGATCGGCCTCGGCGACATCGCGGCCTTCCCGTTCATCGATCCGCCGGACCGTCGCAACATCACCGACGGCGTGGTGCTGTTGCAGGAGCTGGGCGCGTTCGAGCAGGCGCCGGCTGGAAGCGAGAACAAGCTGACCGCGCTTGGCCGCCAGCTGGCGCAGCTCCCGGTCGACCCGCGACTGGGCCGGATGGTGCTGGAGGCCGACCGCAACGGGTGCCTGCGCGAGGTCGTCGTCATTGCCGCCGCACTGTCCATTCAGGACCCACGGGAGCGGCCTGCCGACCACAAACAGGCCGCCGACGAGAAGCACGCGCGATTCGCCGACAAGGATTCCGACTTCCTCGCCTACCTGAACCTGTGGAACTACCTGCGCGAGCAGCAGCGTGAGCTGTCCAGCAACCGGTTCCGTCGGTTGTGCCGCAACGAGTTCCTGAACTTCCTGCGCGTGCGCGAATGGCAGGACATCTACAGTCAGCTCAAGCAGGTCGTCGGCCAGCTCGGCATGACGCTGAACGACGAGCCGGGCGACGCGCAGAACGTGCACATCTCGCTGCTGTCCGGACTGCTGTCGCACCTGGGCGTGAAGGATGGTCAGAAGCAGGAGTACTTCGGCGCGCGCAACGCCAAGTTCGCCATCTTCCCGGGCTCCGCGCTGTTCAAGAAGCAGCCGCGCTGGGTGATGTCGGCCGAACTGGTCGAGACGTCCCGGTTGTGGGGCCGCATCGTGGCGCGGATCGAGCCGGAATGGGCCGAGAAGCTCGCGCCGCACCTGGTGAAACGCGAGTACAGCGAGCCGCACTGGGAACTGAACAAGGCCGCCGTGATCGCCTCGGAGAAGGTGACGCTGTTCGGCTTGCCCATCGTCACCGCGCGGCCGGTCAACTTCGGCCGGATCGACCCGGAACTGTCGCGTGATCTGTTCATCCGGCACGCGCTCATCAACGGCGAATGGCGTA
Source organism: Pseudonocardiaceae bacterium (assembly GCA_035948315.1). Lineage (GTDB taxonomy): Bacteria > Actinomycetota > Actinomycetes > Mycobacteriales > Pseudonocardiaceae > CAJCJE01. The sequence goes on along the minus strand of DASZJG010000073.1, from coordinate 122,660 downwards.
CCCACCACAAGTTCCTCGCCGCGAACAAGGCGCTGCTCGACGAGGTCGAGGAGTGGGAGAACCGGGCGCGGCGCCGCGACATCCTGGTCGACGATCAGGTGCTGTTCGACTTCTACGACAAGCGGATCGGCCGCGAGGTCACCTCGGGCCGGTATTTCGACTCGTGGTGGAAGAAGGTCCGCGTCACCGATCCGACGCTGCTCACCTTCACCAGGGAAATGCTGGTCAACGAGAATGCGTCGGCGTCCGCCGACGCGCAGGCGTTCCCGGATGACTGGCGGCAGGGCGGATTGAGCCTGCCGCTGTCCTACGAGTTCGAGCCGGGCACCAGCACCGACGGTGTGACCGTGCGGATTCCGCTGCCCGTGCTCAACCAGGTCCGCAGCGGGTTCGACTGGCACATTCCGGGGCTGCGCGAGGAACTCGTGATCGCGCTGATCAAGTCGCTGCCCAAGCAGTTGCGCCGCAACTTCGTGCCGGTGCCGGACTTCGCGCGCGCGGCGTTGCAGAACATGTCCGGCTACGAAAAGGCCGAAGAACCGCTGCTGGACGCGCTGGAGCGTGAGCTGACCGCGTTGACCGGCGTGCGGGTGCCGCGCGACGCGTGGGAGCCGGACAAGCTGCCCGAACACCTGAAGATCACCTTCGAGGTGGTCGACGAGCAGGACAAGGTGATCGCGGTCGGCAAGAACCTGGACGCGCTGCGCCAACAGCTCAAACCGACCCTGCGCGCGACGCTGTCCGCCGCGGCCGAGGACATCGAGAAGCGCGGCCTGAAGACCTGGGATTTTCCCTCGCTGCCGGTCAGCTACCAGCAGGAGAAGTTCGGCTACCTGGTCACCGGCTATCCCGCGCTGGTCGACGACGGCGAGTCCGTGTCGATCCGGATGTTCGAGAACGCGGGTGAGGCCGAGCTGTCCATGTGGCGCGGGGTACGCAGGCTGCTGGTGCTGAACGTGGCCTCGCCGGTCAAGTACATCACCCGACAGTTGGACAATCCGACCAAGCTCGTGCTGTCCCGCAACCCGCACAAGGGCGTCGCCGATCTGCTCGACGACTGCGTCACCGGCGCCGTCGACAAGCTGATCGCGGACGCGGGCGGTCCGCCGCGCGATGAGGCCGGTTTCACCGCGCTGCTGGAACAGACCCGGCGCAGCTTGCCCGCTGTCGCGCTGGACATCGTGCGCGAGGTTGCCAAGATCCTCACCGTCGTGCAGGAGGTCGATTTGGCGGTGGCGAACGCGAAATACGCGCCACGACCGGCGATCGCGGACCTCACCGCGCAGCGGGAAAGCCTGGTGCATCGCGGTTTCGTCACCGAAGCCGGCGCCACTCGGCTGCCCGACGTGCTGCGTTACCTGCGCGGGATTCTCCAGCGGATCGACAAGCTGACCAGCAATCCGACCCGCGACGCGGCCTGGCAGCGGCAGGTCGAGGACGTCCGCGCGGCCTACGAGGACGTGCTGGCGAACAACAAGCCGAGCCGCGAGTTGTCCGATGTGCGCTGGATGATCGAGGAACTGCGGATCAGCTACTTCGCGCAGACGCTGGGCACCGCGTATCCCGTGTCCGACAAGCGGATCTACCGCGCGCTGGACGCATTGGACCGGCCCGCGGTGTCACTCGCCCGCTGAACCGGCTTCGTCAGCCGACCGTGCGCGGCCAGCACGCCGAGGATGACCAACACCGCGCCCACCGGTTCGTTCCAGCGCAACGGTTCGTGCAGCACCAGAATGCCGAGCACCACGCCCACGATCGGGGTGAGGTAGGTGACGGCCGCGCCGTTCACCGCGCCCCAGGCCGCGACGATCGCGGTGTTCCACACATAGGCGATGCCGGTGCCGGCCGCGCCGAGCACCACCATGGACAGCACGATCGGCACGGTCAGGTGCGGCGCTGGCAGCCGGATCCAGGGCAGCGTGATGGCCATGATCACGGTGCCGACCAGCACCTGGCCGAAGCCGACGGTCACCGCGGGCAGGCCGCGCGGGGTGATGAACCGGCGCAGGTAGGCGAAGCCGATGCCGTAGCAGAGCGTGGCGCCGAGACAGGCGAGTTCGGCGAGCAGCGATCCGCCCGCCGCGCCCTGCCATGGTCCGGTGAGCGTGACCACGCCGAGGAACCCGAGCAGCAGACCGAGCACGCGGCCGGTGTTCAGCTTCTCCCGTGGCAGCGCGAGCACGGTGACCAGCATGGTCATCAGCGGTGTCGTCGCGTTCAGGATGCTGGCCAGGCCGGAGGAGACCTGCTGCTCGGCCATGGCGAACAGCAGGAACGGCACGACGCACAGGGTGACCGCGAGCACGGCGAAATGTCCCCACAGGCGCGGGTCGCGGGACAGCGGCGTGCGGGTGACGGCGAGCACGATGCCCAGCGCGAGCGCGCCGAACGCGAGCCGGGCGAAGACCACCTGGGCGGGCGTGAGGCCGCCGTCGCCGACCTTGATCAACAAGAAGCTCGCGCCCCAGACCAGGGCGAGCAGCACGAACCGGGCGGCGATCCGACCATTGCGAACGTCAGTCACCAGCGGAGCCAATCGTGTCCGCGCCCACATCGCCACCGGTTTTCGTCGCGTCCTTTGTGGACTTCGGCCTGGTGACCTGCTGTTACCATCCTGGACGTGGGTCACGGGGTCGAAGGTCGGGACATGCCGCCCGCGTCGTTGGACGCGGCCAGCGCGGCGACGGTCGCGACCACCCTCCAGGCCCTGGCCACGCCGAGCAGGCTGCTCATGCTCACCCGCCTCCGGCAGGGCGCGTGCACGGTCGGTGAGCTGGCCGCCGAGGTCGGCATGGAACAGTCGGCCGTGTCACACCAGTTGCGCCTGCTGCGCAATCTTGGTCTGGTCACCGGGACACGTTCGGGCCGCAGCATCGTCTACACGCTCTACGACAGCCATGTGGCGCAGCTGCTCGACCAGGCCGTCTACCACATCGAACACCTGCGGCTCGGCGTGCGCGACGACCCGCCGGTCACCGCGTGAGCGGCCGGATTCATAGACTGATCAGGTGTCCACTTTCCGGCCGTTGATCGCGCCCAGCATCCTGTCCGCCGACTTCGCCCGCCTCGCCGACGAGGTCGAGGCCGTGCCCGGTGCGGACTGGCTGCACGTCGACGTGATGGACGGGCATTTCGTGCCGAACCTGACCATCGGCCTGCCCGTGGTGAAGGCGATCCTGCCCTGCACCAAGACCCCGATCGACTGCCATCTGATGATCGACGACCCGGACCGGTGGGCCATCGGCTATGCCGAGGCGGGCGCCTACAACGTCACTGTGCACGTGGAGGCGGCGCGCGATCCGGTCGCGCTAGCCGCGAACCTGCACGCGGCCGGCGCGAGGGCCGGGCTGTCGATCAAGCCGGGCACGCCGCTGGAACCGCACGTCGAGACCCTCAAGCACTACGACACGCTGCTGGTGATGTCGGTCGAACCCGGCTTCGGCGGGCAGGAGTTCATCGCGGACGTGCTGGCCAAGGTGCGCACCGCGCGGCGCCTGGTCGACACCGGACATCTGAAGGTGCTCGTGGAGATCGACGGCGGCATCAACGCCGACACCATCGGGCAGGCCGCCCAGGCGGGGGTCGACTGCTTCGTGGCCGGCTCCGCCGTCTACGGGGCGGACGACCCGGACCGGGCCATCAGCGCGCTGCGCGACCTGGCGGCGAACGCCGCGCACCGGGAGAGCTGAGGTGCTCGGCGAGGCCGCACTGGCCGAGGCGATGCGCACCGCGATCGCGGCCAGCGAGCGCGTGCGCGGCACCACCAGCCCGAACCCGCCGGTCGGCGCGGTCATCCTGGACGCGCAGGGCCGCACCGTCGGCGTCGGCGCCACCCAGCCGCCCGGCGGACCGCACGCCGAGGTGATGGCCGTGCGCGCGGCAGGAGACGCGGCCAAGGGCGGCACGGCCTTCGTCACGCTGGAGCCCTGCTCGCACACCGGGCGGACGCCACCCTGCACCGACCTGCTGAAATCCGTCGGCGTGGCGCAGGTGTACTTCGCGGTCGCCGACCCGAACCCGGTCGCGGCGGGCGGGATGCGGGTGCTGGCCGAGGCGGGAATTCCGGCGCGTCAGGGGCTGTTGGCGCAAGACGTGGAACGTGGTCCGTTGCGCGCCTGGCTGCACTACGCGCGCACCGGCCGACCGCACGTGACCTGGAAGTACGCGATGACCATGGACGGCAGGGTCGCGGCGGCGGACGGCACCAGCCGCTGGATCAGCGGCCCCGAGTCGCGCGCCGAGGTGCACGAGCTGCGCCGTGCGATGGACGCGATCGTGGTCGGCACCGGCACGGTCCGCGTCGACGACCCGCAGCTGACCGCCCGCGACGCCGACGGCGCGCTGCTCGACCGCCAGCCGCTGCGCGTGGTCGTCGGCACGAGCGACGTGCCGGCCGGGTCGAAGGTCCTCGACGACGCGGCCGAAACGCTCCAGCTGCGGACCGCGAAACCGGCCGAGGTGTTGGCCACGCTCGGCGCCCGCGGCGTGGTCGATGTGCTGCTCGAAGGGGGTCCCCGGCTGGCCGGTGCGTTCCTACGGGCTGGACTCGTGGACCGGGTACTGGCCTACGTCGCCCCGAAGCTGCTGGGATCTGGTCCGGTGGCCCTTGGCGACGCGGGCGTGGCAACCATCACGCAGGCGCACCTGTGGACCGTGGAAAGCGCGACGATGAGTGGACCGGACGTGCGTGTCTCCGCTATTCCGGTACGGGAGATCGCCTGAGGCGCTCAGGGGGATCGAGGAGGAATCGTGTTCACCGGGATTGTTGAGGAAGTCGGCGAGGTCGTGGCCGTCGAGCAGGTGACCAACGCGGCGCGGCTGCGCATCGCGGGACCGTTGGTCACCTCCGACGCGCGACATGGGGACTCCATCGCGGTCAGCGGGGTGTGTCTGACCGTGGTCGAGGTCGCGGACGGCACGTTCACCGTGGACGTGGTCTCGGAGACGCTGGCCCGGTCCAGTCTGGACAAGGTGCACGCGGGCGACCGGGTCAACCTGGAACGGGCGACCGCGGTCGGGCACCGGCTGGGCGGCCACATCGTGCAGGGCCACGTGGACGGGACCGGCGTGTTGCTCTCCCGCGACGAGGCCGGGCTGACCCGCTTCGCCATGTCGCCGCGACTGGCCCGCTACGTGATCGAGAAAGGCTCCATCGCGGTCGACGGCGTGTCGCTGACCGTGGTCGATGTCACCGGCGACGGCTTCTCCGTCGCGCTGATCCCGACCACGCTCGCCGCGACTACGCTCGGCGGCAAAACGCAGGGTGATCTGGTCAACCTCGAGGTGGACGTGCTCGCGAAGTACCTGGAAAAACTGGCCGGACTGCACACCGAGGAGAACCGATGACCGACATCGCGGGCATCGAGCGGGCGATCGCGGACATCGCCGCCGGGAAGGCCGTTGTCGTCGTCGACGACGAGGACCGGGAGAACGAGGGTGACCTGATCTTCGCGGCCGAGAAGGCGACCCCGGAACTGGTCGCGTTCATGGTCCGCTACACCTCCGGCTACATCTGCGTCCCGCTGCCCGAGAGCGACTGCGACCGGCTCGACCTGCCGCCGATGTACCACACCAACCAGGACCGGCGCGGCACCGCGTACACGGTCACCGTGGACGCGCGCGAGGGCGTGAGCACCGGCATCTCCGCGACCGACCGCGCGCACACCATGCGCCTGCTCGCCGACTCCGACTCGGTGCCCGGCGACTTCACCCGGCCCGGTCATGTGGTGCCGCTGCGCGCCAGGGAGGGCGGCGTGCTGCGTCGCCCGGGCCACACCGAGGCAGCGGTCGACCTGGCCCGGCTCGCCGGCCTGCGCCCGGCAGGCGTGCTGTGCGAGCTGGTCAGCCAGAAGGACGACGGCGACATGGCGCGGCGCGAGGAGCTGGAGGTCTTCGCGGCCGACCACGATCTCGCGCTGATCACCATCGCCGACCTGATCGCCTACCGGCGGCGCACCGAGAGCCAGGTCAAGAAGGTCGCCGAGGCGCGCATCCCGACCGCGCACGGCACGTTCCGCGCGGTCGGCTACGACAGCCTGCTGGACGGCATCGAGCACATCGCGCTGGTCTACGGCGAGATCGACAACGGCCAGGACATCCTGGTCCGGGTGCACTCGGAATGCCTGACCGGCGACGTGTTCGGCTCGCTGCGCTGCGACTGCGGCCCGCAGCTGGACGCCGCGCTGGGCATGGTCGCGGCCGAGGGCCGCGGCATCGTGCTCTACGTGCGCGGGCACGAGGGCCGGGGCATCGGCCTGCTGCACAAGTTGCAGGCCTACCAGCTCCAGGACGACGGCGCGGACACCGTGGACGCGAACCTCGCGCTCGGCCTGGTCGCGGACGGCCGCGACTACGGCACCGGCGCGCAGATCCTGTCCGATCTGGGCGTGAAGTCCATGCGGCTGCTCACCAACAACCCGGACAAGCGGGTCGGCCTGGAGGGCTACGGCCTGAAGGTGGTCGACCGCGTGCCGCTGCCGATCACGCCGAACCCGGAGAACGTCCGGTACCTGCGTACCAAGCGCGACCGGATGGGCCATGATCTGTCCCAACTCGACGAGTTCGAGCACCTCACCGAGGCGGACGTGACCGTGGTGCAGGATGTGGTTCGGCACATCAGCGGTTCCCATGATGGAGGCACCAGGTGAGTGGCGAAGGCCGACCACCGCTCGAGGTTCCGGAATGCGACGGGTTGCGGCTGGGCATCGTGGCGACCCGCTGGCACCAGCGGATCACCGACAGCCTGCTGGAGCGCGCGCTCGTCGCGGCGAGCGAGTCAAAGATCCAGGAGCCGACCGTGGTGCGCATCGCGGGCGCGGTCGAACTGCCCGTGATCGCCCAGTCTCTCGCCAAGCATCACGACGCGGTCGTCGCGCTCGGGGTGGTGATTCGCGGTGGCACTCCGCACTTCGAGTATGTTTGCGATGCGCTGACCGCCGGTCTGACTCGCGTCGCCCTCGACGAGGGCACCCCGGTCGGCAACGGTGTGTTGACCTGTGACACCGAACAGCAGGCGCTCGACCGCGCCGGTCTGCCCGGGTCGCCGGAGGACAAGGGTTACGAGGCGTGCATCGCCGCGCTGGACGCCGCGCTGGTGTTGCGCGGTCTGCGGCAGCCGTGGATGGAGCGAGGGTTTTCTTGATCGAGCAGGCCGGGTCGACCGGGACACGCGCACCGCTGGTGGTCCGCCCGCACAAGGTGCGGCAGGTGGCGATCCCGGTCGCGGTGCTGCTCGTGGTGGCCTTCGTCGTGCTGGGCGTCACGCTCAACGGCTCGTCCACCGGTGTGCACCTGGGCATCTCCGACAAGGTCTCGCTGGCCATCGTCGGCGCGATCCTGGCTGGCGGCGTGCTGCTGCTGGCCCGGCCGAGGGTGCGCGCGGACGCGGACGGCGTCGAGGTGCGCAACCTCCTTTTCGGACAGGTCGTGCCCTGGCCGCAGATCAAGGGCGTGAGCTTCCCGGACGGTGCGCCGTGGGCACGGCTGGAACTGCCGGAGGACGAGTACGTTCCGGTCGTCGCGATCCAGGCCGCGGACGGGGAACGCGCGGTGCGCGCCATTCGCGAACTCCGCGCCTGGTACCGGGAATCGCACAGCGATGACTGAGCTGATGCCGAATCGGCGGCAGGTCCTGTGTGGCCTGATGGTCGGTCTGCTCGCGCCGGGCGCGCTGGTCGCCTGTACCAACGGGACCGTGCGCCGCAACGGCGTCGGCGATGCCACGTCCGGTGCGGTGCTGGCCGCGGCGAGCGACATCGCGGTCGGCAGCGGCGCGCTGGTCAACTCCGGCACGAATGGACAGTTGCTGCTCTGCCAGCCGAGCAAGGGCGTGTTCACCGCCTACGACCCGACCTGCTCGCACCTGGGCAACACGGTCGACCCGCCGCGCAACGACGTGATCACCTGCCCCGCGCACGGCAGCCAGTTCAACGCGGCCGACGGCGCTGTGGAACGCGGCCCGGCGCAACTCCCGCTGACTTCGGTGAAAGTCAAACTCGCCGGCGGCAACGTCGTACTAGCCTGACCGCGTGGGAATCACTCTCAGCGCATCGGCTCGCGCCCTGCTCGACGGCCGCAACTACGCGGTGCTCGCCACCCTCAACGCGGACGGCAGTCCGCAGACCTCGACCATGTGGGTCGGCCGGGACGGCGACGACCTCCTTTTCTCCACTGTGGAGGGTCGGCTCAAGTACCGGAACATGGTGCGCGATCCTCGGGTCAGCGTGACCGTGATCGACGCGGCGAACGGCGAGAACTACGTGGAACTGCGCGGTCGCGCGAGCATCGCGCCGGACGCCGACCTGGCCGTCGGCCATCTGCTCTCGCACAAGTACGACGGCAAGGACCACGAGCCGGCCGGCCCCGGCCAGGTTCGCGTGGCGGTGCGCGTCGAGGTCGACAAGGCCACCGGTTACGGGGCCTAACGCACCCGGAACATCTCCGCCCAGAGTTCGGGCAGGCCGTCGGCGCCGCTGACGGTCAGCCCGTCCCACGGCACCCGGTTCCACAGCGCCAGGTACATGATGCTGGCCGGGCCGCTGATCGCGGTGTCGGCCGGTTCCGGCTCCGGCACCTCGGTCGCGCCGGCGTCCGGGCCGAACCGGACCAGCCAGTGCCGCCCGTCCGAGCTGACCAGCACCGTCCTGGGCTCGGCCGCGCGCGGCTTGCGGCTGCGCATCAGGAAACCGGTGAGCAGTTCGTCGATGCCGTCCGCGGCGAAGCCCGGCTCGACCGCCGATGGGCGGTTCGCGGCCTGTTCGGCGTCGACCCGGTGCACGGCGGTCTCGTGGGCCTGGCGGCGCGCCCAGAAGGTCAGCGGGTTCGGCGCCGGCATGAACGTGAAGCACTCCAGGTCGGCGGGCGCGGCTTCCAGCGTGTCGACCAGGTCGTGGTGACCGGTGCGGAACCAGTCGACCAGCTTGTCGTCGCCGGGCGTCTCGATGCCCTCCATGATCGCGGTGAGCTTGCCGAAGCCGTCCTCGGTCACCCGGTCGGCGACCATCGTGCGGGCCCAGCGGTGCACCCGGCCGACATGGCCGACCAGGTCGCGCGCCTGCCAACCGGGGCAGCCCGGCACGAGGGCATCGAGCGAGGTCGACGCGGCGGCATCGGCGAGCAGTTCACCGTCGGCCCGCAGGGCCGTGATCCAGGTGGGGATGTCCACGCGGCCATCCTGGCACGAACCTGTCGGGGCCGGGCCGTAGGCTGGTGGGGTGGCTGACCCGTCTACCTATCGTCCTGCGACGGGCACGATTCCGGATGCACCGGGGGTGTACAAGTTCCGGGACGCGACCCGACGGGTGATCTACGTCGGCAAGGCGAAGAGTCTGCGCAGCAGGCTGAACTCCTACTTCGCCGATCTGCTCAACCTGCATCCGCGCACCCGCCAGATGGTCACCACCGCGGCCAGCGTCGAGTGGACCGTGGTGTCCACCGAGGTCGAGGCCCTCCAGTTGGAGTACAACTGGATCAAGGAGTTCGACCCGCGGTTCAACGTCCGCTACCGCGACGACAAGACGTACCCGGTGCTCGCGGTGACCCTCAACGAGGAGTACCCGAGGCTCTACGTCTACCGGGGGCCCCGCAGGAAGGGCGTGCGGTATTTCGGCCCGTACGCACACGCCTGGGCCATCCGGGAAACCCTCGACCTGCTGCTGCGCGTGTTCCCGGCGCGCACCTGCTCGGCGGGCGTGTTCAAGCGGCACGGCCAGATCGGCAGGCCCTGCCTGCTCGGCTACATCGACAAGTGCTCGGCGCCGTGCGTCGGCCGGGTCACCGCCGACGAGCACCGGCAGATCGTCGAGGACTTCTGCGAGTTCCTCTCCGGCAAGACCGACGCCATGGTGCGCAGGCTTGAGAAGCTGATGCAGCAGGCGTCCGACGAGCTGGAGTTCGAGCGCGCGGCGCGGCTGCGCGACGACATCTCCGCGCTGCGCCGCGCCATGGAGAAGCAGGCGGTCGTGCTGGGCGACGGCACCGACGCGGATGTGGTCGCGTTCGCCGCCGACGAACTCGAAGCCGCCGTACAGGTCTTCCACGTGCGCGGCGGGCGGGTGCGCGGCCAGCGCGGCTGGGTGATCGAGAAGGGCGAGGAGAGCGACATCCCGAGCCTGGTCGGCCAGTTCCTCAGCCAGTTCTACGGCGAACAGGCCGCGCTCGCCGAACAGTCCGACAACGGCGGCAACGGCAGCCCCGTGCCGCGCGAGGTGCTCGTCCCGGAACTGCCGCAGGACGTGGACACGTTCACCGAATGGCTGTGCACGCTGCGCGGTTCCCGAGTCGACCTGCGCGTTCCGCAGCGCGGTGACAAGCGCGCGCTGATGGACACGGTGGCGCGCAACGCGGCCGAGGCGTTCACCCAGCACAAGCTGCGCAGGGCAGGCGATCTGACCGCGCGTTCGGCCGCGTTGCAGGAACTTCAGGACGCGCTCGGCCTGGATACCGCGCCGCTGCGCATCGAATGCGTTGACATCAGCCACATCCAGGGCAGCGACGTGGTCGCGTCCATGGTGGTGTTCGAGGACGGCGTTGCGCGCAAGTCCGAGTACCGGCGCTTCGCCATTCGCGAAGGCGCGGACGGTGGCGACGTCGGCTCGATCGCCGAGGTCACCCGGCGCCGTTTCACCCGCTTCCAGGCCGAAACCGCCGAGCAGGAAGACGCCGAGGCCGAAGCCAACGACGGTCCGCCGGGCATCGATCCGAGGACCGGACGTCCGCGCAAGTTCGCCTACCCGCCCAACCTGTATCTGGTCGACGGCGGCGCGCCGCAGGTGGCGGCGGCCTCGGACGTGCTGGCCGAACTCGGCATCAACGACGTCGCGGTCGCCGGCATCGCCAAGCGGCTGGAGGAGGTCTGGCTGCCGGGTGAACCCGATCCGGTGATCTTGGGCCGCACCAGCGAGGCCATGTACCTGGTGCAGCGGGTCCGGGACGAGGCGCACCGCTTCGCGATCACTTTCCACCGGCAGAAGCGGTCCAAGCGGATGACCACGTCCGCGTTGGACGATGTGCCCGGTCTCGGCCAGGCCAGGAAGACCGCGTTGCTCAAGCATTTCGGCTCGCTGAAACGGCTCCGATCCGCCACTGTTGACCAGATCAGCGAGGTACCCGGCGTCGGGCGGCGCACTGCCGAGGCGGTGCATGCCGTGCTGATCGGGGCGACGCGGGATGATGTGCGCGTTGGCGGGGACGCAACTGGGGACGAGGGCAACAGCAGTGGAGGCGGAACGTGAGTAGTCGCGAGGGCAACGTGGCGGGGCAGCCGCCGTCGTCCGGGGTCGAGGTCGCGGTGGTGACCGGCCTGTCCGGGGCCGGGCGCAGCACCGCCGCGAAGTGCCTTGAGGACCTCGGCTGGTTCGTGGTGGACAACCTGCCGCCCGAACTGGTCGCCACCATGGTGGAGCTGGGCGCGCAGGCGCGCGGCGCGATCACCAAGGTCGCGGTCGTGATGGACGTGCGCAGCCGTGCGTTCACCGACGACCTAGCCGCCATCATCAAGGACCTGGACACCCGCGGCTACAAGCCGAGGGTGCTGTTCCTCGAAGCCACCGACGACGTACTGATCAGGCGGTTCGAACAGGTGCGCAGGACCCATCCATTGCAGGGCGACGGCCGGCTGGCCGACGGGATCAAATCGGAACGGCACGTGCTCATGCCCCTTCGCGAACAGGCCGACCTCGTGCTGGACACCACCTCGCTGTCCGTGCACCAGTTGCGGGACAAGATCGAGGACGCGTTCGGCTCGGACACCAGCGCGCGCACCAAGGTCACCGTGCTGTCCTTCGGCTACAAGTACGGCCTGCCCATGGACGCCGACCTCGTCATCGACGTGCGCTTCCTGCCCAACCCGTTCTGGATCCCGGAACTGCGCGAACAGACCGGCCTGGACACCGACGTGCGCAACTACGTGCTCTCGCAGGAGGGCGCCGAGGAGTTCCTGGACCGCTACTACGACCTGCTCAAGCTGATCGGCGCCGGCTACCAGCGCGAGGGCAAGCGGTACCTGACGCTCGCGGTCGGCTGCACCGGCGGCAAGCACCGCAGCGTGGCCATTTCCGAGGAGCTCTCGCGCAGGCTCGCCAGCGACGACCGGATGGCCGTCAAGGTCGTACACCGGGACCTGGGTCGCGAGTGACCGATTCGAGCCACCCGCCCCGCCTGTTGAAGGCGGTCGCGCTCGGCGGCGGTCACGGTCTGCACGCGACCCTGACCGCGCTGCGCACGATCACCCCCGACGTCACGGCCGTCGTCACCGTCGCCGACGACGGCGGTTCCTCCGGCCGGCTGCGCCGCGAACTGGGCCTGCTGCCACCTGGTGACCTGCGCAAAGCCCTGATCGCGCTGGCCGAACCCGGGCAGGACACCTGGTCGTCGGTGTTCGCGCACCGCTTCGGCGGCACCGGCGCACTCACCGGCCACGCCGTCGGCAACCTGGTGCTGGCCGGCCTGATCGAGGTGCTCGGCGACCCGATCGCCGCGCTGGAGGAAGCCGGCAAGCTGCTCGGTGTCCGCGGCCGGGTGCTGCCCATGTGCACCGACCCGCTGGACATCGAGGCCGACGTGACCGGCCTGGACGACGACATCAAGGCCACTCGGCGCATTCGCGGCCAGGTAGCCATCGCGACAACGCCCGGCCAGGTGCAGCGGATCCGGCTGCACCCGACCGGACGGCCGGGGGAGCTGCCGACCGCGTGCCCCCAGGCGGTGGACGCGGTCCTGGGCGCCGATCTGGTTCTGCTCGGGCCCGGGTCGTGGTTCACCAGTGTGCTGCCGCACCTGTTGGTGCCCGGTCTGCACGAGGCACTGGTGTCCACTTCGGCCCGAAAGGTCGTCATTCTGAACCTGGTCCCCCAGCCGGGGGAGACGGCTGGGTTCTCACCCGAGCAGCATCTGGACGTACTCTGCGAGCACGCACCACGGTTACGGGTCGACGCGGTCATCGCCGACGTCGATTCCGTGCCGACGCCGGACCGGCTCGTCCGGGCGGCCGGTGTGGCCGGCGCGCGAACCCACCTGTTGCGGGTGGCCGCGCTCGGCGCACCTGAGCGGCACGACCCGTTGGCTTTGGCGGAAAGCCTGCGGGCCGCGTTGGACTGGCCCGCGGGGGGCGCGGGCGTTACAGAACAGGACAGGTATCAGTTGGTACCCGTTGTTCCAGGGGAGCGGGACGGCGAGGCGGACGGGGAGGAGTACACCGGTGGCGATGACCGCTGAGGTCAAGGACGAGTTGAGTCGTCTGAGCGTCACCAAGACCTGTTGCCGGCGGTCGGGAGTGGCATCGCTGCTCCGGTTCGCGGGCGGGCTGCACATCGTGGCCGGGCGGGTCGTTGTCGAGGCCGAAGTGGACACCGGTTCGGTGGCCAGACTGCTGCGCAGGGAGATCCACGAGCTGTTCGGGCACAACGCGGACGTGCACGTGATCACCTCGGGCGGCCTGCGCAAGGGCACCAGGTACGTGGTCCGGGTCATCCGGGACGGGGACGGGCTCGCCCGGCAGACCGGCCTGCTCGACGCGCGTGGCCGCCCGGTGCGCGGCCTGCCGGCGGCGGTCGTCTCGGGTGGCGTGTGCGACGCGGAGGCGGCCTGGCGGGGCGCGTTCCTCGCGCACGGTTCGCTCACCGAACCCGGCCGGTCGAGCGCGTTGGAGATCACCTGTCCCGGCCCGGAGGCCGCGCTGGCGCTCGTCGGCGCCGCGCGTCGGCTCGGCGTGACCGCGAAGTCGCGCGAGGTGCGCGGCGCGGACCGGGTCGTGGTGCGGGACGGCGACGCGATCAGCGTGCTGCTCACCCGGCTGGGCGCGCATTCCAGCGTGCTCGCCTGGGAGGAGCGCCGGATGCGGCGCGAGGTGCGCGCCACCGCCAACCGGCTGGCCAACTTCGACGACGCCAACCTGCGTCGCTCGGCCCGCGCCGCGGTCGCCGCCGCGGCCCGGGTGGAACGCGCGCTGACGCTGCTCGGCGAGGACGCGCCCGATCACCTCGCCGTCGCCGGCAACCTGCGCCTGGCGAACCGCCAGGCGTCACTGGAGGAGCTGGGTCAGCTCTCCGACCCGCCGATGACCAAGGACGCGGTGGCCGGCCGGATCCGGCGCCTGCTCGCGATGGCGGACAAGCGCGCGAAGGATCTGGGTGTGCCGGACACCGAGTCCGCGGTCACCTCCGACATGCTGGAAGCCGAGGTCTGAGCGGTCCGAGCGGCTAGTGGATCAGCTGTTTCGCCCACGCGATGACGGCGGCCTGGTAGCCGGGGGAGTCCGGGGCGTAGTTGATCGAGTGGCCCCAGTCGTCCACGACGTAGGTGTGTAGCTGGGCGGCGGCCGAGTAGTACGGGCCCTCGGCGGCGAGCAGGCTGGCGGCGCTGGAGCAGTTGGGCGCGATCAGGCCGCCGCAGAACGCGGGGTCGTCCTGGCCCATGACGAGCATGGTCGGCACGTTGATCAGCTTCGAGTAGGTGCTGACCACGCCGATCAGCACGGTGTCCACCACCTCGCCGGGCGCGAACACGTCCTTGGTCGCCTCGTCCATGTTCGCGATGCCCGCGATGTAGGGACCGGGGGCCTGGAAGGAGTTGTAGCGGGTGCCGGGATCGGTGGTCAGGTAGCCGGGGTCGAGGCCGAGGCCGGCGAACTTGCTGTCCAGGTCGGCCGGGAGGAGCGTGGCCAGGATGGCGGTCGCGCCGATCGGGTTGATGCCGTGGGAGAGGCCGGTGACCAGCACGCCGTCCACGTCGTGGTAGGTGCCGGCCTCGATGATCGAGATCGCCGAACCGACCGAGTGGCCGCCGAGCAGCACGGAGGCGAAGGGCTGGGTCTGGCTGCCGGTGCGCAGGTCCCGGATGACCTGGTGCACGGTCGTGGCCTGGGTGGTCGAGGTGAGCAGCGCGGAGAGCGGATGTGAGCTCTTGCCCGTGCCGAGCCGGTCGATGTCCAGCGTCGCGTAGCCGGCGTTGTTCATGGCGTGCACGAACGAGAGCTGGCTCGGGTCGTACGGACTGTTCCAGTAGGCGCTGTCGTAGGACGCGCCGGGCACCAGCACGGCGACCGTCTTCGCGCCGCCGGCCGGCACGCACAACTGGCCGTGGAGGGTCTCCGGCAGGCCGACGAGGGTGACCGGGAAGTACTGGTCGGAACAGGTGGCCGGCAGCGCGTCGGCCTGCACCGGGACGGTGAGGACCAACGCGGCGGTCATGGCGGTGAGAGCGACGAGGGCTCGCACGAGCCCGCGTGGGTGCAGACGCAAGGGGATGGCCTTCCGAGTTCGAATCGAATGGGAGAGGGATGTTCAGCCGTGCCGGGGCTCCGCGGTCATCGGGAGCCGGCTGGGATAGGCCGCGCCGGTCACCTTCATCCGGACCGGCCGGCCGGGCACCGGAACCAGCCGCCAGCGGGCCGCGATGGTCGCCGCGACGAGCGTGATCTCGGCCTGGGCGAACGTGTTGCCGATGCACTGCCGCACGCCCGCCCCGAACGGCACGTACGCGCCCTTCGGGATCTCGCCGACGCGGTCCGGCGCCCAGCGGTCCGGGTCGAACCGGTCCGGGTCGGCGAAGTTGCGCGGGTCGTGGTGCAGGGCGTGCGGGCTGTACACGACCTCGGTTCCGGCGGGCAGCCGCACCCCGCCGAGGTCGACTTCCGCGTTCGTCCTGCGGATCAGCAGCCAGATCGGATAGGCGCGCAGCACCTCGTTGAGGATCTGGCGGGTGTAGCCGAGCTTGGGCAGGTCGTCGATGGTGGGGGTGGCACCGCCGAGGACCTCGTCGATCTCCGCGTGGAAGCGCCGCTCGATCTCCGGATGCCGGCCGAGTTCGTGGAAGAACCAGCCGAGCGCGAGGCCGATCGTGTCGGTGCCGCCGGTGAGCAGGGTGACGACCTCGTCGTAGACCTGCTGATCGCTCATGCTCTCGCCGGTCTCGGCATCCCTGGCCAGCAACAACATCGAGAGCAGGTCTCCGTTGTCCGCGCCTTCGGTGCGGGCGGCCGCGATCACCTCGGTCACGACCGCGCGCAGCCGGGCGGTGGCCGCGTCGAACGCCCGGTTGGCCGGAATCGGCAGCGCGGCAAGGAAACCGGGCGACAGCGCCCGGACGATGACCTGCTTGACCAGGATTGGTACCGACCGTTGTGCCTCGGCGATCGCGGCCGCGCCGAGTTCGGTCGCGAACAACGTCCGGCCGAGCACGGTGACGGCGAGCTGCTGCATGGCCTCGTAGACCTCGACGACCTCGCCCGGCTGCCAGCCAACGGCCGTCGCACCAGCCGATTCGACCATTGTCGACGCGTAATGCGCAATTCGTTCACGGTGGAAAGCGGGTTGCAGGAGACGGCGTTGACGCAGATGAAAAGCACCGTTGGACAATGCGACACCATTGCCCAGATGGGGCCGGAAACGTTCGAACAGAATGCCCTGTTCGAACTTGCCCGCCTGGGTGACCAGCACCTCGTGGACCAACTCGGGGGTGGTGACCACGTAGGCGGGCATCGGACCGAGGTAGATCTTGACCAGCTCACCGTGCTCGCGCAGGCCCGATGTGAAGGAGAACCGTTGGCGCAGCAGGGAAGGAGTGTGGCCGAGCAACGGCCAGCGGCCCGGTATCACGGTGTCGGAGGTAGCGCCGGTGTGCGTGCTCTCGGCGGCGGCGCCCATGGTCTTCTTCCTCGCGAGGGGGGTGACGGACTCGGCGGAGTCACACTCTAGGCCCCGGCCGGACCATGGCGCAGCCACCCGATCGTGTTAGTGGATTGCTCCGTACGGGTAACGACACGGACGCGTCGTGCTGTTTTCCCACTTCATCGGCGTGAGCTGGGCCAGCATACATTCTGGAAAAGTTTGGTTTCCAGATTAATCGGGCTATTTCGCCGATGTCGAGGGATGCGCGAATCGAACGGTTGAGTAGGCTGCCGTGAACGATGTCCACCCGATGAGGTGTGCCTTGACCGAACATCAAGCACAATCTGCTGAACAGCAGCTGGACTGGGTGCCGCTCGGCATCGACCCGAACGTGCCGAGCATCGCCAGGACCTATGACTACCTGCTCGGGGGAGCGCACAACTTCGCCGTCGACCGACAACTGGCCGACAATGTCGAGAAGATCATGCCCCGCTCGCGCGAGATCGCGCGGCTGAACAGGGCTTTTCTGCGCCGTGCCGTGCTGTTCCTGATCGAGTCCGGCATTCGGCAGTTCCTCGACATCGGATCGGGCGTGCCGACCGTCGGCAACGTGCACGAGATCGCCCAGCTCGCCGCACCGGACGCGCGCGTCGTGTATGTGGACAAGGACCCGGTTGCCGTCGCGCACAGTGAATTGCTCCTGCAGGACAACAAGGGCGCCTCGATCATCCAGGCGGACCTGCGCGAACCCGAGCGGATCCTGAACCATCCGGAGACCGTCCGGCTGCTCGATTTCGAGCAGCCGATCGGCTTGCTGATGGTGATGATGCTGCATTTCGTCCCGGACTCGGACAATCCGATGCAGATCATCGCTACCTATCGGGACGCGCTGGTGCCAGGCAGTTATCTGGCTCTCTCGCACGTCACCGCCGATCAGCGGGCGGATCAGATCAGCGAGGCGGCGCAGGAGATTTCCCGCAGCAGGAGTTCCGACCAGCTCAGCTACCGGTCACACGCGGAAGTATCTCGCTTTTTCGACGGTTTCGAGTTGGTCGAACCGGGCGTTGTGGGCTGTGGGCTGTGGCGACCGGACGGGCCGGGCGGTATTTCGAACGACCCGGACTCCAATGCGCATGTTTATGCCGGAATCGGACGTAAGCCCGGGGGCCCTGTTACCAACGAGTGATCTGTAGAACAATGATGCGATTGAACTGGGGTCGAGAAGGACTGGCTGGACCCGAATGAACCTGCCACCCATGGATGGCTCACTGGCGCGTAACGCGCTGCCCGACGACGGGCTCCGCGAACGCACCACCCTGGCCAGAAAATGGGCCTACCTGCTCAGTCAGACCAGCTACGTGCCCTGGTCGCACTCGGAGCTGGAGCAACGGCTCGTGGTCTTCGTCGGCGAACTCGCCGATCTGGTGCGCACCGAGCCGTTCACCGCCGAGCCGGCCGGCTCCGTCGGCGTGCATCTGGTCGAGTGGCGCTGTACCGATCCGGCGGCGCTGCGCCGCACGGCCTCCGTGCTGGGCAAGGGCTTGCTCGGTCTGCCGGAACTGCGCATGATCCCGGATCGCGCCGAGCGGGTGGTCGCCGTGCTGGTCTCGCTGGCGGCGGGATTCACCGAACAGATGCGCGAATTCGTGATCGGGCAACAGGAATCGATGAGCAAGGCGCTGCGCCGTGCGGTGCGCAACGCCGAGCAGAGCCTGGCCGACAGCGAAGCCCGGTTCACCCAGGTGGCCACCACGTCACCCAACGGCATCGCCATCACCGACCTGGACGGCAACTTCGTCAGCGTCAACGACGCGCTGCGCCGCATCCTCGCCTATCCCGGCGAGGACCTGGACAGCCGCTGCATCTACGACGTGGTGCCGCCGGAGCGCACCGACCAGCTGCTCGCGCTGTACGCGAATCTCGGTGCCGGCCAGGACAATCCGCCGCGCCAGATGCTGCGGCTGCTCCGCGACGACGGCTCGACCGCGACGGTTTCCCTTGCCGCGTCGTCGTTGCGCGACGAGCACGGCGTGCCCAACCGTGCCGTGCTGAGCATCGAGGACGTCTCCGAGCTGACCCTGTTGCAGGACGAGCTGTGCCGCCAGGCCCTGCACGACGTGCTGACCGGCCTGCCGAACCGGCAGTTCTTCACCAGCAGGCTGGAGGAGGTGGTGCACCGGTTCGACCGCGACAACGGCATCACCCTGTTCCTGCTCGGTCTCGACGCGTTCACGCTGGTGACCGCCGGTCTGGGCAGACGGGTCAGCGAACGGCTGCTGATCCACGTCGCCGAGCGGCTGAAGTCCGTTATGGACGGTGAGCGGGCGATGGTGGCCCGGTTCGAGGGCGACGAGTTCGCGATCCTGGTGGAGAATTCACCGACCACGCCCTCGGCCGCCGCGATCGCCGAACGGATCAACGAGCAACTGGCGGTGCCGGTCACCATCTCCGACGCCGGTCTTGCCGACGGGACCGGCCGTGACCGGGGCGTCGGCACCTATGCGGTGTCGGCGAGCATCGGCATCGTCGAGGGACTGCCGGCCAACCTCGGGCCGACCGAACTGCTCGGCGCCGCCGAGACCACCCTGCGCAGGGCGCAGCGCAGTCGGGGCAGACGCTTCGAACTGTTCGACCCGGAGGAGGACGCGCGCGACCGGGAGACCTACCGGCTGGCCGCCGGCATGGCCGGTGCCTGGGAACGCGGCGACCTGCGCGTCGCCTACCAGCCCTTCTTCCGGCTCAGCGACGGCAACCCGATCGGCGTCGAGCCGCTGTTGCGCTGGCACCGCCGCGGCCACGCCCCGCTGGACCACGATCGCTGCGTGAGCCTGGCCGAGCAGACCGGCCTCACCCTGCCGCTGGGCACCTGGCGGCTCACCTCGGCCTGCACCACCGTGCGCGAGCAGGGCTGGGGCGTGCCGCTCTATCTCGGCTTCACCGCGAACCAGGCGGCCAACCCGGACCTGCCGGCCGCCGTGCTGCGGGCGCTGTCGGAGAACCACCTCGACCCGCAGCGGCTGTTCCTCGGCATGCCGACCCCGGCGCTGATCGCGGGCGGCCAGCCGCTGGCCAACCTGATCGCGCTGGCCGAAGCAGGCGTCGGCATGATCGCCACCGACTTCGGCGCGGTCCCGGCCGACCTCGTCGACCTGGAGACGCTGCCGCTGCAGGCAGTGCACCTGGCCCGCTGGCGGCCGCGCCGCGACCATGCCGGCTCCACCTCGGTGCTCAGCGCGCTGATCGACACGGTGCACGCGGCGGGCGTGCTGGTCATCGTGGACGACATCAAGAACAAGGCGCACCAGCAGTGGTGGCAGCAGGTCGGCGCGGACATCGGCCAGGGCCTGTTCTACGCCCCGGTCGGCGCCCCGGACGAGGTCCACGGCTTCTTCAATGCAGCCCAGTAGTCCCACTGGTCGAGCAATCCTTGAATCTGGCTGGAAAAGCCCGCTGTATGCCGCAAACTGTTCGGGATCCGTACGACACGATGGTGTAACGTGTGGCACACGGGTCACTGACTCGATAAAGAAGCGCCGACTGGGCCCCTGACCTGGGTCAAGTCCTGAGCGCTAGAGTGCTCTGCGTCGGCAGTGTCGCCGGCGGATCGCACCCGGCACAGGCCGAAAAAGAAGCTAACGCCCCGTGATGCGCGGGGTTGAGCACGAGGAGACATATCGTGACGGTTCGAGTAGGTGTCAACGGCTTTGGCCGGATCGGTCGCAACTTCTGGCGGGCCGTGCGGGCCGGTGGGTACGACATCGAGATCGTTGCCTTCAACGACCTCGGCGACGTCGCGACCATGGCTCACCTGCTCAAGTACGACAGCATCCAGGGCACGTTGAAGGCCGATGTCCAGGTGACCGACAAGGGCATCACCGTGGACGGCACGCTCATCACCGCGCTGGCCGAGCGCGACCCGGGCAAGCTCCCCTGGAAGGACCTCGGCGTCGACGTCGTCATCGAGTCGACCGGCTTCTTCACCGACGCCACCAAGGCGCGCGCGCACGTCGACGAGGGCGGCGCCAAGAAGGTCATCATCTCCGCGCCCGCCAAGGGCGAGGACCTGACCGTGGTGTTCGGCGTCAACGACGGCGACTACGACGGTTCGCAGACCATCATCTCCAACGCCTCCTGCACCACCAACTGCCTCGGGCCGCTGGCCAAGGTCGTCAACGACACGTTCACCATCGAGCGCGGCCTGATGACCACGATCCACGCCTACACCCAGGACCAGAACCTGCAGGACGCCCCGCACAAGGACCTGCGCCGGGCCCGCGCCGCCGCCATCAACATCGTGCCCACCTCCACCGGTGCGGCCAAGGCCATCGGCCTGGTGCTGCCGGAGCTCAAGGGCAAGCTGGACGGCTACGCGCTGCGCGTGCCGGTGCCGACCGGCTCGGTCACCGACCTGACCGCGACCGTCAGCCGCGACACCTCCGTCGAAGAGGTCAACGCCGCGCTCAAGGCCGCGGCCGAGGGCCCGCTCAAGGGCATCCTGCGCTACAACACGGACCCGATCGTCTCCAGCGACATCGTCAACGACCCGGCCTCGTCGATCTTCGACGCGCCGCTGACCAAGGTCATCGGCAACCAGGTCAAGGTCGTGTCCTGGTACGACAACGAGTGGGGCTACTCCAACCGCCTCGCCGACCTCACCAAGCTCGTCGGCTCGAAGCTCGCCTGAGAGGGAATCTCACTGTGAAGACGCTCGACGACCTGCTCGCCGAGGGCGTCACCGGTCGGCGCGTGCTGTTGCGCGCCGACCTCAACGTCCCGCTCGACGGGGACCGGATCACCGACGACGGTCGGGTCCGTGCCTCCCTGCCCACCATCACCAAGCTCGTCGAGGCGGGCGCGCGCGTGGTGGTCATCGCGCATCTCGGCCGCCCCAAGGGCGAGCCGGACGCCAAGTACTCGCTGGCGCCGGTCGCCGCGCGGCTCGGTGAACTCCTGGGTGCCGAGGTCGCGCTGGCCACCGACGTGGTCGGCGACTCGGCCAAGGCCGTGGTGGCCGCGCTGACCGACGGCCACGTGGCGCTGCTGGAGAACATCCGCTTCGACCCGCGCGAGACCAGCAAGGACGAGGCGGAGCGCGGCGCGCTCGCCGACGAGCTGGCCGCGCTGGTCGGCCCGGACGGCGCGTTCGTGTCCGACGGTTTCGGTGTGGTGCACCGCAAGCAGGCGTCCGTCTACGACGTGGCCAAGCGCCTCCCGCACTACGCGGGCACGCTGGTGCTCGCCGAGGTCGAGGTGCTGCGCAAGCTCACCGAGTCCCCGGAGCGGCCCTACGTCGTCGTGCTCGGCGGGGCGAAGGTCTCCGACAAGCTGGGCGTGATCAAGAACCTGTTGGGCAAGGTCGACCGGCTGCTCATCGGCGGCGGCATGGCCTACACGTTCCTGAAGTCGCAGGGCCACGAGATTGGCAGGTCGCTGCTCCAGGAAGACCAGATCGACACCGTGCGCGGCTTCCTGGACGAGGCCAAGGAGCGTGGCGTCGAACTGGTGCTGCCGGTCGACGTGGTGGTCGCCAAGGAGTTCGCGGCGGACGCGGCCAACGAGGTCGTCGCGGTGTCCGCGATCCCGGCCGACCAGGAGGGCCTGGACATCGGCCCGGCCACCCGCGAGCTGTTCGCGGCAAAGCTGGCCGACGCGAAGACGGTGTTCTGGAACGGACCGCTGGGCGTGTTCGAGTTCCCGGCGTTCGCCAACGGCACCCGCGCGATCGCCAAGGCGCTGGTCGACTCGGACGCGTTCAGCGTGGTCGGCGGCGGCGACTCGGCGGCCGCGGTGCGGCTGCTCGGCCTGCCCGAGGACGGCTTCTCGCACATCTCCACCGGTGGTGGCGCCTCCCTCGAACTCCTTGAGGGCAAGGAACTGCCCGGCGTCGTGGTGCTGGAGGACTGAACCGTGGCACGTCAGACCTTCATCGCCGGCAACTGGAAGATGAACCTCAACCACCTTGAGGCCATCGGCCTGGTGCAGAAGCTCGCCTTCTCGCTGCCGGAGAAGTACTTCGCCAAGGTCGAGGTGGCGGTGCTGCCGCCGTTCACCGACATCCGCAGCGTGCAGACCCTGGTCGACGGCGACAAGCTGCTGATCAAGTACGGCGCCCAGGACCTGAGCCAGCACGACTCGGGCGCCTACACCGGCGACATCTCCGGCGAGATGCTGGCCAAGCTCGGCTGCTCGTACGTGACGGTCGGGCACTCCGAGCGGCGCGAGTACCACAACGAGGACGACGAGCTGGTCAACAAGAAGGTGCGCGCCGCGCTCAAGCACGGCATCACGCCGATCCTGTGCGTCGGCGAGCGCCTGCACGTGCGCGACGAGAACAACCACATCGTGCACTGCACGACCCAGGCGATCGACGGCCTCAAGGGGCTCAAGGCCGAGCAGGTCAAGGACGTGGTGATCGCCTACGAGCCGGTCTGGGCGATCGGCACCGGCCGGGTCGCCACGCCCAAGGACGCGCAGGAGGTCTGCGGCGCACTTCGCGGCAGGCTGGCCGAGAAGTACGGCGACGATGTCGCGAACACGACCCGGATCCTCTACGGAGGTTCGGTGAAGTCGGGCAACATCGCCGAGCTGGTCGCCGAGCAGGACATCGACGGTGCCCTGGTCGGGGGTGCGAGCCTGGATGCTCCCGAGTTCGCCAAGCTGTGCGCCCTGGCGGCCGGTGGTCCCCTCCCGTAATTATTCGTTCGCAGGCCGTGGTTCGGTTCGGCAGCTCGTGCCGGTATTGTGTGAGGCCGACGGCTCTACAGCGAGGATGACATGAAGCTTGCCCTACAGATCGGCCTGATCATCACCAGTGTCATTCTGGTTCTGATGATCCTGCTGCACCGCGGTCGCGGTGGCGGCCTTTCCTCCCTGTTCGGCGGCGGCACGCAGTCCAGCCTGTCCGGTTCGAGCGTCGCGGAGAAGAACCTCGACCGAATCACGCTGTTCGTGGGCGCGCTGTGGCTCATCTGCGTGATCGGCACCGGGTTGCTGTTGAAGATCGGCTGACAAAGTCGGATTATCGCACTTGAGTCATTTTTGTCCGATTTTCTGATGGGGTGTGAGGGTTAATGGGTGGTGGCAACGCGATCCGGGGCACCCGGGTCGGTGCTGGCCCGATGGGCGAGTCGGAGCGAGGAGAGTCCGCGCCGCGTCAGCGGGTGGGTTACTGGTGCGCCAACGGGCACGAGTCGCGGCCGTCGTTCGCCATGGATGCCGAGGTTCCGGACAGCTGGGACTGTCCTCGGTGCGGTCTCCCGGGCGGGCGCAACCAGGAGAAGCCGCCTTCTCCGCCGCGCAACGAGCCCTACAAGACGCACCTCGCCTACGTGAAGGAGCGGCGTTCGGACGCGGATGGTGAAGCCATCCTCGCCGAAGCGCTCGCCCGACTGCGTGCCCAGCGCGAAGGTCTGTAAGGACTTCCGTCGACACAACGACATTGGCGCCCTTCCCGGGTTCGGGAAGGGCGCCGACGTGTTTTCCAGGGATCAGACCCAGTCGCTGGAGCGGCGCAGCGGGAAGCTCGCCCGAACCAGGAACCCACCGCGCCCGACGGGTCCCGCCTCGAAACTGCCACCGAGCAGTTCGGCCCGTTCCCGCAGGCCGAGCAGGCCGTGCCCGCCGGAGGGCAGCGGCCGCATGGTCGGCTGGCCCAGCGCGGCCGGCACCGGTGGCGCGTCGTTGCGCACCTCCACCTCCAGCCGCTCGCCGTTGGTCAGCACCGCGACCGTGGTGTGTGCCTGGGCCGCGTGCTTGTGCACGTTGGTCAGCGCCTCCTGCACGGTCCGGAACACCGCGTTGGCCACCGGGCCGGGCGGCTTGCGGCCACCGAGGTCCAACGACAGATCGGCCCGGACAGCAGACTCGCGCACCAGGTCAGCGAGCCCGTCCAGGCCGATCTCGTCGGTTTCGTCGACGGCCGTGCGTAATGTGCCGACCAGCTGGCGCAGCTCGTCCAGGGTCCGGACGCTGAGCTTGCGAATGGTGGCGGCGGTTTCCCTCGCCTCCGCGTCCTCTGTGGACACCTGGAGCGCCCCGGCCTGCATGGCGATCAGGCTGACCTGGTGCGAGACTAGGTCGTGCATCTCCCTCGCCAGCTTGGCCCGCTCGTCCGCGCGGACCGCGGCGGACATCAGCCGTTCCTCGCGTTCGCGGCTCGCGGCGAGTTCGTCGACCCGCTCGGAAAGGTCCCGCCGGGCGTTGATAAGCAGGCCCAGCGCCATCGGTCCGATCGCGAAGACGAAGCCGTACATCGCGTCGAGCACGTGGTGGTGCCAGTCCTCGCCGGTGAACACCGAGAGCGGGAAGAGGATGAACGTGCCGGCCCAGACGCCGACCGCGCCGATGATGGTCTGCCAGCGCAGCCCCTTGCGCCAGGCCAGCGTGCCGAGCGCGATCATCGCGGCCAGCTCGGCCCAGCCCCAGATGTAACCGGGAATGACGGCCAGGGTGACCAGGAACGGGAACTTCCGTCGGAGGATCAGCGCGACGCACGAGATGGTGGACAGCACCCCGGTGGTCACGGTCGCGTGGTGCGGGACGACCAGGATGACGTCGAGCACCGCCAGCGCGACGGCGCCTGCGTCGATCAGGAGTCGTGGATGGTTTCGTACCCAGTGGTTCAGGGCACCGAGGAGCATGTTCAGCCTGGCCAGGAAGGTCGCCCGCTTCGTGGCCGGCCGGCCGACGCCAGTCCGACCCGCGATCGCGTCGGTTGTCTCGACCGGGTCTGCTGGGGATAACGCTGTACTGAGCAGGGTCCTACCTCCCGCTGCGGCGATGTGACGGGTGACCCGGAGGTTCCGGGGCCCGCCGCCACCGTGGGTGTGGTCGAGGTCCTGATGGGCTCGGCCACGTTGCCGCGGCACCATCGGTTCGGCGGTTTCGTTCGGCTGGTTCGGCACTGTTTCCTCACCTTGGCAGGTGCTGCGGCTATGTGAAAGGAGAGTGACCGATCCTGTCTATGGGACGCCTGAAGATGCAGAAAGTTGCGGATGCACAGGGTGTCCGGTGACCGAACGTTCGGTGGTACGACTGCCGAACGATCTGTTCATTCGGCCGTTTCCTCCCGGCCGTTCGCCAGCTGAGCAGGGGCGAATCGGCCGACCGCCGACTCGACCAGGTCGGCCGCGTCGACATCGGGCAGCCGAAAACTGAACCTGAGCACGGAGAGTTCCGGCCGGGCCGGCTGCCCGGAGATCACCTTGTCGACCAGTTGCTGATAGTCCCGCAGCGTGTCGAGGCTGGTCGGATAGAGCTCTACCGTGGGTGTGACCGGCGCGCTCGACCTGCCGCCTCGCGGCTTCGCGGGCCGCACCAGCCGGGCCGCCGCGATGTCGGCCCAGGGCAGTTCCACCAGTTGGGAACCGTCCCGCCACCAGACCGCTCGCGCGTCGAAGCCCAGACCCTGCCGCGCCCGCACCGCCTTGACGCTCACCGCGACCAGGCACACCACGATCACGACGAACACGATGCCCAGCACGATCGCGACAATCCGTAATGAACCGGGCGTACCGCTTGCCTTGTTGACGACGAAGCCCGCCGCGTAGCTGAACGCGGCCACCGCGAGAATCGCCAGAAAAAGGGTGACCACCCCGAAACACCCGAGCGCGGCCGTCTTCGGTCGCCCGACCTCGATAGTCACCGCGTCCGGTGCCGGCCCGCCGGCGAGACCAGTGAAGGGCGAGGTCCTTGGCACGCGCCGAGCCTACTGCCGGGTCAAGTGTGAAAGCCATGCCGTTTGCGACACAGCCAGGGCCTGGCAGCGCGTTTGCGCTGACCAGGCCCTGATTCGCTGTTGAGAGTGGTTCAGACCAAAGGCGTCCGGAACGCGTCCGGCACCTCCGCCGCGGCGGTCAGGTCCAGCAGCCACAGCGTGCGGCGCTGGCCGCGCGCGCCGGCCGCCGGAATGGCGACCTCGCCCGCGCCGCCGAGCGCCGTGGCCACCGGAGCGGCCTTGGCGCCGCCCGCGGTCATCAGCCAGACCTCGGCCGAACGCCGGATCGCCGGCAGGGTCAGGCTCACCCTGGTCGGCGGCGGCTTCGGGCAGTCGCGCACGGCCACGACGGTCCGCTCGGTCTCGTGCACGGCGGGGGAGTCGGGGAAGATCGACGCGGTGTGGCCCTCCTCGCCGACGCCCAGCATGCAGACGTCGAAGGTGGGCACCGAGCCGTGGTCCTCCGGCTTCGCCGCGGCCGCCAGCAGTTCGGCGTAGGCCGCCGCTGCCGCGTCCGGGTCGTCGCCGAACTTGCCGTCCGAGGGCTCGATCGCGTGCACCCGCTCGGCCGGCATGTTCAGCGCGTCCAGCAGCGCCTCGCGGGCCTGGGTCTCGTTGCGTTCCGGGTCGCCCGCCGGCAGGAACCGCTCGTCGCCCCAGTAGAGGTCCACTGTGGACCAGTCGACCGCGTCGCGGGCCGGGCTGTCCCGCAGGTGCGCCAGCACGGCGTTGCCGGTGCGCCCGCCGGTCAGCACGACCGATGCCCAGCCCCGCGCGGACTGGGCATCGACCAGCTTGGTCACCAACCGCGCCGCCGCCGAAGCGGCGAGCAGGTCGGCGTCGCGGCTGATGACGACCTCGGGAGCGGTCACGACTCGCTCGCCTGCGCCGGAGCGGCCGTCTCGACTGCTTGGGCCGGCTTCGGCGCGGTGGTGCGGGCCTTGCGCGGCGCGGCGGCCTTCCTGGTGCCGGCCGGCTTGGCGACCGTCTTTGCGGCGGTCTTCGGCGCGGCCTTGGCGGGCGCCTTGCCGTTGGCCGGTGCGGTCGCCTTGGCCGCGGCGGCGCGCCGCGCGGTCGACGTGCTCGCCCGGCCGCGGACCACCTTGGCCAGGCCGCGCAGGGCCTCGTCGTAGATGGCGTCCTCGTCCAGCCTGCGCAGCTCCTCGACGAGGCAGTCGGCCACGGACTTGCGTTGCAGGGCGATCCGCCGGTCCGGCTGGCCCGGCTGGGTCAGCGTGCCGACCTTGCCGTCCGGCCGCACCAGCTCGACGTTGCCGCTGCGGCGCTCCAGCCGCACCTCGACGATGCCCTCGCCGTAGGTCGCCTTGGCCCTGGTCACCGGGATCTTCAGGCAGGTGGACAGCCACGCGGCCAGCAGATCCGTGGACGGCGAGTCGGCCTCGCCGACCACCTCGGCCCCGGTCACCTTCTCGTGCGGCGGCAGGTCCAGCGCGGCCGCCAGGTACGCGCGCCAGCGGGTCAGCCTGGTCCAGGCCAGGTCGGTGTCGCCGGAGGAGTAGCTGGTGCGCAGCCGCTCCAGCGCCCTGGTCGGGTTCTTGTCGTTGGCCGAGTCGGTGATCCGCCGGTGCGCGAGCGCGCCGATCGGGTCCTTGGCCGGCACCGCGGGCGGTTCGGAGGGCCACCACACCACGACCGGCGTGTCCGGCAGCAGCAGCGGCAGCACGCTGCTCGCGCCCTCGTCCGCCAGCTGGCCGTACAGCCGCAGCACCACGACCTCGCTGGCACCCGCGTCGCCGCCGAAGCGGATCTGCGCGTCCAGCCGTGGCGCGGCCTTCTTCACCCCGCGCGCCACCACGATCACCCGGCACGGGTGCTCGTGGCTGGCCTCGTTCGCCGCGTCGATGGCGGCCTCGGTCTTGGTCCCGTCATCGGTCACGATGACCAGGTTCAGCACCCGGCCCAGCGTGGTCGCGCCGCCCTCCTGGCGCAGCTCGACCAGCTTGTTGTTGACCTGCGACGTGGTCGTCGACGGCAAGTCGATGATCACGGGCGCCTCCATTGACGTCCAGTGCGGTTGAGCATCTTGTCCGCCGACTCCGGGCCCCAGCTGCCGGCGGGATAGTTGTCCGGCCTGCCGTTCGCGGCCCAGTGGTTGAGCACCGGGTCGAGCAGCTTCCAGGACAGTTCGACTTCCTCGTTGACCGGGAAGAGCGACGGCTCGCCGAGCAGCATGTCCAGGATCAGCCGCTCGTAGGCTTCGGGCGACGCCTCGGTGAACGCGTGGCCGTAGCCGAAGTCCATGGTGACGTCCCGGACCTCCATGGTCGTGCCCGGCACCTTGGAGCCGAACCGCATGGTGATGCCCTCGTCCGGCTGCACCCGGATGACCAGCGCGTTCTGGCCGAGTTCCGCGGTGTCGGTGGAGTCGAAGGGCAGGTGCGGGGCACGCTTGAAGATCACCGCGATCTCGGTGACCCTGCGGCCCAGCCGCTTGCCGGTGCGCAGGTAGAACGGCACCCCGGCCCACCGGCGGGTGTTGATGTTGACGGTGATCGCGGCAAAGGTCTCGGTGACCGAGTGCTTGTCGAACCCGCCCTCCTGGAGCAGGCCCGGCACCTTCTGTCCGCCCTGCCAGCCGCCCACGTACTGGCCGCGCGCGGTGGTCTCGGTGAACGGGCCGGCCGCCTTGGCCGCGGTGAGCACCTTGATCTTCTCGGCGCGCAGGTCGTGCGGGTGGAAGGAGAGCGGCTCCTCCATCGCGGTCAGCGCCATCAGCTGCAACAGGTGGTTCTGGATGACGTCGCGGGCAGCGCCGATGCCGTCGTAGTACCCGGCACGACCGCCAAGACCGATGTCCTCGGCCATGGTGATCTGCACGTGGTCGACGTAGTTGGCGTTCCAGATCGGCTCGAACAGCTGGTTGGCGAAGCGCAGCGCCAACAGGTTCTGCACGGTCTCCTTGCCGAGGTAGTGGTCGATGCGGAACACCGACTCCTCGGGAAAGACCTCGTTCACGATCCCGTTGAGCTGCACCGCGCTCTTGAGGTCGTGGCCGAACGGCTTCTCGATGACCACCCGGCGCCACTGGTCACCGTCCTGTGCGGACAGACCGGAGCGGGAGAGCTGCTTGAGCACCACCGGGAACGCGCCCGGCGGGATGGACAGGTAGAAGGCGTGGTTGCCGCCGGTGCCGCGCACGCGGTCCAGGTCGGCGACGGTGCTGGCGAGCGTGTCGAAGGCGTTGTCGTCGTCGAAGCTGCCCGGCACGAACCGGATGCCCTCCGCCAGCTGGTCCCAGACCTCCTGGCGGAACGGCGTGCGCGCGTGCTCCTTGACGGCCTTGTAGACCACGTCGCCGAAGTCCTCGGTCGCCCAGTCGCGCCGGGCGAAGCCGGTGAGCGCGAAACCGGGCGGCAGCAGACCGCGATTGGCCAGGTCGTAGATGGCCGGCATGAGCTTCTTGCGGGACAGGTCACCGGTCACGCCGAAGATCACCACGCCGCAGGGGCCCGCGATCCTGGGCAGCCGCTTGTCCCGCTCGTCGCGCAGCGGGTTGCGGTAGGAACGGCCGAGCGATCGGGTCACCTCGATACCTCCGCGATTGCCGCCACGAGCTGAGCGAGTCCTTGAACCCGGTCGGTGAGGTGCAGCCGGAGCACGGGGCGACCGTGCTGGGCGAGCACCTGCCCGTCACCGAGCGCCTGCGCGTGCTGGAGCGATCCGAGCGTGTACTCCCGGTCCGGCACCGCCATGTCCTCCTCGACCACACCGGTGATCTGGAAGAAGACGCCGTTCTGGTGACCGCCCTTGTGGTACTGGCCGGTCGAGTGCAGGAACCGGGGGCCCCAGCCGAACGTGGTCTGCAACCTGGTGCGGCGCGCCAGTTCCGGCCGCAGCAGCGCGGCCGACGCGTCGTCCAACCGGTCCAGGTACGCCTGCACCGCGATGTAACCGAACTCCGGCGCCGCGTTCACCAGCGCCTGCACGGCGCCGGCCACGGTGTCCACACCGGACGGGAACCAGCCCTCCGATGCGTGGATCTCGATCACGCCGTCGGTGGCCAGCGGGGTGTCCTTCTCGTCCGACCCGGCAGGCTTGTCCAGCAGGGACCGTGCGGCGGCCTTGGCGGCCTCCACGTCGGGCTGGTCGAACGGGTTGATGCCGAGCAGACGGCCCGCGGTCGAGGTCGCGTACTCCCACAACAGCATCAGTCCGCCGAGCGGGCCGGTGGTGCTGATCTTCGCCGCGCCCGCGGCCGGTCCGATCGCGACCGGGGTCGCGTCCGTGCCCGCGTCCGCGAAGCCCGGCGCGTCGATGCCCTCCACCGCGACCGGCAGCAGGCCGGTGCCGTTCTTGCCGGTCGACTCGGCGATCAGCTGCTCGGCCCAGTCGGCGAAACCCTTGACGCCGGAACCGGAATCGCCCAGCACCACCTTTTCCGCGCCCGTGCTGTGCGCGGCACCGAGCGCCGCGCCGAGCACCAGGCCCGGGTTGTCCGCGCTGTCCGCCGACAGCAGCGTCGCGGCGGCAGCGGCCTCGTCGAGCAGGGCGGTGATGTCCGCGCCGGCCAGACCGGCGGGCACCAGACCGAACGCGGTCAGCGCCGAGTAGCGGCCACCGACGTGCGGGTCGGCCCGGAAGATCTTGCGATAGCCCAGTTCCTCGGACAGCTTCTCCAGCGGCGACCCCGGATCGGTCACCACCACGATGCGGCTGGCCGCGTCGATGCCGGCGTCGGTGAACGCCTTGGTGAAGATCCGCCGGTGGCTGTCGGTCTCCAGCGTCCCGCCGGACTTGGAGGAGACCACCAGCACGGTGCGGCTCAGGTCACCGGCCAGCGCGTCGCGCACCTGCTCGGCGTCGGTGGTGTCCAGCACGACCAGGGGCACGCCCGCGGTGTTGCTGATCACCTCCGGCGCCAGCGACGAACCGCCCATGCCGGCCAGTACGACCCGGTCGATGCCGTCGGCGTGCAGTTCGCCGCGCAGCGCCTCGATCTCACCGATCAGCGGCCGGGAGGTCTTGGCCAGCGTGACCCAGGACAGCCGGATGGACGCCTCGTGCTCCGCGTCCGCGCCCCACAGCGTGGGGTCCTGCGCGGTCGTCTTGCTGGCCACCTGCTCGTCGGCCAGCCGGGCGGCGATCGAGGCGGCCTCCTCGGCCAGCTTCTGATCGACGACCACAACGCTCACGTTCTGATCTGCCATTGTCGCGCTTCAGCCCTTCGCCTTGGCGAGTTGGTCCTGCACCGAATCGATCAGCTCGGTCCAGGACTTGTCGAACTTGTCCACGCCCTCGTCCTCGAGCACCTGGTAGACGTCGTCGATGTCGATCCCGGCGTTGGCCAGCGCGTCGAAGGTCTCCTGCGCCGCCTCGTAGGTGCCGCGGATCGTGTCGCCGGTGATGTCGCTGTGGTCGGCGACCGCGTCCATGGTCTTCTCCGGCATCGTGTTGACCACGTTGTCGGTCACCAACTCGTCCACGTAGCGGGTGTCCTTGTACGCCGGGTCCTTCACGCCGGTCGACGCCCACAGTGGACGCTGCTCGCGCGCACCGGCCGCGACCAGCGCCTGCCACCGCTCGCTCGCCTTGACCTCCTCGAATGCCTGGTAGGCCAGGCGGGCGTTGGCGATGGCGGCCTCACCGCGCAGCGCGTGCGCCTCGGAGGTGCCCAGCGCGTCGATCCGCTTGTCCACCTCGGTGTCCACCCGGGACACGAAGAAGGAGGCGACCGAGTCGATCGCGCTCAGGTCGTGCCCGTTCGCCTTGGCCTGCTCCAAGCCGGCGAGATAGGCGTCCATCACCTCGCCGTAGCGCGCCACCGAGAAGATCAGCGTGACGTTGACGTTGATGCCCTCGGCGATGGTCGCGGTGATCGCCGGAATGCCCTCGGGCGTCGCCGGGATCTTGATGAACAGGTTCGGCCGGTCCACCGTCTTCCACAGGTCCGCCGCCTGCGCGACGGTCTTGTCGGTGTCGTGCGCCAGTCGCGGGTCCACCTCGATGGACACCCGGCCGTCCACCTTCTTGGTGGCCTCCCAGGTGGCGCGGAACGCGTCGCAGGCGTTGCGCACGTCGGTCGTGGTGATCTCGCGGATCGCCGCGTCCACGTCCGCGTTGCGCGCGGCCAGTTCGCCGACCTGCTCGGCGTAGGCGTCGCCGTGGGTGATCGCGTTGGCGAAGATCGTCGGGTTGGTGGTCACCCCGACGACGTGCTTGTCGCGGATGAGTTCGGCCAGGTTCCCGGAGGTCAACCGTTCCCTGGACAGGTCGTCCAGCCAGATCGACACACCGGCGGCGCTCAGCTGCGCCAATCGATCATCGTTGCTCACGTGCTCGCTCCCTATCGTGTCTGGCTGACTTCAGTTCTTGGCGCGCGCGATGGACCGCTTGGCCGCGTCGACGACGTGCTCGGTGGTGAACCCGAACTCCCGGAACAACGTCTGGTAGTCCGCGGACGCGCCGTAGTGCTCGATGGACACCGGCTCACCGGCACCGCCGAGGAAGCGGTACCACGGCTGCGCGATGCCGGCCTCGACGCTGACCCGCGCCGTGACCGACGGCGGCAGCACACTGTCCTGATAGGACTGGTCCTGGTCGAGGAACCATTCGAAGCACGGCATGGACACCACGCGCGCCGCGATGCCCTGCTCGGCAAGGGCCGCGCGGGCGCTCACCGCGAGCTGCAACTCCGAACCGGTCGCCATCAGCACCACGTCGGGCGTACCCGATTCCGCGTCTGCCAACACGTAACCGCCCCTGGCCACGCCCTCGGCACTGGTGCCGTCGAGGACCGGCAGGTTCTGCCTGGTCAGCGCGATGCCGGTGGGCCGACGCCGCTCCAGCAGCGCCTTCCAGGCCGCCGCCGTCTCGTTCGCGTCGCCGGGTCGCACGATGCACAGGTTCGGGATCGCGCGCAGCGCGGCCACGTGCTCGATCGGCTGGTGCGTCGGGCCGTCCTCGCCGAGACCGATCGAGTCGTGCGTCCACACGTAGGTCACCGGGATGTTCATCAGCGACGCCAGGCGGATCGCGCCGCGCATGTAGTCGCTGAAGGTCAGGAACGTGCCGCCATAGGGCCGGGTCGGGCCGTGCAGCACGATGCCGGACAGGATCGCCCCCATCGCGTGCTCGCGGATCCCGAAGTGCAGCGTCCGTCCGTACGGGTGCGCGTTCCACTCCCGGGTCGCGATCGCCTCCGGACCGAACGAGTCCGCGCCTGCCATCGTGGTGTTGTTGCTCTCCGCCAGGTCGGCCGAGCCGCCCCACAGTTCCGGCAGCACGTCGGCCAGCGCGTTGAGCACGGCGTTGGACGCCTTGCGGGTCGCGACACCCTTCGGGTCCACGTCCCAGGTCGGCAGCGTGTCCGCCCAGCCGGCCGGCAGCTCGTGGCTGGTCAGGCGGTCGAACAGCGCCTTGCGCCGGGGGTTGTTCGCGGCCCACTTGTCGAAGACGACCTGCCAGGCGGCGTGCGCCGTCTTGCCGCGGTCCACCACCTCGCGAGCGTGGGCGAGGACCTCGTCGGCCACCTCGAAGCTCTTGTCCGGGTCGAAGCCGAGGATCTTCTTGGTCGCGGCCACCTCGTCGGCGCCCAGCGCGGCACCGTGCGCCTTGCCGCTGTTCATCTTGGTCGGTGCGGGGAAGCCGATGATCGTGTGCAGGATGATGATCGAGGGCCGGTCGGTGACCGCCTTCGCGTTCTCGATCGCCGCCAGGATGCCGGTGACGTTCTCGCCGCCCTCGACGTGCTGCACGTGCCAGCCGTACGCCTCGTACCGCTTGCCGGTGTCCTCGCCGAGCGCGATCTTGGTGTCGTCCTCGATCGAGATGTGGTTGCTGTCGTAGATCACCGTCAGGTTGCCCAGCGCCTGCACACCGGCGATCTGCGACGCCTCGGAGGTCACGCCCTCCTCGATGTCACCATCGGAGGCCACCACCCAGATGTGGTGGTCGAACGGGCTCTCGCCGGCCGGCGTGTCCGGGTCGAACAGGCCGCGCTCGCGGCGCGAGGCCATCGCCATGCCGACCGCGGAAGCCAGGCCCTGGCCCAGCGGACCGGTGGTGATCTCCACGCCCCGGGTGTGCCCGTGCTCCGGGTGACCGGGGGTCAGCGAGCCCCAGGTGCGCAGCGCCTTCAGGTCGTCCAGCTCAAGGCCGTAGCCGGAGAGGAACAGCTGGATGTAGAGGGTCAGGCTGCTGTGCCCGCAGGACAGCACGAACCGGTCGCGGCCCGCCCAGTCCGGGTCACTCGGGTCGTGCCGCATCACCCGCTGGAACAGCGAGTACGCGACCGGCGCCAGGCTCATCGCCGTGCCGGGATGACCGTTACCCACCTTCTGCACCGCGTCAGCCGCCAGCACCCGCACCGTGTCGACCGCACGCTTGTCCAGCTCGGTCCAGTCCTCGGGCACAATCGCGGTGGTAAGACGGGTGAGGCCTTCTTGGTCAGACACAGCTTCTTCAGACACGGACCGCTGCTCCCACTCTCGCGTCGTACGTTCGGGCCCTCCGCAGTCTTGCCCCACCGCGGCTCTCGATCGATCCCGACGCGCGGAACAGCGCGGAGAAGCCCAGGGTTCTCCCTCGTCGGGGCCAGCGTAGTCCTGCCGTGGCCGCCGTGTGATCTCAAGGCACGAGGTGTTCGACTCCGGTAACCCAGTGCGGGCGGTGCCATTTCCCCGGATTAACATCTTGACGACCAAGCAGTATGTCCAGCACCGGCGGTCAAGGCCGCTGCCTGGGCGATTGCGATCAGGAAAGGCTCGACACTCGGGCACCGGCTCGTCGGGGATCGTCGGGATCCTCGGGGAGAAGAGTTCCCGCCGCGTTCGCGCAGTGTTGTCGAGCTGGAAAGGACTGCGCCCCGTGACAGCGCCCGCGGACGTCACCGGCACCGCCGAAGCGCCGGTTCGGCGACCGATGGATGTAGTGCGTGCTTACGTCGCGCTGACCAAACCACGGGTCATCGAGCTGCTCCTGGTCACCACCATCCCGTCGATGTTCCTGGCCGCGCGCGGCTTCCCGTCGCCGTGGCTGGTGCTCGCCACCCTGGCCGGGGGCACCATGGCGGCCGGCAGCGCCAACGCGTTGAACTGCGTGTTCGACGCGGACATCGACGCTGTGATGAAACGCACCAAGTCCCGTCCTCTCGTCAAGCACACCGTCCCCCCGCGCGGCGCGCTGATCTTCGGCCTGGTCCTCGGCGTCGCCAGCTTCGCCCTGCTCTGGCCGACCACCAACCTGCTCACCGCGTGCCTGGCCACCGGCGCCATCCTGTTCTACGTCCTCGTCTACACCATGGTGTTGAAGCGGCGGACATCACAGAACATCGTCTGGGGCGGCGCGGCCGGCTGCATGCCGGTGCTGTGCGGCTGGGCCTCGGTCACCAACAGCCTCTCGTGGCCCGCGTTCGTCATGTTCGGCGTGATCTTCCTCTGGACCCCGCCCCACTTCTGGGCCCTCGCCATGAAGTTCCGCGACGACTACAAGGCCGCCGGCGTGCCCATGCTCCCGGTCGTCAAGACGCCCGCGCAGGTCTCCCGGCAGATCGTCATCTACTCCTGGGTCATGGTCGGCTGCACGCTCGTGCTCATCCCGGCCACCGGCTGGGTGTACGCCACGTTCGCGGTCCTGTTCGGCGGCTGGTTCCTGATCACCGCCCACCGCCTGCACCACGCGGTCATCCGCGACGCGAAGAACAACCCGATGGTGTTGTTCCACGTGTCCAACACCTACCTGATGCTGGTCTTCGTCGCCCTCGCCGTCGACTCCGCCCTGCACCTGCCGGTCCTCGGCTGGCCGTTCTAGGTGTAGAGGTCGGCCGCGCCGACCAGCACCACATCGGGCGAGTTCGCGGCCCGCTCCCGCAGTTCGTCGGTGAACCCGGCCGCGCTGAAACAGGCGAGCTTGGCCGTGTCCGCGCCGTAGTACTTGTCCTGCGCGATGAGCAGCGCCCGGATCCGGGTGAGCCGGTCGAGGTGTCCGATGCCCATGATGTCGCCCCACTTGACTTCGCCGATGGCGAGCAGCGGCTTGCGATCGTCGTCGTCGAGTCCGAAGGCGACGATGTCGAGTTCATGCGTGGTCCGGTTTGCCGGATCGTTCACCGTCCCCGAGCCGACCCGATTCGGGAAGTCGCCGAACACCTCGTCTCCGGCGAAACGCCGCGTCCAGTATCGGCACAGCTGTTCCAGGTGGGGGCCCAATACGTTGCTGACAAAGCGTCGCTGTGCGCTCCGCCACAACCTGGGCCCGTCGACCATGTCCTCCAGTTCGGACCAGATGGGCCGCATCACCGAGTGGTAGAAGGTCACCATCGGCTCGGCGATGTGATAGCTCGTTCGATTGTCCTTGAACAGGTCCGGCTGACGAGTGATCAGCCCGCAGTCCTGCAACACGTTCAGCGGGTGCGCCAGATCGCTGGTCTTGCGACCGAGATAGCTCGCGATTCCACCCCGGTGCGCGTTGCCGTTCGCGATCGCGGCGAGCACCGAGTGGTAGAGCCCGCCGTCGCGTAGATCCGGTTCGTCCGCGAGCAGGTAGCGCGCCTCGCGGAACAGCGGGCTGTCGGGTGAGAGCACGGTGCGCACCACCCACGGATCGAAGTCGTCCGGCCCGGCGGGCGTGTCGTTGCGGACGAACTCGCGCCGGTATGCGGGCGTTCCACCCACGATCGCGTGCACCTTCAACGCGGTCACCGGATCGTCGACGCCCCAGAACTGGGCGGACAGCTTGTGATCGAGAGTGCTCACGATCAGTTCGAGTCCGGCTCGACCGCGCAGTGGCGCGTTGCCCGCGAGCAGTCGACCCATGAACGACATGGCCGACCCGCACAGCAGCAACCGCGTCCGGCTTTGTTCCTTCTCCGTGCGCAGTGGCCCGAGCGCGTTCTGGATGATCGACGGCAGCGACGGGTTCGCGCGGGCCAGGTACGGGAACTCGTCGATCACCACGGGCACCGGCTTGTCGTTGCCGAGTGCCAGCAGCGCGTCGACGACGTCATGCCAGTCGTCGTAGACGATGCCGGGCATGCCGATATAGGTGCCGATTCGCGCACTGATCTGGCGCAGCGAATCGCCGTCGGCTGCCTCGTCGGCCGCGAAGTAGAACCCGCCAGTAGCCTTGCACAGTGCTTTGAGCAGGAACGACTTGCCTTGTCGGCGTCGACCGGAGACCACGCCGAGCGTCGCACCCGGGTGCGGATCGGTGGCGAACGCGCCGAGCACGCGCCACTCCCGATCACGGGCGAACATGCCCGCGGGGCGGGGCAGAATAGCAGTCACCAAGTTATGGTAACTCTAGTTACGGTAACTATAGTTATCGCGATGGTAGGTCGGGCATCGCGGCGGTGGTCTTGCCGGGCGCTCACCTGCGGTGATGCGTCAGTAGAGTCGTGGACCGTGCATGTGCTGCTGATCGTTCTCGCGATCTACGTCGGTGTCTGCCTCGCCGTCCTGCTGCTCTCGGTCGCGAGTCGCGAGTACTCCTGGGTCGACCGGATCTGGTCCGTCGTGCCGGTGGTCTACGTCGGCATCTTCGCCGGGAATGCCGGGTTCGCGGACGTGCGGCTGGACGTCATGTTCGGGTTGGTCGCGTTGTGGGGGGTGCGGCTGACGTTCAACTTCGCGCGCAAGGGCGGCTACGCGGCCGGCGGCGAGGACTATCGGTGGGCGGTGTTGCGCGGGCGGATGTCGCCCTGGCAGTTCCAGCTGTTCAACATCGGCTTTATTACGCTCTACCAGAACGCGATCCTCCTGCTGATCACCTTGCCTGCCTACACCGCGCTGGCGCACCGCTCGCCGTTCGGGCCGCTCGACGTGTTGTTCGCCGTCCTGTTCCTGGTCTTCCTCGTCGGCGAGACAGTTGCCGACCAGCAGCAGTGGAACTTCCAGCAGCGCAAGAAGGCGGGGCGGGAGCCGGAGCAGCGGTTCGTGCAGCGGGGCCTGTTCCGCTACTCGCGGCACCCGAACTTCTTCTGCGAGATCGCGCAGTGGTGGATGGTGTTCGCGTTGGGCGCGGTCGCCGCGGGCTCGATCGTGCAGTGGACCGTGCTCGGCGCGTTCCTGCTCACCGTGTTGTTCGTCGGGTCGACGATCTTCACCGAGAGCATCAGCGTCGGCCGGTACCCGGAGTACGCCGACTACCAGCGTCGCACCTCACCGGTGATGCCATGGTTTCCGAGGAAGGCTACGCGACCGCGGTGAGCAGTTCCGCGACCGACGGGTCGTCCAGCGACTCCACGATGCACTGCCACAGCTCCAGGTTGGCCGTCGCCCAGCGCGAGTACATGGCCGCGGCCTGCGGGCTGTAGAAGTAGTAGCCCTCCTCGTGCACGCCGCGCTGCTCGCCGACGATCTTGGTGGCCAGTTCGCGCAGGCTCACCCCGTTCTCGTCGAGATACCTGTGCGCCAGCATGACCGGCGTCACCGGCAACGCCTTGAACAGCGTGTCGGCGTCGGAAAGTGCCTGTGCCGGTAGGGAGATGTCGCGGTGCCGGGTGCGCATCTCCGCCTCGCACACGATGTCGTCGATGTGCTCGGCGACGGTGTCGGACACGCCGGCTCGCGCCAGGATGCCCAGCCGCAGCGCGCGGCCGTCCCCGGCGAGCGAATTGCGGCGGACCATGTAGTTCACGTCGTGCACCAGAGCGGCCGTTTCCACCAGCGCGACATCGGAACCGTTGTGCTGGGCGAAAACGGCCGCCTTGGACCGCACGAAACTCACGTGGTGCCAACCGTGGAAGGGCAGCTTCTGGGCGCTGTCCTCGCACAACGCGCGCACCGCTCGTTCGACCTCGACCACCGCGGCGGGCGGCACGGTGAAGAGCGGGTAGACAGTACTGTTGTCGCGCATGGCAGCCTCCGGTCGCGTCTCAGCGATTCTGAGCAGCGATCGTAGGCTTGTTCAGTTGTTCCGCCGCGACTTTGACCGATATCGCCCGCGTTCGGGGGAGTCTCAGAGCCTGCCCACCAGGTCACCGAGCCGGTTTTCGACCGGTATGTGCCGATAGCCTCGGCCGGTCATCGGATCATAGGACAGGCTCCACGCGCGGATCTCGCGCGATTTGACCAGCAGGGTCATGGTGCCGTCCTCGGCGTCCGGAATCCGGTGGAACTCGTCGGAGAGCAGGAAGCCGCCGGTGCCGGCCGGGCAGACCGTGCTGCGCAGTTGGGTGACCGCGCTGACCAGGTGAGTCGTCTCATCGATCTCGGCCGCGTACCGCTGGTGCGTGTACGCGCCGGAGATGATGCTGGTGCAGAAGTGGTATCGGTGGTTGTGTACTGAGTCGGCGTATCCCTCCCGCCAGTCGCGTTGGGGTTTGTACTCGTGCAGCCACACCGAGAACGGGTCGTCGTTGTCGGCGAACAGACACCAGGCGAAATGTGTGGTCGTTTCCCGCGATCTGCCGATCAGCGCCTCGAACTCGGCGCTGGGCAGGTCGGTCAGGTACGACTTCAGTTCCGCCCGCAGACCGGGTTGGCCGACCCAGTCCTGGAATTGACGATTCACCTCGGACCAGTGATCGACGACCGGGGCGTCGACGTCCCGGATCGCGTTCGCCAACTCGGCGAGGGCGTGCAGCCGCGTGGGCACGCAGATCAGCTCCTCAGTCCGACAGAGGTGGAAAACTGCTGTTCGAAGTCCCGGAACTTCGTTTCGAGGGCGTGGAAGCCGCTCTCGGTCAACTCGTTGCCGGTGATCGTCTCGAACAGCGCGAGAAACTCCTGCCGGCTCGTGTCGGGGGTGATGACGAAATGACGGCCGGCTCGTGAATTGCAGACCCGCAGGAACTCGTTGCGTTCCATGGTGTAGATGAAGGAGCCCTCGGAGAACCGCAGTGTTCTCGGATAGGGGGCGGAGGCACCGGTCACGTCGCTGAACAGGCTCAGCCAGACGCTGTCGTCGAACATTTCCAGCCGATCCAGCGGTGGATCGGTGATGATCGTCATGTCCACCCGGCTGCACCGGGTCCGCGCCTGGTACAGGCCGACGAGGCCGACGCAGATGTCGTCGTGCAGTCGCTTCTCGATGACGTCGTAGTCCTCGGCGGCGGGGTCGCGTCGCAGCAGGTAACGGGCGCGGCCACTCAGCGCGCTCGGCCCACGGGGGTCGGCGATCACGGTGCGTAGTTCCCGCTCCGAGGTGGACAGCAGCAGCCGGGCTGCCGCGTATCGGCCGGAGAAACCTCGGAAGAAGTACTCCTTCGTGTTTCGCAGGTCCTGCATCATCAGCCGGTTGAAATTCGGGTCCGGCTCCGTTGTCGGCTCGAAGAGATGGGTCGGATAGAACTCCTGATTCAGTCTTCGATATTCCTCGGACAATTCCCGGAGTGCTTTTTTGCTTTCCTCGACCAGCGGGGTCACCATTGCGCGCTGCGACGCGCTCGAGGTGATCAGGGTCTGGCCGAAGCCGATCACCGCGGAGATCAGTGTTCCCGTGCCGACCGAACCGACGAACGTCTTCAACGCTCCCGCAGCCATGACACTGTCGAGCCCCAGACACGCTGCCGAGACCACCAGCAGGCTCAGGAGTAGTAGCCCGGTCCGGGTCCAGAAGATCTCCTGAACAAGGTTGTGGCGGAAGCCAGGGGCATCCGCGGACACTAAAAGTCACCTCCTTGGCGGGCACCCGATCGGACGAATGCGGTACGTGTCCTTTCAAGCGCGAGGAGTCACCCTACGCGCCTGTTCGAGGATTGCGGTAGCCGCA
Organism: Pseudonocardiaceae bacterium; assembly: GCA_035948315.1. GTDB lineage: Bacteria > Actinomycetota > Actinomycetes > Mycobacteriales > Pseudonocardiaceae > CAJCJE01. The sequence continues at coordinate 81,671 of DASZJG010000073.1, read as the reverse complement.
ATTCGGGGGAGCCCGGTGCGCCGCGCGAGCCAGCGTTTGTGCCGCTCCGTGGGTGCGGACCAACAATTTCGCGATTCAACCCGCCAATTACCCACCGTTGACCCGCATGGGTGGCGAAGATCGTCACTCAGCGTGAAATCAGCAGATTAGGCGCCGGTCGCCAGGGCCGGCGCGACGGCGGCACGACGGAAGGTTCGCAGCCGTAGCGACCCGATCAGATCGCGTTTGCGCAACCAGGGATACCAGCCCAGCATGCCGATCGCGCCGGCGGTCAGATGGCCAGCGGTGGTGACGATCGAGTCGGTGTCGGCGAGGCCCATGTAGAGGTAGGCGGCCAGGATCGCGGCGATCAGCGCCCCGGTCGCCCACCAACGGGCGGGCGCGGCGAGCAGGAGCAGCAACGCGCCCGCGGTCGCGGCGAGGCCGTAGCTGACGCCGATGTCGAGCAGGTGCGCGTCGTTGTGCGGCAACAGGTGCGCCTTGATCGCCCACAGCACCGGCAGTTCGGTGGCGAGCGTGGCGAGCACGTGCCCGCTGGCGAACACCAGCGCCGTCGCCCAACTGCCGATCCGCCGCTCCAGGGGAGCGATCACCAGGGTGAAGATCGCGGCGTAGATGATCCAGTGCTTGCCCTCCAACCACAGCGCGGACAGGAAGAGCACTTCCAGCGGGTGCGTCTGCAGGTTCATCGCGTTGGTGCTGGACATGCTCAGCAGCCGGTGTGCGACGGAGGGCTTGGCGAAGTCGAGCAGCATCGTGGTGAGCGCCAGCACGATCAGGTACCAGAAGGTGAACGGCGTCTCGACGGGCCGGGGCAGGACGCGGACGATCGAGCGGCTCAGGCTCAGCAGCCGTGATCGCGCGGGCGGGCCGGATGGCTGCTCACCCGCTGTCTGTTCGTCCTGCTCGGCTGCCACGTGAGTCATGATGCCCGCGTTTCCTGTGAGCGGCCTGAAGCCGAACTGGGGAAATTGTCGGACCGTCGGGTTACCGTGCGACACGACGCGGAGATCACTTCCCAAGACCATCTTGAATCATTATTATTTCAGTGACGGTCGAATGGATCTTGATCGGGGAGCACATGGTCGCCAGCTACGGTCAGCTCAACGAGTGGATGGAGCGCCTTGCCGCGCATCTCGTCCCGGAGGGGATCCCGCTGATCGGCGGGCGCATCCTCGGTTACCTGCTGGTCTGCGAGCCGGAGGAGCGTACGGCCGCCGAACTCTCCGAGGAGCTGGAGGCCAGCACCGGCTCGGTGAGCACCAACCTGAAACTTCTGGTCAACACCGGTCTGGTCGCGCGGACCACGCGCAGGGGCCGACAGGCCGCCCAGTACCGGCTGGACGCGACCGCCTGGGCCGACCTGGCGCGGCGCAGGCTGGAGACGATCGCGGCGACGCGCGAGCTGACCGCGTTCGGCCTGCGCCTGCTCAGCGGTGATCCGCAGCGCGCGCACCGGCTGCGCACGGTCGACGAGTTCTATGGCTGGTTCTCCGGCGAACTCCCCGAACTCTGGGACCGTCGGCCGCCGCCGCCGCGCTGATCCGCCTGTTCAGGCGACGGCGGCTTCGTTGGTCGGCGCGGTTTCGGCCGGCGTGGTGGGCAGCGGGTCGCGTTCGCGGGAGGCGCACCAGAGGAAGGCCATGGCGGCGATGCTCAGCGCCGCGCCGAGCACGTGGAAGGACACCAGCGCGTCGGGGACGCCGAGTTCGTACTGGGTGATGCCCAGCGCGCCCTGCGCGAGGATCACGCCGACCAGGATCCAGTAGCGCCGCCACAGCCTGGGCGTGCCGCCGGTGATGCGCATGGCGAAGAACAGGGCGGCGAGCATGCCGAGGAGCACGAACAGGAAGTCCGAGTGCAGTTCGACCAGGTCGGTGATGGGCAGGTCGAGGCGTGGGGTGTGGATGTCGCCAGCGTGCGGGCCCGCTGCGGTGACCAGGGTGCCGGCGATGACGAGCGCGGTGAGGTCCAGCGCCATCACGGCGAGCAGGCCGCGCAGTGCTTTGGGCAGCACCGGCCGGGCCGGGCCGTCGCCCTCGCTGACCGCCCGCACGATGAGCACCGAGATCCAGACCAGGATCGGCGAGGGCAGGAAGTGCAGGCAGACCGACCACCAGGCGAGCTTGAGCAGCACGGTGAGCCCGCCGATGACGGCCTGGGCGACGACGCCGATGGGCATCATCAGCGCGAGCATGAGGTAGCGGCGGCGCAGCGGCTTGGCGAGCAGGGCGGTCAGGAAGACGAGCACGCTGATCACGCCGACCGCGATGCCGAACATGCGGTTGCCGAACTCGACCCACTGGTGGAACTGCCCGTTGTAGGGGTCGGCGACCGGGACGAGGCTGCTCGCGGTGCAGGTGGGCCAGGTCGGGCAGCCGAGGCCGGAGCCGGTGACCCGGACGACCGAACCGGAGACCATGATGCCGATCTGCACGACCAGGTTGGCGATGGCGACCACCAGCTGCGCCGTCCGGTTGGGGGCGGGGACGCGGGACAGCAGACGGTTCACAGTGGGCGCGATCGGCACGTCGTCGATGGTAGGCACCTGGGACCTTGGTCCCGCGCACCGGGGGTCGGAGCCGACCAGGTCAGGGGCTGATGGCCAGGAACGGGATGGAGCTGTTCTGGGCCTGCTTCTTGTCCGGCGTGGTGTCCGGCAGCGTAGTGAAGTTGTCCTTTGTGGACACCCAGAGACGGTAGTCGTCGGTCAGGTTGAGGTTGGTGCCGTATTCGCGGTCGCCGACGACGGTCGGTGCCTTGGTCATGCCGCCGATGAGCACGGCCAGCCACAGTTCCTTGTTGACGGCCTGCGCGGGCAGTGGGGTGGTGAACGGGGCGCGCACGGTGCCGGCGGTCTGGAACTGACTGGCGATGTCGCCGGTGCTGGCCAGGAGTTTGCCGGTGGCCGGGTCGTAGACGCCGATGTAGGCGTTGGTCAGGCCGGTGCCGGGGCCGATGACGGCACTGAGCGCGGTGCCGGCCTCGTGGTTCTGGTCGACGTAGACCCGGCTGAGATAGATGATCCCTTTGCCGATGCCGGGGGTGCCGGGCATGGTCGCCGGGTCGCCGGTGGCGGCGACCAGGCCGAGTTGGGTGGAGTTCCAGCCGCTCTTGTTCGTGACCGGCGCCTGCGGTGCGGTCTGCGGGGTCGGGGACGGGCTGGAGCAGGCGGTGAGGGCGAGCGCCAGGGCGGCGACGGCAGTGATGCGCTTGATCATCGGCTTCCGGTTCAGGCTGCGGGTACGGGGTCGGATGCTGGTGCGGTGCGGGTGCGGATGGCGAGTCGGACGACGCGCCAGACCGCGTAGAGGCCGCCGAGCGCCATCAGCCAGGGCACGGCCGCGATGCCGGCGTGGAGTTCGATGGCGATGCCGGCCAGGACGAGGCCGAGCACGGAATCGACCAGCCGGGCGACGAACACGGCGCGCGAGTGTTTCCTGGCGACGACCTCGGAAATATAGGGCAGGCCGACGGCCCAGACCGCGAGGTAGGCGGTCCAGCCGAAGACGAGCAGCGGGTCGACCGGTCGACCGGTCATGATCCGGCCGGCCGGACCGGCGAACAGGGCGAGCGCGCACCCGCAGATGACGACGGTGGCGAGCAGGAGCCAGACCGCGTAGCGGGCCATCCGGTTGTTCCGCGCGGCCTTGCCGCGCTCGCCCGCTGCGAATCCCGCCAGGAGGAAGCTGCCGGCGCCGTTGATGATCACCTGCAACGGCGCGACGACCAGCCTGCCGGCCTCCAGCACGCCGGCCGCGGTGAGCGAGATGAGGCTGATGACCAGCGCCTTGGACAGCAGCAGCGCGGTCGGGCGCAGCGCGGCGTGCAGGGAGCGCCAGGCGGCGAAGGTGGCGACGGCGCGCATGGCGGCCCAGCCGGGACGCAGGTCGGTGAGTTCGGCGCGCGGCACCTGGACGACGCCCATGACGACGGCCGTTGCCGCGCCGAGTGCCATGGCCGTGAAGATCCGGCCGAGCGTGATGTGCTGGCCGACCAGCAGCAGGACACCGACGGTGACCAGGGCGATCGTGTTGTAGCTTGAGTCGTTGGCGACGAGTTTCCAGAATTCGAGGCGGGCGATGAGGATGCGCCGGAAGGTCTCCTCGATCAGCCAGAGCACGGTCATGACCGCGTAGACGAGCGCGGCGCCGGGGGAGTGCAGCAGCGCGACGACGGTGCCGAACGCGATCCCGAACGCCAGCACGAGCAGGGTGAGCGCGCTGGCGACGAGGGTCGCTCGGGTGTCGCGGTCGTGCCGGTCGAGCACGGCGAGGCTGTCGCCGACGTAGCCGCTGTAGAGGGCGGTGGCCGCGGAGAGCAGGGCGAGGCAGACCGCGAAGCTGCCGTACGCGGCCAGGCCGAGGGTGCGCGCGGCGAGGATCTGGAGCAGCAGGCTGCCGCCCGCGTTGATGCCCTGGGAGATCAGCGGTGCGGCGGCGCGCTTCGTGACGGTGCTGCCGAGTCGGGAGGCCCGGCTGACCAGGCCGGCCGGGTTCACCGCAGCGCGCCGCGGACGACCGTGGGGCGACGGCGTTGGTGGTGTCCTTGCTGGTGTGGGGCGGCGAAAGTGAGCAGGTAGCCGCCGATCTTGCCGTCCAGCAGCCGGATCCGTTCCCTGGTGCGATCCAGCGCGTCCATGCTCACGCCGCGTCGGGTGACCACGAGCACGGCGTCGGATTCGCGAACGAGGCTGGCGATCTCCGGTGCGTCCACGATGGGCGGCGTGTCGATCAGCACGAGGTCGTAGTTGGCGCGCAGTTCGGCTGCGGTCTTCTCGATCAGGCTGGACTGGAACGCGCCGCTGGCGCCGCCGCCGGTGCCGGACTGGATGCCGGCCGCGACGGCCCAGATCGAGGTTTCGTTGTCGAGCTTGACGTTGTGGATGCAGCCGGCCAGCGGGGCCGCGCCGGTGGCGAGCTGGGCGAACCCGGCGAGGTGCGGGTTGAGGTTGAGGATCTGGGAGAGCTTGCTGGTGTCGACGTCCGCGTCCATGACGCACACTCGCAGGCCGTCGCGGGCGGCGACGGTGGCCAGGTGCAGCGTGCTGGTGGTGGCGCCGGCCTGCGGGCCTGCCGCGGTGACCACGACGACGCCGTCGCGGACCGCGGAGCGCAGGCCGGTGAGCGCGATCTGGTAGCTGGGCATGGCGAGGCTGCCGCTGGGTCCGGGCAGCGCGGTGCCGTGCTGCCAGCCGATCTCGGCGATCTCGGCGAGGATCGGTTCGGGCGCGGTGGCGTGCAGGTCGTCGGCGTCGCGCACGCGGCGGTCGCGGTCGGCGCGGGCCCACGCGACCGCGGCTGCGACGAGGATGCCCAGCGCGAGGCCGATGGCGCCGTCGCGGAGCAGGTCCTTGCCGAACGCGGAGGGTTGGGCGACCGCGCCGTTGGCGAAGCTGACGCCGTCGCCGAACTGGCTGAGTTCGACGTTGATGGCGGCGGTGTCCGCGTCGATGGTGGCGAGCTGCTGGGTGATCGCCGAGCTGGGCGGGGTGGTCGCGCCCTTGGCTGAGGTGGGCTGGTCGGCGAGCAGCTGGTTGCGTTCGGCGGTGAGCGCGGCGAGGCTCGCGTTGGCGGTCGCGGTGGCGTCGCCGCGGGAGAGGTCGCGGTAGGACTGGATGACCGCGTTGCCGATCGAAGTGGACTGGTCGGCAGTGTCCGCGTCGACGGTGAGCGTGATGGACTGTCCGGCCGTGGCGGCGACCGCGGTGACGTCCGTGCGCAGGGTGGTCAGGTCGGGTGCGCTCGGCAGGATCGTCCTGGCCTGGATCAACACCCGGTCCGAGGTGAGGAACACCGCGCGCTGCTGCACGTAGCGCACGAAGCTGGCTTCGCTGAGCTGGCCGGAGCTGGTGGGGTCGGTGTTGATTCCACTGGTGGAATGCATGGGCGCCTTGAGCACGATGGTCGCGGTGGAGGTGACCCCGCGCGGCGCGGTGACGGCCGCGACGATCACGCTGATGGCGACGATGGCCAACGCCAGGCACAGCGAGCTCCACTTGTAGCGGCTCAGCGCTTCGAACAATCGCGGTGCGGGTTGGCTGTCCATGCCTTCCACTTCTACTCAGGGCGCGTGTGTGGATTGTCGTCGGGGAACCGAAAAGTGCTACATAAGACTGCTTTGCGAAGCGCGAAATGAGGGTGTGCCGGCCACCCCGAGGAGTGTCCGTGACTGAATCGTTATCATGGAATATCCACTCGGGGCGACACGTCGGCCGGGAACGGGGCGATCAACCGGATATGCCCGCTTCCGTGTCAGTCTGTGCGCCCCGAGGAGAACCGTCACCAGTTGATGCGGGAGTGGCAGGGATGGGCGGCCGGTGAGCAGCGGAACGGACACCCGGCTGGACTTCGCCAGCCTGGTCAGGCGGCTGCCGTCCGCGCAGAAGAGCGCCAAGGGCGCGCCCGCGTACTCGCGGTTCGTGAATCGGCGGCTGGGTGGGTATCTCGCCGTGATCGCCTACCGGCTGGGCATGACACCCAATCAGGTGACGATCATCAGCGGGCTGTGCACCGGCCTCGGCATCGCGTTGATCGCCTTGCTGCCGCCCTCCGTCGGCGAGGGGGTCGGCATCTGCCTGGCACTGGTGGTCGGCTACGCGCTGGACGCGGCCGACGGCCAACTGGCCCGGCTGCGCGGCGGCGGTTCGGTCGCGGGCGAATGGCTCGACCACGTGATCGACAGCGCCAAGATCGCCACCCTGCACCTGGCCGTGTTGATCGCCGGATACCGCTACTTTCACCTACCGGTCGGCTGGCTGCTTGTTCCGCTTGGCTACTCGGCGGTAGCCACGGTGCTGTTCTTCGCCATGACCCTCAACGACCAGCTGCGCCGCAACAACGGCCTGCCGGCCACCACGACACAGACCGCGAACCAGCCCTCGACCTTGCGATCCCTGCTGGTGATCCCCACCGACTACGGCCTGTTCTGCCTAGTGTTCCTGCTGTGGGGGGTGCGCGAGGTCTACGCGGTCGTCTACGGTCTGCTGTTCATCGCCAACGCCGTGTTTCTCGCGTTGGCGTTACGGAAGTGGTTCGGGGACATGCGTGCGTTGGAGGATCGTTGACCGTCATCGGATACGCGCCGGGTGCCTACGACCTGTTCCACATCGGACACCTCAACATCCTGACCAGGGCGGCGCAACAGTGCGACAAGCTGATCGCCGGAGTGGTCACCGACGACGTCGTGTTGCGCGCCAAGGGCAAGGCCCCGGTGATTCCATTGGCCGAGCGCCTGGCGATCGTGCGCAGCGTGCGCTATGTGGACGAAGCCGTGCCCGACCCGTACGTGGACAAGTTTCAGATGTGGCCCCGGCTCAAGTACGACGTGCTGTTCAAAGGGGACGATTGGCGGGGTACCGAAAAGGGTGAAGCACTCCAGGCTCGGCTTGCTGAGGTCGGCGCACGCGTTGTGTACTTCCCGTACACGCTGCACACCTCAAGCACCCTCCTGCGGAAGATGATCTCGATGACATCCTGAGCAGGGTAGGGGGAAAGGCCGGTGCGGATGGCGACCCGGGTCACGGGGGCCCTGGTGTTGAGCATCGCGCTGTGGGTGGGCACCGGCATCGCCATCGAGGATCCGGCGCCGGAGACCCACGCCAACGCGCACGGCATCCACCTGGCCACCACCGCCTACCCGGTGCCGGAGGGCGCCGTGTTCCTCGCCCCGAACGGCTCGGACGCCGCTGCCGGCACCAGCACCGCGCCCCTGGCCACGCTCGCCGCCGCCATCGCCAGGGCACCTGCGGGCGGCACGGTCGTGATCCGCGCCGGCACCTACCGGCAGACCGTCGGGGCCAACGTGACCAAACGAATCATCATCCAGCCCTATCCCGGCGAGAAGGTCTGGTTCAAGGGGACGGTCGTGGTCACCGGCTGGCGGAAGGTCGGCACCACCTGGCAGCACGACAACTGGACCACGACCTTCTGCCGCACCTGCTACACCAAGGACATCCTCGACCCGAACTACCCGTACGCGGGCTGGCCGGACATGGCCTTCCTGAACAACAGCCAGCTGCGCCAGGTCGGCAGCGCGGCCGACGTCGTGCCCGGCACGTTCTTCGTTGACGAGACCGCGCACACACTGATCCTCGGCGACGACCCGGCCCGCAGAACCGTCGAGGCCACCGCGTTCGACCGGCTGCTCCAGTTCGATCCGGGCGCGGCCGGCAGCGTGCTGCGCGGCATCGGCGTCGAGGAGTACGCGTCCAATCAGGACTATGGCAACCACGGCGCCATGGTGGTGGACAACGCATCCGGCATGACGCTGGAGTCCGACACGTTCGCCCTCTCGGCGTCCTCCGGTGTCGCCGTGTTCCAGCGCGGCGGCACGGTCACCGGCAGCACGATGGTCGACAATGGACTCGTCGGCCTGGTCGCCAACCGCGCGGACAACCTGAAACTCACCAAGAACACGTTCAGCGGCAACAACCAGCAGCACTTCGCGCTGTCCGGCGACGCCATCGGCGCGGCGGGTGCCAAGGTCACCAGAACGAAGTCCCCGTACGTGGCGGACAACTACTTCACCGACAACATCGGCACCGGCTGGTGGTGCGACCTCGGCTGCACCGACGCGACCGTGGTGCGCAACGTCGCCACCGGCAACAAGGTGCACGGCCTGTTCTACGAGGTGTCCTCGACCGCGCTGATCGCCTCCAACGTGGTCGCGGACAACGCGGGCGATGGCATCAAGCTCTCCAGCGCCGACCACGTCCGCGTCTACGACAACACCTTCGCCGACAACGGCACCGCGCTGGGCATCTACAACGACCCGCGCACGCCGAGCAGCGACCCGTACAGCCAGCAACTCGGCCTGACCTGGCTGACCACCGGCACCGTGCTGGTCAACAACTACTACGCGGACCCGGTCGCGGCCGATCCGATCATCGTCTCGGCCGACTACCAGGCCGCCCCGCACAGCGGCACCTTCGTGCGCACCTCGGACGGCAACGCCTACCAGCGCCCCAGCTCGAACGACCCGCTGCTGTCCTGGGTCACCGCGCCCGGCCGGACCGCCAGCTACGCCAGCCTGGCCGCGTTCCAGTCCGGCACCGGCAACGACTGGCACGGCCTCGCGGGCGACCTGGCCACCGTCCCGTTCGTCGACCCCGACCAGCAGGACTACCTGCTCAACACCGGCGCGCTGGGGATCGGCGCGGGCCTCGCGCTGCCCGCCGACGTCGCGTCCGCCATCGGTGTGCCGGCCGAGTCACACCCGAACATCGGCGTGCTGGCCGGCCCCAGGTCCTGAATCAGCCGCCGGGGATGTGCGGAGGGTTGTGGCCGACGGGGGCGTTGGGCACGGGTTGGCTGGTGCTGGTGCCGTGCGGCGAGCCCTCGCTGGCGCCGTCCGCGTCGACGGCCTTGATCCAGTAGCTGACCGTGCCGTTCGGGGCCGACGTGTCCGTGTAGCTCAGCGTCGGCTCGCTCCACGGCCACGACAACACCGAGGTCTGGTAGATCGGGCTCGCGGTGCCGACCCGGTAGACGTAGTAGGTCAGCCCCGAGTTCTGCGCGTCCCAGGTGGCCTGCCAGGTGACCACCGGGCGCACCAGGCTGTTGCGCGTCACGGTCGGCGCCGCGAAGGGCACCTGCGGGCCGTCGTTGACCGCGCCGGGCACGCCGCGCGCGGCGAAGCGCACCAGGCTCTGCTGCGGCTGGCCGTTCACGGTCAGGAACTCGCCGCCGACCACCACGTACGAGCCGTTCGCGTCGATCGACCAGGTGCCGTTCTTCCAGTAGCTGGTGCTCGGGCCCATGTCGGCCTTGGGCAGCCAGGGCAGCAGCACCGGCACCGGGTCGCCGGCGTTCACGCCGTTGATGGTGTACGGCGAGGTCCCGTCGGCCTGCGCGGTCTCGGCGAGCAGGCGCTGGTAGGTACCGGGGATGCCGCCGGCCGGGATGCCGATCGTGCTGCACTGGTGGGTGTGCGAGACGCTGTAGACGATGCCGTTGCTGACCGCGACCGCCTGCGTGTCGCCGTAGCAGCCGTCGTCCCAGTTGAGGGTGCCGTTGGCGATGTTGATGGACGCGCGGCCCTCGAAGCGGGTGGCGCCGTCGCCGTAGTTGTAGGCGCTGATGATCGCGTTGCCCGCGCCGTCCGGCTCGATGTCGGTGACCGTGCTGACCGTGCCCGGTAGCGTCACCGAGAACGGGGTCACCGCGCCGGTGTTCGCGTCGACCGACATGATGCCGCGCTGCGCGACGCCGTCGAGGTGGTCGAAGCCGCCGCCGACGAGCACCTTGCCCTGCGCGGGCGCGGCGAGCACCGAGAACACTTCGCCGTCGGCGATCGGCGCCCACGGCAGCAGTGCGCCGGTGGTCGGGTCGACTGCGGCCAGCCTGGTCCGGGAGACACCGTTGACCGAGGAGAACCCGCCGCCGAGGTAGACCGCGTTGGGCGTGACCGAGATGCCGCGCACCCGGCTGTCCAGCACCGGCGCGAAGGTCTGGTTCACGTTGCCGGTCGCCGTGTCGAACTCGACGATCCTGGTTCGGAGCAGGCCGTCGACGTGGTCGAAGTCGCCGCCGACGTAGATCTCGCTGCCGTTCGCGTTGGCCTTGATCCGGAACACCGAGTCGCACAGCCACTCGTTGGTGGTGCCGGTCGACTCGCAGAACGGGCCGGGGTCGGTGGTCGAGCTGAACACCGTGCCCTCCACGTCCGGCGCCCACGGCAGCAGCGCGCCGGTGGTCAGGTCGAACGCGAGCAGGTTGTGCCGGGGGACCTCCTGCGTGCCCGGCGCGGCACCCGCCGGTCTGGCCTCGGTGAACCGGCCTCCGGCATAGACGGTGTTGCCCACGATCGTCACCGCCCAGACGATCCCGTTGGTCTGCGGCGCGGGCAGCGCGCCCGCGGTGACCGGCGTGGGCAGGGTCGGTGCTGCCGCGGCGCTGGTGGCCGCGGGCAGGGCACCCGTGGCGAGCAGCAGACCCGCCAGCACGGCTGTGCGACGGAGGATACGGCGCATGATCATCCTTAGTGTGTCAGCGGGCCGGTTCGTGTGGTTCGCGGAGCAGGGTCAGGTTCGGCGGTATCGCGTGCCGGCGGGCCAGCACACGTACGGCGAGGGCACGATAGTCCCGCGCGACGACATCCCAGTCGTAACGATCGAGCGTGCCCAGCAGCGCCCGGCCGCGCGCCAGGGTGGTCGATTCGTCGGCTTCGGCCGCATCGCACAGCGCGGCCAGTTCGCCCGCGTCGGCGAAGTAACGGCCGCCCTCGCCGAGCACCTCGCGGTTGAAGTTGACGTCGAAAGCCGAGGTGGCGGTGCCCGCGCCCATCGCGCGCAGCAGCGAGGGATTGGTGCCGCCGACCGAATGGCCGTGGATGTAGGTCAACGCGTTGGCGTAGAGCTGATCAAGGAGTTCCTGGTCCCAGACACCGCCGAGAAAGCGGATACGTGGATCTTGACCGGCCAGCGAATGTACCCGATCGGTGTACTCCCGCGCGTACGGCGCGGACCCCACCACGATCAGCGGACGGGTCGCGCCGCTGCGCCGGTAGCCCTCGACCGCGAGATCGACGTGGTTCTCCGGCTCCATCCTGGCCACCACCAGGTGGTAGCCGGCGGGCGAGAGGTCCAGTTCGGCAAGGCGATCCGCGCCGACACCGGTCAGTTTCGGTGCGCCATAAGGAATGTAGGTGGTGTCCACGCCGAAGCGTTCGAGGTAGTAGGCCGAGATGCCTCTGGCGTCCGCGATCAACGCGTCTGACCAGCGGACCGCGAGCGCCTCGGCGCGCCGGTAGTAGCGCCCGCCCGCGCCGCTCCACTTGGCGCGCTTCCATTCCAGCCCGTCGACGTGCGTCACGACCGGGACCTTCGCCAGCCGCAACGCTGGCAGCAGCGGCGCGTTGGCGGCGTTGAACACGAACGCGACGTCGCAGCGGTGGCTCACCGCGTGCCCGACCGACAAGGCGGTGTGGCTCAGGGTCTCCAGGGTCTTGCGCCGCATCGCCGGCAGGTGCACCAGCTTCATGCCGAGGTACTCCGCTGGGCGGACCGCCGACTCACCATTCGGGACGCGACAGTAGACGGTGACCCGCTCGCCCATGGCCACGAGTCGTCTGCCGACCTCCTCGACGCAGGTTTCGAAGCCGCCATAACGCGCCGGCACCCCCCGGGTGCCGATCAACGAAATATGCATCCTGCCCCTGCCTGATCAGCGCCTTCGTCTCTCGCACGCGGCCCTTGGTTAGATGTTCTGTTTCTAGCCGCATCCCGTTACTGTGGGACAGCCAGCCCCCTGAATCTCCCTGAAGGAACGTCCGTGCCCGTAGAACGCACCCGGCGCGAGTACTGGCCGATCGTGTGCGTGCTGGCCTTCGTGGTGGCCAGCGACTACAAGTTCCGGCTGCGCGCGAACAACGACACCATCCAGGGCCAGGCCGACATCTTCGTGGTCATCGAGGTGGCCACCTACGCGCTGATCGCGGCGTTCCTGTTCTGGCGGTTCAAACCGACCTTCCGGCTGCGCCGCGCCGACGCCGTCACCTACCTCGGCTACGCCTACATCGTGGTGTGCGTCGGCTCCGCGCTCTACTCGCCCTATCACGCACTCGCCCTGGTCAGGGCCGGGCAGATGGTCGTCGTGCTGGCCTTCGCCCGCTCGGTCGCCCGGCACGCCGACCCGGCCGCGCCGCACCGGATCGCGCACGCCTACGCGGTGCTGATCGCCGGGTCGACGATCTTCGGCGTGCTGGTGCCCTACCCGAAGCTACCCAGCCAGCCCGGCCGTTTCACCTGGCTCTACATCCACCCGGTCGAGGCCGGCATGCTGCTGGCCATCGCGGTCATCATCCTCACCGCCTACCTGCTCGGCAGCCGGGTGCCCCGCAACGGTCCACGCTGGCATCTGGGCGTCTACGCGGCGCTGTGGCTCATCTGCGTCGCCGGCCTGCTCGCGACCGGCACGCGCGGGGCCGCGCTCGGCGCGGTGGTCGGCATCGTGGTCGTCGTCGCGACCCGCTGGCGCGGCATCCGCAAACTGGAGATCGCCCTGCTCGGCGGCATCGCCCTGGGCGGCGTCGCGCTCGCGCTCGGCCCGCAGATCACCGCGTTCGTCGCGCGCGGCGAGTCCGCCGCCCAGCTGGCGACGTTGAACTTCCGCACCGACCTGTGGAGCCAGGCGCTGGCCGACTTCGCCCAGCACCCGCTGTACGGCTTCGGTTTCACCGCGGACCGCGGCCTGTTCCTGGACACCACCGGCCTCGGCGGCGGCCACAACGCGATCATCAACCTGCTGGTCGACACCGGTCTGGTCGGCACGGCGGTCTGGTTCGCGCTGCTGATCGGCATCGGCGTGACGGCCTATCGGCTGCGTCCGCGCGGCATGGCCACCGACCGCGGCCTGGTGCTCGCGCTGCTGGTCGGCATGTTCGCCAACAGCATGTTCACCGACGAACTCGGTGCGCCCGCGAACGCCATGTGCACCTGGCTGTTCGTGCTGCTCGCCTGGGTGGGCATCCTGCGCGGCGCTCGGGAGCGCTCGACCGCCCGAAGCGGTACCGACCTGGTCACGGTGACCAGATGAAGCGGGTGCTCTGCTGTCATCCGTCGGCGGAGCGCTACGGCGCGGACCGGATCTTCGTCGAGTCCGTGCTCGCGTTCGTGGCGGCCGGGGCCCAGGTCACGGTGACGCTGCCGAACGACGGCGACCTGGTCGGCGTGCTCCGCGCGGCAGGCGCCGACGTGGTCTTCTGCCCGACCCCGGTGCTGCGCAAGGCCGCGCTGCGCCCGGCCGGCCTGCTCCGCCTGCTGGCCGACACCGCTCGCGCGATCGGCCCGATGGCCGGTCTGCTCCGCCGTGTCCGGCCCGACCTGGTCTACGTCAACACGGTCACCGTGCCGGCCTGGCTGGCGTTGGCGAAACTGTTCGGCACACGCGTTGTCGCGCACGTGCACGAGGCCGAGGACGCGGTCCCCGCGCCGATCCGCACCGCGCTGGCCCTGCCGCTGCTCGCCGCGCACACCGTGCTGGTCAACAGCGAGGCCACGGCCGCGACGGTGAGCAGGGGCGTCGGCGCGCTGCGCCGCCGGATTCGCCTGCTGTACAACGGCGTCGCAGGCCCCGCGCAACCAGTCGAGCCGCGCGCCGAGCCGGGTGATCCCGCGCGGATCGTGCTGGTCGGCAGGCTTTCCCCGCGCAAGGGCACGGATGTCGCCATCGAGGCCATCGGCAGGCTCACCGCGAAACGCGCCGTCACGCTGGACGTCTACGGTTCGGTGTTCGCCGGCTACGAATGGTTCGAAACCCGGCTGCGCCAACGCATCGCCGAACTCGATCTCGCGGATGTCGTGCGGCTGCACGGCTTCCGCGCCGACGTATGGCCCGCCTACGCCGACGCGGACATCGCACTGGTCCCGTCCAGGGTGGAACCGTTCGGCAACACCGCGGTCGAGGCGCAGCTCGCCGGGGTCCCGGTGATCGTCACCGACGCGCAGGGCCTGCCGGAAACCGTGGCGGGCGGCACGTTCGGCACGATCGTGCCCGTCGATGACCCGGGCGCGCTGGCCGACGCGATCAACACCCTGCTCGACGACTGGCCGGCCACCCGCGCCGTCGCGACCGAGGCGCAGACCAACGCCCGCACCGCCTTCGCCCCGTCGACCTACCGCGCGCGCCTCGTGGACTTGATCTTCTAGAAGGCACCCAGCCCGGCCGGCGTGCCGATCCCGGTCGGCCCGTCCCAGCCGAGGCCCGCCTTGCACAGTGCCTGCGCCTCGTGCTCGTTCTGGCAGAACGCGGGCGGCGAGTTCTGGCCCAGCGTCACATCGGTGAAGTCCTTGCTGGGCGCGCTGTAGAGCGTGTTCGGGCCGAGCACGCCGGCCAGGTTGCCGCCGCGCGCGTACAACGCCGCGATGAACGGCGCGCCCGCGCTGGTGCCACCCGCGATCGTCCAGTTGGCGGGCGCACCCGAGGCCGGCGAGTACGTGTCATAGGTGGCGACGCCGGTCGACGGGTCGGCGACCGACGAGACGTCGGTGCTCGCCCGATGCCCCTGGCAGTACGCGGCGATGGTCGCCGGCTGGCCGTTCGCGGCCGGCAGGTTCATCGTGCAGCCGCTGCCGGTGTCGCTCCACGCGGTCTGGGTGAACTCGGTGCCGGCCGCGTTCGTCGTGTACAGCGACGTTCCGCCGACCGCGACGACCGTGTCCAGGTTCTGCGGCCAGCCGCTGTCCTTGCCCTCCGCCGCGTTGTCCCCGGCCGACGCGACGATCGCGACGCCCTGGTGGCTCAACGCCTTCGCGGGATCGCCGGTGGTCATCGAGGCGTCGGTGTTGAACTGGTAGCTGATGCTGACCGCGTTCGCGCCCATGCCGATCGCGGTCGTCACCGCGCTGGCGAAGTCCTTGGCCGCGGTGTCCGCGTCGGCCTGCGAGGCGGTCGCACCGTCCGCCAGCGGCACCTGGAGTTCGATCAGATGGCAGGCCGGACAGGCCGCGCTCGCCATGTCGATGTCCAAAGTGGTCTCGAAGCCGAGCTGTTCCTCGGTCTGCTTGTCCACCGCGGTCGACGCGGGCGCGATCGGGGGACCGCCGAGATAGCTCGCGACCTTCAGGCAGCCGCCGGCGATCGTGCAGGCGGGCAGGCCGAACTGGCTGCGATAGGTCGCCAGGTCCTGCTCCAGTTTGGGATAGGCGCCCGCGTCGATCACGGCCACCGTGCCGGCGTTGCCGACCGTCGGTGCCGGCAACTGGTAGGCGTTGGCCAGGTCGGTCGGGCCGTAGCCGACCGGCGCCGCGGTCACCAGCGGCACGCTGGAGTTCTTGGCGGTGGTGACGAACTGCGCCTGGCAGCCGCCGGTCGCGCCCGCGCACACCGAGTGCACGCCGTGCGTCTGGCCGAGTGTGCCGTTCTCCAGCGCGCCACGCAGGCTGCCGATGTCCGGTCCGGCTGTCGCGGCCGCCGAGGGCGCGGTGAGCGCGCCGATCAGCAGCACTGCCGCTCCGAGCTTGATCATCCGACGCGTGCCAACTCCCACCAGCTCCACAGTGGACACCCTGGCACAGGAGCCGGCAGCCTGCTCGGCGATGATCACTCAGTCGTGGTGCGGCAGGTCGTGCGCGGCATGGTCGGCGTGCGCCAGCGCCTCGTCGAGCAGCCTGCGCAGGTGACCGCCCTTGAGCCGGTACAGCCGCGCCCTGCCCTGAGCGCGCTGGTCGACCAGTCCGGCCAGGCGCAGCTTGGACAGGTGTTGGCTGGCCGCGGTCGGCCGGCAGCCCGCGCGGTCGGCCAGTTCGGTCACGCCCAGCTCGCCCTCGCGCAACGCCCAGAGCAGCCGCAACCTGGTCGGCTCGGCCAACATCGTCAGCCCGGCGACCGCCGCCGCGACCTGCTCGTCCGCCAACTTGTCCGGATGATCCACACCGACCGCCCCGCATTGCCATGCCTTGGTTGTTGCCGCAGTCTAGCAATATCATCTTATCTTCACGCATGTGCAGATGAGATGGTATGAATGGCGTATGCCCGCCGTTCTCGCCCTGATGCTCGCTGCCGCCGGAGTCGGCATCGGCCACGCGGTCCTGCCCGACCACTGGATCCCGCTCGCGGTCGCCTCCCGCGCGCAGCGCTATCCGTTGCGCCGCACCCTTCGCCTGTCCGCGGCGGCGGCCGTCGCGCACGTGCTGCTGTCCCTGCTGCTCGGCGCCGTCGTGATCGCCGTCGGCCTGCGGTTCCGGGACGTGATCGAGCACAACGAGGCGCTGGTCGTCGGCGGCCTGCTCGCGGTGACCGGCGCCGTCTTCCTGGTCGTCGAACTGCTCGGCCGAGGCCACCACCACAACTCAGCCACCCACGGCCACGAGCACGGCCACGGACATGGGCACGGACATGGCCATGGCCACGGACCTGCGACGGCGGTCGCGACCCGACCCAGCAACAAGGTCCTGGCGATCGTGCTGCCCTTCGGCGCGGCCGCCTCCCCGGACCTGACCATCCTGCCGGTGTTCCTGGCCGCGAGCGCGCTCGGCACGGTCGCCGCGATCGGCACGGTGCTGATGTTCGCCATCGCGACCCTGGTCACGATCGTCGGCCTGACCGTGCTCGCGGCCGGCAGCGCGGCCCGGCTGCGCAGCGCGCTGATCGATCGCTACGCGGGACCGATCACCGCGCTCGTGCTGCTGGTCGTCGGTCTGCTGGTCGCCTCAAACGTGCTCTGAGCGCCGCTGGCGCGGCACGTGCACGTCGGGGAACCGCATGGGTCGGTAGGCGAGCACCGCCCGGAACACCGACACGACCAGGGCGAGCCCGATCAACACGGCCGCCACGATCGCGTCCTGCACACCGGTGACCGCGAGCTGGCCGTGACTGTGTGCGACGAAGCCCGAATAGAACAACCAGCCCATCACGCCGATGCCGAGCGCCCCCGGCACGGTCGAGAACCAGCTCAGCACGATCGTGGCGAGGGCCAGCAGCACGATGCCCGTGCTCCGACTCGGTTCGAGCAGTGCGAACCCGGCCGCGAGCAGCAGTCCCACGCCGAAACCGGCGGAGATGGCGATCGCCGCCGGCATCCGCCCTTCCTTCGGGTGACGCAGCCCGTCGGAACGGTCGGCTCCCGGACGAACCGAAGAAGACACCGCCATTGCGCCCTCCTCGCGCCCGATTCCGCTATCGCGGACATTGGACCGCCGGTCGCGCTCGGTGACGGGCTTCCTAACGTTTTCTTGACGCCACGCCCGGAACTTTCAACGCCGTGCTGACACCGCGTCGGGACGGTGGTGCATACTGCCCCGCACCAAGAGGTGACCCGATCGAGTGATGGCGGAGGCGCGGGCGAGCATGGTGGCGGGCGGGACGACGACCTGGGACGTTGTCGTGGTCGGCGGCGGCCACAACGGCCTGGTGGCGGCGAACTACCTGGCCAGGGCCGGTCGATCCGTGCTGATCCTGGAACGCGGCGGCCAGCTCGGTGGGGCCGCCGTTTCGTTTCGCGCGTTCTCGGGTGTTGATGTCCGGCTGTCCCGGTACTCGTATCTGGTCAGCCTGCTGCCCAGGAAGGTCATCGACGACCTGAACCTGCCGATCCGGTTGCGCAGGCGCGGCATCTCCTCCTACACGCCGATCGCGAACACGCGAGACGGTCTGCTGGTCGACACCGCGGACCCGGCCCGCACTGCCGCGTCCTTCCGCGCGGTCACCGGCAACGACACCGACTTCGCGGCCTGGCAGCGCTTCTACGCGCGCACCCAGCGCGTCGCCGAACGAGTGTTCCCGACGCTGACCGAACCGTTGCGCGGCAAGGACGAGCTGCGCGCGCTGATCGACGACGACATCGCCTGGCAGGGCCTGTTCGAGCGACCGGTCGCCGAGCTGCTCACCGCCGAGTTCACCGACGACACCGTGCGCGGCGTGGTGCTCACCGACGCGCTCATCGGCACCTTCGCCACGGCCGAGGACCCGACGCTCAAGCAGAACCGCTGCCTGCTCTACCACCTGATCGGCAACATGACCGGCGACTGGGACGTGCCGATCGGCGGCATGGGCGCGGTCACCGGCGCGCTGATCGACGCGGCGCAGGCAGCAGGCGTGCGGTCGCGCACCGGCGCCACGGTCACCAGCATCGACCCGGACGGCATCGTCCGCTACGTCCAGAACGACATCGAGTACACCGCGTCCGCCCGGCACGTGCTGGCCAACGTCGCGCCAACGACGCTCGCCGCGCTGCTCGGCGAAACGCCTGGCGCGGCACCGGAAGGCGCGCAGCTCAAGGTGAACATGGTGCTGCGCAGGCTGCCGCGGCTGCGCGAATCCGGCCTCGATCCGCGGGACGCGTTCGGCGGTACCTTCCACGTCAACGAGAGCTATCGGCAACTCGCGAGCTCATATGAGCAGGCGGCGAGCGGGCTCATTCCCGAACTGCCACCGTGTGAGAGCTACTGCCATTCGCTGACCGACCCGTCGATCCTGGGCGAGACCGAGAACGCGCAGGGTATGCAGACGCTGACCGTGTTCGGCCTGCACATGCCGGCCCGCCTGTTCCACGCCGACAACGACAAGGCCCGCGCCGACGCGCTCGCCGCCACCCTCGCATCGATCAACAACGTGCTGGCCGAACCCATCGAGGACTGTCTCGCTCCGGACGCCGACGGAAAACCGTGCATCGAGGCGAAAACCCCGCTCGACCTCCAGGTCGAACTCGGCCTGCCGCAAGGCCACATCTTCCATCAGGACCTGAGTTGGCCCTTTGCGTGCTCAGATGAGCAGATCGGTCGATGGGGGGTGGAAACCGAACACGAGCGTGTGCTGCTCTGCGGCGCCGGAGCCGTTCGCGGTGGCGGGGTCAGCGGGATACCCGGCCACAACGCGGCAATGGCGGTGCTCGCCGCAGTGTAGGGCTAGCCCATCGGATGGCGAGTCAATGGGCAACCAGCGGAAATTACCGCCGATTCATCGGGAAATCCGACCGACCATCCGATCAGGTAGATCACAACAGCTTTAACTTGGCTTCGTTTTTGTTTCGCCACTTCCCATTCGGACCGCATGCGTGCACCATGCTGGTACGCCAAAGCTGATCAACGAGACGGGTCGAGGCCGACCTCTCTCGGCCGGAAGGAACAGGTCATGACGCAGACCTCGAACGGCAACAACCAATCTGGCGGGTCGGGCCAACTCCAGAGACGAGTCGGAGTGACGGGCCTGACCTTCATTTCGCTCGGCTCGATCATCGGATCTGGTTGGCTGCTCGGTGCGCTCACCGCCGCGAGTTCGGCCGGTGGGGCCTCGATCATTTCCTGGGTGCTCGCTGGTGTGATTCTGGTGCTGCTCGCCCTGGTACATGCCGAACTCGCCTCCGCCTACCCGGTCGTCGGCGGTACCGCCCGGTTCCCCCGGCTCGCCTTCGGCGCGATCACCGGTTTCACCGCGGGCTGGGTCGCCTGGCTGCAAGCGGTCACGCTCGCACCGATCGAGGTGCTGGCATCGCTGGGCTACCTCAACCACAAGTGGTCCGGCCTCGTGCACGCCAACGGCACGCTGACCCCGCTCGGTATCGGCATCTCGGCCGTACTGATGCTGCTGTTCAGTGCGATCAACATCCTCGGCGTTCGCTGGCTGTCCGACACCAACACCGTCACCGTGGTGTGGAAGATCGCCGTGCCGGTGATCACCGTGATCACGCTGATCGTCGTCGCGCACCACTTCAGCAACTTCACCGCAGGCGGCGGCTTCGCCCCTTACGGCGCGCACGGCATCTTCGCCGCGCTGCCACTCGGTGTCGTGTTCGCGTTGCAGGGTTTCGAACAGGCGGCCCAACTCGGTGGTGAGGCCCGAAATCCACAGCGTGACCTACCCCGCGCGATCATCGGCGCGGTGCTCATCGGCACGCTGATCTACCTGGCCCTTGAGGTCGCGTTCGTCGGCTCGCTCAACCCGGCCGACCTGATCAGGGGCTGGGCCAACCCGGTCGGCAAGGGCGACTTCGGTCCGTACGCCACTCTGGCCACGTCGCTGGGTCTCGGCTGGCTCGCCGTGATCCTCTACATCGACGCGTTCATCTCCCCCGCCGGTACCGGCCTGGTGTACCTCGGCACGTCGGCGCGGTTGTCCTACGCCCTCGGCCACTCCGGCTCCATACCCAAGCGGTTCGCCACGCTCAGCGCGCGCGGCGTGCCCTGGGTGTCCATCCTACTGTCCTTTGTGGTCGGTATGGTCTGCTTCCTGCCCTTCCCAAGTTGGAAGGTGCTGGTCGGGTTCATCACTTCGGCCACGGTGATCATGTACGCGTTCGCGCCGATCACGCTCACGGCGCTACGCAAGTCCGATCCGGAACGGCCAAGGCCCTACCGGCTGAGCGGCGCCGTGATCATCTCGCCGCTCAGCTTCGTCGCGGCCAACGAGATCATCTACTGGGCCGGTTGGGAGACCAACTACAAGCTGCTGATCTCGATCGTGGCCGGCTTCGTGATCTTCGGCCTGTCCTACCTGTTCGGCAGGCCGGTCGAGCGTCCGCCGCTGGACCCGAAGTCGCTGTTCTGGATGGTGCCTTGGCTCGCCGGGCTCGGTGTGATCTCCTGGCTCGGCCAGTACGGCAGCGGCCTGGCCGTCATCCCGGACTGGGTCGACCTGGGCGTGGTCGCGGTCTGGAGTCTGCTCGTGTTCTACGTCGCGGTGGCCATGGCGCTGCCGTCCAACCGGGTCGCGGCCGCCCTGGAGCAGGAGAAGGCGGAGCTGGAAAGCGCCCCCGAACTCACCACCGCCTGAGTTCGACCACCGTTCCGGCCGGCGCGCGAGCCTTCGCGTGCCGGCCGGTTCGCGTCCCGGGAACAACGTCGAACCCGACGTTGTTTACGCTGACAGCCAGCGTCTGCAACGAATGAAGGGGAGCCGATGTCGAATCCGGCGACACCGACGGACAGCCCGGTCGGATGGGTCAACGACCACATCAAGCAGTACGTCGAATCGGGCGGCGCGGAAGGATACGAGTGGCGGGGCACCGAGATCCTGCTGCTCACCACCATCGGCCGCCGGTCCGGCACGCCACGGCGCACCGCGCTGATCTACCGCGAGATCGACGGCAACTACGTGGTCGTCGCGTCCAAGGGCGGCTCCGAGCAGCATCCGCTCTGGTACCTGAACCTGGCCGCGAATCCCGAGGTCGAGGTGCAGATCAAGGACACGACGGTGCACGCGGTCGCGCGCACCGCCGAAGGTGACGAGCGGGCTCGGCTGTGGGACCTGCTCGCCGAGGTCTGGCCGGACTACAACGACTACCAGACCAAGACCGACCGCCAGATCCCGATCGTCGTCCTCGAACCCCGATAGCGCTTCCGCTCAGGGGCCCGTGACCAGCCGGTTCAGCACGTGGTCACGGGCCTGTGCGTAGCGCTCCCGGATACCGGCCGGCTTGCCCTGGATGTGGTGCGTCGCGTAGCGCGCCGCCGACCACTGCGGCGGCTCCGGCAGGCCCGACAGTGCCCAGGCCGCCTGCCGCGCCGCGCCGTCCGCCACATATTCGCCGGGCGGCGGCACGACTACCGGTCGACCGAAGATCGTCGGCGCGATCCGCCACACGGCCTCCGACCGCGCCCCGCCGCCGACCAGCAGAATCCGGCCGACGCGCACGCCCTGCGCGATCAGCGCGTCCAGCCCGTCGGCCAACCCGCACAGCATGCCCTCGACAGCGGCCCGCGCCAGGTGCGCCGCGCTCATCGTGCGCATGGTCAACCCGTGCAGCGACCCGGTCGCCTCCGGCTTGTCCGGCGTCCGCTCGCCCTCCAGGTAGGGCACCATGACCAGCCCGTCCGCGCCGGAGGGCGCCTGCAACGCCAACTCGCTGAACTGCGCCGCGTCCACCCGCAGCAGCCGCGCGGTGGTGTCCAGCACCCGTGCCGCGTTCAACGTGCACACCAGCGGAAGGAACCGCCCGGTCGCGTCCGCGAACCCGGCGACCGCGCCGCTGGCATCCGCGCACGGCTGCTCGGCCACCGCGAACACGGTGCCCGACGTCCCGATCGACACCAGCACGTCGCCCGGCCGCAACGCGACGCCCAACGCGGCAGCCGCGTTGTCCCCGGCCCCCACCCCCAACAACGCGCCCTCGGCGGTGACCCCGGCCCGCTCCCGAGGCCCCAACACGGCGGGCAACACCGCGTCGTGCCCGAGAGCGGTGGCGAGCAGATCGTGCCGGTAACTGTTGGTGGCAGGGGAGTAGTACCCGGTCCCGCTGGCGTCACTGCGATCGGTCGTGGTCGAGTCGATCCCCTTCGCTCCGGCCAACTGCCAGGTCAACCAGTCGTGCGGGAGTACGACACCGGCGGTGCGCCGCGCGGCCTGCGGCTCGTGCTCGGCCAGCCAGCGCAGCTTCGTGACCGTGAATGACGCCAACGGCACGCTCCCGACCGCGCTCGCCCACTCCCGCCGCCCGTTCGCGCCGGCCTCCGCGACCAGTTCATCGGCGGCCTTCGCCGATCGCGTGTCGTTCCACAACAACGCTGGCCGCACCACCTCGCCCTGCTCGTCGAGGCATACCATGCCGTGCTGCTGCGCGGCGACCGATACGGCCGAGACGTCGGCCAGTCCGCCCGCCTCGGCCAGCGCCGTGTTCAGCGCCCGCGCCCACTCGCGCGGTGCCACCTCGCTGCCAGCCGGATGGCCGGCCCGCCCCTCCCGCACCAGATCGCCGGTGTCCGCGTCCCGGATGACCACCTTGCACGACTGGGTCGACGAATCGATCCCGGCCACCAGCTTTCGGCTCATGGTCATCGATTCTGGTCAGCGCCCACCAGATGCTCAAGCGCCAACTGGTTCAGCCGCACGAACCCGTAACCACGCTCCGCAGCCGCGTCCGGATCGAAGTCCTCGAAAGCCGACCGATCCGCGAGCAGATCGGCAGCCGACTCGCCCGGCTCCAGAGTGGGAACCGCCAGCTCCGGCACCCGAGAGGCGGCCAGCGCCTCCTTGACCCTCGGATCGGCCCGGAAGGCGGCGGCCCGTTCGCGCAGCAGCAGGTACGTCCGCATGTTCGCCGCCGCGCTCGCCCACACCCCGTCCATGTCCTCGGTCCGCAACGGCTTGTAGTCGAAGTGTCGAGGGCCTTCGTACCCGCCCTGCTCCAGCAGATCGACCAGGAAGAACGCGGACAGCAGATCCCCGTGCCCGAACACCAGATCCTGGTCGTATTTTGGCCCGCGCTGCCCGTTGAGGTCGATGTGGAACAGCTTGCCGTGCCACATCGCCTGCGCGATCCCGTGCACGAAGTTCAGCCCGGCCATCTGCTCGTGCCCGACCTCCGGGTTCACCCCGACCATGTCCTTGTGTCGCAAGCCGGAAATGAACGCGAGCGCGTGCCCGACGGTCGGCAGCAGGATGTCGCCGCGCGGCTCGTTCGGCTTCGGCTCCAGCGCGAACCGCAACCCGAAGCCCTGGTCGATCGAGTACTGCGCGAGCGTGTCGATCGCCTCCGCGTACCGATCCAGCGCCGCTCGCACATCCTTGCCCGCGTCGGTCTCGGAACCCTCCCGACCACCCCAGAACACGTATGTCCGCGCACCCAGCTCGGCGGCCAGCTCCAGATTCCGCATCACCTTGCGCAGCGCGAACCGCCGCACCGCGCGATCGTTGCTGGTGAACGCGCCATCCCGGAAAACCGGATGGGTGAACAGGTTCGTCGTCGCCATCGGCACCACGATGCCCGTCTCGGCCAACGCCTTACGGAACCGCTGAATGTGATTCGCGCGCGCGGAATCGTCGCTGCCGAACGGGATCAGGTCATCGTCGTGGAACGAAACGCCCCATGCGCCCAACTCGGCCAGTCGATGCACGGATTCCACCGGATCCAGCGGCGCCCGCGTCGGATCGCCGAACGGGTCCTGCGCGCGCCAGCCGACGGTCCACAGGCCGAAGCTGAACTTGTCCTCGGGAACGGGCTGCCCGGCCATGGGTCCTCCTCGGGTGGCGTTTATTAGTTCGGGACCTAAACTTAAAAGCTCAACGAGGCAACGTCAAGGATTTGATTCAGCCACTGAACTAGGATCCATGCCCATGCCGCACGCACAACCGGCCGGCGCGCACACCGTGCGCCGGCACAACACCGGCCTCGTGCTCGGCGCCATCGCCGAGGCGGGCGCGGTATCCCGCGCCACCGTCGCCGCGCACACCGGCCTCACCAAGGCGACAGTGTCCAGTGTGGTCGAAGCCATGATCGCCGCCGACCTGGTCGCCGAAACCGGCCAGGAACAACGCTCCGGCCGGGGCAGACGCGGCACCGAGCTGACGTTGTCGCCGCACGGCATGCACGGCCTCGGCGTCGAGATCGGCGTCGACTACCTGGCCACCTGCCTGGTCGACCTGACCGGCGAAGTCCGCAAACGGCGCATCCGAGGCGGCGACAACCGCAACCGCTCGGTCGCCTCCGTCCTGGGACGCCTGACCACCCTCACCCGCACCGCCCTTGCCGACGCGCAAGCGCTCGGCGTCCCCATCGGCGGCCTGGGCCTGGCCGTCCCCGGCCTGGTCGAACCCGCGGCCGGTCTGCTCCGCACCGCCCCCAACCTCGGCTGGCGCGAAGTGGACCTCGACGGCGAACTCCGCGCCCGCCTCGACCTCGCCGACCGCCCCCTCCTGCTCGGCAACGAAGCCAACTTCGCCGCCCTTGCCGAACTCTGGTCAGCCGACGACCTGCCCAACTTCATCTGCGTCTCCGGTGAAATCGGCATCGGCGCCGGCATCATCATCGACAGCGGCCTGTTCGAAGGCGTGCGCGGCTTCAGCGGCGAAATCGGCCACCTGGCCATCGACCCCAACGGCCCGCGCTGCTCCTGCGGCGCACACGGCTGCCTGGAACAGCTGGCCAGCGTCGAATCCATCCTCCGCGCCGTCGGCCTCTGGTCCGCGGGCGCCGTCGACCCCACGTCCGTCGAAGCCCTCCTGGACCGCCTCCGCGCCGCCCATCCCGCCACCGTCCAAGCGGTCAACGAAGCAGGCCACTGGCTCGGCATCGCACTGGCCGGCGTCGTCAACGTCCTCGACGTCCCCACGATCATCCTCGGCGGCCGCTACGCCACCCTCCAACCCTGGCTCGCCGACCCCATCACCGAAGAACTCGCCACCCGCGTCCTCAGCGCCACCTGGCACCCCGTCCGCGTCCTGGCCTCCACCGTCGGCCCCTACGCCGCCGTCCGCGGCGCCGCGACAGCGGTAGTCCGGGCCATCCGCGCCGATCCCGCGAGTTTCGTGCCGACGCTGGTCAGTCAGTTGGCCGCGGATTCGCCGAGATAGGCCAGCACCGCGAGGACGCGGCGGTTGTCGTCGTCGGTGGCGATGAGGCCGAGTTTGTCGAAGATGCCGGCGGAGTGTTCGCTGACAGCGCTTTCGGATATGACAAGTTGGCGGGCGATGGCGGCATTGGGGCGGCCTTCTGCCATCAGTTCGAGGACGTGGCGTTCGCGGGTGGTGAGGCCGATGAGCGGGCTGTGTTTGGGGGAGCTGTTGACGAGGGTGGCGATGACCTCGGGGTCCATGGCGGTGCCGCCCGCGGCGACTCGGCGGACGGCGTCGATGAATTCGCCGTCGTTGAAGACACGGTCCCTGAGCAGGTAGCCGACGCCGCCCTGGCCGTCTGCGAGGAGTTCGCGGGCGTAGAGGGCTTCGACGTGCTGGGACAGCACCAGGATCGGCAGGCCGGGTCGGGCGGCGCGGGCGGCGACGGCGGCGCGCAGGCCCTCGTCGGAGTACGTGGGCGGGAGGCGGACATCGACGATGGCGAGATCGGGGGTGTGTTCGTCGATCGCGGTGAGCAGGTGTTCGCCGGATTCGACGGATGCGACCGTTTCGATGTCGTAGGCGGCGAGCAGCCTGGCCAGGCCGGCTCGGAGGAGGTACTCGTCCTCGGCTATGACGATGCGCAACTGGGATCTCCATGGTCGCCGTGGGAAGCTCGCCAGGCGACGCCCCGGCCGTCGTCACCAACGGTCACGATAATCTTCTCGGGCGCGGATCGCAGGGGCAGTGCGCGGACGGAACCGGGGATGCGGTTTCCCGCACCCCCGGTTCGCGGCAATCACCTCAGTTGGACGTGGGCAGGACCCAGATCTGGGCGTTGCTGGCGTTGCAGGTGTAGAGCTGCAACTGAGTGCCGTTGGTGGTGCTGCCGCTCGGGTCGTCGAGACACTTGCCCGACTGCGGGTTCAGCAGCGATCCGTTGGACTGCACCTGCCACTGCTGCGCACCGGTGTCGTTGCACGTCCAGTGCTGGACGAGCGTCCCGTTGGCCGTGCCGCTGTTGGACACGTCCAGACAGCCGCCGAGCGCCTGGAGCGTGCCGTCGGAGACGACCGCCCATTCCTGCGCGCCGGTGTTGTCACAGCCCCACACCTGCACCTTGGTGCCGTTGCCGGTACCGCTGTGATCGGTGTCGAGGCAGAAACCGAGCGCCTTGTTGGTGATCGCGCCGGTCTTGTACGGGTGGCCGCTGCCGCCGTAGGAGGGCGGGGCGGACGAGGTGCCGCTGGCCCACGAGGTGTTGGCCGAGGTGCCCTCGTTGATCGTGAGGGTGCCACCGCTGGTCAGCGCGCCGCTGGGGACGGAGGCGTTGTTCCACGCGCCGCCGTTCCAGGTTTCGCTCTGCACGTACGGCGCGTTGTCCGCGGCCTGCGGCGCGTTGACGGTCAGCGTGTTGCCGCTGGGCAGCGTGACCACGGCCTGGGTGAACATCGGGCTGCCCTGGGCGAGGTCGGCGGTGCCCGGGGTCTCCGGGTACATGCCGAGCGCGGAGAACACGTACCAGGAGCTCATCTCGCCGAGGTCGTCGTTGCCGGCGAGGCCGCCGGGCGCGTCGGTCCAGATCTGGTCCTGGACCTGGCGGACGATCTTCTGCGTCTGGTACGGCTGACCGACGTAGTCGTACTCCCACGGCAGGTAGAGGCTCGGCTCGTTGCCGAGGTCGGACTGGCTGCCGCCGCTGCCGTGGAAACCGGCGAGCACGCTGTTGAGGTAGCTGATCATGTTCCCGTTGCCGCCCTTGGCCGAGGCCAGCCCGGCGACGTTGAACGGCACCATGCCGGTGTACTGCCAGGAGGTGCCCTCCACGAAGTTGGTCCCGCTGGTCGGGTCGAACCCGCCCGCCCACGCACCGTCCGCGTTGCGCGGCTGCATGAAACCGCTGCCCGAGTTGAACGTGTACTGCCAGTCCTGGGCGCGGTTGCGGAAGGTGGTCTGGTCGGTGGTGTCGCCGAGCGAACCGGCCAGCGCGGAGATGGCGAAGTCGGCGCTGTCGTACTCGAGTTGGGTGGACACCGGGCCGTAGAAGTTGCAGCACTGGTAGGCGCCGTCGCTGGCCAGATAGCCGGGGCTGTTCAGGTAGTTCAGGCCGGGGCGGATGTTGCTGGTGGCGACGGCTTCCTTCACCATGTCGGTCAACGCGGTCGAGGTGCTGAAGTTGTGTGCGCCGAACGCGTAGTAGTCGGCGATGATCTCGTCGGCCGGGTCACCGACCATCACATATGATTCGCCGTTGTTCTGCGCCCATTTCGGCAGCATTCCGCTCTGCGCGTAATCGTCCGTCATGGATTGTGCGATATCGCTCGCGACACTCGGTGCGACCAGCGCGGTCAATTGCGCCTGGCTGCGATAAATGTCCCAACCGGAGAAATTCGCGTACAGCGCGGAATGGCCGGAGTCGACGGTGTGCACCTTGTTGTCGAATCCCATGTACTGGCCGTTGGTGTCGGAGAAGACGTTCGGGTGCAGCAACGAGTGGTACAGCGCGGTGTAGAAGATCTGCTGCTGCGTCGTTGTGCCACCGGACACCTGGATGCGGCCGAGCGTCGAGTTCCACGCGTTGTGCGTCGCGGTCTGCGTGGCGCTGAAGTTCCAGTTCGGGTTTTCCGCGGTCCGGTTCGCGACCGCGTTGGCCGTCGACACGTAGGAGATGCCGACCTTGGCCTGCACGACCTGGTTGCTGGTGGTGTTGAAGGTGACGTAGCCGCTGTTCGGGCCGGCCGCCGCGGCCTTCGGGGTCAGCTGCGGGTGCGCCGTCTGGCCGTGCACGGTGGTCTCGTTGTGCGGGGCGGGCGCGGCCTGCGCGACCGCGGTGCCGTTGGCGCTGAACGGCTGGTCGAAGATGACGTCGAAGTACATCGTGTAGCTGTTGCCGGCGCCGCAGAAGTTGCCGGAGGTGACCGAGCCGGAAACCTCGGTGTTGCTGACGATGTTCCAACTGGTGGCCGAGTCGCCGTTCTGGCTGCCGTTGAGCTTGAAGATCAGGTTGGCCTGCGTGGTGGACGGGAAGGTGAAGCGGGCCATGCCGGAGCGCTCGGTCGCGGTCAGCTCGCTCTTGATGCCGTTGCTCGTGGTCACCGCGTAGTAGCCCGCGTTCGCGGACTCGTTGCTGTGCGAGAAGCCGTCGGTGGCGCCGGTGTTGATACCGCCGGTGGTCGGCAGGATCGGCACGTCACCGTCGGCGCCGCAGCCGGGGCCGGAGAGGTGGGTGAGGCTGAAGCCGGTGATCGACGAGTCGTTGTACTCGTAGCCGCCGCCGTCCGGCCTGCTCGGCGTGTCCGGGCTCCACTGGACCGCGCCGAACGGCGCGTCCGCGCCGGGGAAGTCGTCCGCCGAGTTGGAAGTGCCGATGAACGGGTTCACGACCGAGGCCGGGTCGGTGACCGCGGCAGGTGTCGGTGCGGCCGAGCCGATTGCCGGGAGCATCGCGGCGACGATGACGCCGGACGCCGCGATGATGCGTAAGGAGGATCTGGCTAAGGAGGCCATCTGGGTTCCCTCGCGTCTGGTACGGGGCAGGGGGCGCACGAGCAGGTGGCGCGGCTGGCACAGCATTCCCGGAAAGTGACAACGTTGTCACCTGACATGCCTTAGCAGAAAATCCCGCCACGACAACGCTGTCAAGGTCGAGTCTGATTTCCTGTCGTATTCGGGACAACGTCTTCCATTCACGGTTGACACATATCCTGAATCCCGTTCTGCCGAATGGCGCAGTCGCCTATTGGAATTTTTCTGAATTCACAACAGGCGGCTGTACTAGGACTCGTGCAGGAGCAGGAGGTCCTTGACACCGACCACGGTGAGGATCGGCCTGGTGAACACGGGTAGGCGGCGCAGGCCCGGATCCCGCACGATCTCGGGCGCGGTCAGGTGGACCGTACGACCGCGCATGATCACGTCGCAGCCGCCCGCGGCCAGGATGTTGCGCACCCAGTCCGACTGCGGGCCGTAGGTGAGTGCGACGACGTAGCCCTCATCGGTCCGGAAGATGTTGACCGGGGTGCGGAAGGCGCGACCGGACTTGCGCCCGGTGTGCAGGATCAGGCCGAAGCCGGGCGCGACGGGCCCGAGCCCGCCGAGGATCCGATTGGTGACCCGACGGTTGAACCGGGCCACGGAACGTGGGGCGACCATACCGCAGAATTCTACGCGTGTTGAAAATATCCGCAATGCCCTACGGACGATGGTTGGGCGTGCGAGCGAGGCTGTTCGCGGCGAGCGAGTTGTGCACGGTGAACGCGACCGCGTCGCCGAGGTAGCGGTCCTCGGACCATTCCACCGGGACGCCGGCCGGATCGGTGGTGTGCCGGCGCTCGCGGAGTAAGGGCACCCGAGGGCTGACGCCCAGCAGGCGCGCGTCCGCCGCCGACGCGGGCACCGCGTCGATGATGTGCTCGGCGTCGGCGAAGATCACGCCGAGTTCCTCCAGCCGGTCGGTGATCGACTGGACGTCGTTCTCCATGCCGGCGACCAGCGCGCCGACCCGGTCCGGGAACGCGGAGCGCTCGATCATCACCGGGCGGCCGGAGAGCAGCCGCACTCGCTCCAGGTAGTAGATCTGCGCGCCGTCCTCCAGGTTGAGCCGCTCGCACTCCTCCTGGCCGGCCGGTCGCCGCTGCAGGCTGACCATCCGGCCGGACGGAGTTTCGCCGAGCGAACGCGCCCAACGGGAGAAACTGACCAGATCGGTGAAGTTCTGGATTTTCCGTCCACCGAGGACAACTCGCCGAGCGCCGCGCCGGGACGCGATCACGCCCTCCGCCCGCAGCGCCGCGAACGCCTGCCGCACGGTGCCCCTGGACACCCCGTACTCGCGGGCGAGATCACTCTCCGAAGGCAGTCGGGCACCGTCGCCGTACACCCCGTCGGCGATGGCGGCCTTCAGGTCCCCGGCGAGCTTCTGATACAGCGACGTAGCCGGCTGGTTTCGTTCGGTGTCCACAACACGGAACCTTAATCGGGAAAGCCTTCACGCACCCGGGTGTTAGCCAACATGTACAGCCATGTTCAACCTTGCCTGGCCAAGATGACAACTGGACCAGAGAGTGTCCGTGCCGTTGGAATTCCTGTTACAGATGAGGACACTCTCGTGAAGAACGGACGGCTACTCGGGATCGCGGCTGCGGTGGCCGCACTGGCGATCGGGGTCGCCGGCTGTGGTGGTTCGGCGCAGGGGGACTCCTCCTCGCCGGCGGCCAACGCGACCAGCGCACAGGCTGCCGGTGGGATGGACGCGTTGGTCAAGGCTGCCAAGGCCGAAGGCACACTCAACGTCATCACGCTGCCGCGCACGTGGGCGAACTACGGCGCGCTGATGGACACCTTCACCAAGAAGTACGGCATCAAGATCAACGATGCCAACCCGGACGGCAGCTCCCAGGACGAGATCAACGCGGTCAAGCAGCTCAAGGGCCAGACCCGCGCGCCTGACGTGCTGGACCTCGGTTCCTCCTTCGCGCTCTCGGCGGCGTCGAGCGGCCTGCTCGCGCCGTACAAGGTCGCGAGCTGGAACGACATCCCGGACAACCAGAAGGCCGCCAACGGCGACTCGTACAACGACTACGGCGGGTACATCTCCATCGGCTACGACGCCAGCCGCGTCAAGGTCGAGCCGAAGTCGTTCGCGGACCTGACCAACCCGGCCTACAAGGGCGAGATCGCGCTCAACGGCGACCCGACCAAGGCGGGCGCGGCGTTCGCCGGCGTGTTCGCGGCGGCGCTGGCCAAGGGCGGCAACTTCGACAACATCCAGCCCGGCATCGACTACTTCGCGCAGCTCAAGCAGGACGGCAACTTCATCCCGGTCGGCGCGACCCAGGCGACCATCCAGTCGGGCCAGACCCCGATCACCATCGACTGGGACTACCTCCAGGTCTCGGCCGCGCAGACGCTGGCCGGCAAGGTGAACTGGAAGGTCGTCGTGCCCAGCGACGGCCTGTACGCGAACTACTACAACCAGGCCATCAGCGCGTCCGCGCCGCACCCGGCCGCCGCTCGGCTGTGGGAGGAGTTCCTCTACTCCACCGAGGGCCAGAACCTGTTCCTGCAGGGCGCAGCGCGTCCGGTCGAACTGGCCGCGATGCAGTCCGCCGGCACCGTCGACGCGAAGGCGCTCGCCGCGCTGCCGCAGGTGACCGGCTCGGCCAAGTTCCCGACGCAGCAGCAGTTGACCATGGCGACCAAGACCATCGCCAGCAACTGGGCGAGCTCGGTCGGCTGAGGCCATGACCCAAACCGGAATCGGGGTGGTGGTGGACGCGGCTCCCGCGTCCACCGCTGTTCCCGTCAAGAGGACTCGCAGTCTCGACATCCTCGGCCTGCTGCCGTTCGCGGCCTATCTGCTGATCTTCCTGGGTGCGCCGACCGTCGCGGTGGTCGTGGGCGCGTTCACCGACGACAACGGGCACCCGACTCTCGGCAACATCACCGCGGCGCTGAGCCATCCGTATCTCGGCGCGTTCGGCGAGAGCATCCTGATCTCGGCGGCGACCGCGATCCTCGGCGGCGCGCTCGGCCTCGTCGTCGCGTTCGCCGTATCCGGCTCACCGGCCACCGGGTTCCTGCGGCAGGCCGTGTCGACCGCGTCCGGCGTGTTCGCCTACTTCGGCGGCGTGCCGCTGGCGTTCGCGTTCATCGCCACCCTCGGCGGCCAGGGCCTGATCACCAGGTGGCTGGCCGGCATCGGTATCGGCGTCAGCAACTCGTTCCTGTTCGGCGTCGGCGGCATCATCCTGGTGTACCTGTACTTCCAGATCCCGCTGATGGTGCTGGTGATCTTCCCGGCCATCGAGGGACTGCGCCCGCAGTGGGTCGAGGCCGCGCGCAACCTGGGCGCGAGCCGCTGGCAGTACTGGCGCTACGTGGGCGGACCGTTGCTGGCGCCGCCGGTGCTCGGCGCGCTGATGCTGTTGTTCGCCAACGCCTTCGCCTCCTACGCGACCGCGCAGGCGCTGACCAACGGCGTCATCCCCCTCGTGCCGATCGAGATCGGCAACGTCATGTCCGGCAATGTCGCGGCCGGACAGGAGAACCTGGGCAACGCGCTGGGCTTCGGCATGATCGTCATCGTCGCGATCGCCATGGTCGGCTACACGCTCACCCAGCGCAAGGCCGCCAGGTGGATGCGATGAGCACCGCTCGCCATCCGATCGCGCGCTGGATCACGCTGCTCGTGGCCGCCGTGTTCTTCCTGCTGCCGATCGCCGCCTCGATCGAGTTCAGCCTGCGCGGCCGCAACGGCACGCACACGCTCGACACCTGGGCGAACCTGGTCGGCCAGGACGGCTTCACGCAGAACCTGCTGACCTCGCTGGAACTGGCCGGCGGCACGGTGGTGCTCACGCTGGTGCTGATGGTGCCGACCATGGCCTGGGTGCACCTGCGGCTGCCCAGGCTGCGACGGGTGCTGGAGAGCATTTGCGTGCTGCCGATGGTGATCCCGGCCGTGGTGCTGGCCAACGGCGTGCTGGTGGCGTTCCGCAACGGTCCACAGTGGGTCACGGGAACGCCGGTCGTGCTGGCGCTGGAATACGTGGTGCTGGCGCTGCCGTTCACGTTCCGCACGCTGGACGCGGGCATGTCCGCGATCCCGCTGGCCACGCTGGTCGAGGCGGCACGCAACCTGGGCGCGAACTGGTTCACCGTGCTGTGGCGGGTCGTGGTGCCGAACCTGCGCACGGCCATTCTCGGCTCGGCGATCCTGGCCGCGGCCATGGTGCTCGGCGAGTTCACCATCGCCAACCTGCTGCTGATGAACACGTTCCCGGTGTGGACCGTGCAGGCTGGCCAGCAGGACCCGGAGGTCGCGATGGCGGCGTCGATGTTGATTCTGTTGGTGTCCTGGATTCTGTTGATGGTGATGTCGCTGTTCGCGCAGCGCGGTGCTCGGAGGCCCCGTTGACAGCTTCGATCAAGCCGGTCACGCAGGCCGCGCCCGTTGCCACCCAGCCCGGTTCCTCGCTGCGCCTGCGCGGACTGCGCCGGTCCTTCGGCGGCGTGCTCGCGCTGGACGGTCTCGACCTGGAGGCCGGGCCGGGAGAGCTGGTCAGCCTGCTCGGCCCGTCCGGTTGCGGCAAGACGACCGCGCTGCGCATCGTCGCCGGCTTGCAGGCGGCCGACGAGGGCCAGGTGTTCGTGGACGACAAGGACATCGCGTCCGTGCCGGCGCACAAGCGCGACATGGGCATGGTGTTCCAGTCCTACAGCCTGTTCCCGAACCTCTCGGCGCTGGACAACGTCGCGTTCGGCCTGCGGCTGCGCGGCCTCGGCGCCCGCGCCCGTCGCACCAGGGCCGGTGAGCTGCTGGAACTGACCGGGCTCACCGAGCACGCGGCCAAGTTCCCGCACGAGATGTCCGGCGGCCAGCAGCAGCGGGTCGCGCTCGCGCGTGCGCTGGCCGTGCAGCCCAAGGTGCTGCTACTCGACGAGCCACTGTCCGCTTTGGACGCCGTGGTGCGGGTGCAGCTGCGCGAGGAGATCCGCGGCCTACAGACCAGGCTGGGCATCACCACGCTGTTCGTCACGCACGACCAGGAGGAGGCACTGTCCATCTCGGACCGGGTGGCCGTGCTCAACGAGGGCAAACTCGAACAGTGCGCGACCCCCGCCGAGATCTACACCCGCCCGGCCACGCCGTTCGTCGCCGCGTTCGTCGGTTCGATGAACCGGATTCCGGGCGAACTGCGGGAGGGCAAGGTCGAGGTGGTCGGCGGCGTCGTGCCGGTGGTGGCGACCGAGGGCGCGCCGTCCTCGGGTTCGGTGATCGCGCTGGTGCGGCCGGAAACCGTGCACCTGGCCGTGGACGACGCGGGCCCGGCGACGGTCGTCCGGGTCAGTTTCCGGGGCGCGGTGACCCGGGTGACCTCGCTGCTCACCGATGGCACCGAACTGCACGCCGACCTGGCCAGCGGCCTCGCCGAGGAGTTCACCCCCGGCCGCCGCGTCCGTCCGCTGTACGGGCCGGACCCGGTGCTGGTGCTCGCCGACTGACCTCAGAGCAGCCAGAGCCAGCGCGGTCAGAGCCTGCGGATCGCGTCGATGTTCGCGGTCTCGTCCGGGTCTTCCGCTTCCACCGACAGGAAGGCCCGGACGCAGTCCACGGCGACGTCCGGGGCGAGTCGTTTGAGGCTCATCGCGAGCACGTTCGCGTCGTTCCAGCGGCGCGCGTGCTCGGCGATCCACGGCTCCCAGGCCAGCGCAGCGCGGACGCCGGGGACCTTGTTCGCCGCGATCGACACGCCGGTGCCGGTCCAGCACATGACGATGCCGAACTCGACGTCGCCGTCCGCGACCCGCCTGCCGACCTCGCGGGCGAACTCGTGCCACGGCGTGTCGGCGCAGATCTCCAGCTCGGCAACGGTGCGCAGGTGCTCGACGACCGCGCGCACGCACTCGTTGTCGTCGTCCGCGCCAAAGGCGATCTTCACGTGAACGAGCATTCCGTGAGGCGCTGTGAACGGTCAAATCTTGAGCGATTCACCGCGCCCGACCTACGGTTGCCTGGTGCTGCGAACGATCGTTGCCCTGGCCGTCGGTGTCCTGGGGCTGAGCCTGGTATCCGCGCCCGAAGCGCAAGCGCGTAGCGCGTTCAACGGGCCGCTGATGGGATGGAGCAGCTGGAGCGTCGAGTCCAGCACGCATCCCAACTACGGCACCAACTGGCTCAACGAGGGCAACATCCG
This sequence comes from Pseudonocardiaceae bacterium, assembly GCA_035948315.1. Classification (GTDB taxonomy): domain Bacteria; phylum Actinomycetota; class Actinomycetes; order Mycobacteriales; family Pseudonocardiaceae; genus CAJCJE01. The sequence continues at coordinate 46,270 of DASZJG010000073.1, read as the reverse complement.
CAACGCCGCCGACGCGCTGAGCACCAAGCTCAAATCGGCCGGCTACCAGTACGTGGACATCGACTCGTTCTGGTCCAACGGCACCGACGGCAACGGCATCCCGAGCGCGGACACCAGCCGTTTCCCGGACGGGATGGCCTATATGGCCTCCTACATCCACAACGACGGCCTGTTGATGGGGCTCTACGAGACGGCGGGCCTCTCGCAGACCGTGTACAACGACAACGATCCGATCGTCGGCACCAGCTGCACGACGCAGCAGATCGCGGTGCAACCGCTGACCCCGACCAACAAGTGGGGCAGCAACTGGAAGATCGACTACTCGAACCCGTGCGCGCAGACCTACATCGACTCGATCGTGAACCAGTTCGCCTCCTGGGGCGTCGACATGATCAAGGTCGACGGCGTGACCGCGGACAACATCCCCGACATTCAGGCGTTCTCGCAGGCGATCGACCAATCGGGCCGGCAGATGTGGCTGACCGCGAGCGCGTGGCCGGTCGACATCTCCGCCGCTGACGGCCTCGCGCCCTACGCGAACAGCGTCCGCGTCGACACCGATGTCGAGTGCTACTGCGACACCGTGTCCAGTTGGAACAGCTCGGTCAGCGCCCGCTGGAACGACCTGCCGCAGTGGCTCTCGCACGTCAACGGCAGCTATCGGCCCGATCTGGACTCGATGCCGATCAACAACAACACCGGCTCCGGCGTGCAGGACGGGCTCAACGACGACGAGCGCCAGTCGGTGATGAACTTCTGGTCGATGGCCTCGGCTCCGCTCTACGTCGGCGGCGACATCTACTTCATGGACAGCAAGGCGATCTCGATCCTGAGCAACCCGGAAGTGATCGCGGTCGACCAGTCCAGCGTCAACCCGAGCCAGGTGACCGGCGGGAACGCGCAGGTCTGGACGAAGGTCATCGGGTCGAGCACGTATGTCGCCGTCTACAACATGGGTTCGAGCGGCACGGACATCACGGTCGACTGGAACAGTGTCGGCGTGTCCGGCTCGCAGGACGTGCGCGACGTGGACGCCCAGTCCGATCTCGGCACCTTCAACGGCAGCTGGACCGCGTCGAACGTGCCGCCGCACGGCTCGCGGCTGATCAAGATCGGCTGATCAGAACACCGGATTCTGCCTGCCACGCTCGGAATCCGGGCGCGGGCCGAAGATACGCCGCTGCGCCTCGGTGATCGGCACGTCGTTGATGCTGGCCTCGCGGCGGCGCATCAGGCCGTTGTCGTCGAACTCCCAGAGTTCGTTGCCGTAGCTGCGGAACCACTGGCCCTCGGCGTTGTGCGACTCGTACTGGAAGCGCACGGCCATCCGGTTGCCGCGAAAGCCCCAGAGGTTCTTGCGCAGCGCGTAGTCCAGTTCGCGCTCCCACTTGGCGGTGAGGAACCGGATGATGTCGGCGCGGCCGGTGACGTACTGGTCGCGGTTTCGCCAGACCGAGTCCTCGGTGTAGGCGAGCGCGACGCGCTCGGGATCGCGGGTGTTCCAGGCGTCCTCCGCGGCCTGCACCTTGAGCAGGGCGGATTCCTCGTCGAACGGTGGCAAGGGCGGCCTGGGTGCCATCTGAACTCCTCTGCATAAGATACGGAGAACGTTAGTTCTCCGGGTACGGCGCTACTCTAGGGGAACGATCGTTCTCAGGGCTAGTGGGAGTTGGTGTGGACGTCGACGAGGCCAGGGTGAAACTGCTGGACGCCGCCGAGGAGCTGTTCTACGAGCGGGGCATCCAGGCCGTCGGCATCGACGAGCTGCGGGCCGGTGCGGGGATCTCGCTCAAGCGGCTCTACCAGGTGTTTCCGGCCAAGCAGCAGATCGTCGAGGCGTACCTGCGCCGGCGCGACGGCCGCTGGCGCGCGCGACTGGCCGAGTATGTCGCGGATCACCCCGACGACCCGATCCCCGCCGTCTTCGACTGGTTGCGCGAGTGGTTCGCCGAGCCGGGCTTCCGCGGCTGTGCGTTCGTCAACTCCTTCGGCGAGCTGGGCAGCACCGAACCGGGCATAGCGGACGTGGTGCGCGCGCACCATGCCGCGGTCCGGGAATTTCTCGCGGGCCTGGTCGCTGAACTGGACGTGACCGACCCCGAGGAGCTGACCGACCAGCTGTGGCTGCTGCTCGTGGGCTCCTCGACCGGCGCGGCCATCGCCGGCGACCCGGCCCTCGCCGATCGCGCGCGACGGGCAGCTCAGTCGCTCGCCAAGGCCGCTACCAGGGAAAACAGCGTATCGCTCTGAGCGAACGCCCGTCGGAAACAAACCCGCGCTCAGGATGGTTGAGCCACATGAACTCAACTTCCTCCGAAGGGTAGATGACGGGACATGAGCCAAGAACTGGTGCTCCCTATCCTGGCGCTGGATGACGAGGTGGTACTGCCCGGAGTGGTCGTGCCGCTGGACTTCTCCGACGCCGATGTCCGGACCGCCGTGGACGCAGCTCAGGCCGCCAGTGCCGAGCGCTCGTCGTCCGCCGGTTCGGGAATTCGTTCGGTCAAACCGGAAGCCGACAACGCACGCGTGCTGTTGGTGCCTCGGCGTGACGGACGCTACAGCTCGATCGGCACGGTCGGCGTCGTGGAGCAGATCGGCCGGATTCGCGGCGGCCAGAAGGTCGTCGTGGTGCGCGGCGTCAAGCGCGTCCGGGTCGGTTCCGCGACGACCGGACCGGGTGCCGCACTCTGGGTGGAAGCCACCACCCTCGACGACATCACGCCGACCGCGGACCTCTCCGATGCGATGCGCGAGTACAAGGCGATCCTGTCCTCGATCCTGCAGCAGCGGGGTGCCTGGCAGATGGTCGACGGCGTGCAGGGCATCGACGACCCGTCCGCGCTGGCCGACCTCGCCGGCTACGCGCCCTACCTGACCACCGAGCAGAAGATCACCCTGCTGGAGACGGTCGACGTCGCCGAGCGGCTGAACAAGGCGCTGAACTGGGCCAAGGAACACCTCGCCGAGCTGGACGTGAACGAGACGATCCGCAAGGACGTCCAGGAGGGCATGGAGAAGCAGCAGCGCGAATTCCTGCTGCGCCAGCAGCTGGCCGCCATCCGCAAGGAACTGGCCGACCTGGACGGCAAGCCCGCGACCGAGGAGCAGGACTACCGCGCCCGCGTCGAAGAGGCCGACCTGCCCGAGAAGGTCAGGGAAGCCGCTCTGTCCGAAGTGGACAAGCTGGAGCGGACGTCCGAGCAGTCGCCCGAGGTCGGCTGGATCCGCACCTGGCTGGACACGGTGCTGGAGCTGCCGTGGAACGAGCGCACCGAGGACACCTACGACATTCCCGGCGCCCGCGCCATCCTGGACGCCGATCACGCCGGCCTGTCCGACGTGAAGGACCGGATCATCGAGTACCTGGCCGTGCGCAAGCGGCGTTCGGACGCCGGTAAGGGCGTGGTCGGTGGGCGGCGCAGCGGTGCCGTGCTGGCCCTGGTCGGTCCGCCCGGCGTGGGCAAGACCTCGCTGGGTGAGTCGGTCGCGCGGGCCATGGGCCGCAAGTTCGTCCGCGTCGCGCTCGGTGGCATCCGGGACGAGGCGGAGATCCGTGGTCACCGGCGCACCTACGTCGGCGCGCTGCCCGGCCGGATCGTGCGGGCCATCTCCGAAGCAGGCTCGATGAACCCGGTCGTGCTGCTGGACGAGGTCGACAAGGTCGGCGCGGACTACCGGGGCGACCCGACCGCCGCGCTGCTGGAAGTCCTCGACCCGGCGCAGAACCACACCTTCCGGGACCACTACCTGGAAGTCGAACTGGATCTGTCCGATGTGGTCTTCCTGGCCACGGCCAACGTGCTGGACTCCATCCCCGGCCCGCTGCTGGACCGGATGGAACTGGTCACGCTGGATGGCTACACCGAGAACGAGAAGGTCGTCATCGCCTCGGATCACCTGCTGCCGCGCCAGATCGACCGGGCCGGGATGTCCACAGAGGACGTCCAGCTGACCGATTCGGTGCTGCGCAAGCTGGCCGCCGAATACACCAGGGAGGCGGGTGTCCGCAACCTGGAGCGGGCCATCGCGCGGGTGCTGCGCAAGGTCGCGACCGACGTGGCCATGGAGAAGGTGACGCTGCCGGTGACGGTGGACGACGCCAGGCTCAAGGACTACCTGGGCCAGCCGAGGCACACGCCGGAATCCGCCGAGCGCACCTCGCTGCCCGGTGTGGCGACCGGCCTCGCGGTGACCGGGGCAGGCGGTGACGTGCTGTTCATCGAGGCGTCGCTGTCCGACCCGGAGACCGGGGCGACCGGCCTGACCCTGACCGGTCAGCTGGGCGACGTGATGAAGGAGTCCGCGCAGATCGCGTTGTCCTTCCTGCGTTCCCACGGCGCCGAACTGGAACTGCCGGTCGGCGACCTGAAGGACCGCGGCGTGCACCTGCACGTCCCGGCCGGCGCGGTGCCCAAGGACGGGCCCAGTGCCGGTGTGACGATGACCACCTCGCTCGCCTCGCTGCTCTCCGGCCGGCCGGTCCGCTCGGACGTGGCGATGACCGGTGAGGTGTCGCTGACCGGACGGGTGCTGCCGATCGGTGGGGTGAAGCAGAAGCTGCTCGCCGCGCACCGCGCCGGTATCACCACGGTGATCATCCCGGCCCGCAACGAGCCGGACCTGGAGGACGTGCCGGAGGAAGTGCTCAAGCAGCTCGACGTGCATCCGCTCTCGGACGTGCGCGAGGTGCTGGAGCTGGCACTACAGCCGGCCGAAACGGCCCGTGCGGCCGCCGGTGACTACACCGTCGCCGCCTGACGACCGCTGATCGGCAAGTCGATGCCCCGGGAGCCAGCGCTCCCGGGGCATCACCATGTCCAGGCCCCGTGAAGCTGTGAGTGTCAGGTTGCGAGGCAACCCGGTTGAAAGTGTGGCGTCCTACTCGGTGTAGGACTATTAAGCCTGTTGGACGAGACGACTCATTCGGGGAGAGACGCGTGAACGACTGGCCGAGGTCGGGTGATCCTGGGCGCGGGCTGCCGCCCCGAGGTCAGGTCCCGCCTGGTCGACGTCCCGATCCGCGTCGGCAGCCGCCGCCCCGGCAGGGCGGCGCGCCGGGCGACCCGAGGCGGCGCGATCCGTACCCGCGCAACCCCCAGGCTCGCGCCGATCTGGACCGACCCCGCGCCGATCGCTACGACGGCCGCGCTCGCCCGTCGCGCCCGTCATCGAGTCGCGGCAGGCAGCTGCCGCCGGCCTCGACCTCGACGCGCACCCTGCAACTGCGCATCGGTCGGACCGTGCTCGCGCTCGCCTCGGCGATCACGCTGATCGCGCTCGGCCTGAGCTGGAGCGCGACCAATGGCATCACCACCGCCAACGTGATCGACCCGAACGCGCAGAACGCCACCGGTGACCAGAACATCCTGATGGTCGGTCTGGACAACCGGACCGACGCGCAGGGCAACCCGCTGCCGCAGAGCCTGCTTGACCAGTTGCACGCCGGTGGCTCCAGTGACGGCGGTGACAACACCGACACGATGATCCTGATCCACATCCCGGCAGGCGGTGGCAAGGCGGCCGCGTTCTCCATCCCGCGCGACTCCTATGTGCAACTCGCCGGTGGCTACGGCATGCACAAGATCAACTCCGCGTACACCTACGCCCAGGTCGCCGCGCAGAAAACGCTCAGGGGACAGGGCGTCAGCGGCCCCGACCTCGCGGTGCAGGCCGACGCCGCGGGCGCGCACAACGCCATCGAGACCGTGCAGAACCTGACCGGCCTGACCATCAACCACTTCGCCTCGGTCAACCTGGCCGGGTTCTTCTCGATCAGCAACGCCGTCGGCGGCGTGCCGGTCTGCCTGAAGGCGGCGGTGAACGACTCGTACTCCGGCGCGAACTTCCCCGCTGGCAACCAGACCATCCAGGGCGCGCAGGCGCTCGCGTTCGTCCGCCAGCGGCATGGCCTGCCGCTCGGCGACATCGACCGGATCCGCCGTCAGCAGGCGTTCATGGCCAGCATGGCGCACACCATCCTGTCCGCGGGCGTGCTCACCGACACCACCAAGCTGACCAACCTGATCAGCGCGGTCAAGCAGTCGATCACCATCGACCAGGGTTGGGACATCTTCAGCTTCGCGCAGCAGATGGAAAGCATGAGCGGCGGGAACATCCAGTTCAACACCATCCCGATCGTGACGGAGACCTATCCGACGAAGTCCGACGGCGACGCGGTCGAGGTCAACCCGACCCGGATCCAGCAGTACATCGCCAGCGTCATCCAGGCGCAGGGCGGCGGCGGTTCGTCGACGGCTGCGCCTCCGCCGAGTTCGGCCGCGAACAACAACTCCGGTGGCGGCGGTGGGGCCAGCAACGCCAAGGTGACCGCCGAGGTGCTCAACGGCAGCGGCAAGACCGGACTGGCCAGCAAGGTGCTCAACGTGTTGACCGGCAAGGGATTCACCGCGGGTGGTACCGGGAACACCGCGTCCCGCAGCAGTTCCGTGGTGGAGTACGGCTCGGGCGGATCATCGGCGGCCCAGCAGGTCGCCTCGGCACTCGGCGGCCTGACCACCGCAGCGGCCTCCAGCCTGCCTTCCGGTTCGGTCCGGGTGCTGCTCGGCACCGGCTACAACGGACCCACCTCGGACACCGGCGGCGGTTCGTCCGGCGGCAGTTCGTCCGGCAGCAGTGGCGGTTCCTCGTCGAGCGGCGGCAGCAGCGGTGGCTCGACCACGTCGGCCTCGTCCCCGGCCGGCGCAACGCCCACGATCAGCGCGGACGGCGTCACCTGCGTCGACTGATCCGCACGTGATTGCAGACCCGGCAAGAACTCTGCGGGGTCTGCAATGGACATCAGCCCGCCACGTTGTCCCAGCGTTCCTGGTCGGTGGGGTCCATCGCGGCGATCTCGTCGCCGTCCTCGGTCTCCACCAGCCTGCTCGCCATGGCGGTCGCGGCGGCCAGGGCGAGGGTCGCGTGCACCTGGGCGACGCCGACGCGCTGGCTCGCGTCGTCGGGGTTGGCGGCGACCTCGTCGAGTAATGCCTCGGCGGCCGCGTAGTGCTCAGCTCCGGTCATCGTGTTCCGTTCTCCAGCGGGGACGTCGTGCTCGCGCACAATACTGGCCTGGGGGAAAACCGGTTGCGCGGCCGGGCGGGGGTCTGGTGGACTGCGCGTCGTCAGTCATCGTCGTCACCGAGAACAGAGGAGTGGTCATGCGTCCAGCGGTCATGTCCGACCAGGCAGCAACCCACCCCTCTCTCAAGGACATGACTTTTGATGCGGACAACCCTCAATCTGGGCATTGTTGCCCATGTTGACGCGGGCAAGACCAGCCTGACCGAACGCCTGCTGCACACTGCCGGCGTCATCGCCGAACTCGGCAGCGTGGACGCGGGCAGCACGCAGACCGACTCGCTCGAACTCGAGCGTCGGCGCGGCATCACCATCAAGTCGGCGGTGGTGTCCTTCACCATCGCCGGTCGCACCGTCAACCTCATCGACACACCCGGCCACCCGGACTTCATCGCCGAGGTGGAGCGGGTGCTCAGCGTGCTCGACGGCGCCGTGCTGGTGGTGTCGGCGGTGGAGGGCGTGCAGGCGCAGACCAGGGTGCTGATGCGGACCCTGCGCAGGCTCGGCATCCCCACGCTGATCTTCGTGAACAAGATCGACCGGACCGGCGCCGACCCGGACCGGGTGCTGCGCGAGATCGCGGCCCGGCTGACGCCCTCGGTGTTCCGGCTCGGTGATGCCCCAGCCATGCTGGACGTGCTGACCCGGCACGACGACGCGCTGCTCGGCGCGTACGTGGCCGGCCCGGTGCCGGACGAGCGGGCGCGTGCCGCGCTGCTGGCGCAACTCGCCGCAGGGCGGGTGCATCCGGTGTTCGCGGGTTCGGCCATCACCGGGGCCGGCGTCGAGGAGTTGATCGACGGCATCGGCGCGCTGCTGCCCGGATCCGATGGCGACGCGGACGGGCAACTGTCCGGGACCGTGTTCAAGATCGAACGCGGCGCGGCAGGCGAGAAGATCGCCTACGCGCGAATGTTCGCCGGGACGCTGCGGGTGCGGGATCGGTTGCCGGCCGGGAAGGTCACCGCGATCAGCGTGTTCGCGGACGGGACATCCACGTCGAGCGAATCGGTGGGTGCCGGGCGGATCGGGAAGCTGTGGGGACTGGGCGACATTCGGATCGGCGACTCGATCGGGACGCCCCGCGACGTCGAGGCGTACTTCGCCCCGCCCAGCCTGGAGACCGTGGTGAGCGCGGTGCGGCCCGAGCAGACCGGTGCGCTGCACGCGGCGCTGACCCAACTCGCCGAGAGCGACCCGCTGATCAACCTGCGGCTGGACGAGATCCGGCACGAGATCTCCGTGTCGCTGTACGGGGAGGTGCAGAAGGAGGTCATCCAGTCGACCCTGGCCGACGAGTTCGGTGTGGCCGTCACATTCCGCGAGACCACCACGATCTGCGTCGAGCGGCCGGTGGGCACCGGCGCGGCGGCGGAGATCATCGCCAAGGCGCCCAACCCGTTCCTGGCCACGGTCGGACTGCGCGTCGAGCCGGCGCCGATCGGCAGCGGAGTGGAGTTCCGGCTCGGCGTCGAACTCGGGTCGATGCCCTACGCGTTCATCAGGGCGGTCGAGGAGACCGTGCGCGAGACGCTGGGCCAGGGATTGCACGGCTGGCAGGTGACCGACTGCGTGGTGACCATGACGCACTCGGGTTATTTCGCGCGGCAGAGCCATGCCGGCGCCAAGTTCGACAAGAGCATGTCCAGCACGGCAGGGGATTTCCGCAACCTCACCCCGCTGGTGCTGCTGGATGCGTTGCGGCTGGCCGGAACCGCGGTGTGCGAACCCATGCACCGCTTCCGGCTCGACCTGCCCGCCGAGTTGTTCGCGTCGATCCTGCCCGTGCTGATCCGGCTCGGCGCCGAGGTGGACACCTCGTCGGTCCGTGGCGCGACCCAGTACGTCGAGGGCGTCCTGCCGGCCGCGCGGGTGCACGAGGTCGAGCGGGCGCTGCCCGGCCTGACCAGTGGCGAAGGCACGCTCGAAACCGCCTTCGACCACTACCGACCGGTGCGTGGCCCGGCGCCGGAGCGGTCGCGGACCGACCGCAATCCGCTCAACCGCAAGGAATATCTGCTGCACGTGCAGCGCGGCGTGTGAGCGGACCGGTCAACGGACCGTTTCCTTGCCGGATTTCCGCGCGGCGGCGGATCATCTCCCACCATGTGGCGATGGGTGGGCGTGGTCGGTGTCGCGGTCGGGATCGTGGTGGCCGGGGCGGGGATCGCGGTCAGCGCGATCCCCGACCCGACCGGCGTGATTTCCAGCTGTGTCAACAATTCGACCGGCGCGCTGCGGGTGATCGATCCGTCGACCGGGGCGACCTGTACCGCCGCGGAGACCGCGCTCAACTTCAACCAGCAGGGCCAGCAAGGCCCGCAGGGCCCGCAGGGCGATCCCGGCGTGAACATCTTCGCCCGGGTGACCTCGTCGGGCACGCTGCGCGCCGGATCGGGCGTAACGTCGGTAAGCCACCAGCAGGCCGGGATCTACCAGGTGACCTTCACCCAGGACGTGACCAACTGCGCGGTGACCGCCACGGTCGACGGCGACGGCGGCACAACCGATCTGGGATTCGCCGGTGTCGCAACCATCTGGCACGGCGGTTCGGAGCCGGACATCCCCGCCAACGCGGTGGACGTCGTCGTGAACAACACCTTCCGGTATCAAGGTACGTCCTTCACCCAGGACGCCCCGTTCAGCGTCATCGTGGCCTGCTGATCCACATCAGACGTTCCTGTCGTCCGCCCCGCTTGCCAGTCGGCCCCGCTTGTCGGACTTCAGGTACGGCGCGCGGCCGGGTCGCATTGACGTCACCACGACAGCCCGACGGACCGGCCGGCCGCCGGGTGGTCCGCCTGATTCCCAAGCTGAGAACGTGTGAGCAAGCTGATCTTTACGGCAGCAGCGTCAGGGCTCGCGTGCTTCGGCCGGACTACGGTGAAGTGCCGGTCGTCGAGGGTGGCGACCTCTGGCACGTCGAGGCGTTCAGCGACGGTGATCACGGCCGCGTCGGTGGTCCCGAGTGGCAGGTCTCCATACTGTTCGACCAGGTCAGCCACTCGTTCGTGGTCGGCAGTGGTCAGGTCCTCGACCTGGAAGACACCTTCGGCCAGCGACCGGAGGAAGAAGGCTTCGGCCTCCGCCCCTGCCCTGGTGCCGAGCAAGTAGCCGACTTCGGCGATGACGGGGGCTGGGATGACCATCTCCCGCTTGGCCAGATGCAAGCCCGCGAACAGGTCCACGCACCGTCGGTAGTCAGGGTCCCGGTAGAGAGCTGCGGCTACGAGCGGACCGGTGTCAACGATGATCACTTGTACTGGACGAAGCCTTCGGCGAGCAGCTCGTCAGTGCGGGCACCGATCGGCGTGCCATCACCGGGAGCGATCCCGAAGAAGGCCGGCGGCCACGGTCGATCCTTCACGAGGCGCAGGTGACGGCGAACGTCGGCGAGCACCATCGGTACCTGGTCCTCAGGAATCTCGTGGACCAGGCGCTCAAGCTCCTCGCGGTCACCGCTCACGGTCTCATACTATGACACGAGCGGCCATATGCGCTGGTCTGATCGCCAAGCCAGTGTCCCGGGCAAGATCATCACCACACGGTACCCATATAAAACGACGGGAAACGGTGGGAATCGACAAGCGATGTCGAGGGGGACTTTCGTCGTGGCCTCCTGATCCGGATCAGGAGATGAGGCCGTTGTCCTTGGCCCAATTGACGAACTCGCCCGGCTTGAACGGTAGTCGGTATTCACTCGCCAACAGGTCGTCCGTCAGCGCTGACGCCATCGGAAGGGTGATGTGGTTCTGGTTGACCGCATCGCAGACCAGACCAAGCGTTCCCCGCACTTCGGGTTCGTTCGGCATCGTCAGATGTACTGCCAGACTTCGTCCGGCGTGCGCTCGGCGAGTGCGGGCAGGGCATCCTCGTCCCACGTGTCAAGCAGCAGATCCAAGGCGCGTGCGGCCGAAATCGTCTCGGCGCGGAACAGCCGCAGCACCGAACGCTCATATGCCCGGGGCAGTGCGGGCGGGCTCAGCTCCTCACCGACGAACAAATCCATTTCGACGATGTCCGCCCTGGTCGTGCGGGTCGAGCGGATGTGGCTTGCTTCGTCGGAGCCGATGAGGCTGAGTTCGCTGAGACGACGAGCGAGCGTTGTCATATCGACCTGGTAGGTGCTCGCCATCCGCACCGCCGTGGACCGCAGATCACGGTCTTCCTTGCCCAGACAGGACTGCCATTCCTGCCGGACACCCGCTGCGGGCAGTAGCAAGGCCCGCGCGAACCGGTCGAGCAAGGATTCCCCGCGTTCCGGGTTGGTCTGTTCGGCAACTCGCCAGTCCACAGTGTACTCGTCGGCCACCAGGAAGTGACCGAACTCGTGCGCCAGCGCCAGCCTGCGCCGACCAACGCGCATGCTGCCGTTGATGACGGCCACGCCGCCCGAAGCGAGCAGGATCGTCGCGGCATCGGCCGATTCGGTGCCAAGGTCGAGGGCGAACACGAGTAAACCCAACTCGGCTAGCTTGTCCGCCAACTGGCGACATGGCTCGGTGTCGTCGAGCCCGAGCAAGCCGCGTGCGTCAGCGGCGAGGGCCTCCGCGTCGTCAGCGGTTGCCGGCGCGGTGCGCTCGGACGGCATCGCGAGCCGCAACCTGTCGTCGTTGGCGAGCACGAACTCGACGTCCCGCGCGATGCGTTCGATCCACGCGTCGATCGCTGGACTCGGCGCACCTGGCTCCTGGGTGTTCCGATGTGAGATCAATGCCTCGGGCGCGTCCTCGACGAACCATTCGATTCGGGTGTGCAGCGCGTCGGCGAATCGGGCGAGCTCAAGCGCGGAGACCCGGCGGCTGCCCAATTCGATCTTGGTGAGCACGGATCGGTCGAGTGAAACCGCGGATGCGAGTTCGGTCTGCGTCAAACCGGCTCGACCACGCGCCTCCGCGATCCGCCTGCCCAGAGTCTCCGCATCCACCGCCATGTGTGCGATTTTAGAACATTGCCCTGCGGTTGCGCATCAGGCGGCCCGGTAGCGCAAGCCGTCGATGAGCAGGTCGACCATGCGCTGGGCGTGGCCCGTGCGGGTGTCGTCGCCTGCGAGGCAGAGGTTGGCGACGGCGCGCAGCAGGTCGTTGGGGTCGATGTCGCCGCGCACCGCGCCGGCGGCCGATGCGGCGTCCAGGAGCGTTTTCAGCGCGGGCCGGAGGTGCTGGTCGAAGTAGGCGGGCAGCGGCTCGAACGCGGGGTCGCCGGAGTGCAGGGCGGCGGCGAGGCCGCGTTTGGTGGCGATGAAGTCGGTGTAGCGGCGCAGCCAGAGGGTGAGCGCCTCGTCGGGTTCGTGCTCGGCGGCGAACTCGCGGGCCGCGTCGGCGCAGGCGTCGACCGAGTGCTGGAAGACGGCGATCACCAGGTCGGAGCGCTGCGGGAAGTGGCGGTAGACGGTGCCGACGCCGACGCCGGCCTTCGCGGCGATCTCGCGGACCGGGGCGTCCACGCCCGACTCGGCGAACACGGCCTTGGCGGCCTCCAGTAGCGCGTCGATGTTGCGGCGCGCGTCGGCGCGCACCCGGCGGGCCGGCTGGTTGGGGGTGTCCTCAGTCACGCTGCTCCTCCGCTTGCATAAGCGGAACAATGTTCCGTATAGTTCTGGAACGTAGTTCCGCTTTGTTCAGGGTACCTCAGGAGGTCGATCATGCAGTACCGCACGCTGGGCCGGACCGGGATCAAGGTCAGCCCGTACTGCCTGGGCGCGATGATGTTCGGCGCGCACGGCAACACCGACCACGACGACTCGATCCGGATCATTCACCAGGCTCTGGACGCGGGCATCAACTTCATCGACACCGCGGACGCCTACGCGCACGGCGAGTCCGAGGAGATCGTCGGCAAGGCGCTCAAGGGCCGCCGGGACAACGTCGTGCTGGCCACCAAGGCATGGCTGCCGATGGGCGATGACCCCAACATGGCGGGCGGGTCGCGGCGCTGGCTGGTGCGCGCGCTCGACGACTCGCTGCGCAGGCTCGGCACCGACCACGTCGACCTCTACCAACTGCACCGGCCCGCGCCGGACACCGACGTCGAGGAGACGCTCTCCGCGCTGACCGACCTGATGCGAGCCGGCAAGATCCGCGCCATCGGCACGTCGTCCTTCCCGGCCTCGGACATCGTCGAGGCGCAGTGGGTCGCGGAGCGGCGCGGGTTGCAGCGCTTCCGCACCGAGCAGCCGACCTACTCGCTGCTCAACCGCGGTATCGAGAACGAGGTGCTGCCGGTCTGCCAGCGCTACGGCATGGGCACGCTGGTCTACAGCCCGCTCGCCGGCGGCCTGCTCACCGGCCGGATCCGCAAGGGAGCGCCGCACGACAGCCTCCGGGCCGGCTTCGGCTTCAAGTACTTCAGCGACGAACGCAGGCTGGACGTGGTCGAGCAGCTGATTCCGCTCGCCGAGAAGGCCGGCCTCTCCCTGACCCACCTGGCCATGGCCTTCGTCGTCGCACATCCGGGCGTGACCTCCGCGATCATCGGCCCGCGCATCATGCCGCACCTCGACGACCTGCTGGCCGGCGCCGAGATCGGGCTGGACGACGAAATTCTGGACCAGATCGACGAGATCGTGCCGCCCGGCACCGACATCGGCTTCCTCGACATGGCCTACCGGACGCCGGCCATCGGCGAGGCCGGGCTGCGCCGCAGGCCGGTCGGGGAGCGCGCGGCGGCGTGAACTACGCCGTGACGCGGGCCCGGTCCAGGATCGCGGACGTGTTGATGCCGGCCGGGAGGGTGCCGAACGCGATGCCCCAGTCACCGCCGAGCCGCGACGCGCAGAACGCGTCGGCGACGGCCGGGTCGCCGTGCCGAACCAGCAGCGCGCCCTGCAACACGAGGGCCATGGTTTCCACGATGCGGCGGGCCCGCGTCTCGATGTCGTCGAGGTTGGCCAGATCCTTGCGCAGCCGCTCGGTCGCCTCGTCCAGCCGGTGGTCGGCACCCGCCGACGCGTCGACCTCGGCGAAGTAGGCGTCCAGCGACTCCGGCTGACGGCCCATGGCGCGCAACGCGTCCAGCGCCGCCACGTTGCCCGAACCCTCCCAAATGGACGCCAGCGGTGCCTCGCGGTAGAGCCGGGGCAGGTCGGAATCCTCGATGTATCCGTTGCCACCGAGGCATTCCAGCGCCTCGACCACGTGGCTGGGCGCGCGCTTGCACACCCAGTACTTGGTGACCGCCAGCGCGAGCCTGCGGAAGCTGGCCTCCGCCTCGTCGCCACCGGCCAGCCGGTCGGTCGCGCCGGCCAGGCGCATCGCGACCGTGGTCGCGGCTTCGGACTCGACGGTCAGGTCGGCGAGCACGTTGGCCATCAGCGGCTGCTTGATCAGCTCGCGGCCGAACGCGCGGCGGTAGGTCGCGTGGTGCGTCGCCGCGACCAGGCCGGCGCGCATCGTGCCGGCGGACGCGATCACGCAGTCAAGGCGGGTCAGGTTGACCATCTCGACGATGGTCTGCACGCCCTTGCCCTCCGGGCCGACCAGCCAGCCGACCGCGCCGTCGTACTCGATCTCGGCGGAGGCGTTGGACTTGTTGCCCAGCTTGTCCTTGAGCCGCTGGAGGAAGATCGTGTTGCGCGAGCCGTCCGGCAGCACGCGGGGGAGCAGGAAGCAGGACAGACCGCCGGGCGCCTTGGCCAGCGTCAGGAACAGGTCCGACATGGGGGCCGAGGTGAACCACTTGTGGCCGGTGAGCCGATACACGCCGTCGCCGGTCGGGGTCGCGCTTGTGGTGTTCGCGCGCACGTCCGAGCCGCCCTGCTTCTCGGTCATGGACATGCCGGCGATCAGGCCGCGCTTCTCGGTCGGCACGCGCAGGCCGAAGTCGTACTCGCGGGCGGCGAGCAGCGGTTCGTAGGTGGCGGCGAGGCCGGGGTTGCGGCGCAGCGCGGGCACGATCGCGTAGGTCATCGACACCGGGCACAGATGACCGGCCTCGATCTGGCCCCACACCAGCATCTTGGCCGCGCGGGCCACGTGCGCGCCGAGCCTCGAATCAGGCCCCGGTGGCTCCTGCCACGGCGCGGCCTGTAGACCGCTGCGCACGGCGATGGTCATCAGTTCGTGCCAGGCGGGGTGGAACGCGACCTCGTCGATGCGGTTGCCGTACCGGTCGTGGGTGCGCAGCACGGGCGGGTTGGTGTTGGCCTGCCGGCCCCATTCGATGGCCTGTTCGGTACCGGCCAGCCTGCCCAACTCGTGCAGTTGCGCCTCGGCCCAGCCGGCGCCTTCGCGGCGCAGACCGTCGAGCAGCGTCGTGTCCTGGGCGACGTCGTGGCCGACCAGGGGCGGGACCTGGTTGGTCACCTCACGCGTTGCTGGCATCAAATCCTCCGATGGCGCGCAGAATGAACTGGACCAGGGACGGCACGGTGTCCACGTCGGGCGTGCCGGCGGCGAGCGGGCCGACCAGGCCCTCGCTGAGCGCGCCGACCGCGGCGGACGCCGCGTATGTCGGGTTCTGCGGCGGCAGCGCGCCGGTGCGCACGCCGTCCGCGATGATGTCGGCGATGACGTCGCGGTGCGCCCGCCGGTAGATCAACCGTTCGGCCTCGACGGCCTCCTCGACCGGCTCGGTGAGCAGGGCGTAGGCCAGGCGCGGGGACTTCAGCGCGCGGTTGGCGAAGGTCTCCACGTACGCGGTGATCCGCTCGGCGGCCGGCCCGGACTCGCCGGCTGCCTCGGTCGCGATGGCCACCTCGTGGCCCGCGCAGTACCGGAACACCTCGGTGAACAGGTCGGACTTGCTGGGGAAGTGCTTGTAGACGGTGCCGGTCGCGACGCCTGCGCGGGCCGCGACGGCCGAGATCGAACAGCCCGCGTAGCCCGACTCGGCGAGCAGGGCGATGGCGGCACGGCGGATCGCCTCACGGGAGGCGTCCAGCTTGGCCTGTACGGCAGGCGTGCGTCGGTACGGCACGCAAGTAGTGAACTACGGTTCACACCTTCGTGCAAGTGCGCTCAGGCGGGAATGACCTTGAAGCGGCGGTTGGCAAGCGACGGGTTCTTCGCGCGGACCGCCTCGATCCGGTCGGTGGACAGCCGCGCGATCGCCAGACCCGGCGACTCGCCCGCACTCGCGGCGACCGCGCCCATCGGGTCCGCGATCAGGCTCTGACCGGCGCAGTACGGCCCGGTCTGGCCTGCGGCGCACACATAGACGGTGTTCTCGATGGCGCGCGCCCGGACCAGCGTCGTCCACTGGTCCTCCTTGGCCGGCCCGACCACCCAGGCGGCCGGCAGGATCAGCGCGTTCGCGCCCGCGTCCACCAGCGTCCTGGCCATTTCCGGGAAGCGCAGGTCGTAGCAGGTCATGGTGCCGAAGGTGAGGTCACCGACGGTGAAGGTGAGCGGCGCGGTGATCGGCGCGGGCCGGATCGTGTCCGACTCGCGGAAGCCGAACGCGTCGTAGAGGTGCACCTTCCGGTACACGCCGAGCAGTTCGCCCGCTGAATCCACCGCGACCAGCGTGTTCGACGGCCGCTCGTCGTCGTCCACGGTCTCGGTCATGCCGGCGACCACGGCGATCCCCTTGGCCCGCGCGACTTCCCGCACCGCGGTGACGAACGGGCCGTCCAGCGACTCGGGGTGGTTCGGGTCCGCGCCGGTGTTCCTGGCGTCCCAGTACATCGAGTACTCGGGCGTGACGACGAGATCGGCGCCCCGCTCGGCGGCGGCCTCGACCGCCTCGACGACCAGCTTGCGGTTGACGTCCTTGTCCAGCCCGGCGGAGAACTGCGCAACGGCAACGGTAGTCACCGGCTCAATGTACCCAGCACCCCGATTCAATGTACCCAGCGCAGGGCGGCCGCGACCTCCTCCGGCGTCGCCTTGGCGAAGTGCTCGACCTCGGCCCTGCGCAGGTCGACGAGCGTGGTGGCGAGCGGTTCGCCGAACGCCTCGAACAGCGTCTGGTCCGCCTCGAACGCGCTCACCGCCTCGCCCAGCGACGCGGGCAGCGGGCGGATGCCGTGCCGCAGCAGTTCCTTGGTGCCCAGCGTGGCCGGGTCGACGTCGATCGGCTCGGCGAGGGTGGCCTGCTCGTTGATGCCGGCCAGTCCGGCGAACAGCAGACCGGCGATGGCCAGGTACGGGTTGGCGGTCTGGTCGAAGCACTTGATCTCGATGTTCGCCGCGTTCTCCCGGTTGCCGACCGGGCCGGTGACCAGGCGCAGCGCGGTTTCCCGGTTCTCAAGGCCCCACGCCGCGTAGGCGCCGGCCCAATGCTGCGGGATCAGCCGCAGGTAGCTGGCCACGGACGGCGCGCCGACCACCAGCAGCGCGGGCAGCCGGCCCAGGATGCCCGCCGCGAACGACTCGGCGGTCGGCGTCATGCCGAACCGGCCGGACCCGCCCGCGAACAGGTTCTTACCGTCCTTGGCGATGCTCAGGTGCACATGCCCGCCGTTGCCAACGCCGTCGGCGAGCACCTTGGGCGAGAACGAGACGCGCAGGCCGTGCTGCTGGCTGATCGCCCGGATCGTCTCGCGCACCAGCACGTAGGTGTCCGCAGCGCCGACCGGATCCTCGGCCGCGACCGACAACTCCAACTGCCCGGCCGCGTACTCGGGATGCACCTGCACGACCGCGACGTTCTGCCGCGCCAACGCGGTCAGCAGGTCGCCCAGGTAGTCGGAGCGTTCGACCAGGCGCGCCATGCCGTAGGCGGGGCCGTGCACGGCGGGGATGAACTCGTCGCCGCTGCCGGGCAGGCCGATCACCCACTCGACCTCGATCGCGGCCTTGGCCGTGTAGCCCTGTTCGGCCAGTGCGGCCACTGCTTTCCTGGTGAGCATGCGCTGATCGAACGGGTGCGGCTCACCCTCCTGGTCGTAGCGCTCGCCCGGCGCCAACGCCCAGCCCGGCTGCGCGGCCAGCACGGTGATCCGCTCCAGGTCCGGGTGCATGCGCAGGTCGCCGACGGCGCCCGGGGCGAATCGGCCGGTCACCGGGATGTCGTCGAAGCCGAACGCGTCGAACACCGGCGAGATGCCGACCCCCCACGCGGCCACCGAGTCCAGTGTGGCCAGTGGTACACCCTTCACCCTGGTGATGCCGACATTGTCGACATAGGTGACGGCCACCGTGTGCACGTCCTGCTCGGCAAGCGCGCGTTGAATCTCCTGAGCCCGCTCCTGCGCGCGCCGCCGATCCTGCTCATCCACGATGTCGCCCCTCGCCCCTCGTCCCCGCCCGTGTGCGGTGCCTGCCTATCGGGCCGGACGGTTGCCGTCAACCAGGCGCGCGGTCGACCATGAACAACATGGCGACAACAGATGCGGTCGCGCCCGCCAGAAGTGCGCTGCGCAGGAATCTGTCCGTATGGCAGGCGGTCGGCCTGTCCATAGCCCTGATGGCGCCGAGCATGGCGGCCAACATCAATCCGCAGCAGACCGCGAGTGCAGCCGGTCGGGCTGTTCCGCTGTCTTTTGTGCTCTCCGGACTCGGCGTGCTGTTCGTCGCCTACGGGTTCGTCATGCTCTGCCGGTACTACCAACACGCCGGCTCGGTGTACGCGTTCGTGGGCGCGACGCTCGGCTCGCGCGCAGGCGTCGTGTCCGGAATCGGCCTGCTCGGCGTGTACACGTTCTTCGCGGTGGTGACCGCGTGCGCGGCCGGCAACCTCGGCACCGCGTTCCTGTCGGAGGTCGGCATCTGGCCGAACCCGCCGAGTTGGGGACCATACGTACTGGTAGGTACAGCGCTGATCGGCTGTTGGCTGCTCGCCGTGGTGCCGGCGCGGCGTGCGACGAGCCTGCTGCTCGGCATCGAGGGCGCGACCATCGCGCTGATCCTGCTGGTCACCGTGGTGATCGCGGTGCGGCTGATCAGCGGCACCGCACCGACCGGCAAGCACTTCACGCTCAGCGTGTTCACCTTCGCGCCCGGCACCGGTTGGTCCGGCGTGTTCCTCGGCGCGGTGTTCGGGTTCCTCTCCTTCGGCGGCTTCGAGGCCGCGGCGACGCTCGGCGAGGAGACCAACGAACCGAAGCGCGCCATTCCGCGCGCGATCCTGGGCACCGCGATCTTCGGCGGCATCTACTTCGTGGTGGTCACCGCGATCGAGATGATGGCCTTCGGCACCGACGACAAATCCGTCGCGAACTTCGTCGCGTCGCCCTCGTTGCTCGGCCAGCTCAGCGGCAGCTACGCGAGTTCCTGGGTGGGCGATCTGATCAGCATCGGCGCCGCGATCAGCGCGTTCGGCTGCTGCCTGGCCAGCATCGTCGGCGCCTCCCGGCTGCTGTTCGCGCTGGGGCGCGACGCGGGCAGGGCGACCAGGCTGAGCTCGGTGACCGGGCGCGGTACGCCTGCCGTTGCCGCGACCTGGGTGGCCGGCATCGCGGCGGGCATCATCGCACTGTGCGGGCTGGCCTTCCACGCGACCGCGACCGACACGTTCGCCTGGTCCGGCACGATCGGCACGCTGATCCTGCTGATCATCTACCTGCTTGCCACGCTCGGCGCGGCCCGGCTGGTGTTCTTCACGCGCAAGATGGCCGTGCCCTGGTGGCAGATCGTGTTCCCGATCGGCGCGGTCGTGCTGCTCGGCTACACCGTCTACACCAACGTCGTGCCGTATCCGACCAGCGGCGCGGCGAAGTGGTTCCCGGTCGTCGCCGGCGGGATTCTGTTGGTCGCGCTGGTGTTCGTGCTACTCGCGCCGAACGTGGCGCGACGCGTCGGCGCCGAACTGGCCAGGATGGACGAGTCGGCATGACCGAGCCGCTGCTGATCGACCACCACTGCCACGGCCTGGTCACGCGGGACCTCGACCGGGCCGGGTTCGAGGAGTTGCTGACCGAGGCGGACGCGGTGTCGCCGTTGGGTACCAGCCTGTTCGACTCGTCGATCGGTCTGGCCGTGCGGCGCTGGTGCGCGCCCGTGCTCGACCTGCCCGCGCACGCGCCGGCCGATGACTACCTGGCGCGGCGCGCGGAACTCGGTGCCGCCGAGGTGAACCGGCGATTCCTGCGCGCGGCCGGCATCGACACCTTCCTCGTCGACGACGGCTTCCGCGCCGACGAACTGACCACAGTGGACGAACTCGGCACGTTGGCGGGCGCCCGCGCGGAGCGGATCATCCGGCTGGAATCCGTTGCCGAGGAGGTGCTCGCCCGGACCGACGAGGTGGCCTTCCCGGACGCGTTTCGGGCCGAACTCGCCGCGCAGGCCGTGCACGCGATCGGCTGCAAGTCGATCGTGGCCTACCGGTTCGGCCTGGAACTGGCCGGCGAACGGCCGACGGACCGGCAGGTGCGGTTCGCGGCCGGCGCGTGGCAGGCATCCGGATCGACGCGGCTGACGCATCCGGTGCTGCACCGGTTCCTGATCTGGACCGGCATCGATCTCGGCCTGCCCGTGCAGTTCCACGTCGGCTACGGCGACCGCGACGTCGACCTGCACAAGGCCGATCCGCTGCTGCTCACCGAACTGCTGCGCAACACGGAGAGCGCCGGCGTGCCGATCCTGTTGCTGCACAACTATCCCTACCAGCGCGAGGCCGCCTACCTGGCGCAGGTCTTCGGCCACGTGTTCGTCGACGTCGGCCTGGCGACGCACAACGTCGGGTTCCGGGCCGGCGCGGTGCTGGCGGAACTGCTGGAACTGGCGCCGTTCGGCAAGGTGCTGTTCTCCAGCGACGCGTTCGGCCTTGCCGAGTGCTACCACCTGGGCAGCCTGCTGTTCCGCCGCGCGCTGGCGGAGTTCCTGCGCGCGGGCGAGGTGCCCTCGGCCGACGCGCACCGGATCGTCGGCCTGCTCGCCCGCGACAACGCGGAGCGGGTCTACCAACTGACGACGAGGCGCCGGCGGGAGAACCCACCGGCGCCTCGTTGATCGGTTGTCAGCTCTTGGAGGAACCCTGGTCGGTGACGGTGAAGCCGTCGCCGGAGCCGTTCGGTGCGGACGGCACGTAGTAGGTCGTGCCGCTCTGCACGAGGTCGATCGCGTCCGACTGGGACAGACCGGGGCTGGAGCCGTTCACCGTGGCGCCGGAGAAGGTCGCCGTGGACAGGTTGGCCGGCGTGGCAATGCCGCCGCCCACCTCGGGCGACTCCTCGATGTACTCCACGCTCTGGCCGGGGCCGCTGTAGCTCTGCGTCGTGTTGAACGACTGGCCCGTGGTGTTGTCGGTGAGCGTGATCTTCCAGTTGCTGCCGCTGCCCTTGGCCACCGTGCCGGTGACCGAGTCACCGGGGGTGATGGTCAGGCTCGGGATGGGCGTCTCGGCGGCGGGCAGGATCTCCCACCACGCCTGGTACTGCGCCTGGCCACCGACGTAGTCCTCTTCGGTGCCGGTCTGGATCAGGTTCTGGTTGCCGTCACCGTCGATGCCGACCCAGTTGGAACCGTAGGTGTCGCCGGAGGACGCCGACGCGGTCGGCACCGTCCACGTGACACTGGCCGAGGTGTAGCCGGAGCCGGTCTTGGCGTAACCCGCCCAGTTGCCGGACTGCTGGTCGAACGGACTGCTCGCGAGGATGTGATCCGGCGCATGCACGATTCCGTGAGCACCGGAATGCACGGCGGGCGAGGCTAACGCGGCCGGTGCGGCCAGGACCAGGCCGCCGGCTGCCAATGCGACAACGGTAAGCGAGTGCAGGGATTTTGTGCGCAAAGAAAACTCCTTCGCAGATGTGTAACGCGTCGCAGACGAGAAGCGATATGCGCTGGTGACGACGTGGGTCAGTCTGCTGAGCGCATTGCCCGAATGACAAGAGCTCCGGCCGATAATCCTACGAAAGTCGGCTTGCTCCATTTGGCCTAATCGTCGAGAAATGCACTGCTCAATGGTGCCTGATATTGACCGACAGAGAATTCTGTCAACGCGAATTCACTGGTCACACTTGACAGAGGTTTAGTTTATCCAATTTCGGGTAGCGGCCCGGTCGGTCAGATTGACCGCGACGATCACCAGCAGCAGCGTGACCACATCGGACAGTGCGAAGTGGCGGGTGGCCGCGGCCAGGACCCGACCCGGCACCGCGCCGCCGCGGGCTGCCGGCGAGGATGAGCTCAGGGTGATCCATTCGGCCAGGTCGAGCGCGGCCCGCTCCGCGTCGGTGAAGAACGGCGCGTCCCGCCACGCGGCGAGCAGGACCAGCCGCTCCTCGGTCTCGCCCGCGCGCTTGGCCGCCTGGCTGTGCCCGTAGACGCCGACGCCGCAGCCGTTGAGCTGGCTGATCCGCAGGGCGAGCAGCGCCCACATACCCTCGCTCAGGTGTGTCACATCGCCTCCTTCCGGGGTGTCAGTGTGTCGACACGAGGCAACGGAGGAATGTGACCATGGACGAGCGCGACGCACTGGCCACCCGGTTCGAGGAGCACCGGGGCAGGCTGCGCGGGGTGGCCTACCGGATGCTCGGCTCGCTGGCCGAGGCGGACGACGCGGTGCAGGAGACCTGGCTGCGGTTCAGCGGCGCGGACAGTTCCGGGGTGGACAACCTGGGTGCGTGGCTGACCACGATCGTCGGCCGGGTCAGCCTGAACATGCTGCGCTCGCGCAGCCAGCGTCGCGAGGATTCGATGGAGACGCACCTGCCCGACCTGATCCTGGCCAGTCCCGAACCGGATCCGGAGCAGGACGCGGTGCTGGCCGACTCGATCAGCATCGCGCTGCTGATCGTGCTGGAGACGCTGACCCCGACCGAGCGGCTCGCCTTCGTGCTGCACGACCTGTTCGCCAAGCCCTTCGAGGAGATCGGCCCGATCGTCGGCCGCACCCCGACCGCGGCCCGCCAGCTCGCCAGCCGAGCGCGGCGCCGGGTGCAGGGCGCCAGCCCGACCCCGGACGGGGACCTTGCCGAACAGCGGCGGGTGGTCGAGGCGTTCACCAGGGCGGCGCGCGGCGGTGACCTGGTCGCGTTGATCGAGGTGCTCGACCCGGACGTGGTGGTGCGCTCGGACGGTGGCGCGCTGCGACCGATCGCGGTGCTGCGCGGACGCGAGGCCGTCGCCAAGGGCGCGATGGCGTTCGCCCGCCTCGGCGCGCACAGTGTGGACGCGATCATCAACGGCGCGCCCGGCGCGGTCGCCATGCTCGACGGCAAGCCGATCTCGATCGCGGTGTTCACCGTGGCCGGCGGCAAGGTCGTGGAGATGAACATCCTGGCCGACCCGGACCGGATCGCCAAAATGGACCTGACCGTGCTCGGAGAGTGACTCGGACGATCACCTGAGACAATGATCAGCCGCGCATCGCGACGGACCGTGTT
Organism: Pseudonocardiaceae bacterium; assembly: GCA_035948315.1. Lineage (GTDB taxonomy): Bacteria > Actinomycetota > Actinomycetes > Mycobacteriales > Pseudonocardiaceae > CAJCJE01. The sequence continues at coordinate 22,974 of DASZJG010000073.1, read as the reverse complement.
GGTTGGCTGTTTAATGGCGAGGGGGAACTACAGTCAGTAGGTGCCAGTTCTCGCCGGCTCTCGGCCCGTCGAGTCGGCCAGGGAGGAGCGCGGCGGTGGGTAAGACGACACCGGATGAAGGGGCAACCGACGGGTCGGTGCCGATGGGTTCGGCTGACGAGGTGGTCGTGCCGGACAGCACCGTGCCCGAGGGGGTCGTGCCGGCGAGCGCGGTCGCGAACACCACCGCCGTCGTCCGGATCATGAACGAGCGCGCCGTCTACCAGCGCACTCGCCAGCTCGGCCAGGTGTCCGCGTCCCAGTTGGTCGCGGCGACCGGCCTGTCCAAGCCGACCATCGGCCTCGCCCTGGGCAGCCTGGAGCGCGCCGGCCTGCTGCGGCACGTCGGGCACCGGGTCGGCCAGGTCGGCCGGGCGCCCCGGCTCTACGAGATCAGACCGGACGCCGGCTGCGCGCTCGCGGTCGACGTGGGCGCGTCCTGGATCCGGCTGGCCATCGCCGACCTCGCCGGCCAGATCGTGGTCCGCTTCGACGAGCGGGTGCAGGCGCGTACCGCGGACGCGCTGGTCAAGCAGGTCATCGAACTGGCCAACAGCGTGCCGGTCAAGGCTGGCCTCACCTTCGCCGACGTCACGCACACGGTGCTGGGCATCCCTGGTTTCTACGAGCCGGAGAAGCACCGCATCAACGCCGCGCCGAACCTACCCGGCCTGGACAAGCCGGGCTCGGTACGGGCGCTGCGGGCCGCGCTGGGCGAGCGGTTCTCCATCGACAACGACGTGAACCTGGCGACGTTGGCCGAGCAGTCCTACGGGCGCGGCGCGAACGCCGGCAACTTCGTGTTCGTGTCGGTCGGCACCGGTGTCGGCATGGGCATCGTCATCGACGGCAGGCTCTACCGGGGCGCGAACGGGCGGGCGGGGGAGATCTCGTTCCTGCCGGTCGGCGACCAGGGGCCGGTGCCGCTGTCCGGCACCGTCGCGGACGCCCGCCAGCACGGCATCCTGGAGACGGTCGCCTCGGCCGAGGGTGTGGTCGCGACCGCGCGCAAGTGCGGCATGTCGAACGCGAAGACGGCGGAAGAGGTGTTCGAGGCGGCCCGTGCCAACGATCCGGGCGCGGTGCGCGCGATCGAGGTCGAGGCCGACCACATCGCCCGCGCGGTCGCCGCCATCATCGCCATGCTCGACCCGGGCCTGATCGTGCTCGGCGGCGGTGTCGGCAGCAATGCGGACGTGCTGCTCGAACCGGTCAAGCAACGCCTTTCCGAACTGCTCGCCCTGGCTCCGCCGCCGATCGAGATGTCGGCGCTGGGCAGGGAGAACGTGGTGCTCGGCGCGCTCGCCGCTGGGTTGGACAAAGCCCGGGACGCGGTACTCGCGCAGCTCGAATCCTGAAGATTCCACCAGCTAAGGCACTGTTGCGGCGCGAATCATCGGGTGACCTCTTGACTTGGTATGTAAGGCAGGCATACAAATTATCCGACTGTCACGGGGTCGGGTGAGACGCGCGGCAAAGCCGCAGGCGGGATGAGTGCTGCATGAGTCGACGGTTAGCAATGGGCATTGCCGTGGGTTCCGCGCTGGTGGTCGCCGCCGCGCTGGGCACCCCGGCCGCCCTGGCGTCCAATTCGAACACGCCGGCACCGGCGGCCCAGAGCGGTCCTCCGGCCGTCGGACTGAGCACGCTCGGCGCCACCGGCTGGAAGGTGCTGACCAGCGCCACCGCGACCCAGGGCGGTGCGGCCATTTCCGCGCCGACCTTCAACACGAACGGCTGGCTCTCGGTCAAACCCGACGACGCGGGCGCACCGGGCACCGAGATCAACGCGCTGCTGCAGAACGGCGCCTGCCCGAACGTGTTCTACGCCAACAACATGCAGAAATGCTTCGGCTACGAGGGCAGCGTCGGCAAGGAAACCGTGCCGCAGTTCATGAAGCCGTGGTGGTTCCGCACCAACTTCGCGCCGAACCTGCGCGCCGGCCAGGCCGCGTCGCTGATCGTCAACGGCATCATGGGCCAGGCCGACGTCTGGGTGAACGGGCACGAGGTCGCCACCCAGGACACCGTCACCGGTGACTTCACCAAGTTCACCTTCGACGTCACCAAGCTGCTCCAGCCGGGCAACAACTCGCTGGCGCTGGAGGTCTACCCGAACGACGTGAACACCATGTTCACCCTCGGCGACGAGGACTGGGAGGAAGTGCCGCCGGACAACAACACCGGCATCCAGTTCCCGGTCCAGCTCCAGGTCGCCAACGCGCTGACCGACGGCAACGCACACGTCAACCAGGTCAACGCGCCAGACCTGGCCAGCTCCGCGCTGACCGTGGACACCGACATCACCAACAACAGCGCCGCGAGCCAGACCGGCACGGTCACCGCGAGCATCCTGCCGCCGGGCGGCGGCCTGCCCATCGTGGTCAACCAGTCGGTGACCGTCGCCGCGCACGCCACCAAGACGGTGACCTTCGCGCCGAGCGCGTACCCGCGGCTTCAGATCGCGCACCCGAAGATCTGGTGGCCCTACCAGATGGGCGCCCAGCCACTGTACACATTGGACACCGCGGTCAGCCAGAACGGCCTCGTGTCCAACTCGACCGACGAGACCTTCGGCATCCGCACCGTCACCAGTTCGCTGATCGACCCGTCGCCCGCCGCGCCGCAGGGCGTGCGCAGCTACTCGGTCAACGGCAAGGCGTTCGTCGCCCGCGGCGGTGGCTACGACGAGGACATCTTCCTGCGCTACGCCAAGCAGGACGTGGCTCACCAGATCGCGTTGATGCGCAACCTGGGCATCAACATGATCCGGTTGGAGGGCCACATCATGCCCAACGACTTCTACCAGCAGATGGACCGGGCCGGCATGATGATCGACTCCGGCTGGGAGTGCTGCGACAACACCTGGCAGCCGACCAGTCCGCCGACGCAGAAGGACCTGGACATCATGGCGCTGTCGGCGCTGACCGTCGGCCAGAACCAGCGCAACCACCCGAGCGTGGTCACGTTCAGCTGGAGCGACAACGCGCCGGTGCCGACCCAGGAGGACGTCTCGCTCAAGGCGTTCAAGCAGGCCGACTTCAACGTGCCGATCGTCTCCTCCGCCGAGTACAACAGCTCTCCGCAACTCGGCGCCTCCGGTGAGAAGGAAGGTCCGTACGACTGGGTGTCGCCGAGCTACTGGTACGACAGCGGCACGTACGACCCGACCGATCCGACCCGCACCAACGTGGGTGGCTCGTGGGGCTTCGACAGCGAGCAGAGCGGCGGCGACACCGTGCCGACGCTGGACTCGATCCAGCGCTTCCTGTCCCCGTCCGACCAGTCGAACCTGTGGCAGGACCCGAGTTACCACCAGTACCACGCCAACTACGAGACCGGCATCGGCGGCTACGCCTTCGGCACGCTGTACGACTTCGACACCGCGATGTCCAATCGGTACGGCCAGTGGAACAGCCTGAACTCCTACGTGCATGAGGCGCAGGTCGCCGAGTACGAGAACACCCGCTCGCAGTTCGAGGCGTTCATCGACCACTCGACCAACAAGAACGCGCCGTCCACCGGCACGATCTACTGGCAGCTCAACAAGGGCTGGCCGACGCTGCTGTGGGACCTCTACAACAACGACGGTGACCAGCCGGGCGCCTACTTCGGCGCCAAGAAGGCCAACGAGTCGCTGCACGCCCTCTACACCTACGACAACAACACCGTCACCCTGGACAACCTCGGTGGCGCGAACCAGTCCGGGCTCTCGGTCGAGGCGAAGGTCTACGACACCAGCGGCACGGTGCTCGACGACCAGACCGCGAACGGGATCAACCTCGGCTCGCAGGGCGTCAAGAACTCGGTACTGACCCCGAAGGTGCCGGCGGCGACCGCGCCGCCCGCGAAGGCGTCGACCTACTTCGTGGAACTGCTGGTGCGCCAGCACGGCCAGGTCGTCGACCGCAACGTCTACTGGCGCTCCACCCAGGCCGACGTGGTCGACTGGGCCAAGACGCTGGGCAACCCGCAGGCCACCATGGACCAGTACGCGAACATGCAGGGTTTGCAGTCGTTGGCGCCGGCCAAGGTGAAGGTGGTCGCCGCCACCAGCGCCCAGCCCGGCCCGAACGGCGCGGACTCGGTGACCAGAGTGACCATCACCAACACCTCGAACACGCCCGCGGTCGGCTTCTTCCTCCGCGCGGACGTGCGCAAGGGCGACGCGGCCGGCACACCGCTCGCCGGCGACAACCAGGTCGCCTCGGCGCTGTGGAACGACAACGACATCACGCTCTGGCCGGGCGAGTCGGAAACCCTCTCCGCCACCTACAAGTCCAGTGACCTGGGCGGTGCGCGGCCGGTGGTCAGCGTCAGCGGCTGGAACACCGGCACGGTCGACGTGGCCGCACCGGCCACGCCGGGCGGGTGCGCGGCCCAGCAGGCGGCCGCGAACGCGCCTGGTGTCCTGCACATCGGCATCGTCGACGGGGTGAAGGAATGAGCCGAGCGTGCTGACGCCGGCTACCGAAACGATGATCCAACCACCGACACCCACCGACAACGAACCGGACGAGCTCGCGGAGGTCATTCTCGGCATCGACTTCGGCGGGACCAAGGTCGCGATCGGCATCGCCGATCCGGCCACCGGTGCCCTGCTGGTGCAGACCCGGTTGGACACCAACGCGCCCGACGGTGCGGTGCAGGCCGTCGATCGCGCGGTGTCCACCGCCAAGAAGTTGCTCACCACGTACGCCCGAACGCACCCCGTGCAACTGCGGGCGGTCGGCGTGGTGAGCCCGGGGATCGTGTTGCCGGATCGCATCCTGCTCGCGCCGAACGTGCCGGGCTGGGGTCGGTTGCGGCTGCGCGACGAGATCGCCGAACGGATCGGATCGCTGCCCATCGCCACCGGCACCGACGCGAAGGCGGCCGCGCTGGCCGAGTCGCGGTGGGGCGCGTTGGCCGGCGCCGATCCGGGCGTGTTCCTCTCCCTCGGCACCGGCCTGGCCGCCGCGATCGTGGTCGGCGGCCATGTGCTGGCCGGCGCGAACGGGGCGTCCGGCGAGATCGGCTACAACCTGCGCGGGGTCGAGGATTCCGGCGGCTTCGCCAACGGCAACGCGTCGCTGGAGGAGGCGGTCGGCGGCCGGTGGCTCGGCGAGCGGGCGAGCGCGCTGTTCGCCCGCCCGATGACCGCGGCCGAACTGTTCGCGTTGGCGCGGGACGACGAGGTCGCCCGCGAACTGATGAACAACGCGCTGGACGAGTTGGCCGTGCACGTGGCCAACCTGGCCATCACCGTTGACCCGGCACGGATCGCCGTGGGCGGCGGGTTCACCCGCTCGGCGAACGTGGTGCTGCCGGCGTTGCGGCGCAGGATCGCCCAGGGCGTGCCGTTCCCACCGGAACTGGTGCCGGCGCGGTTCGAACAGGACGGTGCGTTGCGCGGCGCGGTGGCACTGGCGATGGACCTGAGCGCTGAATCGATTGAGGACGACCCGTCGGTCGACCTGCCGGCACAGAGCGGGGTTTCTCGGCCAGTTCGGTAATAGACGCGGCGTCCCCGCGATATGAATCAGTGACCCCGGGAGGGTGACCCGGGGCCGCTGAGGCGTCGAGCGGGGATCGGGTGAGCGTCATGCTGGGTGCGCATGTCGGGGCCGCGAGCTGGGACGAGGCGAGTATCGGCGCGGAGTTCGACCTGGCACGACCGAATCTGTCGCGGATGTACGACTACTGGCTCGGCGGTGCGACCAACCTCGCGGTCGACCGCGAACTCGCCGAGCGGATGATCGCCATCGATCCGGCCGTTGTGGACATCGCGCGGGCGAATCGTTCGTTCCTGCGTCGCGCGGTCCGGTTCTGTGTCGCCAACGGCGTTCGCCAGTTCCTCGACCTCGGTTCCGGCATTCCGACCGTCGGCAACGTGCACGAGATCGCCCAACGCGCCGACCCGGACTGTCGAGTGGCCTATGTGGACATCGAGGGGCTTGCGGTCGCGCACAGCAGACAGTTGTTGCGGCACAACCCGTTGGCCATCGCGATCCAGGCCGACCTGCGGGAGAGCGAGCGTGTGCTCAACTCGCCGACCGTGATCGAACTGATCGACTTCGATCAGCCGGTCGCGCTGCTCGCCGTCATGGTGTTGCAGTACTTCCCGGACCTGCCCGACCACCCCGGCGACATCCTCGCCCGCTACCGCGCCCACCTCGCGCCCGGCAGCTTCCTGGTCGTCTCGCACGTCACCGGCGACGAACACGAGATCGACATGACCGGCCTGGCCCGCGCCACCGTCAACGCGAGCACGCACGCGCACCTGCGCTCCCGCGCGGAGATCGCCGGCCTGCTCGGCGACGCACGACCCGTCGAACCCGGCATCGTCGGCGCCCAGGACTGGCGGCCGGACGACCCGCAGGCGTACCGCGCCGGCTCGCACGCGGGCAGCTACGTGGCGGTGGCCCGGGTTCCCTAGTCCGGCTTTCGGGGTTCTCCTCGGGGGAACCCCGGATGTCGCGACCGCGCCGCGCCGGGATGCTCGATCCAGGCAGCGAGCGAGGGGGCGGATCCACGTGGATTTCCAGAGCCTGGACACCACACCAAGCACACCGGTACATCCGGCCAGGGCCGGTCGGGTCGTGGTCGGGGTGATCGCGGCCCTGGGGTCGGCCGCGTTGTTCTACTTCGGCACCGGCTTCGCGCCGATGGCCGCGCTGGCCTGGTTGGCGCCACTGCCGGTGCTGTTCATGGCACCGCGCGTCCCGCCGACCGCGGCCGCGGTCATGGCCTTCTTCGGCTACTTCCTGGGCACCGTCAACGAATGGGGCTTCTTCCTGCACTCGCACGACGAGCCGCTCAGCCTCGGCCTGACCGTGGCAGGCGGCTGCGCCCTGGTGTTCATGCTGCTCACCCTCCTGTTCCGCGGGCTGATCCTGCGCGGTCGGCCGGTGCTCGCGGTGCTGGCCGCGCCCGCGCTGTGGACCGGGGCGCTGTCGCTGGTCGTGCGGTACAGCCCGACCGGGATCCTCGGCACGCCGGCCACCGGCCAGACCGCGCTGCCGATGCTGATCCAGACCGCGTCGGTCACCGGGTTCCTCGGCATCGAGTTCCTGGTGCTGCTGGTGCCGTGCGTGCTCGCCGCGCTGGCCGCGCCCGGCGAGGTCAGGCCGGTGGCCCGGGTGCGCACTCTGGTGTTGGCCGCGGTGCTCGCCGGTCTGGTGCTCGGCGGCGGTGCGCTGCGCCTGGCCCTGGCCCGACCGAGCGGCCCGGCCGAACACGTCGCGCTGGTCACCAGCACCAACCCGGCCTGGGCGCCCGACCTCGCCACGCAGGCGGGCACGAGCCTGCTCGACGGCTACGCGCAGCGGATCTCCACGGTGCCGGCCGGCACGCAACTGGTGGTGCTGCCGGAAGGCGCGTTCACCACCAACGGCACCGGCCTGGCCACGCTCGTGGGCAAGCTCGGCCCGATCGCGACCGACCGGAACGTCACCATCGTGGTCGGCATCGTCGAGACCGCCGGCACCTCGGTCGACAACATCGCGCTGAGCATCGAGCCCAACGGCAACACGACCAACTACCTCAAGTGGCACGACCAGGTCGCCACCAAGGGCCACCAACTCGTCAACCCGCAACTGGCCGGCGCCAAGCTGGGCGTCGAGGTGTGCGCGGACGTCGACTTCACCAACCCCAGCCGCGGCTACGCCCAGGGCGGTGCGCAGTTGCTCGCCATCCCCGCCTCCGACGAGGGCGCCGACGGACTGGAACACGCCAGGACCGCGCAGCTGCGCGGCGCGGAGAACGGCGTCGGCATCGCCTGGGCCGACCGCGACGGCACCATGCTCATCTCGGACGGCTTCGGCAACGTGGTCGCCCAGTCCGACTCCGCGACCGCGCCGGGCCAGTTCGCGGTGCTCACCGGCGCGGTCCCGGCGAACCCGGGCACCACCCTCTACACCCGCTTCGGTGACTGGTTCGGCTGGTTGAGCCTGGGCCTTGCGCTGCTCGGCCTGCTCGCGTCGTTCGTCCCGGCCCGGACGCGCACAGCGCCCAGTGCCACGGTCAACGCGCCGAAGTTCGACACGCTGGTGGGTAGCGGAACCTGAGCCGCAGGTTCCGCTGGCGGCTGACCGGGGGGATTGGCCGGCAGCGGAACCTGCCTCCCAGGCAGCGCCTTCGCGCGCCCAGCCCGGCAGGGGAGGGGATCACCCGCCGGGGGTTTTGATGCCCGTACCAGCTTGACGCCGGTCCGGTGCCGGCCACAACCCTTTTCACCTGGCTCGAAAACGCCTGGTCCGGCGTCCGGCGCTATCCTGGCGCAATGGGACAACTGGGCGAGATGTTTCCCGGCCGCAAACCGGACGACCAGGGCAAGGACGAGGCCGGCAGTGGCCAGACCTTCGAACCGGGCCCGCTCGACCTCGATGGCGGCGTGATCCACATGCGCCGCAGGGCAACCGCACCCGAGCCGTCCCAAGAGGACACCGAGTCCTGATCACGACGTGGTGCCGGCGGGCGATGTCCCCGGGGGGCGATCGCCCGGCTGAGGCCGGTCGAGCTTGCGGAACTCCATCATCCGCCGATTGACATGTGCCCAGACGTCCTGCTGGTCGTGGAAGAACTGGCCCAGCTTGGCCCTGCTCACTTCCTCCGTGGGCGTGCACACCAGGTAGTAGTCGATTTCGTCGCGGATCCGGTTGAGCCGGAACTGGGTCTCCTCCATCAACACCCACCGCGAACGCCAGCCGAAGAACGAGTCCAGCGCGCTGAGCACGGTGACCAGTGCGACCGCCGGCAGGGCGATCGACGCCCGCGCCGGAATCGCCTCGATGCCGAGAATCACCGTGGACAGCGCGGTCAGTACGAGCGTGCCGACCTTCACCATGGCCGCCCGCCGCCGGAATCGTCGCTTCCGCAATTCGGACCAGTCGATGTCGGCCGACACCAGCTGTCGGAACCCAAGCAGCGCTTCGCGCGGTTCGATGTCCGACTTGTCACCGATCAGTTCGAGCAGCCCCTGGTCGGCCCGGATCGCATCGGGTGGGATCGTCCTGCGTGACCACGCCATGAATCCAGATTATCGCGCGTCCTGCGGCTCATTCGACGGTGACGCTCTTGGCCAGGTTGCGCGGCTTGTCGATGTCGCGTCCCAGCTTGCGCGCCATGTGATAGGCGAACAGCTGCAACGGAATGGTCATCAGGATCGGGTCCAACTCGGGGTGGCAGCCAGGAATCCGGATCACCTCGTCGGCGAGCTCGATGTCCACGTCGGTGTTGGTCACCGCGATGACGGGCCCGCCGCGCGCCTTGATCTGCTCGATGGTGGCGAGGTTCTTGACCACCAGCTCATCGTCGGGCACTAGCACCACGCTCGGCATCGCCGGGTTGATCAGCGCGAGCGGGCCGTGCTTGAGTTCGCTGGCCTGGTACGCCTCGGCGTGCACGTAGGAGATCTCCTTGAGTTTCTGCGCGCCCTCCCGCGCGGTCGGCCACAGCCGCACACGGCCGATGAAGAACATGTGCTCGGCGTCCGCGTGCCGATCCGCGATCGCCGCGATCTGCTCCCGCCGCTCCAGTACCTGGCCGATTCGCTCGGGGAGCTGCTTCAACCCGTTGATCAGCTGTTGGCCCTGGGCGGAGGACATGTCGCGGGTGCGGGCGATGAGCAGGCCCAGCAGCGCGAAGCTGACCGCCATGTTCGTGAACGCCTTGGTCGACGCGACCGAGATCTCCGGACCGGCGTGCAGGAACAGGCCGCTGCCGCACTCCCTGGCCAGCGCCGACCCGACCACGTTCACCGCGCCGATCACCAGCGCGCCCTTGCGCCTCAACTCGCGCACCGCGGCCAGGGTGTCGAAGGTTTCGCCGGACTGGCTGACCGCGACGTAGAGGCAGTCCGGGTCGACCACCGCGTGCCGGTAGCGGAACTCCGCGGCGGGCTCCGCGTCGGCCGGGATGCGCGCCAGGCTCTCCACGATGTCCGCGCCGAGTTGGCCCGCGTAGTAAGCGGAGCCGCAGCCCAGGAACTTGACCCGGCGGATCGCCGAGAGCGCCCTGGGCTCCAGCTGTAGGCCGTCCAGCCGGGCCGAGCCGACCCGCTCGTCCAGCCTGCCGCGCAGCACCCGGCAGACCGCGTCCGGCTGCTCGTTGATCTCCTTGTCCATGAAGTCCGCGAACGAACCGAGGTCGTAGGCGTCCGCCACGGCCGTGGGCTCCTCGGCGGTCGCCGTGGCGATCGGGCCGCAGGTGTGGCCGGCAGCCCGGATCGTGGCGATCTCGCCGTCCTCCAGGTACACCGTCTGCCTGGTGTGGTGCACGATCGCGGACACGTCCGAGGCCACGAACATCTCGCCGTCGCCGAGCCCGAGCACCAGCGGACTGCCGTTGCGCGCGGCCACGATCACGTCCGGCTCGGCCGAATCGAGCACCAGCAGGCCGTAGGTGCCCTCGACGCCGCGCAGCGCCTCGCGCACGGCCTCGGTCAGCGTGAGGTGGTGCGTGGCCGCCTCGGCGATCAGGTGCGCGAGCACCTCGCTGTCGGTCTGCGACCGGAAGCTCACGCCGCGTTTGGCCAGCCGCTCGCGCAGCTCGGTGACGTTCTCGATGATCCCGTTGTGCACCAGGGCGAACCGGCCGGTCGGGTCCGTGTGCGGGTGCGCGTTGACCTCGGTGGCCGGGCCGTGCGTCGCCCACCGGGTGTGTGCGATGCCGGTCGAGGCGCCACGAAGCCCGTTGCTGCGCCCAACCAGTCCGTCGACCCGGCCGACGACCTTGCACACGCCCAGCTCGCCGTCGCGCTGCACCGCGATCCCGGCCGAGTCGTAGCCCCGGTACTCCAGCCTGCGCAGGCCCTCCAGCAGCACGGTGACCGCGTCCCTGGTCCGGCCGACGTATCCGACGATGCCACACATGTCCCCAATGCCTTCCCGTCAGCGGTGCCCGACCCAGTCGTAGGCGTGTCCGGGGTGGACGATGTGCACCAGCGCGAGATCGCAATCCATCCCGTGCCGCTCGAACACGCTGTCCATCGTTGCGCCGGGCGGCAACGTTATCCGCGGTGTCGGACGGTAACAATCGAGACTTCCCAAGCGATATCCAGTTGGTGGGGTGCGCGGCCGCATTGTCCTGTGTGGTTCACCCGACCTGCTGCGGCGCCGGTTCGGCCACGAACCAGCTGGTGCCGGCCAGTTCCGGCAGGGCGGCCCGCACCTCGGTCAGCAGATCGGGCACGAACAGCAACAGCGCGTCCGGTGGATCGGCTTTCAGTTCCTCCGCAGCGATCACCGGAATGCGAGTGCCCGGCATCCGCCTGCCCCACTTGGCGGGCGACGCGTCCGCGACCGCGCTGAGCAGATCCACATCGACCCCCGCCCGACACAGCAGCGCGACCGCGCGCGAGGCCGCGCCGTAGCCGACCACTCGTCGACCCTCCCGCGTCATGCGGACCAGCCACTCGCGCAGTGCCGCGCAGTTCTCGTCGACTTGTTTCTGCAAGTTGCCGACCGGCCCGACGACCTCCGTGAACCCGCAGTCGTCGCCCGCGCCGAAGGCGAGCAACACGGTGCCGCCGTAGAGGTCGAACTCCCAGGCCGCGCGCGGCACCAGGCCGACGCGGGCGAACATGGTGCGCAGCGCGTCGGCCGCGTAGTAGGCGAAGTGGCCGTGCCGAAGCGCGTTCCACTGTCCATTCGCGACGATCGTGGCCAGCGAGTGGTACTGGAGCAGCAGCACCCCGCCCTCGGTCAGCCGAGCGGCCCGTTCCGCGACCGCGGTGGCCTGATCGGCCTCGTGCATCATGCCGAAGCAGTCCACGATCACGTCGGCCCGGTCTCCCGGACCGACCGGCGTCAGCCCGGCGTCGGTGAGCATCGGCAACCAGCTGCCGCCGTGCGGACTCCCGTACTCGGCCACCGTCATGCTCGGCCGCAGCAGACCGGACACGCGTCGCACCGCATCCCGCGCCTGCGCCACCAACGCGGCCGGCTCCACGCCACGCGGCTCGTCCGGCGAGGTCGGGTCCTCGGCGAGTTGCGCGAGGCCGCAGTGCGCGCACTGCCACATGCGCAGCGGGAACACCGGATCCGGGCCGGGCTCGGCCAGCGGCGGGAAGGCGTCCGCGGCCGGCATCGCACCGAGATCCAGCACGATCTCGCCCTCGGTGCTCGGACAGGCTCGACAGGTCAGCACCCCGTGCCTTCCTTTTTGGCCTTCCTTTGTGGGGAACCCGGCATGATGGGCGGGTGCGCGTAGTCCAGACCGACCTTGCCGACGTCCTGCTGTTCCTGCCGACCCCGCACCGCGACGAACGCGGCCTGTTCACCAGGACGTTCGACACCGCGATCGCGGCCGAACACGGCCTGAAACCGGAAAGCTTCGTGCAGGACTCGCAGTCCCGCTCGGTGCGCGGCGTGCTGCGCGGGATGCACGGCCGCGGCGGGCGCGGCGAGGCCAAGCTGGTGCGCTGCGCGCACGGCGCCGTGCACGACGTGCTGGTCGACATCCGGCCCGACTCGCCGACCTATCGCCGGCACACCGCGTTCCGGCTGGACGACGTCGACTTCGCCCACCTCTACGTCCCCCCGGGTTTCCTGCACGGTTTCCAGGCCATGTCGGACATCGCGGACGTCTGCTACCGGATCGACGCGCCGCACGACCCGACCGAGGACATCGCGGTCCGCTACGACGACCCCGATCTGGCCATCGACTGGCCGCTGCCGGTGAGCATCATCAGCGACCGCGACGCCAACGCGGGCGCCTTCGCCAGGCTCGGGCTCAGCTGAGCGCACGCGGACGGAGGTCGTCGTCGACGGTGCCGGCCGTGCGCCGCTGGGACAGGTAAGCGAGCCGGGTGAACTTCCGTTCGAAGTCGGTTTCGGTCAAACCGTGCTGGAGGTACGCCTCGGCCAGTTCGACCGCGCCGTCCTTGACCGTCCAGCGCGCCTGGAAATCGGGCAGCGCCGCGCGGATCGCGCCGAAGTCGACCCGATAGGAGCGCGGATCGCTGCCGTGCTCGCCGGTGATCACCAGCCGTGCGCCCGGCACCGCCTCGACCACCTCCTCGGCGATCTGCGCGACGGTCACGTTGTTCTCCTCCATGCCGACATTCAGCGCCCGCGCGTGCACGGCCTCGCGCGGCGCGGTCAACGCGGCCAGGAACGCGTCGGCGATGTCGCGGGCGTGCACCAGCGGCCGCCACGGCGTCCCGTCGGAGAGCACCAGCACGCGACCGGTCAGCACCGCATGGCCGACCAGGTTGTTCAGCACGATGTCCGCGCGCAGCCTGGGGGAGAAGCCGAACGCCGTGGCGTTGCGCAGGAACACCGGGCTGAAGTGCTCGTCCGCGAGTTCGCGCAGGTCGTCCTCGACCCGCACCTTCGACTCCGCGTAGGGCGTGACCGGCCGCAGCGGCGCCTGCTCGGTCACCAGCCCCTCTCCCGCCGCGCCGTACACCGAACACGTGGACGCGTACAGGAACCGCGTGATGCCGGCGTCCTTGGCGAGGCGAGCAAGGCGCACCGAGGCGTGGTAGTTGATGTCGTAGGTCAGCTGCGGCGCGAGTGAGCCGAGCGGGTCGTTGGACAGCGCGGCCAGATGGATCACCGCGTCGACGCCTGCGACGTGCTCGGGGCCGACGTCGCGCAGGTCGACGGCGAAACCGGCCGGATCGGTCGGGGCCGGGCCGAGCACGCAGTCCGCGAACAGATCCGAATCCAGCCCGATGACCTCGTGGCCCGCCTCGGCCAGCACGGGGGCCATGACCGTGCCCAGATAGCCCTTGGCACCGGTCAGTAGAACGCGCATCGCTGGGTCAGCCTCCGAAATCCATGGTCATCTTCGCCAGGTGGAACGCTTCGGCATAGCGCGCGTGGCACTGCACCCCACGCAGTCGCGCCACACTCAGGAACGTCTCCCGGTCGAACCAGTCCCTGCCGTGCTGCGAAGGATAGTGCTCGATCAACAATTCGGCTTTGCGGCTCGCGACCTCGTCGGTCAGCGGCTGGTAGACGGTGGGCTGGTGCGCGTCGCCGTCCCATTTCACGATCTCGTAGCCGAGCACGAGATGGTCGCGGAAGGCGGTCGGCACGAGTTCGGCGAGCAGTCGGTGATCCTGGTGCGCGTCCCGCGCGTGCGGCGCCAGCAGCACCTGCGGTGCGCTGCGCTGCCGGAACGCCTCCACCGCTGCCTTGGCCTGGCCCCACTGGGTCGGCAGGCGACCGTCCGGCAGGTCGAGCACGGTCAGGTCCAGCTTGGCGTCCGGGCAGAACGCGCTCAGCGCGGCCTGCTCCTCCACCGCGCGCCCGGTCCCGCCGCCGGTCAGCACCAGCGCGTCCACCGCGATGCCCGGGTTGGCCGCGCACAGCGTGAGCAGCGTGCCGCCCGCGCCGATGGCGATGTCGTCGCAGTGCGCGCCGAGCACGGCGACCCGGTCGAGTTCGGTCAGCCGAACCGGACGCATCAGTGCGCGCTCCCGTTCTCCCCGTTGTGTTCCCACAGCATCCACGGCCGCTCGCCCGCCGCGTAACCGGCGTCCAGCGCGGCGCGTTCCTTGACCGTGTCCGCGGGCTGCCAGTAGCCGCGGTACTGGTAGGCGACCAGCCGACCGACCTTGGCCAGCGCGCCGCAGGCGTCCGCGACCAGGTCGCTACCGGGCAGCAGATGGTCGAAAACCTCCTGGCGGAACACGAAGTAGCCGCCGTTCTCCCAGATCGGGAGGTTGTTCACCGGCACGATCGTGTCGACGAGGCCGGCTGCGTTCAGTTCGACGCAGTGGAAGGAACCCTGCGGCGGCACCACCATCATGGAACCGCCCGCGTCGCCGCGCCGCAGGTTGTCGATCATGTCGTTCAGCGGCGCGTCGGTGAGCACGTCCGCGTAGTTGGCCAGGAACATCTCCTCGCCGTCCAGGTGCTCGCGCACCCGTCTGAGCCGTTCGCCGATCGGCGAGGCCATGCCGGTCTGCACGAACGTGATCGACCAGTCGGCGATGTCGGTCGAGAGCAGCTCGACGTCGGTGCCGCGCAGCACGAAGTCGTTGGAGTCGGTCTCGGCGTAGTTGAGGAAGAAGTTCTTGATGTGGTGCGCGCCATAGCCAAGACACAGGACGAACTCCTTGTGTCCGAAGTGGGCGTAGTAGCGCATCACGTGCCACAGCAGCGGACGCGGCCCGACCATCTGCATCGGCTTGGGCAGGTCGTCGGCGTCGCCCTGGCGCATCCGCATGCCGTACCCACCGCAGAACAACACGACCTTCATCGTGCGACTCCCTCGATCTCCAGGTGCGGAATGGGAAAAACCAGCCTGCCGCCCCAGTCGCCGACGTAGCGCAGCTGCTCGGTCAGCTCGGCGCGCAGGTTCCACGGCAGCACCAGCACGAAATCCGGCTTGTCCCGCGCGATGCGTTCCGGTTCGTGGATGGGAATGCGCGTTCCCGGGGTGAACCGGCCGTGTTTGTACGGGTTTCTGTCCACTGTGTATTCGAGTAGATCCGGTCGGATGCCGCAGTGGTTGAGCAGCGTGTTGGCCTTGCCCGGCGCGCCGTAGCCGACCACGCGCTGCCCGGCGTCGGCCGCGTCCAGCAGGAACCGGGTCAGGTCGCGCCGCACCGTGCCGACCCGGCCCGCGAAGTCCAGATAACCCGAGATGTCCAGCAGACCCGCCGCTTGTTCCCGCTCGATCAACTGGTGCACGCGTTCTCCCGGTTCGCCCGCCGGCCTGGCCCAGAGCCGGATCGAACCGCCGTGCGTCGACAGCTGCTCCACGTCGACGAGGACCAGTCCGCCCTCGGCCAGCGCGCGTTGCGCGGAGGCGACCGTGTAGTACTGGAAGTGCTCGTGGTAGATCGTGTCGTACTGGTTGCCGGCCATCAGCGTGGCCAGGTACTGCACCTCGATCGACACCCAGCCGTCGTCCGCGACCAGCGTGCGCAGCCCCCTGGTGAAGCCGACAATGTCCGGAATGTGTGCGTACACATTGTTCGCGACAACCAGGTTCGCCGGCCCGTGCTCCGCCCGGATCTCGGCGGCGCTGTCCTCGGTCAGGAAAGCGGTTTCTGTCGGCACTCCGGCCTCGCGCGCGGCAGCACCCACGTTCACCGAGGGTTCCACGCCGAGACAGCGAATGTTCTCGGCGACGACATGCCGCAACAGATAGCCGTCGTTGCTGGCCACCTCGACCACGAAAGAATCATGGTCCAGCCCCAGCTTCGCGATGGCGTGCTTGACGAACCGGCCCGCGTGCTCGACCCACGAGGTGGAATAGGAGGAGAAGTACGCGTACTCGGTGAACGTTTCCGCCGGGCTGATCAGCGGCGGAATCTGCGCCAGTCGGCAGTCGGGACACAACCGCAGGTGCAGCGGGTAGGTCGGCTCCGGCTCATCGAGCTGAGCCGCGGTGAGAAAACGCTCACACGGCGGACTCGCACCGAGGTCCAGCACACTGTGCAGCCGCACGGAACCACAAAGACGACATCCGGTCCCACCATCCGCGACCACCACTGGCGACTCCCCGCTGCCGAAGTTCGTGTGATTGCGGCGCCGCAACGACCGCATCGTCGACTCGCGCGCGCCATATGAGGCCATTGTCGTGCTCATCGGTGTTCCCGCCGGCACCGTTACAGCAGGGTAGCGAGCGTTCTCGCAGAGTGGCGCCCAGGGCGGGCGCTTGCGGACTCAACCAGTTCACGTACGGCGCCGGGGCACCGCGTAGCCGCGCAGCGCGGGCGCGACCGGCGGTCCGTCCACCAGTCCCGTCACGCTGCCCGCCTCCAATGCCTTGCGGTACACCAGCAGCGCCTCGCGCACGGCGGCGATCGTGTGTTCGATGTCGGTGTCGTTGTGCGCGGCCGAGATCACGAACGACTGGCCGAGCACGCCGCGCTGGATCAGTTCGGCCAACAGCAGCGTGCGGAACTCCTGCGACGGCCTGCCGGTGTGGTCCCTGGTGGTGAAGATCAGGCAGGAGGGCCGGCCGAGCGCGGCGACCTGCTCGTGCACACCGAGTTCGCGGGCCGCCTCGTTCACGCCGTCGGCCAGTCGCCTGCCGCCGCGTTCCATCGCACCGATCGGATCGGTCCGGTGGTACGCCTTGGCGACCGCGCGGAACGCGGCCAGCGCCGACCGTTCCGGACCGTGCGTTGTCGACAGCAGGAACGCGCGCCTGCGCTCGGTGCGCAGGCCGCCGAGTTCCATCAGCTCGCGCCTGCCGGCCAACGCCGACACCGGAAAACCGTTGCCCATCGCCTTGCCCCAACAGGACAGGTCCGGCCGCACCCGGTACACCGACTGCGCGCCACCGCTCGCCCAGCGGAACCCGGTGATCATCTCGTCGAAGACCAGCACCGCCCCGTGCCGATCGCACAGCGCGCGCACCCCGGCCAGGAAACCGGGCGCGGGTTCGGCGAGCGCGGTCGCGGGTTCCAGGATCACGCAGGCGACCTCGTCCGGATGCGCGGCGAACAGCTCGGCGAGCGAGGTGAGATCGTTGTAGCGGAAGCGCAACGTCTGCGACCGCGCGGATTCCGGCACGCCCGCGTTCATGCCGACCATGCCGATGAACCAGTCATCGACCGAGTAGAACGGCTGGTCGCACGCTGCCACCAGATCCCGGCCGGTCGCCGCGCGAGCCAGGCGTACCGCGGCCGTCGTCGCGTCCGAGCCGTTCTTGGTGAACTTCACCATGTCCGCGAACGGCACCATGGCCAGAAAATCCTCGGCCGCGCTCAGTTCCAGGTCGGTCGGGCGGGTGAAGCTGTTGCCGTCCGCGAGCGCGCGGCGCACCGCCTCGATCACCGGGCGATAGGCGTGCCCGAGCGTGACCGAGCGCAGACCCATGCCGTACTCGACGAAACAGTTCCCGTCCACGTCCCACACCCGCGCGCCGCGACCTCGGCACAGCACCGGCGCCATGCCGACCGGATACTGGTCGTCCCCGCGCGCGTAGGTGTGCGCGCCGCCCGGCACCAGCGCGTGCAGCCGCGCCTGCAACGCGGTCGAGCGCTGGAAACCGTTGCCGGCGTCCGGGCGGTTCATCGGCTGCGGGTCGAACATCGCCGCCTTCTCGGTTCGCGAAATGGGTCCAGTGACCGCGCACGGATGTTAGCCGGTGGGTTCCGCTTTCCTTTCAGGTGACGCATCCGGAAAACGAACCCTTTCGAGTGAAGAAAGGCGCGGTGTCGCACATTCGGGTGACGCATTCGGGTGGGACGGCAGGTCAAAGCTGGTTTTTCTCAAACGTGGCCCAGAATTTCGCATCCGATAGCATCCGCGCGGCTCCTGCTGAAGATCGCATTTTTATTGTCCTTTGTGTCCATTCGAAGGGGATTTGCCGTGGACGGCCGTGAACTGCTCCGCCGATTGGCTCTGCGGTGGCCGCTCGTCCTGCTCGGCGCCGTGCTCGCGTTGGTTGTCGGCGGCGTCGTGGTCGTGCTGACCCCGGCGAGCTACACCGCGCAGGCGGGCGTGCTCGTGCTCCCGCCGCCCACCCAACCGGGCGAGACCACGCCGGTGAACCCGTTGGCATCGCTGGACAGTGGCTCCATCCAGGTCGCCTCGACCCTGGTCTACGCGGCCGGCACACCGGCCATCGTGGACGCGGTGTCGAACGCCTCCGACGGCGGCACCGCGACCGTCCTGAACACCACCAACGACCCCGGCAACGACACGCCGTTCATCCAGATCACTGCGACCGCGAGCGCGCAGGCCGACGCGAAGGCCGCGGCCACCGCTATGGTCAATGCGCTCGGCGCCCAGTTGCGCGCCATGCAGCCCCAGGTTCCCTCAGCTTTGCTGATGCGCCTTGCCGTGATCGTCCCGCCGGTCACCGCGACCGCGAGCGCAAGCGGCATGCTCAAAGCCGGCGGCCTGGCCGCGATTCTGGTGTTCGTCCTCGCCCTGCTCGTCATCGCGCTGCTCGACCGGTTCCTGCCCGCCCGACTGCCGAAGTTCCGGACCGCGCCGGCAACCGAGACCATCGAACCGGAAACCGTGTCGGTGGGCAGCGGTGACTAACGCGGTCGGCGACAGACCCGGGCTGCTCGACCCTGCGCTGCCCGAAACCGGGCAAACCCTGCGCCGCAACCACGCGGTGCCCTTCCTGATCGTGGCGATCATCGCCCTGCTGTGCCTGCGCCAGGACAACGTGGTGCCCAGCACCGGACTCGGCCTGAGCCCCGCCTACCTGCTCGCGCTGATCGCCGGGATCTGTTGGCTGCTCGGCAAAGCCCTCCGGCTGAGGAATATCGGCACCGGCGCGCTACCCGTCCGGTTCGCGATCGGCGGCGTGCTGCTCACCCAGGTCGTCGGTTACCTGGCCCTGTTGGAACATCAGAGTTTCACGCCACCGCCGGACACCTCGCCACTGCTCGTACCGGCCGTGCTCGCCGGCCTCGCCGTGTTCGTCATGGACACCGTGCACACCCCCGAGGAACTCCACCGACTGGTGCGTTGGCTGGTCATCGCGGGCGCGATCGGCGCGGGCTGCGCCGTGCTCGGCGTCGTCGGCCACGTCGACCTGGCCGCGATCACGCCGCCCGGCCTGCGCGCCACCCCCGCCCTCGGGCAGCCGATCCCGCGCGACGGCATCACCCGCGCGCAGGGCACCGCCGCGCATTCGCTGGAACTCGCCGCGGTGATGACCGTCCTGTTCCCGCTCGCCGTCCACTGCCTGCTCGCGGCAACCCGTCGGTGGCCATGGCTGATCGCACTGGCGTTGATCGGCGCGGCGGGCGCGCTGTCCATTTCGCGCAGCTTCTTCGTCGGGCTCGCCGTCGAGTTCGTCGTCCTCGCGCTCTACTGGCCGCTGCGCCGCACCGCGGTCGTGCTCGGCTGCGCGGTCGTCGGCGTGCTCGCGCTGCTCGTCGCCAAGGGTGGCGTGATCGGCTTGTTCGTCAGGCTGTTCACCCAGGGCAGCGGCGACGACTCGCTGCTGCACCGTACCCTCGCCCGCCAGGTCGCCTACGCGCTGTTCGACGCGCATCCCGTGTTCGGTCTCGGCCTCGGCAGCTACGACACCAGCCACTATCCGGTCCTGGACAACCAGTACCTCGGCCTGCTGGTGGAAACCGGCATCGTCGGCCTGGTCGGTTTCCTGTGCTACCTCGGTGCCGCCGCCTGGGCCGCGTTCACCCGAAGCACCACCCATCGCGATCTCGGCGCCGCGCTCGGCGCGAGCGTCGCCGCCTACGCGGTGATCAACCTGATCCTGGACACCGCGGGATTCCTTCAGATCAGCGCGCTGGCCGCGATTCTCGTCGGCCTCACCGGCGCCCTGCATCGCCTTCGTCGTACCCCGACCTGACGGGAACCGGTATGCGCTCGCACATCCCCACCACCACCGTGCTCGGTGTCGGCGTCGCCGTCCTCGACGTGGACGCCGCCCTCACCGAGGTCCGCCGACTGCTCAACGGCCGCGAACCCGCCGTGCTCGCCTACGCCAACGCGCACACCCTCAACGTGGCCAGCCGCAACGAGGAGTTCCTGCGCGTGCTGCGCGAGGCCGACCTGGTGCTCAACGACGGCTCCGGCCTCGCGCTCGCCGCCCGGCTGCGCGGCCTGACCTTCCCGGCCAACCTCAACGGCACCGACTTCACCCCCAAGGTGCTGCTGGCCGCCGTCGAGTGCGGCGCGTCGGTCTTCCTGCTCGGCGGCGCACCAGGTGTCGCGCAGGCCGCTGCCGAACGTTTGCGCGGCGACATTCCCGGCCTCACCGTCGCCGGTTGCGCACCGGGCTACTTCGACGGCGCCGACCTGCCCGCGCTCCTCGCGCGGATCCGCGCCAGCAACGCACGGGTGCTGCTGGTCGGCATGGGCAACCCGCAGCAGGAACTGTGGCTGGCCGATCACCTCGCGGAGACCGGCGCCGTGCTCGGTGTCGCGGTCGGCGCGTTCCTCGACTTCGCCGCGCAACGGGTGCCGCGCGCGCCGGTGTGGATGCGCTCCGCCGGTATCGAGTGGATGTACCGGCTGGCCCGCGAGCCGCGCAGGCTGTTCGGCCGCTACGTGGCCGGCAATCCGCTGTTCCTGCAACGGGTCGTGTTCGAACAGTTGGCCGAGCGGGTCAGACCTCGATAGTCCGGTGCAGCAGGCCGGCCAGGTCCCGCGCCATGTGCCGGCTGGTGAACCGCGCTTCGACTGCCACCCGGCCGGCGCGGCCCATCTCCCTGGCCCGCACCGGATCGGCCAGCAGCCCGCCGATGGCCGACGCCATCGCGGCCGGATCGTTCGGCGGCACGAGCAGACCGGTCACGCCGTGCTCGACATAGCCCGACATGCCCGGATTCGCGGTCACGACCACCGGCCTGCCGCTGGCCATCGCCTCCAGCGCGACGGTCAGCCCGGAACCGACCTTGTTCGGCGCGAGCGCGACAGCGACCACAGTGGACCGTCGATACACCTGACGCATCTCGCCGCCCATTCTCCGCGCGTGCAGCCTACCCAGGTCGGCGGGCAGGTCGACCGGGCTGGTCGTGGCCAGTTCCAGGGTCGCGTCCACACCGTCCGCGCGCAGTTCCCGGATCGCCGCGATCAGGGTCGAGTGGTCGCGCAGCCGGTCGTCGCCCGCGCTGGCCACCACGAAACTGTTGCCGGCGCTGACCGGCCACGGTTGGCGGGCGTAGAAATCGGCGTCGATGCCCAGCGTGATCTCGTGCACGCGGTCCGGCGGCAGGTCCCAGTCCGCGACCAGGTCCGGGGCGAGGCCGGGGGTCTGGGTGAACACGGCGGCCATCCGCCGCAGCGCGCGGCCGGCCAGTTTCGCGTGGGTCCGGTTGAGCGTTTGCGGGCTGTCCAGCCAGGCAAGACCCGACACCACAGGTGGGGTGTTCGGGGTGAGGGCGGCGGGCAGGCCGGTGCGTTCGTCCATGCACAACAGCACATCCGCGCCGCGCCGCTGCTCGCGCGCGATGCCCATCGCCTCGGCGACCACCTCGGTCTGGCCGAGCCTGCCGCGGACCTTGCGCGCGAACCAGCCGAGCGCGGCACCGCGCAGCGGCGCGCGATAGTGGACGGTCAGGTCCGCGTCGGCGAGTCGGTGCAGGCCGTACGGGGTCAGGTCGGGCACCTCGCCACGCCGGTAACGAGCCGACCATTCCGGCACGTCGAGTTCTTCGGGAAATTCCACATATACCCGCACGGCGACACGCTACTACTCCGGCCCGCCAACATGTTCGGCGGCAAGGACGAACTAGAATCAGGTCGTGACGAAAAGGGCGACGGCGATCGCGCGCGGTGTGGTGGTTCAGGTGGCCGCACGCGTGATCGGCCTGCCGTTGTCCCTGGTGAGCCTGGTCATCGCGACCCGATACCTTGGCCTGCACGGATATGCGGTACTGACCACCGCGGTCGTGTTCGTCGGCCTCTTCGACACATTCACCGATGTGGGTGTGGGCACGGTTATTGTGCGCCGAGTCGCGGGCCGGGAAAATGCGTCGCTGCCGCGCCTGGTCGGGATCAACCTGACATTTTCCCTCGGTTACGCGATTCCGTTGGCCATCGCCGCCGCCATTGCCGGATTTTTCGCGTATCCCGGTCAGGTTTCCGTGCAGATCGCCGTGCTGATCGTGTCCAGCGGCCTGGTTTTCGATGCGCTGTCGAGTTGTCTGAACCCGGTCTTTGATGTGCACGTGCGGTATTCCGCGGTCGCGTCGGCCGAGTTCGGCGGTCGGCTGATCACCCTGCTCGCGTCCGTGCTGGTGGTGTTCACCAACGCGGGCCTGCTCGCGATGTGCGCCGTGCAGGTGTTGCCCAACCTGATCCGACTGGTCGTGCTCACGCACGCCGCGCGCAAACTGGTGGCACTGCGGCTGATCCGCGCCGGTAAGGAAACCCTGCGGTTGTTGCGGGAGAGTGTCCCGTTCGCGCTGATCATGCTGATCGCGATCGTCTACTGGCGCGCGGACGGCGTGCTGCTCTCGCTGCTGTCCGACTCGACCCAGATCGCCGCGTACGGCATCGCCGTGCAGCTCGCGTTCAACCTGGCGGTCATCCCGCAGGTTTTCTC
>DASZJG010000072.1:0-151044 GCA_035948315.1 Pseudonocardiaceae bacterium | reverse complement strand
CCGATCGGGCTCAGTCGCCCGGACGCATCATCTCGTAGATCCGCTTGCACTCCGGGCACACCGGCGAACCGGGCTTCGGCGAACGGGTCACCGGGAACACCTCACCGCACAGCGCCACCACGTGATTGCCCATGACCGCGCTTTCCGCGATCTTGTTCTTCTTCACGTAGTGGAACATCTTCGGGACGTCTTCGCCCGTTTCGTCCGTTGTCTCCGGCCGGGTATCGGTTTCCGGCAAGGTCTGGGTCGTCACGCCGTTCATGATGCCACCGGGCAAGATGGCCCGTCGTGGATACCGGTATCGCCAAAATCGCCGACGAGGTCGCCGACGCACTGACGGAAGGTGGCGCGGTCGTCGCCCTGGAGAGCACGCTGCTCGCGCACGGCCTGCCCCCGGGCCGCAACCTGGAGGTCGGGCACCGACTCGAACAGATCGTCCGCGAGCACGGCGCGGTGCCAGCGACCATCGCGGTGCTCGACGGCCGCCCGACCATCGGCCTGTCCGACGCCGAGCTGGAACGGGTCTGCGACCCTGCCGCCGGCCTGGTGAAGCTCTCCCGCCGGGACATCGCGCCGGCCCGCGTCCTGCGCCGCAGCGGCGCGACCACGGTCGCGGCCACCACCGCGCTCGCCTACTCGGCGGGGATCGGCGTGTTCGCCACCGGCGGGCTCGGCGGCGTGCACCGGGGGGCCAACGAGACCTGGGACGTGTCCGCGGACATGGGCGTGCTCGCCGACACCCCGATCCTCGTCGTCTGCTCCGGCGTGAAGTCGGTGCTCGACATCGGCGCGACCCTGGAGGTGCTGGAGACCCGCTCGATCCCGGTGCTCGGCTACCGAACAGACCAGTTCCCTGCCTTCTACCTGCGCGAATCCGGCTTCCCCGTGCCCTGGCGGGTGGACAACGCAGGCCAGGCGGCTGCGGTGTTCGCCGCGCACCGGCAGTCCTCGCCGGGCGGCGCGGGCGTCGTGCTGGCCAATCCGGTGCCGGCCGAGTTCGAGATGCCGGCCGACCTGCACGACCAGCTTCTCGAGAGCGGCCTCGACCTGCTGGCCAGCGACAAGGTCACCGGCAAGGACGTCACCCCGGTACTGCTGGAGCACTTCCACACGCACAGCGAGGGCGTCAGCCTGACCACGAACGAGGAACTGGTCGCGTCGAACACCGCGCTGGCCGCCAAGGTCGCGGTCGAACTGGCCCGGCTGACGTGACGGACCGGCCGGTTGTCATCGTCGTCGGCGATGCCGGCGTCGACGTGCTGGCCAAGCACGACGCGCCGATCGCGCCCGGCGACGACCGCAGCGCATCGGTGCGCATCGAACTCGGCGGCGCGGCTGCGAACACCGCGGCCTGGCTCGCGCACTCGGGCGCCGAGCCGGTGCTGGTCGGCCGGGTCGGCGACGACCCGACCGGCCGCCAGGTGCGCGCCGAACTCACCGAGGCGGGCGTGCGCTGCGCCCTGGCCGTCGACGCGGACGCGCACACCTGCTGCGTCGTCGTACTGGTCGACGGCCTCGGCCAGCGCAGCATGCTGCCCGACCGAGGCGCCTCCGCCCACTTGCGACCGAGCGATCTCCCGCCCGAACTGCTCGGCGAGGCCGCTCACCTGCACCTGTCCGGCTACGTCCTGCTCGACGAGCGGTCGGCGGCCACCGGCATCGCCATGCTGCGCGCCGCCCGCGCGGCCGGCCTGAGCACCTCGGTCGACCCGCAGTCCGCAGTGCTGCTCACCGACCGCGACGCGTTTCTGGCCGCCGTACGCGGTGTCAACCTGCTGCTGCCGAACACGGCGGAACTGGCCGCGCTGACCGGTTCGACCGATCCGGATTCGGCCACGGCACTGCTCGATGTCGTCGGCGCGGTCGCCGTGACCAGCGGCGATGCCGGCGCGGACTGGCTGGACCGAACCGGCCGCCACACGGTTGCCGCGCTCGCCGCCGACTGCGTCGACTCGACCGGCGCCGGCGATGCCTTCGATGCCGCGCTGCTCGCGGCGTGGCTGCGCGGATCAGGCCCGGAGGCGGCGTTGCGGGCGGGCGTCGCGGCCGGTGCAACCGTGGTCGGGCGGCTCGGCGCGCACCCCTCGTCAGGTCAGCCCTCGATCACCGGGTGATCCCGGCTCTCCAACTCCTTGACCGGCTGCTGTCGGCGGAACGGGTTGAACCGCGCGGCCCGGCGAGCCGGTCGGTCGTTCGCGATCAGCACGGCGATCCACGGTAACGGCACGGACACCGCCACCAGCGTCAACGCCAGCCAGGGCGTGTTGACGAACACCGCGGCGAGGATCAGGCACGGCACGCGGGACAACATGATGATGAAGTACTTGCGCTTGCGCGAGGACAGCTGATCGTCATAGGACGGCTGCGCCTCGGTGATCAGGATCGGGGTGTCGTCGGTCGAACCCTTCACGACGTCACCTCCTGTTTGCTCCTGTCCGGCCATCGTCCCACCGCGATGACCGACTGCCTAGGGCACCCCCGGGACAATCGGGAACAACGATCTTTCCGGCTGCGTTGTGAGGAGAAGAACAGTGCGAGCGGTAGTGGCAAGGGTGACCCGAGCGAGCGTCACGGTCGAGCAGTCGGTCGTCGGCGCGATCGACGAGCCCGGTCTGCTGGTGCTGCTCGGCGTTGGCACGAATGACTCGGCAGCGACTGTCACCACCATGGCGCGCAAGTTGCACGAGTTGCGAATTCTGGCCGACGAACAATCGATTGCAACCACCGGTGCGCCCATTTTGATCGTCAGCCAGTTCACCTTGTACGGGGACACCAGAAAAGGCCGCCGTCCATCGTGGACTCAGGCGGCCCGACCGGAAATCGCCGAACCCCTTGTCCAAGCCGTGGTCGACGACCTGCGGGCGCGCGGTGCGCGCGTGGCCACCGGGCGCTTCGGCGCCGAGATGGCCGTGGAAAGCGTCAATGACGGACCGTTCACGGTTCTCGTCGAGGTGTGAGCGGAAAGACTGACTGAAACGGGAACTCCAGGCTCTCAGCGAAAGCTCAGGTTTCGTGGAGCAACCGTTGTGACGCCGATGACGTCAACAGGTTAGGAACTCGGGAACGAAATCGGGAGTAGGCCCGTTTTCCAAGTGTACAGCCTGAACGCGAGGCAACCGGATCACTTGCCGGCCGAGCGCAAAAGGCACGCGCAAAGCCGCGCGAGTGAGAGTGAATGCCAGCCCGCGACAGGGGAGGGGAGCATCATGACCGTCCCGACGATGGACCGTGAAGCCCCGGAAGTGAACGTGGAAGCGGCGGACCTTGATGCCCAGGGCCCGGCCGCTGATCTCGTCCGGGTGTACCTGAACGGAATCGGTAAGACCGCCCTGCTGACCGCAGCGCAGGAAGTCGAGCTCGCCAAGCGGATCGAAGCAGGCGTGTTCGCGCAGCACATGCTGGAGACCGGGACCAAGCTGTCCCCCAAGCGACGCGGCGAGCTGGCCGCCTTGGTTCGCGACGGCGGAGTGGCCAAGAACCACCTGCTCGAAGCGAATCTGCGCCTCGTGGTGTCGCTGGCCAAGCGCTACACCGGACGCGGCATGCCGCTGCTGGACCTGATCCAGGAGGGGAACCTGGGCCTGATCCGCGCGGTGGAGAAGTTCGACTACGCCAAGGGCTACAAGTTCTCGACCTATGCCACGTGGTGGATCCGCCAGGCCATCACCAGGGGCATGGCCGACCAGAGCCGCACCATCCGGCTGCCCGTCCACCTGGTCGAACAGGTGAACAAGCTGGCCAGGATCAAGCGCGACCTGCACCAGCAGCTGGGCCGCGAGGCCACCCACGAGGAGCTGGGCAAGGAGGTCGGCCTGACCGCGGAGAAGGTCGCCGACCTGCTCGACCACGCGCGTGACCCGGTGAGCCTGGACATGCCGGTCGGCGCCGAGGAGGACGCCCCGCTCGGTGACTTCATCGAGGACAGCGAGGCGGCCGACGCGGAGAGCGCGGTCATCTCCGGCCTGCTGCAGGACGACCTGCGCCGGGTGCTGGCCACGCTCGACGAGCGCGAGCAGGCCGTGATCCGGCTGCGCTATGGCCTGGAGGACGGCCAGCCGCACACGCTGGACCAGATCGGCAAGCGGTTCGGTCTGTCCCGCGAGCGGGTCCGCCAGATCGAGCGCGAAGTGATGAGCAAGCTCCGCCAGGGCGAGCGCGCCGAGCGGCTGCGCGCCTACGCGAGCTGAAGAGAAACCAACTGGCCGGACTGAGGCGCCGTTCACGTAGGTGAGCGGCGTCTCACTCGTTAGGCGGCGTTGACGTGTGAAGTTCGTCACGCCAAGCTGAGTCGAAGCCAAGTACCCCGCGGCCGAACCGGATCACGTGGTGAGCGCCGCGCGCGACGGGAGGTCGGGCCGGGTCGGGGCCGGCCCGGCCTTCCGGCGAAGTCGCGCTCCGCGTCTCCCGCGTATCTCGCGGCGTGATCCGCACTTCCCTTTCCCCACGACGAAATATCCCTCGGGTACGGTCGGCGGAATCCCAGTCGAACGCGCGCAAGGGAGCCCGCCGACCCGTGACCGCCTCCACCACATCCGCCAGCAGCCCCACCTTCCAGCACACCGAAGTGCTGCCGCTCGGCAAGGACACGACGACCGAATACCGGTTGGTGAGCAGCGACGGCGTCCGCGTCGTCCGCGCCGCCGACCGCGAGTTCCTGGAAATCGATCCGGCCGTGCTGACCATGCTGGCCAAGGAGGCGATCAAGGACATCCAGCACCTGCTCCGGCCCTCGCACCTCGCCCAGCTGCGCGCGATCATCGACGACCCGGAAGCCAGTGCGAACGACCGCTTCGTCGCCACCGACCTGCTGCGCAACGCGTGCATCTCCGCGGGCGGCATCCTGCCGATGTGCCAGGACACCGGCACCGCGATCGTCATCGGCAAGCGCACCGAGTCCGTGCTCACTGGTGGCACCGACGAGGCCGCGCTGTCCAAGGGGATCTTCGAGGCGTACCAGGAACTGAACCTGCGCTACTCGCAGCTGGCGCCGATCAACTTCTGGGACGAGCGCAACACCGGCACCAACCTCCCGGCCCAGGTCGAGCTGTACGCGGCGCCCGGCACGGAACCCTCCTACGAGTTCCTGTTCATGGCCAAGGGCGGCGGCAGCGCCAACAAGACCTTCCTCTACCAGGAGACCAAGGCGCTGCTGAACCCGAGCAGGCTGGCGAGCTTCCTCGACGAGAAGCTGCGCAGCCTCGGCACCGCCGCCTGTCCCCCGTACCACCTGGCGATCGTGGTGGGCGGCATGTCGGCCGAGTTCAACCTGAAGGTCGCCAAGCTCGCGTCGGCCCGCTACCTGGACAACCTGCCCACCGAGGGTTCCGCGCTCGGCCACGCCATTCGCGACACCAATCTCGAAGCGCAGGTGCTGGACATGACGCGCCAGTTCGGTATCGGTGCGCAGTTCGGCGGCAAGTACTTCTGCCACGACGTGCGGGTGATCCGGCTGCCACGGCACGGCGCTTCCTGCCCGGTCGGCATCGCGGTGTCCTGCTCGGCCGACCGCCAGGCCAAGGCGAAGATCACGCCCAAGGGCGTGTTCATCGAGCAGCTGGAACGCGACCCGGCCCGGTTCCTGCCGGAGGTCACCGACGAGCACCTTTCCGACGAGGTCGTCAGGATCGACCTGAACCTGCCGATGGACGAGATCTTGGCGACGCTGTCGAAGCTGCCGGTGAAGACCCGGCTCTCGCTCAACGGTCCGCTTGTGGTGGCGCGCGACATCGCGCACGCCAAGATCAAGGAGCGGCTGGACGCGGGCGAGCCCATGCCGCAGTACCTGCGCGACCACCCCGTCTACTACGCGGGACCGGCGAAAACCCCGGAGGGTTACGCGTCCGGCTCGTTCGGCCCGACCACGGCCGGCCGGATGGACTCCTACGTCGCGCAGTTCCAGGCGGCGGGCGGGTCGATGGTGATGCTGGCCAAGGGCAACCGCTCCCAGCAGGTCACCGAGTCGTGCCAGGCCAACGGCGGCTTCTACCTTGGCTCGATCGGCGGCCCGGCCGCGCGGCTGGCGCAGGACTGTATCCGCAAGGTGGACGTGCTGGAGTACGCGGAACTGGGCATGGAAGCGGTGTGGAAGATCGAGGTCGAGGACTTCCCCGCGTTCATCGTCGTCGACGACAAGGGCAACGACTTCTTCGCCGGCACCTCGGCCCCGACCCTCCAGATCGCCTTCCGCCGCTGACGAATCCGCGCCCTCAGTGCTTGAGGGTCTGCTGGAACACGACGGTCCGGTTGCCCAGCGGCGCGGACAGCGCGACCGTCACCGGCACCACGCGCACGATCATCGGGCACATCCGCCCGGCGGTCGTGGGGGACGCGACGGTCACGTCGACGACGACCTGGCTCGCGCCCTGCCCGGCCAGCTGTGCGGTGACCTGCTGACAGCCGGCCTGCTCCTCGTGGAAGATCAGCACCCGGCCGCCCTCGGCGGTCTGCACCCCGCTCGGCTGCTGGGCCGGCATGCCGACCACGCTGATCTGGCTGGACGGCACCGGCGTGTACGGCGGCAGCGGGACCAGCGTCCCGTTACCCGCCCCGCCGACGGGCACGGTGCCGACCGGCAGGCTCGCGCCGTTGGGCGGCGAGTAGTGCGTCGGGCCCGACGGTGCACCGGAGGAACTGGTCGGCGCGGCCGATGCGGCCGTGGTCGGAGTGGCACTGGTGCTGATCGAACCGGGCGCACCGGACGACGAAGCCGTCGGCCCGCACGCCACGATGCTCAACGCGACCACGGTCGCGCCGGTCAGCAGTGCGGCCGATCCGGCCAGTCTTCTGGTCAGCATGCCGTTCACCTCTTCAGCGATGGGTGTGCGTCAGCCGCGTTCGATCGCGGCTTGCATGATCACGGTCCGGTCGCCGAGCGGCCGGGCCAGGTTGACGGTCATTTCCTTGTCGATCAGGTACAGCGGACACGGTTTGGTCGATGCGGGCCGCGTGATCACCAGCCGCACGGTCACCGCACTGTCGGTCTGCGCCGTCACGGACGCGCCCGCGGTCGTGCAGGCGCCCTGTTCGGCGAAGAACCCGACGGTGGCACCGTTGTTCTCGGTCCACACCAGACGCGGATACCCGTTCGGCAGCCCGCTGGCGTCCACCTTCGCGCCGGCCACCGGCACCGCGCCGGCCGGCAGGTGCACGTTCGGCAGGCTGGGCACGGACGAGCTGGTCGTCGGCGCCGTGGACAGGCTCGGCGGACCGCCCGCCGAGACCGGCGGCCGTCCCGCGCAACCCACCGCGAGCAGCGCCAGTACGGCGATGCCGAGCAGCGGACCCCGAAGGCGTGTCATGTCTACAGGACGGTACGACCCCGCTCCGAGGTTGCATCTCACTTGTCCGTGAGCACGGTCTCCAGCCGGTCCAGGGTCGCCTGGATGCCCTTGCGGTTGCGTTCGGGGAAGCCGAGCAGTTCGAGCACGAAGGGCACGGTCGCGGTCGTGTAGTCGAAGGTCTCGGTGACCTCGGTGGTCTGCTCGTCGACCGGCGTCAGCTCCCAGCGCCACCGGTGGCCTGCGAAGTGCCGCCAGGCGATCAGCCTGCCCTCTTCGTACTCCACCACCCGGTTCGTGATGCGGTACGGCACGCCGAGCCGCATGTCCATGCCGAACGTGTCGCCCAGCCGCAGCCGCGCCGTCGTGTCACCGTGCGTGCCCCGCACCGAGCCGGATCCGTCGATCAACGGGTGCTGGGCCGGGTCGGTCAGCGCGTCGAAGATCCGCGCGGCCGGCAGGCGCACGGTCCTGGTGATCGAGACCTTCTTGGCCATGTGACGCACTCTATTCCCGGCCCGCGCTCAACGCGGTCCTCAACTCAGTCCTCAACGCAGGATGCCGGGCAGCTCCACCACCGAGTTCAGCACGTGCGTCGCGCCGGCCAGCTCCAGCTCGTGCTTGTCGCTCGCACCGGTCAGCACCCCGGCCACGATCGACGCGCCCGCGCGCAGCCCGGTGAGCACATCGGACGGCGTGTCGCCGACAACGGCCACGTTGCGCACGTCGGTGGCCTGCGTGCGCAGCACGGCCGCCAGCACCAGATCCGGGAAGGGCCTGCCGCGACCGGCGTCGGCGGGCGTGAGCGCCACGTCGGCAAGGTGCTCCCAGCCCAGCGCGGTCAGGATCGACTCCTGCGTCTCCCGGCCGAACCCGGTGGTGAACGCGACCTTGCGCCCCTGCGCCCGCAACGCCCTGATGGTCGCCTCGGCGCCCTTGATCGGCGTGCACTGTCCACTCTGGATCAACTGCCCGTAGCGAGCCTCGAACGCGGCGTTGGCCGACTGGGCGCGTTCCTCGTCGCCGCCCAGCAGCGCGCGGAACACCACGATCTTGGACTGGCCCATGGTTTCGTTGACATAGGCCAACATCCGGTCGAACTCGGGCCCGTGCTCGGCAACGCCGACGGCCCCGACCGCGGCCGTGAACGCCTGGATCACCAGCCCGTCATCGACAACGGTCGTGCCGGCCATGTCCAGCACGACCAGTTCGATCTGATCACTCACCACTCCCTGTGTTCGTAAGTTCACTCCGCAGGCTCCGCTCCGCTCACAGTTCAAGCTCCTCAACAGTCGATTCCGCAATGGCCGGGGAACAGGTCATCCCACGCCCACCGGGCCCAGTCACCAGCACGACGCCATCCGCGACCTGCTGCCGCAGTGCGACGTGTCCGGTGTCGACACGCTCGCAGTACACACCCGCCCACCGACGCAGCACCCTCGGCAGTGGCCGTCCCAGCAGCGCTTCGGCGACTCCGGTCAGGTGCTGGTAGGGATCGTCGTGCAGGTCGAACGGGAACGGCTCGGCATAGCCGTGCGTGTCGCCGATGGTCAGGCCGCCGTCCAGCCGCTGCACCATCAACAGCTGCATCCGATGCTCCGCCGCGATCGCCTCCTGCGGCTGGCCCGCGCGCAGTTCGTCCAGCGCGCTGCCCTGGAACGCCGGGTAGTAGCGCAGGCTGTCCCCGTCCGCGACCGACGTCGCCAGCGGCTCGCCGAGCGGCTCGGTCTGCATCATCTGTAGCCGAACCCGACGCAACGGCAGGTCCGACGCGAGCTCCCGGACCAATCCGGACAGTGTCGCGCCCGTGCACAGCAGCACGAGATCACCAGCGTGCACGTCACCGTGATCGTCGCGAACGGACACCTGCCCGATCGCGCGCGCCTCCCGCCCCGGCAGCCACTCGTACCGCCCGGTCTCGGCCAACGCCGCCCGCAACGCCGGCATGACCACTCGCGACTCGACCGCACCATCCAGTTGGCAGTGCAGCGCGCCCAGGAACTCGCCGCGCAGCGCGGGATTGAGCGCCCGCGCCTTGTCCGCACTGAGCAGCGTGAACCCGCGCGGCACCGCGTCGTCCCTGGCCACGGTCTGCTCGGCGACGGCCAGTTCGGCCTCGGTGCGCAGCATGGTCAGCGACCCGTTGGCCCGGAACCCGACTGCAGGCACGGTCGCGCCGATCTCCGCCCACAGTTCGCGGGCGCGCAGCGCGGTGTCCAACTCGATCCCGTTGGCCCTGCCGCTCACCCAGACCAGCCCGAAGTTGCGCACCGACGCGGCGCGCGCCTCCAGTTCCCGCTCGAGGTGCAGTACCTGATGGCCCCGCCGCACCGCGTGCCAGGCGTGCATGGTGCCCAGCACGCCGCCACCAACGATCACGATCCGCATGAGCCTCACCCTCATCTCCGGTTACGAACCATCGATGACTCTGCCTCGAAGGCGAGATGAACAGCAGGCGTGGACTAGATGAGTTATCAATCTGTTACCTTAGCTTGTGTGATCCCCTTCACCAGCGGATTCCCCGGTAAGTCGGGTCGCGAAACTGAATCTGTCCCCCCGGTACAGCGACCGCACCCGCTCGATCGGCCGCGCGTCGGCGTCGTAGGAGACCCGGTGCAGCAGCAGCATCGGCAACGCCGGATTGGTGCCGATCAACAGCGCTTCCCTCGGCGTGGCCAGCACCGTCTCCAGCCGCTCCTCGGCCGCGGCGAAGACCACCCCGCACTGTTCGCTCAGGAACGCGTACAGGGAGGTCGCCGGGTCGAATCTGCCGAACAGGTCCGGAAACCGCTCCGCCGGCAGATAGCACGACTCCAACCCGACCCGCTCGCCGTCCGCGGTCACCACCCGTTCCAGGTGCAGCACCCCGGCCTCGGGCTCGATGCCGAGATCGTCGGCCAGCCCCTGATCGGCCGGGAGGGTTTCGGTGGTGATCAGATACCGCCCCGGCTCAACGCCGTGCCTGCGCATACTCTCGGCATAGCTGGCCAGCGACAACCGCTGCACCAGCTTCGGTGGCGACACGAATGTGCCGCTCCCCTGCCGGCGGATCAGCCGCCCCTCCAGCACCAGCTCGCCGACGGCCTGCCGCAGCGTGATCCGGGAAACCCCGAACCGCTCGGCCAGTTCCCGCTCGGCCGGCAGCATCGCGCCGACCCCGAGCGCCTCGATCAACTCCAGCAACTGCACCTTGACCGCGTAGTAGCGCGGCACCCGGCCATGCTCTGGTATCCCGGCCCGTACCGGCCCCGCGGCGGTCACCGGATCACCCTACGGCTTTGCCACGGTCAGCGGACTTCACCACACCTTCGAGCGGTGTTTGTGATGGAGCCCTTCGCCAGGTGAATCAGATCGTCGGCTCGGCCACAGTCCGCAGCCGGCGCGGTCCCGCGTCGGCGTGCGAGGGCGGCGACCCCAGCACGATCACGGCGCTGCTCACCGCGGCGCCGCTCGGCGCGGCCAGCACCGGGTCCAGCACCAGCCTGCGCACCTCGGGCAGGTCCTCGGCGATCGCGTTGACCCGCAACAGCAACTCGGCCAGCGCGCCGCTGTGCACCGGCTCCCCGCCGCGATACCCGGCCAGCAGCGGCGCCGCCCTCGGCTCGGTGATCAGCCCAGCCGCGTCCGCATCGGTCAACGGAACCGCGCGATAGGCCCGGTCTCCCAGCAGGTCGCTGACGATGCCGGACAGTCCGAACGACACCAGCGAGCCGAACGACGGGTCGTCCTGCAACCCGATCACGCAGGACGTGCCGCGCGGCACCATCCGCTGCACGATCATCTCGCCCGCTCCGGACACCGCGACAAGATCCCGATAAGCGGCCAGCACCGCGTCCGCGCTGCCCAGATCCAGCCGAACCCCCGCCAGGTCGACGGAATGCCGCAACCGCTGGCTGGTCGACTTCACCGCGACCGGCAGGCCCAGCTCCCGCGCCGCCGTCACCGCCTCGCTCTCGTCGTGCACCAGCCGAAAGTCGACGACCTCGATCCCGTAACAGGCCAACAGCCGCACGCTCTGCCCATCGGTGAGCACCCGCGCCTCACCGTCCACTTCAGACATGATCCCGTCCACGATCTCCCGGGCCGCGGCAACGTCGATCCCGTCCGGCCGGTGGAACTCGCCGCGTGGCCGATCCCGCCAGCGCGCGTAGCGGCTCACCTTCGACAGCGCCAGCACCGCCCGTTCCGGGCTCGAGTACGACGGCACCGACCCGTAACCAGGCGACCCGTCCGGCCCGGTCACCGCCAACTCGCTCGGCACCCCCGCGACCGCGAGGAAGGTGGACACGATCGGCTTGGCGACCGCGTCCTCGCCGGTCACCACCTCGCGCAGCGCCAACGCGTACGCCGCACCCGGCACCACCAGCGGCGGCACGAACACCACGACCACCGCGTCCACGTCGTCGCGCCGCAACGTCTCGCGCACCGCCGCCGCGAACTCCTCCGGCGACGCCTGCGGCCCGGTGTCCACCGGATCGAACGCCAGCACCAGGCCCTCCGCCGCGATGGTGTCCGCGGCGAGCAGCCCGATCGCCGTCGAGTTGCCCACCACCGCGACCCGATTCCCGGCCGGCAACGGCTGGTTGGCCAGCAGCAACGCGGTGTCGAACAGCTGCGCCAGCGACTCGACCCGGATCACCCCGGCCTGCTCGAACAACGCCCGCACGCTCGACTCGTCCAGTTCGACCGAGTTCGCCGCCAGGCCCGGCCGCACCCCGTGCCGACCGGACTTCACCGCCACGATCGGCTTGTGCCGGGCCAGCCTGCGCGCCAGCCGCGCGAACTTGCGCGGATTGCCGAACGACTCGAGGTAGAGCAGCACGACCTTGGTCGCAGGATCGGTCGCCCAGTACTGCAACAGGTCGTTGCCGGACACGTCGGCCCGGTTGCCCGCGGACACGAACGTCGAGAGCCCCAGCCCGCGCGTGGCCGCGTCGGCCAGGATCCCGATGCCCAGTGCGCCCGACTGGCAGAAGAACCCGGTATGCCCAGGCGCGGGCAGCCGAGGCGCCAATGTCGCGTTGAGCCGCACCGACGGGTCGTTGTTCAACACGCCCAGCGCGTTCGGCCCGACCACCCGCATCCCGTGCGCCCGTGCGGCCGCCACCAGTTTGCGCTCGGCGGCCAAGCCGGCAGGGCCCACATCGGCGAACCCGGCGGACAGCACGACGAGCGTCCGCACTCCCTTGGCAAGACAGGCATCCAGCACGTCGTCCATGCCCGCCGCCGGCACCGCGACCACGGCCAGATCGACCTGGTCCGGAATGTCCAGCACGGAGGCATACGCCCTGACCCCGCGTACCGACCGATGCTCGGAGTTCACCGGGTACACCGGTCCCGTGAAATCCGCCGAGAGCAGGTTCGTGAGCACCGCGTAGCCGATCTTGCTCGGATCGGTCGACGCCCCGATCACCGCGACCGACCCCGGATGCAACAGGTTGTGCACGCTGCGCGCCTCGGCCGCCTGTTCCCGCGCCCGCTGCACGGCGACCGACCGCTCGGTCGGGTCGATGGCGAACTCCAGGTGCAGTACGCCCGCATCCAGTTCGCGGCTCACCCGGTAGCCCGCCTCCCGAAAGACCCGAACCATCTGCCGGTTCTCCGCGAGCACCTCGGCGACGAACCTGCGCAGCCCGCGCTCGCCCGCGGCGGCCGCGAGATGCTCCAGCAGGATCGAGCCGATGCCGCGCCCCTGGTGGGCGTCCTCGACGACGAACGCGACCTCGGCCGAGTCGCCGTCGTCGAGCTGCTCGTAGCGGCCGACCGAGATCAGCTCGTGCCCGAGAAACGCGCCGATAGCGACCCGGCCATGGTGATCGACAACGCTGAACCGCTTGAGATCGCGCTCGGAAATCCGCGGATACGCGCCGAAATAGCGGAAATACCGCGTCCGGTCCGACAACCGGCTGTGCAGCCCGACGATCAGCTGCGCGTCGTCCGGCGTGATCGGTCGCAGGTGGACCGTGCCGCCGTCGGACAGCAGCACGTCGGCTTCCCAGTGTTTCGGGTAGTCGTACGGGTCGAGCTTCCCCACACTGTCTGCACTGTCTACACTGTCCACATCGGACATTGTGCGCTCCGGTCAGTCCCTTGGATCGTCCGGGTCGAGGCCGTAGAGCGGGAACACCGCCCGCCTCGTGTCACGAATCGCGATGTCCACCGGCTCGCCGGTGGCGCCGCCCCATGGCTCGAAGCTGACGTCTGCCTCTTCGGTCATCGTCGAGGGCAACGGCAACCCGGGCGCGACCCGCTCGGCCACGTCCAGCCATGCGCGCGGCAGTTCGGTCGACGGCTCGACATCGCGGTCGAGCACGGTCGCCAGGAGGTGCGTCCACGACCTCGGCACCACCCTGACCAGGTCATACCCGCCGCCGCCCAGCGCAAGCCACCTTCCGCCGGAGTAGCGTACGGCGAGATCGCGCAGCGTCCGGTAGATCGCGCGATGCCCGTCGACGGTGAGTCCGAGGTCGGCCAGCGGATCGGTCCGGTGACTGTCCACACCGCACTGGGTCACCAGGACGGTCGGCCCGAACTGCTCCAGCAGCGAGGGCACCACCGCGTTGAACGCCCGCAGCCACATGGCATCCCCGGTGCCCGGCAGCAGCGGAAGGTTGACCGCCCGCCCCTCGGCATCGCCGGTGCCCAGTTCGCGGGTGTAGCCGGTGCCCGGCCAGAGCGTGCGCGGATCCTGGTGGATCGAGATCGTCAGCACGCGCGGCTCGTCGTAGAACGCCGCCTGCACCCCGTCGCCGTGGTGCACATCGGTGTCGACGTAGGCGACGCGCTCGATATCCGCGTCCAACATGCGCGCGATGGCCGCCGCGCAGTCGTTGTAGACGCAGAACCCGGCCGCGTGCGAGGGCATCGCATGGTGCAACCCACCGGCGATGCTCACCGCCCGGTCCGTCGCGCCCTGAATGATCAGATCGGCGGCCAGTAACGAACCGCCCACCACGCGCGCGGACGCCTCGTGCATGCCCGGAAAGATCGGATTATCCGCTGTGCCCAGTCCGTGGCCGACATCGAACCGCGACTCCGGCGCGGCCTTCACGGCGGCGATGTAGCCCGCGTCGTGAACCCGTTCGATCTCCTCGTCCGAGGCCGGTTCGGGCTTGCGCAGCGAAACCCCGTCGAGCACGCCGAGCGCGGTGGCGAGCCGGATGGTGAGCGCCAGGCGCACCGGATTCAGTGGATGGTCGTCGCCCATGTCGTAGGCGAGCAAGGACTCATCCCACACCACTTCGGCCGAGGCGCCCATACGGCGACCCTAATCCTGCCCGCCACGCCCGGCCGGTCAGCCCGGGTCGGCGCCGGTCGCGACGGGCCGGGACTCGTCGACGCACCAGTTCGACCAGGACCCGGCGTAGAGCGCGGCCGGCAGTTCGGCCGTGGTCAGACCGGCGACCTCCAGAGCGAGCACCACAGAGGAAGCGGTCACGCCCGAGCCGCAGTAGGCGCCGACGGGCTCGTCCGCCCGCACGCCGATCTGCCGGAAGCGCTCGGCCAGCGCCGCGGGCGCCTGCCAGCGCGCGTCCTGGCCGAGGTGGCCGGCGAACGGTGCGTTGTCGGCACCGGGAATGTGGCCGCCACGCGGGTCGATCGGTTCGACGTCGCCTCGATAGCGTTCGGGCGCCCTGGCGTCCAGGAGGATGCCCTCCCTGGCCAGTCGGGCCGCTTCCACCGCGTCCAGCACGGGCATGCCGCCCGGCCGCACCTCGATGTCGCCCGGCTCGGGTTCGGCCGGTTCGGTGCTCACCTCCCTTCCTTCGTCGACCCAGGCGGCGTAGCCGCCGTCGAGTACCGCGACTTCCTGATGTCCCGACCAACGCAGCAACCACCAGGCCCTGGCCGCGACCGAGCCGTCGGCCGCGTCGTAGACGACGACCGGGTGCTCGGCCCGAACACCGGCGGCGCGCAGGGCACGCTGCAGGTCGGCCGGGTCGGGCAGCGGGTGCCGGCCACCCGGGCCGGGCGGTGCGGCGAGGTCGGTGTCCAGGTCGACGAACACCGCACCGGGCAGGTGCCCTTTGGCGTGGTCGAGTCGGCCGGACGGGCCGCCGAGCTTCCAGCGGACGTCCAACACGACCGGTGGGGTCGCTTCCGTGAGTTGTTCGGCCAGTTCGGCCGTGCTGATCAGAGGGCGCACCCGGTCATCTTGCCGCGTTCGCGCGCCACCGACATTCGGATGTTGTCGGCGGATACGACTACCATTGTCAAAGACGTTAGGGGATTGGTGTGAACGACCTCATCGACACCACCGAAATGTACCTCCGGACGATCTATGAGCTGGAGGAAGAGGGTGTGGTGCCGCTGCGCGCCCGGATCGCCGAGCGATTGGGCCAGAGCGGTCCCACGGTCAGCCAGACCGTGGCCCGCATGGAACGGGACGGCCTCCTGCTGGTGGCTGACGACCGGCACCTTGAGCTGACCGATCACGGGCGCGAGCTGGCGATCGCGGTCATGCGTAAGCACCGCCTCGCCGAACGTCTGCTCGTCGACGTGATCGGTCTGGAGTGGGAGAACGTGCACAGCGAAGCCTGCCGCTGGGAGCACGTGATGAGCGAGGCCGTCGAGCGCAAGCTCGTGCAGCTGCTCGACCACCCGACCACGTCCCCGTACGGCAACCCGATCCCCGGCCTGGACAAGCTCGGCGCCGGTGAGGCCGCGCCCCCGCTCGGACCGGACCTGGTCCGCGTCGACGAGGTCGCGCGGCGCGGCGGCGGCCGGGTCGAGATCCGCAGCATCGCTGAGCACGTGCAGCTCGACACCGGACTGATGACCGAGCTGAAGGAGATCGGCGTGGTGCCCGGCGGCACGATCGACGTGTCGCCGATCGGCGACCGCGCCGGCACCGTCGAGGTTCGCGGGAACGGCGACGCCGCCCGGATCCAGACCGCTGTCGCGCACGCTGTCCTGGTGCACGCTCGGTGAGCCCCACCGATCGCGCGCTGGACGCGTTCCGCGAACTTCATGACCGTGCGCCACAGGGGGTGTGGTCCGCGCCTGGGCGGGCCAACCTGATCGGCGAACACACCGACTACAACGACGGCTTCGTGCTGCCCTTCGCGCTGCCGCACCGGACCGCGGTCGCCGCGGCGCCGCGTACCGACGGCCGCATCCTGGTCAGCACCGTCGGCGACGACGGAAGGCCGCAGCAGGCCGATCCGATGCTCATCGCCGAGCTGACGCCGGGCATGCCGACCGGGTGGGCCAGTTATCCGGCCGGTGTCGCCTGGGTGCTGCGCGACCTCGACCAAGCCGACATCTCCGGCGGCGCCGACCTCGTGATCGCCGGGAACGTGCCGGCCGGCGCCGGACTGTCCTCTTCGGCCGCGTTGGAGTGCGCCATCGCACTCGCGCTGCTCGGCCTCGCCGGCCACGAGATCGGGCCGGGCTACGCCGAACGGGCGCAGATCGCGGAATGGGCGCACCAGGCCGAGAACCGCTTCGTCGGCGTGCCCAGCGGCGTGCTGGACCAGACCGCGTCGATGTGCTGCACCGAGGCGCACGTGCTGTTCCTCGACGTTCGGTCCGGCGCGGCGGAGCAGGTGCCCTTCGACGCCGCCGCCGACGGGCTCGAGGTGCTGATCATCGACACCCGGGTCAACCACGCGCTGGGCGACTCCGAGTACGGCGACCGCCGGCGCGGCTGCGAACGCGCCGCCGAGATCCTCGGCGTGCCGGCCCTGCGGGACATCACCGTGGACGGTCTCGGCGAGGCACTCGCCAAGCTGCCGGCCGAACTGGCGCCGCTGGTCCGGCACGCGGTCACCGAGAACGCCCGGGTGCTGGACACCGTCGAACTGCTGCGGGCCAGCAAGCTCGCCGAGGTCGGTCCCTTGCTCACGCTGTCGCATGCGAGCCTCCGCGACGACTACCGGGTGTCCGCTGTGGAACTCGACGTCGCGGTCGACACGGCACTGGCCGCGGGCGCGCTGGGCGCCCGGATGATGGGCGGCGGCTTCGGCGGATCGGCCATCGCACTGGTCGGCGCGGACGTCCGGACCGAGGTCGAACAGCGGGTCAATGCCGCGTTCGTCGAACACGGGTTCGCCGCTCCCCGGCTGTTCACCGCGGTGCCCGCCGCGGGCGCCGGTCGCGATCAGTAGCCGATTCCGTACTTCTCGCAGACCCGCAGGCAGGTGGGCCTCCACCGGGGGCCCGCTCGCCGTCGGGACGCCACCGGGCACACTGGGTCCGTTGGATCGAGTCAGTGATCGGCTGTATCGACAGTGATGAAGGCGAGGAACACGGTGAAGCTGCTCGTGACCGGTGGCGCAGGCTATGTCGGGAGCGTGTGCGCCGCGAGGCTGATCGAAGCCGGCCATGATGTTGTTGTCGTCGATGACCTGTCCACCGGGCACGCGGACGCGGTGCCGGACGGTTGCCGGTTCGTCGAGGGCGACATCGCCGAGATCGCCGACACGCTGCTGCCCGAGGGCTTCGACGGTGTGCTGCACTTCGCGGCCAAGTCGCTGGTCGCCGAGTCCATGAAGGACCCCGCGAAGTACTGGTACGGCAACGTGGTCACCTCCCTGCGACTGCTTGAGGCGATCCGCAGGCACTCCGTGCCACGCCTG
This sequence comes from Pseudonocardiaceae bacterium, assembly GCA_035948315.1. Taxonomy (GTDB): domain Bacteria; phylum Actinomycetota; class Actinomycetes; order Mycobacteriales; family Pseudonocardiaceae; genus CAJCJE01. The sequence goes on along the minus strand of DASZJG010000072.1, from coordinate 133,187 downwards.
GTCTTCTCCTCCACCGCGGCCACCTACGGTGAGCCGGAGGTGGTGCCGATCGTCGAGACCGCGGCGCCCCGACCGACCAACACCTACGGTGCGACCAAGCTCGCCATCGACAACGCGATGACCTCCTACGCCGCCGCGCACGGCCTGGCCGCGGTCAGCCTGCGGTACTTCAACGTGGCCGGTGCGCACGGGCGGTTCGGCGAGCGGCACATGCCCGAGACCCACATCATCCCGATCGTCCTGCAGGTCGCGCTCGGCCAGCGGGAAAGCGTCGCCATCTACGGCGAGGACTACCCGACCGAGGACGGCAGCTGCGTCCGGGACTACATCCACGTCACCGACCTGGCCGACGCGCATCTGCTCGCGCTGGACCACGCGACGCCGGGCGAGCACCAGATCTACAACCTCGGCAACGGCACCGGCTTCTCGGTGAAGCAGGTCATCGACACCTGCCGCGCGGTCACCGGGCACGAGATCCCGGCGAACGTCGCGCCGCGCCGGCCCGGTGACCCGGCCGTGCTGGTCGCTTCCAGCGACAAGGCCCGCAACGAGCTGAAGTGGGAACCGAGCAAGGCCGACATCACCGAGATCGTCCGGGACGCGTGGACGTTCACGAAGGCACGTACCGGCGCCTGATCGGACGATGCTGGGAGTGGTCATGATGGGCGCTCCTGGGTCAGTAGGTGGTTGGCGCGGTCGGCGGCGTTGGTGCATGCCTTGAGCAGGTGGTGCGGGGGCAGGCCGGCGAGCAGGGATTCCCTGAGCAGCACGGTCAGCCGGTGGCCGGGATCGGCCTTCTCGGCCTGTTCCAGCGCTATTCCGGCGAGCACGCCGTCGCCGCGCAGGTAGGTGTAGAAGGCGAGCAGGCTGGCCGGTTCGGCGCGTTCCGGGCTGGGCGTCGCCCGGACCAGCGCGGTCCAGAGCCGTTCGGCGCCGAGCCGGTGGTCCTCGTCCTCCTGGACGAGGCAGGCGTCCCGGACCCGGTGATCGGCGAGTGCGTCCATCAGCACCAGCACGTCCTCGTCGGTGAGGATCGGTGGTTCGTCGATGGCGCACTCGATCGCCGCCCGGACCGTGGTCAGGCGTTCGATGCCGAGCGTCGCGGTGTCGTTGCCGGGTTCCGAGCCTCGGCTGACCACTTCGAGCAGGTGCGCTCGTCGGGTCAGGGTGGTCGCCTCGACCGGAGCGAGGGTGGCGACGACCGCTTCCCGGCTCGCCATGGTGACCGCGCCGGCGACCACCGCCGCCGCGGCGAGCGGGGTCGCGGTCGGGTCGGGCAGGACGCCGCCGCAGTCGTTGTCGTCGTAGCAGAGCCAGCGGATTCCCTCGGCGATGCGGGGTGCCCACAGGCGGTGCAGGACGGAGATGCCGGCATCGGCGAAGGCGGCTTCGAGGTAGGTCATCAGCGCGGCACACGGCGGCTCGTCGGGCGAGCCGTCACCGCCGACGACCACCAGGACGACGCCGTCGGTTTGTCGTTCGGCGAGCGGCATCGCGAGTTGGTCGGCCAACAGGTCGTAGTGCTGCGGCGGCGGCAGATCGACACGCAGGGTCAGGCCGATGTTCATGGGTTCGGCGCCGTGCAGGCCGATCACGACGAGCGAGTCGAGCGGATGGAAGCCGAGCAGATGTGGCACCGCGGCAAGGAGATCCGCGCTCTCGCTGATCCTGATGTTGGTGTCGGTTGGTCGTTGTGTGGTCATGCGGGCAAGCATTCCCCTTGCCCGCCAGTCGTTTCCGCGGAAATCGCTCCGCTGTGGACAACGACCTCCGATGTGGACAACCAGCTGGCCCTTTCGCGGTGAACTCAGGAAAAGTCGGGGTGGGCAGGTATAAGGCGCCGCTTTTTCGGCTTGCTGGGTCTCCACCCAGGGGTTGACCTGCGAGAACAATCTCCAGACCGATGACGGGCGGCTCGGCAGCGGGAGATGATGGGCGGGTGACGCAGCACTCCCGGACCGTCCGCATCTCCGACGCGGTTCGGCACACCATGATCCAGCGGACGTGGCTGCTGCTGCCGATCCCGCTGGTGATCGGCAACCTCATCGCGTTCCGGGGCCCGTACCCGATCTTCGGCGGCTACGTCAGTGTGTATCTGCTCGCCGCCGCGGTGCTCGTCGCGAACATCGCACTGCTGCGCTACCGCAACACGGTGGCGTGGACCGGACCGGCGAGCCTGATCGTGATCGCGGCGGGAGGCGGGCTGCTCAACGGCGTGGTGCCGGGCGGTGTGCTGATCGTGCTGCCCTATCTCGCGGTGGCGACCGCGGCCCGGCGCTACGCCGGCATCGGGATGTGGCTGGTGCTCGCGGCCGGTGCCATCGCCATGTTCCTGTCCCAGCTCGGGCACCCCGGCATCGGCATCGGCCTGGCCGGGGAGGTCGGCGTCCTGACCGCGGTCACCGGGTGGTCCTTCGCCCGGCGCAGCCGGATGGACCGGCTTGAGCAGGTGGAGTTGGCGCTGGCCAGGGAACAGACCGCGCGAGAGGAGCACGCTCGGGCGGCGGCGCTGGACGAGCGGGCCAGGATCGCCAGGGAAATGCACGACGTGCTGGCGCATTCGCTCTCCGCGCTCTCGCTGAACCTGCAGGGCGCGCGGCTGATGCTGACCAGAGACGGGGCCAGCGAGGAGGCGATCGGCCAGGTCGAGCGGGCACAGAAGCTGGCAGCGGACGGGTTGGCCGAGGCGCGCCGCGCGGTGTCGGCGTTGCGCGAGGACACGGTGCCGGCCGCGCGAAGCATCGCCGACCTGGTGACCTCGACCCGGCTGGAAACGGGCACGCCGACCGAGTTCACCCTGACGGGTATACCGAGGAACCTGTCCGGGTCGGCCGAGGCCACGTTGTACCGGACCGCGCAGGAGGCGCTGAGCAACACGCGCAAGCACGCGCCGGGCGCACCGGTCGCGGTCGAGCTGAGCTATCCGCCGGACCGGGTCGAGCTGACCGTCACCGATGATCAGGGGCGTCGTCCGTCGCGCGGGGCGACGGGCGGCTACGGTTTGATCGGAATGCGGGAACGGGCCGAACTCATCGGCGGCGAGTTGGAGATCGGCCCTACGGACACGGGATGGCGGGTTCATCTGGTGGTGCCTTCATGAGCGCTGCGGGCGGGGCGGAGCGGACGTTGCGGGTGGTGCTCGCCGACGATCAGACCGTCGTGCGGGAGGGCCTGGTGACCCTGCTCGGTCTGCTGCCCGGGGTCGAGGTGGTCGGCGCGGGCGCGGACGGGCTGGAGGCGGTCTCGCTGGTCGCCGAACTGGACCCGGACGTGTTGCTGATCGATCTGAAGATGCCGCGCTGCGACGGGGTGGAGGCGACCCGGCAGGTCCGGGCCCGGCATCCGCGCACCGAGGTCGTGGTGCTGACCACCTATGCCGACGACGATTCAGTGCTGAACGCGCTGCGGGCCGGGGCGCGCGGCTTCCTCACCAAGGACGCGGACGCCGAGGCGATCGCGCGAGCGCTGCACGCGGCCGCCGCCGGCCAGTCGACGCTGGACGGCGAGGCCCAGCGCAGGCTGGTGGAGGCGGCGACGAGTAGCCGCAGCCAGCAGACCGAACCGACCGAACTCGCGGAAGGTCTGACCGCGCGGGAGATCGAAGTGCTGCGGTTGATCGCGGCCGGACTGTCCAACACCGAGATCGCGCGGCAGCTGGTGGTCAGTGAGGCAACGGTGAAGACGCACGTGAACCACCTGTTCACCAAGGCCGGTCTGCGCGACCGGGCGCAGGCGGTCGCCTACGCGTACCGGGCCGGGTTGGTGCAGGACTGAGCGTGCGCAAGACTTCTGGTCATGAGCGATGAGCACAACGCGGATCCGAACCAGTGGCTGGAAGACGTCACCGGTGAACGGGCATTGGAGTGGGTCAGGCAGCGCAGCGCGGAGTCGACCGCCGAACTGACCCAGGGCCCCCGGTTCGCGCAGCTCAAGGCGGAGATCCTGGACAGCCTCGACGCGGACGACCGGATCCCGTACGTGGTGCGGCGCGGCGAGTTCCTCTACAACTTCTGGCAGGACCAGCGGCATCCGCGCGGCCTGTGGCGGCGCACGACGCTCGAGGACTACCGCACCGAGCAGCCGACCTGGGACGTGCTGCTGGATCTGGACGCGTTGGCCGAGCGCGAGGACGAGAACTGGGTGTGGCAGCGCTGCGTGACCCTGCGGCCCGATCACCGGCTGGGCCTGATCAAGCTGTCCCGGGGCGGCGCGGACGCGACGGTGGTGCGCGAGTTCGATCTCGACGCGCGGGCGTTCGTCGAGGAAGGCTTCTTCGTGCCCGAGGCGAAGACCCTGATCGGCTGGATCGACCAGGACAGCGTCTATGTCGGCACGGATTTCGGTCCGGACTCACTCACTGCCTCCGGTTACCCGAGGATCGCCAAGCTGTGGCGGCGTGGCACACCGTTGAGCGACGCGGTCACCGTGTTCGAGGGCAAGCCCAGCGACATGCAGGTCACCGCCTCGCATGACCCGACAGAGGGATTCGAGCGGGATCTGGTGTCGCGGGCCATCTCCTTCTTCACCTTCGAGTACTACCTGCGCGACGGCGAGGAGCTGCGCCGGATCGACGTGCCGGACGACGCCGAGATCGACCTGCACCGGGAGTGGCTGCTGGTGTCGATCAAGTCGCCCTGGTCGGTCGGCGGGCACGAGTACCCGACCGGTGCGCTGCTGGCGGCGCGACTGGACGAGTTCATGGCCGGCAGTCGGGACCTGACCACGCTGTTCGAGCCGGACGCGCACACCTCGCTGGACAGCTACGCCTGGACCAGGCATCACCTGATCCTCAACCTGCTGGTCGACGTGAAGAACCAGCTGGAGGTGCTCACTCCTGGCGCGACGGGCTGGTCGCGCGCGCCGCTGACCGGGATCCCGGAGTTCGGCAGCGTCGACATCCTCGACACCGACGAGGAGAACAGCGACGAGTTCATGCTGAACTCCAGCGGTTTCACCGAGCCGTCCACGCTGTGGCGCGGCGTGGTCGGCGATGGGCCGGAGATCCTCAAGCAGGCGCCTGCCCGCTTCGACGCGTCCGACCTGTTCGTGCGGCAGTTCTTCGCGACCTCGGCGGATGGCACGCGGATCCCGTACTTCGTGGTCGGGCACAACGACGCGGGCCCGCTGCCGACCCTGCTGAACGGGTACGGCGGCTTCGAGGTGGTGCGCAAACCGGCCTACAGCGCGATCACCGGGCAGGCGTGGCTGGCCAGGGGCGGCAACTACGTGGTCGCGAACATCCGGGGCGGCGGCGAGTACGGGCCGGACTGGCACACCTCGGTACTGAAGACGAACCGGTTGCGCGTCTACGAGGATTTCGCTGCCGTGGCAACGGATCTGGTGACGCGTGGTATCACCACGGTCGGGCAGTTGGGCACGATCGGCGGCAGCAACGGCGGCTTGCTCACCGGCGTGATGCTCACCCGCTATCCGGAACTGTTCGGCGCGATCGTCATCCAGGTGCCGCTGTTGGACATGCTGCGCTACCACCTGCTGCTCGCCGGCGCTTCATGGATGGCCGAGTACGGCGATCCCGACGACGAGACCGAGCGGTCCTACCTGCGCTCCTACTCGCCGTATCACAACCTGCACAAGGGTTTCCCGTATCCGCCCGCGTTGATCACGACGTCCACACGGGACGATCGGGTGCATCCTGGGCACGCGCGGAAGATGGCGGCCAGAATGCTCGAACAGGGCCATCGCGTCTGGTACTACGAGAACACCGAGGGCGGCCACGCGGACGGCGCTGACAACGAGCAGCGTGCCTTCAACTGGGCGCTGACCTACGAATTCCTGTTGCGGAAGCTGGCCGCGCGCAACGAGGAGACGTCGTGACCGACACGGCCCGGCTCATGCCCGGCACCGAGATCGCCGATCAGATCCTGAAGCACACCGCGACCAGGGCGATGGAGTTCACCGAGCAGTACGGTTACCAGCCATGCCTGGCCACGGTGCTGGTCGGCGACGACCCGGCGTCCGCCACGTACGTGCGGATGAAGCAGAACCGCTCGGCCAAGGTCGGCATCGCGTCCCGGCACGTCGCGCTGCCCTCGGCGACGACCACCGACGAACTGGTCGAGACGATCAGCACGCTGTCCGACGACCCGGACGTGCACGGAATCCTGTTGCAGCACCCGGCGCCGTCGCACATCGACGAGCGGCAGGCGTTCGAGGCGATCGACCCGAGCAAGGACGTCGACGGCGTGACCATGCACTCGTTCGGCACGATGTCGTTCGGGCGCAAGGGATTCGTCTCGTGCACGCCCGGCGGCATCATCCGGCTGCTGGACGCGCACGACGTACCGATCTCCGGCCAGCACGCGGTGGTGATCGGCCGCAGCGCGATCCTGGGCCGTCCGGCCGGCATGCTGCTGCTGGCCCGGGACGCGACCGTCACCTTCTGCCATTCGCGCACGGTCGACCTGCCCTCGATCGTGCGCACCGCGGACATCGTGGTGGCCGCGGTCGGCAAACCCGAGTTCGTGCGGGGCGACTGGATCAAGCCGGGCGCGGTCGTGGTGGACGCCGGTTACCACCCGGGCAAGGTCGGCGACGTCGCGTTCGCGGAGGCCGTTGAACGAGCGGGGCTGATCACGCCGGTGCCGGGTGGCGTCGGTCCGATGACCATCGCGCTGCTGCTGGAACAGACCGTGGACGCGGCGCTGAACCTGGCCGACTGACCGATCACGGCCACGGCCCGAGTTCGGGCAGCGAGCCGGTCAGCTCGCCGATGGGCTCGCGGCCGGCCAGCCAGGCGACCACGTCGGTCAGTTCTCCTTGGGCCGCAACGGTGAGCGGGACGCCCTCGGGCAGGCGCGGGGCGAGAAAGTCGATCAGATAGTCGCAGAGCTCCTCGGGCCAGTCGGCGGATCGGTAGCCGAGGTCGAGGTCGGCGGCGTGGATCTCGGTTTCCCGCCACTTCGCGAACGCCGTGTCGAGCAGGACGCCGTCCCGGTAGAGGATCGGGCGCGCCCAGTCGGCGTCGGTCAGGTCGCGCCAGGCCAGTTCGAGGGCGGCCTGCGCGTCGAGCAGGTCGGTCCGGAGTTCGGCCGCGGGCCGGCCCGCCTTCGCCTCGATGGCCGCGTCGCGGCCGGGGCGGCCGACGTCGTAGATCTCGATGGTCCGGCCCGCGCGGGCGTACTCGGCCTGCCGGACGAAGGCGCGGCTGAGCTCGGCGAGGTGCGTGACGACGTGCCCGCGCGACCAGCCGGGCAGCGCGGAGTCGGCCCTGGCCTGCTGGTCGGTGAACCCGTCGAGGAGGCCCGCGATCCGCGCGTGGGCGGCGCGAACTCTGCTAATGGTTGGCGACGTGGAAGTCATTAGGCGATGCTAGCCAGATCGCTCACATGGCATCAAGAGAATTCCCCATTAGAATCGAGTGATGGTCCACCTCGCCCTCGATCTGGCCGGCACCATCCGGCACGACGGCAACGGCGGCGTCATCGACGACCTCGCCGACACCGCCCGCTGCCGCGCGTGGCTGGCCGACCAGACCGAACCGGGCGCCGAGCTGGACCTGGAGCACACCAGGGCGCGGGTGGTGGAGTTGCGCAGGGCGGTCCGGTCGCTGTTCGCGCACGCGGTCGCACCGCAACCGCCCAACCACGCGGACGCCGGCAACCTGCTCGACCGGGCGGTCGCGATCGCGGTGGTGAACGCGGCAGCGGCCGAGGTCCCGCGCACAGCGGTCCTGGACTGGCCGGATGACACGGAGCCCCAACTCGGCTGGACATCGGCGGCGACCGACGCCGAGACCGCGCTGCTCGCGCGCCTGGCACGGGCCACGATCGACCTGCTCACCGGCGAGGACCGGGCGCGGCTGCGCGCCTGCCCCGCGCCCCGGTGCGTGCGCTACTTCGTGCAGGAACATCCACGTCAGGCATGGTGCAAGCCGTCGTGCGGGAACCGGGCGCGGGTCAGCCGCTACTACCAGCGGCACCACTGATCCAACTCTTGAGCGATCGCTCAAACGCTGCTAATCTCCGTTTTGAGCGATCGCTCAAAACCGGTGGGAGGTGCGGTGTCGCGACGACTGTTCATCGAGACGGTGATTCGCTGCGATCTCGACACCCTCTGGCAGCGGACGCAGGACCCGGCCGCACACCAACGCTGGGACCTGCGCTTCACCCGGATCGACTACCTGCCGAGGCCGGATCGGGCGCAGCCGCAACGGTTCCGGTACGCGGTGCGGGTGCTGCCCGGCCTGGTGATCGGCGGGACCGGCAGCACGGTCGGTGATCAAGCAAGGCGGGATGGCGGATGGACGTCGGTGCTGCGGTTCGCCTCGCCGCATCCGCTGTCGCTGATCCGGTCCGGGTCGGGGTACTGGCGGTATCTGCCGTTCGACGGCGGGATCAGGTTCCGCACCGGCTACGACTACCGGCCCGGGTGGGGCCCGGTCGGCAAGGTCGCGGATCTGGTGTTCCGGCCGCTGATGCGGTGGGGCACGGCGTGGTCGTTCGACCGGCTGCGGCTGTGGCTGGAAACCGGCGCTTCGCCGGAGAAGTCGCTGCGCAGCGCGTTGTTCGACACCGGGGGAAGAGTGATGGCGAGCGCGATCGTTGGTTACGAGGGGTCGATCGCGCTCGCTGTCCTCGTCGGTGCCGCACTGCTGGTCATTCCGCCGCTGCCGAGCACGCCCGCCGCGCGTCGCTGCCGACGAAAGCCCGTTCGACCATCCACAGTGGAGTCTTCATGACCTCGATCTTCGAACGAGCGCTCGGCATGAACTTCCGACGGCTGCACTCGCGACTACAGGAACGCTTCGGGTTCTCCAGCGCGGACGGCATCGCCTGCGTGGGCACCGGAACGATGGACACTGTGTGGCACGGCGCCGGTTTCACCCGGCCCTTCCTCGCGCTCGGCGCGCGGCGCAACATCCTGGTCCGGCAGACCGGGCAGGACATCTCGTTCACCATCCAGAACCACGCCTATCGCGACTCGTTCGGCCGGGAAACCATGGCGTTCACCCGAACCTTCCATTTCGACACGCCGGAACACTGGGACGCGACCATGATCCACAGCGCCGAGCGCGACACGATCGTGGACTATCTCGGCACACACCAGCACATCGCGGTCGACCTGCACGCGTCGGTCGACGAGCGGGGCGCGCTGCTGATCCGGTCCGGCGAGCAGCGGCTGCACGAAGGTCCGCTCAACGCGCGCATCCCGAACCTGGTCACCGGAACCGCGCGGCTACGCGAATCCTACGACGAACGCCTCGGCCGATTCCGGATCGAGGTGGCCGTGGTCAACCGGTGGTTCGGCCCGTTGTTCGGCTATCGCGGCACGTTCACCGCCGTATATCCCGCCTGCGATACGGTGCCCACCTCGGCACAGCCGCTGCGCGAACAGCTACGAACCTGAGGGAATCACCGATGCCCGACACCCGGTCGCGACTGCTGGACGGCGCGCTGGAGACCCTCCGCACCAAGGGGATCGCCGGAGCGTCGGCGCGGTCGATCGCGGCAGCGGCCGGGGTGAATCAGGCGCTGGTCTTCTACCACTTCGGCAGCGTGCACGAACTGCTCGCCACCGCGTGCGCGGAGGCGTCGCGGGAGCGGGTGGCCAGCTATGCCGAGCAGTTCGACGCGGTCGGCTCACTGGCCGAACTCCTCGAGTTGGGCATGCGCATCCACGAACGCGAACAGGCCGAGGGCAATCTGATCGTGCTCGCGCAACTGCTCGCCGGCGCCCAGTCCGATCCCGACCTCGCCGCGCCGACCATGCTCGCGCTGAATCGGTGGATCGACGTGGTCGAGCAGGTGCTGCACCGGGTGCTCGCCTCGTCGCCGTTCCTGGACGTGCTCGACATTCCCGGTCTGGCCAGGGCGATCTCGGCCGCGTTCGTCGGGCTGGAACTCTACGACGGCGTCGACCGGCCGGGCGCGGAGGCCGCGCTGAGCGCGATCGCCCAACTGGGCGCGCTCATCGACGTCGTCGAGGACCTCGGGCCGGCTTCGCGGCGGATACTGCGCGCGAAACTGCGGCGCAGGACCACTTAGCCACCGATTAGCCGATGTGGAAGACCCGGCCCGGCGCCGCGTAGTCGATGCGGCCGGCATAGCGGGAGGCAGCGCGGGCGAGCGCGTCCTCCGCGTCGAGCCACGGGCCGAGGTGGGTGAGCAGCAGCCTGCGCGCGTTCGCGGCGGTCGCGGTGTCGCCCGCCTCCTCCGGGGTGTGGTGCACCGGTTGTTCGTCGGTCGGCACGGCGTCGCTGTCCGCCTCGCAGAGCAGCAGGTCGCAGTCGCGCGCGAGATCGGTGAGCGCGGCGCAGGGCGCGGTGTCGCCGGAGTAGACGAGAGCGGCGTCATCGGCGTGGAAGCGGGCCGCGAACGCGGGCATGCCGTGCTCGACCGCGCGGCTGGTCACGGTGACCGGCCCGAGTCGCGCCTGCTGACCGTCGTGCAGTTCGCGCACGTCGAAGGCGGATTCGATGGCGTTGTCCAGGAAGCCGGCGAGGCGCTCCGCGATGCCGGGTGGGCCGTAGAGCGGGATGGGCGCGGCGAGCCGGATGTCGGCGTAGCGGGCGCCGTAGAACGCGGTGAGCAGGTCGGCGCAGTGGTCGGCGTGCAGGTGGGAGATCCAGATCGCGGACAGCCGGTCCAGCGAGGTGCGGCGACGCAGTTGGGCCAGGGTGCCCGTGCCCGCGTCCACCCAGATCCGGGTGTCGCCGCTGGTCACCAGGTATCCAGAGCACGGATTGTGTGTGTCCGGATAAGGGCTGGCGCTGCCCAGCACGGTGAGTTCGAGTTCGCTGCGAGCCACGTCGCGGAGCCTATGCGTAACCCGGTTCGATCGTGTGCTGAGATGGTCGCCATGCGTACTCGTGCGTTCTTCGGCGCGGCGGTGGCCTGCGCGATGCTGGCCCTGACCGTGACGGCCTGCGGCGGCCAGTCCGCCTCCTCCGGCAGCAGCTCGCCGTCGACCACTGTGGCGACGACGACGTCCAGCGCGCCGACGAGCACCACACCGGCCGGCCCGGCCTGCACGGCCGACCAGATCAGCGTGACCGCGAACTTCGGCTCGGCGCCGACTGTCACCCTGCCGAAGACCTGCTCGACCCCGACCTCCCTGCTCAGCAAGGACATCGTGGCCGGCACCGGCACCGCGATCGCCAAGGGCGACACGATCAACGCCGACTACCAGCTGACCACCTGGTCCAACGACCAGATGGTGCAGCAGTCCTTCGGCAGCCAGCCGTTCAGCACCGCGATCGGCGTCGGCCAGGTCATCCCCGGCTGGGACCAGGGCCTGATCGGCATGAAGGCGGGCGGGCGTCGCCTGCTGGTCGTCCCGCCCGCGCTCGGCTACGGCGGCCAGGCCCAGCAGGGCATCAAGGCGAACGAGACGCTGGTCTTCATCATCGACGTGCACACCGTCACCGCGGGCTCGGCCGGGAACTGAGCAGCTCCGCGAACGTGCCGCCGAGCACCCGATCGCGCAGCTCACCGGGCCGGGTGACGCGTTCGACGGTGGCACGGGCCAGAACCGGGTCGCCGTAGGGCGCGTCTGACCCGAACATCGTGCGCTCGGGTACCTCGGTGATGGCCAGCCGCACCGCGAAGATCACGTTCGCCGTCGACAGCTCCATGTACATGTTCGGGGTGTCGCGGACCAGTTCGATCGCGGTCAGCCAGTTCGATCCACCGAGCTGGCTGATCACCAGCGGGACGGCCGGGAAGCGGCGGGCAGACTGGCGAGTGTCGCCAGGTCCGCCGCCGACTCGACCAACGCGCGGCCGAACTGTCCCAGGCACGGCAGACCCTGCGGCTCGCGACCGCCGCCACGGAAGCGACCGAACAGCAGGCGGGGAGCCGAGTTCCGTCAGCTCCCCGCCCGATCACCGCTGTTCAGCTACAGCCCGACGTCGAGCCGCAGCCCTCGCACACGTAGCAGGAACCGGCGGGACGCATCTTGGTGCCGCAGGTCATGCACAGCGGCGCGTCGGCCGCCTTGCCGAGGTGCAGTTCGAGCAGTTCGGTCGAGCTGCCGGCCTTCTGCGTCTCGGGTGCCTTGGCCTCGACGGCGGGACGCTGCGGGCTGGCGTCCACGGTGCTGCGCAGGCCCTCCAGGTCGACGTCGCCGGAGATCGGCGTGTCGTAGTTCTCGGCGACCTGGGCGGAACGCTCATCAGCCGTGAAGATGCCGAGCTGCGCGCGCTTCTCGTAGGGCAGGTAGTCCAGCGCGAGCCTGCGGAACAGGTAGTCGAGCACGCTGGTGGCGATCCGCACGTCCGGGTCGTCGGTCATGCCGGCCGGCTCGAAACGCAGGTTGGAGAACTTGGAAATGTAGAACTCCAGCGGAATGCCGTACTGCAGACCGACCGAAATGGACATCGAGAAGGCGTCCATCACACCGGCCAGCGTGGAACCCTGCTTGCCCAGCTTGACGAAGATCTCGCCGAGACCGTCGTCCGGGTAGGACCCCGCGTGCAGGTAACCCTCGGCCCCGCCGACCGTGAACGAGACGGTCTGGCTCGGGCGCTTCTTGGGCAGGCGCTTGCGGACCGGGCGGTACTCGACGACCGTCGCCGGTTCCTTGGTCTCGGTCTTGTTGTTGGACGCGGACAGCGGCTGGCCGACCTTGCAGTTGTCGCGGTAGATCGCCAGCGCCTTCAGGCCGAGCTTCCAGCCCTGGAAGTAGATCTCCTCCACGTTCTCCACGGTCGCCGACTCCGGCATGTTGACCGTCTTGGAGATCGCCCCGGAGATGAAGGGCTGCACCGCGGCCATCATCCGGACGTGGCCCATGGGCGCGATCGACCGCTCCCCCATGGCGCAGTCGAACACCGAGTAGTGCTCCAGCTTGAGACCGGGCGCGTCGACGACGTGGCCGTGCTCGGAGACGTACTCGAGGATTGCCTCGACCTGCTCCTGCTGGTAGCCCAGCGCGGTCAGCGCGCGCGGCACGGTCTGGTTGACGATCTGCATGGAGCCGCCGCCGACCAGCTTCTTGAACTTGACCAGGGCCAGGTCGGGCTCGATGCCGGTGGTGTCGCAGTCCATCATCAGGCCGATGGTGCCGGTCGGCGCGAGCACCGACGCCTGCGCGTTGCGCCAGCCGTTGCGGGCGCCGATCTCCAGGCCGCGCTGCCATTCCGCGGTGGCCAGCTTGTGCACGGCCGCGTCGTTCCTGTCGTGCGTGCGGACCAGGTCGTTGGCTGCCGCGTGCTTGCGCATGACCCGCTGGTGCGCCTCGGCGTTGCGGGCATAGCCCTCGTACGCGCCGACGACGCCGGCGAGTTCGGCGGAGCGCCGGTACGCGGTGCCGGTCATCAGCGAGGTGATCGCCGCGGCGAGGGAACGGCCACCGTCGGAGTCGTAGGCGTGGCCGGTCGCCATCAGCAGCGCGCCGAGGTTGGCGTAGCCGATGCCGAGCTGACGGAACTTGCGGGTGGTCTCGCCGATCGGGTCGGTCGGGAAGTCCGCGAAGCAGATGGAGATGTCCATCGCGGTGATCACCAGCTCGACCGCGCGGGTGAACAGCGGCGCGTCGAACGTGCCGTCCTCGCGGAGGAACTTGAGCAGGTTGAGCGAGGCCAGGTTACAGCTGGAGTTGTCCAGGTGCAGGTACTCGCTGCACGGGTTGGACGCGGTGATGCGGCCGGACTCCGGGCAGGTGTGCCAGTCGTTGATGGTGTCGTCGTACTGCATGCCCGGGTCCGCGCACTCCCAGGCGGCGACGGCGATCTTGCGGAACAGCGACTTGGCGCTGACGCTCTCGATGACCTCGTTGGAGGTGCGGGCGCGCAGGCCGAACTCGCCGTCCGCGTCGACCGCGTTCATGAACTCGTCCGAGACGCGGACCGAGTTGTTCGCGTTCTGGTACTGGACCGATGCGATGTCCTTGCCGCCGAGGTCCATGTCGAACCCGGCGTCGCGCAGCACGCGGATCTTCTCTTCCTCGCGCGCCTTGGTCTCCACGAACTCTTCGATGTCCGGGTGGTCGACGTCGAGCACGACCATCTTGGCCGCGCGCCGGGTCGCGCCACCGGACTTGATGGTGCCCGCGGACGCGTCCGCGCCGCGCATGAACGACACCGGGCCGGAAGCGGTGCCGCCGGAGGACAGCAGTTCCTTGGAGGAGCGGATCCGGGAGAGGTTCAGACCCGCGCCCGAGCCGCCCTTGAAGATCAGGCCCTCTTCGCGGTACCAGTTGAGGATCGAGTCCATGGTGTCGTCGACGGAGAGGATGAAGCACGCGGAAACCTGCTGCGGGGAGCTGGTGCCGACGTTGAACCACACCGGGGAGTTGAAGCTGAACACCTGGTGCAGCAGCATCCAGGTCAGTTCGTGCTCGAAGACGACCGAGTCGGCCTCGGTGGCGAAGTAGCCGTTGGCGACCGCGGAGCGGACGTAGGTCTGCACGACGCGGTCGATGAGCTGGCGCAGGCTGGACTCGCGCTGCGGGGTTCCCACGGCGCCGCGGAAGTACTTGCTGGTCACGATGTTGGTCGCGTTGATCGACCAGAAGTCGGGGAACTCGACGCCGCGCTGCTCGAAGTTGATCGAACCGTCCCGCCAGTTGGTCATCACCACATCGCGGCGCTCCCAGGTGACCGCGTCGTAGGGGTGCACCCCCTCGGTGGTGAAGACGCGCCGCACGCGCAGCCCTCGATCGCGCTCCGTTGTTGTGCCGGCCTCGTTCTCGGGCGACGCCCCGACGGACTCCTTCATGACCTGTCCCTCTCCCTTTTCGCTTCCCGCCACTGCTGCTGGTACTGCGGTCGCGCGTCGACCACCCCGTCGGCCGCGCGCCCTGGTGCCACTCACGTTGTCGTCCCCGACTCCTCGGCCATCGCCCTGCGGAGATCGGTGATCTCCTTCTCGAAGTCCTCCACCGAGGAGAAGGACCGGTACACACTCGCGAACCGCAGGTAGGCAACTGGGTCCAGGTCCCGTAACGGACCGAGGATGGCCAGGCCGACCTCGTTGCTCGGCACCTCGGCGACGCCCGCGGAGCGGATGGTCTCCTCGACCTTCTGCGCGAGCAGGGCCAGTGCGTCCTCGTCGACCGGCCGGCCCTGACAGGCCCTGCGCACGCCGTTGACCACCTTGTCCCTGCTGAACGGCTCGGTGACGCCGGAGCGTTTGACGACCGCGAGCACGGCTTCCTCGACGGTGGTGAACCGTCGGTTGCACTGGGAGCACGAACGGCGCCGCCGGATGGCCTGTCCTTCGTCGACCTCGCGCGAGTCAACGACCCGCGAGTCCGAATGCCGACAAAAAGGGCACCGCATGTGTGCTCACGCCTCCCCGTGTCCCCCGCTGACGCGCAATTTGCCGATGGCAGCTATCCACCGACAAACCCCAACCTGTGGACTACTTACGACCATGTAACTACTACATCTTGGGGTTCACGTTATGTCGGGACCGATTATTACGCAAGCTGACACGACGACGACGCCCCGGTTGAGCGAACCGGGGCGTCGGACATGAGGTATGAGGCTCGTGAGGGTGAACGATCAGGCACGGACCGTCGCCGGGCGGACGCGACGGGCCGAGGGGTTGCCGAGGGTTTCAGTGCGCGGAGTCGACCGGGACGAGGAGCCGCTCCCCCGGGTAGAGCGTGGAGTCGGCGATGTTGTTCAGCGAGCGGATGCGGTCGACCACGTCCTGCGGCGAACTGGACGGCGCCTCCTCGGTGGCCACGTCCCACAGCGTCTCGCCGGAGTGGATGGTGACGACCGTGGTCGCGGACGGGACCGGCACGGACGAGCCGCTGTCGCCGGAGGACAGCAGCCAACCGGCGGCGAAGACGATCAGCATCACGACGCCCGCGGTGAGAATCAGCCAACCGAGCGATGCCCCCCTCGAACGGGGGACACAGGCCGCGGCGGCCGCGCGACGCGCGGGCGCGGTGACCACATGGCCCGGCCTGCGCCGATCGCCGGCACGCACCAGCCGGACCGGGCGCATCCGCACCGGCCGGTGAATGACCGTACCGGCCGGCCGAACAGCGCGAATGCCTTCGGGAGCGCCGGGAACCGTCCCGACCGGCGAGTCGATCTCGGCGTCCGCCACAAGCGCCATCTCGCAGCCTCCTCAGTCAAGATCGAACACTCGTTCGATCGAACCTCTGTGCGATTTTGTACCACCAGCCACCGACAAAATCGAGTACCGCGCGGCGTGTCTTCGAACAGGTGTTTGATCTCGGCCGCCGATCGGGCTAGCGTCGACACCTGAAGATCGCGGTCGGCTCTCCCTGGCCGGCGCGGAGAAGGAAGGCAGTCCCAGTGGCACGGAAGAGCACCGGCAACGGCGACCCCGCCGGCGAGGACCAGCCTCCGGCGGAAGGTGCCGGCGCTGAGATCCATGCGTTCCCGGACCCGACGGAGGTCGCGGAAGCGCCCGGCCTGACCCTGCGACAGAAACGCGTGCTCGAGGTGATCCGCGACTGGGTGGAACGCTTCGGCTATCCGCCCAGCGTGCGCGAGATCGGCGAGGCGGTCGGGCTGACCTCGACCTCGTCGGTCGCCTACCAGTTGCGTGCCCTGGAAAAGCGCGGCTACCTGCGCCGCGACCCGAACCGCCCGCGCGCGGTCGGCGTGATGCCGGCTGACGACGACGAGGAGCGCGAGTCCGCGAACCGGCCCCGCCCCGCGTACGTGCCGGTGCTCGGCCGGATCGCCGCCGGTGGGCCGATCCTGGCCGAGGAGGCCATCGAGGACGTGTTCCCGCTGCCCCGCGACCTGGTCGGCGAGGGATCGCTGTTCCTGTTGAAGGTCGTCGGTGAGTCCATGGTCGACGCGGCCATCACCGACGGCGACTGGGTGGTGGTCCGTCAGCAGCCGACCGCGGAGAACGGCGACATCATCGCCGCGATGATCGACGGCGAGGCGACGGTGAAGACGTTCAAGCGCCGCGACGGGCACATCTGGCTGATGCCGCACAACCCCGCGTACGAGCCGATTCCCGGCGACGACGCCACCGTGCTCGGCCGCGTGGTCGCGGTCCTGCGCCGCCTCTGAGTCCCGAACACGACTTCGCCGCGCCCCCGGACACCGGAGGCGCGGCGAAGTTCTGTGCTCAGGCGCCGGCTGGATCGGCGATGAAGCGATCCAGCACGGCGGCCAGCGCCGGATGCACCCTGGCCCGT
This sequence comes from Pseudonocardiaceae bacterium, assembly GCA_035948315.1. Taxonomy (GTDB): domain Bacteria; phylum Actinomycetota; class Actinomycetes; order Mycobacteriales; family Pseudonocardiaceae; genus CAJCJE01. The sequence continues at coordinate 116,087 of DASZJG010000072.1, read as the reverse complement.
ATGCGGATGCCGTCCTCGGTGTGCTCCTCCGCGGTGACCTCACCCTCGGCGTGCACCCGGGCGACCAGGTCGGACCGGGGGTAGGGCAGCACGAGGTCGACCGAGACCGCAAGGTGCGGCAGCACGTCGGCGATGCGTTCGCGCAGCGCGGTCAGGCCGGTGCCGTTGCGCGCGGACACGAACACGGCGTTCGGCAGCAGGTTGCGCAACCGGGCCATGGTCAGCTCGCCCGCGGCGTCGACCTTGTTCACCACCAGCAGTTCCGGCGGCATCGGCTCGTCGCGGTCCTCGACCACCTGGCCGAGCACCTCGCGCACGGCCGCCACCTGCTGCTCCGGGTTCGGGTCGGCGCCGTCGACGACGTGCACGATCAGGTCCGCGTCGGCCACCTCCTCCAACGTCGACCGGAATGCGTCGACGAGCTGGTGCGGCAGATGCCGAACGAACCCGACGGTGTCGGTGAGCGTGTAGGTGCGCCCGTCCGGCAGCTCGCTGCGCCGCGTCGTCGGATCGAGGGTGGCGAACAACGCGTCCTCGACCAGCACGCCCGCGCCGGTGATGGCGTTGAGCAGACTGGACTTGCCCGCGTTGGTGTAACCCGCGATGGCCACGCTCGGCACCGCATTGGCCAGCCGTCGACCGCGCTTGGTGTCGCGGATCTGGTTCATCGCCTTGATTTCCCGACGCAGCTTGGCCATCCGCTTGTTGATGCGCCGCCGGTCGGTCTCCAGCTTGGTCTCACCAGGACCGCGCAGACCCACACCACCGTTGCCGCCACCCGCGCGACCACCGGCCTGCCGGGAGAGGGCCTCACCCCAACCGCGCAGACGCGGGAGGAAGTAGGCGAGCTGGGCGAGCTCGACCTGCGCCTTGCCCTCCTTGGATCGCGCGTGTTGCGCGAAAATGTCGAGGATCAGCGCGGTGCGGTCGATCACCTTCACCTTGACCACGCCTTCGAGCTGGCGCAGCTGACCAGGTGAGAGTTCACCGTCGCAGATCACGGTGTCGGCACCCGCGGCGCGCACGATGTCGGCGATTTCGTGCGCCTTACCGGAACCGATGTAGGTAGCCGCGTCCGGCCGGGTGCGTCGTTGGATGAGTCCTTCGAGCACCTGGGAGCCCGCGGTTTCGGCGAGTCGGGCGAGTTCGGCCAGCGAAGCCTCGGCGTCCCGCACCGTGCCGTCGGTCCACACCCCGACCAGCACGACACGTTCCAGGCGAAGTTGCCGGTACTCGACTTCGGTGATATCCGCGAGTTCCGTGGACAACCCCACAACGCGGCGAAGCGCGGCGCGGTCGGAAAGCTCGAGGTCACCAACAGACAGTGTGTCCAGCGGCTCGTCGGCGAGCCCGATCGCTGGGTCGTGGGTGTGCGCGTGTTCTGTCATCTTGATGTCCATGGTGGCACGACTCGGAGGGCAACACGGGGTTATTTACCGCGCAATCCTCGGGTACCCGTCACCCGGCCGGGTATAACCACAGGTCAGGCCCGGAATCCGCGGCATCGCGAGTGCGGTCCGCACCTCAGCGATCGTGGACCGCTCTGTTGTTTCCCCGTCGCGGTTGCGGCACGGCGGCACCTGCGCGGCACTGACTACGCCGCGTTGGCCCGAGCGGCAGACATCGCCATCGCCGAAGTAGCCGCCTACGAAGCTGGCAGCGGCCAGCCGACAACACACGATCAGCGCGTGGGCGGCGGTGCTCGGCTGCGAATCCGACCAGCGACGCAGCACAACCCCGGAGGGACCAGACGAATATTGGCAGGCCGCAAACCAGGCCACGAGGCCCATGTCCTCGGACGACCTGGCCGTGGTCGCGGACGTCATCCTGCGCAGCCACACCCACCCGTCCCGCCCGTCAGGCGGGCCGACGGTAGTGCACACAACACCTGGTCGGCGCCAGCCGATTTCACGGCGGGTAACGGTCAGGTGATGTGCGCTGCACGAAGAATCCCTATCTGCGCTGGGCTACGCCGACGCCTACCCCGCCGCCGTCACCGCGATCACAGCAGCTGTTGCGGGGCGCCCTGGTGGGCGAGCAGCGCGGCGTGCGGAGCGTCATCCAGTTCCGCACGGTTGGCCACGGGGCATGGGTGCGCAGAACCCAGGCTGCCTCGGTCGTGCTGTGGGAGAAGCAGGAATCTTCCCTCTCAAGCCCAGGCGTGTTGGGGATGGCCAGTCCACAGGTACCGCCTCGCAACTACTTCTTCCTCGGAGGCTTTGCTTTGTCGGCCGCGTCAGCGACGTCCACAATCAACGGGAGCCGCTGCTGCTCGGAGAAGGCCCGAGCGAACATGTCCTCGAAATCGGCCTTGTCACGCGCAATTCGCATCAAGGTCGTCACGGTTGAGATCTGCTTGTCGAGGTGCGGGTTGCCGGTATCGGCCGTGAGGAACTGGTGGTGCTTGTGGACGCGGCGTCCGTTCTTCGTGCGCGGGTTAAGTTCCTTCAGCTCCTCCAGCACGCCTGGCGGCAACTGTTCGTAGACATACTTGTTCACCAAGCGCCCGACATAAGGCGTGCGCTTCGATGTGCCCGGCTTGAACTCCCAGCCTTGCAAGCGGTAGATCTCCCTGAAGAACTCATCCGGGAACCGCTTCACCCAGGGCATCAGTTCGGATTGGACGTATGCTTCCAGGATTTTCTGGAGTTCGTTCCGGGCTCGGACTTCCTGATAGCCCGTGGCCTCGTCCACAAGCGCCACGATCCCGATCCGGGCGAATCCACGGATGAGCAACTCAGCTGCGTCAGCGACATTGCGTTGGTTGGGTGCCAGGGCATTGTCGGCCCGCGCAGCGAGGTAGACCTCGCAGACAAGCGAGAGCATCTCGGCTCGATAGCCCCACCGGAGGCCGTTTCGCTTCGGCTCGCGGTAGGCAATGCGCTCAGCCAGTTCACTCAACTCGTCGGAGATATACGGCTGGAGGTTCTGCGCGGCCAGGAACGGCGGCCGCACTTCGCCGCTCTCACGTTGCGCACGACGAGACTTGTCGGGGTTCCGGCCCAGCGCGGTCAGCACGGTGGACTGGTTCAAGACTCGTGTGCCGTCATCGAGGACAGCACATGAGATCGCGCGGTCGCCGATGACGAGTTCGCCGACATGGGTAGCGACATGCATTGTGCTGCCCCATCGGGCCGCAGCGGCCTGAGCTGCGATCTCCCGGCGCCGAACCGAACTGAGTTGTTCGGCGCGTGCACGGCCACCCCTAGCTGCGGATCCTTCAGGCTGCTCGACCATGGAACCTCCTATGCTTGCTCGGCAAGCATAGGATACATGACTTCACTGGAGGCGCCGGTAATCACATGAATCACCAGATAGAAGGCAGTTTCTGAGATCGAATATGGTAGGTGTAAGGGCATCCTTGCCGGCCAAGCATCAGTTCTGGTTTCTGGCTCCTCCATCCGCGCTTCCCGCGACGATCATGGGCAGTGTCTGCGGGAACCGCGGGTTGTCCGCCGAATGGTTCTTCTAGTTGGTTGCGGGTCCGAGCGGAATTGGGGTGCGGTTGCCCTGCTCGGACTTCTGCTGCGTGAGCCGGTCGTTCTCAGCCGTGAGGACGTTGACGAGCCGGACGAACGCCTCGATGGACACCGGAACGTGGCTGCGCCCGGACGCGGCGTAGAAACTCGACCCTGAGATCGGGTACCGGCGCCGGGCTCGCTGGCACACCGCAAGGACCGCGCCCTGGGCATCGTCGATATCCGACCTCCGGGGTAGCCGCCCACGAGAATCAGGCGACCGAGTTGCCTAGGTCGAACGCAACTCAGGCGCGGGCGTGCGTGGACATTTAACCTCCGCCCCGAAATACCAGAGGAATCCCAGTGAGCTCCGGTAGGGCGGCCGGATGGGCCGCCCGGCCACCCGGCGACCTGAGGCGGAAAACGCAACGCGGAAAACTCAGACGTAGAGCGGAATCTGGGTTCCTGCCGACGCCTGGTAGCGGTCGATGTTGAGGTCCAGCTGGTTCTGACAATACAGCGCGCCGAGACCGAAGACGATCATCAGCACGGTACCGACGCCGGGCTTGCAGGTTTCCGGCAGGCAGCGGGCGCGCCGGGCCTGGCGGATGAATTTGCCGAGCTCCTTGTGGATCTTGAAATACCAGACCAGGTGGTAGCTGCCGAGCGTGATGATCGCGAGGCCGATCCAGACCGCGACGGGGTTTCCGCGCTTCATCGCGAGGCCGCTCACGACAGGGGTGCCGAGCATGCCGCTGGGTAAGTCAGCCTATGGAGCGGACATAAACGAAGTTTTCGGTCAATTGCGGCAGCGCGTTGTCAGAAAGCTGGGAAGAGGATCGGGTTGGCGTGCTTGAACCGTGCGTCAGCGGCTGGTTACCATCCAGTAATGGCGGCTGGGACAACAACGGCGTTGACGGGCCTGCGATTCGGCGAGGGCCCCCGGCACGGTCCGGACGGGCGGCTCTACCTCTCCGACTTCTACGCACACGAGGTGCTCGCGGTCGATCTGACCAGCGGCGAACGTGAGCGAATCTGCGAGGTGCCGAACCAGCCCTCGGGGCTCGGTTGGCTACCGGACGGGCGAATGCTCGTGGTGTCCATGCTGGACCGACGGGTGCTGCGGCGTGAGCCGGACGGGACGCTCGTCGAGCATGCCGATCTGTCCGGGATCGCCACGTTTCACGCCAACGACATGCTGGTCGACGCCCTCGGGCGCGCGTATGTCGGCAATTTCGGGTTCGATCTGCACGGCGCCATCGACGCGCACGGGCTGGCCGGGCTGATGGACGGGACCGTCGAACTCGTGCCGGCCACGTTGGCGCTGGTGCGGCCGGACGGTTCGGTGTCGGCGGCAACGCCGGATCTGGGCTTTCCCAACGGAATGGTGCTGTTCGGGCGGACGCTGATCATCGCGGAGACGATGGGCTTCCGGCTGACCGCGTTCGACGTTGCCGAGGACGGCAGCTTGAGCAATCGGCGGGTGTGGGCCGATCTTCAGCAGCACGGGATCGCGCCGGATGGCATTTGTGGCGACGCGGACGGCGCGATCTGGACGTCGTCGGCGTTGGGCAGCAGCGTGTTCCGGGTGACCGAGGGCGGCGCGATCACCGACGAGATCGCGACCAGCCAGCATTGTTACGCGCTCGCGTTGACCGGACCGCGGCGGCGGACGCTGGCGTGTATGACGGCGCCGGAGTCGAATCCGTCGGTGGTGGCAGACGCGGAGTTGGGTGCGGTCGAGGTCGCCGAGGTCGCGGTGCCGGGGGTTTAGGCGTTCGCCTCGGCCCACCACCGCGGGCTGAGTTCGCCGGTGGCGACGAGGACAGCCGGGCCGGTGAGTGTCGCCTGGCCAGCGTCGATGGCGACGACGACGGTGCCGCCAGGGACGTGCACGGCTACCTCGGCCGTGGTCCGACCGGCGCGGTGCAGGGCGGCGGCGACCGCGGCGACCGTGCCGGTGCCGCAGGAGCGGGTTTCGCCGACGCCGCGTTCGTGTACGCGCATGCGCAGCGCGTCCTGGCCCATCGTCGTGGTGAACTCGACGTTCACGCCGTGCGGGAAGACGATCGGGTCGTGGCCGGGCGCGGTCGAGAGGTCGAGGCGGGCCAGGTCGAGGTCGGTGTCGTCCAGGGCGCACACCAGGTGCGGGTTGCCCACGTCGACGGCGGTGCCGGGCAGCACGAGGCCGTCGACGGTCGCGGTGGATTCGCCGAACACGCGCGCCTCGCCCATCTCGACGGTGACCGTGCCGGCGGGGTCGTCGACGGGGGCGTCGACGCGGCGCAGGCCCGCCCTGGTGCCGATGCTGAACTCCCCCGGCTTGGCCAGTCCGGCCTCGACCAGGTAGCGGACGAAGACGCGGACGCCGTTGCCGCACATCTCGGCGATGGACCCGTCCGCGTTGCGGTAATCCATGAACCATTCGGCGTCGGAGCCGAAGTGGCTGCCGGGGACGACGCGGAGGACACCGTCGGCGCCGAGGCCGCGCCTGCGGTCGCACAACGCGCGCACTCGCGCCTCGGTCAGCTCGAGCGTGCCGGCAACGTCGGGCAGCAGCACGAAGTCGTTCTGCGTGCCGTGTCCCTTGAGGAATTCCACTCCGCCCACGACGCCCAGGTTACGGGTCGACGAGTTGGGCGAGGACGTCGAGCAGGTCGGGGCGGGCCGCGGCGAGCCAGTTGATGCGCTTGTCGCGCCGGAACCAGGAGCGCTGGCGGCGGACGAAGCGCCGCGTCGCCTTCGCGGTTTCCGTTGCGGCGGCGGCGAAATCGTCGTCGGCGTCGAGTGCGCCGATGACCTGTTGGTAGCCGAGGGCGCGACTGGCCGTTCGACCGTCGCGCAGGCCGACGTCGAGCAGGGCGCGGACCTCGTCGACCAGGCCGGCCTCGAACATCAGCTCGACGCGTCGGTCGACGCGTTCGTCGAGTTCGGCGATCTCGCGGTCCAGGCCGACGAGCAGGGTGTCGTAGCGGGGCGGGCCGGGTGTGGGCAGGGTCGCGGAGAACGGCCGGCCGGTCAGCTCGATGACTTCCAGGGCGCGCACGATGCGGCGTTCGTTGCCGGGCAGGATCGCCGCGGCCGCGGCCGGGTCGAGTTGGGCGAGGCGGGCGTGCAGGGTGGCGGCGCCGACCGAGCCGAGTTCGGCTTCGAAGCGGGCGCGGATCCGCGGGTCGGTGCCCGGGAACTCCAGGTCGTCGAGGAGGGCCTGCACGTAGAGGCCGGATCCGCCGACGATGACCGGCGTCTTTCCGGCCGCCAGCAGCTCCTCGACGGTGCGGCGGGCGTGGCGTTGGTAGGCGGCGACGGATGCGGTCTCGGTGACGTCGAGGACGTCGAGTTGGTGGTGCGGCACGCCCGCGCGCTGCGGGAGCGTGAGTTTGGCGGTGCCGATGTCCATGCCGCGGTAGAGCTGCATGGCGTCGGCGTTGATCACCTCGCCGCCGAGCCTGCGCGCCAGCCAGACCCCCACGTCGGACTTGCCGGTCGCGGTCGGGCCGACAACGGCGACCGGTCGTAGCTGCATGTCGAAAGCCTACGAAGGGTCCCAGACGGCGACGTGGTAGCCGACGCCGTAGGGCGCGCCGGAGTACAGCTCGCGCGAGCGCCAGGATTGCCCGCCGGCCAGTGCGACGGCGGCCAGCACCTGCAGGGCCGGGCGCGCGGTGACGCCGAGTTCGGTGGCGAGCGCGGGATCGATGGCGGCGATGGCGGCCGGATCGGGTTTGCCGAGCGCGACGCGCAGGTCGTCGTCGAAGGGCTCGGCGCGTTCGTCCGGGCGAGCGGGCGCGGCCTCGCCGATCCGGTTGGGGCCGTCGGCGAGCACCAACAGGCCCATCGGCAGCGGGTCGGCGGCGAGGTCGGCGCCGAGGTCGAAGCAGTCCGCGACGGACAGTTCCGGCGGGAGGAGCTGGACGCGGACCGTGCGCGCGTCGGCCCGCTCACGCAGCCAGCCGGCGATGAGCGCCGGCAGCGGCAGGTCGGGGTCGACCGGTGCGTCGGCGCCGCGGGCGAGTCCGATGGGGACGTCGACGCCGTAACCGAGGAACGTGCCGCGCGCGATCGGGGGAATCAGGGTCGGCCCGTTCTGATCGACGCCGATGGCCAACCAGTCGGTGCTGACCTCGGTGAGTTCCCGTGCGGCAGTGACACACGCGGTGCGCAGGGGCTCGGTTTCGGCCACGGCACCGGTCACCAGTTCGGGCACCAGCAGCGGCGGATGTGGGACGACGACCGCGCGGCTGATCACGGTCAGCAAGATTACCCGGGTGGGTGGAGCGGATACCACCAGCCGACAAGAATCGATACAGTACGCATTGACCTGGGGTGTTCCGCTGGTTGGGAAGTACGCTCTGCCGGTGGGGCTGGCTTGGCCGACCGGTTGCGTGGAGAAACCGAACGGCGACACAAGGTCAACAGAAGGTCGCGGAGTCGATCCGATCTTTCCGCAGCGGCGAACACGCCGGTCGGATCTGGTTGAATGCCCGCGAGGTAGCACACTGTTGCGGACAACGGTGTACCCAGATCGCGCGGGCCTCACCACTGGTGAGGCGCCGGAGGGCGGCGCCGTCGCTCCCCGGCATGTGAGGTAGGCGGAGGAGGAGCCGTGATGGCAGAAGAGCACACGGTCAACGGGGCGTCAGCGCCGGGCGACACGGTGCGGCCGGGCGCGGACGCACAGCAGGCGAGCGAGCCGATCGCGTCGGCCGAGCCGACCCAGCTGATCGAATCGGCCGAACCGGCGGTCTCGTCGGTCGAGCCGCCGGCGGAGTCGCCGGTCGAGTCGACAGCCGTGCCCGAACCCGCCCAGCACGAGACGCATCTGCCCACCGAGGTGGCGCGGGCGAAGGCGGCCGAGGCCGACGCGCCTGCCGCGGCCGAGCAGGAGGGCGCCGTGCCGCCGCCCGCCCAGGCCGAGACGCATCCGGACAAGTGGGGCCGGGTCGACGCGGAGGGCACCGTGTACGTGCGCACCGCGGACGGCGAGCGCGCGGTCGGGTCCTGGCAGGCGGGCGAGCCGGTCGAGGGCCTCGTGCACTACGCGCGTCGCTTCGACGACATGCGCACCGAGGTCGAGCTGCTGCACGCGCGGCTCGCGTCCGGATCGGGCGACCCGAAGCAGGCCGCGACCTCCGCCAAGCACCTGCTGGCCTCCATTGCGGACGCCGCGGTGGTCGGTGACCTGGCCGCGTTGGCCGCGCGCACCGAATACATCATCGCCGAGGCCGAACGGGCCATCGAGGCGCACAGGAAGGTGCGCGACGCGGCTCGCGCCGAGTCGGCCGCGCACAAGCAGACGCTGGTCGAGGAGGCCGAGAAGATCGCCGAGGAGGCGACCCAGTGGAAGCCGGCGGGCGACCGGCTGCGCGCCATCCTCGACGAGTGGAAGACCATCAAGGGCGTCGACCGCAAGACCGACGAGGTGCTGTGGAAGCGCTTCGCCAAGGCGCGGGACGCCTTCAACCGGCGGCGCGGTTCGCACTTCGCCGACATGGACCGACAGCGCGGCGCGGCAAGGGCCGCCAAGCAGGCGCTGGTCGACGAGGCCGAGCAGATCGCCGACTCCGAGGATTGGACCGACACCGCCAACCGCTACAAGCAGCTGATGGTCGACTGGAAGGCGGCAGGCCGGGCGCCCAAGGAGTCCGACGACGCGCTGTGGCAGCGGTTCCGGGCCGCGCAGGACAAGTTCTTCTCGCGTCGCTCCGCGGTGTTCGACGAGCGGGACGCGGAGTTCGCGGACAACGCCAAGCGCAAGGAGGACCTGCTCGCCGAGGCGGCTTCCATCGACCCGGCGACCGACCTCGACGGGGCGCGGGCCGCCCTGCACCGGATCCAGGACCAGTGGGACCAGATCGGCAAGGTGCCCAGGGAGCGGATCCGCGAGTTGGAGGGCAAGCTCCGCGCGGTCGAGGAGAAGGTGCGTTCGGCGGCGGACACCCGCTGGCGCCGGACCGACCCCGAGGCCGAGGCGCGGGCCGCGCAGTTCCGCGAGCGGGTCGCGCAGTTCGAGGCCCAGGCGGCGAAGGCGAAGGCGGCCGGCGACAAGCGGCGCGCCGAACAGGCCGAGGCGCAGGCCGCGCAGTGGCGCGAATGGCTCAGCGCGGCCGAGCAGGCGCTCGCCACCCGCTGATCAGACGGTCAGCACACCGCCCTCCCGGAACGTCAGGGAGGGCGGTGTGTCGTTTGTGGACTCGTCTCGCGGCGCGACCCGCGCGCGTCAACCGGAGGGCTGATCGGCCTTGTTGTCGAACACGCCGCCGGGACGCGACCAGACCACCCGGGCCCAGGTGATGGTCAGCACCAGCATGACGATCAGCGCGATGTCCAGGCCGATGCCGGGGCCGGGGCCGGGCTGGTGACTCGGCGAGCTTTCCTGCGACCAGATCGACACCAGGCCGAACACGGTGAAGAAGCCGCAGCCCAGCGTGCACAGCCAGGCCAGGCTCCAGCGCCGGGCGGCCAGCGTGACGGCCGACCCGAGCAGGCCGAACACGTAGACGCCGATGCCGAAGATCCTCGGCAACACGTTGATGCTGACCAGGTTCGCGGCGCCGGAGACGACCTCCCAGCCGCTGTTGCCGCTGACCCACGGCAGAATCGCCGCGACGATCAGGACGAGCGCGCACACCGCGATCACCATGGCGCGGATGCCGGGATCGATGCGACGCATCACCCCGCGCTCGACCTCGTCGACCTGCTCGCGCAACTGCGCGATGTTCAGGGATTCCGGCTTGCGTTCGCTGCTACTCATCGGACCTGGCACCCTTCCGCGGTGTCCACAGAGGTCTGACTCGGCGCGCCGAAGGACGGCAGGCCGAGGCTCACGCCCGAGGTCTTCGGGCGGATACCGGCTTCCCAGTTGTCCCCCGCCCGCGTCCTGCGGTGCGAGAGCAGATCGCCGTCGGCGACCAGGTGGTGCGGGGCGCCGTAGGTGACGGTGGCGTGCACGACGTCGCCGGGGCGAATCTCGCCGTCGATCGCCGGACCGGTCGGCGTGAAGTGAACGAGGCGACCGTCGCGGGCGCGACCGCTCATCCGGTGGGTCGCCGCGTCCTTGCGGCCCTCCCCCTCGGCGACCAGGATCTCGATGGTCGAGCCGATGAGTTCCTTGTTCAGCTCCCAGGAGATCTCCTCCTGGAGCGCGACCAGCCGGTCGTAGCGCTCCTGCACGACCGCCTTCGGGACCTGGTCGTCCATGTCCGCGGCGGGGGTGCCGGGGCGCTTGGAGTACTGGAAGGTGAACGCGCCGGAGAACCGCGCCTGCCGGACCACGTCCAGGGTCGCCTGGAAGTCCTCCTCGGTCTCACCGGGGAAGCCGACGATGATGTCGGTGGTGATGGCCGCGTCCGGCATGGCCTCGCGGACCTTGGCGATGATGCCCAGGTAGCGCTCGGAGCGGTAGGAGCGGCGCATCGCCCTGAGCACCTGGTCCGAGCCGGACTGCAACGGCATGTGCAGCTGGTGGCAGACGTTGGGCGTCTCGGCCATGGCCGAGATCACGTCGTCGGTGAAGTCCTTGGGGTGCGGCGAGGTGAACCGGACCCGCTCAAGGCCCTCGATGCCGCCGCAGGCCCGCAGCAGCTTGCCGAACGCGAGCCGGTCGCCGAACTGCACGCCGTAGGAGTTCACGTTCTGGCCGAGCAGCGTCACCTCGGACACGCCCTCGTCGACCAGGGCCTGTACCTCGGCCAGGATCTCGCCGGGTCGCCGGTCGGCCTCCTTGCCGCGCAACGAGGGCACGATGCAGAACGTGCAGGTGTTGTTGCAGCCGACCGAGATCGACACCCAGCCCGAGTAGGCGGAGTCACGCCGCGCCGGCAGCGTGGACGGGAAGACGTCGAGCGACTCGAGGATCTCCACCTCGGCGCGCGCGTTGTGCTTGGCCCGCTCCAACAGCACCGGCAGCGAGCCGATGTTGTGCGTGCCGAACACGACGTCCACCCACGGCGCGCGGCGCACGATCTCGCCCCGGTCCTTCTGCGCGAGACAGCCACCGACCGCGATCTGCATGTCCGGATTGGCTTTTTTCATCGGGTACAGGTGCCCGAGGTTGCCGTAGAGCTTGTTGTCCGCGTTCTCCCGGACCGCGCACGTGTTGAACACGACCACGTCCGGCGCGGCATCCCCGTCGACCGGCACGTATCCGGCGGTCTCCAGCATGCCGGCCAGCCGCTCGGAGTCGTGCACGTTCATCTGGCACCCGTAGGTGCGTACTTGATAAGTCTTGCTGCTTGCCGGCGCCACGTACTGATGGTAATCCCGCGCCGAGCGACCCCTGACCGTCGCCCGTCGCTACAGGCCCAGGTGCAGGCGGATGGCGGTGTTGATCTCGGCCATTCCGGCCGGCGGGACCTGGCCGGCACGGCGGCCGATGCGTTCGACGGCGACGGAGCGGATTTGTTCGGCCTGGGCCTTGGAGTCGCGGGGCAGGCCACAGTCGGCGGCCTTGAGCAGCACCTGAAACGGATACACCCGACTGGTGTTGGTGGTCAGCGGGACCACGGTGAGCACGCCACGGCGCAGGCGCTCGGCCGAGGCGTTGGCGCCGTCGTTGCTGACGATCACGGCCGGGCGCAGCTTGTTGGACTCGGCGCCGCGGACCGGTTCGAAGTCGACCAGCCTGATCTCGCCCCTGCGCATCAGTCGGTGAGTCCGTCACCGACCGCGGCGTCCCAGGCCAGCGCCTCGTCGTCGGCGGACCATTCTTCCCAGGCGGCGGCGTAGGCGTCGGCGAGTTGGCTGGTGCGGAGCAGTTCGACCGCCTCGTGCAGGACGGCGGACCGGGAGGGTGCCGCATGCGAGCGGGCGTATTCGTCGATGAAGGCGACGTCCTCGTCGATCAGGCTCACACTCAGCTTCATACCGTCGATGCTACCACTGGTAGCACCCGGGTAGCACCTGACGAATGTCACGGTGGTGGTGTGACGGATGGCAGCGCGGCGGATGGGTAGCTGGCCATAGATTGCGAACGGGCCGTTCCGAATCCGACCCCGGGGGGTGGTTCGGAACGGCCCGTTACCGCTCAGCTCACTTGTTGCGGCGGAACAGCTTGGCCAGCGGCACGAGCACCGGGTCGTAGCGCCGGTCGATCACGCGCTCCTTGAGCGGGATGAGCGCGTTGTCGGTGATGTGGATGTTCTCCGGGCAGACCTCGGTGCAGCACTTGGTGATGTTGCAGAACCCGAGACCGTGCTCCTCCTGGGCGGCCGGCACGCGGTCGGCGGCGTCCAACGGGTGCATGTCGAGTTCGGCGATGCGCATCAGGAAGCGCGGACCGGAGAAGTTCGCCTTGTTCTCCTCGTGGTCACGCACCACGTGGCAGGTGTCCTGGCACAGGAAGCACTCGATGCACTTGCGGAACTCCTGCGAGCGCTCCACGTCGACCTGCTGCATCCGGTACTCGCCGGGCTTGAGGTCGGCGGGCGGGGCGAACGCGGGGACCTCGCGGGCCTTCTCGTAGTTGAACGAGACGTCGGTGACCAGGTCGCGGATCACCGGGAAGGTCCGCATCGGGGTGACCGTGACGGTTTCTTCCTCGGTGAACGTGGACATCCGGGTCATGCACATCAGCCGCGGCCGACCGTTGACCTCCGCCGAGCAGGAGCCGCACTTGCCGGCCTTGCAGTTCCAGCGCACCGCGAGATCCGGCGCCTGGGTGGCCTGCAACCGGTGGATGATGTCGAGGATGACCTCGCCCTCGTTCACCTCGACGGTGTAGTCGTGCAGGTCGCCCTTTTCGTCGTCACCGCGCCAGACCCTGAACTTGCCCTGGTAGCTCATGTCAGTCCTGCTTTCCGTGGTGCTGCGCCAGTTCCGGGGCGGTGAAGTACTTCTGGAGCTCGCTGAAATCGAAGAGGTCCAGGAGTTCGGCCCGCATCGGCACCTGCTCCTCATGCGTCAGGTCGATACCGTCGCCTGCCTCGTTCAGCGCGCAGACCAGCAGCTGGTGGCGCCATTCCTGGTCCATGCCGGGGTGGTCCTCACGGGTGTGACCGCCACGGCTCTCGGTGCGCTCCAGCGCGGCCTTGGCCACGCATTCGCTGACCAGCAGCATGTTGCGCAGGTCGAGGGCGAGGTGCCAGCCCGGGTTGAACTGCCGGTGCCCCTCGACGATGACCTTGTTCGCGCGGACCTTGAACTCTGTGAGCTTGGTGACCGCGTCGGCCAGTTCGCCCTCGCGGCGGATGATGCCGACCAGGTCGTTCATCATCTGCTGGAGATCCTGGTGCACCGTGTACGGATTCTCCAGGCTTTCCTCCGCGTCGACGCCGTTGAACGGGAGGACCGCTGCTTTGGCTGCCGCGTCCACATCGGACTCGGTGACGGCCGGGCGCGCCGCGAGTCCGTTGACGTACTCAGCGGCGCCGGCACCGGCGCGGCGGCCGAACACCAGCAGGTCGGACAGGGAGTTGCCGCCGAGCCGGTTGGAGCCGTGCATGCCGCCAGCGACCTCACCGGCCGCGAACAGGCCGGACACGCCGACCGCAGCCTCGGTGTCCGGGTCGACCTCGACGCCGCCCATCACGTAGTGGCAGGTCGGACCGACCTCCATCGGCTCGGCCGTGATGTCCACATCGGCCAGTTCCTTGAACTGGTGGTACATCGACGGGAGCCTGCGCTTGATCTCCTCGGCCGGCATGCGGCTGGCGATGTCCAGGAACACGCCGCCGTGGGGCGAGCCACGACCGGCCTTCACCTCGGAGTTGATCGCGCGGGCGACCTCGTCGCGGGGCAGCAGGTCCGGGGTGCGGCGGTTGTTGTCCGGGTCGGTGTACCAGCGGTCCGCCTCCTCCTCGGTCTCCGCGTACTGACCCTTGAAGACCTCGGGGACGTAGTCGAACATGAACCGCTTGCCCTCGGAGTTGCGCAGCACACCGCCATCGCCACGGACGCCCTCGGTAACCAGGATGCCCTTCACACTCGGCGGCCAGACCATGCCGGTCGGGTGGAACTGCACGAATTCCATGTTGATCAGGTGCGCACCGGCGCGCAGTGCGAGCGCGTGGCCGTCACCGGTGTACTCCCAGGAGTTCGAGGTGACCTTGAACGACTTGCCGATGCCGCCGGTGGCGAGCACCACCGCGGGCGCCTCGAACAGCACGAACCGGCCGGTCTCCCGCCAGTACGCGAACGCGCCCGCGACGCGGTTCTCCTCGTCCTGCAACAGTTCGGTGACCGTGCACTCGGCGTAGACCTTGAGGTTGGCCTCGTAGTCGCCGGTCGCCTTGTGGTCGTCCTGTTGCAGCGAGACGATCTTCTGCTGCATGGTGCGGATCAGTTCCAGGCCCGTGCGGTCACCCACATGCGCCAGACGCGGGTAGGTGTGACCGCCGAAGTTGCGCTGGCTGATCCGGCCGTCCTTGGTGCGGTCGAACAGCGCGCCGTAGGTCTCCAGCTCCCAGACCCGGTCCGGAGCTTCCTTGGCGTGCAGCTCGGCCATCCGCCAGTTGTTCAGGAACTTGCCGCCGCGCATGGTGTCGCGGAAGTGCACCTGCCAGTTGTCGTTGGAGTTGGCGTTGCCCATGGACGCGGCGCAGCCGCCCTCCGCCATCACCGTGTGCGCCTTGCCGAACAGCGACTTGCAGATCACCGCGACGCGCAGGCCCTGTTGCCGCGCCTCGATCGCCGCCCGCAGGCCCGCCCCGCCCGCTCCGATCACCAGCACGTCGTAGCTGTGCCGCTCAACCTCAGTCATCGTCAGTCTCTCGCTCGTGTCTTTAGAAGAACCGCAGGTCGGTGATGATGTTCGCGGCGACCAGCCGGATGTAGAGATCCGTCACGCCGATCCAGGCCAGCGACGCCCACGCGAGCTGCATGTGCTTGGCGTTGAGCTTGGACACGATCGTCCACACCTTGTAGCGCACCGGGTGCTTGGAGAAGTGCTTGAGGCGTCCGCCGGTGATGTGCCGGCAGGAGTGGCAGGAGGCGGTGTAGGTCCAGATCAGCGCGATGTTCACCAGCAGCACCAGCGTGCCGAGGCCCATGTGACCCCAGTGGCCTTCGTGGTCGCGGAAGGAGTCGACGAAGTCCCAGGTGAGGATCAGCGCGAAGACCACCGCCACGTACCAGAAGTACCGGTGGATGTTTTGCATGATCAGCGGGAACCGACGCTCACCGGTGTACTTCTTGTGCGGCTCGGGCACCGCACAGGCCGGCGGCGACGCCCAGAACGAGCGGTAGTAGGCCTTCCGGTAGTAGTAGCAGGTCACCCGGAAGCCCATGGGGAACACGATGATGATCAGCGCGGGGGTGACCGGCGCGATGCTGCCGAACCACCCCCAGCCGCTGCCCGGGGCACAGTTGCCGGTGAGACAGGGCGAGTACATCGGAGAGATGTAGGGCTGCCAGTAGTAGTCCTTGTTCACCAAGATCGCCCAGGTCAGGTAGACCACCATGACCAGGAGGAAGGCAAACGTGGCCGCGGGGGATGCCCACCAGCGATCGGTCCGCAGCGTACGTGCCTCGATCTGGGCGCGCCCGGGAGCGCTGACGCCAGTGGTCATTTTCTCCTCGTTCTACGCCCCGTGCGCGGGGCGTCTTTGCCCGTTAGTGCCGGTGCCGGCCAACACCTCCCACGCCCTCGTCATCCGCGTCGAGCCACAGATTCCGGTCGTAGGGTGTGTCCGGTACCACAACGACGTCGGGTTTACCACCTTCACCCGCTCGTGGTTTCGGCGGGGTGGGCGCTTCCGCGAGGTCAACTGCATCGATTTCGAGGCGTTCCACATCGTTGACCAACCGGCGAACGGCGGGGCTGTCGCCGAAGTCCGAGCGCAGGGCCTCCACACAGTGCCTCAACTGGCCAATCGACCTACGCAGCTCGGCCAACTCGGTCGTTGTCCTGGTCGCCATGTCCGCATCCACTCCCCTGCTCGTCGATCCCCGGCGAGCCACACCGCTCACCTGCTCCTGCACGCGAGAGTGCCTTGCCGGAAGGCTTGTGACAAGTCACACACGCGATGTGGGACACGTTTGTGCGGGTCAGGGCAGTAATGCGAGGGCTTCGGCGATGGACTCGACTACGGGCACGCCCCGGGTGGCGAGCTGGGCGCGGTTCATCACGCCGGTGGTGACCAGCACGCACTGCGCGCCCACGTGCGCGGCGGCATCCGCGTCGTCGGTGACGTCGCCGATCACCAGCACGTCGGCTCCGGCCAGGCCCTGCGCGGCCAGGTGCTCGGCGAGGTGCTCGGTCTTGGAGCCGCCGCCGACGACCGCGCGCAGCCCGTCGATCCGGGCGAACAGGTCGGTCAGCGCGTACTCGTCGACCAGCGGCACGAGCCGGTCGTGGAACCACATCGACAGCAGGGACTGCGCGCGTCCGCTCGCCTGCCAGCGTCGCAGTTCGTCCGGGACGCCGGTGGCGAGCCGACAGGTGTCCAGCAGGCCGTCGTACTCCTGGTGGTAGACCCGGTCGATCAACGCCCAGTCGCTCGCCGAGACCGGCCTGCCGAGCAGGTCGGCGTAGCAGTCCCCCAGCGGACGGCGGTAGATCGTGCGCCAGGTATCCAGGTCGATCGGCTCCCGGTCGAACCGCGCGCACACCTGGTTCACCGCGCGCACCACCGCGTCGTTGTCGTCGAGGATGGTGCCGTTCCAGTCCCAGACAATGTGTTTGACGTCCCGCACCCCCTCACCCTAACGGTGGAGGGGGTGCGGGACGTGCGAATTGTCAGGCGGGATAGGGGAAGGCGACGGCGCAGTTCGGCGTGCTCGCGTGTGCCGGGTCGAGCGCGTTCATCACCTCGCGGATGGTCACCTGGTCGTAGGCGAGGTCCGCGTGGTCGACCGTGTCGTTCCAACAGGCGCTCTGCACGTACTCGTTGGTCACGCCCGGCTCGTTGATGAACGCCGAGCCGACCGGTGTCACCACGGTCTCGTTGAGCGTCTCGATCACGGTGTAGCTGATGCCGGCCTGCGCGATCGCGCCGGTGTCCAGCGGCGTCAGGAAGGCCGAACCGGCCTCCTGATCCACACAGGCCTGACACAGTGCACCGAGGAAGTTGTTGGCGCCGGGGAAGAACGAGGCCAACGTGGTCAGACCGTCCAAAGTGGTGCCGTGCGTCGTCGGCGAGAGACCGATGTAGGCGTGCACGTTCGGCGCGCCGTTCAACACCTTGATGTAGTACTCGCCGAGCAGGCCGCCCTGCGAGTGGCCGACCAGGTCGACCTTGCTCACTCCGGTCGCCTGCTTGACCTTGGTGACCAGCGCGGCGACCTGCTGCGCTGAGGCCGCCGATGAGCCGATGGCCTGGATCAGCGAACCGGGCGTGCCACCGTAGTTCAGGCTGAACACGCAATAACCGGCATTCGCCAGAATGGGGGCCAGCGCCCCGAAATCGTCCTCCATTACGGAAAATGTTCCGGGAATGAGCACCAGGGGATAAGGATGTTCCGCACTGGGTTTGCAGGAGAAATTGTTCGTGCCCGGTGGCGGGGCGTCGGGGTTGCCCGCGGCGGCGGCAGCGCCCGCCACGATATTGGGTTGCACCGGGTACGTTGCGGCGGCAGCCGGCTGGGCGATGCCACCGATCAGCAGCGCGGCCGCTGCCATCAATATGCCGCCCGCCAGGGAAAACCGTCGGATGCGCAATGCAGCCTCCTCGTCGTTGAGGTGCCGGACGCGCAAGTTACTCACGCGTATACCAGAGGGTAAGTTTCCCGCGAGTAACCGTCAATCATTCACATATTAACTATCAGGTCTCGTCCGTATTCCGCCGAATAATTGATTCAGTTCCCGCGCAACTGGGCCAGGAAGCGCTGCGCCGCGGCCTGGCCATTGTCGAACAGGGTCTGCTCCTGCGCGTCGGTCAGGTCGAAGTTGAGCGTGGAGATACCGGTGGTGTCGACCATGATCGTTCGCTGGTTCACGCCCTCGTCGGCCAGGCTGTACTGGTTCCAGTCCTCCATCAGGGTTTTCAGCGACTCGACCGCGATGCCGATGCCGGTCTTCACCGGACGGTCGTTGCGCACCGGATCGCCGGACAGCTTGATCCCCCACGTCGGCCAGCGTTCGGCCTGACCGTCGGTGCGGTCGAAGACGGTGATCGGGAAGTTCGACAGCAGCCCGCCGTCCACCCAGGTCACCGTGCCACCCGTACCGGGCTGGAACTGGACCGGACGGAAGAAGAACGGGAACGACATGGACGCGCGCACCGCGTCGATGATCAGCTGGTCGTCCGCGACCACGCCGTAGTGCGAATAGTCCCAGGGCAACCGGACCAGGCAGTGCCGGGAGAGATCACTGGTGTTGACCACCAGCGAATAGCGCTGGTAATCCTCCAGCGACGTGCCCGGATCGTCCAGCCGCAGATCGCTGAACTTCGTGACCCCGGTCGACTCCAGCAACGGTCCGAGCCAATCGTAGAGGTACTGACCGGTGTGCATGCCCTCGTGGAACGCCAACTGCGCGGCGTCACCGAACGGGCCGGTCGCGTGCTGGGCGAACTCGGCGTCCTTGAACTTGTGGTACTCGCACGAGGTCAT
Source organism: Pseudonocardiaceae bacterium (assembly GCA_035948315.1). GTDB lineage: Bacteria > Actinomycetota > Actinomycetes > Mycobacteriales > Pseudonocardiaceae > CAJCJE01. The sequence continues at coordinate 97,140 of DASZJG010000072.1, read as the reverse complement.
CACACCGCGCAACTCGTTCAGGTCCCGACCGGCATGCTGATAGGCCGCCACCAGCGAAGCCACGATCGCACCCGCGCTGGTGCCGGCGATCCGTTCGAACCGGTAGCCGGCCTCGTGCAGGGTCAGCACCGCGCCGAGCAGGCCGATGCCCTTGACTCCGCCGCCTTCGAGAACGAGATCGACACTCTTGAGCGCAGTGGTCATTCATTGATTGTCCATCGGCCGTCTGGCCGGGCGCATCATCTGTTCCAGCTAAAGGACCTATTCAGTTGGCATGTCCAGCAGATCCGTTTCGGAACCGAAATCCCGGAGTTCGGATTTCACCACCCGATAGGCGAGGCCCTCGCTGTATCCCTTGCGCGCGAGCATGCCGACCAGCCGCCGGATCATGGTCACCTCGTCGGCCGGCACCGTGCCGCGCAGCCGTTTGCGGACCAGTTCGCGCGCCCTGGCCTCCTCGGCGTCCGAGTCGACCGCGGACACCGCGTCGGCGACGATCTCGTCGGCGACGCCCTTGCGGCGCAACTCGATGGACAGCGCCTTGCGCGCCATGCCCTGATAGTTGTGCCGAGAACGCACCCAGAGTTCGGCGACGGCCGCGTCGTCGATCAGGCCGACCTCGTGCAGCCGGTTGAGCACCCGCTCGGCCACGTCTTGCTCGTAGCCCTTGCCGATCAGCTTCTTGTGCAGCTCGGCCCTGGTCAGCGGGCGTGCGGTGAGCAGGTTCAGGCAGTACTCGCGCGCGGCGGTGACCGGATCGGTCGGGGTGCGTTGGGCACGCTCCCGCTTGGTCTCCTGCGCCTCTTCCGGCTTTTCCTTCGGTTCTGCGACGGACCGGGTGCCGCCGCGGGACTTGCTGGGGCTGACCAGGCTGATCGACTCAGGACCCGAACTCGCCCGGCTCCCGCGACGGCTCCGGTACGGCAAAGCCATCGGCTCAGAATTCCACCGGTGCGGCGACCGGGGCTTCCGCGTCGATCTTCGGACCGATGTCGAGCTTTTCCTTGATCCGCTTCTCGATCTCGTTGGCCACGTCCGGGTTCTCCTTGAGGAACCGGCGGGCGTTCTCCTTGCCCTGGCCGAGCTGGTCGCCCTCGTAGGTGTACCAGGCGCCCGACTTGCGCACGATGGCCTGATCGACACCCATGTCGATCAGCGAACCCTCGCGGCTGATGCCGAATCCGTAGAGGATGTCGAACTCGGCCTGCTTGAACGGCGGGGCCATCTTGTTCTTCACGACCTTGACCCGGGTGCGGTTACCCACGGCCTCGCCCGCGTCCTTCATCGTCTCGATGCGACGCACGTCCAGCCGGACGGAGGCGTAGAACTTCAGCGCCTTGCCACCGGTGGTGGTCTCCGGGGAGCCGAACATGACGCCGACCTTCTCGCGGAGCTGGTTGATGAAGATCGCGGTGGTGCCCGAGTTGCTCAGCGCACCGGTGATCTTCCGCAGCGCCTGGCTCATCAGGCGGGCCTGCAGACCGACGTGGCTGTCACCCATCTCGCCCTCGATCTCGGCGCGCGGCACCAGCGCGGCGACCGAGTCGATGACCAGGACGTCCAGCGCGCCGGAGCGGATCAGCATGTCCGCGATCTCCAGCGCCTGCTCACCGGTGTCCGGCTGGGACACCAGCAGGGCGTCGGTGTCCACGCCGAGCGCCTTGGCGTACTCCGGGTCGAGCGCGTGCTCCGCGTCGATGAACGCGGCGATGCCGCCCGCGCGCTGCGCGTTGGCCACCGCGTGCAGCGCGACCGTGGTCTTACCGCTGCTCTCCGGGCCGTAGATCTCGACGATCCGGCCACGGGGGTAGCCACCGATGCCGAGTGCGACGTCCAGCGCGATGGAGCCGGTCGGGATGAACGCGATCGGCGGCCGGTCTTCGTCGCCGAGGCGCATCACCGATCCCTTGCCGAACTGCTTGTCGATCTGGGCAAGGGCGAGTTCGAGCGCCTTGTCCCGGTCCGGTGCCTGTGCCATCGGAACTTCCACCTCGTTGCATCGTGTCGTCGGGTTGACCTGGCTGACGCTACGGGTGAGGGCCGACGATTTCAGACCGCCTCGAAGATCTGTGGATCGCTGACCTCACTGTGCACAACAGGCTAGCCCGAACAGGTGTTCGATCAAAAACTGACACGCCCATAGGCTAGGTTGGATTCTTTTGCCCCTGGTCAGGGCCGGTCAACGGCGCGCGTCGGGCACCTCGAACTCCTCACACACGGCCTGCCAGACCACGGTCGGCTCGATCCCCTGGTCGATAGCGCCGTCGACGGTGACGCCGCCGAGCGCGGCGAACACGTGGTCGGCGCTGATCGTCGCGGCACGCACCTCGCCGAACTCGTCGTCCATCATTCTGCGGAACACGGTGATACGCATCGGCACAGATGCTACTTAGGTGCCCGGTTGGATGTTCGCCTGGAAGTAGTCGGCGACCTGGTCGGGCGTGAGGTCGCTGCTGCCTTTGGTGGTGACGACGCCGACGGTGTCGGAGTTGTCGACCGAGAACACCAGCACGCCCTGCTGGCCGACCACGCTGGCCTCGTACTGGCCACTGAGGTCGTTGCCGGTCCAACTGGCCTTCACCAGCGACCGCGGTTGTGGCGGGAGCATGGTCTCGATGATCGACTGGGCTGAGCCGTTCTGGCCGCCCTGCTGGTAGATCACCCGATAGCTGCCCATGGTGCAGGTGACCACGGTCGTGCCGCCGGTGCTGACGCCGACGTCCGCGCCGCCGGTGCCGGGCGAGCACTGCGCGTGCTGCGGCACGGCGCCGGCCAACTGGCGCATGCAGGGGGTGAAGCCCTGCGCGTCCGGGCTGCCGCTCCCGCTCTGGCAACCGTTTGCGGCCTGGCCGGAGCCGCCGAACAGGAAGATTCCGCCGACCACGCCCGCCGCGACCACCACCGCGGCGATCACGCCGATCAGGATCGGTACCCGCCTGCTCTTCTTCGGCGCGGGGGCGGGGGCCTGCTGTTGCTGCTGGTAGCTCGGGAAGCCACCGCTGGGCGGGTAGTTGGGATAGCCGGCGAGGTTGTGCGGACCGCTCTGCGACGGGCCGGGCACCGGGGTCGGCCGGGAGATCGGGCCGGACACGGGACCGGATGACATCGGGCCGGAGACCGGTTGGGACACCGACGGGGGCATGGGGGCCGGTTGGGAGATCGACGGGGGTGGGGCTACCGGGTTCAGCGCGGGGCGGGTGCGGCCGATCGGGATCGGGTCGGGGCGGAAGTCGGCCGGGGTCGCGGTGGTGTCCGGCGCGGCTTGCAGGGCGCCGAGGGCGACGGCGGTTTCCGGGGCCGGGGCGCTGATCGGACGCAGTTCGAGGTGTTCGCCGATGATCTTCGCGACCAGAGGCATCCGGCTCGATCCGCCGACCAGGTAGGCGGCGAGCAGGTTGGCCGGGACCAGGCCGGCGGCGGTGATGATGCGGTCCAGCAGTTCGGTGCCGCGCAGCAGGTTGGGCCGGATCAGCGCGTCGAGTTCGGTTCGGGTGACGTCCACGTCGTCGAACGGCCGCGGCATCGGCACGGTGGCCATCCGCTGGGTGGCCAGTTTTTCCTTGGCGACCCGTACGGATTCGCGCAGTTCGCGTTGGGCGATGCGGTCCTCGACCGACTCGGGGCGGAGCAGGCGCTGCCAGTGGCCGGGGTCGCGGTGCGACACGGCGCGGCCGACGTATTCCAGCAGTGCCTGGTCGACGGCGAGCCCGGCCACGTCGGCCAGGCCGTTCTCGGCGAGGACGACCGTGCCGTGGTCGGTGGCGCCGAGCACGGCGCAGGTGAAGGTGGCGGCGCCGAGGTTGTAGACGGCGATGGCCTCGCCGGGGCGCAGATGTTCACCGGATGAGGTGAAATGTGCCGCCGCGGCAAGGGATTCCGGGACCAGTACCGGCTCGATGGTCAGCCCGGCCGCCCGGGCGGCCGAGGCGAGCACGGTGCAGCGGGCGGCGTCCCAGTCGTCGGGGTGGGTGAGGCGCAGTTCGTCCGGGGGCAGGCCGTCGAGCAGTTGGACGGCTTCCCCGATGGCTCGGTGCAGGACGGCGCCGAGCAGGTTGGTCACCGAGAGGACCGCGTCGCCGAGCAGCACGGTGCCCTCGCTGATGCGGCGCCTTGGCTGCGGTTCGAACCGGGAGGGGTCGGTGCGGGCGTGTTCCTGGGCTTCTCGGCCGACGATCAGCCTGCCGTTGACCTCGTCCGCGAACACGGCGGAGGGCAGGATCGGGGCGCCGTCGAACTCGATGAGCCGGGGCGGTTGGCCCTCGATGCGCAGCACCGCGACGGTGTTGGCCGTGCCGAGGTCCACCGAGAGCACGTTCACCGTGGCCGTTCCTCCGATTTCCGCCGATGCCGGCCAGATCCTTCCACGACTACTCCGAGCACCTGGACCGATCCGGCATTTTGCCTGGTTGAGCACTGCTCGCCGGGGAATGTCGGGGACGAGGGGCAGGATGGAGGGGTGGCGAAGGACGTGTTGGACCTCTTCTCCCCGGCGACCAGGCAGTGGTTCCGGGGCGCCTTTGCCGCGCCCACCGACGCCCAGCGCGGCGCGTGGGAGGCCATCGCCGCTGGTGAACACGCGCTCGTCGTCGCGCCGACCGGGTCGGGCAAGACGCTGGCCGCGTTCCTCTGGGCGCTGGACCGGCTGGCCACCGAGCCCGCGCCTGCCGAGCCGCTGCGACGCTGCCGGGTGCTCTACATCTCGCCGCTGAAGGCGCTCGCCGTGGACGTGGAGCGCAACCTGCGCGCGCCGCAGGCGGGTATCCGCCAGGCCGCGATGCGGTTGGGCGAGCCGGAGCCGAAGATCACCGTCGGCATGCGCACGGGTGACACGCCCGCCAACGAGCGCAGGGCGTTCCAGCGGGCCCCGCAGGACGTGCTGGTGACCACGCCGGAGTCGCTGTTCCTGCTGCTCACCTCGTCGGCAGGCGAGTCGCTGCGCGGGGTGGAGACGGTGATCCTGGACGAGGTGCACGCGGTCGCGGGCACCAAGCGCGGCGCGCACCTGGCGTTGTCGCTGGAGCGGCTGGACGAACTGCTCGACACGCCTGCGCAGCGGATCGGCCTCTCGGCGACGGTCCGGCCGGTCGAGGAGGTCAGCGCCTTCCTGGCAGGCGGTCGGCCGGTGCGGATCGTGGCACCCAAGAACACCAAGACCGTGCGGGTGCGGGTCGAGGTGCCCGTGCCGGACCTGGCCGAACTGGACTCGCCCGCGCCGCGCGACACCGAACAGGACGAACTGGCGAAGCTCCCGGTACAGGGCGGCATCGGCACGTTGGAGGAGATCGCCGGACCGGGGTCGACCGGGACGCGCAGGCCCTCGATCTGGCCCGCGGTCGAGCGCCGGATTCTGGACCTGGTGACGGCGCACCGGTCGACGATCGTGTTCGCGAACTCGCGGCGGCTGGCCGAACGGCTGACCGCGCGGCTGAACGACCTGCACGCCGAGGATCTGGCCGGAGTGCCGAATCTCGACGAGTTCCCGGCCGCGGCGGTCGGCGCGTCGGGCATCTCGATGGGCGCGGACGCGGTCATCGCCAAAGCGCACCACGGTTCCATGTCGCGTGAGCAGCGGACCGGCGTCGAGGAGGCGCTGAAGTCCGGGCAGCTGCCGTGCGTGGTCGCGACCTCGTCACTGGAGCTGGGCATCGACATGGGCGCGGTCGACCTGGTGATCCAGGTGGAGGCACCGCCGACCGTCGCATCAGGACTGCAACGGGTCGGCAGGGCCGGGCACCAGGTCGGCGCGACCTCCTATGGCGTGGTGTTCCCGAAGTTCCGCGGCGATCTCGTTTCCTGCGCGGTGGTGGCGGAACGGATGGCGAGCGGGTCGATCGAGTCGATGCGCTACCCGCGCAATCCGCTGGACGTGTTGGCGCAGCACATCGTGGCGATGACCGCGGTCAAGACGTGGACGGTCACCGAACTGGCCGCGGTGGTGCGCAGGGCCGCGCCGTTCGCCGGTCTGCCGGATTCCGCGTTCTACGCGGTGCTGGACATGCTGGCCGGGCGCTATCCGAGCGCGGAGTTCGCCGAGCTTCGGCCGAGGATCACCTGGGACCGGGTGAGCGGCGAGCTGAAGGGCAGGCCGGGCGCGCAGCGGCTGGCGGTCACCTCCGGCGGCACCATTCCGGACCGGGGCCTGTTCACGGTGACCACGCCGCCGGACGAGCGCGGGCACGGTTCGCGGGTCGGCGAGCTGGACGAGGAAATGGTCTACGAGTCGCGGGTGGGCGACGTGTTCCTGCTCGGCACCTCCTCGTGGAAGGTCGAGGACATCACCCACGACCGGGTGATCGTCACGCCCGCGCCGGGGCAGGCGGCCAGGATGCCGTTCTGGCACGGCGACGCACCGGGCCGTCCGCTGGAACTCGGCCGGGCGCAGGGGAAGTTCGTGCGCGAGATCGCGTCGGCGGGCGAGCGGGACGCACGGGCGCGGGCGAACGCGGCCGGGCTGGACGAGTGGGCCACCGACAACCTGCTCGCCTACCTCGCCGAGCAGAAGTCCGCGACCAAGCACGTTCCGGACGACAGAACCATTGTGGTGGAACGGTTCCGGGACGAGCTGGGCGACTGGCGGATCGTCCTGCACTCGCCGTTCGGCGCGCAGGTCAACGGGCCGTGGGCGCTGGTGGCCGCGGCGCGGATGGCGGAGCGGCGGGGCGTCGCGCCGCAGGTGATGCATTCCGACGACGGCATCGTGCTGCGGCTGCCGGACGCGTTGGACGAGGACGGCGAGGAACTCCCGCCCGCTGCGGAGGATCTGCTGATCGACCCGGAGGAGGTCGAGCAACTGGTGGTGGCCGAGGTGGGCGGGTCGGCGCTGTTCGCGGCCCGGTTCCGGGAATGCGCGGCGCGCTCGCTGCTGCTCCCCCGGCGCGACCCGAACCGGCGCACCCCGTTGTGGCAGCAGCGACAGCGCTCCGCGCAGCTGCTGTCGGTGGCCTCCCAGTACGACCAGTTCCCGGTGGTGCTGGAGGCCATGCGGGAATGTTTGCAGGACGTGTACGACGTGCCGGGCCTGCGCGAACTCATGTCCGACATCCGTGCCCGCAAGGTGCGGGTGGTCGAGGTGGCCACGCCGGCACCGTCGCCGTTCGCACGCAGCCTGCTGTTCGGCTACGTCGGCATGTTCCTCTACGAGATGGACGCGCCGCTGGCCGAACGGCGCGCCGCCGCGTTGTCGCTGGATACCGCGCTGCTGGCCGAGCTGCTCGGTTCGGAGGCCATCCGCGAACTGCTCGACCCGGAGGTGCTGGACCAGATCGAGGCCGATCTGCAACGGCTGTCCCCGGATCGGCGGGCCCGTAATGTGGAGGGCGCCGCGGACCTGTTGCGGCTGCTCGGTGATCTCAGCGAGGCCGAAGCGCTGGCGCGTGGGGCGAAGCCGGAATGGTTGGCCGAACTGGCCGCCACGCGGCGCGCGATCGGCGTGCGGATCGCCGGCGAGGACCGGTGGATCGCGATCGAGGACGCCGGCCGGGTGCGGGACGCGCTGGGTGTCGCGCTGCCGGTCGGAGTGCCGGAGGCGTTCACCGAACTCGTCGCGGATCCGCTGGCCGACCTGCTGTCGCGGTATGCCCGGACGCGGGGCCCGTTCGCGCCCGCCGAGGCGGCGGCGCGGTTCGGGCTGGGCATCTCGGTGGTGACCGGGGTGCTGGAGCGGCTGGCCGGCATGGGTCGGCTGGTGCGCGGCGAACTGCGGCCGGTGCGCGAGGCCGAACACCGGCCAGCCGGCATGGAGTACTGCGACGCGGACGTGCTGCGCAGGCTGCGACGGGCGTCGCTGGCGCGGTTGCGGGCCGAGGTCGAACCGGTGGAGCAGGCCGCGCTGGGCCGGTTCCTGCCGGCGTGGCACGGGATCAAGCCGTCGGCCGAGGGACGGTTGCTGCGGGCGACCGCGAGTGTCGAGGACGTGCTGAACGTGATCGAGCAGCTGGCGGGCGCACCGCTGCCGGCCAGCGCGGTCGAGTCGCTGATCCTGCCGGCGCGGCTACCCGGCTACTCTCCAGCGCTGCTCGACGAACTGACCGCGAGCGGCGAGGTGAGCTGGACCGGGTGCGGCGCGTTGGCAGGCGGGGACGGCTGGATGGTGTTCGCGCCGAGCGACGTGGCCGGGCTGCTGCTGCCCGATGTGGAGCAGGACGCGCCGGACAGCCCGCTGCACCGGGCCGTACTGTCCGTGTTGGACGGTGGGGCGCTGTTCTTCCGGCAGTTGGGCGAGCGGGTCGGGGCACGGCTGGTGGACGAGGGTGAGACCGGGCCGGACGATGCCGCGCTGGTCGCGGCGATCTGGGATCTGGTGTGGGCCGGGCTGGTCACCAACGACACGCTGGCGCCGTTGCGCTCGGTGCTCTCCGGTGGTGGCACGCACAAGCCGAGACGGTCCGCGCCGCGCGGGCGGTACGCCCGGCTGCGCACCGCCCGGCCGGCGATGCCGAGCAGGCTCGGCCCGCCGACCGTGGCCGGTCGCTGGTCGCTGACTGTCGAGCGGGTCGCGGATCCGACCCGGCGGGCGCACGCGCGGGCCGAGGCGTTCCTGGAGCGGCACGGCGTGCTGACCAGAGGCGCGTTGGACACCGAGCGGGTGACCGGCGGGTTCAGCGGGATCTACAAGGTGTTGCGGGCCATGGAGGAATCCGGCCAGGTCGTGCGCGGCTACGTGGTCGAGGGGCTGGGTGCCGCGCAGTTCGCGGCGCGCGGCGCGGTCGATCAGTTGCGTGCACTGTCCCAACCGGACGGACCAGTGCCGGGCCAGGCGCTCGGTGTCGCGGTGCTGGCCGCGGCCGATCCGGCACAGCCGTACGGGGCGGCGCTTTCCTGGCCACCGGTGGTCGGTGAGAACAAGCACCGGCCGGGACGCAAGGCCGGCGCGCTGGTGGTGCTCGTGCACGGAATTCCGGTGCTGTACGTGGAACGCGGCGGGAAGTCGCTGCTGTCCTTCACCGAGGAGGACGAGCCGCTGCACGCCGCCGCCCAGGCGCTCGCCCGAGCGGTGCACGACGGCTGGCTGGGCGAGTTGGCCGTGCAGCGGGCGGACGGTGCGGCGGCGCTGACCTCACGACTGGCGGATGTGTTGCGGGACGCGGGATTCCGGGCCACGCCCAAGGGCCTGCGGCTGCGCGCCTGACCCGGCTCAGCAGTAGGTGCCCGACTGGACCGGGTTGAAGGTCCACGGTGAGCGGCTGTGCACGACGCCGACGGGCTTGCCGACGTAGGTGAACACCGCCTCGCTCCAGAACTCGCCGCAGGATTGCTTGACCGGCTTGTCGAACCTGACCGTGACCTTGTTGCGGGCCAGCACATCGTCCGCGCAGGACGGGGTGCAGTCATTTTCCTCCAGCACCGCGGTGGCTTCCGCGTGGTCGCTGTTCCAGGTGGTCCAGTGCGCGTCCACTACCGAGAGGGTGCTGTCGCAGGAGAACGTGATGACGGTCGGTTCGATCTTCGACCTGACGGACGCCGAGCCGGCGCCGCACAGCGGAAAGTAGATGTGCGCCGGTCCGGTGGCGGAGGTGACCTGCGCGCCGGGCGCGTTGGCCTGGTTCGCCGGTGCCTGCGCGGTGGTGCTGGTCGGCGGGGTCGGCTGGGCGGTCGCCGGGGCGCCGCTCGACGTCGGCGAGCAGGCCGAAATGGCGACCACGCCCGCGGCTGCTCCGACGGTCAATGCGGCGCGCAGTGCGATTCCCTGCTTCATGATTTGTGCCCCCTGAATCGGCATCGGCATTGTTTGCTTTCTGCCCTTCAAGACGCCCGGACCTGCATGGGGTTGCCGAAAAATGCGCAGATCACTTTTGGGACACGATCAACATCAGGCACGCAACCTACGGCTCGACGAGCCGGCCAGTGGCGTAGAAGGTCTGGCAGGTGGGGCCCGCCAGGTCGGTGTCGACCTCCAGCACGGAATGGCCGTCGCGGCTGGGCAGGATCGACGGGCTGAAGTTCTTGCAGCCGGTGTTGTCCACACCGGACAGGCGAATCGGCGCGGGGATCTCGTACCAGGAGCCTGCGCCGAGGTGATCGTTGGCGAGAATGGTGCCGCCGTTGCCCGGCGCGACGCTGCCGTCGTTGTTGACCAGCATCTCGCTGATCATCAGGATCGTCCCTTGTGGACCAGGACCGGGGCTCCAGACCACGGTCGGCGTGTGCCGCGCGTACTTGCCGTCGGCCGTGCGGATGACCGTGCCGAGGTTGAGCGAGTCACCGTAGTCCCAGCCGTCCTTCGAGGTGCGGTAGTAGATGCTGCACAGGTGCACCTTGTCGTTGTTGCACACCTCGTAGACCATGAAGTACGAACCGTTGGGCAGGCGGGTCTCGTTGGCCATGCCGGGCCGCACGCTCCACTGGTCGCTGACCACGGTTTCCCGGTAGTCCATCCAGTGCAGGCCGTCGGTCGAGCGGACCTGAACGAGTTTCTGGTCGTGGTTGGCCTTGTCGGTCTCGTCCGAGTAGAACACCACCAGCGAGCCGTCGGCGGCGACCGACATGCTGGGTTCCCAGGTGTTGTACGGGCTGGTGGTGACCGCGACGTCCGAGACGAACTCCCAGTTGTGGCCCTGGTCGGTGCTCGCCCACAGCCGCTGCCGGGTGGTGTGCTGGGTGACCGCGCCGGTGTAGCCGACGGTGTCCGCCCACAGCACCGTGCCGGCCGGCAGACCGCCCACAGTGGACGGTAGCTCGTACAGGGTGGAACAGCAGATGCCGTCGCCGCCCGCGGCCTCCGGATCCTTGATGACCGCGATCTGGTGGAAGGTCGCGCCGCCGTCGGTGCTGGCCGAGACGATGCCCTCACCCTGGTTGCCCTGCCAGGTGGTCAGGCTGGACAGCAGGGTGCCGTCGGCGAGGCGGATCACTCGGGGGTACGAGCTACCCCCGGTGAACATGGCGTGCCGCACCGGCGGCGCCTCGGCCGCCCCGCTGGACAGCGGAGCCGCGAGCAGCAGGGCAGCGCACAGCAGGATGCTCAGAAACCTCACACCGGATCGCGTCACGTGTCGGACGCTAAATCCGGTTCCGGAGTTCGACAACTCCAACCGGGATCGACCAACCGGACGGGTCAGAGCTTGCGCAGCCGGACCCGCTCAACGGCGTGATCAGGGCCTTTCTGCAACACGAGCGCGGCTCGCGCTCGGGTGGGCCGGATGTTCTCCAGCAGGTTCGGTTCGTTGATGTCGCGCCACAGCTGCTCGGCGCGGTCGACGGCCTGTTCGTCGTCGAGCTTCGAGTACCGGTGGAAATAGGAATTCGGGTCGGTAAAGGTCGTACTGCGCAAAGTGAGGAAACGGGACACGTACCAGCGGCGGATGTCCTCGACGTGCGCGTCCACGTAGATCGAGAAGTCGAACAGGTCGGACACGGCCAGCCGGGCGCCCGACTGAAGCACGTTCAGGCCCTCCAGGATGAGAATATCCGGTTTGCGAACTGTGGTGAACTGGTCGGGCAGGATGTCGTAGCTCAGGTGCGAGTAGACCGGCGCGTACGCCTCCGCGACGCCCGCCTTCACGTCGGCGACGAAGCGCAGCAGCGCCCTGCGGTCGTAGCTCTCCGGGAAACCCTTGCGGTTCATCAGGTTCCGGCGTTCCAGTTCGGCCTGCGGAAACAGGAAGCCGTCGGTGGTGACCAGGTCGACCCGGGGATGGTTGGGCCAGCGGGACAGCAGGGTGCGCAGCACGCGCGCGGTGGTCGACTTGCCGACCGCGACGCTGCCGGCCACACCGATCACGAACGGCACCCGCTCGCCCTGTTCCCCCAGGAACGTGGTGGTGGTCGCGTGCAGCTGCTGCCAGGCCGCGACCCGCAGGTTGATCAGGCGGGACAGCGGCAGGTAGATGTCAGCGACCTCCTCAAGGGAGATCGGCTCGCCGAGCCCGCGCAGCTGGTCCAGCTCGGCATCGGTCAGCGGCAGCGGGGTCGCGGCCCGCAGCTCGCGCCAATGCTCGCGGTCCAGTTCCACGTAGGGCGTCAGGTCGCGCACACGTCGCACACCGACAAGTGTCGACCGTGACCGCCGCCACACGTGGCTCGGGCTGGTCAGAGGGCGGTCATCAGCTCGTCGAGCATTGTTCCGATCGAGTTCCGCAGGATCGACAGGTGACCCTCGCCGGTGATCAGGTGCGGCACCGCATGCGGCAGTTCGCCGGCCAGCCAGCGGCCGTGCGCGGCGGGCACCATCAGGTCCTCGTCGCCCTGCCACAGGAACACCGGCACGTCGAGGTCGGACAGGGCGAAACCCCACGGCTTGAGGAAGGCCAGGTCGTCGTCGAGCCAACCGTCGACGCCGGAGCTGACCGCGTCGGCCAGGCCGGCGGCCACGTCGGCGCCGAACTCGCCGGGCATGACCGCCCGGTCGACCTCGGACATGACGCTGCCGATCTCGGCGAGCAGGCCGGCGGCGTCACCGGCCGCGAGGCCGGCGGCCATGGGTTCCAGGGCGGCACGCAGCACCGCCTCGCCCCGCGCGGCGGCGCCGAACTCCTCGATGTTGCCCTCGCCCATGCCGGCCAGGAACTCCAGGTCCGGCGCGTCGCTGGGGCCGACCGAGGCGACCGAGAGCACGCCGGCGACCCGGTCGGGCAGGCCCGCCCCCGCAGCCAGCGCGTGCGGGCCGCCGCCCGACCAGCCGGCGACCAGGCAGCGGGCCGCTTCGACGTGGTCGAGCACGGCGGCGATGTCCGGGACGCAGGAGACGACCGCGCGGCCCGGATCGCGGGTCGAGCGGGCGTAGCCGGGACGCGAATAGGTGACCAGGCGCAGGCCGCGCACCTGCGCGGCCTGCCGCATCGCGCGCAGTTGGAGCACGGTGGACGGGGTGCCGTGCAGGAACAGCAGGGTGATCCCATCCACCGGCCCGGTGACCTCGATGTCCAGCCGCCGGCCGTTCGGGAGCGTCACGATCGCCATGAAGGGCGATCATGCCACCGGTCAGCGGGTCGCGAGCCGGAGCAGCACCCAGAGTTGGCCGAAGGCGTCGTCGTCGCCGTTCGACCGCGCCTGCGAAACACCGCGCCGGCCCCACAGCCACAGGTACATCACGTTGGGGTCGGCGTGCACCTCGCCGCTGTTCTCCTCGCCCTGGCGCCACGCCGTTCTGTCCGGAGTGGACCAGAGCCGGTAGACGTGGTTGCCGATGTCGCCGGGACCGGTGACGGTCAACCAGTTCCGGTCGCCGCTGCGCACCGTGCACGACCGCGCCTTGGTGCCGGACACACGCAGCGCGGTGAGCCGGTACTCGAACCAGACGTGCAGGATCTCGTCGATGCCGTCGATCGCGATGTCCTCCGGCACCTCACCGGATTCGAGGCCGCGTCGATACGCGGCCTGGAGGTCGACCCGGTGCACGGTGACCTCGTGCGTCATCCGGCGCAGCCAGAACCCGTAGTTCTGCTCCGGCGGATACCAGCCCGGACACGGATCCTCGGGCTGGTGCTCGGCCAGTTCGCGCATCAGCGGCGTGGTACCGGTGCGGACGTAGTCGGCCAGGCTCTGGTTGGCCGCGGGCTCACGCTGCCAGTCACGCGGCCGGTAACCCTCGCGCAGCCAGCGCAGGATCATCCGGGAATCGCTGCCCACATGCCGGGCCGCCTCGCGGACGGTCAGGCCGGGGCAGCCGGGCACCTCGTCGTCGAGCCGGTTGTGATCGATCGTCTCGGCCAGCAGTTCCGCTTCGATGGCGAACCGTTGCAGCAGCCGGCCGTACTCCACCAGCGCGGTCATGTAACTGCTCGGGCTCGGCCGATCGGGCCACGCCCGGCCACCTCGTCGCCGACCAGGTCGGTGAAGGTCGCGGCGGCGCGGACCAGGTCGTCGGCGTCGCGATGGGTGACGCCACGGGTGATGCCGGACAGGATCGCCGCACGGCGTGAGGAACCGGCCGCGAAGAAATCGGCCCACTCGGCCATTTCCGGCGCGAGCTGGACCAGCAGCACCCAGGCGCTGGCCGGCCGCGCGCGGCCGCGGTGCGGGCGACCGCGCAGCGCGAGCATGGCCGCGGCCGCGCGCAACGCGGCCAGGTAGGCCGTTGCATAGCGCGCAGCGGCGCCGTCCTCGCGCTGTGCCTCGGCGATGTTCGCGCGGGCCTCCCGCAGCAGGGCTGCTGCCGAGCGGGGCGGGGCGGTGTTGCGCGGGCTCGGGTAACCGCCACCGTGCTGCGGCTGCGGCTTGTCGGCAGGGACGTCGTCCATAGGGAAGTCAACAAGGGCGGACATTCGTGGCCTCCTTACGTCGGAAACGTCGGTGCTGCGACGAGTCCGCCGAGGGGAAGCCGGCGGGTCCGGTGGTGAGGCGCTTCCCCCGCCCCACCACCGGACTTCGTTCGAACGTTTGTTCGAACAGATTCAGAATAGCTCACCCCACCGACAGCGCTCAACTGGCGTTACGTGGGCGTGCCCCATGCGGCACAATGAGATCCCCGCCCGGGGTTCACCGCGGTGGCAGGCCGGGCACATGGTCTGATGGTCAGGTGCGATTCCCCAGGCACACCCGGGCAGATCATCGGGAGTACGCGTGAGCGCTGTTCTGGACCATGCCGGTGTTCGCAAGGTCGTCGCCGCCCTTGCCGAGGCCGGTCTCGCCGCTGCCGCGGACGGGGTGCGGGTGCTCGACGACGAGGTCCGCACGGCCGCGCTCGCCGCACAGGCGCTCGGCATCGAGGTCGGCGCGATCGCCAACAGCCTGGTGTTCAAGGCGGTTCACGCGGACGGCTCGGTCACCCCGCTGCTCGCGATGACCTCCGGCGGGCACAAGGCCGACCCGGCGATCCTGGCCCGGCTGGCCGGCGCGGAACGCATCCAGCGGGCCGACGCCGAGTTCGTGCGCACGCACACCGGCCAGGCCATCGGCGGAGTCGCGCCGGTGGGCCACCCGGCGCCGATCACCACGCTGGTCGACTCCTACCTGACCCGCTTCCCGGTGCTGTGGGCCGCCGCCGGCCACCCGAAGACGGTGTTTCCGATCACATTCGACGAGCTGGTGCTGCTGACCGGCGGCACAGCGGCGGACCTGGCCGGCGAGGAGACCAGCGCATGACAGCGGCCCCGCCGGTCCCGGCGTACCGGTTCGTCAACCTCTCCGTCGCCGGGCTGCGCGCGCGCCTTTCCGAGGCGCTGGACCTCTACGTCACCGCGATGCGCTACCCGAGGAACACCACCGAGCAGCGCGCACCCATGTGGCTCACGCACATGCTGCGCGAGGGCTGGCGCTGCGTCGCCGCCATCGACGACAACGACCGGCTCCTCGGCATCTGCTACGGCTACCAGGGCGCGCCCGGCCAGTGGTGGCACGAGCAGGTGCGGCGCGGTCTGCTGATCACCTCGGGCACGGCCGCCGTCGAGACCTGGACCAGGGACTACTTCGAGCTGACCGAACTGCACGTGCGGCCGGACGCGCAGGGACACGGGATCGGCGAGGGCCTGCTGCGGCTGCTGCTCGACGGCGTGCCGGCCGGGGCGACGCTGCTGTCCACTCCGGAGGGTCCGACTCGGGCGTGGCGGCTCTACCGCAGGGTCGGGTTCGTCGATGTGCTGCGGGACTTCCTGTTCGCGGGCGACCCGCGCCCCTTCGCGGTGCTTGGGCACACGCTGCCGTTGGACCCGCCCGATCAGCGGCCCGTGACCGGCACGGGCCGCTGATTCACGCGGGTCACCGCTGGCTCACGCGGGTCAGATCTCGGCGAGCCGTTCGCGCATCGTGCCCAGGCCCATCGAGCCTATCTCCAGCGCCTGCTGGTGGAACGCCCTGAGGTCGAAGCCCGCGCCCTTGCGCTGCTTGGCCTCGTCCCGGGCAGCCAGCCAGAGCCGTTCGCCGAGTTTGTATGACGGGGCCTGGCCGGGCCAGCCGAGGTAGCGGTCGATCTCGTCGTGCACGTGGTCGGCGTCGGTGATCGTCCTGGTGAGCAGGAACTCGAGGCCGAGCTCGGGGGTCCAGCGCTCGCCGGGGTGGAAACCGGTGCCGGCGGGGATCTCCAGCTCCAGGTGCATGCCGATGTCCACGATCACCCGCGCGGACCGGAACAGGTGCGCGTCCAGCATGCCCATCAGGTCACCGTCGTCACCGAGGTAGCCGAGCTCGCGCATGAGCCGCTCGGCGTAGAGGGCCCAGCCCTCGCAGTAGCCGGAGGTGCCGCTCATCATCCGCTGGAACTGGTTGAGCGTGTCCGCCTGGTAGACGGCCGTCGCGATCTGCAGGTGATGGCCGGGCGCACCCTCGTGGTAGACGGTGCTGGTCTCCCGCCAGGTCGAGTACTCGGTCCGGTCGGGCGCGACCGACCACCACATCCGGCCGGGACGGCTGAAGTCGGCGGTCGGGCTGGTGTAGTACGCGCCGACCCCGCCGCCGGGCGGGGCGATCCGGCACTCCAGGTTCATGATCGGGTCCGGGATGTCGAAGTGCACCCCGCGCAGGTCGGTGAGGGCCTGGTCGGACAGGCGCTGCATCCACGCCTGGAGGCCGTCGTTGCCGTGCACCCGGTAGGACGGGTCGGCGTCCAGCGCGGCGGCGGCCTCGGCGAGCGTCGCGCCCTGCTTGATGCGGTTGGCGACCTGCTTCATCTCCGCCTCGACGCGGAAGAACTCCTCCCAGCCCCACGCGTACGCCTCGTTGAGGTCCAGGTCGGCGCCGATGAAAAAGCGCGACCAGGGCCGGTAAATCGCAAGGCCCACCGCGTCCTTCTCCGGTGCCTTGGGCGCTAGCTCGGTGCGCAGGAAGTTCGCCAGGTCGGCGTAGGCGCTGGTGGCCGCGCTCGCGCCGGTGCGCAGTTCGGTGCGCAGCGCGTTGTCCACGCCGGGCACGTCGTCCGCGCCGGCCACGAACGTGGCGAAGAACGACGTCCCGCCGCGCAGGCCCGCCCAGGTGTCGCACTGGTCGGCGGTCTTGGCGACCTGGCGCAGCGCGGACACGTGGCCCTTCGCCGCGGCCGCGGCCAGGCCGGTACGCAGGTTGGCCAGCGCGTCCGGCACCTTCACCAGGCGTTTGGCGATCAGCTCCCAGTCGGCCGCCGTCGTCGTGTCCATCAGGTCGAAGACCATCCTGATCAGCTGCGGCGGCGACTCGATCACGTTCAGGTACGACTCCCACAGACCGGCCTCGGCCAGGCCAAGGAACGCCTGGCCGCGCTCGATGAACACGGCCTTGGCCGCGCGCTCCGCATCGGTACCTGCCTGCGCCGACTCGACCTCACGCACCGCAGCCGCGGTCAGTTCGGTCCGCGCCTCATGGCCCTCCGGGGAGTAGTCGGTCAGCTGATCGTCATGGTCGGCGATGCCCAGCAAGGTGGCCTCGATCGGGTTCAACCGCGCGTAGTCGGCGACATAACGATCACTGGTGACGTCGATGCTGGAGGGCGTCATAGGCATGGTTCGCACGCTACCGTGACGACCAAGCCGGGCGGAGGAGGTTTCCTGCCCCCGCCGGCACCGCCGTCCTGGATGGACACGC
Organism: Pseudonocardiaceae bacterium; assembly: GCA_035948315.1. GTDB lineage: Bacteria > Actinomycetota > Actinomycetes > Mycobacteriales > Pseudonocardiaceae > CAJCJE01. The sequence goes on along the minus strand of DASZJG010000072.1, from coordinate 79,713 downwards.
GGGTGGACACGTCGGGTACGGCTGAATAAGGATGATCACGTGCTTGAGGCGAAACCGCGTCGTGGTGCGGCGCGCCGGGTCGCGCTCGGCCTGAGCGCGCTGACCGTGGGCTTAATGGTGACCGGCTGTGTGCGGATTCAGGTCGGACTGGCGCTGTCCGGGACGGACCTGGTCTCCGGCGACGTGGTCGCCGCCGCGCAACCCAACCCGACCAGCCCGACCGGCCCCAAACTGATCGTGCCCACGGAGATGGCCGACCAGGCCAGCACCAAGCCCTACAGCGCGAACGGCTTCGTGGGCACCGAGCTGAGCTTCAGCAATCTCACCTTCAACCAGCTCGCGCAGCTGATCAGCGCGGGCACCGACCAGAAGAGTCACTTCAGCCTGACCTTCGTGCGCACTCAGCAGGACCTGGTGAACTTCGGCGGCTCGGCCGACCTGACCCAGCTCACCACGGGTGCCCAGGTCCAGCTGAAGGTCACCTTCCCCGGCCCGGTGCTCAACACCGACGGCGACAACAACGCGGGCACGGTCACCTGGAACCTGCCGGCCGGCCAGGTGAGCACGTTCAACGCGACCTCGCAGTACACCAACGGCGGCTTCGTCCGGCCGTGGACGTACTGGGCGCAGGTGCTCGGCGGCGCGGGCGCGCTGATCGCGGTGCTGGTCGCGCTGCTCGCGTTGTGGGCGAGAAAACGCAACATCCGCAAGGACGCGGAGCAGAACGCCTGAACGGACGAATCTCTTGATTGTTGTCGCGACTACAGTTAACGTGATTGTAGTCGCGACAACAATCAGGAGGGCGACGTGTACCGGATTTCCGCGCAGACCACGATCCGTGCCAACGCGGCCGATGTCTGGCGAATCGTCACCGACGTGAACAACTGGCCGAGCTGGGACCCGCACGAGGAAGCCGCGCGGCTGGACGGCGAGTTCGTCGAGGGCGCGACCGGCTGGTCCAAGCCGCACGGCGGACCGGGCACGCAGTGGACGATCACCGAGGTGATCGAGGGTCGGCGCTGGGCCAGCGAGTGCCCGCTGCCGGGCGGGAAACTGGCCGGCGGCAACGAGTTCACCGATCTCGGCGACGGCAGGGTGCGCTGCGCGAAGACGGTCGAGGTGTACGGGCCGCTGGTGCCGCTGTTCCGGATCTGGTTCGGCAGGCGGATCCGGGCCGACATGGTCCGCACCTTCGCCGCGCTGGAAGCGCAAGCCGGGCTGGAAACACGGGAAACGCAACCCTCGCGGGGAGCGCAGGACGCGCGGGTGATCGCATGACCGACCAGGGGCCGCTGGACTCGCCCGGGTTCTGGCTGCACCACGCGGCCCTGACCTGGCGGGCCGAACTGGACGCGCGGCTGCGACCGCTCGGGCTCACGCCGACCCAGTTCATGGTGCTCGGCTCGGCGGGCTGGCTGGAGCGCAACAGCGTGCCGCCGACCCAGCAGGAGGTCGCTGAGCACGCGGGCGCGGACCGGATGATGACCTCGAAGATCGTGCGCGCCCTCGATGAGCGCGGCCTGCTCACCCGGCAGCCGGACGACAACGACGCCCGCGTACTGCGGCTCCAGCTGACGCCGGCCGGGCGCGAGCTGACCAGGCAGGCGATCGCCGCCGCCACCGAACTGGACGTTCAGTTTTTCGGCAAGGACCCGGAGAAGCTGCGGGCGACCCTGCACCGGATCGCGCACCTGCGCTTCCGCTGAGCTGAGAGCGTGACCTGGACCGCTGCGATGCGCAGCGTGAGCTATTGCCCTGCCCAAGAACGTTCACCGGGTTGGCGACAGGCCGGGACGGGGCGCGTGATCTCGAATGTCGTGCGGCGGGGCGCGACCACCAAACCGGCCAACGGTCCGCGCCTGACCACTCGAATGGTTACTCGGTGATGATCGCCGTTTATGGTGGCGACATGTCTGGTGCTTCGCGGTATCGCGAATTGGGGGAGGCGGGCTGGGCTTGGGTGCTGGGCCACGTCCGGCACGACGACGGGCCGTGGCTGCCCGAGGTGATCGGCGACGATCCGCCTCGGCCGGCCGAGGACCGCGACTCGCTCTACTCGGGTATCGCCGGACTGGCGCCTGTCCTCGCCGAACTCGGCCGCCACCGCGAGCTGAACGGCGCCGAGACGGCATTGGCGGCGGGCATCATCGACCGGCTGGACCGGACGTCGCTCGCGGAACGCGTCGACGCGTCGTTGTACGACGGCCTCGCCGGTGACGTCACCGCGCTGCGGTTGCTGGCTCCCGGGCGGGAGCGGGTGGTGATGGAGCGGCTGGCTGAGCTGCGCACGCCGGCCGGGTGGGAACCGGCGCCGAGCATCCAACCGGAGTCGCAGGGCCCGGCGACGGACATCATCTTCGGCAGCGCCGGGGTGGTGCTCGCCGCTGCCTGGGCCGAAGGCGAGGCCGCCGCCGCGGTCATGACGACCGGGGGCGATGCGCTCCTGCGGGTGGCCGAGCCGACCGAGGCCGGCCTGGACTGGCGGATGTGGCCGGGGTACCGGTCAAGCAGCCCCAACTTCTCGCACGGCACCGCCGGCGTGGCCGCGGCGCTGGCCATGGCCGGGCATGCCCTTGACCGGGCCGACTTCGTCGCCGCCGCGCGGCAGGGCGCCGAGCACCTGCTGCGCATCGCCTCGCTCGACGACGGCGGGTTCATCGTGGAGCACACCATCCCGCGGTCGCAGCGCGTCGTGGAGCCGGTGACGTACACCTGGTGCCATGGCCCGGCCGGCACCTCCCAGCTGTTCGCCGCGTTGGCCCGCGCCGGGGTCGAACGGGTCGGTGGTTTCGAGGTCGGCGAGCTGCGCCGGCGCTGCCTGCATTCGGTCCTGACCTCCGGTGTCCCGCACCGGCTGCGCCCCGGCTTCTGGGACAACGACGGGCGTTGCTGCGGCACCGCGGGCGTCGGCGACATCCTGCTCGACGCCGCCCAGGACACCACGGACGAGCCCTACGCGGCGCTGCTGCTGCGCGGCGCCGAGACGATGGCCGATGCCCTGGTCGAGCGCGCGATCCGCGATGACGCGGGGGCGTGCTGGCGGTTTGTGGAGCACCGGCAGGACCCGCCGCTGTTGCCGCCGCGCACGGGGTGGATGAAGGGCGCGGCGGGGATCGCCGCGTTCCTGCTGCGCTTTGCCCGCGTCCTGGAAGATGGCCCGACTGCTGCGGTCGTCGATCGCCCGGACCAGTGGTGGACCGTGCCCGAGCGGCTCTGTGTTACCCGAGCAGGTGGTGCGGGTACCGGTCGGGCGCAGGTTGATCATCGATGACAACTGGCATGTGCGGTGACCGCTATTGATCACCGGGTTGGTCACGCTGCTCGGGATTGAGGCCGGCCTCACCGGCGGTTCGTTTGTGGTCAGCGCACTACTTTGTAGCTGACCAGCCTGCCCAAGCTCGTACGCCCTCTTCCGCCTACGGGGTGTGCCGCTGGCCGCTGTGCGGCGGTCCCTTCGGCGTAGGCGACGGCGGGTAGATCGGAACGCCGTTGGGCGGTGTGCGTTCGTCGTCCGCAGCGGCGCCCATGTCGGCGTCTTCAGGCGGCCGGGCCGGCGCACATCGGCTCGCTGTCGTGGGCAGCGTGCCCGACTGGAACTCCTCGCCTTCTCCATGGGCAGATTGGCTGGCGTTCGAAGCAGGTTGTTGCTGACCGTCTTTGATCTTGGACGGGTAGAACACCTCTACTAGACCGTTGCGATTCGCGCGTGACTTAGACCGTTGCTTCGGCGGAGAGCAGGCCGAGGCGGCTGATCACCTCGGTGGTCGCCTGGGCCCGGTTGAACGTGATGAAGTGCAGGTCGGGCACGCCCTCGGCGAGCAGGCGCTGGCACAGTTCGGTGGCGATGTCGATGGCCTCCGCGCGGAACGCCTTGGCGTCCTCGACCAGCGGGTTGAGCCGGTCGAGCAGCCAGGCGGGGGTGGACGCGCCGGAGAGTTCGATGGTCTTGGCCATGGTGCGCGGGGTGGTCATCGCCATGATGCTCGGGATGAGCGGCGCGGCGCAGCCGAGCGCGGTGACCCGGTCGCGGAGCCGGAGGAACTCGTCGGCGTCGAAGAACAGTTGGGCGATGGCGAAGTCGGCGCCCGCGCGCAGCTTGTCGACCAGGTAGCGGGTGTCGGTGTCCAGGTCGGTCGAGCGGGGGTGGCCGGAGGGGAAGCAGGCCACGCCGATGCAGAACTCGCCCAGTTCCCTGACCAGCCGGACCAGTTCCTCGGCATAGGTGAAGCCGTCGGCACGCGGGACCCATTCGCCGTTGGGGTCGCCGGGCGGGTCGCCGCGCACCACGAGCACGTTGCGCACGCCGATGTCGGCGTACCAGCCGATCACGTTGCGCAGTTCGGCGACGGAGTGGTCGACGGCGGTGAGGTGCGCCATGGGCACCAGGGTGGTCTCCTGGGCGACGCGGCCGGTGGTGCGCACGGTGCGGTCGCGGCTGGAGCCGCCGGCACCGTACGTTACCGACACGAACGCGGGCCCGAGCTGCTCCAGTTTGCGGATGGAACGCCACAACAGCTGCTCGTCCTGGGCGTCGCGGGGTGGCATGAACTCGACCGAGAACACCGGACGATCCGTGCGCAACCGGTCCACCACAGACTTCATGCGCCCAGCGTAGTCAGACGGCATCGGGAATCGATAACGAGAACCTCGGTGCCCGAACAATGAGACGCCCCATCGGGACTCATGGGCGCGGCTGCGATGATGCTGCGTATGGGTGTCCCCTCCGCCGTCGATCAGGATCCGGCCGGACACGTGCAGCGGGTCCTCGGCGAGTACTTCGACGGCAGGCAGGCGCGGGTCGAGCAGATCGGCTCGGATTTCGCCGCGGGCGTCAACGTGCTCAGGGAGTTCGTGCTCGGCGGTGGCAAGCGGCTGCGGCCGACGTTCGCCTGGTGGGGGTGGCGCGGCGCGGGCGGCGCGGGCGACGGGCCCTCTGCCGAGGCGACGTTGCGGGCGCTGAGCTCGTTGGAGCTGTTGCAGGCGGGCGCGTTGATCCACGACGACCTGATGGACTGCTCGTCGGTGCGGCGCGGCTCGCCGACCGTGCACGTGCGGTTCGCCGCGCAGCACGCCGAGCACGGCTGGCATGGCACGCCGGATCAGTTCGGGCTGGCCGGCGCCGTGTTGCTCGGCGACCTGGCGCTGGCCTGGACCGACGACATGTACTACACCTCGGGCGTGCCGGCCGAGGCGCTCGGGTGGGCGAGCGAGCCGTGGCTTGGCATGCGCACCGAGGTGCTGGCCGGCCAGTTCATCGACGTGCGTACCCAGGCCAGCGGTGACGAGAGCGTCGAGGCGGCGCTGCGCATCGACCGGTTCAAGACCGCCGCGTACACCGTGGAACGGCCGCTGCACCTTGGCGCGGCGCTGGCCGGCGCGAGTGCCGAGCTGATCGAGGCGTACCGGGGGTTCGGCGCGGAGATCGGGGTGGCGTTCCAACTGCGGGACGACCTGCTCGGCGTGTTCGGCGACCCGGCGGTGACCGGCAAGCCGGCAGGCGACGACCTGCGGGAAGGCAAGCGCACGGTGCTGGTCGCGCTGGGTCTGGCCAGCGCGGAGGCGACGGGTCGGTACGGCGATGCCGCGCTGCTGCGCGCCTGCCTTGGCCGGGACGGCCTGGACGTGGCGGATGTGGACAAGGTGCGCGAGATGCTGGTCACGGTCGGTGCGGTGGACGCGGTGGAGCGGCGCATCGACGAGCTGACCGCTTCGGCCCTGGGCACGCTGCGGGCCGCGCCGCTGCCGGAGTTCGTGCTGGCGGCGCTGACCGAACTGGCGTTCGCGGCCACCACCCGCAGTCGTTGACACAGTCGTTGACGCAGTCGTCGGCGTAGCGATTCGGCCGTGCGACGCGACACATCCGGTGTCGGATGTCGGGGAGGCGTGTTGGCCAGGAGGTCTCCGCTGCTGGCCTCGGTCGCGGTGGCCGGGGCGGTGCTGCTGTGCGCGGGCTGCGCCGAGACGGTCAGCGGTCAGCCGCATGGTGTCGCGGTGCCGGTCGAGTCGGTGACGCAGGTGGTGCGCCAGGCGATCGACAACATCACCGAGGCGGGCGCGCTGCACCTGAGCGGTACGCTCACCACCAAGGCCAACGACCAGCTCACCGTCGACCTGTTCACGACCGCGTCCGGTGAGGTGACCGGCACGGCGACGCTGGATGGCCAGCAGGCGCAGCTCGCCGATCTGAGCGGACGGCTCTATGTCAACGCGAGCCAGGCGTTCTGGTCGGCGATCGCGGACCTTCCGTCCGGTTCGGACAGTGCGGCGGCTGGCAAGTGGGTGACCGTGCCGACCGATCTGCTCGGCGTCGACCCGGTCACCGACCTGACCCCGCAGGCGCTCGGTCGCAACCTGGGCGAATGGCTGGACACGCCGGACAACCGGGCGTTCGCGAGCATCGCCAGGACGCAGCACGACGGGGCGAGCGCGGTGCAGATCAACCCGGCGGTGCCGGACGGCACGCGCGCCATGATGGTGAGCGCGGCGGCGCCGCACGGCATCGTGTACCTGAAGGTGCCGGTCAGCGACGCGAGCGAGCTGAGTGTGGACGTCAGCGACGCGTCGCCGAACGTGGCGACCGTCTATCAGACGATGAGCGCGCAGGCGAACGTGTTGCAGACGGCGATCGACCCGAACCTGGACATCCAGCAGGGCAGCCAGACCTGGGGCACCTGCGGCGCGACCAGTTGCGCGGTGAACGTCGCGTTCACGAATTCGTCGTCGGTGTCGACGAAGGTGCTGGTGATCGGCAACTGGACCGGCGACAACAACCCGGTCGGCACCTGCCAGGTGATCACCGACCCGGTGGCGGCGGGCGCGGGCGGGACGGCGACCTGCACGGTGAGCACACCGGGGTGGGCCGCGTTCTACCACCACGCCCAGACCGTGCCGGGCAGTCATCCCTACGAGTTGCGCTGGGCCGCGTTCGCGCTGGCCGAGCCGCCGAACCAGCAGGCCATCACGGCCGAGGCGACCGAGGCCGGTGCGCAGCCGAATCCCAGTGGCAGCACGGATTCGAGCACCGGCGGCGAGACGGTGTACCGGATCGACTACCAGGACCAGAGCGGCCACACGCAGGTGTGGAAGCTCGGCGCGACGAACATCTCGTCCTGGCAGGGCTACGCGAACAGCCAGGCGGCGGACTGCCTCGCGCAGAGCAGGACGTCGTGTTCGGTGAGCCTGGTGGGCCGGGCGTCGAACCTGGTGTCGGCGGAGGCGGTGGTCGCGCAGCAGGTGAAGGCGGCCAGGTCGGCGACCGGGCACTGCCCGCCCGGCCAGTGGGCGTTCTGCGGTTGATGTCGATTTCCGCCAGCGAGATCGGCGGGAATGTCGGAATTCGATCGCCGGTCGGCTGCTTGCTCGCGGCGTGAACCCGTTGCGCAGCAAGGTTGAACCATGAACGTTGACGTGATCGTGATCGGGGCGGGACCGACAGGTTTGATGGTGGCCACGGAACTGGAGGCCGCCGGGGTCAGCACGGTCGTGGTGGACCGGGCACCGGCGGGGTCGAAGATGCCGAGGGCCGCGGGGGTACAGCCGCGCACCAACGAGGTGCTGGACATGCGCGGGCTGCTGGCGCCGATGCGCGCGGTCAAGCCGAGCCACGTGCACGGCCAGGGCCATTTCGCCGGGCTGAGCATCGACTACACGGTGCTGGCGCCGTCCGGGCCGCTGCTGCACCTGGAACAGCACGACATTGAAGATTTCTTGGAGCGGCGACTGGGTGAGCGCGGGGTTTCGGTGCTGCGCGGGCACGAACTGACCGGGATCGAACAGGATTCGGCGAGCGTGACCGCGATCGTCGCCCGGCCGGACGGCGAGGAAACCCCGATCACCGGGAAGTACCTGGTGGCGGCGGACGGCGCGCATTCGAGCGCGCGCAAGCTGCTCGGGGTGGGCTTTCCCGGCCGGGAGGGCACGGAAACCGCGGTGGTGGCGGATGTGAAGGTGCGCGGCACCACCGCGCGGCAGCTCGTCGATCCGTCCGCGCAGCTGGGCAAGCCCGCCGAGGCGCCGGACGGTTCGTGGGCAATGGTGTTCGAGCTGGCCGGCGGCTGGCGACGGATGGTCAGCAGCGTGGTGGGCGCGCCGGGCCGGGAGGTGCCGGTGACCGAGGCCGAGGTGGCCGACACGCTGCACCACGTGTTCGGGCCCGAGGTCGAACTGGTGGAGTCGCGGTACTTGTCCAGGATCAGCGATGCCGCTCGTCAGGTGCCGAACTACCGTGTCGGGCGGGTGTTCTTCGCGGGCGACGCGGCGCACATCCACCTGCCCTTCGGCGGACAGGGGTTGAACCTGGGCGTGCAGGACGCGGTGAACCTGAGCTGGAAGCTCGTTGCCGCGGTGCGCGGGCACGCGCCGGCCCACCTGCTGGACAGCTACCACACGGAACGGCATCCGGTGGCGGCCATGGTGTTGGACAACGCTCGGGCACAGGGGTTACTGGCGAATTTCGGTGCTGTGAACAACGTGGATCGGCCGCAGCTGCGCGCGCTGTTGGCGAACCTGCTGCGACTGCCCGAGGTGAATCGGTTCATCACCGGCATGCTGTCCGGTGTGGACATTCGGTATCCGATGCCCGCGACGCATCCGTTGGCCGGCAAACGATTCTTTCCCATCACGCTCTCACCGGAGCGCGGCGCGCTGATCGATCCGACCGGCGCGTTCGCCGAACTCGCGGCGAACTGGGCGGATCGGGTCGAACACCGACAGGGCGAGCGGGCCGCGCTGGTGCGGCCGGATGGCTACGTGTGTTGGGCGAGCGACGAACCAGGCGACGACGCGGGCCTCGCCGATGCGCTGGAGTACTGGTTCGGGCCGGGGATGGCGCCCGATATGGCGACTGTCACAGGGATCGCCGATGTCGCAGCTGGGACAGTCCCCGTCGGGCGCTGAACAGGGGATGTGAATCGGAGGTGAAAGCACGGCGGCCGAATTTGGTCACGGCGGGGTCACAGCGACTGACCTGGCCCGAGGCCGGTTCGGCCGCTGTGCCATGCTGGCGCGCAAATGACCACACCCGTCTCCATCCCTGGTACGAGTGCGTCCAGCGATCGGCTGGACCTTGGCTCGTTGCCGGTCCGCACCATCCTGCGTGGACTGTCCGGGGTGGTCATGGTCGCGGCAGGCGGGATCGGCGCGGCCGCGATTCCCATGCCGGACAAACTGTTGGACGGCACCGTGTTCAGCTGGGTCCGCTACGGGCACGGCAAGGAACTCGCCACCGCCGTCCTCTACGCCGGCCTGTTGATGCTGGTGTGGGCATGGATCGAACTCGGTCGCGCGGTGCGGGCCAAGCAGGTCGGCCGGCGCGGCGTGCTGGTCGCGATCGCGGCGTGGACCGTGCCGTTGCTGTTCGCGCCCGCGCTGTTCAGCCGCGATCTCTACCTCTACCTCGCCCAGGGCGACCTCGGGCTGCACGGGTTCAACCCGTACACCAACGGCGTGTCCGTACTCAACGACACGCTCTCGCACAACGTGGACGCGATCTGGCAGAACACGCCCGCCCCGTACGGGCCGATGTTCATGCTGATCGTCAAGGGCGTGGTGCTGTTCACCGGCCAGCATGTCGAGATCGGCCTGATCCTGCTGCGCTGCGTGTTCTGCACGGGCCTGGTCCTGCTGTGCTGGGCGCTGCCCCGGCTGGCGACCGCGCTGGGCGGCGATCCGGTGGTGGCGCTGTGGTTCGGCGCGGCCAACCCGCTGGTGCTCGCCTACCTCGTCGGCGGCGGCCACAACGACCTGCTGATGGTCGGCCTGCTCGCGGCGGGCGCCGTGTTCGTCATCGAGCGCCGGCACGCACTCGGCATCGCGCTGGTCACCTGCGGCTTCTCGGTGAAGGCCACGGCGGCCGTCGTGCTGCCGTTCCTGGTGTGGACGTGGGCGGCTCGGTGCAGCGGCTCCCCGGCGCGGCGCTTCGTCAAGGCGACCGCGGCCAGTCTCGCGGTGTTCGTGCCGATCTTCGCGGTGGCCACGATGATCGCGCAGGTCAACCTCGGTTGGCTCAAGGCGCTGGACGTGACGAACCTGGTGGTCACCTGGATGTCGCTGCCGACCGCGGCGGCTCAGCTGGCCAACGGCATCGCGGGCATCTTCACCGCGACCGATCCTGTCCAGTTCCTGTCCGTGGCCAGGGCGATCGGCTGGCTGCTGCTGGGTGTGCTGGTGGCGCGGCAGTGGTGGCTGGCCCGCTCCGGCGACGTGCCGACGGTGCTGCGCCGCGCGTCGTTCGCGCTGCTCACCGTCGTGCTGCTCTCGCCTGCCACGCTGCCCTGGTACTTCACCTGGCCGCTCGTGATGGCGGCCGGCTTCGCCTGGTCGGGCACGGGTCTGGCGATCGGCTGCGGGGTGTCGGCGTGGATCATGCTGTCCACCTACCCCGCTGGCTCGGGCGGCCTCTACAACTTCGCGTACCTGGCGCTGATCGCGGCGGTCGGCGTGATCGCCGGCGCATCGCTGCTGCGGCCGGACCCGCTGCGCCTGTCGGGCAGGTTCTCCCGACTGGCAGGGTCGAGTCTCCGGGCGCCCATGGTTGTCACTGGGACGCGGACGCCCGGAGACTGAAGAAGGTTTCCGCTGGTGGGTTCGCCGACGCTAGAAGGCGAGCGCCTGTGCGCGTCGCTTGACTTCCCGGCCTCGGTCGCCGCGCAACGCCTCGATGGGCGCTCCGGGCAGCGAATCGTCCGAGGTGAACAGCCAGCGCAGTATCTCCTCTTGGGAGAAACCCGCGTCGGCGAGCACCGTCAATGTGCCGGGGAGGCCCTTGACCACCCCCTCACCGTTGAGAAACAGCGCGGGGACAACCAGAACGCCGTCGCGGCGGAAGGCGACGAGGTGACCGTCGCGCACCATCTGGTGCACTCTCGTGACCGGCTGTCCGACCGACTGAGCGACTTCGGGCAGGGTCAACACTTCGAACGACCGGTCGAGGACATCCTCGGCGGCAGGTATCGCACTCACGCGCCCACCATGCCACACGAGCGCGCGGCGCGCCCTGCGCCAGTCGAGGGATGTTTCGTCCGTACGATCGACAGTTGTGGAGGCCAACGACACGGCGAGACGACCCGAGGTCACCGGCGGCGACGTGGTGGGCGCGGTGCTCGAACGACGCTACCGAGTGGACGCGCCGTTGGCCCGTGGTGGCATGTCGAGCGTCTATCAGGGCGTTGACCTGCGGTTGGACCGACCGGTCGCGATCAAGGTGATGGAGGCGCGGTTCGCGGCCGACCGCTCGTTCATCGACCGGTTCGAGTTGGAGGCGCGTGCCGCGGCCCGGCTGCATCACCCGAATGTCGTAGCGGTCCACGATCAGGGCGTTGACAGCGACCAGATCTATCTCGTGATGGAACTGGTCGACGGCGGGACCTTACGCGACCTGCTGCGCCAGCAGGGCGCGCTGCCGGTGCCGCTGGCGTTCAGCATCCTCGACCCGATGCTCAACGCGCTGGCCGCCGCGCACCGCGCGGGCCTGGTCCACCGGGACGTGAAACCGGAGAACGTGCTGATCGGCCGGGGTGGCACGGTCAAGGTCGGCGACTTCGGCCTGGTTCGCGCGATGGCGAACGCGGGCACCACGAGCGCGGACCTGATCCTCGGCACGGTCGCCTACCTCTCCCCCGAGCAGGTCGCCACCGGCGCGGCCGATCCGCGCAGCGACGTGTACTCGGCGGGCGTGGTGCTCTACGAGATGTTGACCGGCGTGCCGCCGTACTCGGCGGACACCCCGCTGTCCATCGCGTACCGGCACGTGAACGACGACATGCCGCCGCCGAGCGAGGCGAGGCCGGGCCTGCCGCCGGCAGTGGACGACCTGGTGCTGCGCGCGACCCGGCGCGATCCGGCGCTGCGGCCCTCGGACGCGGCCGCGTTCCTGGCGGAGCTGGCGAACACCCGGGCGACCCTGGGTATCGGACCGGTGCCGGTCCCGGTGCCCGAGGTGGAGCGGCCGACGCCGGTCGCGTTCGCGCCGACCACGACCGTGCCGCGCGAGGACGTGGACGATCCGAACGAGACGCACGCCTACTGGGATCCGGAGACCGTGCGCGCTGCGCCGGTGGCCGGCCCGAGCCCGGTGGGGCCGCGCGGCACCCGGACGCTGTCCCGGGGCGAGTACCAGGACCTGGCCGCCCGGCACGGCATGCCCGAGGCGCCGCCGCCACCGGTCCAGCCGATGGGGCGCTACCAGGCGCAGCGCACCCGCAGCAGGCGCGTGTTCGCCATCTGGATCTCGGTGATCCTGCTGCTGGCCGTGCTGGTCGGGGTGAGCGCGTGGTGGCTGGGCAGCGGACGCTGGACGGCGATCCCGCAGGTCGCCGGGCTGGACCCGACAGCGGCCGAGCATTCGATCACCACCGCCGACCTGAGCGTGGTGGTCAAGCAGACGCACGACAACACGATCCCCGCCGGGCGGGTGATCGACACGGACCCGACCGAGGGGTCCAGGCAGTTACGGGGCTCGTCGGTCACGCTGCTGGTGTCCGAGGGCAGGCCGGTGGTGCCGGACGTGACGGCGGGCGCGAACCTGAGCACGGTCGAGCAGGCGATCAAGGCTGACCAGCTGATCCCGCAGCTCGATCCGAACGCGGACACCTACAGCGACTCGGTGCCGGCCGGCGCGGTGATCAGCCTGAGCCCGGGGCCCGGTAGCCAGGTCACGGTGAACGCGCAGGTCACCATTGTGGTGAGCAAGGGGCCCGCGCCCAAGCCGATCCCGAACGTGGTCGGCCAGCCGCACGACCAGGCGTTCGCCGCGCTCACCTCGGCCGGTTTCGTGCCCTTCGACGAGCCCCCGCAGTTCTCCCAGAGCGTCGCGGGTGGGCTGGTGGTGTCCACGACGCCGGCCGCCGGCACGATCGTCGGGCCGGGCGGCAGCAATCGGGTGGGCGTGGTGGTGTCCAACGCGGTCACCGTGCCGACGCTGGTCGGTGAGCAGGCGGCTCAGGCGGTGTCGCAGTTGCAGCAGCTCGGTTTGCCGGCGCAGGTGCAGGCGCTGGTCGGCAACGACCAGAACGGCACCGTGTTCCAGCAGTCGGTGCCGCCGAACACGCTGGTGCAGGCGGGCACGCAGATCACGCTCGCGGTGTTTCCCTGACCGGTTCGGGGTTCGTGGCCTGAGGGCCCCTGCGACGGCGCAGCGGGACCTCGCGCAGCCGTATGGCGAGCAGGAAGCCGATGACCGCGACCACGATGCCGCCGAGGAACACGTCGTGCAGCGCGCCTGCGAAGCCGGACAGGAAGTCGGTACGCAGGCCGGCGGGTAGCGCGTCGATCTGCGCTCGGCTGATGTTGATGCCGCTGCGCGAGAACTGGGCGACCACGCCCGCCGGCAGTCGCTGACGCAGCGCGGAGGTGAGCTGGGCGGCGAAGATCGCGCCGAACACGGCAACGCCGAACGACGATCCGACCGTGCGGCCGAAGGTGTTGACCGACGTGGCGACGCCGATGTCCTTGGCCTCGACCGAGTTCTGGGTGGCCAGCACCATCACCGGGTTGATCATGCCGAGACTCATGCCGATCACGGCCAGCGCGATCAACTGGAAGGTGTAGGAGGTGTCCAGGCCGAGCAGGGACAGCAGAACCGTGCCGACGATCAGCAGGGCAGCGCCGATCCTGGGGAAGATCCGGTAGCGGCCGATCCTGGCGATGGTCTGGCCGACCACGACCGAGGTGATCATCATGGCCAGCATCAGCGGGGCGAGCCGCAGGCCGGACATGGTGGGCGAGACGCCGTCCACGATCTGTTGGTAGAGCGGCATGAACGTGGTGATGCCGAGCATGCCGAAGCCGACGACGAAGATCAGCGGGCCGCTGATCCGGATGACCGGGTTGCGGAACAGGCGCAGCGGGAACAGCGGTTCGGGCGCGCGCCGCTCCACGAACACGAACGCGACCAGCGCGCCGATCGCCACCACGACCAGCAGCACGGCCTGCGGGGAGAGCCAGTCGAAGCCCTGGCCGCCGGAGGAGGTGAGCAGGATCAGCGCGGCGACGCCGACGGTGAGCAGGGCGGCGCCGGCCCAGTCGACCCTGGGTTTGGGGCCGGTGCGCGGCGGGAGCTTGAGCACGAGCGCGATCACCACCAGCGCGACCGCGCCGATCGGCAGGTTGACGTAGAACACCCAGCGCCAGGTGAAGTCCTGGGTGAGCACACCGCCGACGAGCGGCCCGGCGACCGTGGCGAAGGCGAACACGGACTGCATGAAGCCCTGGTAGCGACCGCGATCGGCGGGCGCGACCAGGTCGCCGATGACGGCCTGGGAGTTGACCATCAGGCCGCCCGCGCCGATGCCCTGGATGCCGCGGAAGATCACCAGCTCGGTCATGCTCTGCGCCATGCCGCACAGCGCGGAGCCGATCAGGAACAGCACGATCGCGAACTGGAACAGGCGCTTGCGGCCGAACTGGTCGCCGAGCTTGCCGTAGATCGGCGTGGACACGCACGAGGTGAGCAGGTAGGCGGTGGCGACCCAGGAGATGTGGGTGAGGCCGCCGAGGTCGGTGACGATGGTGGGCAGCGAGGTGGCCACGATGGTCGAGTCCAACGCGGCGAGCATCATCGCCAGCATCAGGCCCGGGAACACGATCAGAATCCGGCGATCCAGCTTGGCCCGCTCCCCCGCCACCGAACCCTCCTCGCCACAGTCAGTTAGCCCCGCTAACTAATTTAGCAGAGGAGAACACGAAAAGGACGCGACGACCATCACGGTCGCCGCGTCCTCCTGGGTGTGAAAAAGATCAGGCGCGGAGCATCTCCGCGACCAGGAACGCCAGCTCCAGCGACTGCTGCGTGTTCAGCCGGGGGTCGCAGGCGGTCTCGTAGCGGCCGGAGAGATCCGTGTCCGAGATGTCCTGCGCGCCACCGAGGCATTCGGTGACGTCCTCGCCGGTCAGCTCGACGTGGATGCCGCCGGGGTGGGTGCCGAGCCTGCGGTGCACCTCGAAGAAGCCCTGCACCTCGTCCACGATCCGGTCGAAGTGCCGCGTCTTGTAGCCGGTCGACGACTCGTGCGTGTTGCCGTGCATCGGGTCGCACTGCCAGATGACCTGCTGGCCGGACGCGGTGACCTTCTCCACGATCGGCGGCAGCGCCTCCCGTACCTTGCCGTTGCCCATCCGGCTGACCAGCGTCAGCCGGCCAGGGACGTTGCGCGGGTTGAGCCGCTGCACGTACTCGACGGCCTGCTCCGGGCTGGTGCTCGGGCCGATCTTGAGGCCGATCGGGTTGCTCAGCAGCTCGGCGAACGCGATGTGCGCGCCGTCGAGCTGCCGGGTGCGCTCGCCGATCCACAGGAAGTGGCCGGACAGGTCGTAGAGGCGGGCCTGTTCCTCACGGGTGTCCATGCGCAGCAGGGCGCGCTCGTAGTCGAGCAGCAGCGCCTCGTGGCTGGAGAAGATCTCCGTGGTGTTCAGGCTGTGGTCCTGCACGCCACACGCGGACATGAAGTGCAGCGCCCGGTCGATCTCGGCGGCGATGGTGTCGTAGCGCTCACCGGCAGGCGAGTTGAGCACGAAGTCCTTGTTCCAGTCGTGCACCCGGTGCAGGTCGGCCATGCCGGCGCTGGTCAGCGCGCGCAACAGGTTCATCGTCGCGCTGGCGTTGGCGTAGGCGCGGACCATCCGCGACGGGTCGGGTATCCGCGCCTGCGGCGTCGCGGTCAGCGAGTTGATGATGTCGCCGCGGTAGGAGTGCAGGCCGAGCGAGTCCACGTCGGACGAGCGCGGTTTGGCGTACTGGCCGGCGATCCGGCCGACCTTCACCACCGGCATGCTCGCGCCGTAGGTGAGCACGACGGCCATCTGCAGCAGGGTGCGCACGTTGCCGCGAATGTGCGGCTCGGTGTTGTCGGCAAAGGTCTCGGCGCAGTCGCCGCCCTGCAGCAGAAACGCCTCGCCCTTGGCGACCGAGGCCAGCTGCGTCTGGAGCCGGTCGATCTCGGTGGGCACCGTGATCGGCGGCACGCTCTCCAGCACGGTCCGGATCCGGCGCACGTGCTCGGCGTCGGGCCAGGACGGCTGTTGCGCGGCGGGCCGCGCCAGCGCGTCGTCGAGCCTGCGACGCAGCTCGGCGGGCAGCGGGGGTAGTTCGGGCAGTTCGTCGACCGGGACGTCCACAGTCCAGTTCACGGGGACCAGGATATTCGGCCCCCGCAACTTCCCAGACGACGGGAGGGTGCTCCCAGTGATCGAACCTCAACTTTCGTTCAGATACGCCCGGATCTCGTCGAGCGCGGCCGTGCTGTCACCGGCGTCGACGACCAGGCGCGGGCCGTGCTTCTCCTCGTCCCACGGCTCGTACTCGCGCGCCTGGACCTGCGCCCAGGTGGGCACGTGGCCCGCGACCAGGTCGCCCTTGCGCTGCTCGACGCGGCGCCGGTGCTCCTCGGTGTCGGCCAGCACCACCTCGACGGTGCGCAGCGGCACGTCCTGCTCCTTGGCCAGCTGGATCCACAGGTCGCGCGCCTCGGTGACGGAGTTCACCGCGTCGATGACCACGTTGCCGCCGATCGCCAGGTTGCCGGCCGCGATGTCGTACATGACGAGGTAGCCGACCTCGTTGACCGGGTGCTGCGCGGTGCCACTGCGCACCACGGCGGCCTCGATCGCGTCCACCCGCAACAGGGTCGCGGGCAGTTCCGCGGCGATTCGCTTGGTGAGCGTGGTTTTTCCGGTGCCGGGCAGGCCGGCGAACACGATCAGCATGGAAACCAATCCGAAAGGGTCTATTACCAAATGAGCCGGACAGGCAGGATGCCTGATGTGACCACTCGACTGGACGATATAGCCGCGAGCGCGTTACTGGACACCGCGGTCGCCAACGTGCAGCGGGACTTTCCCGTGCACTGGACGCATTTCGTGAACTCGACCGACGAGCTGAAGCCGCAGCGGGCCAGGCATCCGGTGTTCGCGGGCTCGTTCGACTGGCATTCCTGCGTGCACCAGACCTGGCTGATCGTGCGACTCCTGCGGCTGCGCCCCGACCTGGCGAGCGCCCGGGACGCGCACGGTGTGCTGGACCGGCTGCTCACCGAGGAGGGCTGCGCGACCGAGGCCGCGTTCTTCGCGGGCGACGACGGCCGCTACTGGGAGCGGCCCTACGGCTGGGCGTGGCTGTTGCTGCTGGACGCCGAACTGCGCACCTGGCCGGAGGGCGCCGAGTTCGCCGCGCGATTACGGCCGCTCGCCGAGGTGCTGCGCGACCGGATGCTCGACTGGTTACGCGGAGCCGCGTTACCCACCCGGGTCGGCACGCACACCAACACCGCGCTGGCCTGCGCGCTCGTGCTCGACGCTGCCCGCGCCACCGACGACACCGAACTGGCCGACGCGATCGTCGCCGCCGCGCGCCGCTGGTACGGCCACGACGCCCACTACGGCGGCTTCGAACCGGACGCCGCCGACTTCCTGTCCCCCGCCCTGGCCGAGACCGACCTGATGCGCCGCGTGCTGGCCGCCGACGAGTTCGCCGACTGGTTCGACGCGTTCCTGCCCGATCTGGCCGACGAGCGCTGGCAGGGCCTGCGCGAACCCGTGCACGTGGCCGATCCGAGCGACCCGTACGGCTCGCACCTGGTCGGACTGGCGCTGTCGCGGGCCTGGTGCTGGCGCGGTCTGGCCGGCGCGTTGCCGGCCGGACATCGCTACGTCGACCTGGCCACGGCCGCCGCCGAGGTGCATCGAGGAGCAGGCTGGCGGTACCTGTTCGGCTACGGCTACATGGGCGAGCATTGGCTGGGCACCTTCGCCGCCTACCTCGACCTCGGCGCGCTCACCTAGCGTTCTCGATCTAGGCGCGCTTATCTAGCGTTCGATCTCGGCGCGCTCGTCTAGCGTTCTCGATCTCGGCGCGCTCATCTGGCGTTCTCGATCAGCGGAGCGAGATCGTCGCGGAAGGCGGCGGCGTCGATGCCGCGCAGCACGGTCGGGCCGAGGTCGCTGCCGTCGAACGTCTCGACCGCCGCCGGGCAATTCTGCTTCAGGGGCTCCGTGCCCGCGATGGTGAACGCGGCCACCTGCGTGCCGGTGCGGGCCGCAAGGACGGTGATCCGGTAGGTCGCGTCGACCACGTCGACGGTGACCGGGCCCTGGTCGTACTGGCAGGTGACCTCCTGGTCGGCGCCGCCGGAGGTCTGCTCGACGTCCGCGCAGACCACCAGCTGGACCTGGCTCTGGTCAGCCTCCCAGCCGGGGAGCACCGGATACACGGAGTGCTGCGGGCCGGAGCCGCTGGTCGAGTCGGGCTCGCCGGCCAGGTCGATCAGGGCGATCGGGTGCGGGCCCGGACCGGTGTAGGGCGGCGAATCCGTGTTGTAGACGTAGTTGCGCGGCGACACGCACATCTCGTCGCCGCCCGCGGTCACCGGGCCGACCGGCGCGGGCAGCGGCGTGAGCCTGCCCGGCTTCGGGCCGCCCGGCCGATTCGCCGGCCAGCTGCACGGTCCGGTCAACACCAGGGTCAGCTGCGGCGTGGCAGGCGGGATCTCCAACAGCAGCCGGGTGCCGTCCGGGTAGGTGTGCACCCGTTGCTCGATCGGCGTGGTGAGATCGAAGTTCCAGCCGTTGCGCAGCAGCCAGTCCTCCAGGTCCTGTGACTGGGCGTTCGGATCGTCCTGGCCGCTGACCGTGGCCACGGCCTTCGGCAGCACGCCCCACGGGGGACCGCCGGGACAGCCGGTCGTCGTGGTGACGGTCGGCGTCGCGACGTGGTCGGTGGGCGCGAACTCGCCGGTGTCGAACCGGTTGATGTGCTCGACGAGCCGCAGCTCGAACTCGGCGACACCGACCTTCGGCAGCGGCTCCTGCGGCCCAGCAGGCTTGGCGGGTGGCGAACCGGCACAGCCGGCCAGCACCAACGCGATCATCGCGAACAGCAGACCGCATCGGGACATACGGCGATGTCTAACAGGTCCGCACGGGACCGGTCCCGGATCAGGTGAGCAGGCCGTTGCCGAAGAAGTCGGTCGAGTTGCGCACGCCCGGCAGCGCGAAGAAGTAGCCGCCGCCGAAGGGCTGGATGTAGTCGACCAGCGGTTCGTCGATCAGCCGCGTCTGCACCACCTCGAACTGGCGCTTCACGTCCTGCTGGAAACAGGTGAAGACGAGGCCGGCGGACATGTTGCCGTTCTCGTCGAACCCGTTGTCGTAGTTGTAGCCACGACGCAGGATTCGGCTGGAGTCCGTCGCCGCGGTGCGCGGGTTGGCCAGCCGGATGTGCGAGTCCAGCCGGATCACGTCGCCCTTGGGGTCCTTGGCGTAGTCCGGGGTGTCGGTCTCGGTCTGGCCGTCCAGCGGCGCACCGGAGTCGCGGCGCCTACCGAACATGTTCTCCTGCTCGTTGATGGACACCCGGTCCCAGAACTCGACGAGCATCCGGATCAGCCGGGTCACCTGGTAGGAACCGCCGACCGCCCAGCTCGGCTCGCCCGAGTTCGGCTGCACCCAGAGGATCTGGTCGTCCGTGGCGGGCGGCGGCTGCGAGATGCCGTCCTTGAAGCCCAGCAGGTTGCGCGGCGCGCCGGAGGGCCTCGGCTGCGAGACGAACCCGTCCTGCCGGTAGCGCGCCTGCATGCCGCCCCTGGTGTGCTTGGCGATGTCGCGCAGCGCGTGGTGGATCGTGTCCGGGTTGTTGGCGCACAACTGAAGCATCAGGTCGCCGTGAGACAGCGCGGGCTGTAACGCGTCGTTGGGGAAGCTGCGCATCGGCGAGAGGTGCGCCGGCTTCTTCGCTGCGAGGCCGTACCGGTCGTCGAACAGGCTGGACCCGACCGCGACCGTGACGGTCAGGCCGTCGGCCGGGATGTCCGGGCCGAGCACGTCGCTGTCCGAGGGCGGCGAGCCGACGCCGAGGTCGGGCGCTGCCCCGCCACCGGTCAGCGCGCGGGACCGCTCGGTGAGAGTCTTGAACAATGCCAACAGATCCGCCTTGTTGGCGGTGGTCACGTCGAACGCGGCGTGCGTCGAGTAGCGCTGTTGCGGCGTGGTGATGCCGGCCTGGTGCTCACCGTGGAACGGCACGGAGGCCGGCACGGTCGGGTTCGACGAGGCAGCGGCGTCCGCGTCCGCCTTGGCGCCGGCCGCGAGCAGGCCGCCGGTCACCGCGGTGCCCACGACGCCCGCCGCCGCGCCCTTGAACAGATTGCGTCGGTTGATGTCCATCGCTAGAGATCTCCTGGGCCGGGGCGGTTAGTGGGCGGGGACTTCGAGGATGTCGGGAATGATCGACAGGTTCTCCAGCACGGCGCCGATGGCCGCGTCGACCTTCTGCCGCGCGGCCAACGGGGTCGCGGCCAGGCTCTGCCACTGGCCGTTCGACTGCGTGCCCAACAGGGCCTGGCTCAACGTGGTCAGCTGACTGTCCACAGTGGTCAGCAGGCCGGGGCGGCGGGCGTCGATCTGGTTGCGGAGCATGCCGAGCACGACCTGGGTGCCCTGCACGTCCGCGTAGGTCTCCGCGTACGCGGCGCCCGCGCCCTCGTCGGTCATGCCGGTCAGGTGGTCGCGCAGCGCGTCCTCCAGGATCTCGTGCGCGCGCACCGGCATGTCGGTCGGGTCCACGGTGATCTGCGGCAGTTTCCCTTGCAGCGTCGTGATGTCACTGCCGAGTTGGTCGGCAACGGGGAGCAGCTCAGCGGCGCCCTGGCCGTGCCACAGGCCGTACTCGATGCGGTGCAGACCAGCAAATCCCGGATCGTTGAGGCCCTGCGGGAGGGCCTGCGGCAGGCCGTCGATGGCATCGCCGAGGTCGCCGAAGCTGCCGTACGCCGCGCCGACCTGCTCCCAGGTCAGTTGCGCGGCCAGCCAGTCCGCCTGCGCGGCCGGGATGTTGTTGGCGGTCAGGTCGGTCTTGATCTGGTTGACCTCGCCGGCGAGCGTCACCAGCTTCGGCGCGACGTAGGTGTCGTAGGCGTCCGCCGCCGGTTGCAGGTCGGCCACGGTGATCGGCTTGACCGGCGCGGCGGACGGGTCTGCGTTGCCGCCGCTCACCTGCACCTGCGCGGAGGTGGTGGTCGGCTGGCCGGAAATCAGGCAGTTCCACGAATAGGAGCCGCCGGAGAGGGTCGCGGTCATGGTCTGCGAGGTGGCTGGTCCGAGAGTCTCGATCTCGGCGACGATGCCCTGGCTCGCGGACTGGATCAGGCGGATCTCCGCGGTGTGGCCGGACTTGTTGACCACGGTGAAACCCTGGCTGCCGCCCTGCGCGGACGACCAGCCCGGCGCGCACGACGACCCGGTGACCATGATCTGCTGCGCGGCCTGCGCGCTGCCCGGCGCGAAACCGATCAGCGCGGCCGCGATCAGCGGCGGCAGCACGAAAGCACCGGCGACCAGCGCGCGAGTTCGGCCCGGCGTGGGCACTTTCTCCCGCTCCGGCTCGACTGTCTCAACAGGAGCTTCGGCCGGTTTCGGCGCGGGTGCCTTGGCCTTGCGGCCCTCCCGGACGAACAGGGTCAGCACCACGGCCAGGTAACCGAGATAGAACGCGACCTGCAACCAGGTCATGGTCGGCGACAGCTCGGTGACGCCGGTGATGATCGACGCCCACCAGGAGGACGCGTCGATGTGTTGGGAGAGGTCGAAAGCGACCCAGTGGTGGCCGGGCAGCCAGCCCGCGTCCTGGAGGTCGCCGAGGCCGTAGGCGAGCACGCCGGCCGCGATGACGATCAGCAGGATCGCGGTGCGGTTGAAGAACAGGTCGAGCCGGATCTTGGCCGCGCCCTTGTACAGCAACACACACACCAGCACGGCGATGGCGATGCCGATCGCGGCGCCGATCAGCGGGGCGAGGGTCTGGCCGGATGCCTGCGCGGCAGTCCACAGGAACAGCGCGGTCTCCACACCTTCCCTGCCCACCGCGAGGAACGCGGTGAACGCGAGCGCGGCCGTCGAGATCTTCATGGCTTCCGCGACCCGCTCGCGCAACTCGCCCGCGAGCGAACGCGCGGTGCGGCGCATCCAGAAGATCATGCCGGTGACCAGGACGACCGCGATCACGCTGAGCGCGCCGCCGAGGGCTTCCTGGCCGGTGGTGGGCAACACCGATCGGTAGAAGGTGAGCACGGCGCCGAAGCTCAGCGCCAGCACGATCGCGGCGGACACGCCGAACCAGATCGGTGCGGTCGCACGGGAACGATCACCGCTGCTGCCTGAGAAGCGCCGCACCGCGGCGAGCAGGATGCTGACCACCAGGCCGGCTTCCAGCCCCTCGCGTAACCCGATCAACAGATTGGGCAGACCATCAGCCCACACGTCGCCTCCACCTTGGACACCAACTCAGGTAAGGCTAACTTAATACACAGCCATTCGAGCCGGATACCCAGCGGGGCGGAAAACGCCTGAAAAGCGGAGTTGCGATCACCACATTTTCGTGAGCGATATATGAGCGATATATCGCCAATGCGCCGCCCTCCAAATCGGAGAGCGGCGCATGCAGCTTGTGCGGATCAGCGAAGCTTGTGCGGATCAGCCGAAGAAGACCTCGGCCTCCTCGTAGCGCTCGGCCGGCACGGTCTTGAGCTCGGCGGTCGCCTCGGACAGCTTGACCCGGACGATGTCGGTGCCGCGCAGCGCGACCATCACGCCGAAGTCGCCGTCGTGCACCGCGTCCACCGCGTGCAGGCCGAAACGGGTGGCCAGCACCCGGTCGTAGGCGGTCGGGGTGCCACCGCGCTGCACGTGGCCGAGCACGACCGCGCGGGACTCCTTGCCGGTGCGGTTGGCGATCTCCTTGGCCAGCCAGTCGCCGATGCCACCGAACTGGACGTGACCGAACGCGTCCTTGTCGCCGGAGAGCAGCACCTCGCCGCCGCCCTCGGGAATCGCGCCCTCGGCCACCACGATGATCGGCGCGTACTGGCGCTCGAAGCGCTTCTCCACCCAGTCCACGACCTGGTCCACGCTGAACGGACGCTCCGGCACCAGGATCACGTTCGCGCCGCCGGCCAGGCCGGAGTGCAGCGCGATCCAGCCCGCGTGCCGGCCCATGACCTCGACGACCAGCGCGCGGTGGTGCGACTCGGCGGTCGTGCGCAGCCGGTCGATGGCCTCGGTCGCGATGTGCACCGCGGTGTCGAAGCCGAAGGTGTAGTCGGTCGCGCCCAGGTCGTTGTCGATGGTCTTCGGCACGCCGACGACGCCGATGCCGTCGTCGGTCAGCTTCTTGGCGACGCCGAGGGTGTCCTCACCGCCGATGGCGACCAGCGCGTCGATGCCGTTCTCGGCGAGCACCTCGCGGATGCGCTCGACCCCGCCCTCGACCTTGTACGGGTTGGTCCGCGACGAGCCGAGGATGGTGCCGCCGCGGATGAGGATGTCCTCCACCTCGGCGAGGCCGATCGGCCGGGTCAGGTTCTCCAGCGGGCCCTGCCACCCGTTGCGGAACCCGACGATCTCCCAACCGTGTTCCTCGATGCCCTTGCGGGCTACCGCGCGGATCACCGCGTTCAGGCCTGGGCAGTCACCACCGCCGGTGAGCACACCGATGCGCATCTCAATCGCTCCCGAATTGTGAGTTCGACCCCACCGGGGGCCGCGTCGAGCATCACTGTAACTGGATCGGTGCAGTCACCCTAGACCTGGCTCATTTCGGCAGCTCTCCTCGATGCGCGAACGAGCAGGAAACGAGAGGTTAACTTGCGCCGCGACTCTCCTCGATGATGCGCCAGCGGACGAGGTTGTGGCGAGCGTCGGCGAGCGCGTCGTGCGCGTCGGACGGGGCGGGCGGCAGCTTCGGCTTGCCCGCGTCCGCCCAGCGTTGCCGCAGCTCGTTGGTGAACCGGGGGATCTGGCGGGGCAGCGCCGGCATCGCGCCCCACAGCTGGGCGAGCGCGACGTGGTCGTAGGCGGCGATCCAGGCCCACAGTTCGATCTCGGGCTTGGCCCCGTCGCCGACCCCGAAGAACTCCAGCAGGTCCGCCCGGATCGTCGCGCGCGAGCGCCAGGACCGGTCGCTGGGCGGCGGCAGCTTGGGCAGCACGTGCGCTCGCACCCAGGGCCCGGCCCGCTCCGGGTCGAACTCGGTGGACACCGCGTAGTACTCGCGTCCGGTCTCGTCGACGACTCCAATGGACACCAGTTCGATGGTGACGCCGTCCTCGATGAACTCGCAGTCGTAGAAGAACCGCATCAGGCAAGCTTAGTGATCTCCCCTCAGCTCGCCGCGCTGCGGATCCGCTCCGGCTCGGCGGGCCTTGGCTGCACGGGCAGCTTCGGCGCCACACCGTTGGCCGCGGCCCGTTCCAGATCCTCCTTGACCTTGGTCGCGTAGACGTCCACGTACTCCTGGCCGGACAGTTCCATCAGCGCGTACATGATCTCGTCGGTGACCGAGCGCTCCACGAACCGGTCGCCGGCCAGGCCGTCGTAGCGGGAGAAGTCCAGCGGCGCGCCGATCTTGATCCGGATCGGGTAGGGCCGCCACATCTTGGAGCCGATCGGGTTGGCCTTGTCCGTGCCGAACATCGCGACCGGGATCACCGGCACACCCGCCTGGAGCACCATCCGCGCCAGGCCGGTCTTGCCCTTGTACAGCCTGCCGTCCGGGGACCGGGTGCCCTCCGGGTAGATGCCCAGCAGCGAGCCGCCGACCAGCAGCCGTACCCCGGTGTCCAGCGCGGCCTGCGCGGCCGCGCCGCTGGAGCGGTCGATCGGCACCTGGCCGACGCCCGCGAAGAACATCTTCTTGAGCGTCCCCTTGATGCCTGTGCCGGTGAAGTACTCGCGCTTGGCGAGAAACGTGACCCGACGCGGCACCATCAGCGGCAGGAAGAACGAGTCCGCGACCGCGAGGTGGTTGCTGGCCAGCACCGCGCCCCCGTCGGCCGGAATGTGCTCCAGTCCCTCGATCCTCGGCCGGAAGAACAGCCGCAGGATCGGACCGAGCAGCACGTGTTTCATCAGCGTGTAGAGCACCGCGCCGTGCGCCTCCTCGTCCCACCGGTAACGGGTGTGTACCACGTCACAGCGCCAGCCTAACGACCTTTGCCCGACGATCCCCAAACTCAGATTTGCTTAGTTGCTCAGTCCGGCTTAGTATCTAGTTGAACGTTGAACCATTACGAGATCGGGAGAAGCCGCCGTGACCAAGCTGGAGATCATCATCGCGAGCACCCGTCCGGGCCGGGTCGGCCCGTCGGTGGCGCAGTGGATTCGGGATCAGGCCGTGCAGCACGGCGGATTCGACGAGGTGGAACTGGTCGACCTCGCCGAGGTCGACCTGCCCTTCATGAACGAGCCGAACCACCCCCGGCTGCGCAAGTACACCCACCAGCACACCAGGGACTGGGCGAACAAGATCGTCGAGGCGGACGCGTTCATCCTGGTCATGCCCGAGTACAACTACGGCTTCAACGCCGAGCTGAAGAACGCGCTGGACTACCTCAACCAGGAGTGGCACTACGCCCCGGTCGGCCTGGTCAGCTACGGCGGTGTCGCGGCAGGCACCCGCGCCGCGCAGATGATCAAGCAGGTGCTCACCACGCTGAAAATGACCCCGCTGCCCGAGGCCGTTTCCATCCCGTTCGTGCAGCAGTTCCTGGATGATGACCGCAACCTGCAACCGAACGACGTCCTGCTGACCTCCAGCAAGGTCATGCTGGACGAGTTGGTCCTGGTGACCAAGACCCTGGCGCCCCTGCGCCAGCGGGCCAGGGAATCCCTGACCCCGCTCGAGGAGATGCCGAAGGTGAGCCATGGCTGAGGGCATACACCACGTGTGCACGAGATTCCACGCCGGAATCGAGATGATCGGCACCCGGTGGACCGGCGCGATCCTGCGCGTCGTGTTCACCGGATCGCACCGCTACGCCCAGATCAAGGCGGCGGTGCCCGGCCTGAGCGACACCATGCTCGCCGCGCGGCTGCGCACCATGGAGGCGGAGGGCCTGCTCCGCCGCGAGGTGATCCCGAGCACGCCGGTCCAGGTCGAGTACCACCTCACCGAGATGGCCCGCGACCTGGAGCCGGTGCTCGGCGAGTTGATCACCTGGTCGCACAAGTGGATCCCGCTGCCCGAGGAAGCTGGCGAGGACGGCGGCGACGGTAGAGACAGCAGCGCTTCCCGTTCCGCTTGACCGGTGCACAGCCGAGCATCGGGGCGGATTTCCCTTAGCGGGTCATTACTTGTGTGCCATCTTGGTTCGGTCCGTGCGACGATGGAAGGCAGGCAAGTCTAGGCGGGTGAGATGGCATGAACCGAGGGCCGGACGGACCGGAGGACGTCGACGCGGCGTTCGCTGAGATCGTCGCGATCCTGGAGGGTGAGGGGCTCGGGTCCTTCCTCACCGAGGAGGATCCGAAGACCGCCGAGACCGGCAGGCCACCCACCGAACCGGCAGCGGGCGCGGGCGCGCAACAGGCCGCCACCACCGAGCAGAGCGGCTGGCGCACGGCAGGCCAGGAATGGGACTGGGCGGCCGCGAGCGACGAGGAACACTACGTCCCGCCGGAGCCGCCGCCGTTTCCCAAACCCCGCGCCGGCACCGTGTTCGGCATGCTCCTGATCGTGATCGGCCTGCTGCTGTTGATCGTGCCGACCATCATCGGCCTCGGCAGCCGGATCGGCACTCCGCTCGGCCTGGTCGCGCTGGCCGCCGGCATCGGCTGGCTGGTGCTGCGCATCCGGCACGGCAACCCGCCTGAGCACGGCGACCGCGACGACGGCGCCCAGATCTGAGCTACGAACTTCGCCGGCGCGTCTGAGCTAGGAACTTCGCCGGCGCGCCGCGTAGCCCTTCAAGCCGATCCTGGCCATCTGCCTGATCGGGCTGACCGTCTCCGCCGCCTGCGTCGCCGCGCCCACGATCGCCGAGTCGTCGCCGAGCTGCGCGGTACGGATCCGCGCCAGCGGCCGGTGCCGCGCCCCGGTCACCGCCCGCGCGTAGTGCTCCCGCGCGTCGTCCAGGTACAGCGGCGCCGACTCGGACAGGCCACCACCGATCACCACGATCTCCGGGTCGAACACGTCCGCGACCAGCGCCAGGCCCTCACCGAGCCAGCGCGACAGCTCGGCCATCGCCTGGCAGGCGATCGGGTCGCCGTCGCGCGCCGCCGCCGCGACCCGGCGACCGGTGATCGACCGGGAGTCGGCGGCGGCCTCGCGCACCAGCAGCGACGGCCCGCCCTGATGGCCGGCGAGCAGCTCGATCGCCGTGGTGGCCAGCGCGGTGCCGCTGCAGTAGCGCTCCCAGCAGCCGTTCTTCCCGCACGAGCAGGGCCGCCCGCCCGGCACGAGGGTGAGATGGCCGAGTTCGGGCGCGATGCCGTACGCGCCGCGGAAGATCTTCCCGTCCAGCAGCAGCGCGCCGCCGATGCCGGTGCCCAGCGCGATCATCACCGCGACCGACGAGCCGCGCGCCGCGCCGAAGCGGTGCTCGGCCAGTGCCGCCGCGTTCGCGTCGTGTTCGAGCACCACCGGCAGGCCGATCCGGCCGGAGATCCGGTCCGCGACCATCGCCTGCCGCCAGGCCAGGTGCGGTGCGAACCGCACCGTGCGCCGGTCCTCGGCGACGAACCCGGCGACCGCCAGCCCGACCGCGGTGATCCGGTGCCGGCCGGTCAGTTCGCTGATCACACCGACGATCGCGTCGTCCAACGCCTGCTCGCCACTGGGCGTGCCGGTTCTGGTCAGGTCGATGACGTCGCCCCGGAAATCCACGACGCCGGCCCGGATGCTGGTGCCACCGACGTCCACCCCCACGGTCAGCACCGGGTCACGTCTCGCTTCCCGAGCCATGCCTGCGGATGGGGATCTTCTGCACCCGCTCCGGTTCGGGCGCGGGCTCCTCCTCCGCCTCAGCCTGCTTGGCTTCGGCGGGCGGTCGTTCCGCGAGCGAGGCGCGCAGCACGGCCAGCAGGCCGGAGGCGTGCTCGGCGGCGCGCACCGCGAGTTCCGGCCGTTCCCCGCGCAGCACCGCGAGTCCCGCGCACAGCGGGCACCAGCCGCAGGTCGCCGGCGAGTGCTCGGCGCCCTCCGGAGTGGTGGCCAGCCGGGCCAGCCACGGCTCGGCGCGCTCGGCGAGCACCCCGAGCAGCAGCTTGAACTCCTCGGCGAGCTTGGCACCGGGCGGCGCTGTGTCGTTGCCGACCCCCTGCCGGGGGCCCGCCCCCTCCGGCTCGTCCCACTCGGGTTCGTCCATGCCTGTCATCGCATCCAAACCGCGGGATCGGGCCGGAAATGCACCAGCACGCCCCGCTCGTCAACATCCGCCCCGGTCACCGCGCAGCGGCGCAGCGCGGCCGGTAGGCCGATCAGCCTGCGTCGCCCATCGATGGTGAGGGCGAGCTCGTCGTCGACCCTGGCCAGGTCGATATCCGCGTCGGCGGCCAGCGGCACCGAGATCCGCAACTGGAACTCGGCATCCAGCGCCCGCCCACCACCGGTCACGGACAACAACGGCGCACGATCGACATCTGTTCCGGCCAGCGGGTCGCCCTCGCCGTACAGCTGCGCCGCCAGGGCCAGGAGTGCCGGCGCGCCAATGGGTTCGTTGGCCTGGTGCGGCACCGTGCGCACGGTCAGGCCGGTGCCGTTGGTCAGCTCGTCGAGCACCACGAGTTGCTCGGCCCGCCGCGTCGCCAGCCACTGCCCGGCCGCGCCCGGCTCGTCGAACGAAGGAACCAGCCGGTTGGCGATCACCGTGTCGACCCGGACGTCCTGCAACGCCAACGCGCTCAGCGTGCGCCGCGTCTCGGCCGCGACCACCCGCTCCGGGGTGAGCACCAGGCGGACGCTGGTGCTGGCCGGGTCGGCGAGCATGCGGCGCAACGCGTCCAGCCGCTCCGCCAGCCTGCCCAGCGCGTCGGCCGCCGCGTCCCACCGCTCGGTGTTGCGCGCCCCGGCCAGACCAGCCAGCACGCCGCGCACCACCCGTCGATGGGTGGGGAACAGCCGCTCCAGGTAGCCGGCGAGCGCCTCGGGCAGCGCCAGCAGACGCAGCGTCTCCGCGGTCGGCCCGCAGTCCACTACCACCAGCTCCCACGGCCCGGCCGCGGCCAACCGGTACACCTCGGAGAGCGCCAGCAGTTCCTCGACGCCGGGAAGCACGGTCAGCTCCTCGGCGTCCAGGTCGTCCAGGCCGGCGCCGGCGAGCAGGGTGCGCAGATGGCCGCGCAGCTCCTGCCAGCTCCCGTCGACCAGCTTGCGGGTGTCGATCTGGCCCGCGTACAGGCCGGGCGCGCTCAGGTCGCCGATCTCGGTCGGCTCGTGGGTCAGCGGCACGCCGAACGCGTCGCCGAGGGAGTGGGCCGGATCGGTCGACACCACCAGGGTCTTGCGGCCGTCGATGGCCAGCCGGGCGGCGGTCGCCGCGGCGAGCGTGGTCTTGCCGACGCCCCCCTTGCCGGTGAACAGCAGGACCCGCACGTCTCAGCCGCCGTTCTCCACCCGTCGCTTGAGCTCCTTCAGGGCGGTGTCCATGATCACCTTTTCGGCCTTGCGACGCAGCAGGCCGAGCAACGGGATGGCCAGTTGCACCGCAAGAGTGTAGGTAACCTCGGTGCGCGCACCCTGCGGGGTCAGCGTGTAGCTGCCCTCCTGGGCCTTCTGCATCTGGCCCTTGACCAGCGTCCAACTGACCTTGAGGCCGTCCTGCGCCCACTCGTAGGCCAGCGTGTAGACGTCCTTGATCGGGCCGGCGTCAAGGTTGAACCGGACCTGCTCGGCGTGGCCGTCCGCGCCCTCGGTGAGCACCTCGGTCTGCTTGACCGCGTTGGTCCACTCCGGGTATGCGGCGAAATCCGCGATGACCGCCATGATCCGCTCGGGCGGCGCGTCGATCACGATGGACTGGGTGGACTCGTCGGCCATGCGAGGCAGGCTACCGGTTGTTCGGCTACCAGCTCAGCAGGTAGGGGGTCTCGGTGCGCTGGAAATGCCCCACGTTGACGCACTCGGTGTACCCGATCCGCATCCGGGCCGCCAGCGGCTGGTGCACATGCCCGAACAGCGACCAGCGCGGCCGCCGCTCCCGGATGACCTGGGCCAACGTGGCCGACCCGTACTCGAAGCGCCGCGCGACGACATCGTAGGTGAGTTCGGCCACGGTCGGCGGAATGTGGCTGCACAGCACGTCGATCTCGCCGAGGTTGGCGACCCGCTCGGCGAAGTCCGACTCCGGCCGCAGATTCGGCACCCACACCCCGGTGCGCCGCACGGTCGCCCCCTCGGGCAGCAGTCCGCCGCTGACGAAACCGAACCTCAGGCCGCCGATCGCCACGCTCTCGCCGTCCAGGATCCGCACGTTCGACCCGGCGTACTCCGGCCACAGCGCGGGCGCGTCCACGTTGCCGGCGGTCGCGTAGGTCGGCGCGGTCATCGCCGCGAACAGCTTGGTGTACTGGTCGCGGATGGCCTCCTCGATCACCTCGCCCGCGTTGTCCAGGCTCGCCCACAGCGATCGCGCGTACGCGGCCACCGCGCCCTGCTTGCCGCGCCGCAGCTCCGCGAACTTGGCGACCTTGTCCGGCCCGAACACCGCGCCGAGAATCCCGCCCCCGTGATCGTGGTAGTCCACGAAGTCGAGCAGGTCGCCCAGCACGATCACGGCGTCGACCCCGTCGCCGGCCCTGGCCAGCGCATCGGCATTGCCATGCACATCGGACACCACGCTGACCCGCATGAGGCAACCCTACGACGCCCTGATCCACCCCGGCCGGAAGTGAGACCGGGTCATCATCCCGCCCCGAACCGTCCACTATGGCCGGTTACCGGCCGAACGGCACCCGCGCGAGGTCGTAGAGGTGCGGCCCGTCCTGCGGGACGACCGGCCACGCCTCACCCGGCGTCAGCGCGCCGGCCTGCTCACCGGACAGCGCGAACACGATCCCCGCCAACCCGGACCGCTGGATCGCGCCGTAACACATCCCGCACGGCTGACAGCTCGTGTACATGATTGTAGTCGCGACAACATTCGGCGTCAGCTCACGCGCGGCCCAACGCGCGAGTTTCAGTTCCGGATGCGCGGTGATGTCGTTCTCGGTCCGCGTCGTGTTCCAGTCCTCGGCGAGCACGGTCCCGTCCGGCGCGGCCAACAGCGACCCGTACGGGTCGTTGCCACTGTCCACCGCGACCGCCGACAACTCGATCGCCCTGCGCAGCAAGCTCTCCTCGATGTTCACCAGAAAAAGCTAGCCCGGCGGATCATCGGGACGGAAGAGACCATTCCCGGCATATCCGCGCGCCGACCGCGATTCGCGCGGCGCGGGAGCCGATCGGCAGGGAAGTCACCAGTCGAGTCTCACTCCTGGGGCGGAACGCCGGGCGGGCGGCCGTGCTCCAGTGCCATCTTCAGTCCGAGCGTGATCCGCCTCGTCGCCAGCTGACGGTTGCGCCGCTCGCGTTGCGCCGCGCGGACGTCGGTCGAGTCGGGCAGGTCGGCGCGCAGGAAGTAGTGCAGCAGCGTCCCGTCGAGCATCGGCTCCAGCCAGACCTCCATGGTGCCGACCAGCGCGCCGCGCACCGTCCAGCGCAGACCCTGCGCGCCGCGGTCGAGGTAGACCTCGAGTCGGAGATCAGGCCACAACCGGCGCCAATTGGCCGGATCGGCGAAAGCGGTCGCCACGACAGCCGGGGCAACCACCACAAAGGTCTCGTCG
This sequence comes from Pseudonocardiaceae bacterium, assembly GCA_035948315.1. Taxonomy (GTDB): domain Bacteria; phylum Actinomycetota; class Actinomycetes; order Mycobacteriales; family Pseudonocardiaceae; genus CAJCJE01. The sequence goes on along the minus strand of DASZJG010000072.1, from coordinate 48,129 downwards.
ACGATGTCCACCGTGCTCACGACGTGCAGAATGCCATGTCCGGCCGGGACGGACGGACGCGCCGACCCGACCAACCTGGTGTCGAACACCACTGACACGCTAGGTTTCCCACCAGTAACATTTCCGGGCGCGGAGGTTTTGACGTGCGCGAGTTCACCGTCCCCGCGACGGCCGGCACAGCGGTCGCCGACGAGGAGAACCTCACCGACATGGTGTGGGCCAACGCGGACCGCTTCGGGGACGTGGTCAGTATCCAGCGGCGCGTGGACGGAACCTGGGTCGACCTGACCGCCCGCGACTTCGCCGCCCAGGTCATGGCCGTCGCCAAGGGCCTGATGGCAGCCGGCCTGAACCCGGGCGACCGGGTCGCCCTGATGTCCAAGACCCGCTACGAGTGGACCCTGTTCGACTTCGCGATCTGGGCCGCCGGCTGTGTCTGCGTGCCGATCTACGAGACGTCCTCGGCCGAGCAGGTCGAGTGGATCGTCGCCGACTCGGCCGCCCGCGCGGTCGTGGTGGAGACCGCCGCGCACCGCAGCATCGTGGACGGCGTGCGCGCCCGCGCCCACAACGTCCGCTACGTCTGGCAGCTCGACCCGCCCGCCGGGGCCAGGCCGCACCAGCCCGCGGGCGCCGTGCTCGAACTGATCGCGCTCGGCGCCGGGCTCGCCGACGACGACGTGCACCGCCGCCGCCACTCGGTGCGCGCCGACCACACCGCGACCATCGTCTACACCTCCGGCACCACCGGGCGCCCCAAGGGCTGCGAGCTGACCCACCGCAACCTGCTGGCCGAGGTGCGCGCGGACGTGAACGCGTTCCCGCGCATGCTCCAGCCGGGCAACTCGCTGCTGGTGTTCCTCCCGCTGGCCCACGTCCTGGCCCGTGCCCTGGCCCTGACCTGCATCTATGCCCGGCTCACCCTGGGCCACACGCCGGACGTGAAGAACCTCGTCGCCGACCTCGGCACGTTCCGGCCCACGTTCGTGGTGGCCGTGCCGCGCGTGTTCGAGAAGGTCTACAACACGGCCAAGCAGACCGCGCACAGCAGCGGCAAGGGCAAGATCTTCGACGCGGCCGAGGCGACCGCGGTCGCCTACAGCGAGGCCATGGACCACGGCGGCGCGGGTGTGGGCCTCAAGCTCAAGCACGCCCTGTTCGACCGGCTCGTGTACAGCAGGCTGCGCGCCGCGCTGGGTGGCCGCTGCACCGCGGCGGTGTCCGGTGGCGCGCCGCTCGGCGAGCGGATGGCGCACTTCTTCCGCGGCATCGGCGTGCCGGTCTACGAGGGCTACGGCCTGACCGAGACCAGCGCCGCGGCCTGCGTGAACACCGAGGACGCTTTCCGGGTCGGCACGGTCGGCAAGCCGGTCGCGGGCACCTCGGTCTACATCGCGGAGGACGGCGAGATCCTCATCGGCGGCCCGGTCGTGTTCAGCAGCTACTGGAACAACGAGACCGCGAGCAAGGAGGCGCTGGAGAACGGCTGGTTCCACAGCGGTGACCTCGGCTCCCTGGACAACGACGGTTTCCTGCGGATCACCGGCCGCAAGAAGGAGATCATCGTGACCGCGGGCGGCAAGAACGTCTCCCCCGCCGTGCTTGAGGATCGGCTGCGCGCGCACCCGCTGATCAGCCAGTGCATGGTCGTCGGCGACAAGCAGCCGTTCATCGGCGCGCTGATCACCATCGACGAGGAGTTCTTCCCGACCTGGAAGGCCCAGCACAACAAGCCGGCCGGCGCGAGCGTCTCGGACCTGGCGCACGACCCCGACCTGCTGGCCGAGGTGCAGAGCGCGATCGACGAGGCCAACAACGCGGTGTCCAAGGCCGAGTCGATCCGCAAGTTCCGGATCCTGCCGAGGGACTTCACCGAGGAGGGCGGCGAGATGACGCCGAGCCTCAAGCTGCGCCGCGCCATCGTGGCCCAGCGCTACCAGGCCGACATCGCCGCCATCTACACCCGGTAGGAACCGCTCAGCGGAGCCGGTGCCAGTCGCGACCCGACCCTGACCTGCGCAACCGGGCCTTGCCGGTCCAGTACAGCCTGCGCACGCCCATCAGGGTCGGGTATGCGTCGCTGAGTTCGCGCAGCCGGTGCCGGAGCCGCTCCAGGCCGGCCAGGCCCGGTGGCAGTGGTGACGCCCGCTCGAGAAGGCCGGCGAGCGCGTGCACGGCCTCGGCCAACACCTCAGCTTCGCCGGCCTCGCTCGGCTCGTCCGGCCCGCTCACCGGCGGCAGCAGGTCGGCCAGGTCGCCGACCACGTGATAGCCGCCCGCCGCGACCTCGCTGACCAGCCGTTCCGCGCGTGCGCGCACCCACGGCCGGTCCCGCGCCGGAAGGGTGATCCGGCCCCGTCCGGCCAGCACGTCGGCCGCCAACTGGTCCTTGACCACGGCCCCGTAGCGGGCCCAGCCGACCTTGTCGGCCAGCTCCAGGTTGAGCCTGCGGAGCAGTTCGGTGCCGGGCAGGCCGATCGAGCTGTTGCGGTTGGGCACCGGCGGCAGCTCGTCCGGGTCGAGACCGACCAGTTCGGCGAACCGGCGCCACACCGTGTCCGGGGGGCCGTGCTGCGGCACGGTCAGCACGTGCACCCGGTCCCTGGGCAACTCGGCGCCCCAGATCCGGAGTATCCGAGGAATGTCCTGATATTCCCAGAACACCTCGCTCATGCCGATCGGTTCCCCGCTGCGCAACGAGGCGCGAAACGCGGAATAGCCGACGGTGTCCCCGTTCTTGACGCTTTCCTGCCAGGCCGACGGAATCTGCCTGGCCAGATCGCGCGCCGTGCACACCACGTGAATGTCCGCAAAGGACAGATCAGTTCTGGCCCGGGCCGCCTGCTGTTCGGTCGCGGTGGCCAGGAGTTCGCAGGAGACGACCGACGTGCCCGGCCAGTCCCTGATCTGGTCGACAAGTCGTTGCCACGCACCGGTTACCAGCGGTTCCCACCACGTCCGGTATCGCTCGCCCTGCAGGTCCATGGCCGCGTGCGGCTGCGCGTGGTAGATCTGACCCGGGTAGCGGACGCCCACCGCCGCCGTCGCCGAACGGTTGAACCAGAGGAATTCCTGAATCGACGTAGTGCCCGTTTTGGGTAAACCGACGTGCAAATAGACACGCTGAGTCATCGCTATCGACGCTACAAGCCCTCGATGGCGTATTCCTGCGAAAAGGCTATTAGTTGAATAAGGAAACATGGCAGCCGCGGCATGCGAGGTGCCGCGGCTGTCACCGGTCGTCGGGGCTCAGCGGCCGTAGGGCGGGTAGCGCCTGCCGCGGCCGCCCCGTGCTCCCAAGCGCAGCATGACGAACCCGAGGATGACCAGCGGGAAGAGGTAGGGCGCCACGGTGACGGCGCTGCCGACCGCCGCGAACACCACGAATGCCAGCAACACGAACACCAGCGGATTCGGCCTGCCGCCGCCGGCGCGCACGATCCGCTGCTGCTGCCATGGCGGCACGGCCGGCATCGGGTAGGGGCCCCAGGTACCCATGGCGAACGGCGGTGCGGGCTGGGGGAACACGTCGACTGGCAGGTCCGCCAGAAGTTTGCGCAGGTCGCCTATTGTCTTGGCTTCGTAGACGGCGGTGCTGCGCTCCTCGAACTCCTGGAGCGTCAGCCTGCCCTCTCCCACCTGTTCCTGCAGCGCCTGCACGACCTTCTCGCGGTCACCGTCTGACGCACGTATCGCATCAGGACTGGTCATGTGGCCGTACCTCGATCCCGTGGGCTCAGCACCCATCATCGTCGCCGGCCGGTGCGTGAGCATCGGTCTCAGGGTTGGTCTCCGGGTCCACCGGTGGACGTAGCTGATCGGCTAACGGACGGTGACCGGAGCCAGTTCCCTGCCTCCAGTGTGAGCCAGCGAACTGGGTGCTGTCGAAGAAATCTCTGTCACCTGGCTCTCAACCGGTTCGTCGATGCCCGAAATGGACCAATGGACCGGAAATCTCGCCTCAGCCGTCGAGCCAGGAGCGCAGCCGGTCGGCCAGGTCGACCCAGCGCCACTGTTCACACATCCACTCCCGGCCGGCCGCGCCCATCTTCGCGGCGCGTCCCGGATCGGCCAGCAGCCCGCCGACCACGTCCGCGAGTTCCGCGACGTCGCGCCCGTCCACCACGTGTCCGGTGACGCCGTCCCGCACGGTCTCCGGCGCGCCACCGGACCGGCCGACCACCACCGGCAGCCCGGCCGCGGCGGCCTCCAGGAACACGATGCCCAGCGCCTCGACGTCCAGGCCCCGGCCCCGGGTGCGGCACGGCATGGCGAACACGTCGCCTGCCGCGTAGTGCGCGGGCAGCTCGGCCCACGGCACCGAGCCCGCGAAGATCACGTCCTCCGCCACGCCGGTCTCCCGCGCCAGCGCGCGCAGCCTGTCCTCGTACGGACCGCCGCCGACGATCAGCAGCGCCGCGTCCGGCACCCGCTCGCGAATCGCCGGAAACGCCCTGATCAGCATGTCCTGGCCCTTGCGCGGGACCAGCCGGGAGATGCACACCGCGGTCGGCCGGTCGCCGAGCCCGTGCCGGATCCTGATCCGCTCCCGCGCCACCGGGTCCGGCCGGTAGGTGTCGACGTCCACGCCCGAGGGCAGGTGCTCCAGCGGCGCGAGGCGGCCGAACGCGGCGGAGAAGCGGGATCGGGTGTAGCGGCTGACGAAGCTCAGCACGTCCACGGTCGAGCCGATCCGGCGCAGCGCCTGCCGCGCGCCCGGCAACATCGACCAGCCGACCTCGTGCCCGTGCGTGCAGGCCACCACCCGCTTCGCGCCCGCCGCCCGCAAGACGGGCGTGAGCAGCGCGAGCGGCGCGGACGCGCCGAACCAGACCGCCTCGCAGCGTTCCTCGCGCAGGATCGCGCTCGCCCGCGCGGCCACGTCCGGGGTGGGCAGCATCAGCGAGGTCGGATGCCGCACCACGCGGAAGGGCTGCGCCGCGTCGAACTCGGGATGGTGCTCGACGCCCTGCTCCCACGCGGGCGCGTACACGACCAGGTCCTCGGGCGGCAGTTCACCGGCGAGCGTGTGCAGGTACGTCTGAATGCCACCCTGACGCGGGGGGAAGTCGTTGGTGACGAGCAGGGTCCTGCGCATGACCCGAGGGTATCCGGACGGCTCAGCCGGAGAGCCTGCGGCCGAACCTGGCGCCGCTGAAGATGGGCTGGATCTTCACGTCCTCACCGGAGTTCGGCGCGTCGATCATGTCGCCGTTGCCGACGTACATGCCGACGTGGTGCACGGGCGAGCCGAAGAAGATGAGGTCACCGGGCTGCAACTGGTCGAGCGGGACGTAGACGCCCATACCGGACTGCGCCTCGCTGGAGTGCGGCAGGCTGACACCCGCCTGGGCCCAGGCGAAGAGCATCAGACCGGAGCAGTCGAACGAATCGGGCCCGGCCGCGCCCCACACGTAGTGCTTGCCGATCTCCCGCTCGGCCGCGGCGATGGCGATACCCGCGGCACCGGCCGGCACGATGAACTGGCCCGGATCCAGCGAGGAGTTGGCGGCGGCCAGGTCGGTCTTGGACACCTTGCCCAGCGCCGTCTGGGCCTGCTGGACCAGCGGCGCCAGCGCGGCCTGCTCCTGCTGGACGGTCGCGACCAGCGCGGTCGCCGCGTTGGTGGCGTCCTGCGCGGTCTTCTGGTCCTTGGCGGCGCGCTGCTGCGCGGCGGTGGCGGCGTCGGTCGCGGCCTGCATCGCGCCCAGCGTCTTGGAGCTGTCCGTGGCCATGTCCTGCAACATGGATGCCTTGTCCAGGTAGTCCTTCGCGGAGCTGCCGGTCAGCAGGGCGGAGAGCTGGCCGAACCGGGCGCCCTCGTACTGGGCCTCGGTGAGCTGGTCGACCTCGCCGCGCAGGCCGGCTTCCTTGCCCTCGGCGGCCTGCTGGACCTGCTGCGCCGCGGTGAGGTCGGCGGTGGCCGAGCTGAGCGTCGCCTGCGCCTGCTGCTGCTTGACCTGTGCGGCCTGGAGCTGCTCGTTGAGGTTGCTGGCCTGGTTGGCAAGCTGTTGGTAGACCTGCAGCGGAGTACCGGTCGGCATGGTGGGTGGGGCCGGGGTGGTGGTGGTCGGGGTGCTGCCCGGGTCGGCGCCGGCCATCGACGGAGTGATGCCGATCACGGCTACTACCGCGGTGGCGGCGAGCGCCCCGCGCATGGTGCGCTTCAGTCGATTCGAGGCCACGTTTGCGCGCGTCTCCTTCGTGCATCCGACCGCCGGGGCGGACGCGCGCCGCGTTCTGGCACAGGCCCAGCTCAACACCCACACGTGTGAGCTAACGAACGCAATGGCGCAGCGATCCGGTTCGGTCCCCGACAGACCGACTCGGCGGTGACCCCACGTCGCCGTCCTATTCCGACAGCTGGCCGCCGTGAGGTCTCGGACAGGTTACGGAACCCCGAACGAGACGTCTACGCCGGGTCTGCAAAGGGCAGAAAAACGGTGGTCCGAGGCGCATTCCGCGCCCCGGACCACCGCGAGAGAACAAGAACGTCAGCCAGAGAGCCGGCGACCGTAGGAGAAACCGCTGAAGATCGGCTGGATCTGCACGTCCTGACCGGTGGTCGGCGCGTCGATCATGTCGCCGTTGCCGACGTACATGCCGACGTGGTGCGCGGGATCGCCGAAGAACACCAGGTCACCGGGCTGTAGCGCGGACTCGCTCGACACCATCGCGCCGAGCTGCTGCTGCTCGGCGGCGGTGCGCGGCAGGTTGACGCCCGCGTGCGCCCAGGACCACAGCATCAGGCCGGAGCAGTCGAAACCGGTGCCGGGAGAGGTTCCGCCGTAGTGGTACGGGACCCCGATCTGGCTTTCCGCGGCCTGAATGGCGGCACCGGCCGCGCCCGCCGGCACGATGAACTGGCCGGGGTCGATGCTGCTGCCCTTGAGCTGGCTCGGGCTCACACTCGCCTGCGCCGCCTTGACCTTGTTGATCAGCGGGGTCAGCTGGGCCTGCTCCTGCTGGATCTGGGCAACCAGCGCGTTGGCCGCGTTGGTGGCGCTCTGCGCGGTCTTCTGGTCCTTCGTCGCCCGCTGCTGCGCCGCGTTCGCCGCGTCCGTCGCGGACTGCATGGTGTTCAGCGTCTTCGAGCTGTCCGCCGCCATGTCCTGCAACAGGGACGCCTTGTCCAGGTAGTCCTTCGCGGAGCTACCGGTCAGCAGCGCGGAGAGCTGGCCGAACCGGGCCCCCTCGTACTGGGACTCGGTGAGCTGGTCGACCTCGCCGCGCAGGCCGGCTTCCTTGCCCTGGGCGGCCTGCAACGCGGCCTGCGCCGTGGTCAGGTCCGCATTGGCCTGGTCAAGCGTGGTCTGTGCCTGCTTCTGCTGGTCCTGCGCGTTGAGCAGCTGCTGGCTCAGGTCGCTCGCCTGCTGCGAGAGCTGCTCGTACTGCTGGAGCGGGGTGCCCGAGGGCATGCTGGGGGTCGAGGGCGGGGATCCGGGGTCTGCCACGGAAGGCGTGGCGCCGATCACAGCTACCACCGCGGTGGCGGCGAGCGCCCCGCGCATCGTGCGCTTCAGTCGGTTCGAGGCCACGTTTGCGCGTGTCTCCTTACCTGCATTCGACCGCCGGCCCGTAACGCGCGCCGTGTTCGGGCCATAGGCCCAGCTCAGCACCCACACGTGTGAGCTGACGAACACCAGCAACGTCGCTGCGCTTCGGCTCGGTCCCCGACAGGCCGATCCGGCGGTGACCTCACGTCGCTGTCATTGACAACAGCTGCCGCCGCAAGGTCTCGGACAGGTTACGGAGCCCGATCGGAGACGTCTACCGCGGGTATCGGAAAAAACGCCGCGCTAGGCCATAAGCACGAACGATATTGGGCCGGTTCCGACCGGCCCGCACTCGATAACCACCTATCCGACCTGCCGATGCTGCCGCCCATCGGAATGTGTCGACCGTTCGGCGCTTGGCAGCGGCAACTCGGGCGTGTCGACCGATTCGGCCACGAAATCCCGGCGCGGGTGGATCGGAATCAACCGCAGGCGGGGCACCAGTCCGGCGTCGGCGAGGGCGTCGAAAGCGCGCAATTCCGGCTCCTCGAACTCGAGGTGTTCCGGTGCGTCGAGCAGGACGCTGATAACACAATCTTTACAGCCAACACCCCTGATCACGCACTTGTCGCAATCGATGATCACGGCACATCCCCGATCGTTCGAAGGGTTCAACTGCCGATCACCATAAAAAGGAGCACTGACAATTCTTCAAGCGCTACTGCTCAGACCCGGCCCAACCGCGCGATGAGCACGGCCGATGGCACCGGATGCGCCCCGCGTCGGCGTACCGAATCGGCGACCGCGCGATCCGAGGTGACCACGACGACCGGCCGCCCCTCGGGTTCGGCCGCCACGATCGCCCTAATCACGTCGTCGGCGAGCACACCGGGATCGGAGAACAGCACCCGGACGCCGCGCGGCGCCGCGGAGGGCACCGCGACCACCCCGGCCCCGTCGAACACGACCGTGATCTCCGCGCCGGTGCGCGCGGCCAGCGACGCCATCTGCATGCCCAGCCGCTCCCGCTGGTCGACGAGGGCCAGTTCGGGATAGCCGGTCTTGGTGACGTTGTAGCCGTCCACGACCAGGTGCACCGAGGGCAGCGCCAGCAGCCGGTCCAGCGCGGCCGGGTCGTCGGCGCGGCCGACCGCGCCCTGCGGCGCGCTGGCGCCGCGCACCAGGTCGGCCGGGCGAGGGCCGGCGTTGCCGAGGGCCAGTTCGCGGCGCAGGCCGGTCACCGCGCCGTCCAGCGTGTCGACCAGCAGTGCCAGCCGCACCTCGTCGGCGGCGCGGGCCTCGCGGGCGGCCTGACGGGCGGCCTGCGCGTCGCCCTCGGCCCTGCGGGCCTTGAGCCGGGCAGCCTCGGCGCGTTCGCGTTCCCGGTCGCGCTCGGCGATCAGCGACTTCTTCTCCAGCTCGGTCTGCACCCGCATCTGTTCCGCGTCGGCGACCGCGGCCGTTGCCGCGTCCTTGGCCTCGCGCAGCCGGGCGCCCTGCTCACGTAGGCGTTTGCGCAGTTTTTCCAGTTCCTGGTCGCGCTCGGAGACCGCGCGGCCCGCCACGTCCCCCGCGGCGACCACGTCGGTGCGCAGCCGCTCCAGCTCCGCCTCCAACCGACTCAGCCTGCCGACCGCCGCGTCGCGTTCCGCGCGCAGCGCCCCGTCCTGCGCGCGCCGGCTGACCAGCTCCACGAAGTGCATCGCGGACGACTCGCCGGTGAGCAGCGCGGCGACCGCGGCGACGACCGGGTCGGGCGCGGTGAGATCGAGCGCGGCAGGCCGGTGTTCCTCGGCCCAGCGCACCACGGCCGCGCGGAACGTCGAGTTGCTCCGCAGCCCGGCCAGCAACGGTCCGGCCCCGAGCCGGGCGCGTTTGGCCGGCGCGAACCGGGCGACCGGGCGCACCGACTGCGGCACGTCCACATGCGCGATCTCGCCGACCGCGTCGGCCGCGAGTTCGGCGAGCTTGCCGCGCACCGCGTCCGGCAGCCGCGCCCAGTCCGGAACGCCGGTTTCGGGCGCCTCGACCGAATCCGTCGTGTCATCCGGCTCGACGGGTGCGGGCGACGGCGCCGGAGCAGCCTGCTCCGGCGCGCGCAGGGGCTCTCCCGCCGAGGACGTCATCCCTCCAGGTTAGAGGTAGTTGGCGAACTTGACGCGATCACTGTCAGGGGTCGCCCGTAACGTCCGTTGACGATGACCACGATTGAGAACGCCCAACTCGCGTTCGACGAGTTGGGGACTCCGTTGCGGGAGACCACCTTCGTGGTGTTCGACCTGGAAACCACCGGCGGCAGCGCGGAACGCGACGCCATCACCGAGATCGGCGCGGTCAAGGTACGCGGCGGTGCGGTACTCGGCGAATTCGCCACCCTCGTCGACCCGGAACGCGGTGTGCCACCGGAAATCGTCGCGCTGACCGGTATCACCAACGCGATGGTCTACGGCGCGCCGACCATGCGCGAGGTGCTGCCCGCGTTCCTGGAATTCGCCTCCGGCGCGGTGCTCGTCGCGCACAACTCGGCGTTCGACATCGGGTTCATCAAGGCCGCGTGCGGGCGGCTCGGCTATCCGTGGAAACGGCCCCCGGTGATCTGCACGGTCAAACTGGCCCGCCGCGCGCTGACCCGCCAGGAGGCGCCCAGCTGCAAACTCTCCGCGCTGGCCACCATGTTCCAGTCCGCGACCCGACCGATCCACCGCGCGCTCGACGACGCCAAGGCCACCGTCGACGTGCTGCACGGCCTGTTGGAACGGGTCGGTTCGGTCGGCGTCGCGTCGCTGGAGGAACTGCTCGACTTCCTGCCCGAGGTGACCGCGGCACAGCGCAGCAAGCGTTCGCTCGCCATGCACCTGCCCAACGCGCCCGGCGTGTACCTCTTCCGCGGCCCCAGCGAGGAGGTGCTCTACGTCGGCACCGCGTCGGATCTGCGCAGACGGGTCCGGCAGTACTTCACCGCGAGCGAGGGCCGGGCGCGGCTGCGCGAAATGGTCGCGCTGGCGGTCCGGGTCGACTCGGTCACCTGCGCGCATGCGCTCGAAGCCGAAGTGCGCGAACTGCGCCTGCTCACCGCGCACAAGCCCACCTACAACCGGCGGTCCAAGAACGCGCACGCCGGCTGGTGGGTCAGCCTCACCGACGAGGCGTTCCCCCGGTTCTCGGTGGTGCGCACCGCGCGTGACGGCGCGATCGGCCCGTTCCGCACCCAGGGCACCGCGCTGACCGCGATCGCCGCCCTGCACGACGCCCTGCCCATCCGGCCGTGCACGGTGCGCATCCCAGCGCAGGGCGCCAGGGCCCGGCCCTGCGCACTGGCCGAACTGGGCCGGTGCAAGGCGCCCTGCGCGGGTCGCCAGACCCCCGAGGGCTACGCGCCCGCCGCCGAGACCTTCCGCGGCCTGGTCGCCGGCGCGCACACCGAACCGCTGCGGAAACTCGCGGATTCGCTGATCGAACTGTCCCGGCAGGAACGCTTCGAAATGGCAGGCGCTCGCCGCGACCGGATGGTCACCCTGATCCGCACCCTCGACCGGGGCCAGAAACTCGCCGCCCTGGCCGCCCTGCCCCAGTTGGTCGCGGCCCGGCCGAGGGCGCACGGCGGCTGGGACTTCGCGGTCATCCGGCACGGCAGGCTCGCCTGCGCCGGATTCTCCCGCGCGGGCGTGCCCCCGATGCCGATCGTGCACGCCCTGGTCGCGGCCGCGGAAACCGTGCTGCCCGGCGCGGGCCCGCTGCGTGGCGCGCCGCACGAGGAGGTCGCGCTGCTGGCCCGGTGGCTCGACCAGGACGGCACCCGCCTGGTGCTCACCACGCAACCGTGGTCGGAGCCGATCGGTTCGGCGGGCCGCTGGCGCGAGTGGGCGAAACAGGCCGCCGCCGCCCGCCCGGTCGACTCCCTTCCCGACTGAGTCCTGGCCGGCTGAGTCTGATCGCGCCGGTCCACGCCGCGCTGGCTATGCTCGTTTCGTCGTGTCCGTTCCACCGCATGGGAGTCCGCGTGATCACCGCGTTCGTGCTGATCCAGGTCGAGGCCGACACCATCACCGAAGCCGCCCAGACCATCGCCGACACCGACGGCGTCGTCGAGGTCTACTCCTGCGCCGGTGACGTCGACCTGATCGCGATGATCCGGGTGGCCGCGCACGAGGACATCGCCGACCTGGTGCCCGGCCGGATCAGCCGGGTCCCCGGCGTGCTGAACACCGCGACGCACATCGCGTTCCGCTCCTACTCCCGCGCGGACACCGACTCCACCTTCACCGCCGGCCTCGAGAACGGCTAGCGACTTCGGGCTTGACTCTGGAGTCGACTCCAAGTTCTAACCTCGGGGCATGCCCTCGGAAACCGGCCGACTGACCATCACGCACCTGGCCACCCGCGTCGGCGTGCGACCGGACACGCTGCGCTACTACGAGCGCATCGGCCTGCTGCCACCCGCCGACCGCACGCCGGGCGCGCACCGCCGCTACGACGCCTCCGTCGTCGACCGGATGCTGTTCATCAAGGGCGTGCAACGCCTCGGCCTGCCGCTCGCCGAGATCCGCGAACTTCTCGCCGTACGCGACACGGGCTTGTGCGCGTGCGCACCCGCCGAGCTGTTGTTGCGACAACATGTGGCCGAACTCGACGAAGAGATGCGCAGGCTCGCCGCGCTGCGCGCCGAACTCACCGGCATGCTCGCCGGAATGACCAGCACCAGCTGTGTCGATCCGGAGCCCGGCAGCTGGTGCCCACCCGCCGAGACCAGGAAGGAGGCGAGCCGGATGACCGTCGACTGCGACTGCTGCACCGATTGCGAGAACTGCGAGTGCTGCTCCTGAGCACCGCACGAGCCACTCACCCCGAGGCGCCAGGGTGAGTGGACCCGATCAGTCGGTGAGCAGCTTCGCGATCTCGGCGACCGCGTCCTGACCCAGCGGGCCGAGCGCGAGCGTGCCGGCATTCTCCCGCGTCTGCGCGACCGTGCGGCAGCCGGGAATCGGGACGGTCCCCTCGTGCCGGGCCAGGATCCAGCCGAGCGCGCCCTGCGCGAGCGTGCGGCCATCGGCGGTGAGGACGTCCCGGATGGCGGCGAGCCGGTCCAGCCAGTGCTGACTCGGGCGGCCGTCGGTGAAGTAGTGCATCCAGGACGGTGCGTCCTCGCCACGCACGTCGTCGACGCCCAACCGAGTCGTCGCCGTGTACTTGCCGGACAACAGTCCCATGGCCAGCGGGCCGCGGTCGATGCTCGTCAACCGGTGCTCCGTGCACAGGTCGAGCATGGCAGGCTGGTCGCTGAGCACGTTCAGTTCATGTTGCACCGCAACACAATGCGGCCCCCTCGCGAACGCCGCGGCGCGCGCCGGATCGTCGGTGCTCCAGCCGTAGGCCCGGATCTTCCCCGCCGCGACCAGACCCTCCAAAGCGGACAGCAGTCCATCCACTTCGGACAGTGGTGCGTGGCCGACGTGCAACTGGTAGAGGTCGATGTGGTCGGTGCCCAGTCGACGCAGCGACGCCTCGCACGCGGAATCGAGGTATGCGGCGGAAATGTCGGTGCCGGTGATGGCGCGAGTGTCCGGGTCGAACACGTTGCCGAACTTGGTCGCGATCACCGCGCTATCCCGCCGACCCCGCAAGGCGCGGCCCAGTACCTCTTCGCTGTGTCCGGCGCCGTAGACGTCCGCGGTGTCGAAGAAGGTCACGCCCAGTTCGAGCGCGCGATCGATCGCGGCCAGTGACTCCGCGTCGTCGACCTCGGCCCAACCCGCCGGTTTGCCGTCATCGCCGGTGAACGGACCGCCGATCGCCCAACAACCGAACCCGATCGGGCTCACCTCGATGCCGCTGCGACCGAGGACCCGCGCTGCTGTGGTAGTCATCGACGTCGAGCCTAATCGAAACGGCCCCGCCTCCCGCGAATTTCGCGGAAGGCCGGGGCCGTTGCTTGATCAGGTGCGTCAGTCGACCGGCAGTTCGCGGTCGGCATGCTCCTGCTGTTCGTGCTCGCCGAAGGCGATCTCGTCCGCGTGTTCCTGGGCGTGCTGTTCGGCACGGGCCCGTTCCAACGCGACCGTCTCGTCCACCGGGTCCGGCTTGAGCAGGCTGCCCGCCATCGGGTGACCCGCCGAACCCAGCTTGTTCATCTTCTTCGGCACCGGAGCGCCCTGGTACTCCAGCGGCTTCGCGTGACCGTGGTCGTCTACACCGCCCAGCGGCTGGTGCACCTCGATGAACTCACCGGTGGGCAGCCGCTTGATGATGCCGGTCTCGATGCCGTGCTCCAGCACCTCGCGGTCGGCCCGCTGCAGACCGACGCAGATCCGGTACGTCACGTAGTAGATGATCGGCGGCAGGACCAGCAGGCCGATGCGGCCGGCCCAGGTGATCGCGTTGATCGACAGGTGCAGCTTCTCGGCGATGATGTCGTTACCACAGGCGATGGTCAGCACCAGCATGAACGTCAGGCCCATGGCACCGAGGCCGGTCCGGACCGGTGCGTCCCGAGGCCGCTGCAACAGGTTGTGGTGCGCGTAGTCCTTGGACAGCTTCCGCTCCAGGAACGGGTACGCCGCCATCACGGTGATGACCAGGCCGAACACCATCAGCGCCGGGAACACCGCGGGAATCATGTAGCTGTGGCCGAGGTAGATCTCCCAGTCCGGCCACAACCGGAGCAGGCCGTCCGTCCAGGCGAGGTACCAGTCCGGCTGTGAACCCGCGCCGACCTGGGCAGGCGAGTACGGGCCGAAGTTCCACACCGGGTTGATCTGGAACAGGCCGGACAGCAGCGCCAGCACGCCGACGACGACCGCGAAGAACCCGCCGCCCTTCAGGGCGAACACCGGCATGATGCGCACGCCGACCACGTTGTTCTCGGTCCGCCGCACACCGGGGAACTGGGTGTGCTTCTGGTACCAGACCAGGCCGAGGTGCACCGCGATCAACGCCAGGATGATCCCGGGTATCAGCACGATATGGATCGCATACATTCGTGGCACGAACGCGGTACCCGGGAATTCGCCGCCGAAGAGCAGCCAGTGCAGCCAGGTGCCGATGATCGGCGTGGACAGCACACCGCCGGAGAGGGCGGCGCGGACACCGGTGCCGGAGAGCAGGTCGTCCGGGAGGCCGTAGCCGGAGAAGCCCTCGGCACTGCCCAGCACCAGCAGCAGCACGCCGATGACCCAGTTCGTCTCACGCGGCTTGCGGAACGCGCCGGTGAAGAAGATGCGGATCATGTGCGCGGCCATGGCCGCCACGAACAGCAGCGCCGCCCAGTGGTGCAGCTGGCGCACGAACAGGCCGCCGCGGACCACGAACGAGATGTCCAGGGTGGAGGCGTACGCCTTGGACATGTAGATGCCGCGCAGGTCGCTGAACGGACCGTTGTACTGCACGTCCGTCATGGACGGGTCGAACCACAGCGCCAGGTACACGCCGGAGAGCAGCAGCACGATGAAGCTGTACAGGGCGATCTCGCCGAGCAGGAACGACCAGTGCGACGGGAAGACCTTGTTCAGCTGCCGACGGATACCGGCAGCCGGGTGGTAGCGCTCGTCGACGTCGTTGAGCGCCTTGCCGGCGATGTCCAGCACAGGGTTGGACGGCTTTGTTGGTGTCGTGATGGAACTCATGCCCCACGCTCCCAGTAGCCAGGTCCGACAGGCTCAATGTAGTCGTGGACCGCGTAGAAGTAACCCGTTTGCTCGTCCACCGCCAGCGGCAACTGCGGAAGGGCACGGGCGGCCGGGCCGAAGACCGGCTTGCAGTACTCCAGGGCGTTGAACTGCGACTGGTGGCACGGGCAGAGGATGCGCTGGGTCTGCTCCTCGTACAGCGACGCCGGGCAACCCAGGTGGGTGCAGATCTTGCTGAACGCGTAGTAGTCGCCGTAGTTGAAGCTCGCCTGGCCCTGCCGCTTGATCACGTGCTGCGCGTCCTCCGGCCGGAACCGGAACAGCAGCGTCGGGTTGTCCACCCGCTGGTAGGCGGCGAGCAGCTTCTCCGGGTCGTTGCGCTCGGACTCGCGGAACGGGAAGACCGTCATCAGGCCGCCCGCGTCCATGTCGGCCGGGCTGACCAGCGCGACCTCGGTCGGATCGCCGGTGTCCTGGCGGAGGAAGACCCGCTCGCCGGGGCTCTCCGAGCCCGCACCCGAGTACCAGCCGGTGAACCGCAGCGTGTCCTGCGGCGGCGTGTTCTTGCTCCACGGGTTCTTGATGAACCCGCCCACCGGGAAGATCACCAGGCCCAGGCCCATCAGGCCGGCCGCGGCACCCGCGCTGCGCTTGATCAGCGAGCGGCGGGCGATGGTGCTGCGCACGCCCGCGTCGGCCAGTTCGGCCAGCACGGTCTGCCGGTCGATCTCGGCGGAGGGGCCGTCGTGCCGCTCCTGGACCGCGACCTCGTGCGGGACGAACTTCTTGACGTAGACCAGCACGCCGATGCCCAGGCCCAGCACGGTGATACCGAGCGTGAGACCGATCAGCGGGGTGTAGAGGTTGTACCAGAACTGGTGGCCCGGGTCCTGGTAGGTCCACGGCCACCAGCCGAAGACCGCGATGAAGCCGAGTGCGCCGAGCGCGGCCAGGATGAACCAGAAGGCCACGACGCGCTCGGCGCGCCGCTCCGCCCTGGTCCCCTTGACCGGCCACGGGTCCGGGTACTCGACGAGTTCGACGCCGTCCATCTTGGCGCCGAGCATCGCCAGCTCTTCCCGGCTCATGTTGGCGAGCTCCTCGTCACTGGGCAGCGCCTCTGTGCCGCCGTCCTGCTCGCTCATCAGATCCGTCCTCCCCTCACACCGGCTTGTGCCTGTCGGAGGGGCTGTGCCGCGCCGGGCGTCATGCCTTCGCTCCAATCCACAACGTCATACCAACCAGCGCCAGGATTCCCAGCGTCCAGGCGATGAAGCCCTCGGAGATCGGGCCAAGGCCGTTCAGGCTGTTGCCGCCGGGGTTGTTCGTCCCCTGCACGGACTTGATGTAGGCGATGATGTCCTGCTTCTCCGTGGGGCTCAGCTGGCCATCGGAGAACTTCGGCATGTTCTGCGGGCCGGACAGCATCGCGGTGTAGATCACGTCGGTCGGGGTGTAGCGCAGCGACGGCGCGAACTTGCCGCCGGAGAGCGCGCCACCCTGGCCGGTGTCGCCGTGGCAGGAGGCGCAGTTGAGCCGGAACAGCTGGCCACCGCGCGCCGGGTTGTCGCCGAGCAGCTGGTCACCCGTTCCGGCCGGCCGCGCCGGGCCGCCGCCGTGCGCCTGGATGAACGCCTCGAGGTCGTCGATCTGCTGGGCGTTGAACGGCGAGGGCTTGGAGACCGCCTGCTCGCTCTGCCCCGCCAGCGGCATCCGGCCGGTCGAGACCTGGAAGAACACCGCTGCGGAACCGACCCCGATCAGCGAGGGGCCGCGGTTCTGCTCGCCCTGCAGGTTCGCGCCGTGGCACTGGATGCAGGTGGTGTTGTAGAGCTGCTCACCGCGCTGGTAGGACTGCGAGCTCGTGGACGCGTCCGCGGCGTCGGCGGTCTGCGCGGTCGGGGTGAGCGCCGTGTAGAGGGCGCCGCAGGCCGTCAGCGCGATGCCGAGCGCGAGCAGGCCGGAGACGCGGCGCCGGAACTTGGTTCGGCGGGAACCCCGCCGGGCGCTCGACACCTCCGACGCAGCCGAAGCGGCGGGAGTGTCGACCTGATCGGTGTCGACGCCCTCGGGGCCTTCGTCCGGCTCTGCGGTGTTCTTGGTGGTCATGTAAGCGGCAACCCTTGCTGTCGGTCCGGGTCCGTGTTCGGAGCGGTCACTTGAGCACTTCGACGCAGGCGAAAAGGCCGATCCAGACAATGTCGACGAAGTGCCAGTAGTACGAGATCACGATGGTCGCGGTGGCCTGCGCCGGGGTGAACTTGCTCAGTCGCGTCCTGATGAGCAGGAAGATGAAGGCGACAAGACCGCCGAGCACGTGCAGACCGTGGAAGCCGGTGGCAAGGAAGAACACCGAGCCCCACGCGGAGGAGGAGATCGTCGTGTGGTGGTCGACGACGAGCTGGTAGTACTCGCCCGCCTGGCCGCCCAGGAAGATCGCGCCCATGACGAACGTGGCGATGTACCACATGCGCATGCGGAACACGTCGCCCCGCTCGGCGTAGAACACGCCGATCTGACAGGTCAGCGACGACGCCACCAGGACGATGGTGAACGGCAACGAGTACTTCAGATCGATCTCGGCCGGCGGAGGCGGCCAGACCGACGAGGTGCTCTGCGCCTTCACGGTGAAGAACATCGCGAAGAGACCCGCGAAGAACATCAGTTCACTCGACAGCCAGATGATGGTGCCGACGCTGACCATGTTCGGCCGGTTCAGCGAGTGCACGCGCTGGCCAATAGTGGGCGTTGCCGTTGTCACGCGTCGCATTATTGCCTGTGGCAAGCGTGCCTGCCGCGTGGGGTCACCTGTTGCTCTTGGTCGGGTCGATCACACCCCGATGCCATGCGCGCACAGCGTGGCCCAGGTACTAGAGTCCGGTCTATCACTGCATCACCGGCAGCAGCGGCGGAGGGCCACGGGCACATGAGCGAGCAGGCACTGAAGGTTCTCGTGTTCAGCCACCGGCCCGAGGTCCGCGCGGACATCATCATGGCCGTCGGCAACCGGCCCGCCCCCGATCTGCCCAGGGTCAGCTTCTTCGAGACCGGCAAGATCGCCGACGTCCTCTACGCCGCCGACCACGGCGAAATCGATCTGGCCATTCTGGACGGCGAGGCGCAGCCGACCGGCGGCATGGGCCTGTCCCGCCAACTCAAGAACGAGATCGACGACTGCCCGCCGATCGTGATCGCGGTGCGGCGCAAGGACGACCGGTGGCTGGCCACCTGGTCCATGGCGGACGCGGTGATCGTGCACCCGCTGGACCCGTTGGCCTCGGCCGAAACCGTTGCCGAAGTGTTGCGCACACAGCGCGGCCACGGCCACGCCCTGACCAACGGGTCGAGCGCGTCGCTGCCCGTCGTACACGGCTGACCCGTCGCCGGGCACGCGAGGATGAGCACCCCGATCACCTGGCCCGCGCTGCTGACCAGACTCGTCGCCGGCACCGACTGTTCAGCCGAAGATGCCCGCTGGGCCATGGAACAGGTCATGTCCGGCCAGGCGAGCGCCGCGCAGATCGCCGGTTTCGCGGTCGCGCTGCGGGCCAAGGGTGAGACCCCGGACGAGATCAACGCCATGGCGGCCGCCCTGCTCGACCACGCCACCAGCCGGGTCGAGATCGACCGCACCGCGGTGGACATCGTCGGCACCGGCGGCGACGGCGCCAACACCGTGAACATCTCCACCATGGCCGCGATCGTCACCGCCGCGGCCGGTGTACCCGTGCTCAAGCACGGAAACCGGGCCGCCTCGTCGAAGTCCGGCACCGCCGACGTGCTGGAGGCGCTCGGCGTCCTCGTCGACCAGCCCGCCGACGACGTGCGCGCCTGCTTCGACGACCTGGACATCGGCTTCTGCTACGCCCCCCGCTTCCACCCGGCCCTGCGCCACACCGCCGCGCCGCGCCGCGAACTGGGCATCCCGACCGCGTTCAACCTGCTCGGCCCGCTGGCCAACCCCGGCCAGCCGACCGCGGGCCTGATCGGCTGTGCCAACGCCCGCCTCGCCCCCGTCCTCGCCGGCGCCTTCGCCGCCCGCGGCGCGACCGTGCTGGTCGTGCGCGGCGACGACGGCCTCGACGAACTGACCACGACCACCACCAGCACCGTCTGGCAGGTCCACGACGGCACCGTCCGCGAAACCTCGGTGGACCCAGCCCGCATCGGCATCCCCACGGCGCAGCCTCACGCGCTGCGCGGCGGCGACGCCGAAGCGAACGCCAAGGTCATCAGGAACCTCGTCGCCGGCCAGACCGGCCCGATCCGCGACGCCGTCGTGCTCAACGCGGCCGGCGCCATCGCCACCTACCGCGGCTTCTCCACCGACCTCGACGCCGACCTCCGCGCCGCGACAACAACCGCCGCGCAAGCCCTCGACTCCGGCGCCGCCGCCACTCTCCTCACCCGCTGGTCCGCCTGGCGCCCGAAGAAGTAGCCCAGGCCGACACATAACCAAGCGGGCTAGTAGAGCCAAGCCCGTTCAATAGCCGGGTAGCGAACCTCGACCGGATTGGCCAGGCTGTCCCGGTGATGTCGACGGTGACCATTCGTGATTTCGACGACGAGCTGATGGCGGCGTTGTGCCTTCGCGCGGCGAAAAACGGTCACTCCGTCGACAGCGAGGCACGCCAGATCCTTCGGCAGGCCGTGGCCACCGACAGGGCCAACTCAGCGAGCGCCGGCCTCGGCAGCCGTATCGCCGCGCTGTTCGCGGATCTGGATGAGGTCCCGAGTGACGCTGAATCGACGCAGTGATCTTCGTCGCTGCGCTCAGGCCAGGACCGACGGCAGGGCGATGAGGTTGGCGGCGAGGACTTCGCGGTGGGTGCCGACGGCTTCGGCGTGCTTGGCGCGGCCGGCGTCGGTCAACATCACGTAGATTCCCCGGCGGTCGTCGGCGCACATGGTGCGTTCGACCAGTCCGTCCCGCTCGAGTCGGGCGACGACCCTGGACAGTGCGCTCTGGGACAGCTGCACCCGGTCGCCGAGTTCCTGCATGCGGCGGGCGGGCGATTCGCAGGTGGCCGGCGTTTCCGCCAGTTGTTCCAGCACCTCGAACTCGCTGAAGCCGAGGTCGTGCCGGTCGCGCAGAGTCCGATCCAGCGCACATGACGTTGCGTGGTAACGCTCCAGCAGCTCACGCCAGGTGTGCACGAGTTCGTTCTCAGTCACGCTGGCCAGGCTAGCACATGCACCTACACAAGGTGCAACTGAATTTATTTCGCTTGCATTAGATGCACCTGCATGTAGTATTCGATCTCGTGACCACAACAGCAACACACGCTTCCTCGTCGACCGGGCCGGCTTTGCGCTGGTCACCTAGGCTGTGGGGAGCCCTCTTCCTGCTCTGCGGCGTCCTGTTCCTCGACGGCCTCGACCTGTCGATGGTCGGCGTCGCGCTGCCCTCGATCCGTTCCTCGCTCGGGATGTCGACCCAGTCCCTGCAATGGGTGCTCAGCGGCTACGTCCTCGGCTACGGCGGCTTCCTGTTGCTCGGTGGCCGGACCGCTGACCTGATCGGCAGGCGCAAGACCCTGCTGATCGCGCTGAGCGTGTTCACCGTGGCCTCGCTGCTCGGCGGCCTGGTCGACGACCCCGCGCTGCTCATCGCGGCCCGCTTCATCAAGGGCGTGTCGGCCGCGTTCACCGCGCCCGCCAGCCTGTCCATGATCACCACCACGTTTCACGAAGGTGAGCAGCGCAACAAGGCGCTGAGCATCTACACCGCCTTCGGCGCGAGCGGCTTCTCCTCCGGCCTGATCCTCGGCGGTCTGATGACCGAGGTCGGCTGGCGCTGGACGTTCCTGCTGCCGGTGCCGATCGCGGCCGGCATCGTGCTCGCCGGCCTGCGGCTGTTCCCCCGGGACAACGGTCCCGAACTCGCGCACCGCAGCTACGACGTGTTCGGCGCGCTGGTCAGCACGGCAGCACTGTTGCTGCTGGTCTACACGGTGACCTCGGCGCCGGACGCCGGTTGGGCGTCGGCCCGCACGCTCGGCGGGTTCGCCCTCTCGGCCGTCCTGATCGCCGCGTTCGTCGTGATCGAACGGCGAGTCAAGCACCCGCTGCTGCGGCTGGGCATCTTCCGCAACCGTTCGGTGATCTCCTCGAACGCCGTCGCGATGACGGTCTTCGGTGCCTACAGCGGCTTCCAGTTCATCGTGACGCTGTACATGCAGTCCCTGCTGCGCTGGAGCCCGATCGAGATGGCCCTGGCCATGCTGCCGCTGGGCCTGATCGTGGCGTTCGGCGGCTCCCGGGTCGGCGGCCTGGTCAGCCGGATCGGCGCACCGCGCGTCGTGCTGCTCGGCCTGCTCAGCTTCGTGATCGGCTACGTGCTGTTCCTGCGGATCAACGGGCACCCGAACTACGCGGCGACGATCCTGCCGAGCATGCTGCTGCTGGGCATCGGCTTCGCGCTGGCCTTCCCCGCGCTGAACATCCAGGCGACCAACGGGGTGTCCGACAGCGAGCAGGGGCTGGCCTCCGGGCTGGTGCAGACCGCGTTCCAGGTCGGTGGCGCGATCGCGCTTGCAGTCATCACCGCGGTCATCACCGCTGGTGGCGCTGCCTCGACCGGCACGGCCGGGATCCTCGGCGCCTACCGCGCCGGGCTGACCGTGGCGACCGGGATCGCGGCGGCCGGCTTCGTGGTCGCGGTCGCGCTCGGCGCGCTGCGCAGCCGCTACAACAAGGTCGGCGAAGTGGAAGCGGTCGCCGAACCGGTCGTCATCGAGGACGGCGAGAGCATCGAGGAGGAGGCGGCCCGACTCGCCGCGGCCTCCGAGGCCAACGTCGCCTGAGCGGCCAGGCCCCGAACAGCACTGATGCCCGGCGCGGGTGGGAGGCGCCGGGCATCAGTCGTGCTTGGAGAACAAGCGGAGAAGGAACTACTGGTGGTTCGGACCGATGTGGTACTCGAAGACCAGGCCGCCGACCATGAACAGGATCGCGATGATCGCGATCACGATCATCCAGATCTCCCAGAAGGCCAGCGCCAGACCGCCGAGGCCAGCCGCGAAGGCCAGCGCGACCGGCCAGTAGCTACCCGGGCTGAAGAAGCCGACCTCACCGGCGCCATCGCTGATCTCGGCGTCGTCGTTGTCCTCGGGGCGGGGCTCCAGGCGACGCGCGACAAAGGCGAAGTACGTGCCGATGATCAGCGCCAGGCCGCCGGTGAGCAGCAGGGCCACCAGGCCGACCGGCTCGATGGCGTGGTCGGTGCTGCCCAGCTTCGCCCAGACCGCGTAGACGACCGCCATGACGAAGGCGAAGAAGGCGATGAACAGGAAAATCCGGCCTTCGACCTTCATAGCTCCCTCACTCTTCCTAACAGGTGCTCACGCTGCCGGTGGGGTCGATCGCGAACGACGACCCGGACCGGCTCAGCTTCCGGTGTTGGTGGACCCGACTCGCGCGGTGCGGCTCGTGTCGAACGGGTGCGTCGTGGTCGCGTACGGCGTGCACAGCGTCCCACAGTCCGGGTTGTCCTGACCAAGCTTGGTCAGCGCCGCCGCAGGCGCGTAGGGCATGCCGGTCGCCGGGTCCGCCGTCTCGCGCAGGTGCATGTACTGCTCGAACAGGTTGTCCGGCAGCGCCCGCACCTCGAAGTTCATCATCGAGTGGTAGGTGCCGCACAGTTCGGCGCAGCGGCCGACGAACGCACCGGTGGTGTCGATGGTGTTCTGGAAGGACGAGTCCTGGTTGTTCTTGTCCGGATCCGGGAACACGTCGCGCTTGAAGTTGAACGCGGGGACGAAGAAGGAGTGGATGACGTCGGTGGAGAGCAGGTCGTACTGGATGACCTTCTCCGTGGGCAGCACCAGCAGCGGGATCTCCTGCGAGCTGCCGACCGTCTTCACGTCCTGGCCGTCCGGGGTGTGGTAGCCCTTGTAGTCGAACTCCCAGTTCCACTGGAAGGCGACCACGTTGACCTCGACGTCGGGGTTCGAGACCTTGTTCAGCACGAAGTTCTGCGTGCTGACGGTGAAGTAGAACAGCACCGCGATGATCACGAACGGGATCACCGTGTACACCAGTTCGAGCTTGCCCGGGTCCTGGAACTGACGCGGCAACTCGTTGGCGGGCGCGTTCTTGCGCTTGCGGTGGAACGCGATCGTCCAGAACATCAGGCCCCAGACGATGACGCCGACGGCGAGCGCGGCGAAGCCCGCGTACATCCAGAACTGGCGCATCTTGTCGCCCTGCGGCGTGATCGCGGCCGGCCAGCCGAAGTGCAACGCCTCGTCGCCCGTGCAACCGGACACCGCGAACGCGACGACGGTCACCAGGCCGACGAGCTTGGCCACCCGTGACGGCGCCACCTTGGACGGCTGGGTGTCCCCATTGCTGCCAAGCCCCCTGCTGGAGGCCCACCCCCACCGGTTGCGGCCCACTGCGCGACGCCTCCTGCCCTGACATCTTCTGCCCACGAGACACCCCTTGCCGGCATGTCAACACCCGCCAGGAGTACCGCTGTCGGCACGCAGTCGCATGCTCGTCCGCGGCCAAGCGGAGCCTAGCTCAGCAAGTGATGCGTCGCGTTCAGGGGGTGATCGACCCGCTCGTGTCGGCCGACGTCACACCCGTGTTCCGAACGGCGACATGCGGGGGTAGAACCAACACGGGCACTACACGAGAACGGGCATAGTGGGCACAGCGCGTCATGACCGCCGCGAATGTCACCCGGTGTGGTGACTTCACCCGTCAACCGCATCATCCGAACCCCTACTCCAGGGGCTCCAGCGGCTCCAGCAACCTGGCCGCTCGGCGATTCGCCGAAACAGCGGCAGCCCACCGGGGCATCGACCGACTACCTTGGGCGGTTCCCGGGTCAGAACAACCTGTCAGAGCGCCAGACGAACGTGACGAGAAAGGTGTGCGAGAGCCTTGTGCGGCCTTATTGGACTGCTTTGTCCCTCCGAAGTGGACGCGGAGACGGCACGACCGGGGGTGGCCGAGGCGATGCAGTGTGTGCGGCATCGCGGTCCTGACGAAACCGGCACCTGGTCGCACGGCGAGGTGGTGTTCGGCTTCAACCGGTTGTCGATCATCGACATCGACCAGTCGCACCAGCCGCTGCACTGGGGTCCGCCGGAGGCGCCGGATCGGTACACGATCCTGCACAACGGCGAGATCTACAACTACCTGGAACTGCGCGCCGAGCTGATAGAGACGTACGGGGCGCGGTTCGACACCGACGGCGACGCCGAGGCCATCGTGGCCGCCTACCACCACTTCGGGCCGGCGGCGGTCGCCCGGCTGCGCGGCATGTTCGCGTTCGTCATCTGGGACTCGGCCCGGCGCGAGGTGTTCGGCGCGCGCGACCCGTTCGGCATCAAGCCCCTGTTCTACTCGGCCGGTACCAAGGGCATCGCGTTCAGCAGCGAGAAGAAGGCCCTGCTCGAACTGGCCGACGTGGTGGGCGTCACGCCCGCGCTTGACCGCAAGGCGCTACAGCACTACCTGGTGCTGCAGTACGTGCCGGAGCCGGAGAGCATGCACGACGGGATCAGACGCATCGAGTCCGGCACTTCCTTCACTGTCGCTCCGGGTGGTCAGTTGGTCACCCACCGCTATTTCATCCCGAAGTTCCAGTCCAGGGCCGTGCACGGCGAGGCCGACGCGAACCGGCTCTACGACCAGATCGCGGACGCGCTGCGCGACTCGGTCGCCAAGCACATGCGCGCGGACGTCACCGTCGGCTCGTTCCTCTCCGGCGGCATCGACTCGACCGCGATCGCCGCGCTGGCCAAGCGGCACAACCCGGACCTGATCACGTTCACCACCGGTTTCGAGCGCCAGGGCTACTCCGAGGTCGACGTGGCGGCCGAGTCGGCGGCGGCCATCGGCGTCAAGCACGTCGTCCGCACGGTCTCCGCGGACGAGATGATGGACACACTTCCGCTGATCGTCTGGTACCTCGACGACCCGGTCGCCGACCCGGCCCTGGTACCGCTGTGGTTCATCGCCCGCGAGGCGCGCAACTACGTGAAGGTGGTGCTCTCCGGCGAGGGTGCCGACGAACTGTTCGGCGGCTACACCATCTACCGCGAGCCGCTCTCGCTCGCCGCGTTCGAGAAGGTGCCCGGCTCGCTGCGCAAGGCGATGGGCCGGATGTCCGCGCGGATCCCGGAGGGCGTGCGCGGCAAGGACCTGCTGCGGCGCGGCGCGCTCAGCCTGGAGGACCGCTACTACGGCAACGCGCGCATCTTCCGTGACGACCAGCTGCGCACCGTGCTGCGCGGCTTCGACCCGAAGGTCGGCCACCACGACGTGACCGCGGCGGCGTACCGCAGTTCGGTCGACCTCGACCCGGTCACCAGGATGCAGCACGTCGACCTGTTCACCTGGCTGCGCGGCGACATCCTGGTCAAGGCCGACAAGATGACCATGGCGAACTCGCTGGAACTGCGCGTGCCATTCCTGGACCCGGAAGTGTTCGCGATCGCCTCGCAGATCCCGGTCGAGCAGAAGATCACCCGCGAGACCACCAAGTACGCGCTGCGCCAGGCCCTGCGCGACATCGTCCCGCCGCACGTGCTGCACCGCCGCAAGCTCGGCTTCCCGGTGCCGATCCGGCACTGGCTGCGCGCGGAGATGCACGACTGGGCGCGCGGCATCGTGCTCGACTCGCAGACCGACGAGCTGATCGACCGCAACGCGGTGCTGCGCCTGCTCGACGAGCACCGCGCCGGCTCGCTGGATCACAGCAGGCGCATCTGGGCGCTGCTGGTGTTCATGATCTGGCACGGCATCTTCATCGAAGATCGAATCAAGCCCATGATCCCCGAACCGCACTACCCCGTCCGCCTCTGAACGCCATACCACACAAGGAAACCCGGCGTTCATCCACAACCGACGGAACTATCCACAGCAGACGCCCAAAACCCCCACCCCACCCATCCGCCCCACTAGACTGGCCAGGGGTCGTCCCCCCGTGGATGGGTGGGGGCTGTGGATTGCGGTGAAACACTTTCAGCTTAGGCCGGCAGGATCGCGGCGATGTCGGTCGCGGCTTCGGGGCCGAAGGCGTCGCTGATCCGCGAGATCGCGGTTTCCCGGTCGAACTCCCATTCCTGGGTGCCGACGGTCTCCAGCACCAGCACGGCGACCATCGAACCGAGCTGCGCGGACCGTTCCAGACCCAGCCCGGCCGAGAGTCCGGCGACGAAGCCGGCCCGGAAGCCGTCGCCGACCCCGGTCGGGTCGGCCTTGCGCAGCTCGGGCACGGCGGTCACGTGGATGTTCGGCTGGTCCCGGCCGACGATCTCGACGCCCTTCTCACCCAGCGTCGTGATCCGCATGCCGACCATCGAGAGCACCTCGTCCTCGCTCAGGCCGGTCTTGCGCAGCAGCAGCTGCCACTCGTAGTCGTTGCTGAACAGGAACCGCGCGCCGCTGACGAACTCGCGCAGCGTGTCGCCCTCCATCCGGGCGATCTGCTGCGACGGGTCGGCGGCGAACTCGTAGCCGCGCTGCCGGCATTCCTCGGCGTGCCGGGTCATGCCGTCCGGGTCGTCCGGGCTGATCACGACCAGGTCGAGGCCGCCGACGCGGGACGCGACGGGTTCGAGTTCGATCAGCCGCGCCTCGGCCATCGCACCGGTGTAGAACGACGCGACCTGGCACATGTCGTCGTCGGTGGTGCACACGAACCGCGCGGTCTGCGCGACCTCGGAGATCCGCACCCCGGAGCAGTCGACGCCGTGCCGTTCGAGCCAGGACTGGTAGTCGGCGAAGTCGTTGCCGACCGCGCCGACGAGCACCGGCCGCGCGCCGAGCACACCCATGCCGAACGCGATGTTGGCGCCGATCCCGCCGCGCCGGACCACCAGATCGTCGACGAGGAAGCTGAGCGAGAGCCGGTGCAGCTGGTCGGGGACGATCTGCTCGGCGAACTTGCCGGGGAAGTGCATCAGATGGTCGGTCGCGATGCTTCCGGTTACGGCAACGGGCACGGAAGGCTCCCTGTCTCGGCGTGAATCACTCGTCCGGGTACACATCAAACAACTGGACACACTACCGAGTGGTAAGGCTTCCGCAGGTGGTGCGCGGGACCTAGCGTCGCGACGTGACCAATCTCAGCAGTGTCGGCGTCGAGTCCATGGACGAACTGGTCGAGGACTGCGGTGCGATCCCGGCCACGCTGCGAGCGTCCGCGCCCCCGTTGCCACTGCCCCGGCTGGCAGCCGCCTGGACGGTGAACGACGCGTGCGTGGCCGCCGTGACCGAATTCGACGAGTACGTCTGAGCGCTATTTGCCGGCGAGCAGGTCGACGACGGGGATGAAGTTCGCCATCGCGTTCTGGTTGACCGCGACGTAGGAGATCCCCAGCTCGGCCCTGCGGCGCAGCAGCACGTCCGCGATCTCTGCGGGCGAGCCGGTGAGCACGGAAAGCACCTTGTTGTCGGCGACCTGTTCCGGCCCCACCCCGAGCTGGTTGACCACCCACGGCGGCAGGTTGTCCCCGCCGACCGAGAACGTGTTGTAGCAGAGTTCGAGCGCGTCGAATGTCTCGCCGGCGAGCGCGCGCAGCCGATCGACCCTGGCCGCGACGTCGGCATCGGTCGAGGACGGCGGCAGCGCGAGGTTGATGATGTCGGCCTCGCGCGCGGCCAGTTCGAGCATCCGGTCACCCCCTGCCGCGACCATGATCGGCAGGCACGGCCGCTGGCTCGGCGCGAAGTAGCTGGTGCTCGGCGCGAACGGCTCGCTGGGCCCGTCGACGACGGCCTCGTCGAAGGTCTTCCGGATCACCCGCAGGGTCTCGGCCAGCGCGTCCACCCGCTCCTTGGCCGTGCCGAAGGGCAGTCCGAACAGTTCGGCCTCCCGGGCCGCCGCGGGCCGGGCCGCGCCGAGGCCGAGTTCGAACCGGCCGTCGGAGAGCCGGTCCAGGCTGGCCGCCTCCCAGGCGATCATGTTCGCCGGGCGCAGCGGCGCGGCCAGCACGAACGTGCCCAGCCGCAGGGTGGTGGTGACGGCGGCGGCCGCGGCCAGCGCCGGGAACGGCGCGGCCACGTTCACGGTGTCCGGCACCATCAGCGTGTCGAAGCCGGCTTCCTCGACCTGCCTGGCCAGCCCGGTCCACTGTGCGGTGGACTGCACCCGACCGGTGACGACACCGAAACGGAACGCGCGTTCACCCATGACTGCCTCCCCAGAAACGTGTTTCGACTTCGAGGGTCAGCCTGCCGCGCGGCAGGCGGCACGGCATCCGGTCACAGGCGCGGAAACCGCGTACGCCCCGTTGCGTACGCACCGGGGGCCGGCGCCCGACCTTGATCGGACCCCGGCCCCCGGAGAAGCGGCAGGCGGTGGCTCAGTGGAAGGAGTCACCGCAGGCGCACGAACCCGACGCGTTCGGGTTGTCGATGGTGAAGCCCTGCTTCTCGATGGTGTCGACGAAGTCGATCACCGCGCCCTGCAGGTAGGGCGCGCTCATCCGGTCGACGGCCACCTTCAGACCACCGAAGTCCTGCAACAGGTCGCCGTCGAGGCTGCGCTCGTCGAAGAAGAGCTGGTAGCGCAGACCGGAGCAGCCGCCGGGCTGGACGGCGATACGCAGGTGCATGTCGTCCCGACCTTCCTGGTCGAGCAGCGCCTTCGCCTTGGTGGCGGCCGTGTCGCTCAGCGTGACACCGTGCGTCTCGGTGGCGGATGTGCTCTCGGTAGTCATCGCTCTCCTCATAGCTCTCGTGGGCCCGCTCTCGCGGCTTCGACCCCGCACATAGCCGGTCAACACTTGCCAACCAGGACAGGACCGAAGTTTGTTCCCGTTGCTCCATGGTAGGCACAGGACAGAAGCGGTTCACCCGACCCGAGGTGACTCCGGCCACCACCCCCTGTCCTACCCTGGTGGGGTGAAGTTTCCGCGTCTACGTTCCGCCGGTGCCACCGAATCGGACGAAGTGGCCACCGTCGAGGTGGACGCTGTTGAAGAAGAGGCCACGACCAGCAGGGCCATCACCCCGAAGAAGGGCAGGCCGACCCCGAAGCGCCGCGAGGCCGAGGGCAGGCGCCGCGGCCCGCTGCCTCCTCCCCCGAAAACCCAGCGCGAGGCGTCCAAACGCAACGCGGTGACCAAGGAGGAGCGCAAGGCGCTGCGCCAGGAACGGCTGCGCGGCCAGGCCGAGGGTGACCCTCGTCACGTGCTACCCAAGGACCGCGGCCCGGTGCGTGCGTTCATCCGCGACGAGGTTGACGCCCACCGGCACATGGTCGGCCTGTTCATGCCACTGGTCGCGATCGTCCTGGTGATCACCGTCGGGTTGTCCTCCCGCCCGGACCTGCAGGTGTACAGCACGCCGATCCTGCTCGCGCTGCTGATCGTCATGGTCGGCGAGGGCCTGTGGATCAGCCGCCGGGTGATCAAGAGGGTGCGGGCCGCCTACCCGGAGGCGCCGGACCGGTCCTTCGGCATCGGTTGGTACGCGGTGCAGCGGGCGATGACCATCCGCAAGCTGCGACTGCCCAAGGCGCGGTTGAAGCCCGGCGAGGAGCCGGTCCCCGGCAAGTAACCCGCTAACCCGCGCTGGGCACCTGCCTGCGGCCCTAGGCTCGGACCATGGAGTTCCGACGTCTTGGCCGCAGCGGCCTCTCGGTCAGTGAAATCGCCTACGGCAACTGGCTCACCCACGGTTCGCAGGTCGAGGAGGAGCAGGCGGCGGCGTGCGTGCGCGCCGCCCTCGACGCCGGCATCACCACCTTCGACACCGCCGACGTCTACGCCGGCACGCGCGCCGAAAGCGTGCTCGGCCGCGCGCTCGCCGGACAGCGACGCGAGGGCCTGGAGATCTGCACCAAAGTCTTCTGGCCGACGGGCGCGGGCGCGAACGATCGCGGCCTCGGTCGCAAACACATCATCGAGTCGATGCACCGATCGTTGTCGCGACTACAAACGGAGTACGTCGACGTTTATCAGGCGCATCGGTTCGACCGCAGCACGCCGCTGGAGGAAACGTTCCTCGCGTTCGCCGACCTCGTCCGGCAGGGCAAGGCGCTCTACATCGGCGTGTCCGAGTGGACGGCCGAGGAGATCATCCGCGGCGCGGCCCTCGCCCGGGAACTGAACGTTCCGTTCATCTCCAACCAGCCGCAGTACTCGATGCTGTGGCGGGTGATCGAACCCGAGGTCGTGCCCGCCTGCGAACGCGAGGGGCTCGGCCAGATCGTCTGGTCGCCGCTCGCGCAGGGCGTGCTGACCGGCAAGTACCTGCCCGGCCACCAGTTGCCCGCCGGTTCGCGGGCGACCGACGAGCGGGGTGGCGCGGAAACCATCAAGCGTCTGCTGCGCGAGGACGTGCTGGAGCGGGTGCAACTGCTGCGGCCGATCGCGGAGCAGGCCGGCCTGACCATGGCGCAGCTCGCGGTGGCGTGGGTGCTGCACAACCCGAACGTGGCCGCGGCGATCGTCGGCGCGTCCCGGCCGGAGCAGATCATCGAGGCCGCGAAGGCCGCGGGCGCGAAGCTGACCGACGACGTGGTCGCGGCGATCGACGCGGCCCTCGGCGACGTGGTCGACCGCGACCCGAGGCACACGATCAGCGTGTGAAGCCGCGCGGCTCCGAGAGGCGGACGGTCAGGAGTCCTCGGCCGGGAGCAGGCTCATCGGGCCGTACAGCTCCTCCTCGTCCTCCAGCAGGGTCACCTGTTGCACACCCGCGTCGAACAGGTCCTGCCAGTTGGCGCTGAGCCAGTCCTCGGCCTCGCCCTGGTCGCCGAACTTCTCGGCGGGGCCGGTCAGTTCGTCGCCGTTGGCGTCGGCGTAGCGCCAGCGATAGTCCACCGCGTGCTCCCTCGTGTCCGGTGTGACGGCCGTGTCCCGGTAACGTTCCCGTCCACCTCATCACACCCGGGAGTCGCCTGTGACGCTGCGCACGTTGGTGCTGGGCGGCGCGCGCTCCGGCAAGTCCGCGCACGCCGAGGGCCTGGTGTCGGCGACCGGTCCGGTCAGCTACCTGGCCACCGGCCGGCGCGACCCGACCGACCCGGACTGGAGCGCGCGGATCGCGGCGCACGTCGCGCGCAGGCCCGCGCACTGGGACACGGTGGAGATCACCGACGCCGCGCTGCTCGCGGACCTGATCTCGGACGCGTTCGACGCCGACCCGACGCTGCTGGTGGACGATCTGGCGACCTGGCTGACCGGGATGCTGGACGAGGTGCGCGGCTGGGACGGCCGGAAATCCGCGCTGCGGCTGGCCGACAGCTATCTGGACAAACTGGTCGACGCGGTCGCGACCACCCGCGCGCGGCTGGTGCTGGTGTCCGCGGAGGTCGGCCTCGGCGTGGTCCCGGCAACCCCTTCTGGCAGGCTGTTTCGGGACCTGCTCGGCACGCTGAACGCGCGGCTGGCGCAGGTGTGCGACGAGGTGCTGCTCCTGGTGGCCGGCATCCCCCTGTCGTTGAAGGAACCACAACGCAACGCGCACCGGAGGTAGAAAGCCATGACGGTCCCGGACAACGTCGGTGTGTTCGCCGTCCAGCCGCCGGACGAGACGGCGCGGCAAGCGGCGGTGGCCCGTCAGGCCCAGCTGACCAAGCCTGCCGGTTCGCTCGGTGTGCTGGAGGAACTCGGCAACTGGATCACCGCCTGCCAGGGTGTGTGCCCGCCGAAACCGTTCCAGCGGCCGAGGGTGGTCGTGTTCGCCGGTGACCACGGCGTGGCCGCGCACGGCGTGTCCGCGTACCCGAGCGAGGTCACCGGCCAGATGGTGGCGAACTTCCTGGCCGGTGGCGCGGCGATCAACGTGCTCGCGGCGAACGCGGGCGCGACGGTGCGGGTCGAGGACATCGCGGTCGACGCGGACACCCCGGAATCCGTGCGCAAGTTCAAGGTGCGCAGGAGCAGCGGGTCGATCGACCGGGAGGACGCGCTGACCGAGGCCGAGACCGAGCAGGCGATCGCGGCGGGCAAGGCCATAGCGGACGAGGAGGTCGACGGCGGCGCGGACCTGCTGATCGCGGGCGACATGGGGATCGGCAATACCACGCCGGCCTCGGTCCTGATCGCGTCGCTGGTCGGGGCGGAGCCGGTGACAGTGGTCGGCCGCGGCACCGGCATCGACGACCACGGCTGGATGCGCAAGGCGGCCGCGATCCGCGACGGGCTGCGCCGCTCGCGCGCCGCGCACAGCGATCCGCGCGGGCTGCTGCGCATCGCGGGTGGCGCGGATCTCGCGGCCATGGCCGGGTTCCTGGCCCAGGCGGCGGTGCGCAAGACGCCGGTGATCCTGGACGGTGTTGTGGTGAGCGCGGCGGCCGCGATCGCGGACCGACTGGCGCCGGGTGCGCGGGACTGGTGGTGGGCCGGGCACCGTTCGGTCGAGCCGGCGCACACCCTGATCCTCGGACATCTGGGCCTGACTCCGTTGCTGGAGCTGGACATGCGGCTCGGCGAGGGGTCCGGCGCGGTGGCCGCGCTGCCGCTGGTCATGGGCGCGACGCGGGCCCTGGCCGAGATGGCGACGTTCGCGGACGCGGGCGTGTCCGAAGAAGCCAAGGACCTGACCGAAGAGGTCGATGCGACCTGAGCCGGTCGCGGGGCTGCGGTTCGCCGCGTCCCTGCTGACCGTCCTGCCGGTCCGGCTCGGCGCGGACGTGACCGTCGACCGCGCGCTGGCCGGGTGGGCGATCGGGCTCTCGCCGCTGGTCGGCATAGGGCTCGGCGCGTTCGGGGCCGGTCTGCTGGCCGGGCTGCGGTTGATCGGGGCGCCCGCGCTGCTGGCCGGCCTCCTCGTGGTTGGCTCGCTCGCGCTGGTCACCCGGGGCATGCATGTGGACGGACTGGCCGACACCGCGGACGGCCTTGGCTGCTACGGCCCGCCCGAGCGGGCGCTCGCGGTGATGAAGGACGGCGGCGCCGGGCCGTTCGGCGTGGTCGCGCTGATCGTCGTGCTCGGCGCGCAGGCGGCGAGCCTGGCCGCGCTCGCCGAGTCCGGGCGCTGGTGGGCGGCGGGGTTAGCGATCGCGGCTGGCCGGGTCGCGTTCGTGTGGGGATGCCGGCGCGGGGTGGTCGCGGCGCGGCCGGAGGGGTTCGGCGCACTGGTCGCGGGCACCCAGCCGATCCCGGTCGCGGTGGCCTGGTGGGTGGTGGCCGTCGCCTGCGCCGCGTTCGTGGTGCCGGGACGCTGGTGGCAGGGCCTCGCCGCGGTCGTGGTGGCCGCGCTCGCGGTCGCGGGACTGTCCGTCCACACGCGACGTCGGTTCGGCGGGCTGGTCGGCGACGTGCTCGGCGCGGGCTGCGAACTGACCGTGACGATCGTGCTCGCCGGATGCGCGCTGGGCGGTGCATGATGTGCGCGTGCCCAAGGGATTACACGCGCTGAACGAGGGTTTCGCGTTCGTGTTCGAGATCCTCGCGCTGGTCGCGATCAGCTGGTGGGGCTTTCACATCGGCGACAACACGGCCGACCACGTGTTGCTCGGCCTCGGCGCGCCACTGCTCGCGATCGTCGCATGGGGACTGTTCGCGGCGCCGAAATCCGCGGTGCGCACGCCCATGGCCGGCGTGCTGACCGTGAAGATCGTGGTGTTCGGCGCGGCAGCGGTCGGCCTGTGGTTCTCCGGTCCGCCGGTGCTGGCCATCGTGTTCGCGGTGCTGGTCGCGGCCAACACCACGATCGCGACCCTGGACCGCAACGCGCTGATCCGCACCTCCCGTCACCAAACAAACAACTAGTTGTTTGTCAGGCGGGCCGGCCGGACGGGCTTTGGTCGGCGGGCCTTGTCAGCGGCTAGTCGGACCAGCTTTGCTCGGCGGGCTGGTCGAAGACGCCTGGCGGCAGCGCGGGAGCCGGCCAGTCCGGGTCGGGGCGGAAGTCGCACCAGGTGCCGTCGAACGGGAACGTGCCGGCCTCGGCCAGCGCGATCACTCGCTCGCCCTCGGCGCGCAGCCGCGCCAACTGCTCGGCGCTGATCCGGCCCGCTTCGACGGCGGCGTCCGCCTCGTCCTCGTCCTTCCACCGCCAGGTCCGGTCCGGGGTGACGGTCACGTCCAGCGCGCCGTCGATCCGGTCGGTGCCGATGTCGGTGCGGCCCAACGGGATCTCCAGGTTCACGTACCAGCCGGTGAACTCCATGGCGGGCGTGAAGAACCACCACACCGACGACCATTCGTCCTCGGTGATGACCCGCACGTTCGCGGTGCCGTGCCAGGCGCCGGGCACCCGCACCCGGGGAATCCGGAACATCTCGGCCATCGGCGCCTGGCGCGGATCGCGGCCGTCCGGCAGCTGCGTGTTGACGATCGGTGTGTCGACCGGCAGCCAGCCGACCACCGTCGTGCCGTCGTCGCTCAGCACGCGTAGCGGATGGTGCTGGCCGATGGTCTGGTCGGTACGCCGGAACCGCTGGACGAACGTCTCGCCCGGCTGCCAGATCCGACTCACCTGGTGTGTGTCTGGACGAACGGCGGCTTGACCACGGCGCAGCGCAGCGACCGGCCGCGTACGTCGACGGTGAGTTCGCCGCCGGGTTCGACGCCTGCCGCGGTGTCGATCAGGGCGAGCGCGATGCCGACCTTGAGCGTCGGCGAGAACGTGCCGGAGGTGGTCTCGCCGACCTGCTTGCCGTCGGCGTCCAGTACCGGCATGCCGGGCCGGGGAATGCCGCGGTCGATGGCGCGCAGGCCGCGCAGCCGCCGCTTCGGCCCCTCGGCCCGCTCGGCGACCAGCGCGTCGTGGCCGACGAACGCGTCCTTCTTCCAGCCGACCGCCCAGCCCGCGCCGGCCTGCACCGGGCTGATCGAGCGCGACAGTTCGTGGCCGTGCAGCGGGTAGCCCATCTCGGTGCGCAGCGTGTCGCGGGCGCCGAGTCCGGCGGCGCGACCGCCGTGCGGCTGGGCGGCGGCGAGCAGCGCGTCCCACAGTCGCACCGCGTCCGCGCTGCGCGGCAGCAGCTCGTAGCCGTGTTCGCCGGTGTAGCCGGTGCGGCAGACCCGGATCGACGTGCCGTGCCAGTCGGCGTCGACGAAGGCCATGTAGTCCAGTTCGGTCGGCAGGCCCAACTCGGTGAGCACGTCCGTCGAGCGCGGCCCCTGCACGGCGATGACGCCGAAGTCGGTGTGCTGGTTGGTGATGCTGATGCCGGCTGGCGCGGCCGCGGCCAGCCGAGCGACGATCTCGGCGTTGTTGGCCGCGTTCGGCACGATGAACACCTCGTCGTCGCCGACGAGGTAGCAGATCAGGTCGTCGACGACGCCGCCGTCCTCCGTGCAGCACATCGTGTACTGGGCCTGACCGGGGCCGATGCGCCGCAGGTCGTTGGTGAATCGCGTGTTCGCGAACTCGGCCGCGCCGGGCCCCGCGATGAGCGCCTTGCCCAGGTGCGACACGTCGAAGACGCCGACCGATTCGCGCACCGCGGCGTGTTCGGCGACCACGCCCCCGCCCGCGTACTCCAGGGGCATCTCCCAGTCGCCGAACGGGCCGAACTTCGCGTCGAGCGCCTCGTGGGCGGCGTGCAGCGGGCTGTGCAAGGGCGTGGTCACGACGCGGACGTTACCTGTTCAGATCTTCAATGCGCGGGCATGCCTTGGTTGGGTCACAGCGGGCCCGCGCCTGGTCAGCGCCACCAGCGGCCCGATCGCCGCGCCGATGCCCATCGCCACCACGGACAGCGTGAGCGCGACCGGGGGCATGGCGATCACGAGCAGCACGCTCAGGCCGAGGCCGAAGCAGGCGGTGCGGGCCGGCCAGGCGCGTTCGTGGCGTTCGAGCAGTCGCGCGGCCGCGTTGGTGAACGCGGCGGCGAACAGTCCGCAGGTCGCGGCCAGTTGGATCGCGGCGACCGGGGTGAGCAGCAGCACGGCGCAGGCGCCGGCCGCGCCGATCGCGAGCGCGCCCGCGACGGTGTGCTCGATGCCGCCGGTGCCGAAGATGCCGGGCAGGTCCCCGGCGTCGGCCATCGCCTGCGCGGTCTGCCGGGTGCCGCTGACCAGCGCGAGCAGCACGCCGAGCACGGCCGCGGCGATGCCGGCGGTGAGGATCGGGTCGAGCGCGGACGCGCCCGCCGCGGCCAGGGCGTCGCGCAGCGGATCGGGCGAGAGCGCCATCCGGGTCGGTCCGAGTTGGCGCAGCAGTGCGGTGCCGACCGCGAGGTAGGTGCCCAGCGCGACCAGGATCAGCACCGGAACCGCCAACCTGACGCGCCGCTCACCGCCGCCGCTCTCGCCGCCCAGAAAACCGAAGAACAGCGTACCCGCCGCGGGCAGCAGTTCGACCGGGTTGTCCGCGCCCGGCACACCGACCGGCAGCGGCCCACCGACCTGCGGCGCGGCCGGCATCGCGAAACACGCGACGACCACGACGGCGAGCGCGACCAGCACCACCCCGACCAGCACCCGGCGCAGCCCCACCGACAGCGGCACAGACAGCCGCACCGACGCGATCTCCGCGACGACCACCAGCCCGACCGCGCCCAGCGCGCCGATCAGCGGCCGGTGCGGCACGACGTAAGCACCGAAGCAGCCGGCGACCGCGGCCATGGCCGCGACCCGGCCGAGCAGCCCGGCCCCGCCCGACATCCGGCCCGGCCAGCGGCCGAGCAGGTCACGGGCGTAGCGATAGCCGCCACCGATACCGGGGTAGGCGCGGGCCAGGTCGCTGGTGGAGCAGGCGGTGCAGACCGCGGCGAGCGCGGCGACCGCGAGACCGACCAGCATCCACCGGCCGGCGAGCCCGGCGGCGGGGGCGAGCCCGACGAAGACACCGGCACCGATCATGGCGCCCAGACCGCCCGCGACCGAATTCGTCGCCTCGGGCCGTTCCCGTAGTTGCCGGGTCACGCTGGCCAACGGTGCCACACCCGCCATCCATCCGATATCAACCCACCGGATGAAACTCGTTAGCATGCGTCACAAACCAAACGGTTCGGATCAGCGACAATGCCGAAACCACACGTCAGCGTCCTACGGAGAGACCCTTGCCAACGCCGAAACTAGCGCTGTCCGGAAACACATCCGCCGATGTCCTCGGCTCACCAGCCGACACGGTCATCGTCGGCACCATCCAGGGATCGGACGGTGTCGAACTCGCGCCCGGTGCTGAGTCGGTCGACGAGGCGCTGGAGGGCAAGCTGGCCGCCCTGCTGACCAGCCTCGGCGCGACCGGCAAGGCCGACGAGACCGTGAAGCTCGCCACGTTCGGCAAGCTGTCGGCAGGCGTCGTGCTCGCGGTCGGCCTTGGCAAGCGGGACGGCGAGATCGCGCCCGAGCAGGTCCGCCGCGCCAGCGGTGCGGCGGCCCGCGCGCTCGCCGGCACCAAGCGCGCCTACAGCCTGCTCGCGAGCGTGGACCTGCACGCCGCGGTCGAGGGCACGGTGCTCGGGGCGTACGGCTTCACCGCCTACAAGTCCGACGCCGGCAGCGCCCCGATCGCCCGCGTCGACCTGGCCGTCGACGACGCGAACGCCAAGGACCGCAAGGCCACGCTCAAGGCGGCCACCGCGATCGCCGAGGCGGTGTGCACCGCGCGCGACCTGATCAACACCCCGCCCAACGACCTGTACCCGCAGACGTTCGCGGCCCGCGCCGAGGCGCTGGGCAAGGCGGCCGGTCTCGAGGTCGAGGTGCTGGACGAGAAGGCGCTGCGCAAGGCCGGCTTCGGCGGCGTGCTCGGCGTCGGCGGCGGTTCCTCCCGCCCGCCGCGCATGGTCCGGCTGCACTACAAGGGGCCGAAGGCGCGCGCCAAGGTCGCGCTGGTCGGCAAGGGCATCACCTTCGACACCGGCGGCATCTCGCTCAAGCCGCCGGCCGACATGGACCACATGACCTCGGACATGTCCGGCGCTGCCGCGGTCGTGGCCACCGTCGTGCTGGCCGCGAAGCTGCGCTTCCCGCTGGAGGTCACCGCGACCGTGCCGATGGCCGAGAACATGCCGTCGGGCACCGCGTACCGCCCCGGTGACGTGCTGAACATGTACGGCGGCAAGACCGTCGAGGTGATCAACACCGACGCGGAGGGCAGGCTGATCCTGGCCGACGCGATCGTGCGCGCCTGCGAGGACGAGCCCGACTACCTGATCGAGACGTCCACCCTGACCGGCGCGCAGGTCGTCGCGCTGGGCACCAGGACCATGGGCGTGATGGGCTCCGACGAGTTCCGCGACCGGGTCGCCGACGCGGGCCGGCGGGTCGGCGAGGGCGCCTGGGCGATGCCGCTGCCCGAGGAACTGCGCGCCGAAATCGACTCGAAGCTCGCCGACCTGGTCAACGTGCCGGGCTCGCGCTGGGGCGGCATGCTCATCGCGGGCGTGTTCCTGCGCGAGTTCGTGGCCGAGGGCGTGCAGTGGGCGCACCTGGACGTGGCAGGCCCGGCCTACAACACCAAGGGGCCGTGGGGCTACACCGCCAAGGGCGGCACCGGTGTCCCGGTCCGCACCATGGCCGCGGTCCTCGCGGACATCGCCGAGAACAGCTGAACCAGCACCGGCCCGGCCGCCTCAGGACCCCAGGTTCTCGTGGCGGCCGTGCCGGTTCTCGCGGTTCTGCCGCGCCGTGTAGTCGCGCATCCGCTGCGGGTAACCGACCAGCGCCACGTCGTAGACGGGAATTCCCAGGCGGTGGCCAAGATCACGGGCCGCGCTCGCGCTGTCCACCCGCCGCCGCGTCCACTCGCCGTCGTGTGCGACCAGCACCACCGTGGTCTGCGTCACCGTCGTCCTTGGCTCGACATACGCCTCGACACCCCGGTGTGTCGCGGCCCATTCGGCCAGATGGGCGTTGGCCCGGTGGCTGCGCTGCCGGACTTCCCCGGCTCGGCCCCGACCGCGCAACGCGTCGAACAATCCCATCCCCGCACCTCCCTCGCGGGCGAATCGGCCCGCGTCGCAAGAATGCCTGAGGTAGTGACAAGATGGCGTGTGTTGCCGCGCCCGACCGGCGCGAACAGCGAGTAATCGAGCAAGCCGAAATTGCGTGGCGAGCAGTACTGCCGGTACTCCCGCCGAGGAGGATTTGATGACCGACGCCGACCTTGTGATCCTCGGTGGCGGGTCGGGTGGTTACGCCTGCGCGTTCCGCGCGGCTGAACTCGGCTTGTCCGTCGTCCTCGTCGAGAAGGACAAACTCGGTGGCACCTGTCTGCACCGGGGCTGCATCCCGACCAAGGCGCTGCTGCACGCCGCCGAGGTCGCGGACTACGCGCGCGAGGGTGACCAGTTCGGGGTCAAGTCCGCGCTCGAAGGCATCGACATGGCCGGCGTCAACTCCTACAAGGACGGCGTCGTCACCAAGATGTACAAGGGCCTGCAGGGCCTGTTCAAGGCGAACAAGGTGACCACGGTCGAGGGCACCGGCCGCTTCGTCGGCCCCAACACCGTCGAGGTCAACGGCGAGCGTTACACCGGCAAGAACGTGGTGCTGGCCACCGGCTCCTACTCCAGGACCCTGCCGGGCCTGGAGATCGGCGGCCGGATCATCACCAGCGAGCAGGCGCTGAACCTGGACTACGTGCCGGAGAAGGTCGTCGTGCTGGGCGGCGGCGTGATCGGCGTCGAGTTCGCCAGCGTGTGGCGCTCCTTCGGCGCCGACGTGACCATCGTCGAGGCCCTGCCCCGCCTGGTGCCGCTGGAGGACGAGTTCGCCTCCAAGCGCCTCGAGCGCGCGTTCCGCAAGCGCAACATCAACTTCAAGACCGGCGTCCGGTTCACCGGCGCCACCCAGACCGACTCGGGTGTCACCGTCAACCTGGAGTCCGGCGAGCAGCTCGAAGCCGACATCCTGCTGGTCTCGGTCGGTCGCGGCCCGAACAGCGCGGGCCACGGCTACGAGGAGGCCGGCGTCGCGATGGACCGCGGCTTCGTCCTCACCGACGAGCGGCTGCGCACCAACCTCCCCGGCGTGTACGCGGTCGGCGACATCGTGCCCGGCCTGCAGCTCGCGCACCGCGGCTTCGCCCAGGGCATCTTCGTCGCCGAGGACATCGTCGGGCTGAACCCGCAGGTCATCGAGGAGAGCGGGATCCCCCGCGTCACCTACTGCAACCCGGAGGTCGCCTCCGTCGGGCTGACCGAGGCCGCCGCCAAGGAACGCTACGGCGCCGAGGTCACCACCTACACCTACGACCTGGCCGGCAACGGCAAGTCGAACATCTTGAAGACCCAGGGCGCGGTGAAGCTGGTGAAGGCGCCGGAAGGCCCCGTCGTCGGCATTCACATGATCGGCGACCGGGTCGGCGAGCTGATCGGCGAGGCCCAGTTGATCGTCAACTGGGAAGCGTTCCCGGAGGACGTGGCATCCCTCATCCACGCCCACCCGACCCAGACCGAGGCTCTCGGCGAGGCACATCTCGCCCTGGCCGGCAAGCCGCTGCACGTGCACGGCTGAAGTCGAGGACAGTCATCAGCCAACAGGCACGAGCACGAGGAGTCAGCTGAACATGGCCTTCTCCGTCCAGATGCCAGCTCTCGGGGAAAGCGTCACCGAGGGCACGGTCACCCGGTGGTTGAAGCAGGAAGGCGAGTCGGTCGAGGTCGACGAGCCACTACTTGAGGTGTCCACCGACAAGGTGGACACGGAGATCCCGTCCCCAGCGGCCGGCACGCTCCAGAAGATCGTGGTCCGCGAGGACGAGACCGTCCAGGTCGGCGCCGAGCTGGCGATCATCGCCGACCGCGCCGGCGCCGCCGCTCCGGCGGCTCCCGCACCCGCGCAGGAGACCGCGCCCGTGCAGGAGACCGCGCCCGTGCAGGAGAGCGCTCCAGAGCCCGAGCCGGTCCAGCAGAACGGCCAGGCCCCCGCAGCCGCTGCCCCTGCACCCGCTCCGGCCGCCGCTCCGGCCACCGGCACCCCGGTGACCATGCCGGCGCTCGGCGAGAGCGTCACCGAAGGCACCGTGACCCGCTGGCTCAAGCAGGTCGGCGACACGGTGGCGGTGGACGAGGCCCTGCTGGAGGTGTCGACCGACAAGGTGGACACCGAGATCCCGTCCCCGGTCGCCGGCACCCTGCTGGAGATCACCGCGGGCGAGGACGCGACCGTCGAGGTCGGCGGCCAGCTCGCCGTCGTCGGCGTCTCCGGCGGTGCCCCCGCCGCAGCACCGGCCCCGGCGCCCGCCCCGGCCCCCGCGGCTCCGGCACCCACGCCCGCCCCGGCTCCGGCCCCAGCTCCAGTGGCGGCCGCACCAGCGCCGGCACCGGTCGCGCCGGCTCCCGCGCCGCAGTCCTGGCCGGCCCCGGCAGCCACGACCGGCCCGGTCACCGAACCGGTCGACGCGACCGGACCGAGCGAGGACGTCGGCGCGCCGTACGTGACCCCGCTGGTCCGCAAGCTCGCCACCGAGAACAGCATCGACCTGACCGGCGTGCAGGGCTCCGGCGTCGGCGGCCGCATCCGCAAACAGGACGTGCTCGCCGCGGTCGAGGCCAACAAGGCCCGCGAAGCCGCTGCCCAGGCCCGCGCGGCCACACCGGCACCGGCCGCGGCCCCCAGCGCCCCGCGCGCGGCCGCCCCGGCCTCGACCGTGTCGCCCAGCCAGCGCGGCACCACCGAGAAGCTGAGCAGGCTGCGCCAGATCGTCGCGCAGCGCACCAGGGAGTCGCTGCAGGGCTCCGCGCAGCTCACCCAGGTCGTCGAGGTGGACGTCACCAAGATCGCCAAGCTGCGTCAGCGGGCCAAGGCGGCGTTCGCCGCGCGGGAGGGCGTCAACCTCACCTTCCTGCCGTTCTTCGCCAAGGCCACCGTCGAGGCGCTCAAGCAGCACCCGAAGCTCAACGCGTCCATCAACGAGGAAGCCAAGGAGGTGACCTACCACGGCGCCGAGCACCTGGGCATCGCGGTGGACACCGAGCGCGGCCTGCTCAACGCGGTGGTGCACAACGCGGGCGACCTGAACCTGGCCGGTCTCGCGCACAAGATCGCCGACCTCGCGGCCCGGACCCGGTCCAGCCACGTGACGCCCGAGGAGCTCTCCGGCGGCACGTTCTCGATCACCAACCTGGGCAGCAACGGCGCCCTGTTCGACACCCCGATCATCCAGCAGCCGCAGGTCGGCATCCTGGGTGTCGGTGTCGTGGTGAAGCGGCCGATCGTGGTGACCGACGACGACGGTGGCGACACCATCGCCATCCGGTCCATGGTCTACCTGGCGCTGACCTACGACCACCGGCTGGTCGACGGCGCCGACGCGGGCCGGTTCCTGACCACCATCAAGAACCGCCTCCAGGAAGGCGCCTTCGAGGCCGACCTCGGCCTGTAGGTCACTTCTCGCACGAACCGCCCCCGGCTCGGGGTTTCTCCGGCCGGGGGCGGTTCGCGTTTGAGAAAGATCACCAGCAGCCAGGTCGCGCCGCACGCCCACGTCCGCGACGATGACATGCGTGCGGGTCATCATCGCGGGTTCGTCCGGGCTCATCGGTTCGTCGTTGGTGAGCGAGTTGCGCGGCGCAGGACACGAGGTCTTACGCCTGGTCCGCAGATCCCCGGCGGCCGCGGACGAACGCCAGTGGAACCCGCCCGCCGGCACCATCGCCGACGACGCGCTGACCGGCGTCGACGCGGTGGTCAACCTCTGCGGGGTCGGCGTGGCCGACCGGCGCTGGACCGAGGCCCGCAAGCAGGTGCTGCGCGACAGCAGGAGCGTCCCCACCGACGTGCTCGCCACGGCCGTCGCCGAACACCGCATCCCCACCCTGCTCAACGCGTCCGCGGTCGGCTACTACGGCGACGGCGGCGAGACCGTGCTCACCGAGTCCTCCCCGAACGGTGCCGGGTTCCTCGGCATGCTCTGCCGCGAATGGGAGGCGGCCACCGAACCCGCCGCCGAGGCGGGCGCACGGGTGGTCCGGCTGCGCACCGGCATCGTGCTCAGCCAGGGCGGCGGCCTGCTCGGCCCGCTGCGCCCGCTGTTCGCACTGCTGCTCGGCGGCCGGATCGGCGCCGGCACCCAGTACTGGCCGTGGATCTCGATGGCCGACGAGGTCGCCGCGATCCGGTTCTGTCTCGAACACGACAGCGTCGCCGGCCCGGTCAACCTCACCGGCCCGATTCCGGCGACCAATGCCGAGTTCACCAAGGAGTTCGCGGATTCACTCGGAAGACCAGCCCCGTGGGTGATTCCGGGCTTCGCGCTGAGTCTGGTGTTCGGCGCGGAACTCGCCAAGGAAGCCATGCTTGCGGGGCAACGCGCGCTACCGCGCGTATTGGAAGGCGCCGGATTCACGTTTCGCCACGGCACCCTGCGAGCGGCACTGGCTGCAATACGTTGAGGTGACGGCGTATCGTCAAAGGCGTGACTGACACCGCGTCGATTTTCTCGGCGGCGAACGCGGCGGCGTCCTGCCGGACCAGCACCGATCCGGTGGACGTCCGGCTGCTCGGCACCGTTGACTACGCCCCCACCTGGGACCTGCAACGGGATCTCGCGCTGACCCGCGCGGAAGGTCGCGGCGGTGACGTTCTCCTGCTGCTGGAACACAATCCGGTCTACACGGCCGGCAAGCGCACCGCCCCCGACGAACGCCCGGACGGCGACATCCCGGTGATCGATGTGGACAGAGGCGGCAAGCTCACCTGGCACGGTCCCGGTCAACTGGTCGGCTACCCGATCATCGAACTGGCCGAGCCGATCGACGTCGTGCACTACGTGCGCAGGCTGGAGCAGGCGCTCATCTCGGTCTGTGACCATTTCGGCGTCCCGGCCGGCCGGGTCGACGGTCGCAGCGGAGTGTGGCTGGCCCCGACCGACACCAAGCCGGAGCGCAAGATCGCCGCGATCGGCCTGCGCGTACAGCGCGGCGTCACGCTGCACGGTTTCTCGATGAACTGTGACTGCGATCTCGCCGCCTTCAAC
Source organism: Pseudonocardiaceae bacterium (assembly GCA_035948315.1). Lineage (GTDB taxonomy): Bacteria > Actinomycetota > Actinomycetes > Mycobacteriales > Pseudonocardiaceae > CAJCJE01. The sequence continues at coordinate 4,217 of DASZJG010000072.1, read as the reverse complement.
AACGGCGTGGCCTGCGGAATTCGCGGCGTCGGCACGACATCGTTCACCGAGGAACTCGGCCGTGACGTGTCCGTCGACGAGGTCCGGCCGATCGCCACCGAGGCCGTACTGGCCGCTTTGGACGGCGCGCTGCCGGTAACCGAGCGCAACATTTCCCGCGAGGTCCCGAAGGCAGCCGGCGTCACTTTCTCGCTGTCGAACTGACAGCAAACGCCCGGCGTCCGCGCAACGAACATTCAACGCTGATTCGCTCGATGGTGGTAACCGAGCGCGCACAGGACCACCGCGAGTAGTCCAATGTCGATCAACGCGGAGACCCGCATCGCCCCCGGATAGTCACCTGGTCGAGCGAGTGGTCCGAGGACCGCGAAGAACACCCCACCGATCAACGCCACGCCCGTCGCGCTCGCGAACTGTTGCGCGGTGGTGAGCATGGCCGCCCCGATCCCGGCCTGTTCCGGTTCGATCCGCGCCAGGGCCGCCCCGATCAACCGAGGCAGCACAAGCCCGTTCCCAGCACCAACAAGCGCCAGCCCGACAACAACCCACCCCAGGCTCACCCCACTCCCCATGGTGATGGCCAGCACCCCCAGCCCCACGGCGGAAATGGCCCCGCCCATCACCACCACCCGAATCCCGAACCGGGCAACCAACCGTGCCCCCACCAACGCCGTGCCCGTGTACAGCACCCCCATGGGCAAGAACGCGACCCCGGCACCCAGGGCGGAAAGACCAAGCCCGCCCTGCAACAACAGCGTCAACGTGAACATGAAACTGCCGAAATAGATCATGAACGCCACGTTCGACCCGAGCCCCGCCAGATAGGACCGCACCCGCAACAAGCTCGGATCAAGCACCGGCTGCCCACCGCGAGCCCGCAAGGTCCGCAGCCACCACCCCGTCAGCCCCAACCCCGGCAAGGCCAGCCCAAGACAAACCCACGTCCAAGCAGGCCACCCAGCCCCCCGCCCCAAGGTCAACGGCACCAACACCAGGGCAAGGCTGACCGCGACCCCCGCCGCCCCCACCAAATCCAACCGGGCCCGGCGCCCCGACCGCACCGCCGGCAGAAACCGCGCGGCCAAGGCCGAAGCAACAATCCCAACCGGCACATTGACCAGGAAGATCACCCGCCACCCGAGCCCGAACACGTTCGCGTTGAGCAACACCCCACCCAACACCTGCCCCGCGATCGACCCCAGCCCCGTCGCGGCCCCGAACCACCCCAACGCCCGCGCCCGGTCGGTCACCGGCACCACGGCCGTGATGACGGCCAGCACCTGCGGCACCATCAACGCCGCCGCAAACCCCTGCACCAGCCGCGCGACGATCAACTCCGTCGGATTCCCCACCACCCCGCACAGCAGGGAAGCAACCGCGAACCCGACCATCCCCACCATGAACAGCCGCCGATACCCGAACAGGTCACCAAGCCGTCCCCCGGTGATCATCCCGCTCGCATAGGCGAAGGCGTACCCGCCCACGATCAACTCCAACGCGGCAGGCCCGGCATGCAACCGTTCCGCCAGCGTCGGCGCCGCGACATTCACCACGAAGAAATCGAACTGGGCCATGAACATCGCGCTGAGCAGCACCGTCAGCATGGTCCCCTGCCGCGCGGGCACCCGCCGCCCCACACCGTTCTCAACCGACAAACCCATCCCAGCCCCCACCTCCCCGACTCGATCCAGAACATCTCGGATACTAGATATCCGGGATATCAGATGTCTACACTTCCGCCATGAAGCTGTCCCAGGGCGTCGAGTGGACGCTGCACTGCGTCACGCTGCTCGCGCTCATGCCCGGCGGCGTCACCGTCCGCCGCGAACAGCTCGCCGGCCACTACGGCCTGCCCGAGGCATACCTGGCCAAGCACCTCCAGGCCGCGACCAAGGCCGGCATCCTGCGTGCCACCCCCGGCCCCCGAGGGGGCTACCAACTGGCCCGCCCGGCGACCGACATCACCCTGCTCGACATCGTCGAGGCCATCGAAGGCAGCGCGCGTCCTTTCATCTGCCAGGAGATTCGCCGGCAGGGCTCAGGAGCTTGGGAGCCAGAAGACTGCCACGACCTGTGCCTGATCAACGTCGCCATGAACAAGGCCGACAATGCCTGGCGTTCGTCACTGCGCACCACCACCGTCGCCGACATCGCCGACCACCTTCCCGAGAACATCCGCGAACGCAACAAAAAGCTGCTCGCCCAGTAACACTCGTTCAGCCCAGCCCGTGTCCGTTCGGAGTAACAAATCACCAAGGACCGGTGATGCCCAGGAACAGCCACACTCACCCAGCCCAACCCGCTCCCCACAAAGGGTGAAAAAGAGCAAGGCGCCACCGGAAACACCTGCTCCGCAACGAGAAAACGAATCAGTGCCCACGTTCGGGTGACTGTTCCACACCCGCCCGCGAATGCTAACTTCCCCCTGCCCAACAATAAGAATCAACGCGTGTCACGGCGGTATGAATACCATTGTCACCCGCCCGAAATTCGACAATCGGGCAATTGAGGGAGAGCGCGCAGATGGCGACCACCGAAACGGTCAGCGACGTGATCAGCAAAAGCCGAACAGCGGCCCAGATCCTCGCCGATTCGCGCGACCTGTGCCAACCCGCACTACGCGCCGCCGTCGACACCCTGCCCGCGTCCATGCGCGGTATCGTCGGGTACCACTTCGGCTGGTGGAACGAGCACGACGAGCCCACCACCAACAACAGCGGCAAAGCCATCCGCCCCACCCTCACTCTCCTGTGCGCCGAAGCGGTGGCACCCGCGACCACCCCCGCCGACACAGCCATCCACGCAGCCATCCACGCAGCGGTAGCAGTGGAGCTGGTCCACAACTTCTCGCTCCTGCACGACGACGTGATGGACGGCGACCTGACCAGGCGACACCGCCCCACCGCATGGACCGTCTACGGCTCCGGCCCGGCCATCCTCGCCGGGGACGCCCTGCTCAGCCTCGCGTTCGAGGTGATCGCCAGCAGCGGTCATCCCAGCGCCCAGGACGGCATGCGGATCCTCAGCGCCGCCGTGATCGACCTGCTCGACGGCCAACAAGCCGACCTCAGCTTCGAACGCCGCACAGACGTCGCGCGCTCGGAATGCCTCAGCATGGCCGAACGCAAAACCGGCGCTCTGCTGGGCGCGTCCTGTGCCATCGGCGCCCTGTTCGGCGGTGCAGACCAGCAACAAGTAAGCCTGCTGCGCGACTTCGGCGAACTGGTCGGCCTCGCATTCCAGTTCGTCGACGACCTGCTCGGCATCTGGGGCGACCCCGCGATCACCGGCAAGTCGCGACACTCCGATTTGGACAGCAGAAAGAAGTCCCTCCCAGTGGTAGCCGCCCTCACCTCCAACACACCCGCAGGCGAGGCACTGGCCGCCCTCTACCACCAGGAAGCGCCCCTCACGGCAATAGACCTCATCCGCGCAGCCGAACTGGTAGACCTCGCAGGCGGCCGAGACTGGAGCCAAGCCATGGCCGATGACCTGCTGGCGCAAGCGCTTGGCCAACTCCGCGCCGCCACCCAGAACCAAAAAACGACCGCCGAACTAACCACCCTCGCCGCCCTGATAACCCGCCGCGACCGCTAACCCCACCCACCATCGCCGCCACACCTACCCCGTCCCATCCAACCCCGGCCACCCCCAGGCCCCCGCTCATCCCAACCCCCGGCCCATCCCAACCCCGGCCCACCCCAACCTCGGCCCACTCCAACCCCGCTCATCCCAACCCCCCGCTCATCGCAGCTCCGCGCACTCTTCGCGGCCGCCTCCCACACTTCACCCGCCCACCACAGCCCGCACCACACTTGCCCCGCGCACACTTCGGCCGCCACCGAAGTATTCCCGTCCTACCCTGCGCCCATGCAGGTCACCACGCACGCCGCCGCCCGAGCAGTCTTCACCGACTCGACCCTCACCGTCCCACCAGCGCCGGCGGCAACGACCGGCATCGCCTGGCTGCGCGCGACCGTGGCTCGATTCAGCTCCGGCCCCGACCACACCCGCCGCCGCGCACTGACCATCGACCAACTGTCCACAATAGACGCATCCACGGTGCGCAAGACGGCTCAGGCCAGCACCACCGACATCCTCGCCCAGCACGGCACCGGCCCGGTCGACCTCATGCCCACGGTCGCCCGAACCCTCCCCACCGAACTGCTCGCCGCCGCCCTCAACCTCCCCGCGACCCCGACGACCGTCGCCGCCAT
>DASZJG010000071.1:0-201846 GCA_035948315.1 Pseudonocardiaceae bacterium | reverse complement strand
GTCGAACGCCGCGTCCATGTCGGTGTTGCCCGTGCCAGGCAAGTTTGGCGCCATGTCGAGGTACTCAGCCACCTTTGGGTACTCGGATCGCAGCCGCTGATCATCATCTAGCAATGCGGCCAGTTCCTCGCGACGCTCCGCGGTCAGCGCCAATGCAGTCACATGGGCGATTCTGGTCGGTCCCGATACCCGACCGCAAACGGTTCCCCCCATTGGCTGTCTGTCCTGGTCCGGCGCCAGCGGTGCATGCGGCCTGGCGGTCGGTCCCGGCGCGCGGCGGAGTAGAAGGGCAGCGGCCCAGGAACCACGGAGGAGGCCGCAGAAGGTAGGGACGAGGAACCTATTCAAGCATTCCAGTGTCCGGAGCGGAACGACGCGGACGGTCCCAGTGTGGAGTTACGTAATTACGAGACGCTGAGGTATCGGACCATCCCTTGAAACACAACCACGACACGGATCGATACCTGTAGTCGTACGACGATGCCACACAAAGGGGAACGACCCGAGCGTAGTTTCTCGCAGCTACAGCGCACGCAGTAGCTGTAACAAGGTTATTTGCCGAGAGGTCTCGCAATGACTGACCAGCCGGTATACGTGGTAGCTCAGCCCGCACGGCAACCGTACAGTGGGATATGCATCGCTGGCATGGTCGTGGGCATCGTAGCCCTGAGCGGCTGCGAGTGGATCCCCTTCGGTGGCGTGATCATCGCTGCTGTTGCGATCGTGCTCTCTGCACTGGGCATGCAGCGGGCGCAGCGAGAGAACAAGTCCGGGCGCGGCATGGCGATCGCAGGACTATGCACTGGTCTGGTGGCAGCTGTCGGTGCGATCATCCTCACGATCGTCTTCCTGGTCGCACTCGCGTCTGTCGGGGCGGTGACCACTTACGACACCTGCATTCAGAACAACCCGACTACGTGGACGACTGTGTGCTGATGGAGAACAGTCCTGTTGCAAAGGCCGCTGGGCCCCAGATCATGACCTGTCCATAATGGACAGAGCCTGATTGGTTTCGCGTGATCTGCCACACTGCGCGGATAGTCAACGAGCAACGCGAGAGCGGCCTGGTCGGCGTTGGCTTCATGACCGCATTGATCGAGCACCGCTATGACTCGGACTACCTCGCCGAACGCATCGAGTCGATCCGTGCCGAGGAAGGTTACGCGACTGCCTCGTCAGTGTGGTCAATGTCGCCGCGGTCGCCGTCAGCAGCCTCGCTCAGCAGACAGAACAGACCCAACAGTCCGCCCTGCACATGTTGGCCCGGCGGCGCGTCAACCTGCCCGACAGCGACAACACGCCGCACTAGCCCACAAAGGGCCAGTGCGGCGTCGGAGATCAGTGCCAGACCGGGTGCAGGGTGACCGTGAGAATGCTGCGATGCTCGGCAGGTTGGTTCGGCGCGACCGTGAACTGCTGTGCCGCGTTGGTACCCATGCTCGTGCCGACACTCGGCAGCGGCTTCGGCGTCGAGTAGCCTGCGAAGATCATGATCAGGTTGCCGTCGCAGGTAGGCACCACGGTCGGGTCGTAGACCCGCCCGGGTAGTAGCCGGAGATGCCCAGCGGCGCGGCACCGGTGGTCTGCGCGGCCAGTGCGCGGAACGTGTAGTCGGTGTGCAACAGCGCGGTCGGCGCGCTCCAGTGCTGCCCGTCCCGGGACGAGGAGTGGAAGATCTGGTCGAAGGCGTCGCTGTCATCGTCGGAGGCGTAGGCGCCGGAGAGGAGCAGGCCGAGGCTGCCATCCGGGTTGGTGATCACCGTGCCGCGTGAACCCACGAAGCGCAGCGTGCTGGCGCTGTTGCTGGTCGGGTCGTTCAGGCCGGACACCGTACCGAGATCGGTGAAGTGCACGCCGTCGTAGGTGTAGGCGACGCGGGCCACGGTCAGATCCTCGTTGTTGCCGTACAAGGACTTCGGCTTGTTCTTGCCCTCGCCGATCGGCGCCAGCTGCGAGTAAGGCGCGGTCGCCGCGCCTGGCGCGCCGACGTCACTGCCCTTGGCGACCGACCCGCTGCCACCGGAACAGCCTGTCAACGAGGTCGCGGTTTCACCCGTGCAGGTGATGGAATCGATGCCGGCGGCCGTGCCGAGGTGACCGTGATCGACCCGTTGGCCAGCGGCAGCGCACCGGTCGCCGCCACCGGAATGCTGCTCGCCGGCAGCGTCACCGCGGCCGTCGTCGTGGTCGGCGTGAAGTAGTTCACGATTTTCTCGGTGTACAGCACCGCGACACTGTCCGAGGCGCACCCGGGTAGTGCGGCAGCGTGCTGACGATGCCGTCCGGCGATACCAGGCCGCTGGTTGCCTGAGACCGGATAACGCGGCCATCTCGCGCAGTCTGCCGGACACGTGGATTCCCTTCTGCGGATGATGCGAAGCCGCGAGAATCCAAACCGGCGAAGGCAGTGGCTAACCTGCGCCCGCCACACAGTTCACCTGCCGGCCGACCATTGCTTGCCCGATCGTTGCCGAGCATTACAGGGTTTCCCCAAGACCGGACGAAACGGACTGACTCGGAATCGCCCGAGTCAGTCCGAATGCGTCACCGGCGGTGCAGCACGACGACCGGGATCGTCCGGTCGGTGTTCTTCTGGTACTCCGAGAAGTTCTCGTACTTGTCGGCCATCTGCTTGAACAGCCGGTCGCGTTCGGGCCCCTCGGTCAGCGCCTCAGCGGTGACCTCGATCGTGTCCGGTCCGAGCTCGATCGTGGTGTTCGGGTTGGCCAGCAGGTTGTGGTACCAGGCCGGATTCTCCGGCGCCCCGCCCTTCGACGCGATGATGATCACGTCATCGCCGTCCAGCGTGTACGCCAACGGCGAGACCCGCTCGGTACCGGACTTCGCCCCGACATGGTGCACCAGCACGATCGCGCCGCCCGCGAACGGTCCGATCGTGACGGAGCCGTTGTTCGCCCGGAAATCCTCGATCAGCGTCTTGTTGAACGAGTTCACCTCGTCGGCGTTGAATTCAGCCACGTGTTTCCTCTCCGATCGGCCGCGGCTGTTCGCGACCTCAAGGTCATCCTATTCCTCGCTCACCGGTCGACGCCCAAGCCGGCGAACAGTGTGCGCAGACACACCGCGTGCACCTCGTCCCGGTCGACAGCCCCGTTTTCGAGCCACCCGACGCACATCTCGCGAACGAAGACCAGCCACGCGCGCAATGTCACGGACGCCACATCGCGTTCTCGACCAGTGAAACCGCCGGCATCCAACATGCGAGCGCGCAATACGGCCAGTTCGTCGTCGATAATCGCCTGGATCAACGGATCGCCGGCCAGCGTCCGGTTGGCGGCCAGCACCGTCAGCCGGTTGGCCTCGAAATAGGCGATGTGCGCATCCAGCCCCGCCGACACCGTTTCGGCAAGCGGCAGAGCCGGATCGAGCTGCGCGGTGTCCAGCAGTCGATCGGCGGCGCGCCGGTAGATCTCCGCGAACAGCTCGCGCTTGCCGGGGAAGTACCGGTAGAGCAGTGCCCGCGACACCCCGACCCGGGCAGCGATGTCCTCCATCAGCACGTCGTCGTACAGCCGGCTCGCGAAGAACTCCGCACCGACGTCGAGCAGTTCGTTGCGCCGCTCCTCGGGCTTCAGTCGCCGTCTCGTCACCACCAGCACACTAGTTGACGCGTGTCCACTAGACCGTTACAGTCGCTTAGTAGACACGCGTCAACTAGGAGGGTGGCCATGGCAGTGCGCCGAATCAACCTCCCCGACGAAATCAGCGCCACAACCTCCACCACCCCACCCGCCCTCGCCGACCCCGACTACACGGCAGCCTTCGAACTGCTCCTGCCAGAACCCACGACCCGCTCTCCGGAAGGCTGGGCACGAGCGGTATTTGAAGACGCACCCACCGCGCTCCGTTGGTTCATCCGTACCGGCTGGCGATTTCCGCTCGGTTTCCAACTCGGCCCATCCGGCTCACTGGCTCACGTCCTCGGCTGCCGAATCATCCGCGCCGACCGAACCACGGTCGTCCTCGAACAACGCTCGCCGCTGATGACGGCGCACAACATCGTGTTCGTCGAACGATCACGGATCGTCTGGACGACCATCGTTCGCTACCAGCATCCGCTGGCGCGTCCGCTGTGGTCAGTCTCCGCCGCCCTGCACCACCAAATCCTGCCCTATCTACTCACCCAAGCAGCGCACACCTAAACCCAACACCGAGACAGGCCCTCGACGCGGCATCGGACATGCCGCGCAACAATGTCCGACGTGCGGCGGCGCGTGAGATCGGCGATCATGGGTTCTCGGCGTCGGAGGTTGTGAACGTGTTGTCGGTTGGCCGGTGTGGCGGCAGGTGTTCGGGTGAATGAGATCGGCACCTACTGCTTCGGCATCGCCGCGGTGTGGATGCTGTTCTTCCTGGTGAGCTTCGCCAGAGACCGCCGCAGGCTTCGCAACGGCTTCTACCTGCTGATGACACTGATCTTCATCGGGTTGGGCCTGATGATCATGCTCGCCTCCGTGTCCCGGGATGCGGCGAACATCCTTGCGCTCGGCCTGGTGCTGCTGATCCCGGTGTTCATTCTCGCGCTCGCGATCTTCCTGATCTGCAACGGCGTGACCATGCTGCGACGGGAGGGGCGACGCCCGGCGAATCTGCTCTCGCTGTTGACCGGCCTGGCCCTCATCGGGGTCATCGGGTTCGACATCGCGACCGCGCAGACCAGGCTGGTGTCGCTGGAACTCGTCGGCGGCACGATTACCGGCATCTTTGGTTACGTGGCCTTTCTGTTCACCTGCTACCTGCTCTACTCCATTGTCTACGGTCGAATCCGTCCACGCCGTGCCGTGGACTTCGTCGTGGTGCTGGGCTCAGGTTTGCTCGGCGGAACGCGCGTCCCACCGTTGCTGGCGGGCAGGCTGGATCGCGGACGAATGGCGTTCGACGCGGCGATCGCCAAGGGGCGACAACCGATGCTGATCACCTCGGGCGGACAGGGGCCGGGCGAAGAGGTCCCGGAGTCGCATGCCATGGCCGACTACCTCGTCGAGCACGGCGTGCCGCGGGACCGGATTCTGCTCGAGGACCAATCGCGGACCACTGAGCAGAACCTGACGTTCAGCCGCGAGATCATGCTCGCGCGGTTGCCCAAATACCGCTGTGTCGTGGTGACCAACAACTTCCACGTGCTGCGTGCGGCACTACTTGCGAAGAAGACGAAGGTCAACGGCCAGGTGATCGGTTCGCGAACGGCGTTCTACTTCTGGCCGAGCGCGACCATCCGCGAGTTCGTCGCGATCTTCCTCGATCATTGGATCGTCAACGGTGGCATCTGCCTGCTGATCATCCTTGCGCAGCTCTTCGCGGTCATCCGCTGAGACCGAACCGGAGCCCGCTCCCAACGGTTCGCAAACAGAACACGGTCACCGTGATGGTCAAGTTCGGCCAGGTCATGGTTCCAAGCCCTCGGTGCCGCGGCTGTCTCCCCAAGCTCGCTGTGCGCGAGACCGATACGCGAGATCGATCGCGGCGTGCGATCCGGGGCCGCCAACTCGCGCGCAACGTCGTCCGTCCTCGCACGCCGACACTCGCGCCCAGCACCCCAATCGTCGCCGGCACGCGCTGAACCTCTCAGGCAAGTACTTGCCTGAGAGGAAAGTGTCAGCTACTTTCTCTTCAGGCAACTACTTTCCCAGGGGAGGCCAATCGATGGTGACCACGGAGCAACGCCCGGATCAAGACACGGCTCAACAGCAGGTCAAGGGCCTGCCAGCCTGGTATTTCGCACTGGCCGGACTGCTCGTTGCCAGCTTCGACATCAGCCAGCAGTTCAGGTCGAACTACCCGCTGATCGGAATGCTGCCGCTGGTCATCGCCGCGGTGCACATCACGCTGTGGTTCACCTTGCTCTCCCGTCGTCGCCGGTACATTCGCTCGGTGTGGCGCTCCTCGCGAGCCCGGCTGCTGGTGGTGCTGCTCGCCGGCGTCCGCCTGCTGCTCCAACTGGGCCTGACCCGGCTGGCCGACAGTGCGGCTCCGCTGCACACCTACGTGCACCTGATCATGGGATTGGCGCTGATGGTGCTGACCACCACAGGCGCGTGGTTTGATCAGTGGCTGATCCTGCGCACCCTGAACAAGCGCAAGTAACAAGGCGAAGGAGCGGCAACGGTGAACGAGCCAACGCCGGAAGAGGCGGCGGCAGCGCTGCACGCAGTCCGTGAGGGCCGAGAGCTGGTGATCAAGTCCGCTGCGGGTTCCCGGTGGCTGTGGGTCGTCTGCGGCCTGGTCGTCTTCCTTTACAGCGCGGCCAACGATCTCTTCCCGGCAACGGGCCGTTGGCTGACCTGGGCGCTGCTGGCAGTCTGCCTCCTGCTGGTCTTCGGTACGCGCACCCGAGTGGGCGGCACTTTGCTAGGCCGGCAGGTCTCAGTGTCGGACCGGAGCCTGCCTCTCACCTTCACAACGCGTCTGCTGCGCATCGTGCCCGTACTCGGCTTGGGGATCGTCGTCAGCCTGATCGTCCTGCTGCTCCACCTGCCCCACGGCCAGATCTACTACGGTGCGCTGGCCGGGCTCTATATCATCTTCCTTGGCCCCAGGTTCCAGCTGTGGCTGCTGCGCCGGCAAGACAAGGACTGAGCGGTGGCCGAGCTCGACCAGCTCCTGCTGGACCCGACGAGACTGGCCATTGTCTCGCTGCTCGCCGCTGCGGAATGGGCGGAATTCGGGTTCGTCCGAGACTCGGTGAAAATCTCCGACTCCGCACTGTCCAAACAGGTCACGACGCTGTCCAAGAACGACTACGTCGAAGTCCGTAAGGGTTACGTCGGCAAGCGGCCGCGCACCTGGCTCAACCTCACCGACACCGGCCGCAACACTCTGGCCGAGCATATCTCCGCCCTCCAGGCCATAGCCGAGAAAGCCCGATCCGACGGTGCCCAGCAGACCCGCGACCAGGTGTAGTTCGCTGTGTCTTGGCGTCGTTGGCCCTTCACGGCTCCACGCCGGGCAGAAGTGTTGGCCTGTTGAGCCCACTGTTACTTGTTCGAGATTGTTGTCGCGACTACAATCGGCGCACGTGACGAGTACTTGCGTTCGCGGTCGGGCGCCAACGGGCTGTTGGCTCGGCATGAGGGGTGACGATGCTCGAATATTCGCAGGTCACGCCATTTGGCCTGCGGTGCGCGAGGTTGGCGTTGCGACGCCAACCGGTTTCGTCATCGCACGAACGGTTGCAATTTCTTGCCTGTCTCGCGGCGGGGTATGGGCGCGCGACGCCGATGTGAGGTATGCCATGAACCGTGGAACCGATTGACGCCCTGCGTCGCATCGCCTTCGAACTCGAACGCTCCGGCGCGCCGACCTATCGAGTGCGCGCCTTTCGGCATGCTGCCGAGATCATCGGGGCGTTGAGCACCGAGGAACTGCGGCAGCGGGCGAGCAAGGGCACCCTGCGCGAGCTGTCCGGTATCGGCACGGCGACCGCGACCGTCATCGAACAGGCATTGGCCGGCGAACAGCCCGAATATCTGACGAAAATGTGGGAGAAGGCTGTTCCGCCGGGGGAGCCGACACGCAAGACAGAGCTGCGGGCGGCGCTGCGCGGCGACTGTCACACACACTCGAACTGGTCGGACGGCGGCAGCCCGCCCGACGAGATGGCGGAGGCCGGGCGGGCGCTCGGGCACGAGTGGATGGCGTTGACCGACCATTCGCCTCGGCTGACCGTGGCGCGTGGCCTGTCCGCGCTCCGGCTCGTCGAGCAGTTGCGCCTGTTGGAGAAGTTGAACAGTGAACTCGCGCCGTTCCGGGTGCTCACCGGGATCGAGGTGGACATTCTCGAGGACGGCGCCCTCGACCAGCGGGACGACCTCCTCGACTCACTCGACGTCGTCGTCGCCAGCGTGCACTCGAAACTGCGGATGCCCGCCGAACCGATGACCGCGCGGATGCTCGCGGCAGTCCGCAATCCGCTGGTCGATGTGCTTGGGCACTGCACCGGCCGGCTGATCGTCGGGCGAGGCAGGCCCGAGTCGGTGTTCGACGCGGAGGCCGTGTTCACCGCGTGCCGAGAGCATGGGGTGGCCGTCGAGATCAACTGCCGGCCGGAACGGCAGGACCCACCGGACAACCTGCTGCGCATGGCCGTTGACATCGGTTGCGTGTTCGCGATCGACACCGATGCGCACGCGCCCGGTCAACTCGACTGGTTGGACAGCGGTTGCATGCGGGCCGAGGACCTCGGCATCTCGGCCGAACGCGTCATCAACACGAGGACTGCCGACGAAATGGCCCTGGCCCGCTAGGTGCGGATGCCGTCACGTCGTCGAGGTCGAAGTCGGCCGCCGACCGGGGAATGCCGACCGGCCGGGCAACGGGTGGATTGATGGTGCGCGCGGTGGGGTCAGGCTGCCGCGCCGCCGTCGACGACCAGGTTGTGGCCGACGGTGAAACTCGATTCGTCGGAGGCCAGCCACAGTACGGCGTTCGTCACTTCATCGGTGCTGGCGACTCGGCCGATCGGCACGGCTGTGCGCAGTCGCTCGGTGCGGCCTTCGACGGTCTCACCGGGCAGGAGTGACATGGTGGTGTCGGTCGAACCGGGGCTGACGATGTTGATCCGGATGCCGTCCTTGATGTGTTCGCGCGCGGCACTGCTGGTCATCGCGGCGACGGCGGCTTTGCTGGTCGCATACGCGGTGGTGCCGGGTCTGCTGATCGCGGTGCCGATCACCGAGCCCAGGTTGACGATCACGCCGTGGCCTTGCTCGCGCATGCGTGCGATCTCGTGCTTCATGCACAGCCAGGTGCCGACCACGTTGGTGTTGATGAGGTCGGCGAACTCGTCGTCGGAGATGTTCTCGATGGGGCCGCGCGGGCCGAGTACCCCGGCGTTGTTCACGGCGATGTCGAGTCGGCCGTGGCGTCGCACGATTTCGTCGACCAGGGTCGCGACCTGTGCCGCATCACTGATCTCGGCGGTGATCGGGTCGGCACTGCCGCCGAGCGCCTCGATCTCCTTGACTGTGCCGGCTACACCCTCGGCATTCCGTCCGGAAACGACGACTGTGGCGCCCTCCTTGGCAAGCGCGATCGCGATCGTGCGGCCGATGCCGGCACTCGCCCCGGTGACCAACGCGACCTTGTCGGCGAAGCGCGCTCCCATTGCTACCCCTCATTGATATGGAATGAACGTTCTTGAATAAGCTCAACTGGCGTCGAGTACGCGCAACGCGGTCGTCGCTGCGGCGTGCGGTCGCTTGGCCGAGTCCGGGCGTTCGCCCATCACCCCGGGGCCCTGCGGGAAGGTGAGCAGAAATGCGGCGATGGTCGCGGATCGGCTCGATCCGGCGAGTCTTTGCGGCCCAGCTCGGCGACGAGATCGTTGACCGACGTGGCCTCGTATCCACGTCGCCAGAACAGGTCAAGCGCGCCGTCGCAGGCGGCGTCGAACTCCTTCTGGCGGGGCACGACGCAGACGCTAACCATACGAGAACGATCAGTCAAGTATCGACCGTTACAACTTGTGGCCGCACTCGGAGCAGAAGACCGCGCCCGCAGCGTTTTTCGCGAAGCCGCAGCCCGTGCAGGTCACATCGATCGCCAGGGAACCTCCGCACGAAGCGCAGAACTTGCCGCCCGAGACCTTGCTGCCACAACTCGGGCACTGCAGCTTGGCTCGGGTCGTCGTGTCGACGTCCGCGGTCCAGTCTTGCTGTTTCGCCGATTCCCAGATCTGGTCGCGCTGGGCGCTGGCCTGCGCGCGCGACACCTCTTCGGCTACCGACGGTGAGCAGCGCAGGCACTGGCCGATGTCATCGTTCCAGCACATGGCCACGCACATCCAGTCGCCGCAACCCCGGCACTGGCAGAACTTGTCGGCGACGTCGTCGACGGCGTGGGCGAGCGCCTTGTCCTTGGCGGCCGAGTTGGTCGCGCGGTCCCACCGCCATTCCTGCGCGGAGTTGGACAATTCTTCCAGCTTGCCCCCGAACAATGAGCCGATCGCGCGCAGGGCGCCACGGCCCATCTCGACTTTGTCCCGTTGAAAGGCCGACCGGTAGCCGTTGCCGCACCGCTCACAGCGGAATTCGAACTGATAGCCCTCGGCATTGGACAGGTCGCCGAAGTTGTCCGTGAACGGAACAAGATTTGCCATGTGCCGAAACTTACGACAGCGTTCTGCGGGGGAACAAGGCGGCATCGCTGGCGATCCGATAACGGTACGTTCCGCAGCGGTTCCATTACCGGGATTGTATTGTTTCTTCGCCTATACCTGCTCCGATTGTCGTAATGTACCTAAGCCGAATCGGCGACCGCTGATTCCGGCGACAACCCTCCAGAATACCGCGCTCTCCGGTCGCGCCATGTCGGCCGGCCTTGTTTGTCCACAGGTGTTGGAGCCATCCACAATCGCCTGTTCGTGATTTGGTTCGCGCCATCCAAGATCGATAAGCTGGCGACGGGGCCGCCCCCCGGGATGGGTGGGGGCTGTTTTGGGGGTTTGAGGAATTTTCGGGTTTTTGTGGGTTTTGGGCGCGGGTTCGTTGGTTTTGGCTTGGTGGGGTGGGACGGGGCCGTATTGTCGGGCACTGATGGAGGTGGGGCGGGGTGGCTCGTCGGCGGAGCGCGAATGGTGGCGGGGCGCCGTTCGGTGGTGGGCATGGACAGATTCCGGTGCCGAAGCTGACCGAGCGGAACAGCAATCTTCTGCGTCGGTCCGGGCGCAAGCCGCCAGGCAAGTTCGCGACCGTCGTCGGGATCCTGTTGATCATGGGTCTTCTTGCGTTGGGCGTCAGCGGGTTCGTCTCGCTGACCGAGAAGTTGCCGTATCGGGCCGGGTGGGCGGGGACGCCGGGGACCTTGTCGCTCGTCATGTGTCGGACGGTCGGATCGGGCAAGAATCAGCACACCGACTGCGACGGCGAATTTCGGGTCGGTGCGCAGGCGCCGCCGACCCTGGTCAGTATCGAAGGGGACAACACCTATTCGATGACTCGTACGTACCCGGCGCGGCTGCATTCGGACGGGGAGACGGCTTCGGTCGTGGGCGGCAAGTCGGTGGCCTTCATTCTGGGCGGGATGTTCGCGGTGCTCGGGCTCACCGTCGGCTTCGGGTGGCTCGTGGTGAACGGGTGGATCGTCACGGTCATGCGGCGGTGGTTCGGTCGGGTGTGGCGACCTGGGCGGGCGGTGGCTCTCGCGCCGATGATCGTGGGCGGGGTGTTGGTGTTGTTCGGTGCTGTGAGCGGGATTGTGGGGAGTGCGCTCAGTTTCTGAGCGGCCGTCGGCTGTAATACCCTGAGGGTGTCACCGGTGGGTGGATCATGGGAGCCTGATGGACGTCGACCTGCGCAAACTTCGTTACTTCGTCGCCGTCGCCGAACGGCTGCATTTCGGTCGTGCGGCCGAGAGTCTGCATATCGCGCAGCCGGTGTTGTCTCGGCAGATTCGCGCGCTGGAAGAGGAGTTGCGGGTTCAGTTGTTCGTCCGCGACCGACGGTCCACCGAGTTGACCGTGGCCGGCCGGCAACTGCTGGATGACGCGCGGCCGCTGCTCGCGTCGGCGGAAGCCTTGCGCAGGCGGGTGGTGCGGGCGGCGCGCGGGACGTCGACGTTCACGATCGGGTTCATGCCGGGCATCACGGTCACCTCGGCTGTGCGCGCGTTGACGGATCGGCACCCGCATCTCAATGTGGAACTCGTCCGCACGTCATGGGCGGACCAGGTCGAGGTGGTGCGGGACGGGCGGGCCGACGTGAGCATCGTGCGGCTGCCGGTCGACCAGCGCGGATTGAGCCTGCGGCCGATGTTCAGCGAGGCCAGGATGGTCGCGTTGCGGGCGGACCATCGGTTGGCCGGCAAGGAAGCGGTCGCGATCGCCGATCTCGCCGAGGAGCATCTGTTGCAGGATCCGGATGCGGTGCCGGAGTGGCGCGACATCGCGGTCGAGCTGCGGGAGGGCACCAGCTTGGGTTACCCGGTGTTCGGCAGCATCGAGGAGAAGCTCGAACACGTCGCGGCGGGCCGGGGAATCGCGATCATTCCGCTGTCGACGGCGAGCTACTACACCCGGCCGGACGTCGTGCATGTCCAGGTGGAGGACATCGGCCCGAGCCAGGTGAGTGTGGCGTGGATGGCGAGTAGGCGTTCGCGGGTGATCGCCGAGTTCGCGGACATCGTCGCTGGTCAGATGGCTGTTGGCTGATCATGGCCGTGATAGGTCGACTCTGACCTGTCATTACTGGCCTATCATCGCTTCATGAGCCTCAAGCATGCTGCCCTTGGTCTGCTCTCCCGTGGGCCGGCCAGCGGGTATGACCTGTTGCAGACCTTCCACCGCTCGTTGGCGAACGTGTGGCCGGCCACGCAGAGTCAGCTCTACGGCGAGTTGGGCAAGCTGGCTCAGGCCGGGCTGGTCGAGGTGGTCTCCGAGGGCGCGCGGGGGCGCAAGGAGTACGCGCTGACCGAGGCTGGCATGACCGAGTTGCGGCACTGGCTGACCGAGGTCGAACCGGCCGCGGTGCGGCGCAGCGACATGTTGCTGCGGGTGTTCTTCCTGAACGTGCTCGACGACGGGCAGGCCGAGGAGTTCCTCAAGCGCAGGTCGGTGCAGGCCGCCAGTTATCACGACGAGCTGCTTGCCATCAAGGAGCAGATCTCGGGGGAGGCCGGTCCGCTGACCGAGTACGGGCGGCTGACGCTGGAGTGGGGCCTGCGGTACACGGCGATGCAGCGCGAATGGGCCGAGTGGGCGTTGGGGGAGTTGAGCAAGCAGCCTTAGCAGGGGTGGCAGCTGGGAAGTTGTCGGGCGCTTCGCGCGGCCTCATATTCCACTGTTGACATGTCTAGCTAGGAACGTATAGCTTTCACATGTCAGAGTTGGAATGTCACAGAAAGCGCAGCGACATGAACTACTTGCGAGGCTTCATCCCCTGGATCGCCTTTGCCGTCGTGTCCGGTTTCAACTGGCAGTGGGCCGCGCTGCTCGGCCTCGTCGGCAGTGTCGGTCTGCTCATCCAGGCCCGCGCGAAGCGGATCCCGCTCGACTCGCAGATCCTGGAGCTGAGCACGCTGGTCTACTTCGCCGCACTCACCGCGCTCGCGTTCAGCCAACCGACCTCCGGCCTGCACAGCTACACCGGTGCGATGTCCATGGGCTGGCTGGCGCTGACCGCGTTCGGCGGGCTGGCCATCCGACGGCCGTTCACGCTGGGCATCGCGAAACTCCAGACCCCGAAGGAACTCTGGGACACCCCGGTGTTCAAGAAGGTCAACTACGTCATCACGTCGGTGTGGGCCGTCGCGTTTCTCCTGACCGCGATCGTCCTCGGCATCTTCGACGCCCTGCACGTCGGCGAGACCGTGTCGATCATCGTTCAGGTCGCCGGGTTCGTGCTGCCCGCGCTGTTCACGCACAGCTATCCGGATCGAGTCCGCGCCCGGTACGCGGGCGAGATGGCCAACCTCGGCAACGGCAACCAGGAGTCGTGACCGCTATGACAACCAGTCAGCTTCCGCACCTCACCGGCAACTACGCCCCGGTCACCGACGAACTGGCCACCTATGACCTGCCCGTCACCGGCAGCGTTCCGCCCGAACTGTGCGGCTGGTACCTGCGCAACGGCCCGAACCCGCACGAGGCCAACACCGGCCACTGGTTCCTCGGCGACGGCATGGTGCACGGCGTCCGGCTGGAGAACGGCAAGGCGAAGGCGTACCGGAATCGTTGGGTGCGCACGAAGCCAGGCCCGCAACGCGACGAGTCCGGCAAGCCGGACCTGGCGGTCGGCGTCGCCAACACCCACGTCGTCCGGCACGCGGGTCGCACCTTCGCGCTGGTGGAAAGTTCCTACCCGTACGAACTCGACCTGCGGCCCGGTCACGAACTTGACACCGTCGGCCCGTACGACTTCGACGGGAAGCTCGGCACCGCGATGACCGCGCACCCGAAAACCTGTCCGGCCACGGGGGAGTTGCATTTCTTCGGCTACGCGATGACCACGCCGTTCCTGACCTACCACCGCGCGGACCGCACCGGCGAACTCGTGGTGAGCAGGCCGATCGACGTGCCGGGCGCGACGATGATGCACGACTTCCAGCTCACCGAGAACTTCGTGATCTTCCTGGATCTGCCGGTGGTGTTCGACCGGGCGCTGGCCATGGGCCCGGTCGAGACGATGCCGTTCACCTGGCAACCTGAGTACGGCGCGCGGCTGGGCGTGCTGCGCCGCGACGATCCGTATGGCGAGATCCGCTGGCTTTCGATCGACCCCTGCTACATCTTCCACACCCTCAACGCGCACGACGACGGCAGCCGGATCGTGCTGTACGCGGCGCGGTATCCGCACCTGAACGCGCCCGACCTCGGTGCGTCGCTGGCCACGCTCTGGCGGTGGACGATCGATCTGGCCACCGGCACGGTCGCCGAGGAGCAGCTCGACGACCAGACCGCCGAGTTCCCACGCGTCGACGACCGGCTCGCCGGCCAGGAAAGCCGGTACGGGCACCTGATCACGGCGGGCGGGCTCGGTTCGGACCGGCCGAGTGCGCTGCTGCGCTACGACCTGGCGACCGGCACCGTCGACCGGCACGAACTCGGACCTGGTCGGCATGCCGCGGAGGCCGCGTTCGCACCGGCGGACGACCGTCCCGGTGGCCCCGGCTGGCTGATGACCTACGTCTACGACGCCGCATCGGACACCAGTGACCTGGTCATTCTCGACGCGGACGCGCTCAGCGAGCCGCCCGTGGCCACCATCCACCTGCCGCAACGGGTGCCCTACGGGTTCCACGGCAACTGGCTGCCACACGAGGCAGTCACCCACTGAACCTCACTGAACACAGTGGACACCAAGTGAGGCGTGCGATCGGGGGGCCGGCACGAGTACCGTTCTTTCGTACTCGTGCCGTTTTCCGTGATGGGGTTGTCCCGGAAAAGAGCGTCCGCTGTGAAGATCGCATTTCTCGGCCTCGGCAGGATGGGACGGGAGCTGGTCCTGCACCTGCTGGCCGACGGGCATGACGTGACCGTGTGGAACCGGACCATGTCCGCGACGCAGGCGGGCGCGCAGCGCGGCGCCCGAGTCGCCTACAGCGCGGAAGAGGCCGTCGGTGACGCGGAGGTGGTGGTGACCGCGCTGTTCGGCCCGGACACCATCAGGGAAGTCGTCATCGGCGCGGACCTGCCGATTCCGCAGGGCGCGTTGTGGATCGACGTGACCAGCGTGGCCCCGGCCGACGCCGAGTCGTTCGCGGACTGGTCGGCCGTGCGGCACGTCCGCCACGTGCACTCGCCGGTGGTCGGCTCGATCGGGCCCGCGCGTGCCGGCGCGCTCGGCGTCATCATCGGTGGTGACCCGGAGGCTGTCGCGGCGGCGACGCCGATCGTGTCGCTGTGGGCGGCACCGGAGAAGTTGCGCGTCTATGACTCGGTGGCCAAGGCGGCGACCGCGAAACTCGTCGCGAACCTGACGCTCGGCGTGGCCATGCAGGCGTTCGTGGAGGCGCTGCGGCTCGGGCACTCGGGCGGGTTGAGCACGGAGGAGGTGCTCGGCGCGCTGGACGGGACCGCGCTGGCGCCGATCCGGGCGGCCAAGGGCGAGATGGTGCTCGACGAGCGGTTCGCGGACACGCAGTTCTCCGCGCATCTGCTGCACAAGGACACCGGTTTGATCCTGCGGACCAGCCGCGCGCCGCTGCCCGCGACGACTGCGGTGTTCTCCTCGTTGGAGGAGGCGATCCGGGCCGGGCGCGGCGAGGACGACTTCTCGGTGATCGCCGCCGACGACCGTTAGTCTCGCGTGGGCGTAGTCCACCGGCCTTGTTGTTCACAGGCCGTGTTGTCCACAGGGCTCGGAACTGTGCACAGGGCGCGGCTCGCGAACCGTTTTTGTCGGCGGGGCGGTTAGGCTGGTGGTCACCGAGGGCCCGCCCCCCTCAGGGAGGGTGGGGGCTGTCCGTTACTTGAAATCGGGCAAACGTTTGCGTAGTTCGCGCTTGAGGACTTTGCCGGCATTGCTGACGGGGATCTCGTCGACGAAGTGCAGTTCGCGGATCTTCTTGTAGGGCAGTACTTTCGCGTTGACGGCGGCCATGAGCTGCTCGGCGTCGAGTTCGGGGTTGCCGGTGCGGACGACGAACGCGACGGGCAGTTCGCCGACGTCGTCGTTGGGCCTGCCGATCACGGCGGCGCTGCGCACGCCTGGCTGGGCGAACAGGATTTCTTCGAGTTCGCGCGGGTAGACGTTGTAACCCTTGTACAGCAGCATGTCTTTCTTGCGGTCGACGATGAACAGGTAGCCGTCGTCGTCGAGCACGCCGATGTCGCCGGTGTGCAGCCAGCCGTCGACGATGGCGGCGGCGGTTTCCTCGGGACGGTGGTAGTAGCCGGCCATCACCTGCGGGCCGCGCAGGCAGATCTCGCCCTCGGTGTTGGCGGGCAACGCGTCCTCGCCGCCCTCCAGCGGCACGATCTTGATCTCGGTGTCGGCCGCCGGGGTGCCGACCGAGCCGACCTTGCGCAGGCCGGACCGGTAGGTGGGCGCGGTGACGGCACCCATGGTCAGTTCGGTCATGCCGTAGCCCTCGACGACCGGGATGGCGTCGAACCGGGCACGCAGCGCGCTGACCATCTCGTGCGACATGGGCGCGGCGCCGGAGCTGATGCCGCGCACGGAGGACAGGTCGCGGGTGCGGAAGTCGGGGTGGGCCATTAGGACGGCGAACAGTGCGGGCGCGCCTGCGATGGAGGTGACGCGCAGGCGTTCGGCGTCGGCGAGGTAGCGGGCTGGGTCGAGGCGTTCGTGGATGGTCAGGCTGGTGCCGCACATGGTGGTCACGGTGAGGCCGCCGATCACGCCCATCGCGTGGAACCACGGCGTGAGGATGATCGCGACGCCAGTCCCGAGCCGGACCGACCATTCCGCCGGATCGCCGACCTGGTCGACGGTGACGTCGCCGTGCGCGTCGAGGGTGGGCAGCGAGCCGGTGCCGCGACAGCCCGACTGGAGGGTGTTGACCACGACGTTGCGATGCGTGAGGCAGACGCCCTTGGACCGGCCGGTGGTGCCGCCGGTGTAGGCGATGTGCGCGAGCGCGGTGTGCACGTCGACGGACAGCTTCGGGTCGGTGTCGGGCGCCTCGGCGTGGAAGGCGGTGAACTCGTGCTGGTCGGCGGTCAGCGTGCCAAGGGGGTCGACCACGACGACGGTGCGCACGGCGGTGCGGTCCTGGACGTCGACGAGGGTGGGCAGGCTCGGGCCCGAGGTGATGACGAGGACGGCGCCGCAGTCGGCGAGCTGCGCGGCGAGGTCGTCGGGTGGGAGCAGCGGGTTGGTCGGGCAGAACGTGGCGCAGGCCAACTGGATGCCGAAGTACGCGACCGGGTAGGCGAGCGAGTTCGGCAGGTGCACGGCGACCCGGTCGCCGGGCTGGATGCCGACCGCGCGCAACGCGTTCGCGAACCGGCAGGCGCGCCGGTACAGGTCGGCGAAGGTCAGCCGCGCCTCGCCCTGGGCGAAGGCGGTTCGGTCGCCCCATCGTCGTGCCGCCGCGGCCACGATCGATCCGACTCCAACGGCCGGATAGTCGAACGAAGTCGGGAAATCCGCCGGCGAGAGACCCGTTTCGATGGACATACGTCCGACCATACGAAGGTGGGTGGGGCGGGGCAATGCCCCCGGCCGTCGGGCCTGAGTCGGCGTTGGGGTCCTCGGGTCTGAGTCAGCGTTGGTCCTCGGGGCGGGTGGGCCTGCGGTGCCGCCAGGAGCGCAGGATGTGGCTGCGCATCGCGTCCGCGGCGCCGGCACTGTCCTTGGCCACCAGCATCTCGAAGATCAGCCGGTGTTCGACGTTGGAGTCGACGCAGTCCTGGTGGGTCGTCTCGCCGATGTAGCGGAGGCTGCGGAATGCCTCGGTGTTGATCGTGTGGATCACCGCGCGGGCCAGTCGGTTGCCGGACGCGGCCATGATCGCGTCGTGGAAGTCGAGGTCCGCGCGCAGGAAGCGGGCCGGGTCCTCCTCCTCGGCGAACAGGTGGGTGAACGCGCTCTCGATCCGGTCCATCTGTTTCGCGTCGGCGCGCTCGGCCGCCTCCGCGGCCATCTGGCCCTCCAGCGCCTGCCGGACGTCGATCAGGTCCTCCAGGATCGCCAACTCGGCGTCGTGCCGGATGCTCGCGGCGAGCACGATCGGGTTGAGCAGGTCCCACTCCTCGGTGCCGCAGATGGTGGTGCCGTGCCCCTGCTGCACCTTCACCAGCCGCATGGCCTCCAGCGACTTGACCGCCTCGCGGATGACCGTGCGACTGACCGCGAACATCTCGCAGAGCACCGGCTCGATCGGCAGCGTGCTGCCGTCGGTGAGTTCGCCGCCGACGATCCGGTCGACCAGGTCCTCGACCACGGCGGTGGCCAGCCTGCGCGGTCGCCTCGGCCAGGACGGGAGCGACGTGGGGGCGGCGTCTTCCGGCTGCTCAGAGGGGCTCATGTCGTCCGTTCGTCGGGTGGGAGGGCGGTTGGCAAAGCATAGTGGACACGTCCTTGACGGCATTCGTATGACGAATTATGTTACCTCCACCTCGGTAGGAAAGCCCGGTGGGCAAGCTCGGTTGGAAAGTCGGGTTGGAAAGTCGGTTGGAAGGGCGGTCACGTGCGCATCACCCACGTCGAGAGCTTCCGCATCCCGCTCCCGGGCGCGAAGCCACCCTTCGTCTGGCGCAAGGGGCTGCTCGGGTCCACTCCGGACGGTGAAGCGGCGGTGCTGCGGATCGGCACCGACGACGGTGCTAGCGGCGTCGCCCTGGCCACCAGGCCGGGCATGGCCGCGGCGGTCGAGGACATCGTCAACCGGGTGCTGCGCGAGGAACTGCTCGGCAAGGACCCGTTGCAGCGCGAACTGCTCTGGCACCGGGTCTGGGAACTGGACCGCACCGAGGAACTGCCGTTGCCGGCACTCGGCCTGGTCGACATCGCGCTGTGGGATCTGGCCGGCCGCATCAACGGCATCCCCACCTGGCAGGTGCTCGGCGGGTTCCGGACCAGGATTCCGGCCTACGCGTCCACGGTGACCTTCCGCGACATCCCGGAATACCTCGACGTCGCGACCCGGTGCCTCGAACTGGGTTACCAGGCGATCAAGCTGCACGCCTGGGGCGACGCCCGCGCGGACGCCCGGCTCGGCCACGCCCTGCGCGAGCACGTCGGCGACGACGTCCCGCTGATGTACGACGGTTCGGCGGGCTTCGACCTGCCGGACGCGATCTGGCTCGGGCACGCGCTGCACGATGCCGGGTTCCTCTGGTACGAAGAGCCGATGCGCGAGTTCAGCGTCACCGCGTACGCCCAACTCGCGCGGGCGGTCCACATTCCGCTGCTGGTCGCGGAGACCTCGGACGGCGCGCACATGAACACCGCCGACTTCATCGCGGCCGGCGCGGCCACGTTCGGTGTGCGCGCGAGCGCGTCCACCCGGGGCGGCATCACGGGTGCCATGCGCACCGCGCATCTGGCCGACTCGTTCCGACTGCGCGCGGAGGTGCTCGGCGACGAGATCCCCAGCCGACACCTGGCCATGGCCATTTCCAACACCACCTACTACGAATCGCTGATCACCAGCAGCGAGGTGCGCCGCAGGCCCGAGGTGGACAGCTCGGGTTTCGTGCACGCGCCGACCGGGCCGGGCATCGCCCTGCCCGCCGGACTCGACTACCCGGCTCCCCTCCTGCCCTATGTCGAGAAGTCCCGAGAAGTCGCGCTTACAGAGAGGTAAGCCATGCGTTCGTTCCACACCCCGCCCTGGCGCGCCGTCCTTCCCGTCGCCGTGCTCTCCCTCGCCCTGGTCGCCGCCGGCTGCGCCAAGAGCAGCACCGCGGCGGGATCGACCGCGCACGGCATCCCGGCCTCGCAGGTCAAACTCGCCCTGGTGCCGGGCGGCCCGCACCCCTACTTCCAGCCGTGGAAAACCGCGGCGCAGCAGGCGAAAACCGACTTCTCGCTGGGCGGCATCACCTTCAACGAGACCTCCGGCTGGGACCAGACCACCCAGAACTCGGTGCTGACCTCGCTGGAAGCCCAGGGCTACAACGCCTTCGGCGTGTTCGGCGTGTCGCCGGACAACATCAACTCCACGTTCAGCAAGCTCAAGCACGACGGCTTCCCGGCCGCCTCACTGGGTTCCTGCCCGGCCGGCAGCGCCGACGACGCCGACTTCTGCCTGGCGACCGACGTGCAGCAGGCCGCGTACAAGGCCGCCAAGATCGCCATCCAGGCCATGGGCGGGCAGGGCAACCTCGTGCACCTGACCGGCAACAAGACCGACTCGAACACGGTGCGCCGCATCGCGGGCGTGCAGCAGGCGGTCGACGAGACCAACGGCAAGGTCAAGCTGATCCAGACCGTCACCGACATCGATACCGACCTGCAGACCGCGCAGAAGGCCGTGGCCGACCTCCTCGCCGCGAAGGGCACGCAGATCAACGCGATCGTGAACACCGCGGACAACCCGGCCATCGCGTCGGCGGCCGCGGTCAAGCAGTCCGGCCTGCCGATCAAGGTGGTCGCGATCGACGACGATCCGACGGTCATCGCGGACATCAAGGCAGGCTCGGTGACCGCGACGATCGCGCAGAACCCGGTCGGGCAGGCCTACGACGGCGCGTACGCGCTGATGAAGCTCGCCGGCGGCTGCACGATGAAGACGCCCGGCCAGACCATCGACTCCGGCTCGTTCGAGGTGACTCAATCCAATGTGGACACATACGACCAGGATCGGCAGGCGATGACCAAACAGATCAAGTCCGACTTCGACACGAAGTACCTGTCCTGCAAGTGACCCATAGGGGACCGTTCCATGACCGCCATCACCCGCGCCGACGCCTACCTCGTCGACCTCCCGGTCGAGGCGGTGCGTACCGACGCCACCCAGGCCTTCCTCAAACAGGAGACCATCTTCGTCGAGATCGAGACCGACGACGGCGGCATCGGCACCGGCTACTCCTACACGATCGGCACCGGCGGCACCGCGGTCCTCGCCCTGCTCAGCGACTATCTGCTGCCGCGCCTGATCGGCGTGGACGCGAGGCGGGTCGAATCGATCTGGCAGGACCTGTACGCCTGGACACACGCCACCACGGTCGGCGCGATCACCTCGCTCGCGCTGGCCGCGGTGGACACCGCACTGTGGGACCTGCGCTGCCTGCGCGCCGGCCTCCCGCTGTGGGTGTTCGCGGGCGGGGCGCGGGATCGCGTGCCGCTCTACGACACCGAGGTCGGCTGGCTGCACCTCACCCCGGACGAACTCATCGTCGGCGCCAAGTCTGCTGTGGACCGCGGCCTGGGCGGGGTGAAGATCAAGGTCGGCAAGCCGGATCCGAGCGAGGACGTGGCCCGGCTCGCGGCCGTTAGGCATGCGCTCGGCTCGCAGATCGACCTGATGGTCGACGCCAACCAGTCGCTGCGCGCCCCGGACGCGATCCGCCGCGCGCGGCTGCTGGAACCGCTCGACCTGTTCTGGCTGGAGGAACCGCTGCCCGCCGACGACGTGGCCGGCCATGCCAGACTCGCGGCGGCGACGAGTATTCCGATCGCGGTCGGCGAGTCCATGTACTCGATCGGCCAGTTCGCCGAGTACCTGGGCCGGGGAGCGGCCGGCGTCGTGCAGGCGGATGTCGCGCGGATCGGCGGCATCACGCCGTGGCTGAAGGTCGCGCACCTGGCGGAGGCGCACAACATCGCGATCTGCCCACACTTCCTGATGGAACTGCACGTCAGCCTGTGCGCGGCGGTGCCGAACGCGCGCTACCTGGAGTACATTCCGCAGCTCACCGCGATCACGACGACGACGCTGCGGGTCACCGATGGTCGCGCGCACGCCCCGGACACACCCGGTCTCGGCATCGACTGGGACCGCGACGCACTCGACAACCTGCGGAAGTAGGCCCGCATGACCCAGAACGCGCCAACGTTGTCGCCACCGCCGCGAACCGAGCCCGATCGTCAGGGCAGGCGCGCCCCGCGCGCCCTCCCGTTCTGGGCCAATCCGCGCATCGGGCTGCTGGTCGTCATCGTGATCCTGGTCGTGGTCTTCGCGTTGCTGCGACCGGCTTTCCTCAACGTCAACCTGACCATCGTGCCGATGCAGTCGGACCTGAGCGTGTTCGTCGTCGTCGGTCTCGCTCAACTGGCCGCGCTCTCGCTCGGCCACATGAACCTCGCGGTCGGGCCGATGGCCGCGTTCTCCGCGTTCGCGATGGGCTGGGCCTGCGACACGCTCAACGCGCCGCTGATCGTCGGCCTGCTGTTCGGCTTGATCGTGGGTGGTCTGGTCGGCGCGGCGGCGGGCTGGACCATAGCCATTACCGGGGTGAACTCGTTCGTCGTCACGCTGGCGTTGAACTTCGCCCTGCTCGGCCTGGTTTCCCTGCTGTACAGCGGGTTCGGCGACGGCGTCGCGTTCAACGTGCACCCGGCCGGCATGGACACGTTGCGCAACAACACCTTCAGCGACTACTGCATCGGCAACGTCTGCGGCCCTCCCGTCCCGCTGGTCGCGCCGATCGCGATCGCCGCCGCGCTGCTCGTCGCCATCCTCTACCGGCGTTCCCGCCTCGGCCGGGAGATCCTGATGACCGGCTCCAACCTGCGCGCCGCCGAACTCTCCGGTATCCCGACCCATCGCAGGGTCATTCAGGCGCACCTGTTCTCCGGGTTGCTCGCCGCGCTCGCCGGCTTCCTGCTCGCCGTCAACAACGGCGCGTTCTCGGCGGACATCGGCAGCCAGTTCCTGCTGCCCTCGTTCCTCGGTCCGGTTCTCGGCGGCACGCTGCTGGCCGGCGGCGCGGTGAGCGTGCTCGGCACGTTCTTCGGCGCGGCACTGACCGAGATCATCCAAACAGG
The DNA here is from genome assembly GCA_035948315.1 of Pseudonocardiaceae bacterium. Lineage (GTDB taxonomy): Bacteria > Actinomycetota > Actinomycetes > Mycobacteriales > Pseudonocardiaceae > CAJCJE01. The sequence goes on along the minus strand of DASZJG010000071.1, from coordinate 178,993 downwards.
ACTGAACCTGCTCCAGTTCCAGGTGGAGAAGTCCAAGATCTACATCGGCATCGTGCTGCTGCTCGCGCTGTCCCTGGACCGCGTCCGGCACGGCATCGCCCAACGCCGAGGGAGCCGAGCGGCATGACCACTCTCAACCTGACCAAGCCGCGTTTCTCGCTTCGCGGCACCGAGTTCACGCTGGCCGGCATCGCGATCGTGTTCTACGCCATCCTGGCCGCGACCACGCACGGCAGCGTGCTCAGCGGCGGCACCATCACCGCGATCCTTCAGTTCCTCGCAGTGCCGATGATGGTCGGTCTGTCCCAGATGGCCGTGCTGGCCGTCGGTCAGATGAACCTGTCCGTCGGCGTGCTCACCGGGTTCTGCGCGATGGTCTGTGCGTGGCTGATGGTCCAGGTCGGCCTCCCGGCTTGGCTGGCCGTCATCTGCGGCATGCTCGTCGGCGCCGGTGTCGGCCTGATCAACGGCCTGCTCGTGGTGTTGACCAGGATCAACGGGTTCATCGTCACGCTGGCCACGATGACGATCATCGACGGCCTCCGCTACGGCGTGCACGGCACCGCGACCTATCAGGGCTACGCACCCGGCCTGGTCGCGCTCGGCCGAGGCTCGATCCTGGGGATTCCCGGCGTTTTCCTGCTGGCCGTGCTCGTCGCGGTCGCGGTGGCCGTGTTCTTCCGGCGAGCGGCCCTCGGCCGGCAACTGTTGGCCAGCGGCGGGAATCCTTTCGCTGCGCGGCTTTCCGGCGTGTCCAACGATCGCGCGCTGGTCATCGCGCACCTGATCTCCGGACTGCTGGCCGGGGTCGCCGGCGTGATCACGGTGGCGCTGTCCGGTTCGGTCAACGCGACCATCGGCGACGACCTGCTGCTGCCCAGCTTCGCCGCCCCGATCATCGGCGGCGTCGCGCTGGTCGGGGGAGTGGTGAGCGTGGTCGGCACCTGCCTCGCCGCGCTGATCATCCGACTGGTCGACGTCGCGCAGGCGCAGTACTCGATCAACCCGCAGTGGGTCGACCTGATCATCGGCGCGGTCGTGCTCGGCGCCGTGCTCATCACCCAGTTGCGCGTCGTGCGACGGCGAAGGAGCACCAGCCCATGACCTCGTTCATCGCCGAGAAACTCGTCAAGACCTTCCCCGGCGTCCGCGCCCTGGACGAGGCAACGCTGCGCCTGGAGTCCGGTACCGTGCACGCGCTGCTCGGCGAGAACGGCGCGGGCAAGAGCACCCTCATCAAGATCGTCACCGGCGTCTACCAGCCGGATGCGGGCCGCATCGTGCTGGCCGACGGCACCGAGGGCCACTTCTCCGGCCCGCAGGACGCGCAGCGCGCCGGCATCGGCGTCGTGCACCAGGAACGCAACCTGATCCCGGCTTTCTCGGTCGCCGAGAACATCGCGTTGCAAGCCGTGCCCAAGCGCTTCGGTTTCGTGGACAAGACCGCCATGCGCGACATCGCCCGCCGCTGTCTGTCCCAGTTGGACGTTCAACTGGACATCGAGGCGCAGGTGAGCACCCTGTCCGTGGCCCAGATGCAACTCGTCGAGATCGCCAAGGCGTTGGCCGTGGACAGCAGTGTCCTACTGCTCGACGAACCGACCGCCTCCCTGACCTCCGACGAGGCGGACCACCTGTTCGCGGTCATCCGGCGACTGCGCGCGGCCGGGAAGGCGATCGTGCTGGTCAGTCACAAGCTGGAGGAAGTCTTCGCTATCGCCGACACGGTGACCGTCCTGCGCGACGGGCGCAGCGTGGCGCAGGCGCACAAGCTGTCCGACTACACCCGCGAACAGATCGTCGACCTGATGGTCGGCCGCGCGCAGCAGGTCGTCGAACTCGACAAGCCGGCCGTCGACCCGACAGCGAAACCCGCGCTGGAATTGACTGACGTGGCAACGGAACTCGGCCACGCGGACATCTCGCTGGCCGTCCGTCCCGGCGAGATCGTCGGCATGTACGGTCTGGTCGGCGCCGGCCGCAGCGAACTTGCCCGCGCCGTCCTCGGCCTCGACCGGATCACGTACGGAACTGTTGCGGTGCATGGGAAACCCGTGCGGATCGGCAGTGTGCGGGAGGCGCTGCACCGGTACCGGATCGGCTATGTCACCGAGAACCGGAAGGAGGAGGGTGTCTTCACCGAGCAGCCGATCACCCGCAACATGGCGGTCACCGTGTGGCGGCGGCTCGCCCGGCTCGGCATGATCCGCCAGCGCGACGAAACCGATCTGGTGCGGACCTACGTAGACCGGCTCGGCATGCGCATCTCCGGCCCGACGCAGCTCGCCGGCCAGCTCAGCGGCGGCAACCAGCAGAAGCTCAGCCTGGCCAAATGGCTCGCCGCCGACTGCGACATCCTGGTCATCGACGAGCCGACCGTCGGCATCGACGTGCGCACCAAGGCCGCGTTCCACGAACTCATCGTCGGCCTGGCCGGCAGCGGCCTCGCGATTCTGCTCATCACCTCCGACCTGCCCGAGATGATCACGCTGGCCGACCGCATCCTGGTCATGTCCGAGTACCGCATCGTCGGCGAGGTGCCCAACAATCACCGGTACGACCCGACCAGCCAGGCGGTGATCCGCCTCATCCATGCGGCGGAGGCGGTCACCACCTGATTCCCGGTCATGCCGCGAGCCCGTAGCCCGACAGTTCGATCGCGTTCGCGTTCTCCTGCATGCCGCCCATCAGGGCCTTGCCGGGCAGCTTCGTCATGATCCTGACGATGTTGTTGCGCATCCAGATCGCGCCACGGCTGCTCGGCGTGAAGCCGGAGTCGGACCCCGGCGGGCGCTTCTGGTTGGTCTCCACGAATTCGCGGAGGCGCTTCTCGTAGTTGGCGAACGCGAGGGTGTGGTTGCCGTTGGCCGCGGCGAGTTCGCCGGCCAGCACGTACGAGCCGACCAGCGCCATGCTCGTGCCCATGCCGAGCGAACCGCCGTACGCCGAGTCGCCGAGCAGCACCGACCGTCCGCGCGACCAGCAGTCCACGCTGACCGAGCCGACCCGCGCGAAGAACAGGTCGTCGGTGTGCCGCAACTGGTCGAGCAGACCGGGGACCTCCCAACCGCCGCCCGCGTAGATCCTGGTCAGGATGTCCTTCTGGGCCTGGAGATCCTTGCGGTCGTAGGCCAGCTCGGCCGAGCGGAACGCGAGCATCGCGCGCACCTCGCCGGTGTCGCCGATCGGGTAGAGCAGCACCAGTCGGCCGCCGACGCCGTTGCCGGCCGGCAGGTTGTACATGACCTCCCAGCCCGCCAGCTTCAGATCGGTGTGCGCGGCGAAGTAGGTCGAGTAGTAGCCGAGGTCGCGCACGTAGTCGTTGTCCGGCCCGAACGCGAGCTTTCGCACGCCCGAGCCCACGCCGTCCGCGCCGACCACGATGTCGAACCTGCGCGCCCCACCACTGGCGAACGTGGCCACCACGCCGTTGGCGTCCTCGGCGAGCGCGGTGATCGCGTCGCCGTAGATGAACTCGGTGCCCGAACCCGCCGCGTTGTGCAGGATGCGCACCAGGTCGCCGCGCAGGATCTCCAGGTCGGCGACGACGCCGCCGGAGTCCCCGAAGTCGTCCGCGCCGATCGTCGCGACCCGCTTGCCCTTGCTGTTCAGGTAGGCGATGCCGTGCGTGCCGGTGTGGTGCGCGCGCGCCACGCTCATCAGGCCCATCTTCTCGATGACGTCGCGGGCCGCGCCGCGGATGTCGATGGCCTGGCCGCCGGGGCGCGGGGCCGGGGCGCGCTCGATGACGGTGGGCGTGAAGCCGTGCCGGCGCAGCCAGTAGGCGAGGGCTGGGCCCGCGATGCCGGCGCCGGAGATGAGGACCGTTCCACGTTGCATGATCTGCTCCTTGTCGTCTGGTGAGTACACCGTACGACGCACTTGCGTACGATGTAAATATCCAGCTCGGACAATGCATTTGTACTAGTGCGCTTTCTGTCTAGCCGCAGATGGGCAGGTGCTGCTGCTACGATGACCGAACTAGTGCACTAGTGCGCCAGGAGATGACATGGACAGTGAAGCGCCCTACCGGCGGATCGCCGCTGAGATCCGCGACCGGATCACCCGAGGCGAACTGCGCCCCGGCGACCGCGTGCCGTCGACCCGGCAGATCACCCAGAAATGGGGAGTCGCCATGGCGACCGCGACCAAGGTCATCGCCGTCCTGCGCGACGAGGGCATCGTCGAGGCCCGTCCCGGCGCCGGCACCGTCGTTACAACCGTCACCGCCGCTTCGGCCGGCCCGGTGCCGAGAGCCGTCCCGCGCACCGTCGAACTCACCCGCGACCGCATCGTCCGCGCCGCCATCGCCGTCGCCGACGCCGAAGGCCTTGCCAACGTGTCCATGCGCCGCGTCGCCACCGACCTCGACGTCGCCACCATGTCCCTCTACCGGCACGTCCCCGGCAAGGACGAACTGCTCGAGTTCATGGCCGACGCCGTCTTCGGCGAACAACGCCTCCCCGCCACCGCCCCACCCGGCTGGCGCGCCCGCCTCGACGTCGCCGCGCACCTGGCCTGGTCGATCTTCCGTCAACACCCCTGGGCCGCCGAGGTCGTCTCGCTCACCAGGCCGCAGGCCATCCCCAACCTGCTGCACTACGCGGAATGGGTGCTCGCCGCCCTGCGCGACCTCGGCCTCGACGTCGACGACATGATGCAAGCCCACATCACCCTGTTCGGCCACGTGCGCGGCACCGCGCTCAGCCTCTCCGCCGAGGTCGACGCGCAGCGCGACACCGGTATGACCAACGAGGAATGGATCGAGAGCCAGGACACCGGCATGGACGAGGTGTTCGGCTCCGCCGAGTTCCCCATGCTCGGCCACATCGCCGAGGTCGGCTTCGACTTCGATCTCGACCGCATCTTCGAGTTCGGCCTGCAACGCCTCCTCGACGGCCTCGCCGCCCGCTTCGAACCGGGCACATCGCCCGCCCGACCACCAGCACGGTAACCTCGACCAGCGAAACGGCGGAGGTTCGTCGTTTCGGCAAGGGGCGGTAGCTCAGCTGGTCAGAGCAGGGGACTCATAATCCCTTGGCCGTGGGTTCAAGTCCCACCCGCCCTACCAGTGGTTACCTGCCCACAGTTGGATCTTGATGTCGCTGCCAGCTCTCTCATGATGCCCTACCGGGGATGTTTTTGATATCCTGCTCTGGTTGGTTTGAGTGCTGGAGGTGTGGCATGTCGCGTACGGTGATCGATCTTGACGATGCGTTGGTCGAACAGGCAGCGGCCCTGTACGGGACGTCGAGCAAGGTCGCGACGGTCAATGCCGCGTTGGCTGATGCGGTGAACCGTGCGAAGCGCGCTGCGTTCGTCGACTGGCTTGCTTCGGGCGGTCTTCCTGACCTTGGTGATGAACAGGTTATGCGTGGAGCATGGGGGAACACTGCCCCGTGATCGCTCAGTACCTGCTCGACACGAGCGTCTGGTCCCGGGTCGGTAAGGCGTCAGTGCGTACGGCCATCGACCCGTTGATCGAGCGCGGGTTTATCGCGACCTGCGCGCCAGTGGAAATGGAAATGCTTTACAGCGCACGCAATGCAAGTGATCGCGATCGCGTCCGTGATTGGCTGCGAGCCTTCGAATGGCTGCCTACCAATGATGAAACCTGGCAACGGGCGATCGAGATGCAATGTGAATTGATCGAGAAGGGTAGTCACCGCGCGGCTTCATTGCCCGATCTGTTGATTGCCGCGACCGCTGAGCGCCATAACGTCACCGTTCTGCACTACGACGGCGATTACGATCTGATCGCAGAAGTGACGAGTCAGGCGTGCACCTGGGTGGTGCCGCGAGGTACGGCCGACTGACGCGACTGGCGTCAGGGGCTGGTTCGGGGTTCGGATCGGGGGAAAAGCCGGATGCGGCGGGGCGGTGGTTGCGCCATTCTCGACGCGTGACCGATCCTGCCCAGCTGCGGCTTCCGTTGGTGGGACCGGGGGTTTCGGAACGACCGGAGTGGGCGAGGCGGCATCTCGACGCGAGTGGCTGGCAGACGCTGCGGTCGTTCCCGGCCACCGTCGCATCGACGGTTCGGCTGGTCTGGCGCAGTTCACCCTGGCTGACCCTGCTGACCGTCGGCGCGGAATGCGCATCGGGCGCGGTGACCACCTTCGGCCTGCTGTCGACGTCGGCCGTGCTCACGCACCTGCTCAACGGTGGGCCGACGCCTGCGCGGCTGGTGGCCGCGCTGCCGTCGCTACTCGCCGTCGTGCTCGCCTATGCCGCGCGCAGCGGGCTCGGTGCCGTGGTCGGCGCGGTGCAGGGCGCGCTGATTCCGCGGGTCACGCTGACCGCTGAGCACGAACTCAACGCCGCGGTGGCGCAGGTCGACCTGATCGCGTTCGAGGACGCGGACTTCACCGACCTGTTGCGCCAGAACGGTTCGCGCAGCACCGCGTCGATCTCGATGACGATTCGCGGGGTCATCAGTATCGCGTCCCAGTTGGTTTCGCTGGCGGCCGCGCTGGTCGCGGTCACGTTGTTGAATCCGCTGCTCGCGCCGGCACTGTTGCTCGTCGCGGTTGCCGATGCCTGGTCGGCTCGGCGGGCGGCCAAGCTGACCTATACGAACTTTCTCACCCAGGCCGAGGAACGGCGCCGGTTGCACATCATCAGCAGCCTGCTGACCGACCGGGACCAGGCGACCGAACGGTTCGCTTGCACGGTGACGCCCGCGCTGCTCGCCGAGTACGAGCAGGTCTCGGGCGATCTGCTGCGCAGTTCACTGCGCCTGCAACGTCGCCAGACTCTGGTTCGGCTGGTCGGTCAGGCGTTCTCCAGTGCGGGCACCGGGGCCGCCTATGTGGTGCTCGGTCTGTTGTTGTACTCGAACTCTTTGCCACTCGCGTTGGCCGGCACGGCGGCGATCGCCATGCGCACCGCTTCTTCGGCATTGTCGAGCACTTTGCAGAGCGTCAATTCGCTCTACAGCGAGTCATTCTATCTCGGGTTTCTGCGGCAGTTGCATGAGGAAGCTGCCAAGCGGCGACGGCCGCCGGGGTCGGTGTCGATCACCGCGCCGCCGAAGACGATCAGTGTGCGCTCGGCTTGTTTTACCTATCCTGGGCAACTCGAACCTGCGCTGCGCGATATCGATCTGACGTTGCGCGCGGGTGAGGTTGTCGCGTTGGTGGGGAGAACGGGTCGGGCAAGAGCACTCTCGCGAAGTTGCTCACCGGGCTCTACCTGCCGACCGAGGGCACGGTGGCGTGGGACGGGATCGACCTGGCGGACGCGCACGCGCAGTCCGTGCATTCGCGGATCGCGTTGATCGCGCAGCAGCCAGCGCAGTGGCCGACGACCGCGACGGTCAACATCCGCATCGGCCGGATCGAGGCCGTTGACGAGGATTCGAGCCGCTGGCGGGACGCCGTCGAGCTGTCCAGCGCGCAGGAGGTGATCGACGCGCTGCCGCAGGGCGCGGACACCGTGCTGTCCCGGTCGTTCGCGTCGGGTCAGGATCTTTCCGGCGGACAGTGGCAGCGGCTGGCGATCGCCCGCGGCATCTACCGCGACGCCGACGTGCTCGTCGCCGACGAGCCGAGCGCGGCGCTGGACGCGAAGGCGGAGGCGCGCGCGTTCGAAGGTCTGCGGTCGGCGACCCGGCACAACGGGGCGAACCGGCTGACCGTGCTGGTGACTCATCGGCTGGCCAACATTCGCGAGGTCGACCGGATCCTGGTGCTGGATCGCGGTCGACTGATCGAACAGGGCAGCCATGCCGAACTGATGGCGACGCCGACGCACTACCGCGAGCTGTTCCAACTCCAGGCCAGCGCCTATGCCGAGGAGTCTCTCGCCGAGTAGCGGGGGACTGGTCCCGGTGACGGTTGGCACACTCTCCGGCGGTTGCGATGGCATGCCTGGGAGGTCGGGTGTTCAGCGTTGCGCAAGCCAGGGAGCAGTGTCCGCACGAGGCTTATCGTGCGCGGTTCTCGGGGATCGTCGGCGGGGCGTTGTGCGGGGTCTCGGCCGGCTGGATCGCCGAGTATGGGGACCAGGCGTTGGTTTCGCTGGCGGTGATCTGCTTCATCCTGATGTTTCTGGCGATCGCGGGTGCGCGTGGGGTGGTCAGGGGGAGGTGGGTAGCTCGGGGGTTGGCGACTGGGGCGCTGGCGGCGTCGGCGGTGGTGACCCTGGTGATCGTCTTGTTGGGGTGGGGCTTGCAGCGGGCCGCGGCGATCGCGGGTGCAATCGGGGTGCTGGTTGCCTGCTATGCGCTGGTGTTGATGTTCCTGCCGGCCACGAACAGGTACATCCACCTGGTCGAGGTCGCGCGGTGGGGCGAGGCACGGCAGGAGCGGGGGAGGAACTAATCGAGCTGGTCACGGAGTTGTAATGGTTGCTGGCGGACGGAACCACGCTGGGGTGGGCAGGATGGTTTCAGGAACCAGCGATTTTGTGACTCAGCGTAGCGAGGAGAGTGCATCCAGATGAGCGACCACACCGAGCAGGCCATTCTCGCCGGCGGGTGTTTCTGGGGCATGCAGGATCTGATCCGCAAGCGTCCCGGCGTGCTCTCGACCAGGGTTGGCTACACCGGCGGCGACGTGCCCAACGCCACCTACCGTAACCACGGAACGCATGCCGAGGCCATCGAGATCGTGTTCGACCCGGAGCAGGTGTCCTACCGCGACCTGCTGGAGTTCTTCTTCCAGATCCACGACCCGTCGACCCGTAACCGGCAGGGCAACGACGTCGGCGCGAGCTACCGCTCGGCGATCTTCTACACCAGCGACGAGCAGAAGGCCGTTGCCGAGGACACCATCGCCGACGTGGACGCGTCGGGGTTGTGGCCGGGCAAGGTGGTCACCGAGGTGACCCCGGCGGGCCCGTTCTGGGAGGCCGAGCCGGAGCACCAGGACTACCTGGAGCGCTACCCGGACGGCTACACCTGCCACTACCCGCGGCCGAACTGGAAGCTGCCGCGGCGCGCTGAGCAGGCCGCCAGGTAGGTCTCGACGTATTGACGAGGGTCGGCACCCAACCGAGGGTTGGGCGCCGGCCCTTGCTCCTGTCCTCAGCCGGGGGTGGTGTACTGCTGGTCGTCGGTGGTGCCGTTGGACGGGATGCGCAGCACCGGAATGGGTTTGCCCTCGGGATTGCCGGTTTCGGCGCCCTGGTAGGAGAAACTCAGATCGCCGCCCGCCGCGGGGACCACCTCGCTCTTGTCGTTGAGGTTGAGCAACTGGGTCAGCACGTCCGGGGGCTTCGGCAGCGCCGGATCCGAACCGGGCTCGGCGGAGTAGGCCAGCCGGATCGCCTTGGCCGCGGTGAGCACGGCGTCGTGCGCGGCGATCGCGTCGCCGGTGATCAGATGGCTCGCGTCGAGGCCGAGGCCGGTGAGCGCGTTGCGGAAGTCGGTGAAGTCCGGCGGCGTGCCGGGATCCTGCGCGGTCCAGCCGAGCGCGTCGTCCGGTGACGTGTAGACCACGCTGACGTTGCCGGCGCGCAGTTGGGCCACGGTCGTCGGGTTGTTCGGCTGACTGAGGTCGGTGCCGCCGGAGGCCACCGTGAGCGGCTGGTTCTTGCACTCCCGGCTCTCCAGCGACAGCAGGAAGCTGCGCAGGTCGACGAGCCGACCGGAGTACAGCACCAGCTTGGGCCCGACGGCGCAGATGCTGGTGGTGATGTAGTTGAACATGTCCTTGTTGGAGTCCGACGGGACCGAGACGCCGGTGAAGCCCAGCGCGTCGAAGTGGGGCATGGTCGGCACGATCATGTTCTGCAGGTCGGCGCGCAGCGACTGGGTGTAGAGGTCGCTGCCGTCGTCGGAGTTGTTGTCGTAGACGATCAGGGTCGAGTTCAGCTCGGGATGCGCGGCGAGGCAGCCGCGCAGGCTGGTGACGAACTGTTGGTCGTCGGGTTCGACCCGGACGAAGCCGTGGATGTGCGCGAAGTCGATGCCGTCCGCGGTCACGATAGCGCCGACCGTGGGCAGGCCGTGCGCGCTGAGATCCTGCGCGGCGGACACGGTCTGCGGGAGTGGCAAGTGTAATTCGAATTTCGGTCTTATTGGTCGCCGGGTCTATTCGGTTCGGCCGGCCATGTTGAGATATCCTTCCGTCGCCAGTCGTTTGCCGACCAGGTCGTAAACGGCGGGATCGCGCGGGGCGACGGTGGCCAATCCGTCCACGTATCGGTTGGCCATGCAGAACGCGGCCGCGATGAAAACCGTGTCGTGCAGCTGTTCGTCGTCCGCGCCCGCCGTGCGTGCCCTGGCGATGTCCTCCTCGGTGACCGACCGGCCGCCCTGGCGCACCTTGTCCGCGATGATCAGCAGCGCGCGCAGCCGCTCGCTCACCGGTGCGCTGTCGAGGTTCGCGCAGACCGCGGTGAAGGTGGCGCCGTCGTCGCCGAGCGTGTGCCGGGCCGCGCCCGCGTGCGCGTTGGTGCAGAAGTAGCAGTCGTTGCCGGCCGACACGTACGCGGCGATCAGTTCGCGCTCGCCCTCGCTCAGCGTAGACGGGCCGCGCATCAGTTCCTGGGTGAACGCGCTGAACTTCGCGCCGAGGGCGGGCTTGAACGCCAACGCGCCGGTGATGCCGGGCAGATCCGGTGACAGTGGGATGTGAGGCATATGGATCAGTGTGCTGGCTGCGGGAGTCGGGCCGCATCTCTGTCGTTGCGCGTTGTGTGGATCGTGGTCATACCGCGCGGGTAGCCGACCCGCTAACGTCGAGAACGCGCCCGAAGGGAGACCCATGATCTTCATTACCGCGAAGTTCCGGATCAAGCCGGAGGACTCCGAGCAGTGGCCGGAGATCGCCCGCGAGTTCACCGAGGCGACCAGGAACGAGCCGGGCTGCCTGTGGTTCGACTGGTCCCGCAGCCTCGACGACCCGAACGAGTACGTGCTGGTCGAGGCGTTCCGCGATGGCGACGCGGGTGGGGCGCACGTGCAGTCGGCCCACTTCAAGACCGCGCAGCAGACGCTTCGGCCGCACCTGGTCGAGACCCCGCGCATCATCAACTTCGACATCGCCCAGGACGGCTGGTCGGAGTTGGGCGAAATGGCGGTGTGAGGTCAGTGCTCCGGCGGTGGGCGGAGTAGCTGGTAGCCGGCGACCTGGGTGAAGCCCATCCGGCGATGCATGGAGGCGCCCATCGAACCCGCCACCAGCATGCCGATCCGCAGCCCGCGTGCCCGTCCGGCCCGCAGCGCCGCCGCGGTCAGCCGGGTGCCGATGCCGCGCCGCCGGCACCCCTCCACGGTCGCGACCTGGTAGACACCGGCCACGCCGTGCCGGACGAAGAGGACCGACGTGCCCACGATCCGGCCGCCGATCCGTCCCGCCAACCGGACGATGTCCCCGGTCGGGCGGGCCCGCTCCACGTCGATCACATCGTCGACCTGGTCTTCGTTGAGGCCGAACGAGGATCGGTAGGCGCCGACCCACTCGGGCAGTTCGGCTTGTGTGCGCACCTCGTCGATGACCAGGTCGGCCGGGCCCGCCTCCTCGTACACCTGGTCCAGTTCGATCGCCAGCACCGGCGCGGTGCCGACGGTGACCGCGCCGCGCGCCAGCAGGTCCTCGGCAAGGCCCGGCCGCGAGTCGGCGCCCGCCCACCACAGCCACGGCACGCCCGCCAGCCGTCGACCGGCCACCCGCAACGCGTCGTCGACGCCGCCGTGGCGCAGCCGCAGCACGCCGTTGAGCTGGGGGTGGGACACGCCGCTGCGGAACAGGGCGAGGTCCGCGCCGGATCGAAGGGCGGCACCGCAGCCGAGCCAGAACTCCCGCGCGTTGCCGAACAGCGGCCCGAGATCCGTGTGCACCACGGCCATCGACATATCGCGAGCTTAGGCTCGATTCAGTGATCGGGTCGGAGTCCGGTTCGGATGGTGTTTTCGCTGCTGGGCAACCGTTTTCCGGGTGGTCTGCCCGGTTCGGGTGAAGGAGTTGTCGAGATGACGGGGCGCGTTACGCATGCAACCCGTCACGGTGCGTCTTCCGTCCAGTGGACATGACACGACAAGGTTTGATCCACGGACGCAGGTCAGCGATCCTGGCCCCGCTCGCGCTGCTCGGGGTCGCATTGTGCGGTGTCGTTGGCTGCGGGAGCCAGGTCAGTTCGGCGTCGTCGCCGCCACCGGGCCAGGTCGCCGTCGCGCAGCCAACGCTGCCCGACTGTCCCGCCGCGCCGCCGGAAAAGGGCAAATACCCGCCGGCCTCGGCCACGACCATGGTCCCGGCCACACCGAACGCGGCGCGGGTCTGCCGCTACGCGGGCCTGAACCAGAGCCAGCCACTCCATACGCTGCTCAAGTCGGGGCAGGTCAACAGCGCCGACCTGGCGAGTCTGGTCGGCGGCCTCAACTCCGCGGTGACGTGGCCGGTCGGGCGGATGAGCTGCCCGATCGACGACAGCAGCTCCGACCTGGTCATCTTCGGCTACCCGGACGGGCACACGGTGGATGTGACCGTCGGGCTGAAGGGCTGCCACATGGTCAGCAACGGCACGGACACCAAGCATCTGACCACCGAACCGGTCTATGGCCAGCTGGCCGCGGTCGTGGGCGCGCCGAGCGGCCCCGGCCAGCCCGGCAGCTGATCCGTCGTCGCGTGCGGCGGCCGGGCCACCAGGTGGCCCGGCCGCTTGACGTCAGTCTGTGCCGCCCTTGGTGCCGGGGGCCCATTTCACCTGCGGTGATGCGTAGAAGTTCATCCCCATCGCGGTCCAGCGGGGACCTTGTAGGGCCAGGCGGTTCGAGAACGCCGTCCAGTTGTGGGTGCTCTCCGGGGACCAGCCGAGTTCGGCGATGGCGGGCAGCCGCGGGAACGCCATGTACTCGATGTTGGCGATGTTGAGCAGGGTTTCCGACCACAGCGGCGCCTCGACGCCGAGGACCGACGAGCCGGAGACACCTTGCAGGTAGTTGCCCGGATCCCAGCCGTAGGCGTCCTTCTCCTCGATGTACGCGGCCCAGTTCTGGCCGAGCTTGGTGCTGGGCGTGTACTTCATGTCCATGTACGCGTGCGTCGCGGGCGCCATCACGACCTTGTTGCCGCGCGCCGCGGCGGCCGCGGTGTTCGGGTCGGAGTTGGTGGTGCCCCAGAACTCGGCGACGACGGACGTGGGCGGGTCGACGGCGGTGATGTCGTGCCAGCCCATCGCGGCCTTGCCGTACTTGCTGACGATCGGCAGTTCCTGGCCCTCGAACGTCTGGTAGTCGGCCGCGCTGGTCGACTGCGCCTCGTCACCGCCGACGTGGATGTACGGGCCGGGGGTGAGCGCGGCGAGCTGCTGGATCACGTTGTCCAGGAACGAGTAGGTGATCGGCTTGCTCACGCAGAACGAGCTGAAGCCGACGTCGGTGCCGGTGTAGAGGGGCGGGGCGACGCCGTTGCAGTTCAGTTCCGCGTAGGAGGCGAGCGCGGCGTTGGTGTGCCCGGGGCCGTCGATCTCCGGCACGATCGTCACATAGCGCGACTGCGCGTAGGCGACGATCGCCTTGTAGTCGGCCTGGGTGTAGTAGCCACCCGCGCCGCCGCCGACCTCGGTGCTGCCGCCGATCGCGGTCAGGTCCGACCAGCCGTTGATGGCGATCCGCCAGCCCTGGTCGTCGGACAGGTGCAGGTGCAGATAGTCGATCTTGTACAGCGAGATCTCGTCGATGTAGCGCTCGACCACGCTCACCGGGAAGAAATGCCGCGACACGTCGAGCATGGCGCCGCGGTAGGTGAACCGGGGGTGGTCGGCGATGGTGCCACCGGGCACTGTCCACGGGCCGGACTGCTTGGTGGTGCCGTCCGCCGCTGCCGGCAGCAGCTGGCGCAGGCTCTGCAGGCCGTCGAACAGGCCCTCGGCCTGGTTCGCGGCGACCGTGACGCCCGAGGCGTTCACGGTCAGCGTGTAGCCCTCCGGGCCCAGGCTCGACGGGCCGTTGAGCAGGAACGCGATGCCGGTGTCGGCGAGCCGGCCGCAGCGCGCCTTGGAACTGGCGATCGGTAACGGGAAGCCGGTGGTGCGGCGCAGTTCGGTCGCCAGCTGGTTGGCGATGCCCGTCGCGGCAGACGAGCCGGACTGGGCGTAGAGGACCGTGGCCGCGGTCACGTGGTAGGGAGTCTTGCTCGCGGTCACCGAGACCGGCGCCGGTACGACATCGCCGATGTTCGGGATCTGCGGCAGTCCCTTGGCCGTCGCTGCCTGGCCGGAGGCGCTCAGGGCCACGCTCGCGGTACCGGCCAGCACGACGCCGGCGGCGATCACCGCGAACCGGCGCAGTCCCGCCCCCACGGTTCGGTGCTGCATGAATGGTTCCTTCCAGGTCGGCTGATCGATCTGTGCGTGTGACCTGGTCTACTCGCCATCGGAGGTACGTGGTATAGACCACTCGGTGGAATGTGGTCGAACGGCCTGTCGAGTCGCCCGGGTGGGCCGGGACCGCGCGCATCGCCGCTGATCTTGCGGGGTGCATCGGCGCGACGCCGTTGTCGGTCGATTCGATAAGGTGGTGCCTGTCCGCACGTGCCTTATGCCGCTCTCAAGCGACTGCGCAAACAGGGAGCAACTGGTCATCGACGAGGGTCAGCTGATCGCCGGTCACTACCGGTTACTGGAACAAGTCGGCAGCGGGTCGATGGGCGTCGTGTGGCGTGCGCGCGACGAGCGACTTGAGCGCATTGTCGGGATCAAGCAGCTGCTGCTACAGCCCGGACTCACCGAGGAGCAGAAGCAGGACGCGCGACGCAGGGCCCTGCGCGAGGCCCGGATCGCCGCCAAGCTGCACCATCCGAACGCGATCGTCGTGTTCGACGTGGCCGAGCACGAGGGCGACCCGTGCATCGTGATGGAGTACCTGGCCGCGCGCAGTCTCGCGGTCGTGCTCGGCGACCAGGGCAGCCTCTCCGTCGAGGAGGTCGCCGCGCTCGGCAGCCAGATCGCCTCGGCGATCGCGGTCGCGCACGCCTCCGGGATCGTGCACCGCGACATCAAGCCGGGCAACATCCTGATCACCGACGGTGGCGTCGCGAAGATCACCGACTTCGGTATCGCGCGGGCCGTCGGCGACGTGACCATCACCCAGACCGGCATGTTCGCCGGCACCCCCGCCTACCTCGCGCCCGAGGTCGCGCGCGGTTCCGACCCGACCTCGGCCTCCGACGTGTTCTCTTTCGGCGCGACCCTCTACGACGCGGTCGAGGGCGGGCCGCCGTTCCCCGAGCGGCAGAACCAGCTGGCCCTGCTCCGGATGGTCGCCGAGGGGGTCGTGCAACCGCCTCGGCAGGCGGGCGCGTTGACCGCGCTGCTGATGCAGCTGCTCCGGCCCGAACCGGCCGACCGGCCGTCGATGGCCCAGGCCAGCAGGCTGCTCGCCGAACTGGCCGGCGCCAAGCTGCCGGCGACCGTGCTGGCCGCGGTGCCGCGCAACCCGACCCGGCCCGACCTGGTCGCGCCGAAGCCGGTCGAGCCGAAACCCGCCGCCGAGGCCGCGCCAGAGCCCGCGCCGACCACCGTCGCCGAGGAACCGGCCGTGCCGCCCGCACTGCCCTCCGCCGCGTTCCTGCCGCAGGGCACGCAGCTGGCCGACCGGCCGAAACCGCCGCCGGACCTGCGCAAGCGCGCGCTGTTCATCGGCGCGGTGGTGCTGGTGGTGATCGTGGCCGGGGTGGGCGTGCTGCTGGCCAACCTGGGGGGCGGCGGTCAGAACACGGCAGGCGGCACCACCGGCGGTCACCAGGCCGGCACGACCACGAGCCAGCCGCAGTCGCCGTCGAACCAGACCACCACCACGCCGTCCCAGCCGACGACCGTGCCCAGCTCGGCCTCGGCGTCGGTGCCGACGGGAAGCTCCAGCGGCACGATCCTGTTTCCGCCTGCCGGCAACAAGGTGCTGGCCTTCTACTCGACGAGCGTGCTGATCGCCGACCCGACGCAGGGCTGGGCGATGCTCTCCCCGTCCGGGCAGAGCTACTACGGCTCGGAAACCCGGTTCGCCGCCTACTGGGCGCAGTTCACGCAGGTCTCTTCCGCGCACGAGACCGGGCTGACCAACAACTCCGACGGTTCCGTGCAGTGCCCGTCGGACGTGACCTTCGGCCCGTTCCAGGGTTCGCAGACCCACCACGTGACCATCCGCGTCATCCAGGTCAGCGGGCAGCTCTACCTCGACAGCGATACGCGCATCCCCGGCACCGTGATGCCGGCAGGGAACACCAGCGGCACCCAGTGAGCCCGGGAGGGGCAGGCCGATGACCGACGCGCGGCTGGCCGCCGATCCGGGCCTGCTCGGGCCTGGCTCGGTGACCTGGCACCTGCACGCGGATCCGTCGATGTGGGTCGCCGGGATCACCAGCCTCTATTTGCAGGCGCTGCATCCGCGCGCGGTCGCCGGCGTCGTGCAGAACTCGAACTTCCAGGAAGACCCGCTGGGCAGGCTGGCGCGCACCGCGAACTTCGTCGCGCTGAGCACCTACGGTCCGAAGGACCGGGTCGCCGAGGCGGCCGCGAAGGTGCGCGGCATTCACCGGTCGTTGCGGGCCAAGGATTCGCGCACCGGCGAGACGTTCCGGATCGACGATCCCGAGCTGTTGCGCTGGGTGCACTGCGCGGAGGTGTCCTCGTTCCTCGCGGTGACGCGCACGGCGGGCTACCCACTGACCGATCGTCAGGCCGACCGGTACCTGGACGAGCAGCGGCAGACCGCGACCCTGGTCGGCCTGCACGCCGAGGACGTGCCGGGCAGCCAGGCGCAGATGCGCGCCTACTTCGCGGACATGCGGTCGGAACTGGCCCGCACGGCCGAGACCGACATCGTCTATCGGTTCCTGCACTGGCCGCCGCTGCGACTGCCGCTGCGGCTGGGCAGGCCGGTGTACACGACGTTGATCGGGCACCTCGCCTACTCGCTGCTGCCGAGTTGGGGGATCGACCTCTACGGCCGCGACCCGTACCCGCGCGACGGCTCGGTGGCGCTGCTGCGCGGCCTGCGATCGGCGGCGTTCGGCGTGCCGCGCTGGCTGCGCTGGGGCAAACCGTCGCCGTACGCGATCGAGGCGATCGACCGGCTCGGCGAGTCGGCAACGCCCTCCGTGCGCCGTTTGCCCAAGATCTAATGGCCTGTTTGGGTCAACGGCTACGGCTTGGCCGAGCTGAAGGTGATCATCGGCGGGTTGGCAGGACCGTCCTTCTTGGCCGGAGCGGTCGCGGCGGCCGCGGCCGGCTGGCTGAAGGGTGACGCCATGGTCGGGCGCTGCGGTTCGGGCTCGGGTGTCGCCGGTTTCGGCGCAGGCTCGGCGGCCTTCGGCGCAGGCTCGGCGGCCTTCGGTGCGGGGGCCGGCTCGGCGGCTTTCGGTGCGGGCGCCACCTTAGCGGTTTTCGGCGCGGGCGCCGGCTCAGCGGTTTTCACGGCAGGTTCGGGCTTCGCGGTGGGCGCGGGGGCGGCTTTCACCGTGGTTTTGGCGGCCGCGGTTGTGCGTGCCGGGGCCTTCGCCGCTTTCTCCGTCGTTTTCGCGGAGGCGGTTTTCGCGGCAGCTTTCGCCGGAGTGGCTTTCACTGGAGTGGTTTTCGCTTTCTCGGCTGTCGCTTTTCGCGGGGCGCGGGCGCGCTTGGCAGGCGGTTCGTCGGCCTCGTCGAAACCTTCGACGTCCATCGCGAGCTGCGCGGCGGAAATGCGGGACTTGATCGCACTCCTCGGCGCCGGCAGGTGCCGGGACGAATCGGCCGGGGTGGGCGCGGGCATCAGGCCGAGTTCGTCGTCCTCGTCCGGCACGTCCTGCGCTGGAGTGCGCCGCGCGGCGGCCGCTTCTTCCGTCCGGGCCTTGCGAATGAACTCTTTCATCGACGCACGCAGCGCGGTGGCGTGTTCGGTGGAGAGGTCGATCTCGTATTCGACGCCGTCGAGCGCGAAGGTCACGGTCTCCGCCGCGGGCCCTCCGTCGATGTCGTCGACCCACTCGACCACGGTCTTGCTTGCCACGATTCCCCTTGGTTTCCCGGTGTTCCTGCGGGAGATGTTGTCTATGCAGGATACGAGAATGCTCTGACATACCGTTAGCCGGCATCGCCCCCGACCCGCGAGGGCCAGGGGCGATGCCGGCATCCGGTCAGTGCGCGTAGTCGTGGAAACCGCGGCCGCTCTTCTTGCCGAGCAGGCCGGCGTCGACCATGCGCAGCAGCAGCGGCGGCGGCGAGTACAGCGGCTCCTTGAACTCCGCGTACATCGACTCGGCGACGGCCTTGGTGGTGTCCAGGCCGATCAGGTCGGTCAGCGCGAGCGGACCCATCGGGTGCGCGCAGCCCAGCACCATGCCGTTGTCGATGTCCTCGGCGGACGCGAAACCGGACTCGAACATCCGGATCGCCGAGAGCAGATACGGGATGAGCAGCGCGTTCACCACGAAGCCTGCCCGGTCCTGGGAGCGAACCACGGTCTTGCCGAGCGGTCCGGTGACAAAGGACTCGGCGCGCGCCTGGGTCTGTTCGTCGGTGAGCAGCGAGGGGATCAGCTCGACCAGCTTCAGCACCGGCACCGGATTGAAGAAGTGCACGCCGACGACCTGCTGCGGGCGCTTGGTCGCCATCGCGAGCTTCATGATCGGGATCGAGGAGGTGTTGGACGCGAAGATGGCGTCGGCCGATTCGACCACCTTGTCCAGGGTGGCGAACACCTCGACCTTGGTGGGCTCGTGCTCGGCGACGGCCTCGACCACGATCTGCCGGTCGGCGAAGTCGCCGAGGTCGGTGGTGAAGCGCAGCCTGCCGAGCGCGGCGTCGCCGTCGGTCTCGGAGAGTTTGCCGTTGCGCACGCCCCGCTGGATCGACTTGGTGACGCGCGTCCTGCCCGCGTCGGCCGCTTCCTGGTTGACCTCGTTGACCAGCACGTCGAGGCCGGCTCGCGCGCACACCTCGGCAATGCCGGACCCCATCAACCCGGCGCCGACCACCCCGACCCGACTGATCTCTCCCACTGCTCCGCCTTTCCGACTGCTTGTGGCATGTCTTCTACCTGCCGACACTACTGCGCGCGGCAGGGTCGACGCTGATCTGCCCGCTGTCCGAGTCGTAGTCGAACAACTCCCCGTAACGGCCCCAGTCGATGGCCGTGTCCAACTGCTGCTGTGCCTCGGTTCGGGAGAAGCCGCGGCGGAGCAGGTCGAGGAAGAAACCGTCGCGCAGGCTGCCGTCGGCGCTGGAGTTCAGCGCCCGCCAGATCGTCCGGACCAGCGGCGCGTGTTCGCTGGCCTGTTCGGCGAAGATCTCCTTGCTGTGCTGGATGTCGGCGGTGGTGAACTCCTTGCCGATGTCGGTGAGCAGCAGGTCGGCGCCCTCGACGGTGAGCAGGCCGAGCATGACGGCCGCGTCGACGAGGGGGAGCAGGTCGTCGATCTCGAAGTTCAGCTCGGCCGCGATGTCCGGCAGGTCGACCCGGCCACCCCAGGCGTAGACGATCTCCACCAGACCGGCCAGCCCGCCGACGGACACCACCGGCAGCGGCTTGGCGGTCGGCGTGGCCCTGGTGCCGGCGACCTCCGGCTCGTCCGAGGCTCGTCCGGTGAGCAGGTCGTAGAGCTGGTCCACGAGCGCGCCGTAGGCGGGGGAGCGGCGGTCGCGCGGTCGGTCCAGGGTGATCGGCACCTCGGCGCGGATGCGGCCAGGGTTGGCGCCGAGCACGATGACCCGGTCGGCGAGCTGCACGGCCTCCTCGATGTTGTGCGTGACGATGCAGATGCCCTTGGTCGGGAACTGCCCGCTCTGCCACAGCGACATCAGCTCGGTGCGCAGGTTCTCGGCGGTGAGCACGTCGAGCGCGGAGAACGGCTCGTCCATCAGCAGCAGGTCCGGTTCGAGCACGATCGCCCGTGCGAAGCCGACGCGCTGCCGCATGCCGCCGGAGAGTTCCTTGGGGTAGGCGGATTCGAAGCCGTCCAGGCCGATCACGTCGATCGCGTTCTCGGCGAGCTCCTTGCGCTTGGCGGTCGGGACGCCGCGCGCGGCGAGGCCGAGTTCGACGTTGTCCTGCACGGTGAGCCACGGCATCAGCGCGAAGGTCTGGAACACCATGGCCACGCCGGGGTTGGCGCCGTTGAGTTCGGTGCCCCGGTAGCTGACGTGGCCGCTGGTCGGCGGAATCAGGCCGGCGATGGTGCGCAGCAGCGTGGACTTGCCCGAGCCGGACCGGCCGAGCAGCGCGACGATCTCGCCGGAGCGCAGTCGCAGGTTGATGTTGTCGAGCACGCGCAGCTCGTCGCCCTCGGAGCCGGTGAAGCTCTTGGACAGCTCGGAAACCTCGACGATGACTTCGGTCATGGGGACCCTCCTTAGTACGAGAAGCGCTGCTGGGCGATGTCATAGAGGCGACGCCAGAACGTCCGGTTCAGGCCGACGACGTAGAGACTCATCACGGAGACGCCGACGAGCAGGCGCGGGAAGTCGCCGGCGCCCGCTGCGGCCGCGATGTAGGCGCCGAGTCCGCTCGCGGTCAGCTGGTGCGTGTGATAGGTGACCACTTCCGCGACGATCGAGGCGTTCCACGCGCCACCCGCCGCGGTGATCGCGCCGGTGACGTAGCTGGGGAAGATGCCGGGGATGATCAGCCTGCGCCACCACAGCGTCCTGGTCAGGTGCAGGCTGGCCGATGCCTCGCGCAGGTCGTTCGGGATCGCGCTGGCGCCTGCGATCACGTTGAACAGGATGTACCACTGCGCGCCGAGCGCCATCAGCAGAATTCCGCCCCAGTTCAGGCTGATCCCGGTGGCGACGAACACCGCGACCGCGATCGGGAACAGGAACTGCGCGGGGAAACTGGCCAGCACCTGCACGATCGGCTGGGCGAGCCGGGACACCTTGGGATTGAGTCCGATCCACACGCCGATCGGCACCCAGATCGCGGTGGCCACCGCGAGCAGCAGCAGTACCCGGCCGAAGGTGAACAGGCCGAGCAACAGCGCGTGCGGGAACTCGCCGAGACCGACCGTCGAGTGCACATAGGACAGCGCCTCGAACAGGCCGAAGGCGACGGCGGCGAGCACGACGACGGCGAACACGACGTCGATCACGCGCCGCCGGGCCCGGGAGAACAGCAGCGGATAGTCGGCCAGACCGAACTTGCCCATCACCAGGTCCATCGGCGCGACCGTCCAGCCGAGCACGCGGCCGAGCAGCTTGGGCAGGCGGGAGCGGCGCAGCAGGTTCAACACGACGCTGCGGGGTTTCTCCGCGGCTTCGGAGTCCTCGAACCGGAACCGCTCGGCCCACGCGGTCAACGGCCGCCAGAACAGC
Source organism: Pseudonocardiaceae bacterium (assembly GCA_035948315.1). Lineage (GTDB taxonomy): Bacteria > Actinomycetota > Actinomycetes > Mycobacteriales > Pseudonocardiaceae > CAJCJE01. The sequence goes on along the minus strand of DASZJG010000071.1, from coordinate 157,759 downwards.
ACATTCACCCCGATGACCATGATCACCATCACCGCGATGGCGATCAGGATCTTGTTCCACTGGCCCTGCTGGTTCGCGGTGTAGACGTAGGCGCCGATGCCGGGCAGCACGTAGGTGTGGTTGTCCACGGAGAGCGCCTCGGACGCGACCAGGAAGAACCAGCCGCCGCCGAAGCTCATCATCCCGTTCCAGACCAGCGGGATCATCCCGCTCGGCACGTCCATCCGCCAGAACCGCTGCCACCGGGTCAGCCGCAGCAGCCGGGACGCCTCGTCCAGGTCACGCGGCTGCGCGACGAGCGAATGGTAGAAGGCGAAGGTCATGTTCCACGCCTGGGAGGTGAAGATCGCGAAGATCGACGCGCACTCCAGGCCCAGTTCGGAGCCGGGGAACAGGGCGATGAACGCGGTGATGGTGACCGACAGGAAGCCCAGGATCGGCACGGACTGCAGGATGTCCAGGATCGGCAGCAGGACCTTCTGCGCCCGACGCAACCGCGCGGCCGCGGTCGCGTAGACGAAGGTGAACAGCACGGACAGGGCCAGCGCGATGAACATCCGCAGCAGCGAACGGGCCGCGTAGTAGGGCAGTGCGGACACGTCGGTCGACACCGTGGACGGCGCGTTGGACGGGTTGAACGGCACCGAGAAGCCGCTGCTGGTGCGGATGATGATCCACAGCAGCACCGCGATGCCGAAGAACACGGCGACATCGATGACACTTTGTCTTGGTCGGATCAGCGCGTTGCGTGAGGGGAAGGCACGCAGCATCGACATGTCAGTCATCCTCGCTGTCGGATCCGGCCCGGGTGCGGGCGGTCAGCCAGCCGTTCGTCCGGGGCGTCGGCTCGTTGTGCTCGGTGCGCACGTCCCAGCGCACGCTGGTCACCTGTGGTTCGAGCGAGAGGCGGGACACGGCCAGTTCCATCTGCTTGTCGTCCCGGTTGTCCGCGACCAGTTCGGCGCGCACCTCGACCAGGCCGTCGGCAGGCGAGTTGGTGCTGGACACGGAGAGCAGCTGGAAGTCGGTGCGGCTCAAGGACTGCACCAGCAGTGCGCGTACGTGCGCCTCGGCCTCGTCCCTGGCGACCGCCAGGAAGGTGTAGTAGGTGGTGACTTCCTCGCCCGCCTGCGGACGGCGGTCCACGGCGCGACCCATCCGGCGCAGCACGATGTTCGCGGCCAGCACGACCAGGGTGCCGACGGCGGCTATCTCGAACAGGCCCGCGCCGGCCAGCGCGCCGACCGCGGCCGCGCACCACAGGGTGGCCGCGGTGTTCAGGCCACGCACGTTCAGGCCGTCGCGCATGATCACGCCTGCGCCGAGGAAGCCGATGCCGGACACGATCTGCGCGGCGACCCGGGTCGGGTCGGCGGCGCCGCTGCCGGACAGGCCGCCGAAGCCGTGCGCGGAGAGCAGCACGAACAGGGTGGCGCCGACCGCGACGAGCGCATTGGTGCGCAGGCCCGCCATCCGGGCGCGATATTGGCGTTCGAATCCGATCAGGGCGCCGAGTCCGACTCCGGTGCCGATCCGGGCGAGCATTTCAAGCGTGGTCATTTTTCCTGCCTCCGTGTGGCGGTCGGTCAGGTGGGCTTTTTCTGAGGGAGATCAGTCGGGTTTGACCCAGCGCACGCAGGCGCAATAGGCGGTCACGATCACGGCGAGCCAGGGCAGATAGGCCACTGGCAACGGATTCAGGTGCAGTAAGCCGGCGGCCGGGGTGAAGACGAGTGACAGTCCGAACAGGACGGCCACCGCGAACACGGTCAGCACCGGCCGGGAGGGGCGCGGGCCGCCGCGCAGGCGCCGGTTGCGGATCACCAGCACCACCAGGATCTGCGAGACCAGGCCCTCGGCGAACCAGCCGGCCTGGAACAGCGACTGGTGCGCGGCCGAGTCCGCGCCGAAAACCCACCAGAGCACGGCGAACGTCGCCATGTCGAACACGGAGCTGACCGGACCGAGCAGCAGCATGAACCACGCCAGGTCGCCCGCGACCCAACGGCGCGGGCGGCGCAGGTAGTCCGGGTCGACCCGGTCCCAGGGCAGGGAGAGCTGCGCCAGGTCGTAGGTGAGGTTCTGCACCAGCAACTGGATCGGTAGCATCGGCAGGAACGGCAGGAAGGCCGAGGCGAGCACGATGGACAGCGCGTTGCCGAAGTTCGAGGAGGCCGACGCCTTCACGTACTTCATCGTGTTGGCGAGCGTGCGGCGGCCCTCGATCACGCCATGGCCGAGCACGGAGAGGTCCTTCTCCAACAGGATGATGTCGGCCACGTCCCGCGCGACGTCCACCGCACCGTCGACCGAGATGCCGACATCGGCCTCGCGCAGCGCGATGATGTCGTTCGCGCCGTCGGCCAGGAACCCGACCACCTCATCGTGCGCGCGCAGCGCCCGCACGATGCGCGCCTTCTGCGTCGGCGTCACCTTGGCGAACACGGTGGTGCGCGCGGCGAGGGCGCGCAGTGTGTCGTCGTCGCAGCGGTCCACCCGCGACCCGAGCACGATCTCGCCCGGTTCGACGCCGACCTCCGCGCACACTCGTGCCGCCACCAGCGGGTTGTCGCCGGTGACGATCTTCACCGCGACGCCGTGCGCGCGCAGTTCGTCGACGGCGGCGCGCGCGGAGGGCTTGGTCGGGTCGTGGAAGCCGGCGAACCCGACGAACACCAGGTCGCGCTCGTCGTCCTCGGTGTAGCGCAACCGGCGCGCCGGCAGGACCGACGCGGCGACCGCGAGCATGCGCAGGCCGTGCTCGGCGTGCGCGCGGGCCACCTCCCGAGCCTGCTCGACCAGGTCGCCCGTGAGCGGGCGGAGGCGGCCGTCCACGCGCACGTGCGAGCAGCGGGCCAGTACCGCGTCCGGGTCGCCCCGGGTGATCAGGACGTGCTCGTCGTCCCCGCCGTGCTCGCGGGACAGGATCACGGTGGCCGCGCGGCGGTCGGGGTCGAAGGGGAGTTCGTCGACGAAGTCGAACTCGGAGTCGATCCGCACCGCGCCGAGCGCGGCATCGAACTGTCCATCAGGGACAGTGGTGAACCGGCCGGCCAGCCGGGCGTAGCCCAGCACGTCCTCGTCGGGCTCGCCCCAGATGTCCACCGTGTTGGCCAGTTCGACCCGGTCCTGGGTGAGCGTGCCGGTCTTGTCCGTGCACAGCACGGTCATCGCGCCGAGGTCCTGGATGGCGCCGAGCCGCCTGACGATCACCTTGCGGCGGGCCATGAACGCCGCGCCCTTGGCCAGGTTCGTGGTCACCACCGCCGGCAGCATCTCCGGGGTGAGCCCGACCGCGACGGACACCGCGAACAGCGCGGCCTCCGTCCAGTTCCCGGTGGTGAACCCCTTGAGCGCCAGCACGATCGGCACCAGCACCAGCATGAACCGGATCAGCAGCGAGGTGACCGACCGGACGCCGAGGTCGAAGCTGGACGGCGCGTGCCGAGCGACGCCCGCCGACGCGACCGCGCCGAACCAGGTGTCCGAGCCGGTGCCGATCACCACCGCGGTCGCCGAACCCGAGGTGACCGTGCTGCCCGCGAAGCACAGCGCGCCCGCCTCCAACGCGTTCGCCGCCCGGGTGCCGTCCGGGCCGTGCTTGGTGACCGGCAGCGCCTCGCCGGAGAGCACGGACTGGTCGACGAGCAGGTGGTTGGCGCGCAGCAGCCGCAGGTCGGCCGGCACCCGGTCGCCCGGGGCGAGCAGCACCAGATCGCCGACGACGAGATCGGCGACGGGCACCTCGCGCACGGTCGGCGGTGCCGTCTCGGTGGCCCGACGGCGTACGGTCGCGGTCGTGGTGACGAGGTCGCGCAACGCGTCCACGGCGTGCCGGCAGCGATGTTCCTGCCAGGCACGCAGGCCGATGCTGATGGCGACCATCACGCTCACGGTCGCGCCACCGCGCACGTCGCCGAGCAGCCAGAAGATCAGGTCCAGGCCGAGCAGTAGCGCGACGAACGGGCTGGCGATCGCGGCCAGCACGAGCGCGGGCCAGCGGTGGGGGGCGCGCGGCTCGACGCCGTTCTCGCCGTTCTCGGCGAGGCGTTGCGATGCCTCGTGTTCGGTGAGGCCCCGAGGGCCGCTCTCGACGCGGCGGAACAGCCGGGTGTCTGAGGTGTTGGCCAGCGCGAGTGTTGGCCAGAGGGCAGTGTCCTTGAGGGAAGGGTCCGTGAGGGGCATGAGAGGTCCCGAGTGGTTCGAGGCGTACGCCGGAACGGTTGTCGAGCGTGGCGACCACACGGACCCTCGGTTCAGCTGCTGGGCAGCTCCCGACGCCTGCCAGGCGTGCGATCCGCGTGGCGGCGACTACTTCCATCAGTGCTCACGCGATCTCACCTCCTCGTCCCTCGCATGGCGATACCCGCCGTGCCGTACACGGCGCGAGAAGCAGTACACACCGGTCACCCACATTAGTCAATTGGTTGCGCAAGTGAGATGGTTCATCTGGGGTCCGTCGACCACATTGTCGACCACAGCGTCGACCCGATCGGAGAGGGTGACCACTGGTTCATGGTCGAGCCGTTGACTGACCGGCACGCGGCGCTGCCGGCGCAGGTGTTGCAGCAGGCCGCCGGCACGTTCGGCATGCTCGCCGCCACCGCGCGGCTGCAGATCGTCTGGTTGCTGGCCAAGGGAGAACGCGACGTCGGCACGTTGGCCGCCGAGGTCGGCAGCACCGTGCCCGCGGTCAGCCAGCACCTGGCCAAGCTGAAACTGGCCGGCCTGGTGCGCTCCCGCCGGGAGGGCAGGCGACAGGTCTACCTCGTGGACGATCCGCAGGTCGCCGAGATGGTCACCAGCATGGTCCGCCTGCACCAGGGGATCGGTGGTCTGGGCGCGGACGCGGAGAGCGCCTAGCGACAACGCGGTGTGACTGGACACACAGCGCATCGTGCCAGGTCCGGGCCGTTTCGGACGTTAAGATCGCGACTGGAAACGGCGGTGGGGCTCGCCGTCACCAACCGCGACATCGCTGGTCGCCAACGGTCCCTACTCATTCGAGTAGGAGGATTCTGTCCGTGACCGACCCCCGTCCCATCGACTCCGATGTCGATGTCCACGTTCCCGCCCAACGCGCGGAGTTGGCCCGCTCGCACGGTCGCGTGCTGCTCGTGGTCGCGCTCGGCGGTGGCCTCGGCGCCCTCGCCCGCTACGGCATCGGCCTGCTGCTGCCCACCACGCCGGGCCACTTCCCGTACGGCACCTTCCTGATCAACGTGCTCGGCTGCGCCCTGATCGGCATGCTGATGGTGCTGATCACCGAGGTATATTCGAGCAATCCGCTGCTGCGGCCGTTCTTCGGGACCGGCATCCTCGGCGGCTTCACCACGTTCTCCACCTATACCAACGAGTTCCGCGGCCTGCTCCGCCCCGGCACGGTCCCGCTGGCCTTCGCCTACCTGGCCGGCACGCTGCTCTGCGCGCTGCTCGCGGTGTCCCTGGCGACCTGGCTGACCAGACGGATCGTGCGCAAAGCCGCCGAGCCGGAGCTGTCGGAGGCACGGGCATGACGGTCCTGCTCGTCTTTCTCGGCGCCATCGTCGGCGCGCCGCTGCGCTATCTCGCCGACCGGTCCGTGCAGGCCAGGCACGATTCGCTGTTCCCGTGGGGCACGCTGGCCGTCAACATCAGCGGCTCTCTCGTGCTCGGCGTGCTCGCCGGTCTCGGCACCGGCCTGCCCAGCCAGCTGCTCACCCTGCTCGGCACCGGCTTCTGCGGCGCGCTCACCACCTACAGCACGTTCAGCTTCGAGACCATGCGGCTCTGGGAGCAGCGCGCCCGCTTCTACGCCGTGGCCAACGTCGGCATCAGCCTGGTCGCCGGACTCGGCGCCGTCCTGCTCGGCTACACGCTCGCGACCGCCTAACGGAGGTCGGCGGGCACCCGGTCCGGGTCGTGGTGGGCGTAGGCGCGCAGCAGCAGCGCGTGCAGTTGCTCGCGCTCGGCCTCGCTCAGCGGGGTGAGCAGCGCGTCGTCCATCCGCTGCGACATGGCCAGTCTGCGCCGCTGCACGGTGCGGCCCTTCTCGGTCAGCGTGACCAGGTAGCGGCGGCGGTCGGTGCGGTCCCGTTCGCGGGTGGCCAGGCCGGCCTTCTCCAGGTCGTCGAGGAACGCGACCAGGTCGCTCGGGTCGATGCGCAGCCGCGCGCTGATGTCCTTCTGTGCGCTCGGCCCGTTCTCGACCAGGCTGCACAGGATGGCCAGGTGCGGCAGGCGCAGGCCCTCGTCGCCGAACTCGGCGGTCAGCCTGCGGGTCTCCCGGAACAGTTGGAACATCACGAAACTGGGCAGCCGCAGCAGCGTCTCGGGCAGGGTCAGGTTCGCGGGATCCACCTGATCAGCATATGAGCCGGACGTCCTCGGTCACGGTGCCGAGGGCAGCCCGGCGGCGTCGCCCGCGATCCGGCGCAGCGTGGCGTCGTCGGGCTGGGAGGTCTTCTTGATCCACACGACCTCGACCAGCCGCACGATCGGGCCCTGAGTGGTCACGGAGTAGGCCGCGTTGTCGAAGGACTTCGGGCCGCCCGTCCAGCCCTTGCCGTCCGCGACCAGGTCGGTGATGCTCCCGCTGCCCGGCGCGTTGGCCACCGACACGAACGAGGACGCGGTGGTCGGGTCCGGGAAGTTGAGCACGGCCATCGCGACCGCGACCGGTTGGCCGTTCACGGTCGCCGAGTACAGCGAGCGGGCCAGCTGGCAGGGATGCGTGGTCAGCCACACCTGCACGTCGCCGTACGCGCTGTTGGCGCAGTTCGCGTCGTGCGCGGCCGCCTGCGGCGCGAACGCGGTGCCGTGCACGGTCACCGGCGCAGGCTTGGCCGACGTCGAGGTGCCCGGCGCGGGCGGATCGTCGCCGCCGGAGGAGGAGGACAGTGCGACGCCGATGCCGGCGATCAGCAGCGCGCCCAGCAGCACGGCGGCGCCGATCGGAAGCCAGCGCTGTAGGCCCGGCCGCTTGGACTTCGGCGCGGGCCGGGGCGGCGGGTCGGCGTCGGCGATCTTCGGGATCAGCGTGGTGCTCGCCGTCGCCATGTCCTTGGTGACCACGTCCGGGAAGCCCTCGGCGGCCAGTTCGGCCGTGGTCAGCGTGACCTGGTCGCCGGCGAGCGCCCTGAGCAGCTGCCGGGCCGCGTCGACCGTGCACGGCCGGTCGTAGGTGGCCAGCTCGCGCGCGGCGGTCAGCATGCTCTTGCCCTGCGGATGCAGCACCCGCACGCCCCGGTGCAGGTCGACGGTGGGCTGCACGACCTGGCTGACGAACGGCCCCACCGCGATGATCGTGCTCACCGGCACCGGCTCGACCCGGCTGGCCTGCAGGTGCCGCGAGATGGCCGCGGCGGCGGCCAGCGCCTCGCCCGCCGGGTTGATCACGCCGTCCGGGCGGACCAGCGGCCAGCCGTCGGTCTTCCACTGCCCGGCCAGCGGCGCCTCCAGCCGCATCGCCGGATCGGGCAGGTCGACCCCGACCACGACCAGCAGGCCGCGCGGCACCAGCACGATCGCGTCCACGGGCAGGTCGGTCGACATTGGTTGCAGGCCGAGCAGGGCGACCCCGCCCAGCACCGTGTCGCCGCGACCCCAGGTCGACAGCGCGGCTCGCAGGTCCGTGCCCACTCGCGAGGTCTCGGTGCCGAGCCGGACCAGCCGCACGGCACACCTCCAACAAGTAGTTACTGTCCGTCGGCAACGATTTGTCCACAGCTGCTGTGCAAACCGTATCGCCGTACCGAGCGTGGCGGAGGTCGGCTACCCAGCACTACTGACCGTGATCAAGACCACGAACCATGTCACATGGTCACCCTTATCGTGAGTTCCGCTGGCGGGAGTGGACCATCAGGGGGCAGAATGGCGCCACAACGAGTGATCTCTAGGTGAAACCACCGCTGGTGAGGGCGTAGGGGAAGACGTCCCTCGTCGAGCAGCGGAGGTCAGCCGTGAGCACCCGTAGCAGCACCAGTGGCGCGATCTACGTCCACTCGTCGCCGTCTGCGGTCTGTCCGCACGTCGAGTGGGCGATTTCCGGCACCCTGAACGTCCGCGCGCCCTTGCAGTGGACGGCGCAGCCGGCCGCGCCGGGACAACTCCGCGCCGAGTGCAGCTGGACCGCGGATCCCGGCACCGGCGGCCAGTTGGTCACCGCCCTGCGCGCGTGGCCGATGCTGCGTTTCGAGATCACCGAGGAGCCCAGTGCGGGCGTGGACGGCGAGCGCTTCTGCTTCGCCCCCGGCCTCGGTCTCTGGCATGCCCGCACGAGCGCCAACGGCGACATCGTGGTGGGCGAGGACCAGCTGCGCACGCTGGCCATGAACACCCGCAACGGCGAGTCCTTCGCGCACCACGTGGACAAGCTGCTCGGCGCGCCATGGGACGAGGCCCTTGAGCCCTTCCGCCGGGCGGGCGACGGCGCCCCGGTGACCTGGCTGCACCGCGTGGGCTGACCAGGACTCACCCGAGTGGGTGTGGCAATCTTTCTGACGTGCCTTCGGACCGCCAGTCGAGCCGCCCGTGGATCGGGCCGGTGATCGGAGTCGTGCTCGTGCTCACCGCGGTGGGCGGTCTGGTCGCGCGCAGCATCTACCAGCCGGCCGCGAACGCCAGCACCCCGCCGGTGGCCGCACCGCCGCCGACCTCGGCGCCGACCTCCGGTCAGCCGGTCAAACAGCCCGGCTCGCCGAAGGTGCAGCTCTCCGCCGACTCGGCCGCCTCGCCCTACGGCGCGACCGTCCAGAACCTGTTGCAGGTCTACTTCAACTCGATCAACGACCACAACTACCAGGAGTGGGAGTCGGTGGCGACGCCCGCGTTGATCGCCGAGAACCTGCCGGGGAAATGGCAGAACGGCTACAAGTCCACTCAGGACGGCAGCATGTACGTCTACCGGATCAACTCATCGCCCGGTAGTCAGCTGCGCGTGCTGATCACGTTCACCAGCACCCAGGCGCTGGCACAGGCGCCGAGCTTCGCGCAGTTCACCTGCGTGAACTGGAGTCAGGTGATGCCGCTGGTGAACACGAACGGCAGCTGGCGCATCGATGTGAACCCGTCCGGCTCGCCGCACCCGCTCGCGGCGCAGTGCCCCAGCTCATGAACTGCTGAGGCACCGCACCGGAATCGGCTCAGGCCGTGAAAACCAGCGCGACGTTGTGCCCGCCGAACCCGAACGAGTCGTTGACCGCGGCCTTCAGCTCGACCTTGCGCGGCTCACCGGAGACCACGTCCAGGTCGACGGCCGGGTCCAGCTTCTCCAGGTTCGCGGTGGGCGGGATGATCCCGTCCCGAACGGAGAGCAGACAGGCGATCGACTCCACCGCGCCGGACGCGCCGAGCAGGTGCCCGAGCGAACCCTTGGGCGCGGTCAGGATGGCGTGCTGGCCGATGGCCTTGCGCACCATGGCCGCCTCGGCCGGGTCACCGACCGGAGTGGACGTGGCGTGCAGGTTCACGTGGCCGATGTCGGCGGGGGAGAGGTCGGCGCTGCGCAGCGCGGCCGTGACCGCCCTGATCTGGCCCGCGCCCTCCGGGTCGGGCGCGGTGATGTGGTACCCGTCCGAGCTGGTGCCGATCCCGGCGAGCCTGCCGTAGATCCGCGCACCCCGGGCCCGCGCGTAGTCGCCGCGCTCCAGCACCAGCATGCCCGCGCCTTCGCCGAGCACGAAACCGTCCCGGTCGGCATCCAGCGGGCGGGAGGCCCGCTCCGGCTCGTCGTTGCGGGTGCTCATGGTCCGCGCCTGGCAGAACCCCGCCATGCAGATCGGGGTGATGGCCGCCTCGGCGCCACCGGCCACGATCACGTCCGCCTCGCCCATCTTCAGCATGCGGAACGCCCAGGCCAACGCCTCGGCACCGGATGCGCACGCGGACACCGGCGCGTGCACCCCGGCGCGCGCCTTGAGCGCGAGACCGACGTGCGCGGCGGGACCGTTGGGCATCAGCATCGGCACGGTCAGCGGCGACACCTTGCGCAGACCGGCCGTTTCGAGCAGGTCGTCCATGTCCAGCAGGGTGTGCACGCCACCGATGCCGGTGCCGATGATCACGCCCAACCGCTCCGGTTCCACAACGCCGTCGTCGTTGTTCTCGCCGAATCCGGCATCCGCCCATGCCTGCTTCGCCGCGACCATGGCCACCTGCTCGCAGCGGTCCAGGCGGCGCGCCTCGACCCTCGGCAGTATCTCGGTCGGCTCGACGGCAAGCGCACCAGCGATGCGGGAGGGCAGCTCGAACTTCTCCGGCCAGTCCGCCTCGATGGTGCGAATACCGCTCCTACCGGCCAACAGGCCGTCCCAGAGGGACGCGACGTCCCCGCCAAGCGGGGTCGTCGCGCCCAGTCCGGTGACGACAACGTCGTCAGAACTCATATTGCTCTGCTCCTGAAAACTCAGGCCGACTTGCTGGCGATGTAGTTCACCGCGTCGCCGACGGTCTTGAGGTTCGCCAGCTCGTCGTCGGGGATCTTGACGCCGAACTTGTCCTCCGCCTGCACGGCGATCTCAACCATGGACAGCGAGTCGATGTCCAGGTCATCCACGAAGGACTTGTCCTCGGTCACGTCGGCCGCAGCGACACCGGCGATCTCCTCGACGATGTCCGCCAGTTCCTTCGCGATTTCCTCGTTCGCCACGTACGTTCCTTCCTTGAGTGTGTGCAACGTTGGGGTGAGGTTACGGGCTGATCACGACCTGAGCGCCGTAGGACAGCCCGGCACCGAAACCGACCAGCAGAAGTACATCACCACTGCTGACCCGGCCCGCCGCGCGCATGTGGTCCAGCGCCATCGGGATGGACGCGGAGGAGGTGTTGCCCGAGTACATGATGTCGTCGGCCACCTCCATGTCGTCCCGGGCGCCGACCGAGCGCAGCTTCTTCGCGATCGCGTTCACGATCCGCAGGTTCGCCTGGTGCGGGATGAGCACGTCCACATCGGACGGCTTGAGCCCGGCGACCTCCAGCGCGCGCAGCGCGATCGGCGCGACCTGCGTGGTCGCCCACCGGAAGACCGACTGGCCCTCCTGGTAGATCCAGCGGTTGTCGCGCATGTAGATGAGGTCCGCGAGGTCACCGGCGCTGCCCCAGCTGACCGGTCCGATCCGCGTCTCCTCGGACGGTCCGACCACCACCGCGCCCGCGCCGTCCCCGAAGATGATCGCGTTGCCCCGGTCGGTCGGCTCGACCCAGTCGGTGAACTTCTCCGCGCCGACCACCAGCACCTTGCTCGCCGAGCCGCCGCGGATCAGGTCGGAGGCGGTGTTGAGCGCGTAGCAGAACCCGGCGCACGCCGCGTTGAGGTCGAAAGCCCCGGCCGCCTTGATGCCCACCCGGTCGGCGACGGTGGCCGCCGCGTTCGGGATCTGGTTGGGCATCGTGCAGGTCGCCACGATCACGGTGTCCACTTCGGACGGATCGACGCCCGAGTCGACCAGCGCCCTGCGGCCCGCCTCGGCGCCCATGTCGACGACCTGGGTATCACCGTCGGGCCCGATCAGCCTGCGCTCGACGACACCGACCCGCTCGCGGATCCACTCGTCGTTGGTGTCCATGATCTTGGACAGGTCGTCGTTGGTGACGATCCGGTCCGGCTGGGCACTGCCGGTCCCGAGGATGCGGGTGCCGGCCACGTTCGCCTTGGGCCGCTGGAGTTCGACCTTGACGGTCATTCGCCCTCCTCGGCCAGCGCCTCGGCGGCCTTGTCCAGGTCGTCGGGAGTCTTGAGCTGCACGGTCTTCGTGCCTTTCAGTTCACGCTTGACCAGGCCCGACAGGGGACCGGGCGGGGTCAGCTCGACGGTCGTCGTCACGCCGCGCTCGGCCATGGTCGCCATGCACCTGTCCCACCGCACCGGCAGCGTCACCTGGGCGACGAGCCTACGCAGCATCTCCGCGCCGTCCAGTACCACCGTTCCGTCCGCATTGGACAGCAGCGGTCGCACCGGGTCCTTGATCGCCACGGTCTCGGCCCGCGCGCTCAGCGCCCGCACGGCGGGCGCCATGTACTCGGTGTGGAACGCGCCGGCCACCTTCAGCTCGATCAGCTTGGTGCCCGGGGGCTGGTTCTCCTTGAGCTTGGCCAACGCCGGCAGCCCGCCCGCGACCACGATCTGGCCCGCGCCGTTGATGTTCGCCGGGGTCAGGCCCAGTTCGGCGAGGGTGGCCAGCACCACGTCCTGGTCGCCGCCCATCAGCGCGGCCATGCCGGTCGGTTCCAGGGCGCAGGCCGCGGCCATCGCCGCGCCGCGCACGGCGGCGAGCGCCACCGCGTCGTCCATGCTGAAGACGCCGGCCGCCGCGCTCGCCGCGAGTTCACCGATCGAGTGGCCGGCGACCACCGCGTCCGAGGACACGTCGACGCGCTTGGTCAGCTCGGTGAACGCGACCAGCGACGCCGCGACGATCAGCGGCTGGGTGATCGCGGTGTCCTTGATCTCCTCGGCGTCCGCGGTCGTCCCCAGTCGGACCAGGTCCAGCCCGATCGCGTCGGACCAGCCACTGAGCAGCGCGTGCACGCCGTCCAGTTCCAGCCACGGGGTCAACATCGCCGGTTTCTGGGCACCCTGGCCCGGCGCGAGGAGTGCGATCACCCGCTAAGCCAACACCTTCGGGCCTTGATCGGGTGATGCTGGGGGTCACCAAGTCCCGGCGCCGTCTTTGTAGGGTGGCGACAAACATCGCAGGTAGATACCCACTTGCGCCCGTAAATTGTTGTCGGTTTCACGTAGCTGTCCGCTACCAGACACCTCGTGCTCGGGCTAGCCTCCCGACCGCGAGTCCGATCCGCAGCACCAGCGCGTCCCTCGGGTCGGCCGCGTTGCGTCCGGTCAGCTCCGTCGCCTTGCGCAGCCGATAGCGCACCGTGTTGGCGTGCACGAACAGTCGCCTGCTGCACGCCTCCAGCGTGCCGCCGGTGTCGAGGTAGGCGTCCACCGTCTCCAGCAGCTCGCCGCCCGCCTCCTCCAGCGGCCGCGCCACCTGCTCGATCAGCTGCTGCTCCGCCTCGACGTCGCCGGCCAGCGCACGCTCCGGCAGCAGGTCCCCGGCGCGCACCGGCCTCGGCGCGCCCGGCCAGCCGACCACCGCGCGCATGCCGGACAGCGCGTCGGTGGCACTGCGGTGCGCGTCACCCAGGTTCGCCACGGTCGGCCCGGCCACTACCGGCCCCGGCCCGAACACCTCGGCCAGCTTGGTCATCAGCTCGGCGTCCTCCGCGTGGTCGGTGTGCCCGCCCAGCACCAGCACCAGCCTGGTGCCCTGCACGCTCAACAGCACCGGCCTGCCCAGCCGGGCCGCCCTGCTGCGCACCCCGTACACCACCGTCGGCGGGTCGTCCGCGGACGGCTTGCCGACCAGCACGGTCGCCTCGTCACCCGGTCCCCAGCCGAGCGCGGCGGCGCGGGAGAGCAGCGACTCCTCGGCGTCGCCACGTACGACGCCGTCCACGACCAGCGCCTCCAGCCGCGCGTCCCACGCCCCGCGCGCCTCCGCGGCGCCCGCATACGTGGTCGCCGCGGCGAACGCGATCTCCCGGCCGTAGCGCAGGATCGCTTCGGTCAGCACCGCGCGCTCCCGCTCGTTCGCGGCCAGCGCCGGCAGTTCCTGTTCCAGCACCTCCAGCGCGACCCGGACCAGCTCGACCGTGTGCCGCAGGTTCATCGACCGGTACAGGTCGCGCGGCGCGGTGCGGAAGGCGTCCACCGAGAGCTTGAACGCGGTCTGCGGATCGTGGAACCACTCGACGAACCCGGCCACCCCGGTCTGCACGATCAGCAGCACGCTGGCCCGTCGGTCGGCCGGCATCTTCGCGAACCACGGCATCCGCGCTTCCATGGACGCCACGCTGGCCGCGGCGAGTTTGCCCGACGCCCGCTCGATCGCCTGCAGCGTGCCCCGGGCCAGTGGTCCTTGGTTGGGGGGTCCGCTCATGTCCTAAGAATTACACGAGTTCGCCGTTGTCGAGCCGACGGTGGCACGATGCGCTCGTGGTGCACCTGCGCGGCCGACGGATCGCCCTGCGGGACTGGTCGGTCGACGACCTGCCCGCGCTGCGCGAGTGGCTGGCCCCGGAACAGCCCTGGCGCGACACCGACGGCCCCTACTTCGGCAGGCCGACGCACCGCGCCGTCGCCGAGCAGCTCAACCGGCTCACCGTGCTCGCCACCGTGCCGCGGGACATGCTGCCCACCCCGAGGGAGAGCCTCGCCGTGGTTGACGGCGACGACGGCCTGCTCGGCCAGGTCAACTGGTACTGGGAGGACGAGCAGACCGACTGGCGCCGGATGGGCCTGGCCATCTACGACCAGCGGGGGTGGGGCCGGGGCTACGGCTCCGCGGCGCTCGCCCTGTGGACCAGCTACCTGTTCGACACCACCGACGCGCTGCGCCTGGACTACGCCACCTACTCGGGCAATCCCGGCATGATCGCGGTCGGCCGCAAGCTCGGCTTCACCCAGGAGGCCGTGTTCCGCCAGGCCCGTCGTTGGTCCGGCGGCGTGCACGACGCGATCGTGTTCGGCGTGCTGCGGTCGGAATGGCCGACCTGATCATTCGATCGGGCGAAACGTGAGCCCGTGTCTGGCGAGCGGCCCAAGATCAGTCCATAGTGGAATTACCGGTGGGGACCGGGGAGAGAGGTCTGCTCGGTGCTCTGCGTGCCGAGCAGACCTCCGGTCTTGTTGGTCACATTCACCCGGGAATAACCCCCTGTTGGTGGCATGTTCAGTGATCGTGGACGTGTTGCTGAACAACGGTTTCTCGTTGTTGGGAGAGAAGGTCTCCTACGCCGAGTTCTTCGGCCAGCTGTGCGCGCTCGCCGTCGTGTTCCTGGCCAAGCGCCGCACCCTCTGGGCGTGGCCGGTGCAGTTGGGCGCGACCGTGCTGCTGTTCGCCGTCTACACCTCCGCCCAACTCGGTGGCCTGGCCAGCCGACAGGTCGTGATCTTCGCCATCTCCGTCTACGGCTGGTGGGCGTGGAGCCGCACCAAGCAGCGCGACCCGGTCTACGGCCTCGTCGTCCGCAGGGCGACCGCGCGCGAACGGCTCGTCGTGCTCGCCGCCCTCGTCCTCGGCACCGTCGGCATGGCGCTCCTGCTGACCGATCTGCACGCCTCCTGGGCGCCCTGGCCGGATGCCTGGATCTTCGTCGGCACCGCGGTCGCCTTCGCCGCGCAGGGCCTCGGTCTGGTCGACTTCTGGATCGTCTGGCTGCTCGTCGACGCGGTCGGCGTCCCGTTGCAGATCAGCTCGCACCTGTACTTCAGCGCGGCCGTCTACGTCGTCTTCGCCGTCCTGGTGATTCGCGGCTGGCTCGACTGGACGCGCACGGCGCGTCGCGAGTCGACGGCGTTGCCGCAGGTAGACGCCGACCTGCAGGCCCAGCGCCAACGCTGAGGCGAGCCCGAACGCCGGCCCGAGCCCGATCGTGGACACCGTCAGCGCCACCGTCGCGTAGAACACCACGCAACACGGCAGGCCGAGCACAACTGTGCGCAGGAACAACACCGCGCCGCCCGGCCCGGTCTGCCGCTGTGTGCACACCGCCATGGTGCAGCCCAGGATCGGCAACTGGCTGAGCAACCCGGTCAGCGGCCCGCCCAGCAGCGGCGCGACCACGGTGATCGTCGCGGTCACCCCGCCCGCGGTCGCCATCCGCGCCGGCAGGTCCCAGCGCGGCGGCGCCAACACCCGCCGCACCCGTCCGGTCCGCTTCGGCCAGTACCGCACCATCAGCCCGATCCCGGCCAACGCCACCACCGCCCCGCCCGCCGGCGGCAACGCGACCACCCGCACTACCAGCGCGAGCGCCCCGTATGCCCCCACCCCGACCGCCAGCGCCACCGGCCACGACCAGCGCAGCGCCGCCACCGCGTACCCCAGATCGAACCCGGCCGCGACCAGCAGCCCGGGAAACGAGTTCGCCGCGACCGAGCCGGCCAACCCGGCCCCGTGCGTCAGCCCGACCAGCAGGATCGCCGGCCCGGACGTCAACGGCAGCGCCGCGAGCAGCCCGCCGACCACGCTGCCGAACCGACGCTGCGACCAGGTGACCGTGCCGATCAGCAGGGGAGAAAGCAGAAACATCGCTGGATTCGCGCTCACCCCACGACACTCGCACCGATCGAACGACGAATGTCCCCAAAAACAGAGATCAACGAGCCGAATCACCGAGAATTCCGCAGTAGACTCCGCGCCCATGGACGCCATCGACCGCGACCTGCTCACCGCACTCGTGCACGACGGCCGGATGACCTACCAGGAACTGGCCAGAACCGTCCGGCTCTCCGCCAACGCCGTCGCCGAGCGGATCCGCAGGCTCAAGGAAACCGGCCTGCTACGCGGCTACCACGCCCACCTCGACCCACGCGTGCTCGGCCGCTCCCTGCGCGCGCTGACCGACGTGCGGCTTCGCGAGGGCGTCAGCGGCGCCGAGTTCGAAAGCGGTCTGCGCACCGTGCCGCAGGTCGTCTCCGCCGCGCACATCACCGGTGACTACGACTACCTGCTCGACATCGCCTGCGTCGACCCGCCCGAACTCGAGTTCGTCGTCGAACTCATCAAACGCGAACACGGCGCCCGCGAACTCCGCAGCCGCATCGTCCTGCGCGACATCGAACTCGACCCCGCGCGCATCCTCCAGGCATGAACGCGCACCTCCAGGCATGACAAAGGCGCCCCTCCCGGCTTCGGTCTCCGGAAGGGGCGCCCCGCGTTCAGCTCTCAGGCAGCACCGGAATCCGACAGCTGCGGACCGGCCGCCTGCGGATCATCCAACTGGTACCGGGTAGCCGCCTCGGCGACCTTCTCCGACGGGAACTCGCCGCGCTTGGCCAGCGCCGCCAGCACTCCCACCGTGATCGACTGGGCGTCCACCAGGAAGTGGCGCCGCGCGGCGGGCCGGGTGTCGGAGAAGCCGAACCCGTCCGTACCCAGCGTCACCATCTGGTTCGGCACCCATGGCCGGATCAGGTCCGGCACCGCGCGCATCCAGTCCGACACCGCGAGCACCGGACCGTCGGTCTGGTTCAGCCGCTCGGTCACGTACGGCACGCGCGGCTCGGCCTGCGGGTGCAGCAGGTTGAACCGGTCGACCTCGACGGCGTCCCGGCGCAGTTCCGCCCAGGACGTCGCCGACCACACATCGGCCCGCACGCCCCACTCCTCGCGCAGCATCTCCTGCGCCCGCAATGCGTCCGGCATCGTCACACCCGACACCAGGATCTGCGCCCGGGGACCTTCACCGGCAGGAGCCTCGGCATAGCGGTAGAGGCCGCGCAGCAGACCCTCCACATCCAGGTTCTCCGGCTCGGGCTGCTGCACGTAGGGCTCGTTGTAGACGGTCAGGTAGTAGAAGACGTTCTCCGCCTGTTCGCCGTACATCCGGCGCAGACCGTCCTTGACGATGTGCGCGATCTCGAAGGACCATGCCGGGTCGTAGGCGACCACGGCCGGGTTGGTCGCGGCCAGCAGCAGCGAGTGCCCGTCCGCGTGCTGCAAGCCCTCACCGGTCAGCGTCGTGCGGCCCGCCGTCGCGCCGAGCACGAACCCGCGCGCCATCTGGTCGCCCGCCGCCCACAGCCCGTCGCCGGTGCGCTGGAAGCCGAACATCGAGTAGAAGATGTAGATCGGGATCATCGGCTCGCCGTGCGTCGCGTACGACGTGCCGGCGGCCGTGAACGACGCGGTCGAGCCGGCCTCGTTGATGCCCTCGTGCAGGATCTGACCGCTCTCGCTCTCCTTGTACGCCAGCATCAGCTGCGCGTCCACGGAGGTGTAGAGCTGGCCGTGCGGGTTGTAGATCTTCTGTGTGGGGAACATCGAGTCCATGCCGAAGGTACGCGCCTCGTCCGGGATGATCGGCACGATCCGCGCGCCGATGCCGGGGTCCTTGGCCAGGTCGCGGACCAGCCGGACGAACGCCATCGTGGTGGCGACCTCCTGCTTGCCCGAGCCCCTGCGCACCACGTCGTAGACCTTGTCGCCGGGCAGCACCAGTGCCTTGGACTTGGACCGCCGCTCCGGCACGAAGCCGCCCAGCCGACGCCGCCGCTCCATCAGGTACTGGATGTCGGTGCTGTCCTGGCCGGGGTGGTAGTACGGCGGCAGGTACGGGTCGGCCTCGAGTTCCTTGTCCGAGATCGGGATGTGCATCTCGTCGCGGAAGAGCTTGAGGTCCTCCAGCGTCATCTTCTTCATCTGGTGGGTCGCGTTGCGCCCGGCGAAGTGCGGGCCGAGGCCGTAACCCTTGATGGTCTTCGCCAGGATCACCGTCGGCTGGCCGTGGTGCTCCAGCGCGGCCTGGTAGGCGGCGAAGATCTTGCGGTAGTCGTGGCCGCCGCGCTTGAGGTTCCAGATCTCCTGGTCGCTCATGTTCGCGACCATGTCCTTCGTCCGGGGATCGCGGCCGAAGAAGTGTTCCCGCACGTAGGCGCCGTCGTTGGCCTTGTAGGTCTGGTAGTCGCCGTCCAGCGTGATGTTCATCAGGTTGATCAGCGCGCCGTCGCGGTCCGCGGCCAGCAGCGGGTCCCACTCACGACCCCAGATGGCCTTGATCACGTTCCAGCCCGCGCCGTGGAAGAACGACTCCAGCTCCTGGATGATCTTGCCGTTGCCGCGCACCGGCCCGTCCAGGCGCTGGAGGTTGCAGTTGACGACGAAGGTCAGGTTGTCCAGGCCCTTGTTGGCCGCGACGTGCACCAGGCCACGCGACTCCGCCTCGTCCATCTCGCCGTCGCCGAGGAACGCCCACACGCGCTGCTGCGAGGTGTCCGCGATGCCGCGGTCGTGCAGGTAGCGGTTGAATCGAGCCTGGTAGATGGCGTTCATCGGGCCCAGCCCCATGGACACCGTCGGGAACTCCCAGAAGTCCGGCATCAGCCGAGGGTGCGGGTAGGAGGGCAGACCGCCACCCGGACCGGCGTGCGAGTACTCCTGCCGGAACCCGTCCAGCTGGCTCGCGGACAGCCGCCCCTCCAGGAACGCGCGGGCGTAGATGCCGGGGGAGGCGTGCCCCTGGATATAGATCTGGTCGCCGCCGCCCGGGTGGTCCTTGCCGCGGAAGAACCAGTTGAAGCCCACCTCGTAGAGGGTCGCCGAGGAGGCGTAGGTCGAGATGTGACCACCGACACCCACTCCGGGGCGCTGCGCGCGGTGCACGGTCATGGCCGCGTTCCACCGGATCCACGCCCGGTAGCGGCGCTCGACCTCCTCATCGCCCGGGAACCACGGTTCCAGCTCGGGCGGGATCGTGTTCACGTAGTCGGTGCTGGTCAAGGCCGGTACGGCCACGCGCCGCTCACGCGCCCGCTCCAACAGCCGCAGCATCAGGTAGCGGGCTCGCTGCTTGCCCGCCGCGTCCAGGACGGCGTCGAACGACTCCAGCCACTCACCGGTCTCGGCAGGGTCGATGTCAGGCAGATGCGTGGCAATGCCGTTCCGGATGACGCGTACCCGCGCCGGTGTGCCGGAACCGTCGCCTCGGCTGTTCTGCGGGGCCAAGGGATCTCCTCGCCTGGTTGAGCTCCTAGCGACGCGGCCGATCGTCGGCGGCGTCGCCCATTCCGATGTCACACTATGCGCTCCACGGCCTGCTACCCGCGAGTAGCGCCTGTATCGTTCCCGACACCGCGATCGTGGAGATGTGGCCGCGGCCACCCTAGGCCGTCGGCCGTTCCGAGCGGACACCGGATGTTCACCTCGCGGGCGTCTCGCGGTGTCCGGTCCGGATCTCTTTCGGGTCACTTTCGGTCGAGATCAGGGGCCGTATCGTCGCGAAAGCGTATCTTTGCCGACTCCTTACCGGCGTGTCCCGGTTAGAACGGTTGCGCAACGGCGTCGCGCAGTGTTCGCTAACCGGCAACGGTGTAGGGAAATCAATGTGCGGCGGCCAGCCAGCCAGGCGACGGCTGCCGCACTGGCGTAGTTGGAGGAGAGAACAGCCGTGGTCGCCGCGGAAGATGCCGGCAAGGCCGGTGTCGCCGAGAGGCTCGGAATCGAGCCGGGCATGGTAATTGCAGAGTTCGGCTGGGACGAGGACGTCGATGACGACGTACGTGCCGCCGTCGAAGAACGCATCGGCAGCGAGATGCTCGACGAGGACACTGACGAGGTCCTCGACGTCATCCTGCTGTGGTGGCGCGAGGATGACGGTGACCTCGTCGATGCCCTGATGGACGCGACCAGCCCGATCGCTGAGAACGGTGTGATCTGGGTGCTCACGCCCAAGTCCGGCCGAGATGGTCACGTGGAGCCGAGCGACATCGCCGAAGCGGTCCCCACCGCGGGCCTCGCCCAGACCTCCAACATCAGCGTCGGGCCCGACTGGAATGGCACCAGGTTGGTATCACCGAAGTCGGCGAAGACCCGCCGGTGACCTGAGCCACTCGCCCCATCCATGGTCGGGCGGACCCGACCCTGCCGCGAGCCGTAGCCACTAAGCTGCTGGGGCAACCTTTGCGATGAGCAAAAACTGGCGACGGCGCACGGCAGGAGGGTCCGCAACCATGACGGTCGAGGTCGGCTCACAGGCCCCGGACTTCACACTCAGCGACACGAACAGGGAGAAAGTCTCCCTGGAGTCGCTGCGCAGCGACAAGAACGTGCTTCTCGTCTTCTTCCCGTTCGCGTTCAGCGGCATCTGCACCGGTGAACTGTGCCAGGTCCGCGACGAGATCACCGAGTACCAGAACGACAAGGTCCAGGTCGTCGGCATCTCCGTCGATGCCCCCTTCAGCCTCAAGGCCTGGGCCCAGCAGGAGGGCTACACCTTCCCCCTCCTCGCCGACTTCTGGCCGCACGGCGAGGTAGCCCAGGCTTACGGCGTCTTCAATGAGGCGTCCGGCATGGCCAACCGCGGCACCTTCCTCATCGACACCACCGGCGTAGTCCGCTTCGCCGAAGTCAACCAGCCCGGCGAGGCCCGCGACCAGAACGCATGGAAGAAGGCCATCGCCGAACTCGCCTGATCCAGGCGACCAACTGCGGTATGGTCGGGTCCGCCACGCACCGTGGCGGACCGATCCCGGGCGCATAGCTCAGCGGGAGAGCGCCTGCCTTACAAGCAGGATGTCGCTGGTTCGATCCCAGCTGTGCCCACCAGCCAAAACGACCCCGGGAAGATCACTCCCGGGGTCGATCTGTAGCAGTTCATGTAGCAGTAGGTCACAAGAACTGCTCGCTGAGCTGGCGCGTGGCATCCCGCATCGCGGCCATGTTCGCGTGCGCGTAGGTCTGCATCGTGATCTCCATCCCGGCGTGGCGGGCGTGGACGATGCTTTCCGTGCGAGGGGTGATCGTCGAACCAGCGACGCAGTGGTACCGGTGCACGATCTGGCGGACGTCGATGCTGACCACGATCGGGCCGGCTGTGGCGGGGCGCACCGGCTGGCGCTCTCGGCCAGCCGTGGCACATTTCCGAGGCTGGTTCGCGGCGCACCGTCGACTCCGCGATGGTCATGTACACGGTGCTTCGCAACGAACTGGTTGCTGCATACCACGCCCCCGATGATCGCTGACTTCCGGAGGAGCGTCGAGGCTCCTGATCTCGCGATCTCGGGCATCCACCGATACGGATGCCCCGAGATCGCGAAAAGCGGGAGCGGCAGCCGTTTTTCCAAGCGAGCGGGCTACGTCTCGGCTGCGCGGAGGATGAGGTCGGCGACTTTCTTGGCTGTGGAGACGAGCGACAGGTGGCTGGCATCGAATTCGATCGTGATGGCGTCGCTTCGTATATCCATTGCCGAGTCCTCAGCTGAAGTGCATTACTTCCGGCGCCGGACCGGGCCGCCATTGGCCCCACGGGGCCAACGAGGTTCCGTTCGGCGAACCTGTGGCCACAAAGGCGGCAAACGCACCACCGAAGGCGAGGCCCAGCTCACGGTCATGATCGTCGACGGTCCCCAGCATCCGAGCATCCGGATAGGCGTCGAATGTATTGAACAGGAAGGGGAGGTCGGCACAATGCGTGGCACCGAGCAGGTCGTCATCCTTGGGTGGACGTCGGCTGAACTGATAGACGTACGCGTGTGCGGCATGGGCGGCGATCTCGGCGACACCGTTTCCGAACAACTGCTCGGTCACGAAGTCGGTGAAGACTTCGGGCGGGGTGGCGCCAGGCCGCGCCGTCGCGAGTCTGTCGTAGATCGCCGTCGCCTCCGTGCCGACGATCGTGGTGAGGACACCCACCACGCGATCACGGTCGAGGCTCTGGATGACGGGGTTGAAGGCAAGAAACGCCGTCGCCTCGTCTGCGGTCGTGCCCAGAAGGACATCCTTGTCGACCAAACCCGCGTCGTCGACCGCCTCTCGCCATGAGCGCGGTATTCCGGCACCGCCCAGCACCGGATACATCGGCGGAGAGGCATCACCGGGGCGAGGAGGTGCGGCTGCCGTTAGTTCCCGATAGCCATCCAGCAGCCGTTCGACGGGCAACGCACGCAACTGCTTGCCGGGATCAGCGGCGTCATCGATCCCTAGGACGCGCAGGTAGGCTGCTGCGGTCTCGATCGCCTTGGCTTTCTCCAGCGGCTCCGTCCATGGGCCGCTCTGAGCGATAACGCGGTACAGCAGGTCGCGTGTCTCGGGGGCTACGGCCAGATTCAGGGCCGAGTACGCTCCCGCGGACTGACCGCCGACAGTGATCGCGCTGGGATCTCCGCCGAAGGCGGCAATGTTGTCCCGCACCCAGTGCAGGGCGGCGATCTGGTCTTGCACCCCGAGATTGTCGGCGCCGATCTCGGGAAGGTACAGATAACCGAACGGGCCGACGCGGTAGTTGGCGGTGACGACGACGATGTCGCCCAGTGCGGCGAGCTTTGCGCCGTCATACCAATCCCACCCGCCGGAGCCACTGGTGAATCCGCCCCCGTGGAACCACAACAGAACCGGACGTTTCGGCGCGCCGGACGGCTCGATCGGTACCCAGACGTTCAAGTTCAGGCACTCGTTCTCGTCCCAATCGGGCACCCGCGATCCCATCACCGTCTCGAGTCGCGACGGTCCCTGCGGCACTGCCGGACCGGAATATGTCCCATTCCGGGTCTCGACCCAGCCGGCATGCGATCTCGGCGGGGCGAAGCGCAACTCCCCCATGGGCGACGCTACGTAGGGAATGCCGCGATAGCTCGCCACCCCAGCGGCGACCACCCCACGAACCGCTCCCGAGATCGTCGTCACCACAGACTGCTGCTCATTGGCCATGCGATTCTCCTTCGCCACGGAATCACGACGATCTCAGAATTACAGCGATTGCTGTCTTACCGCGCCGCAAATAGTCAGGAACTGATAGATAATGCGACATCTGTTCCTTCTAAGCTACTGAACGTGCGCCAAACTCTGAGTGCAACGGAGCCGACCGCGATCAACGTCGGGACGGTGATCGCGACGACTTCGGATTCGACCGAGTCCCGTCACCGCGGATCGCTTTTGCCATGCCGACGCGGTCACAAGACCCCAGCCGCTCGATGAACTCCTCGGCAACGGGCCGGCCGTCGGGGTCGGCCAGGAAAGTCTTGCCGAAAACCAGGCCGGCTATCGGCCCGCACAGTGGATTCGGGCCGATCCGCAGGTAAGCCATCGCGAGTCTGCGGTATTTGAGAGCGCCGAGCCGGTCTTGGGCTGCCGCGCTACTATCGAGTACTGTCAACGAAAGCAGCAGTTCGCAATGCCGGGCCGCGAGCCGTAGTCCCACGAAACCGCCCATCGACAGTCCGACCCAATTCACCCGGCGCCACCGCCAACTCGGTGATGAGTGCGACGGCATCCGCGGTGGGTGTGTCCATGTCGTAGCCGGTCATGGTGGCGGGTGAGTCACCATGACCACGCCAGTCGATGGCGGGCACACCCAGCAGTATTTGTTGGCGAACTTGGCGCCTTCGTTTGTCAGCGAGGTAGAGACCAGTTCGGCGATAGCGACGTCTCCGTCGACGAAGATGCTCTGGACACGCCGAGCTCCCGCAGCACATTAGCCGCTTTGCGGACGCGCTCGTAGCACTCGGCGTAGGTGTAACGGCCCCAACCGCCGTCGGGCAGGCGGTACACGATCTCCTGCTCGCCGTGGGTTCGAGCAGCATGACGGATCAGCGTGGTCGCATTGAGCTGCTAGCCGTCACCCATCGTCGATGGGTGGCCGTGAACGACCGGCCGCGTCATGCGTGCGCTTCCGTCCGATAGGTCGACGCGTCGGTGGTGTACTCGGCATGCCCGAGTTGGTCGAGCAGGCGACTCACCTTCGTCACCAATCGGCGGTCGGCGAGATCACGGATCCCCGGGATCTTCGCGGCGACAGCATAGGTAACGGCAGGCGGGGCCACGGCGAGCAGCATCGCAGCGGCCCGGCCGTAATCGGCGATCGTGAGCGGGACCCCGGCGTCGGCTGCGCGTGCCTTGTCGCCGTCGAGGAAGACCTGGATGAGGAAGAACTTCGAAAGGCTCCGCTCGAATCTGTCACGCACACGGCCGCGGATGGTTTCGTCGGGCGCAAGGTAGGTGGCCATGGTCGAACGGACCAACGCGCCGCAGGTCGAGTCGTCCCACGCTCTGAGCAAAGTGGCGTGGCGGGTCGCCATGACATCCACAACAGCCTGCGGAGTCGTGGGTAGGAGATCTTGCGGCAGTCCCAGCAAATGACAACGGTAGCGAGCATATTCGGCCCGGGCTCGTTGTTCCGGTGTGAACTCCGTGCGGCCCTTGGCCACCAGCTTCATCGACGTGAAGAAAACGCCGGCCATCCCGGCGGGCATCTGGTCGGATTGCGGGATCGGGACACCGTAGACCGTCGCATCCCACGTCCCCTTGCGAAGCAAGTTGAAGCGGACCATCGAGTGCATGAGCCGAACCATCGCCGCAGCCTTGAAGGCGGCTCCATGGCGCTCGAGCCCTCCGGGCATCGCGCTGGCCAAACTGAACGCGGCCGTCTCCTTCACCCGCCTGGCAGCCTTCTTCTCCGACAACGCGCCGGTGGATGCCATCGGCAGGGCGGCGTACTTGTTGAGGAAGGTGGCCAGGAAGGCGCCGCGAACGACGAATGGCATGGTGTGGACCACCTCGTTCCGCTCGAGTCGAGTACCCTTCCTCACCAGCTCCATGTCGATCCAGTCGGGAACGCGTTCCATCTCGTGAATCAGCGTGACCAGCTGGGGTGGAGCATCCTCGACGTTCTCCACCCCGTGGTCGCACGCTTGTCCGAGCATGGCGACGAGGCGCTTGAACCCGAGCTCGGGAATCAACGCCGCGTAGGCGTCGCAGACCAGATCACCCATCAGGGTGTACGCCTCCATACGCGACACTTCTTCGTGATCGGCAAGAAGGCGCGGCCTGGTCTCCGCGAGCCGGCGCCGCATCATGGTGACCGCGTCGGGGTCAACGGTGAACCGTTCGGGCCGGACGTTGAAGTCGATGCCACCGTACATGTCCGGCAGCAGTGTCCGCTGCGACTCAACTTTGTTCCTGAGCTCTGCAATCGGCGTTTTCATGCAGACTCCTCCGTTCTCGAACCTCGTGCGTCAACTTAGTTGATGTGTCGAGGCTAGCTCCGTAGCCGAGGGCTGTCAACTAAGTTGAACGGATACGGTAGGCTCCGATCGTGTCAGTTCATCATCGGAGGGATCTACACAGTGACCGGTACTGCGACATCCACTCGAGATCGAATCGCGGCCAGTGCGCAACGATTGTTCTCCGAGCGCGGTTTCTCGACACCGGTCAGGGCTATTGCTGCCGACGCGGGCGTCGATCCAGCCCTTGTTATCCGCTATTTCGGCACGAAGGAGATTCTGTTTCTCGAAACGATGAAAATGGGCGACACCTTTGCCGATCTGACGTCGAGCGGGCCTCTCGAGGGCCTCGGCAACAAAATTGTCGAGAGACTCCTCTCTGATGAATTCGCCGCTGTGCTCCCGCTCTATGCTGCGATGCTCCGCGCCAGCGACCGGGCCGCAATCCGTGAAAAATTTCGCGAAGCTATCATGGCAAATATGATGCGGCCCTTGTCGCCCCGGCTGATCGGCCCCCACGTGGAACTTCGCACTCGCCTCATCGTCACACAGATCGGCGGCCTTCTGAACGCATTGTCGATCTTTCCCGACGACCCGATCCTGCACGGGGATAAATCAGCGCTGATAGAAATTTACGGCCGGAACATACAGCATCTGATCGACAACACTTAAGGATCTTTCGGTTTTTGGGTGATCTTGGTTAGAAGGAAAGGCCGGTATGGTCAAGGAAA
Source organism: Pseudonocardiaceae bacterium (assembly GCA_035948315.1). Lineage (GTDB taxonomy): Bacteria > Actinomycetota > Actinomycetes > Mycobacteriales > Pseudonocardiaceae > CAJCJE01. The sequence continues at coordinate 131,551 of DASZJG010000071.1, read as the reverse complement.
GCGAAGCACGGCTCGTAGCTGCTGCCACCCGCTCCATACCGGTCAGCGCGGCGGCCTGGGTCTCATCGATCGTGTCCGGGCACAGGTAAAACCCGGGCAGCGGTTCGACACTGGGACCAGGGCAACAAGGCGCTGGTCAACATGGGTCTGATCATCGCGGGGAAGCCGACGTTCTGATGGGCGGCAGCGCAGGTAGGAGGTTTGTCGTTGAGGTGTCCCGTATCCGAAAGCTTTCCTCGCCCTGCTGCTGGCCGTCGGCCTCCTCGCCGCAGCATGCGACCAGCCAGGAGATCAAACGATGCCTGGCAACACGATCACTCAGAAACAGGCTGAGCAGCAAGTGCAAGCCAACATTCACGCTGGTGCCGCGGAACTGCCCGCGACTGCGAAGTTGGAACAGCAGCTCACCGACACTGGCCCCTGTGACGACCCGACCGACAATGGACCACAGGGCCGGGTCACGGCCTCGTCGACCTACCAGGTCCACAACCTCGACTCCGAGCAGTATCCGAACTTGTTCGGTCACCTGCGTGACTGGTGGATCCAGCAGAACTTCCGGGTTCTGGACGACTCGCACCAGAACTCGACGGTCAGGTATCTGTGGGTGGAGAACAACCAGGACGGGTTCCGGATGGCGATGCAGTCCAACGACGGCGGTGGCCTGTTCCTGACGTCGAGTTCGCCGTGTGTGTGGCCGAACGGGACACCGCCAACGTCATCTTGACCGGTTTCCTGGTCAAGATGACGTTGAGGCGTGGTAGGTGAGGGACTGAGTCCTGAGCGATGCGGCTGGTCGCCAGATCCTGTTCCGGCACACCGCTACCAGAGCGCTGATGGTCCGATGGCTTACAAGCAGGATGTCGCTGGTTCGATCCCAGCTGTGCCCACACAAGGTATCTGAACAGGGTAAACGTCGATCATCATTGGGCCTGACGCGCCGACCACACCACGATGTCACGGCCGGGACGTCAGGTCTTGCGTGCCGACGACCTTCAGGAGCCGCAGCGCTTCGTGCGATGGTGTGCCTGGCGCGGCCGTGTACAGGATGATCCACTGATCCCGCTGCGGATCGTGCAACGCCTCGCAGTCCAGATCGAGCCAGCCGACCTCCGGGTGCCGGATCCGTTTGCTGGTGGAGCGCAACACGTCCACGTCTTGTTCGGCCCAGCGGGCGCGGAAGTCGGCGCTGGCGCCGGACAACCGGTCGACCAGCCGGCGCACGCCGGGATCGTTCGGGTAGCGGGCGGCGGCCGCGCGCAGGTCGGCGACGGCCTCCCGAGCGAACCGGGCGGCACCATCGGCGTCATAGCGGTCCAGCGCGGCCGGGTCGGTGAAGAATCGCCAGATCACGTTGCGTTCCGCCGCCGGCACCGCGCCGAAGTCGGTGATCAGCGCCGCCGCCATCGCGTTCCACGCCAGCACGTCGTAGATCGCGTCGCACACTATCGCCGGCGTGTCGTCCAGTCGGTCGAGCAGGTGCAACACGCCGGGCCGCACCTCTCGAACGGGGCCAGGCAGCGGCCGGGGCATCTCTCCCACCAGGTGGTGCAGGTAGGCAAGTTCGTCGGCGGACAACCGCAGTGCCCTGCCGATGGCGGCGATCATCTGCCGCGACGGCCGCGGCCCCCTGCCCTGTTCCAGCCGGATGTAGTAGTCGACGGACATGCCAGCCAACTGGGCCACCTCCTGCCGCCGCAGGCCGGGCGTGCGTCGGCGCTGGCCACCGGCCAACCCCACGTCGGTCGGCTGCACCCGCGCCCGGCGGCGGCGCAGAAACGCGGCCAGTTCGGTGCGGTCCACCTGCTCCATGCTGCCAGCGTGCCCGGCCTGCGCCGGTGCCACCATAGGACCGCCGATACCAGCCTCGACAGGACTCTCCCGGCTCCGACCGGTCCCAGTCAGGGTGGTCGCATGACAACGACAGATCCCCAGGTCGTGCTGATCACCGGCGCCAACAAGGGCATCGGTTTCGCCACCGCCCGCGAACTGGCGAGCACCGGACACATCGTGTTGCTCGGTGCCCGCGACCCGGAACGCGGCCTCAAGGCCGAGGCCGAACTGGGCATGGGAACCCGATTCGTGCACCTTGACGTGACCGACCTGGCCACCATCGCGGCCGCGGCCGAGTTGATCGATGCCGAGTACGGCCGGCTGGACATCCTGGTCAACAACGCGGGCATTTCCCGGGACCGGCCCTACTCGCCCACCGACCTGCCGGTGGACAACCTGCGCGAGGTGTACGAGACCAACGTGTTCGGGGTGGTCGCGGTGACGAACGCGATGCTGCCGCTACTTCGTCGCTCGCCGGCCGGCTACATCGGCAACGTATCCAGCGGACTGGGCACGGTCGCGTTCCTCACCGACCGGAACTCGCCGCTGTGGCAGTTCGCCAACCTGCTCGCCTACAACTCGTCGAAGGCAGCCCTCAACGCGGTCACGCTGATCTACGCGAACACGTTGCGGGACAGCGGAATCCGGGTCAACGCGTTGTCGCCTGGCTACTGCGCGACCGACCTGAACTACCACACCGGCCAGATCACCGCACAGGAGGGCGGCGCCCACATCGTCCGCCAGATCACCGAACCCGACCGCCGCACGACCGGCGTTTTCCTCAACGAGAATGGCGGCACCTACCCCTGGTGAACTCCATCGGAAGGAGATGTCCATAGCCGGGACGCGGCGGGCGAAGATCTTGACGCGAGACACTCGCTTGGGGCGGAGGAGTTCCGCGAAGCCGACCGTGGAGTGGCCGCTCTAGCAGCCGGGGGTGAGTTTCGCGATCTGTTGGCCGGCAAGCAGGAACGCGCCGACACCGTAGGCGGCGGTGTCGCTCGCGGTGACCGGTTGGCCGCCGGAGGGACTACCCGCCACGCCCTGGACGTAGCCGAGCAGCCCGGAGGGCTGGAGCGCCACTGTGGTGAGGCCGTGCCACGCGCGCTGCACGATCGGGGTGAAGACCGCGGCCGGCAGTATGCCGTTGTTGACGCCCCACGCAAGGCCGTAGGTGAACATCGCGGTGCCGCTGGTTTCCGGGCCGGGGTGGTCGGCGGGGTTGGTGAGGTCGACGTTCCAGAGGCCGTCCGGCCGCTGGAGCGGTCGTAGCGCGTGCGCCATCCGCTGGAAAACCTGGACGTATTCCGCCCGATGCGGGTCGGTCGTCGGCAGCGCGGCCAGTACCTTGGTCATGGCCATGAACGCCCAGCCGTTGCCGCGCGACCAGAACGTGTTGCTGCCGACGAAACTGGGGTCGCGGTACCAGAGGCCGACCTGCGTGTCGTAGAGGTGGGTCTTGGTGTACTCGAAGAGCGTGTGCATGGTCGTCAGGTCGGCCGAGCTGTTGTCCAGCACACCCAACTCGGCGAATGACGGCATCGCCATGTTGAGCGCGTCAACGTAGTTCCAGTAGGTCGTGTGTCCTTGTTGGACACTCATGACCTCGGCGGCGACCCGGTCGCGCAGGGCCGTGAGGTTGGCCGGGTTCGGGTGGAAGTACTGGAGTGCGAGGTACGCCTCGCCGGCCGCCTCGAAGTCCGGGAAGAAGGGTTGGGTCGTGCTGCTCTGGAGTTGGTAGTGGTTGGCGGCGGCCCACGGCGCCGTGACATGGTTGGCGACGCCGGTGGTCCGCACCATGGCCAGGTTGCCGACCTGGAACGTGGCGTTCAGCCAGTTGTTCGACGCCTGGTTCGGGCCGTTCGCGACCCAGTACTGGTCGGCGGACACCATGCTCCGCGCCACCGGGCACAGGGTGGTCGTCGCTGTTGCCGGTGGCGCGGCCACGAGACCACAGGTGAGGACACCGGCAGCGAGCAGGGCGATGCGGGTCGATCCGACGGACATGCGGGTGCTCCTCATGGGTTCGGTCGGACAGTGGACTCGGTTGGACGGTGGATACGGTCAGCTCGGCAACGTGACCTCGTGGCTGGCGCCGGGCACGCCCTTAGCCAGGTCGATGGTGACCGGGGTACGGTGGCCTACGGTGACCGTGACCGAGGACAGGGTCAGCGTGGGGTCCGCGACGGTCAGCGTGGTGGCGCCGTTGACCGTGCGGGTCAGCACGGCGCACGGGGCGCTCACCGTGATCGTGTCGATGCCGGTCCCGCCGACGCTGCCCGCCACGAAGCAGACCGCCGCGGTCAGGCCGAGCGCGGGCACCCGGATCGCCTGCTGGGCCGAGGAGTTGGCGAGGATCGCCACCGGCTCGGCGTGCGCGGCGGCCGCGGTGGCCTGCGCGGTCGCGCCGGGCAGCAGCAGGTAGGCGTAGCCGACGTCTTTGGGCGCGGTGCCGTGGTCGAACCAGACGGTCACGTACCGGCGGGTGAAGGGAGTGGCGGTGCCGCTGGTGCTGGCGCCGTCGTCGATGTCGACCCAGGCACCGGTGCGGGCCTGTCGTAAGGCTTTCAGGTCGGCCCCGCCGGGAAACACGTAGCCGCCGACGCCGTCGAGGTGTGCCCAGTTCGCGGCGCTGAACTGGCCGTTCCAGCCAAGGGTGGTGGGCTGCTGCTGGCCATCCACGATGAGGACGTTGCCGCCGCTCGCGCCGAGATTACGGTTCTCCACAACGGTTTCGATCGGATGGCCGCTGCCGCCCGTGATGCCAGCGCCCAGCGCGACCACCATGTCGTCAAGGCAGAACCAGGACTTGCGGGCACGCATCGGCGATCCGATCGGCACCAGGTCCAGGCCGATGGCACCGTAGCTGCCGCTGACCACGCCGCCTGCGAACGTGGTCGGTGGCCGGCTCCCGGCGCCCGCGCCGTTCGCCAGCGGCAGCGAGTCGACGGTCGTGCCCGCAAGGCGCTGGCTGTCGACCGTGGGCCAGTAGGCGTCGGTGTAGTGGCCGTTGTCGTCGTTGTAGAGGTAGGTGGCGCCGTCCGCGATGTGCCAGCCGCGCTTGTTCTCGCCGTTGATCGCTTCGTAGCGGGCGATCGCCCGACCGGCAAGGCCGACCGTCCAGGTCCACGCGGCGCGGGTGTGCACAGCCCGTTCGATCGAGGGAAACTGGAGATGGGCGGCGGTCGGCGGAGCGGGCACCACCGACGGGTCGTCCAGGACCTGTTTGACGAGGGCGACCCTGGCGGGCAGCGCGGAGGCCAGGATGGGGGCGAAGGTCTCATCGGTGATCCACGCCTTGGCCAGGGATTTCCAGCGCCGCTGCTGGTCAGCTGAGCCGAACGGCGCCAGGCCGAGCACTGCCTCGGTGATGATGTGGCCCGCGTCGTGGTCGGTCTCGAACTGCCGTGAGATCGCCCGGCCGCGGACCACATCCATGACCAGGCCATCGCGCATGAACGGCGCGTAGGAGTGGTCGATGGCGTTCAGGATGATCGCGAAGTTGGGGTCGGTGATCGGGAAGTTGGAGCCGGTGAGCAGGCGGTTGAGCTGGCTGAGATCGTCGAGCAGGACGAAGCCGTAGTGACCGGCGTAGGGCAGGTCGTTGTGGAAGACGAACCCGCCGTCGCGGTAGAAGCCGTCCGAGGTGGTGACATACGGGAATGTGCCGGAGAGCGTGTCCCGGCCGACGGTGATCAGCGCGGCGTCCTTGGCCAGGATGCCGCGCAGGATGGTGATCTGGCACTTGTCCGTGCGGTTGGCGCCGGTCGTGTTGTGACCGGGGTCCGGGTCGAAGTGCGCCACCGCGGCCAGATAGGTGGCCAGGTCTGCCGGGGGAATCTGGTTGCCGAGCACCGCGCAGGCATTGACAAGGGCCTGCGGGGAGCCGATCTCCCATTCCCACCAGTTGCCCACCTCGGGCTGGCCTGCGGTGTAGTACTTCGTCCCGATCACCTTCAGGCCCGCGACGAGGCGGTCGGCCACCGATGTCACCTGGTGGAATCGCGATCCTGGGGTTGCCCAGGCGATGGCGGTGGTCAGGATCCGGTTGTACGTCGCGGTGGAGTTCTCCGGGCGGCTGAAGGGAAGGTCGGTGTAGACCGATCGCGGTGCGGCCGAGTTGTCGTAGCGCGCGATCGCGGCCGACGCGGCGGCGTCCAGACGAGTGATCGCCGCGGCGAAGTCGGGGTCGGCCGGGTTCACCGCGCTTGCGCCGGTGAGGATGTCCGACCAGGCGCGCCGGAGTTGGTCGAACTGGTCGGCAGGTGCGGCCGCGGCGACCGTGCCTGCGCTGAGTGTGCCTGCGGCGGCGAGGACCGCCCCGGCAACCAGGAACTGACGCCTGCTCACACCATGCTGAAAGACCACGCCGTCCTCCATGTATTGCGGACAAACAAGTGTAAGCGTTTACAGAATTGGTGTGACCCAGGTTACGGATGACGCGACGGGCGGTCAACGATCGAGGTACGGCTTGACTCGAACCGGACAGATTGGTCTAGACAATAAGATGGCGCTGCTCATCGTCTATGGAATCAGGGTTCCTGTCTCGGGGCCGTCGGGGCGTTGAGCGGACTCCCTACCGGGCCTCGTCGTAGGCGGCGCGCGCCGCCTGGATGCCGGCCAGGTTGTCTTCGGTCCACGCCACCAGTTGGTAGAGCACGGTGTGCAGGCCGTGCCCGGCCGGGGTCAACGCATATTCCACCTGCGGTGGCACCGACGGCAGGACGGTCCTGGTCACCAGTCCATCGCGGGCCAGCCCGCGCACCGTCGCGCTGAGCATCCGTTGGGTGATCCCGCCCGCGGCACGGCGCAGTTCGTTGAACCGCAGCGGTTTGTCCGCCAGCCGACAGATCACGATCACCGTCCACTTGTCACCGATGCGCGCGAGAACATCGCGCAGTACCGGTCCGGACTGAGGTGTTGTGGTGGCGGGCACGGTTCCCTCCGGGATACCAGGGCAGGTTGAACTGCCCTCTTGCGAACGACAGGCGGAAGCCGGACGGTAGCCCGGTCAGTATCCAACGTATACCGCTGTCGGAGAGACGAGATCCGTGCCGAACAACGAGCTGTTGATCGCCGGTGGCCATGTGGTCACCTTCGACCCCGAACTTGGCGACCTTCCCAAGGCAGACCTGCTGATCCGGAATGGACGGATCGCCGCGATCGGCACCGATCTCGCGGATTCGGGTGCGACCGAGGTGATTCATGCCCAGGGGCGGATGGTGCTGCCCGGCCTGGTCGACGCCCATCGCCACGTCTGGCAGGGCGCGCTCGGTGGCTACACCGGCCGGCACTCGCTGCTCGGCTACGTGGCGACGGTCGTGCGGGAGATCGCGCCGCGCTATACGCCGCAGGACATCTATGCCGGGACGCTGTGGGGCGCGTTGCAGGCCCTCAACGCGGGGATCACCACGGTCGCCGACTGGTCGCACAACCTTCAGACCCCTGAGCATGCCAACGCCGCCGTCTCGGCGCTGCGCCACTCGGGCATTCGCGGGATCTTCCTCTACGGCGGCCCGGGGGAGTCGCCGGAGGAGTTCAATGGAAACCCTGCGGGCCCGCATCCCGGAGACGCCCGCCGGATGCACCAGGATTGGTCCGAGCGGGCGGGTGACCGGTTGCGGATGGGCCTTGCGCTACGCGGGACCGCGTTCACCACCGCCGAGGCGACCATCGCCGACTTCGCCGATGCCCGCGAGCTGGACCTGCCGATTTCCGTGCACGTCGGGATGGCGGGCTTTCCTGACTCGGTCAGCAGGCTCGACGAACTCGGTCTGCTCGGCCCGGACGTCAACTACGCGCACGCCAACCAGCTCACCGAGCACGAGTTCGCCCGCATCGCCGAGTCCGGCGGGTCGATCGCCATCACCCCGTCCATCGACATGCTGATGGTCCTCGGCACCTATCCGGCGACCGGATCCGCGCTGCGCCACCGCATATCCGCCGGATTCGGCGTCGACACGACGACGAGCGCCGGTTCGGACCTGTTCACCGAGATGCGAATCGCGCTGGCCGCCGAGCGATCCCGAGCCAACGCCGAAGCCGTTGGTCGCGGTGAGGCAGTTCCCACGGTCGACCTCGATCACCGGGACATGCTGAGGCTGGCCACCCTCGGTGGGGCGCGCGCATGGCACCTCGACGAGGAGATCGGCACACTCTCGATCGGCAAGCGCGCGGACGTGACCATCGTGGACATGCGCTCACCACATCTGGACGGCTTCGGTGACCCGGTCACGAGCCTGGTGCTCGGTGCGGGGCCGGCCGACGTGGAAACCGTGATCGTCGGGGGCGACGTGGTCAAGTCCGCTGGCAATCTCGTCGGCGCCTACGCGGACGCCGCGCGCGGGCTCGTCGAGGAGTCCCGCGTCCGGATCCGACGCGGCGCTGACGTGTAAGGGAACGGCAAGGGACGACCGGCCACCATCGCATCATGGAAAAGCTCAGCAACTGGGTGGTCCGGCATCGGCTGCTGGTCGGACTGATGTGGTTGGCCATCACCGTGGTCGGCGCCGTCATCGCACCATCGGTGTCGGGTCGGCTGCAAAGCGGCGTGCACGTGGACAGCCCGGCATACACCGCCAACCAGCAGATCGCCCGCCAGTACGGCGGCGCGACCTCGTCGCCGGGCCTGGTCACGATCAACTTCCCCGCCGGGCAGAACATCGACACACCGGCCGTCAGGTCCGAACTGGCCGCCCTCGACGCGCGGATCGCCAAGGCGATGCCGACCCTGCGTGAGGTGTCCTACGCCTCAACCGGCAGCAAGGCATTGGTCGGCAACGGCAGGGCGAGCACCATGATCCTGGTCTATCCGCCGCAGAGCGGCCAGGACCTGCCGACCAGCGTTCTCGACCAGCTCACGGCCGCCGCCACGGCCGCGGTACCCGGATCGACCGTGCACAGCACCGGCGTGCAGGCGCTCTCGAACGGCAACGCCCCGTCGGCATCGGGACAGTCGACCGTGCTCACCGAGCTGATGGTCGGCGCGCTCGGCGCGCTGCTCGTGCTGGCCTGGGTGTTCGGGTCGTTCCTTGCGCTGCTGCCGCTGATCATGGCCTTCATCTCGGTCCTGACGATGCAGTTGTTCGTCTACGGCCTGACCTTCATCGTGCCGTCGTCGACCCCCCTCAACCCGGCCGTGCAGTACATCGTCGCGCTGCTCGGGCTGGGACTCTCGATCGACTACTCGTTGCTGATCGTCAACCGATGGCGCGAGGAACGCGCGGCCGGAAAGTCCAATGCGGACGCTGTCGCCGCCGCGATGCGCCGCGCCGGCCATGCCGTGATGTTCAGCGGCATCACCGCATCGCTCGGGCTGTTCGCGTTGGTCGTCGTTCCGGTGTCGCTGGTGCGCGGCATCGGCATCTCGGGCCTGTTCATCCCGTCGACGGCCATGCTCGTCGCGCTCACCCTGCTTCCCCTCGTGCTCTCCAAGATCGGCCCCAGGGCGGACTGGCCGCGCCGCCGGTCCGCCGGGCGGGTCAGCCGGTTCTGGACGTCCTGGTCACAACTGGTCATTCGCAGGCGCGTGGTCGCGGCCGTGCTCGGACTGGGCCTGCTGGGTGGGCTTGCCGCGATCGGGGCCACCATCAACATCTCCCAGCCAACCGGGTCTTCGCTGGCCAGCACCGGCCCCTACGCCGACGGGCTGCGCGCACTACAGACCGACGGCTTCGGCAGCGGCGCGTTGACCACCCTGCCGATCTACCTGCCCACGGCGGGCCAGGCCCCGACGGTGGTGAACGCGCTGGACAGGCTGGCGAGCGTGCGGGGCGCCGTGTCCCCGACCGGACCGGCCTGGGATCAGGGCGGCAGCGCCATGGTGCTGGCCATACCCACCAACGAGGTCGGCACCGCGCACGGCGGTACCTCGCTGGCCGACATCAGGAGCACCGTGCCCGCCGGCGCACTGGTCGGCGGCGAAGCCGCGCAGACGGTCGACGCGACCAACGCGACCTACGGGGCGTTTCCGTTGATGTTCGGCCTCGTGGCGCTGGTGACCTTTCTGTTGCTGGCCCGAGGGCTGAAGTCGGTCGTGCTGCCCGCCAAGGCCGTGCTGCTCAACGCGTTGTCGGTGGCCGCGACCTACGGCCTCGTGGTGCTCGTGTTCCAGCACGGCTTCGGCAGCAACCTGCTGTGGGGAATGTCGGCGACCGGCTCGATCGACACGTACGTGCCGATGCTGATGTTCGGGTTCCTGTTCGGCATCTCCATGGACTACGAGGTGTTCATCCTGTCCCGGGTCAGGGAGGGCTACGACCGAACCCGGTCGACCCGGGCGGGCATCGTCGAGGGGGTGTCACACACCGGTCGGCTGGTCACCAGCGCGGCGCTGATCCTCTGCCTCGCACTGGCATCGCTGTCCACCGCCAACGACACCACCGTTCGCGAACTGGCGTTCGGGCTGGGGGCCGGGGTGCTGCTCGACGCGGTCGTGGTGCGGATGCTGCTGTTGCCCGCGCTGGTGTCGCTGTTCGGGAAGGTGAACTGGTGGCTGCCCGGTTGGCTGGGCCGGTTGCTGCGGGTGCCGTCGTCGCCGGAGAGCGCCGAGCCAGTTTCCGGCGAGCGGATTCCGGTGTTGGTCGGGGATGATTGAGCAATGCGGGTGCTGGTGGTGGAGGACGACCAGGCGATGGCGTCGTCACTGACGTGGGGCCTCAAGGCTGAGGGCTACGTCGTCGATGTCGCCGACAACGGCGAGGACGGGCTGTGGAAGGCGAGCGAGGCAGCCCACGATGTGATCCTGCTCGACGTGATGCTGCCCCGTTTGGACGGCTACCAGGTGTGCAGGCAACTGCGGGAGCGGGGCGTGTGGACCCCGATCCTCATGCTCACCGCGATGGACGACGACCTTGACCACGCCGAAGGGCTCGACGTCGGTGCCGACGGCTACCTCGCCAAGCCGTTCTCCTACCCCGTCCTGCTGGCCCATCTCCGGGCGTTGACCCGGCGGGGGTTGACCGCGCGCCCGGCGGTGCTGCACACCGCCGGGCTCACCCTCGACCCGTCCAGCCGCGCCGTCCAGAGCGACGGGGAACCGGTCAACCTGACCAGTCGCGAGGTCGCGGTGCTGGAGTACCTCATGCGCAGGCAGGGCCAGGTGGTGTCCAAGGCAGAGCTGCTCGACCACTGCTGGGACACCGCCTACGACGGTGGACCGGCCGTGGTGGAGGTGCTCATCCACCGGCTGCGCCGCAAGATCGAGCCGCCGGGCGGCGAGCCGAGGATCCGCACCCTGCGCGGCGAGGGGTATCTGATCCAGCCCGACGCCCGGTGATCCACGCCGGGCTGCGGCCCCGACGCAGGACGCTGCGCGCCCGGGTGACCGCCGTGGCGAGCATCGCGATCACCGCCGCCGTCACCGTCGGGTTCCTGCTGCTGTACCTGCTCCAGACGGACTCCGCGCGGCGCACTGTCGACAGCCAGCTGCGCACCTACATCGCCCAGCTCGTCGAGTCCGGAAAGGATGGACATTGGCCGACACCGCTTCCAATGTCCAGTTTGGACGCGAATGCGCAGGCGCAGATCCTTGACGCGGGTGGCCACGTCCTCGCCGCAACGCGAAACCTGACCGGCCTGCCCGCCGTCTACGAACTGCCGGCCGGCACGACGAACCCGGTGCGACAGAAGGCCGCCGACGGCGTCATCCCGACCGACGTCGAGGTCGTCGCGACCAGGACGACCGTCGCTGGCCGGTCGGTCACCGTCGTCGCCGGCACCGGAACCGGGCTGCTTCAGCTGCTGGACAACCAGTTCGTCACCCGCCTGCTGCTGGCCGTGCCCATCGTGCTGATCCTCGCCGTCGTGGCGGTCTGGCTCATCGTCGGCCGAGCCCTTCGCCCCGTGGAGCGGGTCACCCGCGCGGTCACCGAGATCACCTCCGCCGACCTCAGCAGGCGGGTGCCGGAGCCGGGAACGCCCGACGAGATCGGGCACCTCGCGCACACCATGAACGACATGCTCGGCAGGCTGGACGACGCCGCGCGCCGGCAGCGCCGGTTCGTCTCCGACGCCTCGCACGAACTGCGCACACCGCTCGCGGCCATCAGGACAACGCTGGAGGTCGGCCTCGCCCACCCCGACCAGGCGCCGTGGCCGGTCATCGCCGAGCGCGCCGCGCAGCAGTCGGTACGCCTCGAAGAACTGATTCAGCAGCTGCTGCTGCTCGCCAAGGCCGACGAGCGGCTGCTCGTCGGCCGCGCGGAAACCGTCGATCTGGTGGTCGTACTCAACGATATCCTCGCGCACCTGCCCGTCCAGCAGGCAGCAAACCAAGTGGCGATCGAGTTCGACCTGACCGAGCAACTCCACGTCACCGGCGATGCCATCCACCTGGGACGGCTGTTCCGCAACATCATCGACAACGCCCTGCGATACGCCGCAAGGCGCGTCGTCATCACCGCGACGGCCACCGGCGACCTGGCGCGGGTGTCGATCGACGACGACGGCCCCGGCATCCCGGCGCAGGACAGGAGTCGCGTGTTCGACAGGTTCGTGCGGCTGGACGTCAGTCGCGAGCGGGGGAGCGGGACAACCGGGCTCGGCCTGGCCATCGCCAGCGAGATCGCGCACGCCCATCACGGCGACATCACCCTGCTGGACCGTCCCGGTGGCGGCACGCGGGCGGTGGTGACGTTGCCGCTGCGCGTGTTCCCGCCCTGACAGTGGCGCCGCGTCTGTCGGCTCAGTTCAGAACCGTGCGGCCGACCTGCGTGAACGCTGGCGCGATCGGCCGTGAACGTCGTTGCGTAGATCTTGAAAGCGGAAGACAACGAACGCTCGTGCGATGATCTATTCCAATTCGAGCAGCGATTCACCCAGTTCAGTGAGGGTGTGCAGGACGGTCCGGCCGGTGCGATGGCTGTTGAGCAGGTGGGCGTCGCGGAGAACGGTGGTGTGTTGTGACGCTGAGGCGGCGCTGACGCCGAGCCGGGTGGCGATTTCACCGGTTGTCATGGGCTTCCGAATTTGTCGCAGCACCGCTGCTCGGGTGGTGCCGATCAGCCGGGCGAGGGCGTCGACGCCGGGTGTCAGGGCGACCGCCGTAGTGGATGTGGTGGGGTAGATCAGAAGCCAGCGATCGGGTTGGTTCCACGCCCAGGTGACCATCGGGGGGCCAAGCCATGTCGGCGTGGGCATCAACTCCAATCCTTGTCCGTTCAACTGAACCGTTTGGTCGCGTCGGTGCGGCATGGTCAGGGTGCTGTCGTGATAGGTGAGTTGCGGATGCAGCTTGGCCAGCACGGCGGCGATGCCGCCCGCACGCAGATCCGGTAGTCGTGAGGCGATGTCTTGCTCGAAGGCACGGTCGTACACGCTGCGATGCGGGGTTACGAACTGGTCGTGACATGCACGGACCGCGGTCTCAACGATGTGGCGTTCTTCCTTGTCCCCATCGGCCAGATTGCGCACCCATGTAGGAACGGGCGTTGCTCGTCGGTCGAGAACACGCTGTAGTTCGCTGCGAAGGACGGTTCGAGGTGTGGCACGCAGCAGTTCGAGCCCTTCCTCGACATCCGATACGAGTGGATCGAGGAATATTGGTCCGACCGGACCAATGGTCAGATCGAGCAGCGGCCGTGTGGCCGCTGCCAGCTGATTCCGTGGTTGTCCTGGCAGTGCGCGAGAACGACCAGGCGAATCCCCCAGCCGCCGCCGGGCAACCTGACGTGCGGCAAGGCTAAGGCTTGACTCAAGCAACGGCATCGGTGCCGTCGCGAAACGTGTCCTCGCGATGTCATCGGCGGTGAAGCGCACTGTCTGCATGGTCCTCCCCCGGGCGCCAAAGCTGACACTTGAACACGAAACATTTTACCTCTGGTTGAAAACATTGTCGAGGCGACACAATGTGCGGCACTGTATCGAACACAGGATGCGAACAGTGAATGAATTGTTTGCGAAGGAAATAATGGGCTCAGCCTTCCGGGAAGCGCTCAAATAGGTTTACAGAAAAGCAGATCTTGATTTCCGACAACTGGAGGAATCGATGATTACGCAAGCCGCCCGCCTGTTCACCGTGTCAGCAGTCACAGGGGCATTGGTGTTCGGCGGAGCGATTACGGCACAGGCGAGCCCAGCGTCAGCCCACCCTGACGGCACCGCTGCTCCGGCGACCTTCGTTGCGGATGCCACGGAAGTGACCGTGAGTGGATGTAAGTCGTGGCTATCGGCAGACAACTCGTCAGGCCATTGGTACGTCGATTTTCATGTCGAATCCTGGGGAAACATAGGGTGCGCCGGCTCGATGCAGCGATCCACCGACAGTGGGCGACACTGGACGGATTTCGGTGACACCCACGCCGTGGCAGACGGCGCCAAGTATGACGATCCCGACTGGTACTACGACGGCGTGAACACGTCCAATGGCCTGACCTATGAGATGCGCGTGGGTGTGTGCAACTCGAACGGTGTCTGTAAGTTCTGGAGTGCTGGATACTGAGAGCGCATCGGAACCGCCGCACAGCACCTGGTCGGCACCACCGCGAGATGTGTGGTTGCCGACCAGGTTCTGTTGTCTGCCGGGTGCGGGTCGGTGTCATCGCGATTTCATCGATGGCTGCGACGATCTGCGGATATGACCAGTGGTGGGCCGTATCCGGCGTCCGATTCCAGCTATCCGCACCCGGTGTCGCGACGAGCCAGGCGCGGATGGTTGATCGGTGGCGGCATCGTGGTGGTGGTCGCCCTGGCCACGACGCTCGCCCTGGTCCTCTCCGGTCACGCCGGTAGCACCGCGCCGTTGGCCATCGGTAACGCCGGGTCCCGGACGGCGGTCCCGTCCACGAAGGTCTTCACCAAGGTGCCCGCCAATGGCTGCGCGTTGGTCACGCCCGCGACCGTGGCCGGCTACGCACCCGGAGCCACCTGCAACGATCCCTCCGTCATGGATCACGACGGCAGCATCAACCGGTACGCCGGCTGGAGCGCCACCTCGGAGACCGGGCGGTTCGAGGTGGCGAGCTTCGACGTCACGCTCACCGTCGGCGGCAACGTCGGCTCCAGCGCCGCGAGTACCTACGCATCGTCCAGGCAGGACATCGTGGTGGGACAGAATGGGGTGCTGCGCGACAACCGGGATGTCAACGGGGTCGGCGACCGGGCGTTCGTCCTGTACAGCCTCAACAAGGTGACGCCCGAGGAAGCCGACGTGCAGGCCGGGGTGTTGCTCGGAAACGCGGAGGTCCAGGTCGACTACACCACGGTGACCCGGGATCCTGATGGCGGTGGGCTTGGCGCGCCGCTTTCTCGGCAGGAGGCCGAGAACGACGCGCTGGCCATCGCCATCAACGTCCTGGCCCAGCTCCACTGACCAGCAACCGCTGATCCGGCCATATCTCGGCCGGATCAGCTGCGATCAGGCTCGATGGCTTGACCACGCGTTGGCGAACTGCGTCAGGCGCCGCTCTGCGGAGCGGACCAGAGTTCGTACCCCGGTGGGTGGAGTCCGTTGTTGGCGCTGAGCACCAACCCTTGGTCGTCCGCCAGGTAGCAGTCGAACCCGCACGCGGAGGTGTTGTAGCTCCAGATGGCCGCGAACCCCTGCGTCCCGGCCTGCGGGTATAGCGTCCACATCTGCTCGGTGTCGTTGTTGCACGGGGCGACGACGACCGAGTTCGTCGATGGCACGGCCTGGAGGCATCCCGACCACTCGTTGTAGATCTCCACCTCATCGATGCCGCCGCCGGCGGGCTGGCTGTACCAGCCTTGGTTGATATGGCTGCCGTTGCATTCGGTGACGTACGCCGGAGTGGTGCCGACCTGTCCGAACGAATAGTTCGAATCGATGCACAAGCCGGTCACGAGGTTCTGCATCGACCGCGCGGGGTACGGGTCTCCGTCCGCGTGGGCCGCACCGGAGGCCCCGAACACTAACCCCGCTGCCGCAACCGCAACGGCCGCAACGTATCTGGCCTTGGCTCTCACTAATCGACTCCCGTCTGGCGAATGACGGGCGCAATCGTGGCATCGCCAGCGCTTCAGCGAAATGGTTCGTCCCGCTGAGTGGATCGTCGGTAGATCCCCTGGTTGCGGCATTTCCCGGGCACGAGACCGTGATCGTCGAGGACGCCGGCATCTATGTGGAGTCCGACGCGCCCGAGGAGTTCGTTGCCGCGATCCGTAACTGGGCAGCGACGCGGCCAAACTGGGCGTCGTTGAACGCGATCACCACCATGTTCGCCGTCGGCGGTGTGGTGGTGATCGCGTTCAGCTTGGATTCATCACGATCACTTGAGACCCAGACTTGTGCCCAGGCTGTTCAGTGCCTTGGTGACCAGTGCCTGGGCATTGGCGTTCAGGTTGGCGTTGGTGCCGTTCACGACCCAGGACGGGCCGGAGAAGATCACCACGGTCACGCCGTTGTCGACACCGCCGGTGGTGCCGCTGTCGGGGATGCCGAGCAGCGAGGCCGACTTCACGGACGCTTCGCCCAGTTCGCGGGAGTCGTTTTGCGAGGTGGTCTGGTTGTTCCCGGTCTGCGTGTCGCCGAAGATCGCGCCGATGACCTTGCTCTTGTAGAACATCAGGGCGAACTGCCGGCCCTTGATGTTGTGTTCCTTGTAGAAGAAGTGCGGGCAGGGGGTCTTGCGATCCCAGCAGTCGTCGCCCAACACGTAGAACGGCACGTGGTGTGCTGCCAACTGCTTGCCGGCGCTGTCCTGGAAGGTCGTCTGGTTCTGGTGATCGGGGTCGGGATCGGG
This sequence comes from Pseudonocardiaceae bacterium, assembly GCA_035948315.1. GTDB lineage: Bacteria > Actinomycetota > Actinomycetes > Mycobacteriales > Pseudonocardiaceae > CAJCJE01. The sequence continues at coordinate 115,022 of DASZJG010000071.1, read as the reverse complement.
GTCGCTGCCGTCGTCGTCGACGGCCAGGCTGGAACTGTAGGCGTAGACGCCCGTCGTCACCTGGTACACGTTGATGTTCATGGCCCGCGTCATGGTGTTGATGTGGGGTTTGGAGTTGACCTTGTTCGCGGTCGTGCTGTTCTTCTTGACGCCGGCCAGCACCTGGGCGGCCGTGAACGAGGGGGAGGCCTGAGCAGCCGCGGCCGACGTGGGGGCGGTGTTCGCCGTGGCGGCGCCGGCGGACTTGAGGGCGAGTGGCGTGACGAGCGCCAGAGCCGCGGCGGCTACCACGGCGAAGCGCGTGCGGGGGGATGACATGACCTGGGGACCCTCCATTGATAGTTAGTCACACTGGCTAACAGATTGAACCACTAGTGACCCCTGTCACGTAACCCCGTCATGTCATTAACTTTACGAAGAGTTAAGAGTGAAGACAGCTGCTCCGCACTCCGAGCGGGCCGGAGCGCTTCAGGGTGGCTTCAGTCAAGACTGCCAGGCTGGTCGCCGTCTGGAACAGGTCACCTGGGGAGTAACGAAACGTGCGCGGAACAGCAAGCAGCACCGCGGTCCGAATGGGAGGGACGGCGCTGGCCGTCGGCCTGGCCGTCGCGGTCGCGGGGTGCGGTGGATCGGCGGCAGCGACCGGAACCTCGCATGCGATCACCGCTACCCTCGGCGCGGCGGACCCGTTGCCTGCCGGCTACTTCGGCATCAACTACGACTACGGCGGCGCGCCGATCTATCGGAGTGAATCCACGATGGACAGTCAACTCGCGGCGCTGGAGCCCGGCACACTTCGCTGGCCCGCCGGTACCGGCGCCGACTATTTCCAGTGGCAGAAGGGTTATCCGGTCGCGGTATCCGGCAGCGGCGGTACGGGCCGGTGTGCGCCGCCCGCCGAAGCCGAGGTCGACGGCTACCAGTTCACTCTCGCCGAGCTGGCCGCCGCGTACCGCGCGACCGGCGCGACCCCGGTTTTCGACCTGAACGTCATGTCCGACAACCTGGCGGACCAGATCGCGATGCTCAGGACCGCCGAGAACACCGACAAGATCCCGGTCAGGTACGTGGAGCTCGGCAACGAGTTCTACCTGTGCAACACCGACTATGTGCACGCCTTCCCGACCGCCCAGAGCTACGGCGCGACCGTGGCAACGGACGTCCAGGCGCTGCACCGGGACTTCCCGGGTGTGCAGGTGGCGGCGGTCGGCTCGCTGCCCGCCAAGGACGCCCGCGCCAACACCTGGACCAGCGGCATGCTGTCCACCGCGACCGGAGCGGGCCGGCCCGACGCGGTCACCCTGCACGACCACCCCGAGTACAACCAGTCGCTGGACGCCACCGGCTTGCCGACGCTGTTCGCCGAGCCTTACACCAGTGCGAACACCGTGGACACGGAGACGAAGCAGTCGGACATGGCGACGATGCCGGTCTGGATCACCGAGTACAGCCTGTCGCTGCACTGGAACCAGGGCACCCCGGCCCAGCAGACCTATGCCAACGCGCTGTTCGAAAGCGAGGCCGCGCTGCTGCTCGCCCGGACCGTGCCCGATGCCACGCTGATCAACTACTGGTCGTCGTTCGGCTCGGAGAACAGCTACGGGGAGACCGGCACCGACCCGACCACCCAGACCCCGGTCGGCCTGGCCATGGCGTGGGTGGACAAGGCAGCACACGGTGCCAGCGCCGAAACGCCGATCGAGTTTCCGGGTGCACCCACGCTGGGCACCAGCGGCGACCCGGCCGTTCTCGGCACCTCGTTCGGCAGCGGACATGGTGAACTGCTGATCAACCTGACCGGCCAGGCCGTCACGATCGCGCCCGGCACCGCCATCCCGGTCGGCGTGAGCTACCAGCAGGTCACCGGCAACCCGACGGCCAAGATCAGCGACGCGGCCACCCTGACCGCCGGCCACGGCGCGGTCGGCCAATCGCTGTCGCTCGCGCCGTACTCGATCACGTTGATCGGCTGATCTCCCATGATTCGGCCTGGCCCGCTTTCCGAGGAGGGAATGCGGGCCAGGCCGAATCGACCCGTGACGCGTCCGGGTGCCGTCGCCTGAATCAGTACCTGCGCAGCGCGTCGAGGAAACTCCTGCCGTTGGGCGTGCCGACACCGGTCATGGTGTCGTATCCCCTGGCCGTCACCTGCAGCGTCTTGCCCGGCTCCTGATCGTCCATCGTGATCACGTAGGGCAGCCCGCCGGGTTGGTCGGCCGGTCCGTAGACATAGCGGTACGCCACGGGCGACTGCGCGGTCAGCGGCAGTGTGTCGTGGTAGGCACTGGTGCCGTAGAGCGAGTACAGCAGCGGATTGATGAAGCCGAACGGTGCGGGCAGGCCCTGCTGCGCCGCGGCCACGATGCCCGCGAACAGCGGCGCGGACAGGCTCGCGCCGCCGACCGGGAACGCGCTGTAGGTGTCCGGGGCGCCGTTCGCGCCCGGCTCGGTGACGCCGGTGCTCATGCCGGTGATCGGGTCGCCGACGGTCGAGATGTCGGGCACCACCCGGCCCGGTCCCTTGCCGGCGCGGGCGGCCATCGAACTGGGCACGACGCCCTTCTGGTACCGGGGTTCGTCGAACAGCGCGCTCACGCCGCCGCTGCTGCCGCCGACGATGCCCTGGTCGGTGTAGGTGCCGTTGGCGTTGATGTCCTGCTGGCCCATGGACCAGCCGGTCTCGAAGAGTCGCTTGTTGTTCGCGTCCAGGCCGAGGCTGGTGCTGCCGACGCCGGTCGCGTACGGGTCGTCCTGCGGCGTCCCGACACCGGGAACGTCGCCCGACGCGATGTAGGCGCCGACGCCTTCGGCGGCGGCACGCAGCAGCAGGGTGTGCATGACCGGGACGTCGGCCGGGTCGCCGGTCTCGGTGACGGCGGGCCCCCACGAGTTCGAGGCGATCGAGGCGAGCGGGTGGTCGCCGTTGCCGTCCAGCACCGCGGACAGCGCGTCGATGGCGGCCTGGTTGCCGCTGTCCTGCTGGTTGCAGCTGTCCCCGCCGACCATCAGCTCGTGCTGATCGGGCGCCATGGCGTAGCCCGCCTCGATGTCCAGCTGTTCCTCGACGTCGAACGGGTTGCCGCAGGCGGCGCCGTTGCCCAGCAGCAGTTCCGAATAGTTGGCCGAGCGCGGCGCGGGCAGGCCGCCTGCCTTGGCCCAGGTGGTCAGCGTCTGGAACATCTTGTCCGGCTCGCCGACCTCGATGTAGGCCACCGTCACGCCTTTACCGGTGGCCGCGTTGGTCATGCCGTACGCGGCCCGCAGCTGGGTTCCGGTGTAGCCGCACACGCGGGTCGGCACGCTGGTGACGCCGCCGATCGCCGGCACGGTCTGGTGGTTCTGACCGAAGTAGGTCGAGCAGTTCGACGGGTCCGCGGCCGGCCGCGCGGCGGAGCGCCTCGGCGGGGTGCTGTTCAGGCCGGTGACGGCGAACACGTCGGTCGCGATCGACGCGGGCATGGTGACATCGCGGTCGTTGGAGGTGATCGTCCGACCGGCCACGTCGAACGTCTTCATCCGCACGCGGAAAGCGTTCTGCACAGTCGACACCGGAGCGGTCGCCTGGACGTAGGAGCGCTGCGCGTCGATGGCGACGTTGTGGAAACCCTGCTGGGTCAACCAGGTCCGCACCGCCTGCGCGCCTGCCGCGCTCGCGCCGAACCGACTCGTGTACGCGCTCGGCGTGAGGAAGTGCCGGTAGTCGGCGTTCTTCGGGTCGCTGACCGTGTCGGCGAAGGCGGTCGCCCCGGTCTGGTTTCCGTTGAGCCATAACTGAACGGTGCGATTCTGCCCGGCCGGTACGTCGCCGGTCGCGAGGCCGGACGAGGCCAGCCCGGCGGCGACCGAATCCGGGATGGTCACCTCGCCGGGAGTGGCCTGGGCGACCCCGGCCGACAACGTCACCGTCAGCAGGCAGACAGCGGTAACAGCGGTTCTTCTCAGATGCATGGATGCAGTCTGGAGAGGCCGCGCCGCGACGGCTGCCGACGAAAGTAGGAATCTGTCGTGCTCACGAGGCAGGTCAGGCTCTGGTTCCCACGGCCATGGCGAAGATGTGCAGGGCCAGGTCGGGTCCGCTGCCGGTCACCGGGAGCACGACCGAGGCGATCGTTTTGCCCGCAGTGAGCGGAATGCCTTGGTAGTAGATGGCGACCGGGTTGTGGTCCTGGCCGCCCGCCGAGTTTCGGTAGGGCAGCACGAAGGGCGCATCCGTGCCGGCGGGCGGGCTTCCGTACCAGTTGGGGCTCGACAGCGTGAAGCTCTGCGTCGACCCGTCGGTGTAGCGGACGTTGCCGGTGCCGGTGATGGGCGGGTTGCCGGTGATGCCGACGAACAGGAATCCCAGGGTGTTGCCGATGCCGGAGACGGTGACGAGTTGGCCGTCGGCAATGGTGTTGTCCGGTACGCCGTCCCGTTCGACCGGCCAGGTGAACGTCAGGCCGTGGTGGCTGACCGGCGATCCGGCCACGGCGCCCGCCGCGGCCAGCGCCTGGACCGAGTAGCTGTAGCCGTACCCGTCGACGTTGCCGTCACCCGGTGTCGCGTCGTCGGTCGTGCCGACGTCGTCGAAGGACACGGACAGTGCCGGGTACGTCTGCGGGAAGGTGGTGTTGCCGGCCGAGGTGGTGACGGTGACCTGGTCGAGCAGGACCCCGGCCGGCACGGTCGCGATCAGGAAGTTTGCCGACACCACGGCGACGCCCGCCTGGATGGTGCCGAAGGCGACCGCGGTCGCTGGGGCGAAGCCGCTGCCGCTGACGAGCACCTGGGTCGGCGTCGTGGTGGTCGTGCCCTGGCCGCTGAACGCGTCGACCGCCGGCGCGGTGTGGGTGAGCAGGGCCCGGAACGGCGGCTGGAGGCCGGCTCCGGCCAGCAGCCCGTTCGGGACCTCGCCGGGGGTGGGGATGGCGTTGGCGATCTGGTGGTTTCCGGTGGCCTGGACATTGATGGGGGTCGGCGGGCAGATGTTCACGGCCGGGTCGAACGGGGTGCCGTAGTAGTTGTCGTCGAACTTCAGGTCGCCGACCGGGGCGCAGCCGCCGAAGCTCGATCCGTTGACCGACCAGTCGGCGTTGCCGGTGATGCTGACCCAGGCGCTGCCCTGGTCGGGGTAGTAGACGAAACCGGAGTTGACCTGGTTGTAGATCACGTTCCCAGTCTCGGTGAGACCGTGCGCCCAGGAGATCCCCTGCCGACCGTTGGAGTAGATGCCGCCGCCGTCGGAGAGCACCTGGTGGTAGTCGTAGATCAGGTTGTCGCTGATCACGTTGTCCTGGTTGACGTTGCGGACTTCCAGCGGATAGAACGCGTTCGTCGTCCAGCCGCCGAAGCCGATGTCGATGCCGTCCCACGGGAGGTCGTCGAGTTGGTTGTGGGTGACGGTGCTGCCTCGGGTGAAGCCGAGGAAGATGCCGTCCTCGTCGTGGTATTCGACGGCGACGTCGTGGATCCAGTTGTCGGCGATGGTGTTGTTCCTGGTGATCTCGCCATCGCTCGCGCCGACATCGGCGGGTTCGTCGTCGTTGACGTTGCCGAGTTCGATGCCGGTGCCGGAGATGTCGGCGAACTCGTTGCCGGTGACGCTGTCGTTCGCGCTGCCCCCGCCGATGGCAAGGCCGGCCGAGCCGAGGTGGGTGAAGGTGTCGCCGGTGAAGGTCACGTTCCGCGCGGCGGTCCAGTTCAGTGCGCCGGGGGTCTGGGTCCAGGACGCGTAGGGGCAGCTGCCGGGCGGATCGGTGTAGTCGCAGACGCCTTGCTGGGCATAGGCATTGGTCCCGGTGAGGGTGTGGCCGGACTGCATGTCCGAGTAGCCGTCGTTGCCGCTGGGCCGCAGCCAGGTCTGGTAGGCGAAGGTGATACCGGTGAAGGTCAGGTCGTGCGTGCCCGCACCGTTGACCAGGCTTTCCAACACGGGTACTTCGGCGTCGGCGGTGGCCATGTTCTGGCCCGCGGTCGGCAGGTAGTAGATCCGGTGGGCGCTGCTGTCCAGGTACCACTGGCCGGGTTTGGTGAGCAGTTCGAACGCGTTCTCGATGCGCGTCGGCACCGCGTTGGTGGGCAGCGGGTTGAAGGTCCCGGAGGGATGGCCGCTCAGTCCGGGGCTGTGGTGGATGCTGTTGTCCCAGCAGGGTTGTCGCATGGTGATGGTCGCGCCGCTGATGCTCGCCACCCGGCAGCGGGTCTCCTCCCAGGCGCCCGCCGTGCCGGCGAAGACCAATTCGATGTTGCCGGGGTTGCGCCACGACGCCATCGACGCGTTGGCGGCGGTGTATCCGGTGTCGTCGGCGGTTCGGGTCAGTGGCACCGGCGACGGGCCCTGGGCGACCTGCGCGCGGACGCCGTCGAGGTAGAGCTGGCGGGTGTCGAGACCGGCCGGCACCGGCGCAGACCAGAGGTTGTGACTCGGATCGGACAGGGTCCAGCCGGTGATCTGCCGGCCGCCGCTGATGACCGGCGCGGCGCCGGGCGCGGCCCGGTAGACGACCTGGTGGCCGTCCGAACCCGAGTCGGCCGAGGTGAAGCTCAGCGGTGCGCCGAGCCGGTAGGTGCCGCCCGACAGCTGGACGACGAGATCGCTGCTCAGCGCGGAGTTCCGTGACCGGGCCACGAGTTGGGCGGTGGGTAACGCGCAGGGTTGCGGCGCGGTGCACGCTTTGCCGGTGCCGTTGGGCGCCGCGTAGATCGAGGGCGATCCGGTCGCTGCCGCCGGTTGACCGTCGGCGGCGGCTCCCATCGCGATCAGCGCGACGGCCGCTGCTCCGGCGGCGAGCCGACGACTCCAGACCTGACCACGGCGACCGTCCATCGGCTCTCCTCGGTGAGAGACATAATACGTAGAACATCGTATGTTTGCGCGCCGGGTTGTCAAGACAGTGCGTCGTCGAGCTGGACCGGGTAGCCGGCGCGCAGGACGGCGACGGTCGACGGGGGCGTGACGACCGTCGCGGTGCCGACCTTCGGCCGGGAGTGATGGGCGCCGTAGCCGGCGTGGGTCCATTCGGTCAGGCGATCGCCGACGATCACGGCCTGCGCGTCGTCGAAGCGGACGAACGTCCCGTCGGGCAGGTCGGCCCAGGGGAGGCGGTGGAGTCGTCGTCGGTGCGTGCCACGGATGACGCGCTCGCCGTGCAGTTGCCGGTTCATCTGCGTCGCGGACGGCAGGTCGACGCGGAGGGCCTCGCTCCAGGCCGTCCGGTACGCGGTGTAGTCGGCTCGGCGGCACTCCGCGCACGGGCGATGTCCGGCGGCGAAGGACACGGCTTCGTCGTGGAAGTACAGGAACGTGTAGTGGTGCGGTCGCCATTGCTCCTGCCAGCGACCTCGGAAGCGCAATGCGCAGGTGATCCAGAGATCGCCCGCGTGGAATCGCACGATGTCCCTGTCCCGGTGCAGGATTCCCCGGTTTCCCGTCCACGCGCAGCGAAGCGGAATGGCCTCGATCTCGCCCATCGGCGTCACTCGGTTACGTGCTGGGCTCATGACGGGCCAGTATGCGTCGACAGCACGGTGTTGACCCGCCGGGATGCTGCTGCGTACGCTGGTCGGCGATTGATATATCAGTCACGCGACATAGATATGTACTGGGAGTCGGCCGCATGTCCCTTCCCGAGCACCCCGACCTTCTCTGGCGCACGCCCGAACCCCGACGGCGCTACGACGTCGTCGTGGTCGGCGGCGGCGGGCACGGCCTCGCCACCGCGTACTACCTCGCGCGCAACCACGGCATCACGAACGTGGCCGTGCTGGAGAAGGGCTGGCTGGCGGGCGGGAACATGGCCCGCAACACCACACTGATCCGCTCGAACTACCTCTGGGACGCCTCGGCCGCGATCTACGAGCACGCCCTGAAACTCTGGGAGGGCCTCGAAGAGGATCTCGGCTACCCGATCCTGTTCTCCCAGCGCGGCGTGCTCAACCTCGCGCACTCCGAACAGGACGTCCGAGACTCGGTCCGCCGCGTCCAGGCCAACAAGCTCAACGGCATCGACGCGGAGTGGATCGGGCCCGAGGAGGTCAGGCGGATCTGCCCGATCGTCAACACCTCGGCCGACATCCGCTATCCGGTGCACGGCGCCACGTATCAGCCGAGGGCCGGCATCGCCAAACACGACTACGTCGCCTGGGGTTTCGCGCGGCGCGCGGACGAGGCCGGGATCGACCTGATCCAGGACTGCGAGGTCACCGGGTTCACCGTGGACGGGGACCGGGTGACCGGAGTGCGCACCAGCCGGGGCGACATCGCCTGCGGCACGGTCGCGCTGTGCGCGGCGGGCCACACCTCGGTACTGCTGGACCTGCTCGGGGTGCGCACACCGTTGCAGTCGCATCCGTTGCAGGCCCTGGTCTCCGAGCTGCTGGAGCCGATCCACCCGACCATCGTCATGTCCAACGCCGTGCACGTCTACGTCTCCCAGGCGCACAAGGGCGAGTTGGTGATGGGCGCGGGCATCGACTCCTACAACGGCTACGGCCAACGCGGCGCGTTCCACATCATCGAGCGGCAGATGGCGGCGGCCGTCGAGCTGTTCCCGGTCTTCGCCCGCGCGCACCTGCTGCGCTCCTGGGCGGGCATCGTGGACGTCACCCCGGACGCGAGCCCGATCGTCGGTCACACCCCGTACGAGAACGTGTTCGTCAACGCGGGCTGGGGGACCGGCGGGTTCAAGGCGACGCCGGGCATCGGCTGGTGCTTCGCGCACACCATCGCGCACGGCACGCCGCATCCCTACGTCGCCCCGTTCAGCCTGGACCGCTTCACCACCGGCGCGCTCGTCGACGAGCACGGCGCCGCGGCCGTCGCGCACTGAACCGTCGCGCACTGAAACGCTGCCGGAATCGAGGACTGCCATGCAACTCATCCACTGCCCGTGGTGCGGACCCCGGGAGGAAGTCGAGTTCCACTACGGCGGCCAGGCGCACGTCGCGTACCCGGAGCGGCCCGCCGACCTGTCCGACCAGGAGTGGGCCGAATACGTGTTCTATCGCGACAACCCCAGCGGGCCGTTCGCGGAGCGCTGGAGCCACAGCGCGGGCTGCCGCCGCTGGTTCAACGCGGTCCGCGACACCCGCACCTACCGGTTCCTCGCCCCCGACCGGGTCACGGCGAGCGAGGTGAGCGCATGAGCCGCGTCGACGGGTACGGCCGGATCGACCGAGGGCGCAGACTGTCCTTCACCTTCGACGGCCGCACCTACACCGGTCATCCCGGCGACACCCTTGCCTCCGCGTTGCTGGCCAACGGTGTGCACCAGGTCGGTAGCAGCGTCAAGCTCGGCAGGCCGCGGGGCATCGGCGCCGCCTGGACCGAGGACCCGACCGGACTGGTGCGGATCGAGCGGCCGTTCCCGGAGCCGATGGTGCAGGCCGCCACGGTCGAACTCGTCGACGGCCTCGTCGCGCGCGGCATCGCCGGTCAGGGACGGCTGGCCGACACACCCGACCAGGCGCGCCACGACCGCAAGCACACGCACACCGACACCCTGGTGGTCGGCGCCGGGCCGGCGGGACTGCTCGCCGCGCGCGGTGCCGCGCGGGCGGGGGAGAACGTGGTGCTCCTCGACGACCGCGCCACCCCGGGCGGCAGCCTGACCGGCACCGAGCGGATCGACGGGCGACCGGCCCTGGAGTTCGTCGCCGACGTGGTCGCCGAGCTGGCCGCTAACCCGGAGGTCACGCACCTCCAGCGCACCACCGCGTTCGGTCAGTACGACGACGGTTTCGTGCTCGCGCTCCAGCGTCGCGCAGGAGATCGCCGGCGCGTGCATCGCATCCGCGCGCTGAAGGTCGTCGTCGCGACCGGTGCGCACGAGCGGCCGATCGTGTTCGCGGACAACGACCGGCCCGGCATCATGCTGGCCGCGTCCGCCCGCGACTACCTGCACCGCTACGGCGTGCTGGCCGGTCGCGAGATCGTCGTGTTCACCACCGACGACGCCGCCTACGATGCCGCCGTCGACCTCGCCGACGCGGGCGCGCACGTCACGGTCCTCGACGCCCGCGCCAACCCGCCGACACCGGGCGGCATCACCGTTCGTCCGTCCACTGTGGTCATCGGAACCGACGGCGCGGACCGGGTTTCCTCGGTGCTGACTTCGGCCGGTCGGCTGCCCGCCGACCTGTTGCTGGTCTCTGGTGGCTGGACGCCGGTGGCGCACCTGTACAGCCACATCAAGGGCGCTCTCGCCTACGACGCCGCGCTCGGCGCCTTCCGTCCCTCGGCAACGCTGCCGGGCGTCGAGGTGATCGGCGCGGCCAACGGCACCCTCGACCTCGCAGGAGTCGTGCGCGAGGGAGCGGGCGAGAGCGCACCCTCCGTCGGTGCCGGACCCGCGCGCCTGCCGACGAAGGTGTTGTGGCGCACCGAAGGCGACCCGGACCGCCAGTTCGTCGACATCCAGCGCGACGCCACCGTGGCCGACATCGCCCGCGCGGTCGGCGCGGGCATGACGTCGGTCGAGCACATCAAGCGCTACACGACCATCGGCACCGCGCACGACCAGGGCAAGACCTCCGGCATGCTGGCCTGCGGCATCACCGCCGAACTGCTCGGTCGCCCGATCGAGGAACTGGGCACGACCACGTTCCGCCCGCCCTACGTCCCGATCGCCTTCGCCGCCCTGGCCGGTCGCGAGCGCGGCGTGCTGTTCGACCCGGAACGCACGACGGCGCTGCTCGACTGGCACGTCCGGGCCGGCGCGGTGTTCGAGGACGTCGGCCAGTGGAAGCGGGCCCGCTACTACCCGAAGCCGGGCGAGGACATGGAAACGGCCGTGCTGCGCGAATGCGCGGCCACCCGCGGCGGCGTCGGCATCCTGGACGGCTCGACACTGGGCAAGATCGACGTCCAGGGTCCGGACGCGGGCGTGCTGCTGGATCGCCTCTACACCAACATGATGAGCACGCTGAAGGTCGGCCGGGTGCGCTACGGCGTCATGTGCGGCGTCGACGGCATGGTCATCGACGACGGCACCGTGCTGCGCATCGCGGACAACCGGTTCCTGCTCACCACGACCACCGGTGCGGCGGCGAAGATCCTCGACTGGATGGAGGAGTGGCACCAGACCGAGTGGCCCGAGCTGCGCGTCCACCTCACCTCGGTCACCGAGCAGTGGTCGGTGTTCCCGGTCGTCGGCCCGCGCTCGCGCGAGGTCCTCGGCGCGGTGTTTCCCGAGATCGACGTGTCCAACGACGCGTTTCCCTTCATGTCCTGGCAGGACACCACGCTCGACGGGGTGCGGGTGCGCATCGCCCGGATCTCGTTCTCCGGTGAACTGGCCTACGAGGTCAACGTCAACTCCTGGTACGCGCCCGCCCTCTGGCAACGGCTGCTCACCGCGGGCGAACCGTTCGACATCACCCCGTACGGCACGGAAACCATGCACGTGCTGCGCGCGGAGAAGGGCTACCCGATCATTGGCCAGGACACCGACGGCACCGTGACCCCACAGGATCTCGGCATGAACTGGGTGGTGTCGAAGAAGAAGGAGGACTTCGTCGGCAAGCGCTCGTTCACGCGTCAGGAGAACCTGAACCCGCTGCGCAAACAGTTCGTCTCGCTGCTGCCCACCGATCGCCGCACCACACTGCCGGAAGGCTCCCAGATCATCGAGCGGTGCGCGGACGGCGTGCTGCCGCCGCCTCCCGTGCCGATGCTCGGACACGTCACCTCCAGCTATCGCAGCGCCGAACTCGGCCGCCCGTTCGCGTTGGCGTTGGTACGCAACGGTCGCGGCCGCATCGGTGAACTGGTGCACGTACCCGTCGACGGGGTGCTCGTCGAAGCCGAGATCGGTGACACCGTGCTGGTCGACCCGGAAGGAACACGCCGCGATGGCTGACATCCTCTACCGCACGCATCCGTTGGAGAGCCGCAAAGCCGCGCTGACCGAACTGACCGTGCGGGTCGACGGACTGGCCGTGCACGCGGAGGACGGCGTCGCCGTGGTGGACCTGCGCGTCGACCCGGCCGGACCGGGAGCGGACGCGGTCGGCCGCTCGCTGGGCGCCGCACTGCCGGTCGAGCCCAACACCTGGACCCACACGACCGACGGACTGATCATCTGGCTCGGCCCCGACGAGTGGCTGGTGACGAGCGAGCACGCCAGGCCGGAGGACTTCGAGGACGAACTGGCCTGGGTGGTCTCGGCCTACGACGGCGCCGCGGTCGACGTCTCCGCCCAGCGGACCAGCCTCCGGCTGCGCGGATCCCTGGTCCGGGAGCTGCTGTCCTTCGGTTGCTCGCTCGACCTGCGCCCGAACGCGTTCCCGGCCGGTTCGTGCGCCCAGACCACCCTCGGCCGGGCCGGCGTGCTGATCATCGCGCTGCGCACCGACGATGTCCGGATCTTCGTCCGGCAGTCCTTCGCCGGGTATCTGGTCTCGTGGCTGCTCGACGCGGCCGAGGAGTTCAGATGATCGCGCGGATCGCCTTCTCGAACCCGACGACGTGGGTGAGCGCTCGCTTTTCCGCGCGGTCGCCGTCGCCCGCCGCGATCGCGCGCAACAACCCGACGTGCTCGTCGATGTGCCGGTCGAAGTCGGCCATGCGATCGATGAACAGGCAGAAGATGCGGGTCGCCAGGTTGTGGTAGCGGACCAGCGTGTCCTCCAGGTGCGGGTTGCCCGCGGCCTGGTAGATCGTCCGGTGCACGCGCAGATCCCAGCGCATCAGCTCGTCGCGTTCCATCGAACGCATGTCGGCTGCCTCGATCGCGTCGGCGAGTTCGGAGATCGTCGCGCGCGCCCGCTGGGTCGCCTTGGCCGCGGCGCGACGGGCGGCGAGCGGTTCGAGCGCGACCCTGATCTCGGAGATGTAGGCCAGGTCCGTGATGTCCACACCGGTCGCGAACGTGCCCCGGCGCGAGTACGACACCACCAGCCGATCCATTTCGAGTCGTTTGAGCGCCTCGCGCACCGGCGTGCGACCCACCCCGACCGACTCGGCCAGCGCCACGTCGTCGATCGGCGCCATGGGCGGGATCTCCAGCATGATCAGCCGTTCCCGGATGGCCGCGTAGGCGCGGTCAGCCTGCGAGACCGGAGCCGGATCGAGGTCCTGTGGCGCTACTGTCACAGTCACTAATATATCAATAGTGTGTCAGTGTTCGTGGCAGGACTTCAGGGTCTAGTGTCGTGTAATCCTGTTTCCTTGCCTGGATTCGGTGATCCAGGTGGTTCCTCGTCTTGCAGGGGTCGTGACGAGAGGAGGAGCCGGTACCGCTGTTGTACCGGCGACGACGACAACGCCGCGAGGGGCCGCCTGGGCGCCGAAGGCGGGTAAGACGAGCAGGATTACACGACACTAGCGCCGCCAGGCCCCGTTGCGCAGCAGCCGAAGCCCGTTCAGCCCGACGATGACCGTCGACCCCTCGTGCCCGGCAACACCGAGCGGCAACGGCAGGTGTCCGATCAGGTCCCAGGCCACCAGGCCGGTGATGAACACCGCCGCGATGACCAGGTTCGCGGTCACGACCCGCCGAGCCCGCCGCGACATCGCGATCACCGAGCTGATGGTGCTCAGGTCGTCTCGCACGATCACCGCGTCCGCCGTGTGCAGGGTCAGATCCGCGCCCCCGCCGCCCATCGCGATCCCGGTGTGCGCGGCGGCCAGCGCGGGTGCGTCGTTGATCCCGTCGCCCACCACCGTGACCCGTTCGCCTGCCGCCTCCAGTGCGCGAACCGCGTCGACCTTCCCCTCCGGCAACAACTCGGCCCGCACGTCGACGATCCCGACCCGCTCGGCCGCCGCCCCGGCCGCCGCCGCGTTGTCCCCGGTCAACAACACCGGCGACCGCCCGGTCAAGCCGTTCAGCGCCGCCACCGCCGCAGTGGCCTCCGGCCGCAGCTCGTCGCTCAACGCCAGCGCGCCGATCGGTGTCCCGTCTCGCAGGACCACCACCGAAGTCCGGCCGTCGCCCTCGACGTCGACACCCGCCGCCCTCGGCGACATGACCTCGACGAGCGTGCCGTCCACGACCGCGCGTACTCCGCGCCCCGGTTTCGCCGCGAACTCCGTCGCGTCCGGGACAACGAGCCCACGCGCCCGAGCCGCGCGCACGATCGCGGCCGCAAGCGGATGCTCGCTCGGCCGCTCCGCGGCAGCCGCCAACCGCAGCAGCTCATCCTCGGTGCACCCGGCGTTCGGCCTGAGGTCGGCAAGCTCGGGCGTGCCGCGCGTCAACGTCCCCGTCTTGTCGAAGGCGACCACGGTCGTCGACCCGAGCTGCTCCATCACGACCGCCGACTTGGCCAGCACACCATGCCGTCCGGCGTTGGCGATCGCGGCGAGCAACGGCGGCATGGTGGCCAGCACGATCGCGCACGGCGAGGCCACGATCATGAACGTCATCGCGCGCAGCAACGACTCGGTCAGTGATTGCCCGACCAGCAGCGGAATCGCGAACAACAGCACCGTCGCCGCGACCATGCCGATCGAGTAGCGCTGCTCGACCTTCTCGATGAACAGCTGGGTCCGTGCCTTGGTCCGGCTCGCCTGTTCGACCAGCGCCGCGATCCGCGCGACAACCGACTCTCCGGCGCGGCGGTCGACCCGGACCCGCAGCGCGCCGGTCCCGTTGAGCGTGCCCGCGAACACCTCGTCGCCGATGGTCTTCTCGACCGGCAGCGGCTCCCCGGTGATGGTGGCCTGATCGACCTCGCCAACGCCGTCGAGCACGGTCCCGTCCGCAGGAACCCGCTCGCCCGGCCGCACCAGCACGATGTCGCCCACGTCCAGCAGATCGACCCGCACCACGTCCTCGCCGTGCAGGCCGATGCGGTTCGCGGTTTCCGGCGCGAGATCGAGCAGACCGCGCACGGAGTCCTCGGTCCGCGCCGTGGCAAGGGCCTCCAGTGCGCCCGAGGTCGCGAAGATGACGATCAACAGACCGCCGTCCGTGACCTGCCCGATCGCGGCCGCGCCGATGGCCGCGGCGACCATCAGCAGGTCGACGTCCAGGGTCTTGTCCCGCAGGGCTTGTAGCCCGGCCCAGCCCGGTTCCCAGCCGCCGGTCAGGTAACAGGCCAGGTAGCAGCCCCACCACAGCCACGCCGGAGCGCCGGCGAACTGGGCGGCGAGGCCGACCAGGAACAGCACCAGCGAGGCAGCGGCCCAGCGCGCCTCGGCCAGCGCGAACACCCGGGTCCGGCGCACCGGTACCGACCTGGTCGGCGCCGGCGCCGGGGCAGTGGTGGAGAGCGTCATGGGACCAGACAATAACAAACATATGAACATGTCTTCATGTGTCTGTGGGTCACAGCACGTCGAGCAGGATCACCACGCCCAGCGCGATGAACACCGATGGGCCGAGCCAGTGCTGGACCTTGCCCAACGCCCCGGCCACGCCGTTGTGTGTGCTCAGCAGCACACCGGCCGCGCACCAGATCGCGACGCCGACGTAGAACACCACCCCGGTCACCACCGCCGGCCCCACGCCCAGCGTCCGGAAGACCGGCGGATACACGCTGAGGTTGTCCGCTCCGTTGGCGATCGTGAGCGCCGCGACCGACCAGAGGCCGGCAGCCAACGGCGGCGGCTCGCTCTCGCCGGACCCGCGCAGGCCCCGCCACAAGCCCAGCGCACCGATGCCCAGCGGGATCACGCCGAGCAGCCGGATCCATTGCCGCGGTACCGCGCCGAGCCCGATCGCGATCGCCACGCTCGCCGCCAGGAGCGCGCTGAAGCCCAGCACCTGACCGGTCACGATGGACCAGCGGCGCGGGCGGCCGGCGCGGGCCGAGACGAACAGCAGGGTCAGGACCAGCAGGTCGTCGATGTTCGTGCCCGCGAAGATGCCCAGCCCGGTGCCGGCCTCGGTGGCCCAGTTCGCCATGCGGTGCACCCTACGTGCGGCGGGCGCCGGGCATGACGGCTATCCGACCAGGAGCGTCACCCGCCATTATTGTTGCGGCGGAAGGCATGCCGGATGCGCGTGCAGACAGGCCGTGTCATTCGTCGCGGTCAGCGTCGCGGTGCCGCGCGCCACGGCGACGAACGTGGCGCGCGCCGGTTGGCCGGTGGGGTACCGACCCGCTCGACGGACGCATCGACTGGTCGCCCGTGAACGACGGCGGCTTCATCTGGTTCGCCCACGGGATCGACATCGGCGGCTTCCCCGGCGTGCGCTACGGCGCGATCAGCATCGGCGGCAACACCGTAACCGTTGCGCTGGCCTATCACAGCGGCAACAGCCCGAGTGGCGGGAACTACGTCTACCTCAACTGGGCCTACACCGACACTCCGGCGAACGTGGCGACCTCCGACACCGTCGACTCCGTCCAGCCCGGTGCCGGTGTGCCCAACCTGATCGGCACCGGCGTTATCCTGGTCAACGGCGTTAGTACCGGAAACGATCGCTTCGGCGACTTCTCCTCGGTGGCCATCGATCCGACCAACCCCAACGGAAGCTGTGCCGTCACGGCCCAGCAGTACTTCCCGGACGGGAACTGGGGCACCCGCATCGCGCGGGTCGGCACCTGCTGATCCCGAACGTCGCGAACACCGTGGGGACCGGTCGACACCGGTCCCCACGGCACGCAGATGTTTCGGCGATTTCACGAAATTGCGCGCAGCGCCAACACATCGAGGAACACGTTGACGATGTCCGTGGCCGTGCTGACCTGGAATGCCCGCCCGCCGGTCGCGCCTGCGAGCTGGCGCAACGCGTTCATGTCGGCGGCGGCTCCGATGCCGATGGTGAACAGCGGCACGGGACGTTGCGGATCGGCCAAGGATCGCAGCGCCGCAACGGTCGTGGCGAGATCGGGTCCGTGGTCGGTGTCGTTGAAGCCGTCGGTCATCAGCACGACGGCGTTGACCTTTCCCGGGTCGTAGCCGGCAAGAGCGTTCTGATAGGCGGCGAGAGTGGTGGAGTAGAGCGCGGTGTTGCCGTGCACCATGGACGGCAGCGCGGCGGTGGCTCGCTGGAGTTCGACCCGTCGGGTGACGCCGTCCATCGGTTCGCCGAGTTGGCCGATCGGCACGACTTCCTGCCAGTCGTTCGGTGGTGCGAGTTGGTTGGCGAAGACCCACAGGCCGATCTCGGTGGTGTCGGGGAACTCGCTGAGACCGATCATGGTGGCGTCGCGGACGATGCCGGCCTTGGACTCGGCACCGCCGCCGGGGCCGATCGGCATGTTCATCGAGGAGGATATGTCGACCACGGTGAGGAACCTGGCGTCCAGGCTGACCGCGAGCCAGGTTCGCACCACCGCGTCGACCACCTGATTGGGCGGGTAGGCGCGGGCGCCCGGGATCGTGCTGTGCGCCGCGCGGAATCCGGCGGCGGCGAACATCGCCGTTGTCGAGGGGGATTCCAGCGCGGTCTCGAATTCCGTCGCGGCCGCCGATGTACCGGCGACTTCGGAGCCGGAGCTGACTCGGATGATCGGGTAGTCGAACGCGAAGGTGCCCTCCTTCGGCACCATCGCTGCGAAACTCGTCCCATGCGCCTGCTGGTTGGCCTGGTTGACCGCCTGTTCGGTCGCGGTGAACGCGAACGCGTTGCGGCCGGGAGCGTCGACACCGAACTGGTCGGCGACGTCGGGCACCGTGGCACGGCGCAGCTTGACCAGCAGCGCCACCAGCGACGGGGACGGCGCCGATGCCGGCCTGCCGAGGACCGATTCGAGCATGAGGGTCCCGGCCAGGCCCTCGGTGGTGGTCGACGGATCGCCGATGGTCGCCGGCAGGGCGCCCCTGGCCACGGCGGACCAACTGGGCGGCCTGGCCGGCCAGCCGATCTGGTGGGCGAGTGACAGCGGCGCGGCCAGCACCAGGCGAGTGGTGGCCAGCGAGTCGACCACGTCGAGCCGGGCCGTCGGATGATTCCCGGCCATTTCCGCGTCGACCGCCCGCGCCCACAGCGAGGAGTCGGGGATCCACAGCGCCGGTGGTCCGATCTGCTGGGTGGGCAGCTGCTCGGCTTCGTTCGCGGAGTCGTCCGCGGTCACCGTGACGGTGACGCATTTGCCGTTCGCGGCGGGCCTGGTGGCGTTGAAGGCACTCGCGTCCGAGTCGACCTCCGGGGCGAGCGTCGGTGTCACGGTCACCGCGAGATCGACCAGTCCGGTGCAGACGCCTCGCATCTCGATCGCCGTAGCCGTCGCCGCGACGCTCATGCCGCAGACGGCACCGATCACGAGCGCGGTGAGACTGAATCCACTGAATTTGATGTGAAGACGCCTGCGATGGTTCGCCATCTCCGGTCGTTCACCGTCCTCGCCGCGAAATCCTCGGTCCCGAAATGAAACAACTCGGGTGCCAACAGATCCAGCCGCTATGCGGTAATCGACTGCACTGATTCAGTGAACGGTGTGTAGCGCTTCGCTGAGTTCCGCGATCGAACGAGATTCGGACCAGCGTTCGAGCCTGCGCAGTTCGTCGACAACGGACGGCGAACCGGTACCCTCCGCCAACAGGAGCGCATCGAAACCGGTCGCGGCGGCCGCGTCGAGATCACCGAGATCGGCGTGGGCGAGGGCGATCTTGGCCAGATGCTGGGCCTGCAACCACGGGCAGATCCGGGCCCAGTGCACGCGGACCTGCTCATACGCTCGCAGGCCGTCCTCAATACGACCGAGATCGAGCAGACGCCCGGCTTTTTCGGTCGCCAGGTGATACTTGTTAACCCAATAGGCGACGACGTATTCCTCGCTTCGCTCGGGTTCGGCGTTTTCCACGAGTTCGAACGCCTCGTCCATGGCACGAAGGCAAGCCGCCTCCTCGCCGCGTCGGGCCAGCCCACGCGCGTGCTGGTGCAGCGCGAACGCGCGCACCCTCGGGCTGATGCCCGGCTCCCGCTGAGCGGCAACGGCCAGCCCGACCACGCGGTCGATGTCGTTCTCGGCCTCGGCGAGCGCGCTCATCCGGGTGTAGGCGTAGGCGACCAGGTCCCGGTCGTCGGCGGCCTGTGCCTGTTGCAGTGCCTTGGCCGTCCAGTGCCCCGCCTTGTCCAGGTTGCCGCTCTGCTCATGCAGGAAGCCGCACAGTTCCGCGTAGCCGGCGGAGACGAACATGAGACGGCGGCGCAGCTCACCCCGGGGCGCAGCCCTGCGCAGGCCGTCCGCGACGTCGTAGAGCTGCCGGGCGGCCATCAGCACCGCGCTGGTCCGGCGCCAGTTGCCGGCGTCGTTGATCATTCTGCGAGCCACCAGGAGATGGCTGATGATCCTCGGACCCATCGGCACTCCGGTCAGCTGGGCCGCACCGGCCTGACCGATGGCGAACGCGGTCGCCGCGGGGCAGATGTCGTGCACGGTCAGCGTCGCGGGTGCGAGTGACACGGGCAGCACCGTCTCGAACACGGATACCCCCTCGCTGACCGCGCGGTCGGCGAGTCCGAGCAGGACCGGTGGCACACTGAGCAGCCGTTGCAGGGCCCGCAGGACCCGCAGGTCGTACGCGAGATTGCCGCCTGCCTCCAGCCTGGAGATAGTCGACTGCGAGAAACCGGACAACGCGCCCAGTTCGCCCTGGTGCAGGCCGTGCGCGCGGCGCGCGATCGCCACGACGGCGCCGGGGGACACCGCAGCCGCTTCCCTGACCTGCCACGATGTCCAGAACGACGGCGGCAACGGCGGTAGACGACGCCCGTCCGGCGTGGTGGCGTTCAAGCCGGCGATGTCTCCGGCCGACGATCCGTCCACATGCTCCATGTACGCGCCTCCATGGTCCGATCTCGCGACGCCATGATTCGCCCGAATATTCCACCTCAGTAGTAGTCCATGCAGGATCCGCATGGGAAACAAGGACTCCCGGCGGGCCGTGGCCCACCGGGAGTCCTGTGTCCGAGTCGGAGATCAGGCGGTCTGGATGGCGGTGTCGTCGATGACGAAACTCGTGGTGCCGCCGTTCTTGTCGGTTTCCGTGCCACTGAAGTTCAGCGTGATCGTCTGGCCGGCATAGGCCGACAGGTCGACCGAGTGCTGGGCGTAGCCGCTCACCTTGTTCAGGTTGCTGTAGGTGGCCAGGGTCGCCAGCACGTTGCCGCTGGTATTGAGCACCTGGGCGGCCAGCGTGTCCGGGGTCGCGGTCGTGGTGTTCTCGGTGGTGTCGATGTGCAGCCAGAACGACGCGGTCGCCGTGCAGCCGGTCGGGATGGTCACCGTCTGCGCCACCGTGTCGGTGTCGGCCTTGCCGTTGCCGTCGAGCCACGCGTCCCACGAGCCGGAGTGCGCGGGTTCGTCGGCGGTGTCGTTGTTGATCGGGGCGGAGCCGACCGTCGACGACTGGGTCCACGGGGTGATCGTGGCGCCGTTCTCGAAGCCCGGGTTGCCGAGCAACTGCGCCGCCGTGCAGCCGCCGCTGGGCGAGGTCACGGTCAGCGTGTAGCTGGCGGTATGGCTGCCCGAGGACGCCGTGCCGGTCACGGTGATCGGATACGTGCCGGCGGGCGTCGACGAACCGGTCGTCACGGTCATGGTCGAGCTGCCGCCGGAGTTCACCGACGCCGGACTGAACGACACGCTCGCCGCGGTGGGTGCGCCGGACGCCGACAGCGCGACCGACTCGGCCGAGCCCGCGGTGACCGCCGTGCCGATGGTCGCGGTCGCGGATGATCCGGCCGTCACCGAACCGGACGACGGGCTCGCCGACACGGAGAAGTCGTTGGCGGGCGCGGCCGCGGCGGCCGGGTTCCAGTAGTCGCCCGCCATCACGACGTAGACGAGCATCTTGATGGTCTCGCCGTAGTAGCCGTCGCCGAACGGGTTGGTGGCGAGCTGGTTCCAGATCGCGTCGGTCCACGTCTGGTCGCCGGAGGCCATGGCTGCCGGGCCGACCGAGTCACCCGCCTCCTCGGCCTGGGTGTCACCGACATCGGGGGAGCTGTCGAAACCGGTGCAGTTGAGGTTCATGTGCGGCCACACGCTCCCCGGTTTGCCACCGGAGAACGACTTCAGGCACTTCGATTCCTTGACCGCCGTCGCGTACGACGTGGCAGCGACCGAGGTGCCGTTCTCCAGTGCGTCGGTGCCCAGGTGCCACGGCACGCGGATGGAGTTGTAGCCGACGATGTTGTCCGGCTGGTCCTCCTGGTAGTTCGCCGCGGCCGGTGTCGGGCTGGTGCCGTTGGCACCGCGGATGAAGTCGGACATCAGTCCATAGTTGGCCGAGTGGGCCGCGGTGAACTCGCTGACGATGGACTCGGTCTTGGTGACGACCTTGTTCCAGTCGTGCGAGGGGTCGTACGCGGCGAAGGCCCGCAGGTGGTCGATCATGTAGTCGGAGGGCCGGGAGTCGTCGGCGGTGCTGTCGTCGTCCTCGCACTTGAGGTGACCGTCGGACGCGACGTCGTGGTTGTAGAAGTTGCTCAGCCAGGTCAGCGCGGCCTGCTTGTACCCGCCCCACTGCTCGTCCGCGAGGATGAGGCCGTAACCGATGTCGAGGTCACCGTCGGTGGCGCCGTCCGGCGTGCCGCCGCTGTAGTAGTTGCAGGACTTGCCGTCGAGCTGCCATTCCATCAGGCCGTACTGGTCCTCGTGGTCCTGCACGAGCTGCCACAAGCCGTTGAACTCGGTCTGCGCGCTGGCGTCGTAGCCGGCCATCAGCGGCACGATGTTCATGCCGTAGCCCTGGCCCTCGGAGACCGGCCCGTTGTTGGTCGCGTCGCCATCGCCCTTGGTCGACACGTAGTACTCGTTCGAGGCGCAGCCATGGATCAGGTACGTGCTCTTCCACGAGTCGTACGCCTTCTCGACCGCCGCGTCCCGGCTCGACTGCGAGGCCGACGGCATGACGCCGACCCGGTAGGTGACATGGGTGGGGAAGGGATGGCTGGGGGCGCTGGCGGCCGATGCCGCGGGTGCGACCGCCGCGACCCCGACCACCCCGAGTGCGACGACACCGGTCGTGACGCCGAGGGACAGCGCTGTTCGGATCGATCTGGATGCCACTGAGAAGACTCCTTCCAGCCGCCGTTGGCTGATGGATGCTGTTCCCGTGCACTAGTTAAGAAGGCTTACAAATTAAAAGACAGCATCGCCATGCCGAGGCGGGGTGTCAAGAGATCGAAGGTGAGAAGCCGTTAACGCTTCAACAGCCGCGTGGCAGGAACCGGCCTGGTTGCTCCGATGGGCCGGCCGGGCTGGCACAACTGTGGTCGGAGGTGGTCGAGGTGGCACTTGGTGACCAGGTCGAGATGGCGATGGGTGATGCCGAGCAGTTCGTGGCCCGGCTCGGTGTGCTGGGCGACGGGCTGAACCAGGCGTGGTCGACGGCCGCCGGGCAGCTGGCGGCGGTCGAGCAGTTGGGCGGCGGCCCGATGGGGTCGCGGTTCATCGCGGCCTATCGCCCGACGGACGCGCAGCTGCGCGGGGCGGCCGCGGCGGCGGTGGACCGGGTCGGTCAGCTGTCCGGGGCCGGGCGGCAGAGCGTGAACACCTATGACGACGGCAGTGCGCGGGCGAGTTCCGCGATGGCGGAGCCCGGCCGCGCCTATTGATTCCATTGTGGATGGTGGCAGCCCGGCCACCATCCACTCGGTCAGCTCAGGCCGATGGGGAGAGTGGCCGCCATGCCCTCGGCGTGGCGGCCGTCCAGTCGGGTCAGGGTGATCGCGCAGTGCCGGGCGGCTTCGGTCAGCTGCCCTTCCGACTGGGCCAGCGCCTGCGGGTTCGCGGCGGCCAGACGCAGTGTCGCGCGGACCCTGGGTTCGGGGTCCGGTGCCGCGCGGTGGGCGGTGATCGAGATGGTGACCGCGGTGTGCGGTGCGGCGGCCAGCAGCCATCCGGTCAGCTGCCGGGTGCCGGAGCGGGCCGCCTCGGACCAGCCGTCCAGCCGGAAGGTGGCCTGGCCGATCGGGCCGCTCTGCCAGTGCCGCCAGGATTCCCGGATCTGACCTCGACCGCCGGTGACGTGTGCCAGGGCAGCCAGGGTGCCGAAGACCTCGTGCTCGGCCAGAGCACCCGCCGGGCAACCGAGCCTGCGCAGGTGCTTGCGCACCCGGCGCACCGCGTTGCCGAGCGTGCGTTGCAGCTCCGCGTCCTGATAGGTCTCCGCCGTGCGCAGCACCTGTAGTGCCAGCCAGGTGCGCGGTGGCTGCCGGCGATCGATTCCCGCGTGGTGCAACACCTGCACGGCGATCGTCGGGTCGGCGGCCGGCAACAGCGTTTCCGGCGCGCCCAGCACCGCTGCCGGGTCGCCCACGGCCGGTCGCAGTATCGCCGTGATCCCGCTCGCCCGGCTGATCAGGTGAATCGGCTCGTCACCGACCCGGACCGTGCTCCCGGTCGCGTCGGGGTCGAGGCGCCGAAGCAGCGCAGGGCCGGGCGGACCGGCGCTGCCGAGGTCGACCTGCCGGTCGCGGGCCGAGTAGCGCAGCGCCAGCGAGAGCCATTCGCCCAGCCAGCGTCCGCGCACCCGGACCGCGGTGAGCGCCAGCAGGAGGAGCGCGCCGGCCCACAGCAGCGCGGCCAGCGGCCATGGGCGGCCGATGCCCAGGACGATCGCGATCAACGCCAACTGCCAGCCGCAGAGTCGCAGCACCCCGACGGTCATGGTCTCGCCCTCCTGGTTCGTCCGGATCGCTGCGTAGCTTCCCCCGGCGACCATGAGGATTTGGTGACGAGTTTCCCGCGTAGTGCGGTTTCATCGGTATTTCATCCTGGGTGGCTACTCTCGGTCCCGGGTGTGACCTGTCCGGATATCTGGGGGCGTTTGATGACCATCGGGAGCGTGGATTCGCTGGCGCTGCCGGGAAACCGCCGGATGACCGGCGCGGGGCGGGCCCGGGTAGTCATCGCGTTGCTGGTCGGCTGCTGTATCGGCGTTGTCGGACTGGCGGTCCTGGGGCAGGCCCCACAGGTGCCCGGACTCGATTTCACCCAGTCCGGCCACTGGGTGTACAGCACCGGGTTGCAGTCCGCGCTGCACGTCGACGGCGCGACCGGCCAGGTCGACGCGCAGGCCGGCGTGCCAGGTGCCGCGCAGGGCAGCCAGGTGGTGCAGGGAGACAGCTCCGGTTTCGTGGTCGGCCGGTCGCGGATCACCGAGTTCAGCAAGTCGACGTTGAGCGTGAGCAGCGCCTCGGACGCGCCTGCCCCGGAGGTGCCGGTCGGGCTGGAGGTCGCAGGCGGTCCCTATCTGGTCTACCGCAACGCGGGCCAGGTCGTCCGGCTCGGCGATCCAACGGCGACAGTGCCCGCGGGCGGCCCGCTGGCCAATCCGGTAGCCACCTCCGACGGCACCGTGTGGCTGTTGCGGGAGGACAACGGAGCCCTGTGTGACCTGCCGCGCGGCAGCATCGAACTGGCCTGCCCGGCGCGTCTTCCGCAGGGACACACCGGGGAGTTGACGACGGTCGGCGACCAGCCGGAGGTGCTGGACCTGACCGCCAGGGTGATCGAGTCGGTCGGCGCGAACGGGCTCGGCGCGGGCATGCCGGTGGGCATCACGCTGTCGGCGACCGCCCGGGTCGCGGACAACGCGGTGGATGGTCGGCTGGCGGTACTCGACGTGGGCGAGCGGAAACTGGTGCTGATCGACCCCGCGGGTCGGTCCGATCCGGTCACCGTCCCGCTGGGACTGGGCACGTACACCGGGCCGGTCGCGGTCTCGCACACGGTCGCGGTGGTCGACCAGACCAGCCACCGGATGCTCACCTACGACAGTCGGGGCAAACAGACCGGTACGACGGCGGTGCCGGGACCGGACGGGTCGTCCAGGCTGGCCGCCGGCCAGGACTCGCGGATCTATGTGGACAGTTCGGATGGTTCCCACGTACTGGTCGTCAACGGCCAGAACGGTTCCGTGGTCGACGTGAACGTCAACAGCCAGAGTTCAGGCACGCCCGCTGGCGGCAGGCCGAGTGACTCGCAGGCGGCCTCTTCGCCGTCCACAGTGGACTCCCCACCGGTGGTCGCGAACGCGACCCCGCCGGGTGCGCCGAGCGGCATCTCGGCGGTCGCCGAGGACCGCTCGGCCCGCGTGAGCTGGGGTGCGGCCAAACCGAACGGCGCGCCGGTCACCGCCTACCGGCTTTCCTGGTCGGGCGGGTCGATGACGGTCGGCGGGTCGACCCAGCACGCCATCGTGGCCGGGCTGACCAACGGCACGGCCTACGTGTTCACCGTGACCGCGGCGAACTCGGCGGGTGCGGGCGCGGCGGCCAGTTCCGGGTCGGTCGTGCCCGGCATGGCAGCGGACGCGCCCAGCGTGAGCACGTCTGTGTCCGGCACCGGTCTCTCGGTCAGCTGGACCACGCCGGACCTGCACGGCGCCGGCCTGGTGCACTACCTGGTGAGCGTCACCGGGCAGGGCGAACAGGCGGTGAGCGGCACGTCCGCCAGCTACTCGGGGCTGTCCGGCACGGTATCGGTCACGGTGCGCGCGATCACCCAGTACGGCTCGTCCGGCGGCCTGCTCACCGGCCGCGCCGGGTCCCGTTCGGTCAGCCTGCCGACCGTGACCGCGCCGACGGTGAAGATCACCGGGGTGCGCAGCACGAACGCCCTCATCGTGACCGTCGACGCGGCCGGCGGTGCGGCGACCTGCCAGGCGAACTTCCTGGGCGCTGTGTCGGCGTGGACCGCCTGTTCCGGAAGCACGGACCTGACCATCTCGAACGTGTTCTGGGCCGGCTCGATCACGATCACCGTGACCATCAAGAACGCGGTGGGCAGCAGTTCGGATTCGTGGACCGGCACGCCGGGCGCGTAGTCCGGCAACTGAAAAGACGAAGCGAGAAAAGAAGAAAGGCTAGTCGTGACCTTCACGCCCAGGGCGGCCTACGAGCTGATCGCGCAGAACGTGCAGACCGTCGTGCGCGGCAAACCGGACATCGTCCGGCTCGCCGTGGCCGCCCTGTTCGCCGAGGGGCACCTGCTGATCGAGGACGTGCCCGGCGTCGGCAAGACCACGCTGGCACGGTGCATCGCGGCCAGCATCGACGGCCGCTGGAGCCGGATCCAGTTCACCCCCGACCTGCTGCCCGGCGACATCACCGGCGTGATGGTCTACCACCAGCACGCCGAGGGCTTCCAGTTCCATCCCGGCGGGATCTTCGCCAACGTGGTGCTGGCCGACGAGATCAACCGCGGTACCCCGAAGACACAGGCCGCGCTGCTGGAGGTGATGGCCGAACGGCGGGTGACCGTCGACTCGGTCAGCCAGCCGGTGCCGAGGCCGTTCTTCGTGGTGGCCACCCAGAACCCGATCGAGATGGAGGGCACCTACCGGCTGCCCGAGGCGCAGCTGGACCGCTTCCTCATGCGCCTGTCGGTCGGCTATCCCAGCCACGACGCCGAGATGATGGTGGTGATGGGGGAGTCCGCCGGGGTCGGGCCGGACGAGTTGCGGCCGGTGCTGGGCATCGCGGACATCCAGCAGGTGATCACCGAGGTGCGCCGGTCGCGGGTGGCGCCCGAGGTGGTGTCCTACGCGGTGCGCCTGGCCGCGGCGAGCCGCAACCATCCGGCGGTCCGCTACGGTGCCAGCCCCCGGGGCAGCATCGCGCTGATCGGGGCCGCCCAGGCGCTCGCGGCCACCCAGGGCCGGGACTTCGTGACCCCGGACGACGTGAAGGACGTGGCGCATCCGGTGCTCGAACACCGGCTCGTGCTCACCCCCGACGCCGAGCTGAACCAGTTGCGCGCCGGCGTGGTGGTCGACGAACTGCTGGCCAACACGGCGGCGCCGACGGCCGAGACGAGGCGCTAGTGCGGCTCACCGGCCGCGGCGTCGGGCTGCTCGCCGGGGCCGTCGGCTGCTACGCGGTCGGGGAACTGGCTGGATTCTTCGTGTTCCGCGCGCTGGCCGGGGTCGCGCTGGCCGTGGTGCTCGCCGCGGCGGGCGCGACCCTGGCCCGGCCGAGGGTCGAGATCGACCGAACCGTGCGCCCGGACCGCGTCGACTGCGGCTCGCCCGCACTGGCCACCCTGGTCGTGCGCAACACGTCCACCCGGTGGCAGCCCGGTTTCGCGGCGGGCGACCGGCACGGGAAGGCACTGCACCCGATCCAGGTACGGCCGCTGGCCGGGGGCGCGAGCGCCACCTACCGGTACGAGCTGCCCACCTCCGAACGCGGCCGGATCCAGGTCGGCCCGCACGTGCTGCGGGTGCTCGATCCGTTCAACCTGGTGCGCCGTGACCTGGTCACGGGCGACGTGACGAACCTGTGGGTGTATCCGCGGCGGCATGCCATGCGCCCGGTGCACGCCGGCCATCCCCGGCACCACCATGACGGGCCGATCACCGATCCGCCGCTGCGTGGTTCGGCGGATCTGCGCGTGGTCCGGCAGTACGTGCTCGGTGACGAGGTCCGGCTGCTGCACTGGAAGGCGACCGCGCGGACCGGTCAGCTGATGGTGCGCGAGTACGCCGATCCGGCCCAGCCGCTGGTCACCGTGGTGCTGGACACCCGGCCCCCGGCACTGAGCGCGAGGTCGTTCGAGGACGCGATCGAGGTCGCGGCGTCGCTGCTGTCCGCATCGGCACTGTCCGGGCAGTACTGCCGGTTGATCAGCTCGACCGGCGCGGACACCCCGGCACGCACCGGGCCCACGGCGGCTCGTGCGTTGCTGGAGGAGCTGTGCGTGGCCGCGCAGGACGGGCCGGCGCCGGGTCCGTTGGTGCCGGCCGCGCTGGCCGCCGGACGCCCGGGTGGTGCCCTTGTTGTGCTCACCGGAGCGGCCGCTGATCTCGGTGCGGTCGCGAAGTGGCGGCCGGACGCGGTGTTCCGGTTCGGCTCTCAGTCCGCTGTGGACGGACCGGTGCTGATGGTGCGGGACGCGGCTGATGCCGTGGCCCGGTGGAACGCTTTCCGGGCGGGTTCGCGATGACGACACCAGTTCCTCGGGTCGAGCGGCTGGATCGGCTCGCGGTGGCGGGACTCCTGGCCGGCACGGCCATTGCCGGGATGCTGTTCACGCCCGTGTTCGGTGCCCGGCCGTTGCTGCTGCCGATTCTGGTCGTCGTGGTGCTGAGCTACGCCTGCGTGGAGGCGTGCGCCGCGTTGCCGAGGCTGCGGCCCTGGCGACCGGCGGTCGTGCTGGTGGTCGGTCTGCTCGGGGTGGTCGAGTCGGTCCTGTTCGGTACCACCGTCGCCGGATTGCCCACGGGTGCGTCGCTGACCGCGCTCGGGCGCGGCTTCAGCCAGGCGTGGTTGCTGACGCTCCAGTCGACCTGGCCCGCGCGGCCGGATGCCGGGCAGTTGTCGTTCGTGCCGCTGGCCGTGTTGTGCGCGGCTGTGCTCGGGCTGGAACTGTTGCTGCGGCTGGGCAAACCGGCGCTCGCGTTGCTGCCGGGCCTGGCGGTGGTCGGGCTCGCGCAGGCATATCAGGCGCTGTCCGGGGTGGCTGGGATCGTGGCTGTGGTCGGCTATGTCGCCGCGGCCGGTCTCGTGCTGAGCCCGCGACGCGGTGGGCTGCGGTGGGTTTCGGTGCTGCTGGTCGCCGGTGTGGTCGGGGCGGTCGCGGTCGGCGGGCTGGATCCGGCCGGGCGGGCGCCGTACGAGTTGCAGGCGAGTCACCTGGCACCGTTGCGACCGCAGGAGATCAGCGATCCGCTGGACGAGATCGCGGACCGGCTGGCCGATCCGGATCAGGTGGTGTTCCGGTACACGAGCAGCGCGCCGGTCGAGCAGTGGCGGCTCGTCGCGCTGTCCGGGTTCGACGGAGCCAACTGGTCGGCGGACCTGAGCCCGCGACGGCTGGGCACCGGGTTCGCCGCGCCGCCGGACACCACGACGCGCTCGGCCGAGGTCGAGCCGGCCGGGCTGACCGGGCCGTGGCTGCCGAGCCAGTCCGTGCCGCTGGACGTGACCGGGGTGTCGCCGCTGATCGACCAGTCCACCGGCACGCTCATGCTGGACTCCGCCGCCCCGGCGAGTTATGGGCTGATCTGGTCCGAGCCGACGATCAACGCGAGCAGCCTCGGCGCGGCCGCGGTCGATGCCGGGGCGCCCGGCGGGCTCGGCGGGCTGGGCACCGTGCCGGCTGGGATCGACGCGCTCGCCAGGAAGGCCACGGCCGGGCTGCGGCCGACCTTCCAGGCCGCCCTGCAACTGGAGCGCTTCCTGGCGACCAACTATCAGGTCGCGACCGGCGCCGACCTGCCGACCGGACACGGCTGGCCGCAGCTCGCGTACTTCCTGACCAAGAGCAAACGCGGTACCAGCGAACAGTTCGCCGCCTCGTACGTGCTGCTGGCCCGGCTGATCGGCATCCCGGCCCGGCTGGTCGTGGGCTTTCGCGGCTCGACCGACCCGGGCAACGGCGTGCGGGTGGTGCGCAACCGGGACGTGCTGGCCTGGCCGGAGGTCGCGGTCGCCGGAGTCGGCTGGGTGCCGCTGGATCCGACCGAGGGCGCCGCACGGTCCGGCGGGACCGGGTCCGGCGGCGGGACCGGCCTGGCCGGCGCGGTCGCCGCGGCCCGTCAGCAACTCCCGCCCGCCAACGACCTGCGTCCGGCGCAACTGCCGGCGGGTGCGGGGGGATCCGCCGCCCGTCAACTATCCAATGTGGATGCTGGGCAGCTGTTGATCGTCGCCGTGGTGCTGTTGGCGCTGCTCCTCTGTTGGCTGGCCGGGGTGCCGATGGGCAGGTGGGCCCGATCGCGCGTGCGACGGCGGCGCTCCGGCGCGGACGGGGTGATCGGCGCGTGGACCGAGGCGCGGGACCGGCTACGGGCGCACGGCGTTCCGTACCGGATCGGCATGACTCCCCGAGACGTGGCCACCTCCGGGGATCCGGTGGTCGGTGCGCGGACCTCGGCGTCGGTCATGCGGCTGGCGCGGGTGGTGGACATGGCCCTGTGGTCCGGGGTTCTGGTGACCGACGGGACGGTGCGGCGGGCCTGGGACGAGGTGGGCGAGATCCGTGGCGGGCTGGCCAAGCGGTCGTGGCGGATCCGGTTGTGGGCGGCGGTGAATCTGCGGTCGCTGCTGCCGCCGGCCGGCTCACGGCGGGAACGGCCGCGCCGGGAGCGGTCCTGGTTGCGGTAGGAGCTGTTACTGGCGGTGCGGTAAGAGCTATTGGTCGCAGTGCGCGCCGCGGATGGGCACCGACTGGCTGGTGTAGACGTGCTGGCCGTCGGTGCCGCGGATCTGGAAGCAGTAGCCGCGGCCCGGATCGACCGGCACCCGCAGGGAATGCTGCCGGTAGGCCATCAGCACCATGGTGTTGATGTGCTCGCCCGCCACGACCACGGCGAAATCCAGGTCGCCGTTCGCGGTCCAGGACAGTTGCACGGCGGTGCCCTGATCGGTCGGCGGGGCGAGCACCAGATGTGCCGCGGGCGTGGCCTTCGACTGGGTCACCGCCGGGCCCGCGGCCACGGGCTGACCGGACTCGGTCGAGTTGCCGCGCAGGAAGATCAACGGGATCGCGGCCAACACCACCACGGCCACGCCACCGGCCACCAGCGCCAGCCGCTTCTTCCGGCCGTCCGCCTTGGCCTGCTTGGCCGAGTCCGCCGTGCCGTCGAGCTTGTAGATCTCGGTGCGGGCCAGGCGAATCGGCTGAGTGGGCGGGTCGAAGACGTTGGCGGCGGCCGGGAAGTCGTCGAAGTCGTGCTCGGTCGCCTGCGCGGGCAGCCGGTCGCGCAGCATCGTGCACAGCTGCGCCACGGCGGCCGGGTCCTGCGGGCGCTGCTCCGGGCTCTTGTCCAGCAGCGCGCGGACCATCTCGGTCAGCTCGGCCGGGATGGTGGGCCCGGACAGCGGGGGCGCCGGTTCGCGCAGCACGCGCAGGATCCGCTCGTCGCGCTGCTGGCCGACGCGCCGGGGAAACGGCGGCGCTCCGGTCAGCGCGGTGTAGAGCACCGCGCCGAGGCCGTAGAGGTCGGAGGCGGTGGAATGGGTGTCGTCGCGCAGGGTTTCCGGTGCCGTGTAGTCCAGGGCGTGCGCCGAATCACGGGGAAACCGTTGGCGCAGCGCCAGTCCGAAGTCGGCAAGGGCGATCTCGCCGGTCTGCCGGTACAGCACGTTGTCCGGCGTCACCGCGCCGTGCACGACGCCCACCTGGTGCGCCACGGCCAGCGCGGTGGCCACCGCGGCCCCGACCGCCAGCGCCTCACGCACCGGCAGCGCGGTCCCGGATTCCAGCCGCCCGGCCAGTGATCCCCGGCACAGCTCCATCCGTACGCCCCAGCGGCCGCCGGAGTCCTCCACCGTGTCGTCGACCAGCAGCAGGCAACGCAGCGCCCGCAACGGTTCCAGCGCCGCGCGTTCCCGGTCGAAGCCGGTGCGGGTGTTCTTGTCGATGCGCTCGGCGAACATCTTCACCGCGACCTCGGCCCCGATGTCGGCCGCCCGGCCCACGTAGACCGTGGCGACCGGTCCTCGGGCCAGCGGTCGCAGATCGCTGACCGCGCAGCCGCCGTCGATGCTCACCCTTCCACTGTAGGGAATTCTCGTCCGCCGCGTACCGGTCTTTGGCAGGTTCCTGCCTGAATCGCGCCACGCGCGCGAGGCGTGCCCGACCCTGGTCGGTATGCAGACCACCGGCCTGGTGAGAGTCACCGTCGCCACCCCGCGCCGCCGTATCGACCTGGCGCTGCCAGAACACGCCTCGGTCGCGGAACTTCTTCCCGGGCTGCTGGCCCGCGCGGGGGAGGGACTGGCCGACGGCGCGAGCGCGGCAGGCGGCTGGGTGCTGCGCCGCCCGGACGGCGAAGCCCTGGACGCCGACCGCACGCTGGGCGCGCATCGCGTCCGCGACGGCGAGGTCCTGCACCTCGCGCCCCGGCGGCTGGACTGGCCCGAACTCGAGTACGACGACGTGGCGGACGCGATCGCCACCGGGTCCGGCCGCGCCGGCACGTTGTGGGGACCGCGACACACCCGCTGGGCCGGGCTGTCCGCGTGCGGCGTCGCACTGCTGCTCGCGCTGGCCGCCGTGCTGCGGGCAGGCCCGACCTGGGGCACGGCCGCCGCCTGGTCGCTGGGCGCGGCCGCGGTGCTGCTGGCCGCCGGGGTGGTACTGGCCCGCGCGCTCGGCGATGCCGGGGCCGGCGCGGTGCTCGGGGCGGCCGCGTTGCCCTTCGCGTTCGCCGGGGGCGGGCTGCTGCTGGCCGGCACGCGCCCGCTGACCGAGCTGTCCGCCGGGAACCTGCTGTGCGGGGCGGCCGTGCTGTTGCTGGTCGCGGTCCTGGCCCGGCTCGGGGTGGTGGCCGCGCCCGCGCTGTTCAGCGCGGCGATCACGGTCGGCGTGCTGGGCGTGCTGACCGGCTGGCTGGCCACCACCGGCGAGTTCGCGGGCTTCCGCGCCGCGGCCGTGGTCGGCGGCGCGGTGCTCGCGTTCTCGCCCACGTTCGCGCCGCTGTCGCTGCGGCTGGGCCGGGTGCCGATGCCGGTGCTGCCGCGCTCCGCCGCGGACCTGGTGCGCGACGACCCGCAGCCGCCGCTCGCGCTGGTGCACGCCGCCGTGGCGCGGGCGGACACGCTGCTCACCGGGATGCTGGCCGGGGCGTGCGTCGTGGCGCTGGGCTGCGAGGTGGCGCTGATTGCCAGCGGCGACACCGCGGCGACCTGGCTGGTCGGCGTGCTCGCGGCCGGCTTCCTGTTGCGGGCGCGGCTGTATCCGGTGCCACGACAGCGGATACCGGTGCTGCTGGCCGGCGTGGCCGGCGCCGGTTGCCTGGCGGCGGGCCCGTTGACCGCGGCCGGACCGCTGATGCTGGCCGGGCCGGTGCTGCTCGTGGCGGCCGGGATCGCGGTCGCGGCCGGACTGCTCGGCAGCACCCGCGTCGTCAACCCGTATCTGCCCCGGCTGGCCGAGTACGCCGAGGGGCTGCTCGTGCTGGCCGTCGTGCCGGTCGTGCTCGCCGTGCTGGACCTGTACAGCGTCATGCGCGGGCTGGGGGGCTGACGGCGATGACCTCGCGACGCGACCAACTCCAGGCATACCAGTTCCTGGTGCAGCGCTCGGTTTCCGCGCTGGTGACCCGGGAGACCGATCCGCTGCAACCGCCCTTCCGGCGCTCGACCGGGGCACTGGTGGGCGGAATCCTGCTGGCCGTGCTGGCGCTGGCCGGGTTCGGCGTGTACGGGCTGATCGTGCCGGGCGGCAACACCAGCTGGCGCACCCAGTCCGCGGTGATCGTGGAGAAGGAGACCGGGACCCGCTACGTCTACCTGGACGGGCAGCTGCACCCGGTGACCAACTACGTCTCCGCGCTGCTGGTGCTCGGCCAGCACAGCCCCACCTTGTCGGTGTCCAGCAGTTCGCTGGCCGGCGTCCCGCGCGGGCCGCTGCTGGGCATCCCGGACGCGCCGGACGCGCTGCCCGGCCCGAACCAGCTGCGCACCGGGTCCTGGTCGCTGTGCTCCGCGCCGGCCACCGACGCGTCGGGCAGCCCGATCCAGCAGTCGGTGCTGCTGGCCGGGGCTTCGCCTGCCGGTGGCGCCGGCCTGACCGACCGCGCCCTGCTGGTCCAATTGGCGGCGACCGGTGACCGGTACCTGATCTGGCACGGCTACCGGCACCACATCGACGACTACGGCTCGGTCGGCACCGGCCTCGCGCTGACCAACCAACCCTGGGCCACGGTCGATCAGGCCTGGCTGGACGTGCTGCCTGCCGGCGCCCCGCTCGGGCCGATCGCGGTGCCGCAGGCCGGAACGCCGTCCACGGCCGTGCCGGGACGCGGCGACATCAGAGTCGGCATGCTGCTGATGGTCAACACCATCGACGGCGCGCGCCAGTACTACCTGGCCGGTCCGAACGTGCTCCAGCCGATCACCGAGGCGCAGTACGACATCCAGCGCGCCTACCCGCAGACCATGGCCGCCTATCCCTCCGGCGCGCCCGCCGCGGTCAGCCTGGATCCCTCGCTGGCGGCCGCGGCCCGCACCCTCGACTCGGCCGCCGCCGCGGTGGACGGCGCACCGGGCGCGCGTCCGGCCATCGCCGGCCTGTCCGACGCGGCCACCACGGTCTGCGCCACCTTCGCGCCCGGCGGCTCGGTTCCGCAACTGATCGTCGGCCCGACGCTGCCGAGCCCGCTGACCGCGACGGAAAGCCGGTCGGGAACCGGAACTCCGCTGGCCGACCGGGTGTACGTGCCGCCGGGCGCGGCCGTGCTGGTGGACGCCATGCCCACGCCGGACGCGCCCAGCGGCACCCTGGCCGTGGTGACCGACGAGGGCCGCTGCTACGCGCTCGCCTCGCCCAATGTCCTCAAGACCCTGGGCTACGACTCGGCGCAGCCGGTGAAAATGCCCGCCGGCCTGGTGGCCCGGCTGCCGCAGGGCCCCAGCCTCGACCCCGCCGCCGCCACCCAGCAACCCATCGGATAAGGCCCCACGCATACGAAAAAGCCCCGGGCCGCGACCCGGGGCTTTTCCTTATGTGGTCATTTCTTCATGTCGGTGAACACGCTGTTGAGCAAGGAGGCGGCTTCCTGGTCGGCCGCGTCGTAGTTCTTCGCCGACGCCGTCACGCCCGACCCCACGGCCGACAGCCTGCTCACCAGGCCGTCCAGGTGCTGGTGCCACCGGTACGCGCAGAAACCCAGCGCCACCGTGGACGCCCACTTGTCGTTGCCGCTCGCATCGTAGTACGACGGCACCATCTGCATTCCGATCTCGCTGTTCGCGAGCAGTTTGGAGTTGGCAGTCTGCGCGTCATTGGCCAGGTTGACCAGCTGTGTGCCGGTGGCGTTCACCGCGCCCGCCTGGATCTGCGCGTCGGGATAGTGCGCTCCCGGCGGGTCGCCCGGGGCGGGACTGGTGCTGCCCACCTGGCTGGTGAACGAGTTCAGTGTGCCCGCGGCGTCCTGGTCAGCCCTTGTCGCCGCGGCCACCGCGTTGTTGATGCGTGCCGAGGTTTCGCTGATCTGCCAGCTCTTGTCGCGGGGACCGGTGACCTCGCCGTTGTCCGTGACGGTCAGGCCGTTGGCCTGCGCGTTGGCCAATGCCCATTGGAGATCCGACTGGGCCCGGCTGGCGGCGTCGGCGAGCGCGTGCAGCGTCGACGCCACGTTCTTGCAGGTGAGGCCGGCCGTGCCGTAGGCGTCGGCAAGGCCGGACAACTCCCGTGTGTTCAGCGCGCCGGCCTCGTCCGGCCAGTGGCTGTTGAGATTGCGCACCCCGACGATGAGATCCGCGGCGCACTGCGTGCAGTGCGCCGTCACCGAGATCCATTCGTCGCCACGGACGCTCCATTCGTGTGGCCTGGCGTCGCGCAGTTCGGTGTAATCGACCATATTGGAATCCCCATTACCAGCTTGAAGTTGAGCGGACCTGCCAGAGTTCTTCGTCCAGCAGTTCCACCGAGTGCAGGTTCGTTTCGCCCGGCTGCGCCGTGCTGGGCAGGGTGAAGCCCTGCTCGCCGGTGCCGGAGCGGCCGCGCAACGCGGAGAGCACCCCGTCGGACTCGGCCGCCGCGCGGCGACCTCGGCCGGCGGCGTTGCCGGGTCCTTCGGCCGTGCCCGGCCCGAAGGTGGACGCACTGCCGCCCCCGCCCGCGTGCGGAGCGCCGCCGCCCATCGGCACCGCGCCGCCGCCGCTGTTGGCGTTGCCGGGCTGGACCTCCTCGCTCGCGGAGGACTGCTGAGTTGGGCGGGCGGTCGACATCATCGGCAGCGACATCGCGCTTGCCCCGCCCAGCGCGCCGCCCGGCATGGACGTGGCCACGACGGGCGCCGTCCCGCCGGACAGCGCGCCGATCCCCAAGCCGCCGCCCGACAGCGTGGGCATGGTCGGCGTGCCGGTCAGCCCCGCCAGCGACGGGCCGAGCCCGGAGGTCAGACCGGCCAGATTGCTTCCGGCGTTCGACACCGCGTTGTTGAGTCCGGCCAGGTCTGCCGACGACGAACCGGAACCGCCCCCGGTCAGGCTCGATTCCAGGCCCTGCACCGCGGTCAGCGCGGCGGTGGCGTCCGTCGCGGTCTTGGTCAGGTCGGACATGGACACGTTCGGGGTGCTGGCGTTCAGGCCCGGCACCAGTTCGGCCGGGTTGGCCGCACCGGCCGCCGAGGCGACGGTCATCATGGACGAGTCGAACTGGGCGCCCAGCGCGCTCATCCGCGCGCCGGACGCCTGCTGGATCGCCACGGCCGCGCCCGCGGTGAACGGGTTGGAGATCGCCGCCAGATACGACTGGTAGAGACCGGAAACCTCGGCGTGCGCCTCCGGGATCGCGCTGGCCAACGTGGTCAGGTTCGCGGCGACGCCGGAGGTGTCGATCCGCTCGCCCCACATCTGCAGTTCCGACTGCGACCGCTGGAGTTTCTCCGACAGCGCCCTGCCGGCGTCGTCCGTCCACTCGGGAGTGAGGTTGCCGGTCCGGGTGCGCAGCTCGGTCTGGGCGGTGTCCATCCAGCCGCGCGCCTCCGTCCACATCCGCGCCGCGTCCTGTAGCACGGGGACGTTGGCCAGCTCGGCGGTGATCATCGCCATGTGTGTCTCGATGGGCAGCAGGTTGTACGGGATCATGCTCGACTCCTAGCGAGTTCAGGCCTGCGCGGTGGTGCCCGCAGCCGGGCTGGTGGTGGTGCCGGACGTGGTGGTGCCCGGCGTGGTGCCGGATGCGGTGCCGGTCGTGCCGGAGCCGGAGCCCGTGCCGGAGGTGCTCGATGTTCCGGAACCAACCTGCTGTTTGACGAAGCTGACCGCTTCCTGGGCGAACTTCGTGCCCGCGGTGAACAGCTCAAGACCGCTGTCCAGGTCGGCGGTGGAATAGGTCGCGGCGGCCGCGTTGCCCTTGACCGAGTAGCTGGCGAAGTCCTGCGTGTACTTGGTCAGAAAGGCGCTCAGCTCGGCGGTCGCCGCTTTGTCCAAAAGGGACATCATGATCCCCTCGACAAGGCCGGTCAGGTTCGGCGGCGTGCCCAGCCGCGCGAGCGACGCGGGCATCGCCGGTGCGGTGAGCCCGGTGGCGAAGGTGCTCATCGCCGCCGGATTGCCGTTGACTTCGGTTCCGGACATGTGTCCCCTCCTCGATGTGGATTACTGAATCGCCGGTTCGAGCCAGGCGAGTTGGATCAGGTTGCGGGCACCGCGCCGGTCGACCAGCCAGCCGCGACCCGGCGGCAGCACCTGCGGGCGCAGCCCGCCCAACAGCGGGCCCTCGTCACGGTCGCCGGACATCATCAGGCCGGTCGCGCCGACCTCCCGCATCCGCGCCAGCACCGGCTCGAACAACCCACGCGCCGCGCCGCCGGTGCGCCGCGCCGCGACCAGGTGCAGGCCGATGTCGGCGCCCTGCGCGAGCAGCGGGAGCAGCGGCATCACCGGATGTTCCTGGTAGGAGGCGACCATGTCGTAGTCGTCGATCAGCACGAAGATCTCCGGGCCGCGCCACCAGTTCCGGGCCCGCAGCTGCTCGGCGGTGATGTCCGGCCCTGGCAGGCGTTTGGTCAGTTCGCGCGACACCTCGGCCAGCAGGCCGGCGCTGTGCACGTCGTTGATGCCGGTGCCGGCCAGGTAGTTCTCGTCGATCTCGCCGAGCAGGTCGCGGCGGTGGTCGATCAGCACGATCCGGGCCTGCTCCGGGGTGTACGCCTGGCAGATCCGCCGGGCCAGCAGCCGCAGGAACGCGGTCTTGCCGGACTCGGTGTCGGCCAGCAGGAAGAAGTGCGGGTCGGCGGCGAAGTTCAGTCGTACCGGGGACAGGTCGTGCTCGTGGATGCCGACCGCGAACCCGGCGTCCGGGCCGGTCAGCTCGTCCGTCGCGGGCAGTTCGGCGTAGGGCAGCGACGCCGGCAGCAGCCGGACCGACGGCGCGGATTCGCCCGACCAGGCCGCCTCGACGGCCTTGACCAGCGCGCCGAGCCCGTCGGCCAGACTGTCCGGATCGGACACTCCGTCGATGCGTGGCAGGGCGATGAGCATCTGGTGACGGCTCATCGCGATGCCGCGACCCGGCGTGCCGGCGGGCACGGTCTGCGCGGCCCGTCGGTCGATGATCGAGTCGATCGGGTCGCCGATCTTGAGTTCCAGCTTGCTGGCGAACAGGTCCCGCACGTTCATCCGCAGGTCGAACGCGCGGGCGCAGCTGGCCACCACGTGCACCCCGTAGGACAGGCCGCGCGCGGCGATGTCGCCGACCGCGTCCTCCAGTTCGGGGAAGTCGCTGCGCAGCGTCTGCCAGCCGTCGATGACCAGGAACACGTCGCCGTACGGGTCGTGCGCGAAACCGCCGTTCGCGCGCAGCCGCCGATAGCTGACGATGCCGTCGATCCGGTGCTCGGCGAACGCCCGCTCGCGGGCGGCCAGCAGGGTGGTCACCTCGGCGACGGTGCGCCGGACCGCGCCGGTGTCCAGCCGGCCGCACACACCGGACACGTGCGGCAGCCCGCTCAGCGCGGCGAGGGTGCCACCGCCGAAGTCCAGGCAGTAGAACTGGGTTTCCCTGGGCGTGTGGGTGAGCGCGAGACTGGTGATCAGGGTGCGCAGCACGGTGCTCTTGCCGGTCTGCGGGGCGCCCAGCACCAGTACGTGCCCGGCCGCGCCGGCCAGGTCCAGCACGAGTGGGTCGCGGCGCTGTTCCAGTGGCCGGTCGACGATGCCCAGCACTGGTCGCAGCGTGCCGGCCGATTCGGCGGACAGGCCGCGGTCGGGATGCGTGATCAGCCTGGGCAGCAACGAGTCCAGGGTGGGGGAGGTCTCCAATGGCGGCAGCCAGACCTGGTGCGCCGGGGTCCCCTGGCCGGCCAGCCTGCCGACCAGGATGTCCAGCAGGGTTTCGCCGACACCGTCCTCGGACTCGTCCGGTTCCGGTTCGGTTTCAACGAGTTCGGCGGCCAGGTTGGCGGTCGTGTACTCGTGCAGCGTCAGGCGTTGCCCGGCCGAAGTGGTGAGTGGTGCGCCGGTGGCGCGCCGGTAGACCCCGGAGACGTAGGCCGCGCGGAAGCGGTCCATCGGTTCGGTGCCGACCTTGATGTAGCCGTGCCCCGGCGCGCGCGGCAGCCGGAACGCGTCCGGCACGCCGAGCGCCGCGCGACTGTCCATTTCGGAGAACGTGCGCAGCCCGATCCGGTAGGACAGGTTCGCCTCAAGGCCGCGCAGCCTGCCCTCGTCCAGCCGCTGCGAAGCGAGCAGCAGGTGCACGCCCAGCGACCGGCCGACCCGGCCGATCTGCACGAACATGTCGATGAAGTCGGGCTTGGCGGAGAGCAGTTCGGAGAACTCGTCGCAGATCACCAGCAGGGTCGGCACCTCGGGCAGCGGCGCGCCCGCCGCGCGGGCCTTGTTGTAGTCGCGCAGCGAAGCGAAGTTCCCGGCCGCGCGCAGCAGTTCCTGGCGGCGGATCAGCTCGCCGTTGATCGCGTCGGTCATCCGGTCGACCAGGTGCAGCTCCTCCTCCAGGTTGGTGATCACCGCGCTGGTGTGCGGGAGGGTGTCCAGCCGGGTAAAGGTCGCGCCGCCCTTGTAGTCGATCAGCGCGAAGTTCAGCGAGCTGGGCGGATGGGTGACCGCCAGCGCCAGCACCAGCGTGCGCAGCAGCTCCGACTTTCCAGAGCCGGTCGCGCCGATCAGCAGGCCGTGCGGCCCCATGCCGTCCTGCGCGGACTCCTTCAGGTCCAGCTCGATCGGCGCGCCGTCGGCCCGGACCCCGATCTTGACCCGCAGCCGGTCCCGGTCCGGCCGGGGCACCCAGGTTCGCGCCGGGTCCACTCCGAACGGGTCGCCGAGTTCGAGCAGTTCGGCCAGGCCCAGCGCGGTGGTCATGGCGGCGTCGCCGCGCACCCCGGTGGTCAGCCGCAGCGGCGCGAGCTGCCGGGCCAGCCCCTCGGCCGCGATCGGGCCGAGCGTGTCCGCGCGGCCCAGCGGGATCGGGCCGCTCCCGGTTTCGCTGACCAGTTCGCCGTCGGCCCGCACCGCGAGGGCGACCGTGGTCCGGTCCGGCAGGCGCGGCGGCGGGGTGGTCAGGTCGAGCACGGTCACACCCTCGACACCGCCGCCGGAGAGCAGTTGCGCCGACCCGGCGACCGAGCCGCCGTCGAGCACGACCACCAGGTGCGGGCCGGGCAGCCGGACGTCGGAGGCGGGGTCGAACCGGGGCCGCTTGGCCAGTTCGTCGGCCAGCATCGCCTCCAGTACCGGGATGGACGTGGCCACCAGGCGCAGCGGGCCCAGCGCGTCGGTGCGGTCCGGGTGCAGCGCGTGCGGCAGCCACTTCACCCACTGCCAGTCCAGGCGCAGCGCCTCCGCCGTGCAGACCGCGATCCGCAGGTCGTCCGGGGAGTGCAGCACGGCGAGCTGCGCCAGCAGCGCACGGACAAGGCCGAGTTGCGCGGCCCGGTCGCCGCGCAGGTGGATCCGGCTGAACCCGTTGACCGCCATGGCGATCGGCAACCGGTCCACAGTGGAATGCGTGGTCAGGAACCGGCGCAGGGCCAGCGCGGAGAGCGGTTCCAGTTCCTCCAGCGGCTTGGTGTCCGGGGCGACCAGGGTGAGCGCGGGCCGTTGCGGGCCGCGGCCGATGCGCGCGACCGCGAAATCCGCGTCGTTCTTGCGCCGCTCCCACAGCCGGTAGCCGGCCGCCAGCGACCACAGCGTGGCCGGATCCGGGTGCAGGTACTCCATGGCGGTGCGCTGTCGCGCCACCGAGCGCCGAAACCGCAGCCGGTGCTGGGCCAGCAGCCGCAGATAGCGTCGGCGGGCGTGTCCCATCTCGCGTTTGCCGGGGCCCGCGCCCTGCACGAAACCCATGCCCGCCATGCCGAGCATGCCCGTGCCCATCATCCCGTAGATGACGTACCGGACGGTCCCGCCCGAGCCGCCCGAGTACAGCAGCATCATCGCCGACATCATCAGCACCATCGGCAGGATCATCAGCAGCTGCGTCCACTGCCGGGAGGGCGCCGTCGGGATCTCCGGCGGTGCCTGCAACATCAGCTCGCCCGAGGGCATGTCCGGGGCCGGCTTGCGCGCGGGCCTGCGCACCACAACTGTCGCCACGGGATTGATGGTCCGCGACGGGACGCCTTATGTGGCGACGATGGCAGGAACGTGCCGCGCGACCCGACTCCCCGCCTCCGGCGAACTAGCGTCGGTACCCGTCACACCATGAACACATGAGGGAGGGACGGATGGCTGGCAATCAGGTCGCTGTTGACTTCGCGGCATTGCAGAGCCTGACCAGTTTCACCGAGAGCAGCCAGCAGGACCAGGCGAACGCGAGTTCGTCCTACAGCCAGCGCGCCAGCGACACGGTCTCCACCGGCCTGGCCGGCACCGTGCGCAACGCTGCGGCGTCCGTCGGCCAGGAGCGCGACGGTCACTGGCGGACGACCCAGGACGGCAACCAGCGCCTCGTCGACAACAACCGGCAGGCGGCGACCCACTACAACGACGGCCAGGACAGCGCGCACAGCGCCATGACCCGGACCAGCTACGGCACCGGCAGCGTCATCAACCCCTGAAAGGAGTGACCGATGAGCGACGAGTTCAAGATCGTCTTCGATTCGATGCACACCGCGAAGTCCGACGCTCTGCAGACCGCGGACAAGATCAACCAGCACTCCGGTGAGCAG
Organism: Pseudonocardiaceae bacterium; assembly: GCA_035948315.1. Lineage (GTDB taxonomy): Bacteria > Actinomycetota > Actinomycetes > Mycobacteriales > Pseudonocardiaceae > CAJCJE01. Next base: position 73,606 of record DASZJG010000071.1, on the reverse strand, counting down.
ACCAGCAAGATGCACGGCGTGCTCGGCAGCGCCTGGGGCGACGACGCGGCCGAGGCCGCGTTCCAGTCCTACCAGATGCGGCAGAAGGCCACCGGCTACCACACCGACGGCGTGAACGCCGAAGGCACGGCGTACGGGAACGTCGCCGACATCGGCCAGCAGACCCTGCGGCAGGCCATCAACATCGTGTCGAACATCTGATCAGCACAACCCGAAATGCCCGGTGCGACACCGTCGCACCGGGCATTCGCCATTGGGGTTTCAGCGTTCGAGCAGGAAAATCTGCTCCGGTGGCTCGGTGACCTCGGGCTCGGCGGGCAGTCGCGCGGCCGAAGCCGGCCGCCAGTTGCGGCGCCGGGCGCGGCGCAGGACCACCGCGGCCGCGCCGGCGAGCAGCAGTCCGCCGAGCGCGCCTGCCGCCGACCACTCCGCGATCGCGTCGACCTGCCGAGTTTCGGCCAATGCGGACAGTGCGGCCCGGTCGGGTGGCTTCGGGACATACGCCGGCAGGGCGGCCGGGGTGCGGGGATCGAGCTGGTCGGTGACCGCGTGGTACGGGTCGACCACGCCCGCGCCGTACTCGTCGCCGCCCCGGCCGCCCCGGGTCGGGTCTGCCGTGGCTTCCAGCCGCTGGATGACCTGGGCCGAGGACAGTTGGGGCCAGGCCGCGCGCACCAGCGCGGCGGTCCCGGACACGAACGCGGTCGCGAAACTCGTCCCGTCTACATAGGACTGACCGGCGACTCTGGTCGCGGCCAGCACACCCGCGCCGGGCGCGACGATGCCAACGTAGGGGCCGATCTGCGAGGTGGACGGCCTGGCCCCGTTGATGTCGATCGCGCCGACACCCAGCACGCCGGGGTAACCGGCCGGATAGGACGGCAGCACGGTGGTGTCGTCCTGCTGCCCGTTGCCGGCCGCGGCCACCACGACGACATTGCTGTTCACCGCGTAGGCGACCGCGTCCCGGACCGCGGGGTTGTCCACGCCGCCGGCCAGCGACAGGTTGATCACCCCGGCGCCCTGGTCCACCGCGTAGCGGATGCCCTGGGCGATCTCCTGCGGGTCGATCTGCAGCGTTTGGCCCTGGTCGTTGAGTTCCCGGTCGGTGACCCGCACCGGCAGGATCCGCGCGTCCGGCGCGACGCCGTGGAAACCCACGCCGGGCACGGGATCGGCGGCGATGATGCTGGCCACCTCGGTGCCGTGCGACTCGCAGTCGAAGGTGGCCGGTTCGCCGCCGGGGGTGTAGAAATCCTCGCCCGGCAGGACCTTGCCCGGCCGGCTCAACTGCGGATGGTCGGTGTCGACGCCGGAATCGACCACGGCGACCAGCACGCCCGCGCCGCGGCTCGCCGGCCAGACCCGGTCCGGGTCGAGGAGTTGCTGCGCCCACGGCAGCGCGGCCACCACCGGATGCGCCGGCTCGGCGTCCTGGCAGGCGCCCACCGGGGGCGCGGCGGCGGCCGGGGCCGCGCCGAGGACGGGCAGGGCGGTTGCGGCGAGCGCGAGGGCGAGCAGGCGATGTCGTCTCACCCTGGTCATCGTCCGGGCAGGCGGGCCGTGGTGCGCGTGCGTGGCCGGTTGCGGCCACGCACGTTTGTCGCCGGAATTCCGCGCACACACTGGACCGCGTGGACACTCCCTTGCAGCTGGACATGCAGGCCGAATACGAGCGGATGGCCGAGGACGTCCGCTCGTTGCGGGCGCGGCTCGGCGAGATCCGGGCCGAGGCGCAATCAGACGACGGCCTGATCACCGCGGTGGTCGGGGGTTCCGGCCAACTGCTCGAACTCAGGCTGGACCCGCGCGTCTACCGGGCCCCGGACTCGACCGGGCTGGCGCGGGCCATCACTGACACCATCCACGAAGCGGTGCGCCGTGCCCAGCGGCAGGGCGAGGCCATCGCGGCGGGTTTGTCGGGCGAGGACTCCGAATCCGTCGATCCCGTCTTCGATCCGTTGCTGACCGCGCTGGACCGGGTGGTGCACCATGATCGCTGAACCGTCGAGCGACCTGTGGACGGCGATCAAGCAGAAGTACAACGCCTGGCCGCCGGACAACGAGGACGTCGCCAACCAACTCGGCACGCACCTGGCCGCGTTCGCCTCGACCGCGTCGACCGGGCACACCGACCTGCACCAGACCGGCCAGTCGCTGGGCGGCGTGTGGCGCGACTCGGCCGGCGCGGACATGGTGGACAAGGCGAGTTCGGTGGCGACCGACTGGAGCAAGATCGCCCAGACGGCACAGACCCAGGGCACCATGGCACAGACCTACGGCCGCGCGCTGAGCTTCGTGAAGCAGACGATCAGCGGCACGGTCGCGGCCAACGAGCCGCTCTACGAACTGCTGAGCGCATCGTCGATACTGCACCCGCTGCGCACCCGCCTGGTGAACCATCTCGCGGGCGCCTTCCAGCGCCTGGTCGCGGAGGACGGGCCAACGGCCGGACACCAGGGCCCGCACAACACCTGGACGCGCCCGACGATCGGATTCACCCTGGGTGGCTCGCTCAACCTGGGAATCATCAGCGTCGGCGCCAACGCCGGCCTGATCCAGACTGCCGATGGCCACATGGCCCTCACCTTCACGCCGCACGGCACCTGGGATTCAGCAGCGGGCATCTCCGGCTTCCTGGGCGGCGGGGTGATGGTCAGTGACGGCCAGCTCGTATCCGACCAGGGCAAGAAGTTCAATCAGGTCGGCGTTACCGCCGGGGACGGGGTCGCGGTGAACGGCTCCTACGTGTGGGGCAACTCAGACGACGGCCGGCACGTGCACGACCTCAACCTGCAAGCCGGTGTCGGAGGGGGCATCGGTGGCTACACCAAGAGCGGGCAGGCCGGCCAGAGCTACACCTACGTGCTCCCGATTCCGTTGCCCTGGACGAAATAGCTCAGCGGGCGATCAGGGGCAGGCGCAGTTCGAAGATCGCGCCGCCCTCGTCCGCGTTGTACACCGACAGCACCCCGCCGTGCGCCTGGGTCACCCAGCGCACGATGGACAACCCGAGCCCGGTTCCCCCGGTGGTCTTGAACCGGTCGAAGGCGTCGCCCACGCTCGCCGGGTCGACCCCCGGACCGTGGTCGGCCACGGTGACCGTGCCTCCGGCCACGGTGATGTGCACGATCGCCCGTTCGTCCGGGCGGTGGCCGTAGCGCACCGCGTTGTCCAGCAGGTTGCGGATGGCCCGGCGCAGCAGCGCGGGATCGGCGTTCACCTTGGTCGGGGCCGCGGTCAGGGTGACCTGCGCGGCGTGCGGCTCGGCCTCCTCGACCACCCCGGCGACCAACTGATCGAGCCACACCGGTTGCAGGTTCAGCTGTTCGACCCCGGCGGCGAGCCGGGCGCGCACCAGCAGGCTGTCGATGATGCCGCCCATGGTCGCGGCCAGCCCGACCGTGCGCGGCAGGATGTCGGCGCTGCGCTCCGGATTGGACAGTGCGGTCTCGGCCAGCGCGCGCAGCGCGGCGATCGGGCTGCGCAGGTCGTGCGCGGTCTCGGCGAGCAGGGTCTCCTGCTGCTGCAACGCGTTGAGCGCTGGGCGGATCGACCGGCCCGACACCAGGTGCCCGGCCAGCGCCAGCAGCACGAGTATGCCGAGGCCGCCGCCGATCACCAGCCACATGAACTCGTCGTGCTTCGTCTCGTCCGCGCCCAGTCCCTGCACCGCGACCACCGCGCCGAGATAGCCACCGCCCGGCTTGCGCAGCGGTTCCACCCGGAACCGGACCGGCGTCTGGTCCTGGTCCAGCGCGTCGCCGGTGAGCACCGTGCCGCCCTGCACCGCGGCGGTGGCCAGTTCGGACAGTGTCGCCTGGTCCATCGGCACGCAGGATTTCGCCGACACGTGCGCCTGGAACGCGGGCGCGCTCCCGGGCAGGATCGCGAACTGCGGGCACTGCGCGTTCAGCTCGTCGGTGTTGACCAGGTGGAAGTCGACGGTCCCGTCGTAGCCGACCTGCCTGCTGATCGACGAGGTGACCATGGTCAGCGCCCCGTCGGTCTGATCGAGACGCTGCGTGCTGTCGTCCTTGATCAGCAGCCAGGCGAAGATCACCAGGCCGACCGCGTTGACTCCGACGAACAGCGCGGTCATCGCCCTGCGCAGCCTGTGCAGCCGGTCCACCGCCGAACCGTTCACGCCGCGCCCAGCCGGTAGCCGATGCCGCGCACCGCGTGGATCAGCACTGGTTCGTGCAGCTTGGCGCGCAGTCGTTTGACCACCACGTCGACCACATTGGACAGCGGGTCGGTCTGCTCGTCCCAGCAGTGCTCGATCAGGTCGGCCCTGGGCACCGCGGTCTCCGCCCGGGTGAGCAGGTACTCCAGCACCGCGAACTCCTTGGGCGTCAGCGTCAGCAGCACACCGTCGCGGTGGACCTCCCGCCGCGCGCAGTCCATCACCAGGTCGGCGTGTCGCAGCACGGACGGTCGGCCGATGCCGTCGTGCCGGGCCAGGATGGCCACCCGCGCGGTCAGCTCGGCCATGGCGAACGGCTTGACCAGGTAGTCGTCCCCGCCGTGCTCGAAGCCGGCCACCCGGTCGGCCAGCGCGTCCCGGGCGGTGAGGAACAGTACCGGCGTGCGCCAGCCCTGCTGTCGCATTGCGTGCACGAACCCGATGGCGTCGCCGTCGGGCAGCATCCGGTCGAACACGACACAGGCGTAGGGCGTGCTGCGCAGCAGCCGGTCGGCCGTGGCGATGTCACCCGCGGCGTCGATGACCAGGCCGGCCGCGGACAGCTGCGTGGCGACGCTGACCCGCAGATTCTCGTCATCCTCGACGAGCAGCACCCGTGTCATCAAAACCTCATGTGTCGGGACGGAAAGTAGGACCATGCAGTTTCGCGTGCTTGGTCCGGTCGCGGCACACACCGACGAAGGTGTGCCGATCGTGTGTGGGGGCAGGAAGCCCGGTGTGCTGTTGGCGGCATTGCTCTGCCACGCTAACAAGTGGGTCGGCGTAGATCAGCTGATCGCCGCGATTTGGCATGAACAGGTCGTGCCGGCAGCCGCGACGGCGGCGGTCCGCAACTATGCGCGTGCGCTGCGCCGCGCGGTGGGGGAGCGGCTCGAGTGCGGGCCAGGGACCTACCGCCTGCGGGTGCTGCCCGGCGAACTCGACGCCGAGCAGGCGCGGACCATGGCGGCTGCCGCGCGGGAGGCGCTGGCGGCCGGGTCGGCCGATGAGGCCATCGAGCTGCTGACCGGCGCGCTGGCGTTGTGGCGGGGCGCCCCGCTGGACGGGCTCGGCTGCGCCATCGCCCGGTCGACCGCGACCCGGCTGGACGAGCTGCACCAGGAACTGTCGACGCAGCTGGCCGCCGCGCGCCGGCCAACCGGCCGGTTGACGCTGGTCAGCGACAACTCGCCCACGGTCGGCCGGGCGGGTCTGGACGCGCTGCTGGCCTCGGCCCGTCGCGAGGTGTTGATCATCAGCGGCAGCGGCAACGCGCGGTTCGGCAGGCTCGATCACGAGAACCTGCGGCGCGGCGTGCGCTACCGCGTGCTGTTCCCCGACACGGCGCGCCTGTCCGGGCCGCTCAACCAGCTGTCGCTGGCCGGCGCCGAGGTGCGCACCGAGGCCGAGGTGCCGATGGAGGGCATGGTGATCGACGGCATGGTCGCCGTGCTGCCCGCGGACGGGGCCGGGGCGGCCGTGTTCCGGCTGCCCGGCGTGGTCGCCTCGACCGTTGGCCTGTTCGAGCGGATCTGGCCCGGTGCCGCGCCGCTGATCCCGGCCGACCCTGACGCCGTCGGACCGGGCCTGACCAGCCGGGAGCGGGCGCTGCTGGATCTGCTGTGCTCCGGCGCGACCGACGAGTCCGCCGGGGCGCGACTGGGGATCTCGGTGCGCACGGTGCGGCGGATGGTGGCCGACGTGATGAACCGACTCGGCGCGCGCAGCCGGTTCCAGGCCGGTGTGAAGCTGGCCGATCGCGGCTGGCTGTTGGAGAGAGCCGGCTGAGCCGTCGGTGCCATCCGGGCCGTCCGTTGATCGCGATACCGTGCCCCGGTGCGGGTACTGGTGGTCGAGGACGACGCGAATCTGCGGCTCGCGGTGGAGGTGGCGCTGCGCGGCGCCGGATTCGCGGTGGACACCGCGGGCGACCTGCCAGCCGCCGACCAGGCGCTGTACGTGAACGCCTACGACGGCGCGGTGTTCGACCGGATGCTGCCCTCCGGCGACGGGCTGCACTACGTGGCCCGCAGGCGGCAGGCCGGCTGGAACCTGCCGGTGCTGTTCCTGACCGCGCGCGACAGCCTGGCCGACCGCGTCGACGGCCTGCGCCTCGGCGGCGGCGACTACCTGGTGAAACCGTTCGCCATGGCGGAACTGGTGGCCAGAGTGGTCAGCCTGTGCCGTCGCGCGAGCCTACCGGCCGCCCCGGTGCTGCGCTTCGCGGACGTGGAACTCGACCGCGGCCGGCACGAGGTGCGCCGGGCCGGTGTGCTGCTCACCCTGACCCACAAGCAGTTCCTGATCCTGGAACGGCTGCTGACCGAGCCGGGGAAACCGGTGCGGCAACAGGAACTGCACGACTGTGCCTGGGACGAGGCCGAGGCACCGGCCTCCAACGTGCTGGCCGTCACGATCAACCAGTTGCGCCGCAGGCTCGGCGACCCGCCCCTGATCGAGAACATCCGGGGCATCGGCTACCGGATCTTCCTGCCCGGGTGAACTTCATCGGCTGGTCGGCGTCGGCAGCAGTCGGCGTCGCAGCTGTCAGCGAGACATCCATCGGGTCTGTTCCTGGCGCACCGCCGTCCAAGCGGCCAACTGGTCGGGTGGCAGTTCGGGCAACGCGAGACCGGCCCGGTCGGCCAGTACCAGGGCGGTCCCGACGAACCCGATCAGCAGTGACCGCAGGATTGGATGCGCGGTGGCCTGGTACTGGTGAAGGACCTCGGTCAGGAATTTCCCGAATACGGCCGGGTCTATTTCACACTCGTCCTCGACGATGTCGCCGATTCCGGATGGCGCGCCGAAAGTCGCGGCGATCGTTTCGGCCTGACCGACGAACAGTCGGGCCACCTGGTTCGACGGCGACCAGACGACGACGTCGCCCACCAGAAATGTTGCGCTCATGGCGCCCACCTTACTGAGACCGGTATGTCGGGATTGGCTGCCTTCCACTGGTCAACCGCGTCCTGCACGGCCTGCTGAAACCCTGGTGTCGTCCCGGACCGGGTGAAGTCCAGACCCAGCGGCGCGTTCTCGTATCCCGGCATGTACTGGCGCGCCTGGACGTAGGAGTCGAGTTTTCCCGTGACGTTTCTGTTCACCCAGGACGGGATATTCATTCGGGGATCCTGCCCGGTCGCGGTCTTCTCCTCCCAGAGAGTTCCGTTGTCGACCCGGTCGATATCGGTGATCGTCTGCGACGGGTCCGATGGATTGTCCACGACATAGTTGGTGTCGCCGTCCACCGCGGGCCGGATGCGGTTGGACGCGCCGTCGCCGGGCCCGCTCGCGCCGTCGCCCCCGGAGTTGGCCGAGTCGAACTGGGTCACCTTGTCCGGGCCGGCCGCGTCCTGCGCAAGCGTGTGCACGCCGAGGCCGGCCATACCTGCGCCGGTCGCGATGCCCATCGCGGACACCACGTTGGCCGGCACGCCCAGGACGGCGCCCACACCAGTGGCGTCCAACGCGACCCCGCCGACCTCGCCGCCCGCGCTCAGCGCCATCAGCGCCGCGCCGGCCAGCGTCTCGCCGACCGCGCCGGGGTCGTGCAGCATTGCGTTGCCCAGCGACGCCACGCCGTTGGCCAGGTCGCCGGCCACGTGTTCGAGCCCGGCGAGAATCGGCCCGAAGATGCCGCCGCCGGTGTGTTGCGGCATGGCCTGACCGTCGCCGACGACTCGGCGCAGGTAGGCGGCGACGCCCTGGGCGAAGCTCGCGGCCAGGTCGCTGGTTTGCGCGTTCAGCAGCAGCCGCAGGTACTCCGCCTCGTTGCGCGCGATGACGTCGATGATGATGTGCTTGGCGTCGACCAGTTCCATGGCGTAGTCGCCGGCCGTGCCGGCCAGCTTCCGCGCGCTGGTGTCGATGCCCGCCCACGACCGGGAGTTGTCGGTGAGTTTCGTCGCCAGCACGCCACCGGCCTCGTCGTGCCACACGTCGGACACCGTCCGTGCGGTGCCGTCCAGATCGGCGTTGGCGTTGTGGGCGACGTTGCCCAGATCGGTGAGTGCGTCGGCGAGCTCGCGGGCATTGTCCTCATTGTCGGGCGGCCACGAGTCGTAGTACCGGCACACCGCAGTCCATAGTGGACTCTGAGGCTCCGGGATCACGGGAACTTCGCCCGCAGCAGTTCCGCCTCGGCATGAGCCTCGGTCGTGGCATAGTTGCGCACGCAGTCCTGCCCGGCTCCGGCCAACGCGGTGGGCACCCAGTCGGTCGCGGTGACGTCCTGGTCGAGTTTCCGTTGCCCGGAGGCGAAGTTCGCTATGAACCGGGCGCCGAGCGGCCCCCGGCCCAAGGTGCCGGTCAATGACTCGATCCTCGACCGCGCCGTCTGGCAGTCGCGGGTCAGGTCCGTGCCGAACGTGGCCAGCCCGTGCATGGCCCGATCGGTCGCGTCCACCATCATGTCCAGCGTGTCGCCCATGCCGTGTCCCTTCCCGCGCCGACAACCGATGGTCCAGTCGATCGCCGGCGCGGAGGGCGGGTTGACCGGTTGCTGCCAGAGCGGCATGGGCCGCGATCGTTACGGGACCACCCCCAGCTGGAAACTGGCCGGCCTCCAACGTGCTGGCCGTCACGATCAACCAGTTGCGCCGCAGGCTCGGCGACCCGCCTCTGATCGAGAACATCCGGGGCATCGGCTACCGGATCTTCCTGCCCGGTTGATGCATCCGGCGCCGGTTCGCGCAAGCTTTTCGAAGTACGTCGAATAGCTTGTTCATCCGATTCATCCCAGTTCTACTACTGCCTGACTGCCAGCCGACGACCGTCGGCGGCGAAGGGCGAGAGCTGGGGGTTTGCCGTGGCGGCCAGACCGAGACTTCGTCGTGGGTACCAGACACCTCTGCTGATCATTTTTGTCGTCGCGCTGGTCGCGGCGGCATTTCTGTATGAAGGGTCGGGTGCCAACACCGCGCTCCCGGCTGGTGCCCGGGACAGCGCGCCGAGCCAGTTATCGGGCTCCGCCCGAGACGGCGCCGCGGCCGGTGACCCGCACACCACCCTGACCGCGCCCCAGCGCGACGAGGCACGGCCGGCCGGCGCGGTGCCGGACAGCGCGCCCGCCGCCCGACCGGTGCAGGTCCGGCCCGCGGCCCGGGAGCACAGCAAACCCCAGGTGCACCAGAGTTTCACCGGTCCGGCGATCGACCCGAAGGCCACCGAGATCCCGAAGGACCGGACGGCCGATACCCAGACGTTCCAGAACCCGGATGGCAGCCGCACCCTCCGGGTCTACGACCAGCAGCACAACGTCCGCCAGCCGGACGGAAGCTGGCTGCCGATCGATCCGACGCTGGTGCCCGAGCAGGGCAGGCTCGCGCCGAAGACGCCGGGCGCGAACGTCAGTTTCGCGCTGGGGGCGACGGATCCCGCGCTGGCCCGGCTGGACCTCGGTGGCGGCACCACGATGGCCTACGGCCTGGACGGGGCGGCCGCGTCGACGGGCAAGGTCGACGGCGCCCAGATCACTTATGCCGGCGTGTTTCCCGGCGTCGACCTCCGGCTCGCCGCGACCCCGACCGGTCTGCGCGAACAGTTGGTGCTGGCCGGCAAGGACGCGCCGACGACCTTCACCTACACCCTCACGCTGTCCGGCCTGACACCGCGGCTGACCGCGTCCGGTGACGTCGAGCTGGTCAACGGCAACACGGTCCTTGGCGTGCTGCCCGCCGGTTCGATGTGGGACTCGGCCGCCTCGCCCGCCCAGTCCTCGGCGCTGCACTACCGGCTCGACCAACTCGGTCAGCAGACCTGGTCGCTGCGGCTGTCCGTGGACAGCGGCTGGCTGCACGACCCGGCCCGGGTGTTCCCGGTCGTGGTCGATCCCAGCGCGACCCAGCCGAACGTGGACGAGGACGACACGTACGTCCGATCCGACTCGCCGGGTAACCACTCCACCGAACCGGAACTGGAGACCGGTCGCCCGGATGGCACCGGGCTGGCGCGCAGCTACCTGCACCTGGGCTCCGCGCTGTCCGGGCTGACCAACGACTACATCATCGGCGGCACGCTCAACCTCAAGGAACTCGACTCGACCCCATCGCCCGCCGGGTTGATCAGCGCGTTCGAGGTGACCCAGCCGTGGAGCGGGTCGTCGATCAACTGGCCGGGACCGACGGTCGGCCGGTTGCTCGGCCAGTCCACCGGCTGCCCGTCGGGCCAGCCCTGCACCGATCCACTGTGGATCGGTATTCCGTTCAACCCGGATGTGCTGACCGACTGGACGCACGGCAACGCGCTGACCAACGGCATCAGCGTGCGCGCGGCGAACGAGGCCGGCAACAACGGCATGCGCTACGAGTCGGCGGACGGCGACCCGGCCAGCCAGCGGCCCTTCCTGGACGTGCGCTACGCGCCGGAGGGCGCGAGCTACCAGGTCACCGACGTGCTCCAGCCGACCGCCAACCAGGCGGGCTCGATGACCGTGGTGATCACCAACCGCGGTGCGACCACCTGGAACGGCGCCTACCACTTCGGTTACACCGTGCAGGAGAACGGCGCGCAGAACAAAAGCACCGCGATGCCGGTGGTCGGTCCCGGCCAGAACGCCACCATCACCGCGCCGATCGACCCGCTGACCCCGGGCAAGTACCACCTGAGTCTGTCCATGTGGGACGCGAGCGGCCAGGATTTCGCGGTCGCGGACGGCGTGTCCAACGGCGTGCTCGACCTCAACGTCAACGATGTCGCGCCGACCAGCAACTACCAGCAGCCGGGCGCGGGCGCGACGGTCCAGACGCTGACCCCGACGCTCTACGCGCAGGGCATCGACCCGGACAACTGGCCGAACAAGGGGCTGACCTACAAGTTCCGGCTCTGTGACAACGCCGCGCTGACCAATCAGCCGGGCGATCCGTTCACCTGCCTGGAATCCGGGTGGGGCGGACAGTACTGGGCGCCGCCTGCCGGCGCGCTGTTCTGGGGCCACACCTACTACTGGGGTGTCCTGGTCAACGACACGGTGCTGGCCACGCCGTGCTGGGTCGGCCCGACCTATGACAACACCCAACCGGGCTGCGTGGTGATCCCGAACGCGGCGAGCAACCTGCGGTTCAGCGCCCGGGTCGCGCAGCCGGAGATCACCTCGCACCTCGCGGGCAGTCCGGGTACCACCGAGGCGCCCGGCATCGACCCGCAGATCGGCAACTACACGGTCGACAACACCGACGCGTCGGTGTCGGCCGTCGGGCCGTCGCTGGCCATCACCCGGACCTACAACAGCCTTGACCCGCGCCGGGACACCGCGTTCGGCCTGGGCTGGGCGTCCGATTTGGACATGAAGCTGGCCCAGGACGCCGACGGCTCCGGCAATGTCGTGCTGACCTACCCCAACGGCCGGCAGCTGCGGTTCGGGCGCAACCCGGACGGCTCGTTCGCGTCGCCGATCGGCGACAGCACGGTGCTGGTGTACACGAACAACGCCACTGCGGCGTACACGCTGCGCGACGCGACCGGCGGCGAGTGGCTGTTCGACGCGTCCCTGCGCCTCTCGGCGATCATCGATTCCTCCGGCCTGCGGCAGAACCTGCACTACGCGGCCGGCACCAACCAGATCGACACGATCACCAACGCCATCACCAACACGCCGGCCGACCGGACGCTGAGCCTGACCTGGGGCGACGGCAAGCACGTCACCGCGGTGGCCGAGCAGCCGCCCTCGGTCGGCGCGCAGGCGCCGACCTGGACCTACACCTACACCGGCGACCAGCTGAGCAGCGCGTGCGCACCGGGGTCGCAGTGCACCCAGTACGGCTACACCGCGGGCTCGCACTACCGCAGCTCGGTCGTCGACGACGAACCGGTGGCGTACTACCGCTTCGACGAGCCGGCCGCCGCGACCACGACGCTCACCAACGCCGTCGCGCTGCACCCGCACGACGGCGACGCGACCGCGCACGGCGTCGCCACCGACTCCCAGCCCGGCGTGCTCAGCGGCACCTCGGACGGCACGGCCACCTTCGACGGCAACGGCTACGTCAACCTGCCCGCCGGGCTGACCGGCGACACGATGTCGCTGGCCGCCGAGATGTGGTTCAAGACCACCGGCAGCGGCACGCTGCTCTCGTTGCAGAGCCAGGACTTCGCGCCCGGCGCGGGTGCGAGCAGTGCCACCCCGGTGCTCTATGTCGGCACCGACGGCCTGCTCTACGGCGGCTACCCGATGCAGCAGGCGGCCGGCGCCACCCAGGTGGTCAGCCCGAGCCAGGTCAACGACGGCAAGTGGCACCACGTGGTGCTCTCCGCCGCGATCGGTTCGCAGACGCTCTACCTCGACGGCGTCTCGGTGGGCACGGTCACCGGCCTCATCGACCAGAAGCAGCAGACGTTCGCCGCGCTCGGCGCGGGCTATGCCAAGGGCTTCCCGGCCACGGACAATGGCGACTTCTACTTCGCGGGCGGCAGCATCGACGAGGCCGCGATCTACCGGCACCCGCTCGGCGCGCTGGCGGTCGCCGAGCATTACGCGGCGGTCACCGCGACCAGCGAGCTGACCTCGATCACCGAGCCGCAGGACAACCGCGGCTACGCGACGCTGACCTACGACGATCTCAACGACCGGGTGGCGACGCTCGTCGACCACAGTGGTCTCAAGTGGACGATCGACACCCCGACGGTCAACGAGACGCTGGACAACTCGGACCCGAATCACCCGCAGTGGATCAACCCGATCCGCACCGCGGTGGTGCACGGTCCCACCGGCTACGGCGACTGGACCTACACCTTCGACGCGGCAGCGGCCGGCAGGCTCATCTCCGACACGCACAACGGCGCGACCCGCAGCTACGAGTACAACACCGCGGGCTTCCTGTCCGCGACCGTGGACGCGGACGGCAACCGGACCGAGCAGACCACCGACGGCCGGGGCAATGTGCTGTCCCGCAAGACCTGCCGCGCCGCCGGTTCGTGTGACACGAGCTACTTCACCTACGTCACACCGGCGAACCCGCTCGATCCGCGCGGCAACAAGCTCGCGTCGTCCTCGGACGCTCGCTCGTCCGGTCCGACCGACACCACCTACCAGACCACCTACAGCTACGACGCGGTGGGCAGGCCGACCGGCAGCACCGAGCCGATCCCGAATGGACAGTCGAAGCAGCCGACCACGGCCATCGCCTACTCCGACGGCAGCCAGACCGCGGTCGACAGCGGTCAGGTCCCGGCCGGCCTGCCGATCAGCCAGACCGACGAACGCGGCGAGGTCACCGCGTCCCAGTACTTCCACAACGGTGATCTCGCGGAGACCGACTCGCCGGAGGGCCTGCGCACGCGCTACACCTACGACGCGCTCGGCCGGATTGTCACCAGGACCACGCTCAACTCCGGCGCGGTGGCCTTCGGCGTCACGACCTACACCTACACGCCCGCCTCGCAGGTGGCGAGCGAGACCGATCCGAGCGTCACCAACCCGATCACCGGCGCCACCCACGCCCAGGTGACCACCTACGCCTACGACGCCGACGGCAACGTCACCAGCATCACGAAGTCGGACACGCTCCCACCGAACTCCGGCGGTGACGCACCGAGGGTCACCACGATCGGCTACGACGCCCACGACCGTCCACAGCAGACCACCAACCCGGATCAGGGCGTCATCAAGTACAGCTATTCCGCCGACGGCCTGTCCACCTACACCACCGACGCCCGCGGTTTCGTCTGGACCAGCACCAACGACGAGCTGGGCAGGCTGGTCAGCAGCGCGGTCGCCGGCACCGGCGTCGACCCGCAGGACCCGAGCGCGACGGCGATGACCGTGCAGACCAACGCCTACACCAAGGCCGGCCGGCTGCTGCTGAGCGCGGACGCGATGGGCCGCTCCACCGGCTACACCTACTGGGGCGACGGTCTGCTGGCCACGACCACGGCCGAGAACGTCCAGGGATCGAACGGGCAGACCCGCAACATCCCGACCGACCAGCGCACCTACGACGCGGCAGGCGACCTCACCCAGGAGATCACGGTAGGCGGGGTCACCACGGCCACCAGCTACGACCCGGCCGGCTACCCGATCACCGCCACCTTCGACCCGGCCGGCCTGCACCGCACCACCAGCTACACCCGCGACCCGGCGGGCAACCCGCTCACCGTCGTGCGGGGTGGCACCACCAACCCGAGCGGGGTGAGCAGCACCTCCTACACCTACGACCCGGCCGGCCTGGTGGCCCAGGAAACCGACCAGGTCTCGGCGACCACCGGGTACTCGACCTCCTACACCCGCGACGAGCGCGGCCTGCCCACGCTGGTCACCGACGGCCGCCAGCTCCCCACCACCTACAGTTACGACGCGACCGGCGCGCTGGTCACCACCACCAACGCGCCCGCCGACGTGTGGACCAACGGGCAGCTGACCTCCTCGGTGCAGGGCTCGCAAACCGTGGGGCGCAACGCGTTCGGCGAGGTGACCCAGTCCCGCGACCCGTCCGGCGGGGTCACCGTCACCGGCCGCGACACGATGGGCCGGGTGGTGTCCGGCACGCTGCCCGCCTACACCCCGCCCGGCTCGACCACGCCGATCACGGCCACCACCACGACGGCCTACGACAAGGCCGGCGACGCGATCAGCCAGACCGACCCGCTGAACCGGACCACCACCAAGACCTACGACCCGTACGGCCGGATCAGCACGATCACCACCCCGCAGGTCGGCAACACGCCCAGCGTGGCCGGCTACAGCTACGACCGGATGGGCGAACTGGCCGGTGTCACCACGCCCTCCGGCGCGCAGCACCTGTTCACCTACGACCAGTTGGGCCGGAAGATCACCTCGACCCAGGTGGACCGCTCGTCCGGCTCGCTGGCCTACTACGTGACGACCACCGGCCACGACGACGCCGGCAACGCCACGTCGGTCACCACGCCGATGAACGAGACCACCACAACCTCCTACGACACGGCCGGTTCGCCGCTGGCGGTCACCGATCCGAGCGGGCGGGTCACCGGCTACACCTACGACGACGCGGGCCGCCCGGCCACCATGACCGCGCCGACCGGACTGGTCACGTCGACCGCGTACGACCTGCTCGGCAGGCCGACCACGGTGAGCCAGTCCTCGGGCGGCCAGACGTTGCGAGCGACCACGATCGGGTACGACGGCGACGGCAATGCGACCTCCGTGCGCAGCCCGGAGGGCCGGGTGACCACGATCGGCTACGACGCGCTGAACCGGCCTGCCACGCAGACCGAAATCCTCGACGCGACGCATTCGATCATCACGTCGACCGGGTACGACGCGCTGGGCAACCGTTCGCACGCCGTCGACGGCGACGGACACGCCACCGACTACACCAGCAACCCGTGGGGCCTGCCGGAATCGACGATCGAACCGGCCACCACGGCGAACCCGAATCCCGCCGACCGGACCTGGACCACGTCCTACGACGCGGCCGGGCAGGCGGTCCGGACGACCGCGCCGGGCGGGATCGTCCAGACCAGCAAGTACGACGCGCAGGGCAGGCTGTACAGCCAGTCCGGCACCGGCGCCGAGGCGTCCACTTCGGACCGGACGCTGGGCTATGACCTGGACGGCAACGTCGTCTCGCAGACCGGTCCGTCCGGCGCCAGCACGTTCGCCTACGACGACCGGGGCAACCTGCTCAGCTACACCGGCCCGAACGGGTCGGGCACCTACAAGTACAACGGCGACAACGAGACGATCGGCCGGACCGACGCGGCGGGCGCCTCCACGTTCGGCTACGACCCGGCCGGCCGACTGTCCACTGTGGCTGATCCGATCACCAATCGGACAATGGCCTACGGCTACGACCAGGGTGGTCGCCTCGCCTCGGTCACCGACAACCTGAGCAGCCAGAGCACCGCGCGCACGCTGACCTACGACCCGCTCGACCGGATCGCCTCCGATCAGCTGACCCAGGTGCCGGAGGCGGGCGTACCGCCGGTGACCAAGATCGGCCAGACCTACAGCTACGACCGCGATAACAACGTCACCAGCAAGTCCGACGTCAACACGGCCGGCACCGCGACCAACACCTACACCTACGACGGCGCCGGACGACTGGCCACCTGGACCGATCCCACCAACACCACGACCACCTACGGCTTCGACGGCGCCGGCAACCGCACCAGCGTCAACGGCCAGACCTCCACCTACGACCAGCGCAACCGGCTGCTTTCCGGCGGCGGCGCGACCTACACCTACACCGCGCGCGGCACCCTGGCGTCGACCACCCAGAACGGGCAGACCACCAACTCCACCTTCGACGCCTTCGACCGGCAGATCACCAACGGTGCCGAGCAGTTCGCCTACGACAGCCTCGATCGGCTGACGACCCGCGACGGCAACGCCATCGGCTACGACGGCCTGACCAACAACCAGGTCTCCGCCGACGGTCGGGTGATCAACCGGCTGCCGGACGGCACCCCGTTGTCGGACAAGGCATCCAGCAGCACGAACGCGGGCAAGGCGATCTTCGCCAACCAGCACGGTGACGTCATCGGCCGCTACCTCGGCGGCATCGTCGACGGCCAGCGGACCTACGACCCGTTCGGCAGCGTGACCTCCGCCAGCGGTGAGACCTCGTCGCTGGGCTACCAGGGCGACTACACCGACCCGAGCACCGCACAGGTCGACATGGCGGCCCGCTGGTACACGCCGAGCACCGGCCAGTTCGCCAGCCAGGACAGCGTGAACGTCGCGCCCAACCCGTCGTGGGCCAGCAACAAGTACGCCTACGGCAACGCGAACCCGGTCACCAACGCCGACCCGAGCGGCCACGACTCCTGTGCCAGCGACCTCCTCGACATCTTCTCGTCGCTGTTCGACGTCGAGGGCGACTGGCTGGATGCCGCGAAGGATCTGGGCAACTTCGCGTGGTCCCAGACCGGCGGCGCCTGCGCGCCGCCGACGGCGTCGGGCTGCGGTGACACGATCACCAGATCGGACGGCAGCCCGTGTCCGGGATTCGAGGTCTGCGACGGCTCCGTGGTCGCCGACTGGCAGGGGTGCGCGGGCAACGGCGACAGCAGCGGCGCCGTCGACTGGTGTGACGAACTGGCCGGACCGAGCTGTCACGCCGCGTTCTTCGACAGCGGTGGATCGACCAGTCCGGGCAACGGTCGAGGTATCTCGCCGATCCGGATCCGGCCGCCCCAGCCGCCACCGCCGCCGAAGTGGTTGACCGACCTCCGCAAGGTCATTCCGCGACCGGGGCCGGGTTTCACGATCACGCTCATTCGCGGCTTGGACATCCTCACCGATCCGCCGCCGAATCACGTCATCGACCAGGGTCCGGACATCACCAAGAAGGACACCCAGGTCACCCAGGACCCGGAGGTTCATCCGAACGCGCAGCAGGCGCTGCCCGGTTACGACTACTCCGACGACGAGTCGAACTGCGAGAACGGCGGCACGGGCACGCCCAACACAATCTGGTATGGCCCGAGGGAACCCGGCGACTGGAAGGACTCGAACGGCGCCCCGGTGACCAATCCCCGAACCGGTACCACGACGTTCGATCGGGCCACCGGAGCGGCGGCGTGTCTGCGGATCACCCGCACCGGGGACCGTTCGTCGCCGCCGCGGCCCGATGGCTTCGACCGCAACAATCCCTACGCCAACGCGTCCGGCCACCTGATCGCCTGGATCTTCTACGGCGGCGACAGGTTGGACAACCTCACCCCGATCAACCAGAACAAGACCAACGTGTCGTTGATGTATTTCGCGGTGGAGAGGCAGATCAGGCTGCAGGTGGAGGCCGGCACGCCGGTCTACTACCGGGTGACGCCGATGTACAACCCGAACGATCCGGTTCCCTACGCCATCCACATCTACGCGCAGGGCAACGGCTTCAGCTGTGACGTCATTCTGCAGAACTCGCCGGTCCGAGATCCCACCAACCGTGGTTGCCGGGACTCGGTTGCCGCGTGACGCCATGCCAGACCTACCCCGAGGGAATGGAAAGAGAATGCAGTTGCTGAGACGTATCGCGGTGGGCAGTACCGCGATCGCGATCACGATCGGAGTCACCGGGCTGGCCGTGCCAGCCCAGGCCGCGCCGCCGAGCGCACCGCCGTCGGGCCGGGCTGCGCCGGTGTCACCGCAGCTCACTTCGCCCAAGGCGCACCAGTTCGTGGCCAGGACGAAGTCCGGCGATCTGGTGGTCTATGCCGACGGTCGGCAGGAAGCCGCGCTGAAGCAGGCCGCGGTCGCCGCGGGCGGCTCGGTGGTCGCGGCGCGGAGCGACCGGGTCGAGGTGACGCTGCCGGCGGACAAGGTCGCCACGCTGGCCGCCCAGCCGGGCGTGACCGACGTCCGGCCGCCGGACCGGGCGATCCCGATGGGCAACATCGACCCCGAGGGCGTCCACGCCTCCGGCGCGGACGCGTGGACGGCCGCGGGCGGCAAGCAGGGCGACGGGGTCAAGGTCGGCATCATCGACCCCGGCTTCGGCGGTCTCGCCGACGCGCAGGCAGTCGGCGCGCTGCCGACCGGGTCGACGCTGACCACCAACACGGCCACCTGCGCGGACGGCGGCCAGAGCACCTCGCACGGCACGTCGATCGCCGAGATCGTGCATGCCATGGCTCCGAACGCGCAGCTGTACCTGGCGTGCGCGGGCACGTCGATGGAGTTCGGTCCGGCGGCGACCTGGTTGCAGCAGCAGGGCGTGCAGGTGATCACGGCCGCGCTCGGCTTCCTCACCTCCGGCCGAGGGGACGGCACCGGAGTGCCGGGCAGCCCGGCCGACGTCGTGCGCACCCTGTCGCAGGCCGGCATCCTGTGGTCGATCTCCGCGGGCAACCTGGCGATGGAGCACTACAACGGCACGGCCACGACCGCGGCCGACGGCTTCGTCACCTACGCGGGTCTGCCCAACGAGGCCAACCAGTTCAACCTCAGTCCCGGTGTCACCGCGACGGTCGGCCTGCGCTGGGACGCGTGGCCCACCACGAACCAGGAGTTCGATCTCTACATCTCCACCAGCCCGACACCGCCGAAGTCACCCACCGATCCCGGCGTGGTCTTCGCGAGCAACAACCAGCAGAAGGCGCCGGGTGGTGGCGACCCGACCGTCGAGACGACGGTGACCAATCCGGTTTCCGGTGCCGTGACGTCCTACTACGTCTACATCAAGAACGTCAACGCGACGCAGACCGACCGGCTCGACCTGTTCGTCAACGGGACGTGCAACTCGACCAACGCGAACTGCAACGACCTCCAGTTCCGCACCACCGGCGGCAGCATCACCGAACCGGCGACCTCGCCGTACGCGATGGCCGTCGGCGCGGCCAAGGCCGGGCCGGACTCACTGGAGTCGTTCAGCGGCCAGGGTCCGACCATCGACGGCCGGATGAAGCCGGACATCATCGGCTACGACGGCGTGACCACCGCGGAATGGCCCAACGGTTCCTTCGGCGGCACATCGGCGGGAGCCGCGAACGTGGCGGGCGCGGCGGCGCTGCTGAAGTCGCAGTTCCCCACGCTGGACGCGGTCCGGCTGCGCAGCGAGCTGATCGCCAGGGTCAACCCGGCGCACTCGGACAACGCCTGGGGCAACGGCGGCCTGTACCTTGGCCTGCCGAGCACCCAGCCGGTGACCGCGGGCGCGGGCTACACGGCGATCGACCCGTCGATCCGGGTGGACGGCCACTTCCAGGGGCCGAACACCGTGCAGCAGACCACCTTCCCGGTGCCGACCGACGCGACCGCGGTCGAGGTGACGGTGACCGCGCGGTCCGCGCCGGAGCAGAACAACAACGTGGACGCGCCCAGCGAGGTCGACCTGTTCCCGACCGACCCGAGCGCGTCGGGCAGCCGGGCGACCGCGGTGCCGGTCGCCACCGGCGGTGCGGGCAACTTCAACTCGGTCAACATGGTGCTGACCCTGGGACCCGACCACGGCGTGCGGATCCGCACCGGTGGCGGCTGGGTCTGGACCGCGATCGATCTGCGCGGCTACTTCAGCCCGTCCGGCGGATCGACCTACTTCCCGATGGTCACCCCGGCCCGGGTGCTGGACACGCGCGGCCTGGCGAACACGCCGAAGAGCGGTCCGCTCAACAGCGGTGACGTCGTCGCGCTGCCGATCCGCGGTGCGAACGGCGTGCCGTCGACCGCGACGGCCGCGGCGATCAGCGTGACCACGCTGGAATCCAGCGGCGAGACCGCCGTCGACGTGTACGCGGGCCAGAATGCCGGCGTGACCCTGGTGACCGCGCATCCCGGCGTGCGGCGCACCAACACGGCCATCGTGCCGATCGCCCAGGACGGCACGATCCACGTGGTGAACCAGCCCAACAATGCCACGACCCAGGTGATCGTCGACGTGACCGGCTGGTTCGCGCCCGGCGCGGGCGGGCGGTACGTGCCGCTGCCGCAACCGACCCGGGTGGTCGACACCGGCACCGGGACCGGCGGCCGGCACACCGTGCTCGGTTCGGGCGAGGTGGCCGGGCTCCAGATCGGCGGCCAGGCCGGCATTCCGCTGGATGCCAGCGCCGCGGTGCTGACCACGACCGCCAAGGAGGACAACGCCGACACCGAACTGTCGGTGTATCCCGACGAGTCCGGGTTCACCCCGGCCACGTCGCTGGCGGTGAAGCGGGACGAGACCGAGGCGACCACGCTGCTGCCCGGCCTTGGCGCGAGCGGCAAGCTCGACGTGCGGTCCGAGCAGGGCCAGGCCGGGCTCGCGATCGACGCGTGGGGCTACTTCACCGGCGGCCAGCAGGTCGCGGCCAACACCACCGACTGCGTGGAACCGGCCGGTGAAGTCGGCTTCACCGAGGCGTTCGACGGCCGCTACGAGTCCGATCTGGACGGATGGCGGTCGACGGGAACCAAGGCAACGGCGCCCGCGCCCGGCTGTGTGATCCAGACCGGTATCGGCAACACCGACGTCACCTGGTACGCGCAACACCAGCTGGGCAACGACTACACGCTGCGGCTGGACTGGAAGACCAACACCGCCAACGCGAACTCCAGCGTGCTGGTCGGCTTCGGCAACCCCGGAACCGACTCGACCGCACCGGGCAGCGTGGCCGTCCAGATCGCGCCCGGCGGTACCGGAAACCAGGCGACCGGTGCGATCACCGGAATCCAGGCGCCCAGCGGCACCCCCACGGTGAAACCGCTGGGCCAGTGGAACACCTTCGAGATCACCGTGTCGTGGAACTCGGTCGTGGTGTCCCTCAACGGAACCCAGGTGAACGGCTACACCACGCCGAACCCGAGCGCGCTGGCGGCGAACACCTACCTCGGGATCCGCAACAGCGGCGGCGGCGACCCGGTGCAGTACCGCGACATCCGGATCCGGCGCAACGAACCGGTGAGTTCCGGTCAGGTCGGCGGCGCCGGTGGCAACTGCCTGGACCTGGCCAACGACGACATCACCGCGTTGACGCTGCGCACCTGGACGTGCAACGGCACGCCGGCGCAGACGGGCGTCCGCGCGGGCGACGGCACGCTCTCGCTCGCGGGCCGATGCCTGGACGCCAGTTCCGGCACCGGCAACGGATCCGCCGTCGGGCTGGCCCCGTGCAGCGGATCGCTGTCCCAGGAATGGGTGCAGCGAGTCGACGGCGTGTTCATCGGCGCGGCCTCCGGCCGATGCCTGACCGCGTCCGGGGCGACCTCCAACGCCAGTCTGTCCCTTCAGGACTGTTCGGCGGGCCTGACCGCGACCCAGGTGTGGACCCTGCCCGCGCAGCACGGCCTGGTCGGCGAGCTGACCGGTCCCGGCGGACGGTGCCTCGACCTGTCGAACAACGATCCCACGCAGATCAACCTGCGGATGTGGGACTGCAACCGCTCGCCCGCCCAGCAGTGGGTGTCGATCGGCGACGGCACCCTCCGGGTCGACGGCAAGTGTCTCGACTCGGGCGGCACCGCGGCCGGCACCGGCGTGCCGGACATGCCCTGCGCTGCCGGGGCGTCCACGCAGCAGTGGGTGGCGCAGCCGGACGGGTCGCTGATCAACCCGGCCTCCGGTATGTGCCTGACCGCGGCGTCCGGTGACCAGGGCGCGGCGATCGTGATCAACACCTGTGCCGGTACCGCGCTGCAACAGTGGCATCTCGCGGCGCAGACGCTGGTTCGCGGCCAACTTGTCGGGATCGGTGGGAAGTGTGTCGATGTCAAGAACGACGCGGCGAGCAGCGGGTCCGTCTGGCTGTGGGACTGCACCGGGCAGAACGGCGAGTTCTGGAACACCAACGGTGACGGCACGCTCCAGGCGTTTGGCGAGTGCATGGACACGGGCGCGACCGGAAACGGAAGCGGTCTGACGTTGGCGGCGTGCTCGGGTTCGGCTACCCAGCAGTGGGACGCCCAACCCGACGGGTACCTGTACAACGTCGGCTCGGGCCGCGTGCTGGACGATCAGTTCGGCAACACCGGAAACGGCACGTCACTACAGATCTACGACGGTCTTGGCAATCCGAACCAGAAGTGGTCGACCCCGCTGCGGGCGAGCCTGGACGGATCCTGACCGGGCGCCGGCCGCGGGCCAACGGTCCGCGGCCGGCACCGCCGGGAATTCAGTGCTGGGCGGCAAGGCGTTGCGCCATGCCGACCCGCGATTTCACGCCGAGTTTCGCGAAGACCCTGGCGAGATGCCCTTCCACGGTTTTGCGGCTCAGGAACAGCCGGGACGCGACCTCCTGGTTGGTCAGCCCGGCCGCGACCAGTTCGGCGACTTCCCGTTCCCGGCCGGAGAGCGCGTCGATCGTGCCGAGCGCCTGCGGCCTGCGCGGGCGCGGCGTGCGCGCGCCCAGCCGTGATTCGGTCAGCCGCACCTGGGTGGACAGCCATTGCGCGCCGGCAGCGAGATAGCCGTCCTTGGCGAGGCCGAGTTCCGCGCGCATCCGGGTCGTCTCGCCCAGCGGCGCCAGGTTGAGCGCGGCGAGTTCGTGGCAGCGCGCGGCCTGTAGGGGCGCGGCGACCAGGCACAGCGCGGCCGCGTTCGCCTCGTCGAGAGCGGCTTGCGCATGTCCCGCGTCGGTCAGCGCGCGGGCACGGGCATAGCGGGCCAGGCCGATGCGCAGCGGCAGGCCGAACGCGAGCGCGTCGGCGACCGCACGGTCGGCGGCCTCGATCGCGGCGTCGGACTCGCCGAGCCCGGAACGCACCTCGGCCAGCTGCGCGTACCAGCCGCTCTCCCGGAACCGGTCGGTCGGCGGGTGCGCGATCAGCCGGGACAGCGCCTGCCGATACCGGCAGCCGGCCAGGTGCAGGGTGACTTCGGCCCGCCCGCACAACTCCGCCCACCAGCGCGCGGCCGGATAGCCGCCCGCCAACAGCCGGTGTGCGCGTTCGGCCGCGGCGACCGGGCCGCGCTGCCAGATCAGCGCGCCGAGTTCGATGCCGGTGGCGAGCGCGACCAGTTCGTCGCTGCGCAGGAACTGGGCCGCGTCGATGGCTTCCTCCGCGCGCTGCTGGGCACGGCCGAGCTGACCGGTCCGGCAGGCCAGCGCCGAGTCGACGATGTGCAGCAGTGGCAGCACATCGGCCCGGCCGCTGGCCCTGGCCAGATCGACGCCGCGCCGGACCCGTCTGGCCACATCGGCGTGTCGTTCCAGTTCCAGCTCCAGCCAGCCCAACTCGGGCAGGGCGTACGCGTGCCGGCGCAGATCGAGGTCGGGCAGTCCGTCGACGATGCGCGCGGCCCGATCCGCGTGCCGGCCTGCCGCGTCGAGGTCACCGGTGCGCAGCGCGGCGAGGCCGGCCAGGGTGCTCGCGTGCGCGTTCTCGCCGTCGCGCACGCCGAGTTCGGCCGGCAGGCCGGCCAGGAACGCCCGGCAGCCGGCGGGATCGTCGTCGACCAAGGCGACCGCGACCCGGGCGCGGGCGAGGCCGTCGGTGGTGGGGAAGGAATCGAGCAGGGCGCGGGCCTCGTCGGGGTGGCCCAGCAGCAGTTCGGTGGCGGCGCAGTGCGCGATCACGGGTGCTTCGGTCGTGCCGCTGAGCACATCGTGCAGGATCGACCGGCCGCGTTCCAGCTCACCGCACCGGCCGAGCGCGGTGGCCAGCAGCACGCGCAGTTCGAGGCGGGTCCGCGACAGGTCGGGCCGGTCCGGCAGGATCTGCAGGGCACGCTCGGCCCAGTTCGCGGCCGACGCGGGCGTGAGGTCCACGGTCGCGGCCGCGGCTTCGGCGAGGATGGTGGCCGCTTCGATGTCGCCGTACTGCGCAGCGCGCGCGGCGTGGTGCGCGCGCAGCGGCAGCGGGCCGCCGCAGGAACGCAGATACCGCTCGGCGAGCCGGTGCGCGGTGGTTCGCCAGGTCACGCCGGCGGCCTGGTAGGTGGCGGCGCGCACCAGCGGATGGCGGAACCGGAACCGGGTGCCCTCGACCTGCACCAACCCCCGGTCGACGAGTTCGTCCAGCGCGCGCAGCGCGACGTCCTCGGGTTGACCGGCGATGTGGATGATCACGTCGAGATCGGCGGGGGAGCCGGCGACCGCTGCCGCGTAGAGGGCGGCGAGCACCTCGGGATCGAGGTTGTCGAGTTCGGCCAGCAGCAGCGTCTGCACCTCGCCGGGCAGGGTCGCGCCGCCGGTGCGTTCCGGGTCGGCCAGCACCGAGACCAGTTCGTCGTCCAGCGGGACGAGCGCGCGCAGGAACAGCGGGTTCCCGCCGCTGGCCGCCAGCAGCAGCCTGCGCCTTCGCGGGCTGGTCTCGGGCAGCAGGTCGGCGACGTCTCGCGGGCCCAACGGGCGCAGCACCAGCCGGGTCGCCGGCAGCCGCGTTCTGGCCAGCGCGGCGGCGAGATCGGGCGGGAGCTGACCGTCCCGGTAGGCGATGGCCAGCAGCGCGGGCGGCATGGTCTCGCCGCGCAGCACGGAGGCCACCAGTTCGGCGACCGGGGGCCGGGCGGAGTGCAGGTCGTCGACGATGACGGCGATCGTCCGCCACTCGCGCGGCGGCGGGCTGCTGCCCGGCTGCCAGGTGCCGATGTCGCGGGCGTGCGCGAGTTCGGTGAGTTGCTCCAGGATCCGGGTTTTGCCGATACCCGGCTCGCCGGGTACGACGAGCACCGCCGGGCCGCCGTCGGCGAGTGCGATCAGCGCCTTTTCCACCTGTTGCAGTTCAGTCGTCCTGCCGACCAACCCGACCCCGTCCGGGCGTGTGCGGCCGTGGGAAGTCTCCCCCATCCCGGGCCTCTCCGATCACGAACACGATAATTCCACCGATGATGTCCGACGGACACGATGTTAACCAGACTTTGGTTTGCAAACGTACGACCGATCGGATGGTATTTCAGCTCACCGGATTCTTTATGTCTACTATGGACTCCGTATTTTCGTCACGGCCGGTGCCCGCGCTCGACACGGATTGTCGTCGCCAGGCTTCGCGGTCATCCGGATTATGCGGCAAACTGGTACAGACCACATATTCGTGCGGGCACATAGCGGCAGGTCGACCCGGTAACGCGGCCAGCGCGGCCCGGTGCACATCGGCCGGGCGCAACGCGAAATCGCCGACCAGGTAGGCGATCAGCTGACCGTTGTCGTGCCACACTCTGGCGTTTTTTATACCCGGAACCGTATGGAGCAACGCGGTGGTCGCGGCGATGCTCACCCAGCAGGAGTCGACACGCACCCAGTCGGCGCCGTCCCGCTCGACCGGTGTGATTCCGGTGAGTTCGCCGATCTCGTCGATCCGTACCGGCCGCAGCGCGGCCGTGACCAACAGCCGTTCCATGGCGAGCAGAAACCCGGTGATCCCATGTGGTGGGAGGAATTCGGTGTCCGCGTAGAGTCGAATGTCCACACAATCATCGGAAACGCCAGCCAGGGTGAGGAAGAACGCGGCCGGCAGGTCGGCGTCGGTGACGAATTCGACGGTGGTCTCCTCGATCGCCCTGACCAACGAGTCGGCATCGAGTGGTGCCGGCTCGGTCGAACGCCGGTCCGCGTGCACGCCGATGTCGTTGAACACCCAGTCCCGGTGAAACGACGTGCCGCGCCGCGCGCACACCGCATCGATGATCTCCCACAGCCGCGCCGCGTCGAACTGCGCGTACCGGTAGGCGTTCATCGCGTCGAGCTGCAACCGTCGCGCGATGTCCAGAAACGTCGCGTCCCGACCCACCGCGAACGGGATGATCGCGTCCTGCGCGATGGTGCCGACATAGTCCCGCCACAGCGGCCGGAACCTGTTGCCGCACACCGAAATGAACGCCCCGGACGGCGTGTCCGTGTACAGTGCGGCCAGCACGACGCCCGCGGCCAGCACCGCGGCGGAGGGACTCACCGGCAATGTCCGCACGGCCATGGCCAGCGCGCGCGAGCGCAACAGCGCCTCCCGGTAGCCCGGCGTGCCGTCCGGATGCGGTGGCAGCGCGAACATGGCCTGCGGCATCCGGTTCAGCTGCGTCGACCAGTGCTCCAGCGCGGCGGCGCGCCTGCGCAGCCCGGCGGCCGAGTTCTCCCAGGCGGCGTGCTCGATCGGCTGGTGCGGCGGCGTGTCCAGGGCGGCGCCGTCGAGCAGCGTGCGCAACTGCCGGGCGAGGACCTCGGCCCCGCCGACGTCGACCGCGACGTGCGAGACGGTGCACATCACCAGGAACGGCGCGCCACCACCGGTGAACACGGTCACCCGCACGGGCAGCCCCCGGTCCACCTCGAACGGTCTGGCCAGCGCGACCGCGAGCACGTCGAGCACGAACGCGTGCGCGTCGCCGACCACCTCGCGCACCTCGATCGGCACCGAGCCCTCGGGCAGCACGCGTTGCACCGGTTCACCGTCCGCACCGGGCAGGTAGTGCGTACGCAGCGCCTCGTGCCTGGCCAGCAACGCGCCGATCGCCTCGGCGATCTCCGCGACGCTGCGACCGGCCGGCACTTCGGTGAACCCGGGAATGCAGCGCGAGCGGCCGTCGGTCTCGCGATGGATCCAGCGCAACACGTTGCGCTGGCCGAGGGTCAGCGGGCCGGTGCGCGCGGACGCGGACGCGACAATGGCGCGAATCTCAGCGGTGTCTACCGAATGGACCATGATGGGCCTTCCTGCGGACGGGATGTGACCCGACACTAGGCAGCCCCGATCGTGACGAGCATGGGGGAAAACCCGCCATCACACCATTGATCTGCCGCCGATCCGATGACCGGCGCCGCACGCGGAAGTCACCATGCGGCGTGCCCACCACGACGATGATGCGAATCCTGGACGGTCCGGCCGCGCGGCTCAGCGTCGACGCGACGGTCGCCATGCACACGGAAATCTATACTGAACCTCAATTTCGCGGCGTGCCCTATTTCGCCGAATCGGCATTCCGCGATCGCCTTGCCGTCGGCACCCGGCAATCCGGTTTTCACCTCGTGCTCGCGGAGACCGATGACAACATCGCGGCCGGCTGTCTCTACGGTTGGTCGCTGGCCAGTTGGACGCGCTGGTGGACGCCGCTGCGGGACCGGCTGCCCGCGCACGTCACCGACGAGACCGGCAGCCGCACCGTGTTCATCCAGGAGATCATGGTGCGCGCGGCGTGGCGGCGGCAGGGGATCGCGCGTCGCATGCACGACGCGTTCCTCGCCGGCCGCACCGAGGAACGCGCGCTGCTGTGCGTGCAACCCGACAACGAGCCGGCGCGCTCGGCGTACCTGCGCTGGGGTTGGCGCGAGCTGGCCAGTACCCGGTTCACGCAGGACGGTCCGGTTTTCGACTGCTTCGTCAAACCCCTGCCCGGCACACCGGGGCGATGAACAAGGGATTCACCCCATGCTGGTCCAGACCTTTCCGGTTAGCGTCGCACCCGACACCGACAACCGGTGGGAAGCGGGAACCATGCCACAACTGACCACAGTGGAACGGATCGAGGCATTCACGCCGGAGCGGTCCGTGCCCATCGAGAACTTCACCGAATCGCTCGGCGTCAACCGCCACCAGGTCAAGATGTTCCGCCGCGTGCACGGTTTCGACCAGGTCCGCGACGACCCGGACCTCGGCCTGTTCGACCTCGTCGCCCGCTCCGGTCGCGCGCTGCTCGCCACTGTCGCGGATCGCGCAGCCGTTCGCTACCTCATCTACGCGCACACCGTGCTGACCGTGACACCGGCGCAGTTCGACGCGGCGACCGAGATCCGCGACCGGCTCGACCTGCCCGGCGCGGACGCGTTCGCGGTCACCAACCAGTACTGCGCGAGCGGATTCGCCGCGCTGGACGTGGCGAGCGAACTCCTGCGCGCCGACGGCGATCCGAACGCCCGCGCGCTGGTCGTGATGGGGGAGAAGCCGTTCACGCCGATGATCCGGTTGGTCGCGAACACCACCATCATCGGCGAGGCGTCCGCCGCCTGCCTGGTCGGCATCGGCGACGGCAGTGCGGGCGAGATCATCCGCTCCTACGTCGCCAACACGGTCGGCGTGTTCCGGCCCGGCGTGCGGCTGCCGCCCGAGGTGCTCAAGCAGTTCAACGACAGCTACGTCGACCTGCTCGCCGGGGTCATGCGCGAGGCCCTGGACAAGGCCGAGGTGGACCTGGCCGACATCACGCTGGTGGTGCCGCACAACGTGAGCAAGCTGCTCTGGGTGCGCACCATCGACAAGCTCGGCCTGCCGCGCGAACGCGTCTACCTGGACACCATCCCGGTCTACAGCCACTGCTGCTGCGTGGACCCGTTCCTCAACTTCGCGCTGCTGCGCGACGCGGGCCGGCTCGTCGACGGCGGCCTCTACCTGCTCACCACGGTCGGCATGGGCGCGAGCTACGCGGCCATGGTCGTCGAACATCGGGAGGCCCGACCGTGACCGACTACCTCGGCGGTCTCAAGACCGCGCTGACCGGTGCACCGGACACGCCACTGGCGTTCCTGTGCAACTTCGAGGTCGAGGTGCACTGGGCGCGTGGGCACGTCGGCCTGCCCGCGCCGGGCGGTGCCGCGCTGTCCCCGGTGGTGCGCGCCATGGAACAGCTCGGCGCGCTGCTCGCCGGTCCGGACGACCTGCTGATCACCTCGGCCTCGCTGGACAAGGACTACCGCGACTACGTGCACGGCCTCGGCCTGCGCACCCCGACCGTCGTCGTGGCCGACGATCTCGACCCCGCCGCGTCCACGACGCGCCGCGCGCTCAACTCACCCGATGTGCTGGCCCGGCTCGGCGAACTGGCCGACGCGGGCGGCGCGTTCCTGCCGATGGGCGTGTCCGCCGACGAACAGGCACTGGCCGAGAAGTCCGGCCTGCGACTGGCCGTGCCGGACGCGGTCATCGCGGAACGGGTCAACGGCAAGATCTATGGCCGCAGGCTCACCGAGGCCGCCGGTCTGCGTCCGGTGCCCGGCCACTGCGTCGAGCGGGTCGGCGAACTCGACGAGGTGTTGCGCGCCAACCCGCCGAGCGCGGAACGCAAGCTCGTGGTCAAGGACTCCTACGGCGTGTCCGGCAAGGGGCTGGTCGTGCTCGACTCACCCACCGCGGCCGGCAGGCTGATGCGCCTGGTGCGGCGCCGCGCCGACCGCAACGCCGACGATCGGCTGCACGTGGTGGTGGAACACTGGCTGCCCAAGCGGTTCGACCTCAACTACCAGTTCACCATCGACGCGACCGGCCGTACCACGTTCGACTTCGTCAAGCAGGCGATCACGGTCAAGGGCGTGCATTCCGGTCACCTGATGCCACCCGATCTCGACGCGGCCCAACTCGGCGAACTGCACGAGGCAGCGCAGGCGGTCGGCGCGCGGCTGTACGCGGACGGCTTCACCGGCGTGGCGGGCGTGGACGCGATCCTCGGGCTCGACGGTCTGCTCTACCCGGTGCTGGAGATCAACGCGCGCCTGAACATGTCCACCTACCAGGGCCGGGTGACCGAGAAACTGCACCGGCCCGGTCAGCTCGCGCTGGCCAAGCACTACACGCTGCGGCTGGACGCGTCGCTGGATTTCCCGACCATCCACACCGTACTGAACGATCAGGTCGTGGTGACCTGCTTCGGCACGGTCAACGCCAACGTGACCGCCGAACCGCCGTTCGAGGGACGGCTCTACACCATCCTCTTCGCGCCGGACCGCACCGCGCTCACCGAGCTCGACGAGTACACCGCGGCCGCGCTGCGCGAGCTACCCCACTGCCTGGAGGTCCGATGACCGAACACCTTACGCAGGGCGTGCCGATCAGCGAGATCGCCGAGAGGTTCGGCACCCCGCTCTACCTCTACGACGGCGACATCCTGCGCGACACCTACGAGGACCTGCGCGCCCGCCTGCACCCCTGCGTCGACATCTTCTACTCGGCCAAGGCCAACCCGAACGTGAGCGTGTGCGCGGTGCTGCGCTCGCTCGGCGCGGGCATCGAGGTGTCCTCGCTGGTCGAGCTGCGCACCGCGCTGCGCGCCGGAGCGGACTCGGAGCGGATCATCTTCCTCGGACCGGGCAAGTCGCGCGCCGAACTCGAAGCCTGTGTGGAGCAGGGCATCCACGCGATCGTCTGCGAATCTCTCGACGAACTGCGCACGGTGGACGAACTGCGTCCGCACGAACGCACCCAGATCCTGTTGCGGGTCAACCCGACCTTCACCGCGAAAGGCGCCCTGCTGTCCATGGGCGGCAAACCGCGCCAGTTCGGCATCGACGAGGCCACCGTGCGCGAAGCTCGCCCGGTACTCGATGGCCTGCGTCACACCAGGGTCAGCGGCATCCACGTCTACATGGGCACCCGCATCCTCTCCGCCGCCGGCATCGTCGCGAACACCAGCGGCATCCTGGACACCGCCGACAAGCTCGCGGACGAACTCGGCATCGAACTGGCCACAGTGGACATCGGCGGCGGATTCGGGGTCCCCTACTTCGACAACGAGTCCGCGCTCGACGTGCCGACCGCCGTGGCCGGGATCAACGCGGCCGTCGCGGAATTCTCCGATCGCAGGCCCGGCACCCGGATCATCACCGAACTCGGCCGCTACCTGGCCGGCTGGTGCGGCACATACGTGGTGCGCGCGCGATACGTCAAACAGTCGATGGGGGAGTGGTTCGTGGTCGCCGACGGCGGCACCAACCACCACATGGCCGCGGTCGGCATCGGCAGCTTCGTCAAGCGCAACTTCCCCGTCGTCTCGCTGAGCCACGCGGACGAACCGCCGTCGCGCGAGTACACCGTCACCGGTCCGCTGTGCACGCCCAACGACGTGGTCGGCAAGTCGGTCAAGCTGCCCGAGATCCAGCCCGGCGACCTGATCGGCGTGCTGCGCTCCGGCGCGTATGGCCCGACCGCGTCACCCGTGCAGTTCCTCAGCCACGGCTACCCGGCCGAGGTGCTGGTGCTGGCCGGCACCCCGCACCTGGTGCGGCGCCGCGACACCGTCGAGGACCTGCTCGGTCACCAGCACCTCGTCGAGATCTGAACCGACATCCGAACAGGAGCACGTGATGAACCGTCCCGACCTGATCAAGGCCATCGCCGTCTCGCTCGCCGAGGTGATGCAGCGCGAATACGGCGAGCTGACCGAGGAAACGCGGCTGTTCGAGGACCTGCACCTCGACTCGACCTCCATCCTCACCCTGTTGATGGCGCTGGAGGACGAGGTCGGCATCGACGTCGACCCGGAAAGCCTGGACATGGACACCTTCCGCACCGTCGGCACGCTCGCCGACTACCTGGAAGCCAAGCAGGAAGTCGCCTGATCCATGTCGCTGTCGCTGCGGGCCGCGGCCGGCTACGTCGCCGACTACCGCAACCCCTACGAACCCGACGAGGACCTCAACATCTGGCAGCGCGACCTCGCCGAGCTGTTCGGCGTCCCGTTCGAGGAGGCCAGACTCGCGTCGGGGCGCAACATCGGGTTCACCGAACTCGCCGAACACGCGCTGCGCGCCATGCCGGTGACCGTGCTGCGACCGGACATGATCGTGGTCGCGCACGGCCTGCCGGACTGGCGCCCGTTCAACACCATGTCGGTCTACCTCGACTACCTGCTCGGCACCGGTGCGCGGAACTTCGCTGTGTCCGAGCAGGGACTGCGCGCCCCGTTCACCGCGCTGCGCATCGGCGACGCCTACGCCCGCAGCGGCCGCTGCCGTTCGCTCGCCCTGCTGGTGGTCGAGCAGACCACGCTGGCCTACCACCTGCCGCTGGTACACGACACCCCGCTGACCGACTCGGCGGCGCTGTTCCTGTTCGGCGCGGCGGGCGAAGGCACCTGGGATCTGGCGGGCGGGCGGCCCGGCACCGACGCGGGCACGCTGATCAGGGACGCCGCCGCGGGTCTGCCCGCCGACGACGTGCTCGTCGTCGGCGGGCCGTGGGTGGACCAGGAGGCGTTGGCCGCCAACGACTTCGCCGTGCACCGCGTCGAATCCGGCTCGTACTGCACGAGCGTGTGGCTCGCGCTCGCCCGCCAACACGAGCGGTGGGCCCAGCGGTACCGGGCGCTCGTGCTCTGCGACACCGACCCGCGCACCGGCCAGAGCCAGGCCGTGCTGCTGCGCACACCTGACCTTCGGGAGGCACGGACGTGACCACACAACTGTCCACACCGGACGCGATCGAGCTCGGGGTCGCCGCGGGCTACCTGGCCCTGCTCGACGCCGCGCACGACCGGGTCGTCCCCGGCGGCCTGGTCGCCAACCCGGCCGGCATCGCGATCGCCTCCGCAAGGAGGCTTCCGGACGCCCCGCCGACCCGCTTCGGCCTCGCCGTTGTCCGCGACCTGGCACCGGCCGAGCCCGACACGTTGGCCGCGTTCGGGGCCGAACTCCTTGCCGCGCACCGCACCCTGCTGCGCGACACCATCGACTACGCCATCGCCCGGCTCGACGGCCGCACCTCGGCGGGCACCACCCTGCTCAACCGCCAACTCGTGCAGGGCGCTCTCGCCGAGGTCGCCCTGGCCGTGCGGGACGAAGAAACCCGCGCCGAACTGGAGGGCGTCGCCAACGCCGCCGCGCGCCGCTACCGCTTCCACGCGCTGCGCACCGCCAACCGCGAACTCCTGCGCCTGCTCGGCGCGCGCGGATTCCTCACCGACAGTCCCGGCGTCGACCTGCACCTGACCGAGGTCGCCGGCAGCGTGTACTTGGAGGTCACCGCATGACCAGCAGCATTCCGGCCGGGGCGCGCATCGAGGACGAGACGCTGCGCACCATCCACCACCAGTGCCGGGCCGCCGCGGCCGACCTGCCCGAGGTGGGCATGGCCCTGGACCGCGACCCGGATTCGATCCCCGATTTCCTGCACCTGCCCGCGTTCCGCATTCTCAAGGACAGCGCGATGCCGCGCGAGTACCGCGAGCCGGAGAACCTGCTCGGCGTCGAGTTCGCGGGCACCTGCCTGGAGAACGCGGTCATGCTCGAAGCGATCTCCTACGGCGACCCCGGCACGATCCTGGCCAACCAGGGCCCCGGCCTGTCCCGGGACCTGGTCATCGCGCTCGGCGACCAGGCCCAGCGGGACACCTTCTTCACGGCGCTGGTGCCCGAGGGCACCTGGTCGTTCTTCGGCCTGACCGAACCGGAGAAGGGTTCGGCGGCGCTGGAACTGGAAACCACCCTCACCCCGGCGGGCGAAGCGGGGCACTGGCTGCTCAACGGCGAGAAACGCTACGTCGGCAACGGCGCGCGCTCGCAGATCGCGGTGGTGTTCGCGCGGCGCGCGCCGGGTCCGTGGGGTGTGGAGGCCGTGCTGATCGACACCGACCACCCCGGGTTCTCCGGCGAACTGCTGCCGATGATCGGGTTGCGCGGCGCCCGGATCAGCCGGATGCGTTTCGACAACATCCCGATCGCGCCCGAGCAGATCATCGGCCGGCACCGGCCGCCCAGCAGGCGCGGCCTCTACGGCGCGTTGCAGGCGCTGTTCCGGTTCCGGCCCGGCCTCGGCGCGATGATGCTCGGCCAGGCCCAGGCGGTCGTGGACTACGTGCTTAACGCACGGCCCAACCTCACCGGCCTGGACCTGCTCCGCCTCGCCGAAGCCAACGACCGGCTCGCCGCCGTGCGCCGGCAGGTGCACGACATCGCCATCGAGGCGGACAACGGCGTGCTGAACTCGCACCGCATCGGCGCGGTCAAGATGCGCGCGGTGCGCGTCGGCGAGCAGACCACCCTGCTCGCCGCCGAACTGCTCGGCCCGGCCGCGCTGGTCGAACACCCGTGGCTGGAAAAGGCGTACCGGGACATGCGCGGGTTCGAGTTCATGGAGGGCACCACCAACATCCACAAGCTCTCGGTGTTCCAGGGCCTGCTCAAGGGCGACTACTTCGCGACCGCGCCATCGGCCGCGGCATGAGGCTCGGCATCGACCTGCTGCGCCTGGACGAACTCGACCGGCTCAGCCAACGCGACTGGTTCCACCGGCTGATGTTCTCCCCGGCCGAAACCGACACCGCGCGCGGCCTTGCCGAGCAGCGGCGGCGGGAGTTCCTGGCCGGCCGGTTCGCGGCCAAGGAAGCGGTGCTCAAGGTGCTCGGCACCGGACTGTTCCAGGGCGTGCGGCCCAGCGACATCTCGCTGCGCCGCAGCCCGTCCGGCGACCCCGAGGTCAGCCTGACCGGCAGCGCGGCCCTGGCCGCGCGAGAGGTCGGGGTGCGCTCGGTCGCGGTGTCCATCACACACAAGAACGACCTGGTCGCGGCCGTCGCGATCGGTTGGGGGTAGCCGAAGATGTCGATCATCCACGCACGCGGCCTCCGTCGCTCGTTCGGGCGCCGCGGCGCCACCGTCGACGCGGTCCGCGGCATCGACCTCGACGTGGCCGAGGGCGAGATCGTCGCGTTCCTCGGCCCGAACGGCGCCGGCAAGACCACCACGCTGCGCATGCTCACCACGCTGCTCCGCCCGACCAGCGGCAGCGCCACCATCGCGGGCGCCGACCTGCTCGCCGACCCGACCCAGGTGCGGCGGCGGATCGGCTACGTGGCCCAGTCCGGCGGCACCGACCCGAACACCCGGGTCGGCGCGGAACTGGAACTCCAGGGCAGGCTCTACGGCCTGAGTGCGACCGCCGCCCGATCCCGCGCCGAGCAACTGTGCGCGCAGCTCGACCTGGCCGGCCTGACCGACCGTTACGTGCGCACCCTCTCCGGCGGCCAGCGCAGGCGACTGGACATCGCGTTCGGGCTCATGCACGATCCGCGCCTGCTGTTCCTCGACGAGCCGAGCGTCGGGCTCGACCCGCAGAGCCGCAGCAACCTCTGGTCGCACATCCGCCGCCTGCGCGCGGACAACGGCACCACGATCTTTCTCACCACGCACTACCTCGACGAGGCCGACGCGCTGTGCGACCGCATCCTGGTCATCGACAACGGCGAACTGGTCGCGCAGGACAGCCCGGACGCGCTCAAACGCCGCTTCGCCACCGAGGTCGTCACCGTCGAGGTCGCCGGTGATCCCGAGTTCGCCCGCATCCTGCTCGCCGAACAGGTCGCGGTCATCGAGTCGAGCGTCGAACTCGACGGCACCATCCGGCTCACCGTCACCGATGGCCGGCGCGCCCTGCCCGACCTCATGCGCGGCCTCGCCGCCGCCGACCTGCCGCTCACCTCGATCCAACTGGCCAGGCCGACCCTTGACGACGTGTTCCTCACCCTCACCGGCCGATCCCCGCGCGAAACCGCTTAGGAGGCACCGTGAACTTCCTGCGCGAGACCGCGCTGATCTTCCGCCGCCAGCTCGGCATGTCGCTGCGTACGCCGATCTGGGTCGTGGTCGGCCTCGCCCAGCCGATCATGTACCTGACCTTCTTCGGGCCGCTGGTCGAGCGGGTGCTCGTCCAGTCCGATCCGGGCATCGGCTCGACCGCCGCGTGGCAGGTGTTCGTACCGGGGCTACTTGTCCAATTAGGACTGTTCAGCTCGTTGTTCGTCGGCTTCAACGTGATCGCCGACGTCCGCTTCGGCATCCTGGAACGCATGCGGGTCACGCCGGTCAGCAGGGGCGCGCTGCTCGTCGGCCGACTGCTGCGCGACGTGGTGCTGGTCGAGGTGCAGTCGGTGATCCTGCTGCTGGTCGCCGCGCTCGCCTTCGGGCTGCGCGCGCCCATCGGCGGTGTCCTGCTGGGCCTGGTGCTGGTCGGCCTGCTGGTGGCCGCGCTGACCGCGTTGTCCTACGCGGCCGGGCTGATCACCAAGAACGAGGACTCGTTCAGCCCGCTGCTCAACTTCGTGGTCGTGCCCGCGCTGTTGCTCTCCGGCGTGCTGCTGCCCATGTCGCTCGCGCCGACCTGGCTCGACGTGATCTCCAGGCTCAACCCGCTGCGCTACATCCTGGACGGCATGCGCGCCACGTTCCTCGGCCAGTACACCTCGGCCGCGCTGCTCGGCGGCGGCATCGCGGCGGTGCTGCTGACCGCGTTCGCGATCGCGTTCGGCTGGACCGTTTTCGTCCGCGAGAACAACTGACAGAATCGGGGGCCGGTAGAACTGTTACTCGCGCTCGGTGCGGCGCAGACCGTCCGTCGGCGTCCACCACTCGACAACGAGCCTGGTGGCCTTGTCGTCGAGGTGGGTGTGCACGACCTCGGTGATGTCGGCGTGGAAGGTATCGCCGTCCGACCCCTCGGCCGCCGGGGCGACGACGATCGCCCGGCCTGCGAGCTTCACCTCACCCGGCCACTGCGCCTCGGCGCCGTCGACCGGGTCGACCGTGGCGCTGTGCAGGGCGAACCGCGGATCCCGACGCAGATCCGCGCCCTTGCGCGAGTGGGGCATCGAGCCGAAGACCAGATTGCCGTCCTCGAAGGCCAGCTCGATCCCGGAGATCCGCGGCGACCCGTCCGCCCGCACGGTGGCGATCGTCTTGTGTCGGTGAGCGTCGAACAGCGCCCGCACCCGTCGCGCGAACTCCGGCACTGCCTGCTCGACGTCCTGCCATGCCGTCATCCGCCCATCGTCGCATCGACCACCGACAGCGGGACGCCGAGTTCGGCGAGCAACGCGCGGCGCAGCGCGCCGAATTCGGCGGTGTCCTGCTGACGCGGTTGCGCGAGATCCACCGGGATCGCCTCGCCGAGCCGGCCGTCCCTGCCGAGCACGACGATCCGGTCGGCGAGCAGGATCGCCTCGTCCACGTCGTGGGTGACCAGCAGGACCGCGGGCGTGTGCCGGGCGCACAGGACGCGCAGCAGCGCGTGCATCCTGATCCTGGTCAACGCGTCCAGCGCGCCGAACGGCTCGTCGAGCAGCAGCAGTTCCGGTTCGCGCACCAGTGCGCGCGCCAGCGCGACCCGCTGCGCCTCGCCGCCGGAGAGCGTCGCGGGCCAGTCCCGCTCGTGTCCGGCCAGTTCGACCTCGCGCAGCGCGTGCCGGCCGAGATCGCGCCGGGCGTCGCGGGGGAGACCGAGCAGCACGTTCGGCAGCACCCGCAGCCACGGTTGCAACCGGGGATCCTGGAAGACCACCGCCCGCCGCGCCGGCACCCGCACGCTGCCGGTGTAGTCGGCGTCGAGACCGGCGAGCGCGCGCAGCAGCGTGCTCTTGCCGGAACCGCTGCGGCCCAGCAACGCGACGAACTCGCCGCGCGCGATCTCCAGGTCCACTCCGGACAGTACGGTGTTCGATCCGAACGAGCGCCCCATGTTCCGTACCCGCACCGAGGGAAATGCTTGTGTCGTGGTCATCATCAGCCCTCGAATCCGTGTCGCCACACCAGCAACCGCCGTTCGAGCAGCCGCACGACGCCGTCCGAGGCGAGGCCGAGCAGGCCGTAGATCAGCAGGCCGAGCACGATGATGTCGGTGCGGTACCAGCTCTGCGCCTGGTTCATCAGGTAGCCGATGCCGGTGGTCGCGTTGAGCTGCTCCGCGATGACCAGGATCAGCCAGCTCGCGGTCAGCGCGAACCGCAGGCCGACCAGGAAGCCGGGCACCGCGCCGGGCAGCAGCACGTACCGGATCAGCCCGGCGCGCCCCAGCCCGAACGCCCGCCCGGATTCCACCAGCCGGTTGTCCACACCGCGAATTCCCGCGTAGGTGTTCACGTAGACCGGGAACAGCGCGCCGAACGCGACCAGCGCGACCTTCGGCAGTTCGCCGACCCCGAACCAGATGATCACCAGTGGCAGCAGGCCCAGCACGGGCAGCCCGCGCAGGATCTGCATGCTGGAGTCCACCAGGTCGTCGCCGAGCCGGAACAGCCCGGCCACCAACGCGAGCAGCACGCCCAGCGGCACCCCGACCGCGAGCCCCTCGCCCGCCCTGATCAGCGAGGCCAACAGGTTCGCGCCGAGTTCGCCGCTTGCCGTCAGGTCCCAGGCCGCCCGCGCCACCGCACTGGGCGGCGCGAGCACCTGGGACGAGGCGATGCCGAGCGAGCCGACCAACTGCCAGACCACCAACAGCAGCAGCGGACCGCCGAGCCTGCGCACGGTCCTCGGCAGTCGCAGGCGAGGCCGGTGCCGCGTGCTGAAGGATGCGGCCTCGACCAACGCCGGCTCGGCCGCCGATCCGAGCTGGTCCGGGGCCGCGATATCAGTGGCCGACATGGTGATGGTCCCTCCGGTCGGACGACACTAGTTGACGACGACCTGGTGCTCGTCCGTGAACGGCCGGCCCGCGACCAGCTCGGACTCCCGTCCGTCCGGCCCCTTCGGCACGTCGCCGATCAAGGTGATCCGGTGCAGCGTGCGGACTACGTCCAGGTGCTCGATGTCGCGCGGGGCCAGGTGCGAGGTGGCGCGGTTGTCCCAGAAGGCGACGCTGCCCGCCTCCCACCGGAACCGCACCGTGTACTCCGGCCTGGTCAGCTCCCCGTACAGCAGTTCCAGGATCGCCCTGCTCTCGGCAGCGGAGACGTCCACGATGTGGCTGGTGAAGCCGGGGTTCACGAACAGGCCCTTCTCGCCGGTCACCGGGTGCACGCGCACCACCGGATGCACGGCGACCAGCAGGTTGTCGTTGACCCGCCGCGCGTACGCCGAGTCGCTGTCGGTCGGCTTGCTCGAACCGCCGTAGCGGTGTTCCGCCCGGAGTCCATCCACAAAGGACTTCACCGGCTCGGAAAGGCCCTCGTACGCGGCGACCAGGTTCGTCCACTGCGTGTCGCCGCCGATGCTCGGCACCACCTCGGCCCGCAGGATCGACGCGGCAGGCGGGTTCACCGCGGCCGTGACATCCGTGTGCCAGCCGTTGAAGTAGCTGTACTGACGGCGCACCTGCTGGCGGAAGTCCTTGCCGTAGCGCTGCTCGTAGCGGCGCGGGTCGATGGTGAAGATCTGCGGGAACTCCTCCGGCGGCGCGTCGTCGTGCGGGTGTGCGTAGGTCAGGTTGCCGAACTGCTGGCCGAAGGCGATCTGGCTGGCGTGGTCGAGCTGCTGGTCACGGAAGAAGATCACCTTGTACTTGTGCAGCGCCGCCCTGATCTCGGCGATCGTCTGCTCGGACAGGGGCTGGGAAATGTCGACGTCGGAGATGTCCGCGCCGATGTGTCCGGCCACCGGGCGCACCGTGATGGAGGTACGGGTATCCGCGAGTGCGGTCATGGGAGGAGTTCCTTCCTATTTCTCGGCTGCCGCGACAGCCTTGTTGAAATCGTCAACCGTGGTGGGGTCGTCGAACTGTGGAGAAATATCGACGTGATTCGGGAAGAGTCCGTTCCTGGTCCACAAATCCGCCTGCGCCTGCTGATTTTCCCGCACCTTTTCGTCAATGGGTACATAGGTGCTCGAACCGGATCCGTCGAAAATAATCTTCCCGTTCGCCGGCGTCTGTTTCAGCGTGTGCACGTAGTACTGGTCGATCCACTCCTGAGGGTGCGTGTCGACCCAGTTGTTCGCCTTGACCAGTCGTCCCACGAAGTCCAGCAGCGCCGAGCGCGTCGCCGGATCACTCAGCGCCGCGCGGCTGGCCAGGGTGAAGCTGTAGCTCGCGTGGAAGTCCCTGCTGTTGGTCAGGGTCAGCGCGTCCGGATGGGCCTGCTCGTAGTCGACCAGTTGTTGCTGCGAGACCGTCGCCGCGTCCACCGTGCCCGACTCGAGGATGTTGCCCAGGTTGAGCAGGGGCACGTCGACCAGCGTGATGTCCTTGACGGTCAGGCCCTGCGCGGCGAGCACCCGCAGCAGGAACCCGTCCGGCGCGGTGTTGCGCGTCGTCGCGATCTTCTTTCCGCGCAGGTCGCCGAGGCCGTGAATGCCGCTGCCCGCTCGCGCCAGCAGTGTCGTGCCCGGACCGTTCGTGCTTTCGACCGCGATCACCCGCAGCGGCAGGTTGCTGGCCTGCGCGAACATCGCGGGAGTGTCGCCCATGAACCCGACGTTGATCGCGCCGGCGCCGAACGCCTGGTTCACCAGCGGACCGCTGCCGAATTCGTCGAACTGCACCTGGTAGGGGAGGTGGTCGAGCTGTCCGGACAATTTCAACGGCAATTCGACGAATTCCTGTTGGTCGCCGATCTTCAAGGTGACCGAACCGGCGCCGAACTGAGTTGCCGCGTTCGACGTCGCACACGCTGCGGCAATAATCGACACGGCGACCAAGGAAAGGATCAACAAAGCGGATTTCACTTACTCAGGATGCGGCCGGTGTCGAGCGGGGTCAACTTTGCGAGAATGGAAAATAAGTCCAACCACGGACTGGGAAAAGCGCGGTCAGCGAGCCATTTCCAGACCGGCACCGGTCGGGTCCCGATACACCGCGTCCAACGCGACGGTGCCCGCGGCGACCGCGAGCAGATCGGTCGCCGCGAAGCTGGAGCGGAGGACCTGCCGCGCCGGGTCGACGCACGCGTGCGAACGGGCCCGGACCGAGTCGCGGACCGTGGCCAGGCATTCCGGCAGGAACAGCGCGCCGGCTTCGGTGATCACCAGGACATCGGGATTCACCACGTCCAGCAGCAGCGCGACCGCGCCGCCGATCACCTCGGCGCGCTGCCGGAACACCGCGAGCGCGGCCGGTTCGCCCGCCTTCGCCGCGGCCAACAAGGCCGAAAAGGACGGTTGCGCGATGATCCCCTCGGCCGCTGCCCGCGCCGCGATCGCCGCGCTGGACACGGTCGCCTGGAGGCAGCCGCGCCGCCCGCACGAACACCGGACGTCCGGATCACCCAGCGGTTGGTGCGCGATGTCGCCCGCGGCCGACCCCGGTCCGCGGTGCACGGCCCCGCCGGTCACGATCGCCGCGTCGACCACGTTGCCGACGAACAGATGCACCGCGCTGGTCGCGGTCCGCGCCTGACCGAACAATTGCTCGGCGGTCGCGAGCGCGCGAGCATGGTTGTCGACGGCGACCCGCGCCCGGGTGTGCTGTGCGAACACCTCCCGGACACCGACGTCGCGCCACGCCAACGGCGCGTGTTCGACGACGACACCACGGCCGGAATCCACCCAACCGCCGCTGGCGACGCCGATGCCGAGCAGTCGCCGGCCGCCGCTGTGCCGCCGGATGAACCCCGGCATCCGCTGAGCGGCCGTGTTCAGCACGGACTGGGGAGTGTTCGCCGCGTGCGGCAGGCTCTCCTGGGCGAGCACGTTGCCGCGCAGATCGAGAATTCCGAGCGTGCTGTACTCGACCGCGATGTGCACGCCAGCGACGACATGACGGTCGAGATCGATGTCCACCGGCAGATGCGGCCGCCCGAGCCCGCCCGACGCCGTCTGCTGGGGCAGCTGCCGAATGAACCCGCCCGCGGCCAGATCGGCCGTGTGCCGGGTCACCGCGGCCGGACTGAGCCCGGTCGAGCGCGCGATCGTGCTCCGGGCCACCGGTCCGCGCTCCAGCACCGCGCGCAGCACCGTCGCCGCGCCGGACGCGCGCGAACCGTGCGGGGCCGAGGACATGACGCCGATCGTGACAGTCACGACGCCGCCCGAACCAGCGCGGGCGCGGGCCGCCCACCATCTGAGAGCTGCCCAGCCCGGCTGAGAGCTGCCCAGCCCGGCCGAAAGTTGGTCGGATCGCCCGGTGTACGCTCGTTTGGTCAATAATCCCTGTTCGTCTGATTCAATCACCCTTGACGGGTTCGGCGGTAAGGAGTGCGCGCCAGTGCGAAAAGACCTGGAGTGCGTGTCAGTCGCGCTGACCGCCCTGCTGCTGGCCGGCTGCGGCACCGGAAACGCCGCTGCCGCACCGTCGGCCGCGCCGACTCTGGCTCGGGCCACGACGACATCGGCGCAGGCCACCTCGGCTTCGCTGCCGCTGATGCGCTGGCTCAACCCGGCCGACCACCCGCGAATCCTCATCGGCGTCGGCTGATCGAGCTTCACGACACCGAGGGTCGCCAACGGGACGCGCCAAGGAAGATCAGTCGTAGGCGCTGCTGTGCGATGTGGACGATCGCCGCGTCGGCCTCGGCGTCGTCGGGCCGGATGTCCAGCAGGTCCAGCACGGTGGCCAGCATCGCGGCGACGATGAGGTCGGCGAGCATGTGCAGGTCGTCGGTCGGCCATTCGCGCAGGCCGTCCAGTCGGGCGAGGTCGACGGCGAGGTCGCTGGCGAACAGTTTGAGTTCGACCGCGATGGCGCGCGCGACCGCGCCGGTGCCGCCGTAGCGTTCGCGGACGATGAACCGGAAGTGCGCGCGCTGCGCGCGGACGTGCTCGTGCAGGGTGTGCACCGAACTCTCGATGAGCTTCGAGGACGTCTGCCGCGCCGAGCGGATCATGTGTCGCAGGCTGCGCATCGACTCCTCGGCGAGCGCGACGCCGAGTTCGTCCATCGAGGCGAAGTGCCGGTAGAACGCGGTCGGCACGATCCCGGCCTGTTTGGCCACCTCGCGCAGGCTGAGACTGGCGAAGCCGCGGTCGTCGAGCAGTTCCAGGGCCGCGTCCAGCAGCGCCTTGCGGGTGCGCTGCTTGCGCTCCTGGCGCGTGATCGACTCCGTCACAGCAGCCAGCGTAAGGCTGCTTGCCCTATCTCCCACCTCACACCTCCCATCGGTTGACAGGTCGCCGCGACTACCGCTTCACTAATTTCAGTGTACATACGTGCACTGAAATTGGAGGAGTGATGACCTCGACAGTCCGAACGTGGACACGCGGGCTGGCCGCGCTGGTCGAACCGCTGCTCACCCCGCACGGCATGGATCGCTATCTCGAACTCGTCGACCCGATGCTGGTCAGGCGGGAGATCAGGGCCCAGGTGCTCGCCGTGCGGCACCAGACCGAGGACACCGTGACGCTGACCGTCCGGCCGAACCGGGCCTGGCCCGGCTTCACCGCGGGCCAGTTCGTGCGCGTCTCGGTGGACATCGACGGCGTGCGCAGCACCCGCTGCTACTCGCCGGCCTGCTCCCAGTACCGGCCGGACGGCCTACTGGAGTTCACCATCACGGCGCACGAGGGCGGCCTGGTCTCGAGCTACCTGCGTGACGAGATCGCGGTGGGCGCGGTGCTCGGCCTGTCCGAACCGGACGGTGAGTTCACCCTGCCCCGGCCGCGGCCCGCACGGATCGTGCTGATCAGCGCGGGCAGCGGGATCACGCCGGTACGGGCCATGTTCCGCACCCTCGCCGACGAGCGGCACCCCGGCGACGTCGTGCACGTGCACTACGCGTCCGGTCCCGACAACGTCCTCTACCGCGACGAGTTCGAGGGTTCGCAGGTGCTTGCCTACACCGGCGACCGCCGGTTCAGCCTGGCGCACCTGGCCGAGGTCGCGCCCTGGTACCGCGAGGCCCAGACCTACGCCTGCGGTCCGGCGCGGCTGCTCGCGGCGGTACGGGACCAGTTCGGCAGGGCGGGGTTGGGTGAACGCCTGCACACCGAACAGTTCACCCTCGCCCCGATCGACGCCGGCGAGCGTGGCGGCACCGTCCGCTTCGCGCGCAGCGACGTTGCCGTGC
This sequence comes from Pseudonocardiaceae bacterium, assembly GCA_035948315.1. GTDB lineage: Bacteria > Actinomycetota > Actinomycetes > Mycobacteriales > Pseudonocardiaceae > CAJCJE01. The sequence continues at coordinate 29,755 of DASZJG010000071.1, read as the reverse complement.
CCAACTCCGGCGAACCCCTGCTCAACCAGGGCGAGAACGCCGGCCTGACGCTGGAGTACGGCTGCCGGATGGGCATCTGCCACTCCTGCACAAAGGTGAAGACGGCCGGGCAGGTGCGCGACGCCGTGTCCGGCCGGTGTTCGGCAGAGGAGAACGAGGAAATCCGGCTGTGCGTCTCCGTCCCGGTCGGGGACGTCGAGATCAACGCCTGACACCAAGGGAGACGCGACTCATGACAGGTCTACAGGACAAGCTGACCGCCGAGCAGATCGAACGGTTCGGCGCGGAACTCGACGAACTCCGGCAGCGGATCGTGGCCGATCTGGGCGAGCCGGACGTGCGCTACATCCACAACGTGATCAAGATCCAGCGGCTGCTGGAGATTGGCGGGCGAGGCTTGCTGTTCGCCGGCTTCCTGCCGCCGGCCTGGATCGCCGGTGTCGCCGCGCTGTCCGCGGCCAAGATCCTGGACAACATGGAGATCGGCCACAACGTGCTGCACGGCCAGTACGACTGGACCCGTGATCCCGCCCTGAGTTCGCAGAACTTCGAGTGGGACCTGGTGGCGCCTGCCGAGAACTGGCGCTATTCGCACAACTACATCCACCACACCTACACCAACATCCTGGACAAGGACCGGGACATCGGTTACGGCGTCCTGCGGATGGACCGCGCGCAGCCCTGGCACCCGTACTACCTCGGCAACCCGGTGTACGCGGCGCTGGTGGCGGTGTTCTTCCAGTGGGGCGTGATGCTGCACGACCTCGAGGTCGACCGGGTCCTCAAGGGCGAGCGCGACTGGGCGGAGAACAAGCCGGTGCTGGCCAGGATCATCCGCAAGGTAGCGGGCCAACTTGGCAAAGACTACGTCCTGTTCCCGCTGCTCACCGGACCGCTGGCGCCGTTGACCCTGCTCGGCAACGCCACCGCCAACCTGACCCGCAATCTCTGGGCTTTCTCGATCATCTTCTGCGGCCACTTCCCGGCCGAGGTGGAAAGCTTCACCGAGGCGGAAACGGAAGGCGAGTCGCGCGGCCAGTGGTACCTGCGCCAGATCCTCGGCTCGGCCAACATCACTGGCGGGCCACTGTTCCACATCATGTCCGGCAACCTCTCGCACCAGATCGAGCACCACCTGTTCCCGGACATCCCGGCCCGCCGGTACCCGCAGATCGCCGGCGAGGTCCGCGCCATCTGCGAGAAGTACGGCCTGCCCTACAACACCGGGCCGCTGCACCGTCAACTGTGGTCGGTGGCCAGGAAGATCGTTTCGCTGGCCCTGCCGGGGACGCAGCCGGGTCCCGGTCCGTCCAGTACCGTGAAGCCAGTTGTTGAGCAGGCTGCCTGAGTGCGAGGAGATCATCATGGTTGGCCAGTTCGAACGCGACAAGGACACCGTGCAGGTGGTCACGGAGTCGGCGGCGACACACATCGGCAACATCGCGGTCATCATCACCGGAGCGATTCGTAGCGTGGCCAGGGAAACGGGTGAGCTGTTCACCGACCTGTTCGAGATGCGGGAGGCGGCCGACAAGGCCCGCGCCGACCACGACGATCGCTAGGCATGGCACGGGCTCCGGCGGTCACCCCGCCGGAGCCCGTCCTTCCAATGGCGCAATCAGCTCTGCGGTGCGCCTGCCGCGGCATAGGCATCCCAGTCGTACAGGAAGCCCTTGACGTTCGGTCCATCGGTTGCCGGCTGGCCCTGATCGTTGACCAACAGGCCGGTCTGGTTGAGCGCGTAGCAGATGTAGCCGTGATCGAGCTTGTACTTCAGGTCGAGCGTGCCGATGTGGTACTGCGATTCGGTGCTCGCCGCGGAGAGGGTGAAGTTGCCCAGCGTCATCATGGTCACCCGGGCTCCGGTCACGTTCATCCAGCCCTCGAAGGTGTAGAGCGAGGAGCTGCGCAGGCCGGAGGAGTCGGTCGAGTTGAACTCGTGGCCCATGCAGCACTGACCGTCGTACGGGCTGGTCGTGTTGTCGGCGATGTGCGCGTTGCCCACGGTGCTCGCCGCGGTCTTGTCGAAGGTGTCACCGGCCAGCACACTCCACAGGCCCATCAGGTCGCTGGACTTGTGGCCCTGGTAGAGGAACGGCTTGTCGATGGGGGCGTTGCCGCCGGAGCCGAGCGTGGCGAAACAGCCGCCCGCGTTGGTCAGGCCCGCCGCGTTCAGCTGCGAGGTGACGGTGGCGTCGTTGAAACCGCTCAGCATCGTGTCCCAGGTCGAGGCGCCGAAGTACTGGATGGCCGCGATCTCGGTGTCCACGCCGCCGTCCCGGTAGTTGGGGTTGTTGGTCTTGCTGAAGTTGCCGAACCCGCAGATGCCGGAGGAGAAGCTGTTGGCATCGTTGTAGGTGTAGTTGCTGCCGTAGCCCATCGCGGCTTCGAGCAGGCTCACCTTGTTCTGTTCGGCCGAGGTCAGCTCGGAGAAGGCCGGACCGTTCTTCAGCAACAGCAGTGCTTCCGCGACCGGTGCCTGACCCCACATCTCCAGGCCGCCGTCGGCGTCCGGTTCGTGGCCGCCCGCGATCATGCTGCGCACCTGGGTGAGCAGCGCACTGTCCACTGTGGTGCCATTTGTCGCCTTGGTGCCAGGCGCGACCTTGTCCACCAGGGCGAGGTAGTAGAGCACCTTGGACTCACCGATGTTGGCCGGGTTCGTGCCGGGCCTGGGCACCGACGAGGTCGGCGCGGCCCAGACGAACGCGGGCGCGGCGACCGCACTGTCGATCTCGGCCTGGCTGAACGGGTTGGTGCCGGATCCGCTGGTGACGCCGGTGACCGACGAACTGTGCGCGGATTCCACGCCCGACGCGTCCACCGCGGTCACCGTGTAGGTGTGCGAACTGCCGGCCGCGAGGCCGGTGATGGTCGCGGAGGTCGTGGTCGGGCTGGCGACCAGGGTGCTGCCTTCGTAGACGTTGAACGACGCGGCCGGGTCGCTGTTGTTGGTTTCGGTCCAGGACAGGCCGATGCTGGAACTGGTGGTGCCGCTGACGGCGAGCCCGGTCGGCACGGCCGGCGTACTGCCTCCCGACGAGGTGCTCGCGGTGACGGGTGCGCTCTGCGCCGATGTCTTGCCGGCCGCGTCCACCGCCACGACGGTGTAGGTGTGCGTGCTGCCGGCGGCGAGGCCGGTGATGGTCGCGGAGGTCGTGGTCGGGCTGGCGACCAGGGTGCTGCCTTCGTAGACCTGGTAGGACACCGCGGGGTCGCTGTTGTTGGTTTCGGTCCAGCCGAGGGTGATGCTGGAGGTCGTCTCAGCGGTTTCGGTCAGGCCGGTGGGCGTGGCCGGCGTGCCGCCGCCGGTGACGCCGTTGCCGTTGAAGGTGATGTTGGTCGGCGCGATGTACTTGCTCGCGTAGTCGCCGCTGAACTGGAAGGTCTGCGTGGCGCCCGCGGCGATGCTGGCGTCCGCGCTGGTGTTGGTGAGCGTGTAGTGGTTGCCGGACGAACTGTAGGTCACGCCCGACGCGCTCTCGAGGTTCTCGCTCGCGTCCAGGTCGAACTGGACGTTCCAGCCGTTGATCGCGCTGCCGGAGTCGTTGGTGATGGTCGCGGTGTCGGTGAAGCCGCTGCCCCAGTCCTTCGTCTTCGCGATGGTCACCGTGGCCGAACCGCCGCCGCCGGTCGTGGCGCCCGTGACCGATGTGCTGTGGCTGGATTCGACGCCTGCCGAGTCGACCGCGGTCACCGTGTAGGTGTGCGAACTGCCTGCCGCGAGACCGGTGATGGCGGCGCTGGTTGTGGTGGGCGTGGCGACGACCGTGGTGCCGTCGTAGACCTTGTAGGAGGTGGCGGGATCGCTGTTGTTGGTCTCGGTCCAGGACAGGTTGAGGCTGGAGTTGGTCGCGCCGGACACGGCGAGGCCGGTCGGCGTGGCGGGGCCGCTGCCGGAACCTGTTGTGCTGCCGGTGATCGGCGCGCTGGCTGGTGACTCGACACCGGACGCGTCAACGGCCGTGACCGTGTAGGTGTGCGAGCTGCCAGCCGCCAGACCGGAGATCGTGGCGTTCGTTGTGGTGGGTGTGGCGACGACGGTGCTGCCGTCGTAGACCTTGTAGGAGGTCGCCGGATCGCTGTTGTTGGCTTCCTGCCAGGACAAGCCGATGCTGGAGCTGGTGCTGCCGGTCACCGCGAGGCCGGTCGGTGCGGCGGGGGCGCCGCCGGTTCCGCTGGTCTGCGGTCCGTCGGTGGCCAGGGTGAAGTCGGCGAATTCCGAGGTGGTGGTCTTCGTCGGGCTCCAGGTGAGGTCGTGTCCGCCATGGAAGGTGGAGAAGAACGCGCCGGAAACGGGTGAGGCGAACGTTTGCGTGGTGGTGCAGACGCTCTTGCCGTCGCTCCAGATGGTCACCGCGCCGGTGCTGGTGTTGACGAGTTGCTCGATGGAGTGCCATTTGCCGTCGGCCGGGAAGGTCCAGTTGCCGAGGCAGATGTCCTGGCCGTAGCCGGATCCGCTGCCGCCGTAGAAGTACAGCTCGCCGCTGGGGGCGGACGCACTGCCGCCGCGCCACATGTACCGGGTGGACCAGCCGTTCGAGCAGTGCTGGCCGCCGCTCTCACAGCCGGGCACGCCGCCGTAGAGGCCGGGCATCTTGCCCGCGGTCTTCTTGCCGAAGTCGAAACCGACCGGGAAGTTGTAGTAGTACTTCAGATCGACCGTCTGACTGTTGTGCAGCGCGGTCTGTCCGTTGGTGGTCAGGTCCTGGTAGAACTGTCCACCGCCGAGCGCGCAGCCGGACACGCCCGTGTAGCAGCTGGGCGGGCCGCTGTTGGCCGGGTAGGTGACCTTCAGTGCCTGTCCGTTCGGGCTGGTCGAATCGTTGACGGCCTGGAGGTTGTTGTAGCCCCAGTTGCAGTTGTAGGTGCCGGTCGCGATCGCGCACTGCGTGGTGTCGGAGGTCAGGCCCCAGTTCGCGTTCCAGCTGGAGGTGTGGAAGTTGTCGAAGGTGCCGCTCCAGGACGGGGAGGTCCCTGCGGCCGCGACATCGGCTGTGCCCCAGGACAGCAGGCCGACGAGTAACGCGACCAGGGCCGCCATGATGGCGACCCGAATTCGGTTGTGCACCATTGCACATGCTCCTTGGACAGTGATCGGGGGCGGCCTCCGCCCCGCAACGGCGGAGGCCGGTCGAGAGCCAGTACGTTCATGTACGTGAACAGAATCAGCTATGAGAACTGTCTTCAGATATGAGAACGCTGGCATCGACAGTAATGTCGACGTCAGCGAACTGTCAACGATCGTGCCTTCTGGATCGGTCCTACGTGCTGATTGGCGACGTCCGGGGTGGCGTATACGCCCCATTTAGGACCGTTGCTCACGCGATCAGGATGATCGGGCACGTGGTGGGGGAGCGCGTCGCCGGCCTTCAGCGGCCTGGCGAGCGGGGTGGCCAACTGTCTCAACCCTGTGGGGAGACGAGATGGCGCTGGGTAACGCCGAGGAACTGCATTCGGCCGAACGGCCGAGTGCCGGCGTGCCCGCGGCCGATCAGGTCACGGGCACGCCGACAGGCGCGGGTCAGATCGCGCGCACGCCTTGAGCCTGGGGGCCCTTCTGTCCCTGACCGATTTCGAACTCGACACGTTGGCCTTCGTCAAGCGACTTGAAGCCGGTGCCCTGAATCTCGGAGTAGTGGACGAAGACGTCCGGCCCACCGCCATCCTGCTGGATGAAGCCGAAGCCCTTTTCGCCGTTGAACCACTTCACACTACCCTGGGCCATACTGCCATCTCCCTGCGTCGCCCGTTGAATCCCCACCGTGAGGACATGGGACGACCATTGAAGCTCATACTCTCTCATTACCCGCATCGAGCGCGATACCCGGGGCCCTTCAAACGCGCTTTCCGTCGTTGGCGTCGAGCCCCAACATCTCGAGCAGCTGAACGCAGTCCAACGCGTCGGTGGCGTGCTCGGCCACCGTACGGGTCGCTCGGGCGTTCTGGATCGCGCTGTGTGCCTGCTGGACGGCGCGAGCCCGAATGATGAGTCCGTCTTCAGGATCCGGTGTCGTGTGCCTTGCCAACATCGTGGCGCACCCTTCGTCGGTTCACGGGAGCATACCCGCACGCCCCCGACCGCTCAGGAACCAGGAGCACCCGAACCCGGCCAGGCCGAGGCAGGCGGCGGCGACGAAGGCGGCCCGGAGACCGGTGGCGTCCGGTCCCTGAGCGGCCGCCTCGGTCGTGCCCAACGTGGCTACCGAGACCAGCAGGGCGGTCCCGACCGCGCCCGCGACCTGCTGAAGGCTCGACAGGATCGCGCTGCCGTGGGAGTAGAGGTGCTCCGGCAGGGCACCGAGCGCGTCCGTCATCAGCGGGGTGATCATCAGGCCGAGCCCGGCCATCAGCAGGACGTGGATGCCGACGACCTCGACCAGCGACGACCCCGGCCCCAGCGTGGCGAACAGTCCCAGCGAGACCGCCATGGCCAGCGCGCCGGGGATGACCAGCGGGCGGGCGCCGAGGCGGTCGTAGAGGGTGCCGACGGGGCGGCCGAGCAGCCCCAGCACGAGGCCGCCGGGCAGCACGGCGAGGCCGCTGACGAACGTGCTGGTGTGCAGGACCGTCTGCAGGTAGAGCGGGAGCAGGATGGCGCCCGCGCCGATCAGGCACATGAACAGCAGCGCGGTCAGCACCAGCGCGACCACGAACCGGCGGTTGGTGAACGGCCGCAGGTCGAGCAGGGCCGCCTCGCGGCGTTGCAGGCGGAGCTGGCGCCAGGTGAACACCGCCAGCGCGACCACCCCGACGACGATCGCCAGCCACGGCGGGAGCGGCTGCGGGGTCTGGCTGCCGACGGTCGAGAGGCCGTACAGCATGCCGCCGAAGCCGATCGCGGACAGCAGGACCGACAGCACGTCCAGCGGCACCGACCGGGTCTCCCCGTCCACCCGCAGCATCAGCGCGCCGACCACCAGCGCGGCGACGGCGAGCGGCAGCACGATCCAGAACATCCAGTGCCAGCTCAGCGACGCCAGCACCGCGCCGCCGATCGTCGGCCCGATGGCCGGGGCGACCGCGATGACGATGGTGACCGTGCCCATCGTGGCGCCGCGCCGTTCGGCCGGGACCAGCCGCAGAATCGTGGTCATCAGCAGCGGCAGCATCACCGCCGTGCCGCACGCCTGCACCACGCGGCCGGTCATGAGCAGCGCGAATCCCGGGGCGAGCCCGCACAGCAGGGTGCCGAGGCTGAACGCGGTCAGCGAGGCGACAAAGACCTGGCGCGGGGTGAGGCGTTCGAGCAGGAACCCGGTCGTGGGGATGACGACCGCCATGGTCAGCAGGAAGCCGCTCGTCAGCCACTGGGCGGTCGTGGTCGGGATGACGAGGTCGACGGTCAGCTTGCGCAGGGCGACGCTCAGGATCGTCTCGTTGAGGATCATGACGAACGCGGACAGCACCAGGATGGTGATCACCAGCCAGGTGCGACCCGAGATCCGGCTTGTCTCGGCGGGCAGGGCGCGCACGGCATCGGTCATGAGCAAGTCCACTTCACAGGGAGACAGTCTCTCCCGAGCTGTCCGGCAATGTCACCGCAATTGTTCAACGGCACGGTGGTGTCATGGCGCGTATGCGATGCGTTACATACGGTGCATGGCACCTGCCGACATGCTCATCGCGAAAATAAACTACGGATTCGACCACCTCGATGCCGACGGCGACGGCGCGCTGACCGAGCACGACCACGTGCTGATGGGACAGCGCGTTGCCGCATCGCTCGGGCATTCCACCGGTTCCGTGGAAGAGAGTCGGATCATCGATGCCTACGTGCGGATCTGGCGGGACCTGCACCTTCCGCACATCCCCGATGGGGGCACGTCGATCGCCAAGGACCAATTCCTGCGATCCACCCTGACATTGGCCGACGATCCGGAGGCCGCCAAGGCCACTGTCGGCGCGCTCGCCGAAGCATTTCTGGCCATCGCCGACACCAATCAGGACGGGCAGGTCAGCCCGGCCGAGTTCCTTGCCTTTCAGACGGGGCATTTCCCGGGCCTGACCGAAGCGGACGCCAACGAGGCGTTCGGCCACCTCGACACTGATGGCGACGGGCAGCTCTCCGCCGCCGAATTCGTCAGCGCGGTCATCGAATACTGGTCCAGCGACGATGTCGACGCGCCCGGCAACTGGTGGGTGGGGCGGCCGATCTATCAACGCTGACCGAGTGTGGCGGTGTAGACGGCGAAGCTCGGGCTGCGCCTGAGGTCGGCATAGAACTCGCTGTCGTCCGGGACGACCGTCGGTGCCCGGGTGATCCCGGTCAGGCCGGCTCGGGCCAGTGCGCCGTCGATGACGCCGGCCGGCCAGAAGAACGAGTCGAAGTCGAACGGCGGGTCGCCCAGAACGTGCACGACGACCGGCTGGCGGATGCCCTCGGTCTCGCCCGAACGCGTCACCACGTAGCCGTAGCGGCCGTAGTCGGCCATCACCGCCCAGTCCACGTCGGGATTCGGGATCAGCACCGCGAGGGTGGCGCCCGGTGCGAGATTCGCCGTCAGGTTGGCGATCATCGCGTCGAGCGCCGTCTCGTCGAGCGCGTAGCCGAGCAACCAGACGGCCGTGACGACGTCGAACGCGCCGAGCGCCGGGAGGTTCTCGGCGTCGTACTGGTGGTAGCCGATGCCCAGCGGCTCACGTTCCTCGACGCGGCGCGCGTAGGCGATCATCTCGTGGGCGGAGTCGACACCGACGACCTTCGCCGCGCCGCGCCGGATGAACTCGCGCGGGTAGAAGCCGGTGCCGCAGGCGACGTCGAGTACGGATCTACCGGTCAGGTCCGGCAGCGCGGCGAGGAACGTCGCCTGCTCGGCGAGACCGGTCGGGATGTGCTTGGTCCGCTCGTAGGTCTGGCCGAGCGCGTCGTACTGGTCGTCGGAATCCGCCATGCCTGTTGACGGTAGGGGCACGATCACGAGCCGGGCAACGTCGCGCACCATCCAGCGGACCGGGTCACACCCAGTAGGTGTCGTGCGCGGCGAAGAACTCGGCCATCTGTTCGTCGCTGGGGCGCTGCCCGGTGGCGCCGATCTCGGCCAGTCCCTCGAAGTACTTCTCTCGGGGCGCGCCGGGGGAGAACAGGATCAGCATCGAGGCCGGCTCGCCCGACTCGTTGCGGAAGCCGTGGATGCCGCCTTCGGGAACGAAGCAGAAATCGCCCGGGTGCGCGTCCTTCCAGTCGGTCCCGTCGAAGAGCTGGATGGTTCCGTCGATGATGAAGAAGGACTCGGAGACCGCGCGGTGGAAGTGCGGGCTGGGCCCGCCCTTGCCGGCGGCCATGTTCCAGCGGTAGAGGCCATAGTCGCCCCGGCTCACCGCACCGGTGACCAGGTAGTCGCAGGAGCCACCGCTGGCGTACTCGATGTCGTGGGGTGTCCCATGTGGACGCCACCAGGCTGAGGTCTCGCCCTTCTCGTCGGTGTGACGGTCCTGCGGATAGGCGTGTGGCGGCAGGAAAAAGCTCATCGGCTGATCGCTCCCCCGTGGTGGTTGTGTGGTGGTCAGGTCTGGTGTGGGTGTCCGGCGCGAGCCCAGCCGGTCCAGCCGCCGTTGAGGGACCGGGCCTGATGACCGGCGCCGAGCATGAGCCGAACCGCGTTCGGTGAGCTGACGCAGTACGGGCCCTGGCAGTAGGCCACGATCATGTCGTGGCCGGCCAGTTCGTCAACGCGCTGCGCCATCTCTCGGATGGGCACCGAGATCGCGCCGGGGATGTGGCCGCGCGCGTAGGCGGCTTGCGAGCGCACGTCGACCACGGTCACCAGGTTGTCCGCCATCAGCTCGGCGAGCCGGTCGGCGGACACCGGCTCCAGCTGGTCGGCCGTGCCCAGGTGCGCGGTGATGCGCTCGCGCAGTTCGGCCAGCGTGTCCTGGGCGAAGTCGTGGAACCGGCCAAGGAAGGCGGACACCGCCGGGCTCGCGATCCGGTAGTAGATGCGGGTTCCGTCCCGTCGCGAGTCGACCAGGTGCACCGCGCGCAGCTGCTGTAGCTGAGCGGAGGTGTTCTTCACCGGCAGCCCCGAGGCCGCGGCCAGCTCCTCGACGGTCAGTTCGCCCGAGTCCAGGACGTCGAGCAGGCGCAGCCGCACCGGGCTCGCGAGGGTTTTGCCGATCCTGGCCAGTTCGGCGTAGATCGGTTCCTCGACGAACCCGGGCTCGGGTGCTGCTCCCATATTCCAACGATCGCACGAATAAGAGAAGCTGACAAGGCTCAGTTCAGTTCGGCAGGGTCCAGAGCTGGTTCGGGCCGCCGTTGCAGTCCCAGATCTCCAGCTGGGTGCCGTTGGTGGTGTTCAGCGCCGGATCGTCGAGACATTTGCCGGACGCCGGGTTGACCAGTTCGCCGTTCTGCGCGCTCCACTGCTGGTTGCTGCCGCCGTTGCAGCCCCACATGTCGACCAGGGTCCCGGACGCGGTCGAGCCGGAGCCGATGATGTCCAGGCAGGCGCCCTGGATCCGCAGGGTGCCGTTGTCGATCGTCCAGTTCTGCGCCCCGCTGTTGTTGCAGTCCCAGATGTCGACCTTGGTGCCGTTGGTGGTCGACGCGTTGTAGTCGTCGAGGCACTTGCCGGCCATGCCCGACGTGACCGGACCGGTCAGTCCACCGGTACCGGTGCCGGGCGTGACGCTGAGGTTGTCGAACTGGTCGGTCTGGTAGCCGACCACGCCGATGCCGATCTGGCCGGTCTGATAGGAGCTGTCGGTCACAGAGCCGACCTGCGTGCCGTCCACGCCCGCGCTGATCGTCGACCCCTGTAGCGTCAGCGCGAGGGTGTGCCAGGAACCGGTGCCCAGCGCCGAGATCGAGCCACTGGCCAGGGCGGTGACGGTGCCGCCGGTGTCGGACTTGTCGATCGACCAGGCCCCGGTGTCGGACACCCGGAACAGGTAGGCGTTCTGGTGGGACTGCGGCCGGTTCTGCGTGTTCGCCCGGCCCATCAGTTCCACCGTGCCGGCCTGGCGCAGGTCGACGTCGGAGCTGACCGTGTAGTTCGACCAGCCGACGTCGCCGAGTAGCGCGAACGCGTCCGAGTCGTCCTGCCATTCGATCGGCTTGGCGGGCGCCATCTGCTCGACGCACTGCCCGGACCGGCCATCCGCACACGGCTCGACCTGGTAGGCGCCCTGCATGTCGGACAGGTAGCGCGCCTCGCTGCCGGTCGCGTCGGCGTCGAAGTTGTCGGTGTAGGGCAGGGCCAGGCTCGAACCGGCCGGGCCTGCCGCGCTGCCCTTGCCCTGACCGGTGGTCGTGGTGACGGTGTAGATGTAGCCGGGCTGCATGGTCAGCGAGTAGGACCCGTTGGCAGGCGTGATGTCCTGCGTGTGCACGAGGCTCGTCGTCGGGTCGGGCGAGTTCACGTCGGTGGCCCAGACGTGCACGGTGCCGGCGGACAGGCCGCCGCTGACCGTGACGTTCGCGGTCTGCTGGGCGGTCGCGGTGGTGGTCTCCAGGATCGTGGAGTAGTCCTTGCCGTTGGGCGATTTCAGCGTCACGTAGCTGCCGTTGGCGCGGTCGCCGCCGAGGTAGCCGGACGCGGAATCGATGAACTGCCAACCGGGTTGGGTGAACTGGGTGACCTGCGCGGTCGCCCACAGGCTCTCGCCGAGGCTGTAGTTGCCCGACCAGGGCTGGTTGGCGGTGAGCAGCCCGACCGTGTTGTAGGGCAGGTTCGGGTAGACGGCGGCGACGAGAGGCCAGTTGATGTAGGCGGTCAGGTTCGCGTCCAGGTAGCCGCGGGTGACGGAGCGGATCAGCGCCGGCGCGCCGGTGTTCATGTCCTGCGAGCCGTTCTCGCTGGCCCACAACGGTTTTCCGGTTCCGGTCGCGGTCGGGTTGCCGGGACAGCTGGTCGCGTCGCCGCCGTCGCCGCCGCACGGGTAGTGGGTACCGATGATCGAGACCGAGTTCGCGAAGGCCGAGTTGCCGGCGACGTCGTTGGCGACACTCCAGTCGCTGTCCGCCGCGACGATCTGGACGCCGGAATACCCGTCGGCGTTGAGGGTCGAGCGAAGCTGTTCGTACCAGGCGATGTTGTAACCGCGCTCGTTCCAGCCACCGAGGTAGTCGATGCTCAGGCCGTCCTGCTTGGCGCAACCCAGCCAGCTGACCAGATAGTTGATCATGTCGGTCGACCAGAAGTTCCCGCCGCCGATCCAGCCCGGCGCGCCCCAGGCCAGGCCGTAGAGCTTGATGTTCGGATTGCGCTGCTTTGCCTGCTCCATCAACCAGAACTCGTAGCCGGTAGTGCAGGCGATGCTGCCTGGGGTGTGTTCGATCGAGGGTTCGGCGCCGTCGGTGGAGTTGGTGTCGCCGCCGATCTCCACCTTGAGAATCTGGAGGTTCGCGCCGTAGTCGGGGGTGAAGAGGTAGTCCAGGATCTGGCTCTGCTGCGCGGCCGGATAGTCGGCGAGCAGTCGCGTGTTACCGCCGCCGCCACTGATCGCGCCGATCCCGTCGAAGGTCCGACCGCCCTGGCTGCCATTGATCGAGATCGTGGTTGTCGTCGCTGCCTTCGCGGCGGTCGCCGGCAATGCGGCGAGGATCATGAGTAATGGCACGACAAGGGCGAGCGTGCGTCGTCTGCGCGGAGATATCATGCAATCTATTCGCGTCGGAATGTTGCTGCGCCGCCAGTGTTCTGTCGGAACTGGACATGATTTTGACAATCACACGTAACGGCCGGCGAGTTCCGGGCTCTGGCCAGCGAAAGCGGCCAGGTCGGCGTGGAAGACCGCGTCGAGCAGACTCGCGTCCTCGACACCGGGAGCGCAGACGACCTCGCCGAGTTCCAGACCGCGCAGCGCGGCCTTGACCACGTCGGCGGCACTCATTCGGGGGATCGCGCTCAGGTCCATGCCCTGCCGCTCGTGGAACTCGGTGGCGACCACGCCGGGGCACACCACCTGAACCCGAACGCCGGTGCCTTCGAGTTCGGCACTGAGGGTCTGGGACATCGCGACGAGGTGGGCTAGCGTGCCGGCGTAGACGGCGCGGCGCGGCATCTGCGCGTGCGGTGCGGGCCCGCTGAACGCGATCATGCCGGCGACGCTGACGATGGCGCCCCGGCCACGCTCCAGCATGCCGGCGACGGCCGCGCGGGCGAGCAGCGTCGGCGCGAGCACCTTGACCTTGACCAGTTCGCGGGCCTTGTCGGCCGGCAGGTCGGCCAGCGGCATGTAGTGGGCCACGCCCGCGTTGTTCACCAGCAGGTCCAGCGGCTCGTCGGCGCAGATCGCCGCGACGGCGTCGATACCCTCATCGGTGGCGAGGTCGGCGGCCACGGCGCGGACCTTCACCTCGTTATGGGTGGCAGCGAACTCGTCCAGCCGGTCCTGCCGTCGGCCGACGATCACCAGGTCGTGACCGTCGACGGCGAGGCGCTCGGCGAACGCCCTGCCGATGCCGGACGTGGCGCCGGTGATCAGTGCGAGTGTGCTCATGCCGTCACGGTAATCCGTGGTGGGCAGCTGTGCCTGGCCCTGTTGGTCCCAGGACCACGAGGGCACACGCCAGGCTCGGCTTTCCTGGCACAGCAGGACTTTCATCGACGACGTGAAGGAAGTCGCGGCCGCGTGGTGGGTCAATCGTTAATATTCGGCAACTTCCCGGTAGGTCGGCGGTCTAGACCATACTGCACGGCATGATGAAAACGTTTACAGTCGCGGTTGCCATTGTGGGCGCGCTCACCTGCGTCAACGCCGCAACCGGCGTTGCCAGTGCGGCGTCGAGACCGCTCGCACCCGGAGACTGGACCACCTACCACAAGGACAACGCGCGCTCCGGCGACGCGACCGACCTCGCGCCGGTGTCGAAGCTGGCCGGCGCCTGGCACGCCACGCTCGACGGCGCGGTCTACGGCCAGCCGCTGGTGCTCGGCTCGGAAATCCTGGCGGCGACCGAGAACGACACCGTCTACGCGCTCAACGCGTCGAGCGGCGCGGTGCTCTGGAAGACCAACGTCGGAAAGCCCCAGCCACGTTCCGGCTTACCCTGCGGTGACATCAGCCCGCTCGGCATCACCAGCACGATGGCCTACGACCAAGCGACCGGCCGGGTGTTCGCGCTCGCCGAAACCAGCGGCGGCCACCACAAACTGGTCGGCATCAACGCGACCACCGGCGCCGTCGACGTGACAGCGGGCGCGGATCCGCCCAAGGGCACCCCGCTCGACGAGCAGCAGCGCTCGGCCCTCACCGTGCTGAACGGGCGCGTCTACATCGCCTACGGCGGCCTGTCCGGCGACTGCGCAAACTACATCGGGTCGGTGGTCTCGCTGACCACCTCGGGCGCGAACCTCATCAGCTACAGCATCCCGACCAAGCGCGAGGGCGGAATCTGGGCGCCCGGCGGCGCCGTCGTCGACGGTGGCCAGCTGTTCTACGCGGTCGGCAACAGCGCGGCCACCAGCGGCGCCTACGACGGCGGCGACTCGGTGATCTCGTTGTCCGCCAGCACGTTGAACCGCACGGACTTCTTCGCGCCGTCGCAGTGGGCCAGTGACAACGCGGGCGACAAGGACCTCGGTTCGGCCAGCCCGGCCCTGGTCGGTTCGTACGTGACGACCACCGGAAAGCGCTCGACCACCTACCTCCTGCACGCGAATCACCTCGGTGGCATCGGCGGCCAGGCTTCCACGGTCACCTCGTGCGGTTCCTTCGGCGGTCCGTCCGTGGTCGGCAACACCGAGTACCTGGCGTGCCAGGGCGGCTCCGCGAAGGCCATCACCATCGCCGCCAACGGCACCGCGACCGTGACCTGGACAGCGAAGTCGGCCGTGTCCGGGTCGCCGACGGTCGGCGGCGGCGCGGTCTGGATCGTGTCCGGCAACGGCGTGCTCTACGCGCTGGACCAGAGCACCGGCGCGACCAAGGCGCAGATCTCTGTCGGTGCCGTGCCGCACTTCGTGTCGCCGACCTTGTCCGGCCAGCGCGCCTACGTCGGCACGATGAACGGAGTCGCCGCGATCAACGGTGCGTGACGCCCCAGCCGCGGTGGGGTGTGGGAGCGCGGGCTCCCACACCCCGGTCAGCGGACTAGCTGACGTTCAGCGCGGTGTCGTCGACGACGAACGAGGTCTGCAACTGGCTGTCCTCGCTACCGGTGAAGTTCAGCGTCACCGTCTGGCCGATGTAGGGCGCGAGGCTGAAGCTGTGCTGCGCGTAGCCACTGATCGCGTCGAGGTTGGAGAACGTGCCGAGCGTGCCCAGCACGGTGCCGGAACCGTTGAGAACCTGGACGTTCAGCGTGTCGTTGGCGGTCGTGCCGGTCTCCGCCGTGTCGACGTGCAGCCAGAAGGAGAAGTTCGCGGTGGTGCACCCGGTCGGGATGGTGACCGTCTGGCCGAGCGTGTCGGTGTGCGTGGTGCCGTAGCCGTCCATCCAGGCATCCCAACTGCCCGAATGTGACGGTTCGGACGACATGTCGCTGTTGATCACGCCCGAGGTCGAGGTCCACGGCGCGGCATTCGAGCCGTTCTCGAAACCCGGATCGCCCAACAGTTGCGCCGCGGTGCACCCACCGCCGCCCGCCGCGCTGACCGTCCAGGTGAACGACGCGCTGCCGGACGCGCCGGTGCCGTCGGTCGCGGTGACGGTGACGTTGTTGCTGCCGGCGGTGGTCGGCGTTCCGGTGATGAGGCCGGTCGACGAGTTGATGGACAGGCCGGCGGGCAGTCCGGTTGCGGTGTAGCTGAGGGTTTGGCCGGATGCGGAGTCGCTGGCCGAGATCTGGAGGTTGGCCGCGGTGCCGACGGTGCCGGTCTGGCTACCGGGGTTGGTGACGGTCACCGTGTTCGACGCGGTGCCCCAGACGTTGGTGATAGGCGTGGCGTTGGCGGCCGCGCCCGCGTACGGAAGGCCGTACATGTCCTCGACGGTGCGCAGCACGCTGTAGTGGTTGATGGTGTTGCTGTACTGGCCGGTCTGCACGTTCGCGCCGTAGAAGATCGTCGGGACCTGGTTGCTCTGCGAGGAGTCGTCCTCGTCCCAGGTGACGACCAGCAGGCTGTTGTGCGCCTTCGCCCAGGTCGCGTAGGCGCTCATGTTGTTCTGCAGCCACGAGTCACCCTGGGCGATGGTGCCGTCGTGCATGTCGTCGAGCAGGTTCGGGATCACCCACGAGACGGTCGGCAGCGAGGCATAGTTGCTGGCGCTCGGGAAACTGCTGTAGGGCAGGCTGTCGGCGGCGGGGACGTTGGTGAAGTTGGTCCACGGCACGTGTTTGCGCGCGTACTCACCCGACGTGCACACGGTGGAACCGGTGGACGGCAGGCCCTCGGAGTAGCCGGCGAAGGTGTCGCCCGCGGCGATCAGTTGCGCGCCCTCGTTGTCGGCACTGAACGTCTGGGGGCAGGCGTCGCTGGTCACGCCCTGGTTGGCCCCGGAGAACAGGTCCAGGTAGTTCGGTTCGCTGGGGTGTTCGATCGCGAAGGAATTGGTGAACGACGCGCCGCCCGCGGCCAGGGTGTTGTTGATGTACGGGGCGTCGGTGGTGTCGCCGATGATCTCGTTGTAGGAGTGGTTCTCTTCCATCACGATGACGACGTGGTCGAAGTGGGGTACTCCGTTGGCGGCGTGTGCCATCGGAGCGGCGATGGCAGCAAGGCCGACGACGAGGGCCGTGCCACTGACCGCGGCGACAGCTCTCCGTAACGTTCTGCGGTGCTGACCGAACATGGTTGTCTCCTCCTGGGAGAACCGGATGCAGGGAGATGAAGCGATTCGCATGGTGGAGCGGCGCGGAGAGCGCGGCTAGGTGCGTTTGTCGCTCACAGTTCACGGTTCTCGAAGGAAATACCAAGGATTGCGCTTACTGCCAGCGCACCGGCAGTTCGGTCGGTTTGCGGAACACCAGGCCGCGCGGTCGAACCGGTCGGATCAGGCGCAGGTCGGGCAGTGCGATGATCGCGGCGAGCGCGGTGTTGGCTTCCAGCCGGGCGAGTTCGGCGCCAAGGCAGAAGTGCGGGCCTCGGGCGAAGGCCAGGTGCTGGCGGGCGTTGGCGCGGCCGATGTCGAACTGGTCCGGCTCGGCGAACACGGCGGGATCGCGATGTGCGGCGGTCAGCGAGACGCTGACCAGCTCGCCCGCGCGGATGCGCGCGTTGCCGAGTTCGACGTCGCGGGTGGCGTAGCGGTCCAGCATCGCCGCGGCAGGCTCCCAGCGCAGCGACTCCTCGACGGCGTTGGCCAGCGACTGCTCGTCGGTCGGCCGCTGGTCGGGGTGGGTGAGCAGGTGCAGCACCGCGTTGGTGATCATGCCTTCGACCGTGTCGATGCCGCCGAACAGCAGCACCGCCGCGTTGGACACGGTCGCGTCAACGCCCAGACCGGCTGCCACCTCGGCCATCAGCGATGGCGGGGTCAGGCTGGCCTCGATGGCGGCGCGCAGCGCGCCGAACGCGTCGGTCGCGGCGGGCGGGATCGGGCGGCCTGCCGAGATGCCGGACACGGCGGCGCTGATCGCGTCGTACCAGGCCAACACGGTGTCCGCCTTTGCGTCGGCCAGGCCGAGCACGTCGGCGAGCACGGCGACCGCGAACGGGCCTGCGAACTCGCGGCGCAGCTCGGCCGTGCCGCGCGGGCGCAGGGCGTCGAGCAGCCGCTCGGTGTGGGCGCGGATCGAGGCGGTGAAGCGCGTGCGCACGGCAGTCGGACGGAAGGCGGGACCGAACGGGTCGCGGTGGTGGGCGTGCGCGGGGCCGTCGGTGGAGAGCATGCTCGGGCCGACCACCCGCGCCGTGGAGAAGCGCGGATCGTCCACGGTGAACGTGCCCGGATCGCGCAGCACCTGGTCCACCAGCGGATAGCTGGTCACCAGCCAGCCGTTGAGGGCCGGCAGCCAGGAAACCGGCTCTCGCGCGCGGAGCCGGGCGAGTACCGGGTGCGGGTCGTCGGTGAGCTGCTCGATAGTGACGTCATCGGCGTTCAATGGCACCTAAATACCCTAAAACAGACCGAATTACAGCGATCGTTCAGCTGGATCTGATATTTCTCATGGAATGACGCAGGACTGGCACAGAGGCTGGACACCACATGTCCCGGCTCGCAGCGTGCTGCTCAGCGCGGAGCTTCGCAAGACCATTCGCAAGCAGGCGATCTTCCGCCGCTCGCGGCGCACGCTCTATGTGCTGGTCGGTTTGGGCATTCTCGCGCCGATCGTCGGATTCTTCATCCTGTACCAGATCGTGAGCGTGCCCAACCCGCAGGCGGTCGCGGCCACGCTGAACCAGCCGATCACGATCTACTACGCCGACAACTCCGTGATGGACACCATCGGCACCGGCGAGAACGGCCACCAGCTCATCCAGACGAGCGACCTGCCCAACCTGCAACCAGCTGTGCACGCGGTGGAAGCGGCCGAGGACTCGACCTTCCAGACCAATGCGGGGGTGGACCTCAAGGCGATCCTGCGCACGGCGTACAACCAGGCGAGCGGTGGCACCGGCGGTGCGTCCACGATCACCCAGGAGTACATCAAGCAGGCCACGAATCCCGGCTACCTCGGCTCACTGCCCATCAAGACGAAGATCGCCGAGATGGTCTCGGCGTACAAGATGAGCCGGACCGTGTCCAAACCGGTCGTCATGACGTCCTATCTGAACATCGTCTACTTCGGACGCGGCGCGTACGGCATCGGCGCGGCGGCCAAGACGTACTTCAACGAGAGTTCGCCGACCCAGCTCACCGATCCGCAGGCCGCGTTCCTCGCCGGGCTGATCCAGTCGCCCGGCCGCGCGAACAGCACCAGCTACCAGACGCTGCGCTACACCTACGTGTTGGGCCAGATGGCCAAGGACGGCTGGCTCCAGGCAGGTGAGCAGGACGCGCCCATGCCGACGTTGCAGGCCGCGCCGACCGGGGCCAGCAGCATGCCCTGGGACCGCCAGCTGATCACCAAGCAGGTCGAGGACGAACTGGCCGCCAACAAGCTGGACATGGACACCCTCCAGCGGATGGGCGCGAAGGTCTACACGACCATCCAGCCCGGCGCGCAGCAGGACGCCGAGCAGTCGGTGCAGTCGGTGATGGCCAAGGACTCCGCGTTCACCAACGGCGGCCCGATGGACTTCGGTGGCAGGCCGGTCACGGTGGACGGCAGGCAGATCAAGGCGACCGAGGACGCCGCGCTCGTCTCGGTCGACCCGACGACCGGCGGGATCATCGCCTGGTACGGCGGAAACGATCCGAACGCGACCCAGTACGACATGGCCGACACGCCCCACCAGCCCGGATCGTCGTTCAAGCCCTACGTTTTCACGTCCGCGCTGGAGAACGATCCCTCCCAGGAAGGTCTGAACGCGATCTACGACGGCAGCAATTCGCTGACCATCGCCGGTCACGTCGTGCACAACTCCGAGGGCGAGGGCAACGGCCCGGTCACCGTGAAAACGGCCATGACCCAGTCGATCAACACGGTGTTCTACGCGATGGGCGTGAACACCGGCGTCAACAACGTGCGCGCGACGGCCTTCCAGGCCGGCATTCCGGAGACGATGAAGAACACCTCGGGCAGCGGGCCGAGCATGGTGCCCAGCCTGATCGACCCGGACGGAAAGACGGTCGCGGGTGGTATCTCGATCGGCCAGTACCCGGTCCGGCCGCGCGACCAGGCGCAGGGCTACGCGACGCTCGCCAATTACGGCAACTACATCCCGACCCACTTCATCACCAAGGTGCTCGACCAGACCGGCGCGACCCTCTACCAGTTCAACATCCCGGCGAAACCGGCCTTCGGTGACGAACCGACCAGCAACTCCATCGCGCACACGGTCATCGACTCGATGTCGGACGTGGCCTCGTCGGACCAGATCCCGCTGGCCGGCAACCGGCCGGTCGCGGCGAAGACCGGCACGCAGGGCTACAACGACCCGGCGACCAACCAGCCGCTGAACGGCTGGGACTCCGATGCCTGGATGGTCGGGTTCACCCCGAGCGTGGTCACCTCGGTGTGGATCGGGCACTACGACCGGACCGCGCCGATCTTCGGCAGCGGGAACAACCCGGAGGCGAACGGCGGCAAGGGCGCCTACGTGATGTTCGGCCGCGAGGACCCGGGCGTGATCTGGCGCGGCTACATGAACGCGGTGCTGGGCAATTCGCCGGTGCAGCAGTTCGCGAACTACACCGACATCAACGGCACCTGGAACTTCATGACCAACCAGGCGGTCACGACGACGCAGAGCCAGCCGCCGTCGACGCCGGTCAGCACGCCACCGAACCCGCTCGGCGGCGGACCGGGACCGGGCGGCGGAGGCGGCAAGCACTCGACCCCGCCGAGGCCGCCGACCTCCACCTCGGGCTCGCCGCCGACGTCGTGCCGACCCGGCAGGCCGAAGTGCCGGCCGGGCGGCTGAGCCTCTCTCAGCCGGCGAGCAGCTCCTGGAGTTCGCGCATCGCCTCGGTCAGTTTCTCGGCGAAGGTGAACATCTCGGCCGCGACCGGGCGCGGCGTGCTCAGGTAGATGTTGAACTCCTCGGGCAGCAGTACGTAGGCGACGCCGATGCACTGGCTGCTGGTCGAGCCGAAGCCGAAGAACTGGATCGAGGTCGACGGCGCCGAACTGGTGCTGAGGTAGTCGTCGCGGCTGATCTTCCAGCCGGGCGTGTCGTAGAGCGCGATCGGCTCGGTGACGCCGAGTTCGGCGCCGCGTCGCTGCTGGATCATCAGCAGTTCCCACAGGTGCTGCTCGGGCGCGTCGCCGAGCTGGCATTCCTTGGCCCTGGCCACATGTTTGGCCGCCGCCGTCCGGAACGCCTGCGCCTTGGTCTCGCGGTCCGCCGAGTGGTCGTCCATGACGTCGACGAACCGCAGGATCTCGGGCGTCACCACGCGCATGGCCTCGGTGCGGCCGCCCTGGAACTGGCGGGTCGCGATCGACTCGTAGGTGGCGCCGATCTTGCCCTTGGCGCGCTTGTGCGCGAGTTGGTAGGCCATCTGCACGAAACCGTCCGGCGACATGCCCAGTGACTTGGCGGTGTTCGCACCGAAGTCCGAAAAGGACAGTACGGTCGACGCGGTGTCGGCGCAGAACTGGGCGAACGACTCGGCGGCCGCGCGCACGTCGGCCCGCTGGCTCTCGTCCAGGGTGAACTCGACCGGCGAGACGGCCGGTCGTCCTGCCGACACCGCGCCCGCGGCCTCGGCGTGCTCGCGGGCGGTGCTGCCGAGCAGGAAGTCCACGAACTGGAGGATGGTGGTGCCGTCCAGGCCGCAGTGTTCGATGTTGATGCCGGCCCGGCCATCGGCGTACACGATCAGCGACACGGACTTGTCGAACCAGTGGTTCTCCGGGTTGCCGTAGAGCAGCGCGTCGCAGATGGCCAGCGTGCCATCCGGCGCGAAGTCCTCCAGTGCCAGGCAGAACAGCGCGGTCTCGATCGTGTCCAGCGCGGCCGCGTTGCCCGGGTTGGCGAGCAACTGGGCGCGGCTCGTCGCCCAGTCCGCGCGCGCCTTGGTGGTGAGGAGGCCCGCCGAGAGTTCGGCCGCGTTCTGGCCGACCTTCTGGACCTCGCGCAGGCCGTCGGCGAGGTCGTCGAGATCGTGCGGGCGACCGTCCTCGGCGAGTACGTCCATCCGGAAGGCATTGCCGCGGAAGAACACCACGATGTGCCGAGCGGCCGACGGGCCGGGCCAGGCCGCGCTGTACGGGACGCGCGCGGTGTCCTGGGGCGCACCCGGAATTCGTGTTGTCGAGAAGAGGAACTTGTTCTGCACCATGGTCTGCGGCATGCCGCGCTGGAACACCGGCGGCAGGGTCTGCGCGTCCAACTCGGCCTTGTGGTGCAGGGCGGCGGCGATCAGGCCGGCCGCGCGGTCGATCTGGCCCTCCCGCTCATCCCGGAAAAGGAAGAAGAAGTTGGCGTTGAGCGCGATCCGGTCCCGGCGGCCGAGATAGCGGTGCGGCCAGAACTCGTCCAGCCAGCTGCGCACGCCCGGTTGTTCGTTGAACCGCTGTAGGTCCGCGTGCAGGATCCGGGCCGGGCTGTCCGGCTGGAGGAACTCCTCGACCGCGGCCTTGGTGGTGGCCAGTTCGGTCTCGGTGAGCAGCGGGGCGCACCATTGCAGGAACCGCGCGCAGCTGTGCTCCAGCGAGTGCAGCGGCACCCTGGGCAACCGGTCCTCATTGTCAAAAGTGCGGGTGGACCAGTCCTGGCTGTCGTTCACTTCTCGTGCTCGCCTTCGGTGACAGGTGCCGCCTCGTCCTTGGGACGGCACAGGAAAAGTTGGGCGTAGAACCAGCCGTCGGTCTCGCCCTCGCTCGGATCGACCCCGACCCCGGCGAGGGTGTCCAGCACCTGTTCGCGCTCCTCGGCCGAGGCGAACCGCCGCTGCCGGAACAACCCTTCGGCGCGGACGGTGCGATAGCCGAGTTCGGCGAGCGCGTCGGCGATCGGGTCGAACGGGAACATGCGCAGCACGAAGTGCGCCATCCACGGCGCGCGGTCGGCCGCCTGGACGACGCGGGAGATCGTGGGCACGCCGACGTAGCCGAGGCAGCCGGTGGAGATCACCAGGTTCGTGCCGGCCAGTTGGGCGCGCTGGTCCTGCGTCGGCTCGTGCGATTCGAGGTCGGCGAACACGGCGTCGTCCAGAAAACCGGCCTTGCTGGCGTAGTCCAGCGCGGGTTGGGACACGTCGAGGCCGACGAACCGGGCCCGCGCGCCGGACCGCGCGGCGACCAGGTCACGATCGCGCGCGAGCAGTTCGTCCGCGGTCTCCGGTGCCTCATCGCCGTAGCGCTCGTAGAGCTCGGTCATGGTCGCGTCACAGCGGAGCAGGGCCGCGTTGATGCCGTAGGAGCAGCCGATGTCGACCACCTGCGGGGTTGCGACGCCGAACGCGGCGCGGTATTCGTCGATCAGCGTGCCGAAATGCGGCTTGGCCAGTTCGGGAATGTGGTAGTTCAGGCCGCGCAGGGTACGGAAGTAGGCGCGCGGGTCGGGCTCGGTGTAGATGTGGTCGAACGAGACTTTTCCGGTGTCGTCGAAATCCACGCGGCTCCCCACGGTCAGTCGAGTAGCTCGTCCACTCGCACGGCGTCCCGTTCCGCGGCAAGGTGCTCGGGCAGCACCCTGCCGAACAGCTGTCTGGTCCGTGCCACGCTACCCAGCACGCCTGGGGCCTCGCTGTAGGCGAAGATCGCGGTGTGTCGAGCCCGGTCCCCGTGCACCGTGCTGACCTGGTGCAACGCATAGCGGCCCTGGAACAGTTGCAGGTCGCCCGGCCGCAGCACGAGCCGGTGGATCAGACCGTCGCCCGCGCCGTCCAGAACGGAGCGGACGGCGGCGAAGTTCTCGTCCTCGGCCGAGCGGATGTTCGGGCAGTACCGGAACTCGCCGCCCTCCTCCGGCGCCTGCGTCAGCATGCTCACGGTGAACTCGTTGACGTCGAAGTGCCACGGGTGCGAGCGGCCCGGATCGACCACGTTCAGCACCAGGCCGGAGAGCGGGTCGGCGAGTTCGTGCAGGCGCGGCAGGTCGAAGCAGGCCGCCAGGAACTGTTGGAACAGCGGGCTGGTGTACAGGCTGTGGATGATCGCGGCGGCTGGAATGCGGTCCCGCGCGACGAACGCGTTGCCGCGCTCCAGGGTGATCCGGCCGGGATGCTCCGGCGGGAGCGGGGTGCGCACGTCGATGTTGTAGGCGTTGACGGTTTCCACGTCGTAGTAGGCCAGCGGGGCGATCCGCGCGCCTTCCTCTCGCAGATCGTCGAGCGCATCGCCGCTGATGAACTCGGGCAGCACCCGGCAGCCCAGCTCAGCCAGTTCGGCTCTGGTTCGATCCACCTCGGCCTGCCAGGCCGCAGAGCCGGGTTCGGTGATCGGGTAGCGCTCGATGTCGACCAAGCGGTGCAACGACGTCGTCACTACCTTCACCTCCGGCGAGCGTTACCACGCGCTGTGATCGTCCACGGTGACAGGCCGGACCACGGGCCGCGTAGGGGTTTGTGACAGCCGCCACGCGCTCCGCTCTCGTTCCGCATCCGGCTGGCTGGGCCACCAGGTCCATGGAAAGTCCGAAAAGGACCTACTCGCTGGCCCAGGTCACGGGCAGGGCGTGCACGCCGTAGATGTTCATGTCGGTGCGCAGCTGCACCTCGCCCGCCGGCACGGCCAGCCGCAGGGTCGGGAAGTGGCGCAGCAGTCCCTCGAAACCGGCGCGCATCTCGATGCGGGCCAGCTGCTGGCCAAGGCACTGGTGCACGCCGTGGCCGAAGGACAGGTGCCCGCGCGCCTTGCGGTGCACGTCCAGCGTGTCCGGGTGCTCGAACCGCTTCGGGTCGTGGTTGGCGGCCAGCAGCGAGACGACCACGGTCGATCCCTTGCCGATCGTCTCGCCGCCCAGCTCGATGTCCTCCACCGCGTACCGGTAGAAGATGTCGGCGACGGACAGGTAGCGCATCAGCTCCTCGACCGCGTCCGGCATCAGCTCCGGGTTGTCCCGCAGCTCAGCCAGCTGCTCGGGGTGCTCCAGCAGCGCGAAGGTGCCCAGCGCGAGCATGTTGGCCGTCGTCTCGTGGCCGGCGAGCAGCAGCAGGAAGGCGATGCCGACCAGCTCCTCGATGCTCAGGTCCTCGTCGCGGGCCAGGTCGGACAGGATGTCCTCGCCGGGCTCGGCCCGCTTGCCGATGATCAGCTGCGCGAGATAGCCGGTCAGCGCGCCGAGTACGGCCACCTTCTCCTCCAGCGAGAGGTCCCGGACCATGAACCGCGCCGAGTTGGCCTGGAAGGTCTCCCGGTCCTCGTAGGGGACGCCGAGCAGTTCGCAGATGACCAGCGAGGGCACCGGCAGCGCGAACTCCTTGACCAGGTCGACCGGCGGGGCCAGTCGCGCCATCTCGGTCAGCCGCCGCTCGGTGATCTCGGCGATGTGCTCCTCCAGCATCGTCATCCGCTTGACCGTGAACGCGCCGATCAGCTTGCGCCGCAGCCGGTGTGGTCCGGCGGGTCCATCGCGATGAACAGGCCGGGCGTCTGCGGCTGCGGTTCGGTCGGGGTCGGCATACCTGGGGTGTCGAAGGGCACGTGGATCACGCCCAGGTCCAGGCGGGAGCTGAACCGGTTGTCGGTCATCAGCTGGCGGACCTCGTCGTAGCCGGTGACCAGCCAGCCCTCGTGACCGTCCGGGAAGTGCATCGGACTGACCGGGCGGGCCGCGCGCAACCGGGTGATCTCGCCCGGCGGGTCGAACGGGCTCACATCGCGCTGCATCGGCAGACCCTGCGGGACGGGAACCGGCTGACTCATGGGACTTCCTTTCGTGGCGGGTTGCTGACGCCAACGTTCGCGGAGCGACCTGACACCGACCTGACACGGCTCTGACACCGACCGACCTGCGCGATCATCGGCGGCCGGGCGATCGCGCATGGCAAAATCGGCCGGGTGCAGATCGGAATGCTGGGACCGTTCGAGGTGCGCACCGACGACGGTGCCGTTGCCGATGTGCCGGGCGCCCGGCTGCGCGCGCTGCTGATCGCGCTGGCCCTCGAACCGGGTCACCCGGTGTCGAAGTCGGCGCTCGTCGACTGGATCTGGGGCGAGCAGCCGCCCGCCGATGCCGCGAATGCCTTGCAGCGCCTGGTTTCCCGGCTGCGCAAGGTGTTGCCGGAAGGGTCGATCGAGGGCCAGCCGAGCGGCTACCGGCTGAGCATCGCCCCCGAGGCCGTCGACGCGGTCCACTTCGAACGCCTCCTCGGCCAGGCGCACAACGACGAGGGGCCGCTACAGCTGCCTCGGCTGCGCGACGCCCTCGCGCTCTGGCGCGGTGCGGCCATGCAGGACATCGACCTGCCGGAGAGCGCCGCGTTCGACGCCGCGGCCACCCGGCTGGAAGCGCTGCGCCTGGCTGCCATGGAGGACCGCTTCGATGCCGAGATCAGCCTCGGCCGCGGCGCCGAGCTGGTCACCGAGCTGACCGACGTGGTGGCCGCGCATCCGGTGCGTGAACGGCTCGTCGCCGCGCTGATGCGTGCGCTGGTCGCGACCGGCCGGGACAGCGAGGCACTGCTGGTCTACCAGCGCACCAGGGAAACCCTGGCCGACGAGCTGGGCGTCGACCCGTCGCCCGAGCTGTCCGCGCTGCACGTCGCGCTGCTGCGCGGCGAGTCGGGCGGACGGCAGCACAGCGAGCGCCGGACCAACCTGCGCGCCGAGCTGACCAGCTACGTCGGCAAGGACGCCGACGTCACCTCGGTTCGGAAACTCGTCGCGGAACACCGGCTGACCACCCTGGTCGGGCCGGGCGGCTCGGGCAAGACTCGGCTGGCCACCGAGACCGGCCGCGCGCTGCTCGCCGACGAGCCGGACGGCGCCTGGCTGGTCGAACTCGCGGCCATCGGCGCCGACGGCGACGTCGCGCAGGCGACGCTGGCCGCGCTGCGGCTGCGGGACGC
The DNA here is from genome assembly GCA_035948315.1 of Pseudonocardiaceae bacterium. GTDB lineage: Bacteria > Actinomycetota > Actinomycetes > Mycobacteriales > Pseudonocardiaceae > CAJCJE01. The sequence continues at coordinate 3,361 of DASZJG010000071.1, read as the reverse complement.
GCTGATCGGCGACGCACCGGACGCGGAGCCGATCGACCGGGTCGTCGCCGCGGTTCGCGAGCGGTCGATGCTGCTGATCATGGATAACTGCGAGCACGTGATCGAGTCCGCGGCGAGTTTCGCGCACCGCGTGCTCGGTGAGTGCCAGCGGCTGCGCATCCTCGCCACCAGCCGGGAACCGCTGGGCATCACCGGTGAGGCGCTGTGGCCGGTCGCACCGCTGGTGCTGCCGGCCGAGGACGCCGACTCCCGCGAGATCGCGGCCGCGCCCGCCGTCGCGCTGCTGCTGGACCGGGCCCGCGCGGTGCGCACCGACCTCGCCGCCGATGCCGCCGACGCCGTCACGTTGGCGACCATGGCCCGGATCTGCCGGGCGCTGGACGGGATGCCGCTGGCGATCGAACTCGCCGCGGCCAGGTTGCGCACCATGTCCCTGGAACAGCTCGCCAACCGGCTCGACGACCGGTTCCGGCTGCTGACCGGCGGCAGCCGCACCGCGCTGCCCCGGCACCGGACGCTGCGCGCGGTGGTCGACTGGAGCTGGGAACTGCTCAGCGACGCGGAACGGATCGTGCTGCGCAGGCTCTCGGTGTTCGCGGGCGGTGCGAGCCTGGAAGCGGCCGAGCGGGTCTGCGCGGGCGACGCGGTCGATCCGGTCGAGGTGCTGGAGTTGCTGACCGCGCTGACCGAGAAGTCGTTGGTGGTCACCGAGGGCGCGGGAGCGCCGCGCTACCGGATGCTCGGCACCATCAAGGAATACGCCGAGCAGCGCCGCGCCGAGGCGGGCGAGACCGAGCTGACCCGGCACGCGCATCTGGCCTACTTCACCGAACTCGCCGAGATCGCCGACCCGATCCTGCGCCGCGCCGAGCAACTGGACTGGCTCGCCGTCATGGAGGCCGAGCACGACAACCTCGCCGCCGCCATGCGGGGCGCGCTCGCGGCGGGCGATGCGGCAGGCGCGATGCGGCTCGCCGCGGCGGCCGGCTGGTACTGGTGGTTCGGCGGGCACAAGGCCGAGGGCCACGAGCTGACCATGGCCGCCGTCGCGGTGCCCGGCGAGGTCGCCGACGACATCCGCGCCACCGTGTACGCGTTCGTCGTGCAGTTCATCTCCTCCGGCCGCAGCGACCAGTACCAGGCGACGGAGTGGATCCACAAGGCGTACGAACTCGGCCACGACATCGCGAATCCGCATCCGGCGCTGGAGTTCGTCGCCCTGTGGGAGCGGATGTTCCAGGCACCCGAGGAGTTCCGCGCCGCGTTCGAATCGCTGCTGACCCACCAGGACCCGTGGCTGCGCGCGCTGGCCCGGCTGCAACTGGCCAAGATGCTGGTCACCATCGGCGAGGACGGCCAGGACCCGCTGGACTACCTGGAAACGGCGCTGGCCGAGTTCCGCGCGCTCGGCGAACGGTGGGGGATTTCCTTCGCCCTCACCGAGTTGGCGAACCGGATCGTGGTGGCAGGCGAGTTCGCGGCCGCCGCCGCGTACTACGAAGAGGCCATCGCGATCGTCACCGAGGTCGGCGCGGGCGACGACATCGTGCCGATGCGGTCGCGGCAGGCCCAGTTCTACTGGCTGCTGGGCGATGTCGAGTCGAGCGCGGCGGCCATGGCCGAGGCGCAGCGCGCCGCGCAACGCGTGGCCTGGCCGAGTGCCCTCGCCGAACTGGCGCTGGCCAAGGCGGAACTCGCGCGCTGGAGCGGGGACACCGTACAGGCTCGCCAGCAACTCGACGTGGCAAAGGGGATGCTGGGCGAGCACGCCATGCGGGCCAACGGCCGGGCGACCACCCAGGACCTGCTCGGCTACCTCGCCGAGGATCTCGACGAGGCCCGTGCGCACCGCGCCGCCGCCTTCGAGGCGGCGACCGAGGCCGGGTACGTGCCGCTGACCGCGCAGGTCGTCGTCGGCATCGCGGATCTGGCGCTGCGCCAGGAACAGTACGAGCAGGCCGCGCGGCTGCTCGCGGCGAGCACGAGCCTGCGCGGCCTGCGGGATCTTGCCCACCCGGACGCGGTCCGGATCGAGCGCGAACTGCGAACTCGCCTCGGTGAACCGAAGTTCACCGAGGCGAGCGCGGAAGGGACGCGGGCGAATTGGCGCGAGCTGGCCGAGGTCACGCTCGCTTGCTGAACCTTGCCCTGGCCCACAGGTAGCCGACCACCGCGATCCCGACGCACCAGGCGATCGCGACCATCGTGGTGCCCATCGACGGTGCGCCGTCGAGGAATCCGCGCACGGTCTCGATGATCGGCGTGAACGGCTGGTACTGCGCGAACTGCCGGATCCCGGGGCCCATCTTGTCGGCCGGCACGATCGCGCTGCTCAGGAACGGCAGCATGATCAGCGGCACGGCGGCGAATCCGGCCGACTCCGCGGTCTTCGCGGCCAGTCCCATGGCGATCGTGAGCCAGCTGACCGCGAGGATGGTCAGCATCAGCACCGCGATCGCGCCGAGCCACTGCGGGAAGCTCGCGGCCGGCCGGTAACCCATCGCGAAGGCCACCCCGAAGATCGCGGCCAGCGCGATCGTCGTCCGCACCACAGTGGACACGACGTGCCCGGTCAGCACCGCGCCACGCGAGACGTCCATGACCTTGAACCGGTTGATGATGCCCTTGGTCATGTCCGAGTTCACGGCCGTCGCGGTGGCACTGAGGCCGTAGCTGATGGCCATCATCAGCATGCCCGGTGTCGCGTAGTCGATGTAGTGCTCGCCGACGCTGAACGCGCCGCCGTAGACGTAGACGAAGATGATCATCATGATGATCGGCATCAGGACCGCGTTGAAGATCGCGACCGGATTGCGCACGGTGTGTCTGAAGTTGCGGCGCAACATGATCGCCGCATCGGTCAGCGGGGCAGCAGCAGTCGTGGTACTCATCGGGTGGCCTCCAGGCTCGCGTGTCCGGTCAGGGCAAGGAAAACGTCGTCGAGGTCCGGCGTGTGCACGGAGAAGTCCTCGACCTCGATCGCGTATTCGTCGAGCCGGTCCAGCAGGATCCGCAACGACTTCAGGCCGCCGTCGCTGGGCACCCGCAGAGTCAGGTTCTCGTCCTCCGGCTTGGCCTCGGGCAGCACCCGCGCCGCCGCGTCCAGCCGGCCGGCGTCCGGGAAGCGGAGCCGGACATGGCTGCCCGGAATCTGCCGCTTGAGTTCGTCCGGCGTGCCCTCGGCGACCAGTCGGCCCTGGTCCAGCACGGCGATCTTGTCGGCGAGCTGATCGGCTTCCTCCAGGTACTGGGTGGTGAGGAAGATGGTCATGCCGTCGGCCACCAGCTCGCGCACGATCGTCCACATCGTCCGGCGGCTGCGCGGGTCCAGCCCGGTGGTCGGCTCGTCCAGGAAGATGAT
>DASZJG010000070.1:0-101334 GCA_035948315.1 Pseudonocardiaceae bacterium | reverse complement strand
CGGCGGCCCGTTTCCGGATGCCCTGCGGGCTGCGATCAAGGGCAGCGGACTCAGTTTGGACCGTATTCAACACCGCCTCCAACTGCGCGGCGTAACCATCAGCGTGGCTACGCTCAGTTACTGGCAGTCCGGCCGACGCCGGCCCGAGAGACCAGAATCACTGGACGCCCTCCGTCACCTCGAAGCGGTCCTGCGGGTTCCGCCGAACGCGCTCACCGCGCTGCTCGGCCCACCCCGGCCGCGCGGACGACGCAGGCGCGACTCCCGATTACTGGCCATGGACGCCCTCTGGGGCAGCATGGCGCTGGCCAACCTGCTGACCAGCGTGGACACCGCTTCCGACGGTCATCTGGCTCGAATCAGCCAGCACGACCGGGTAGTGGTGGACGCCACGCGGCAGATCAGGTCGGTACGCGTCTCCCAGGTACTGCGCGCGGAACAGGACGGCGTCGACCGCTGGGTACTGCTGTATGACTGGCAGACCGAGACGACGGACGTTCCGCAGATCACCAACCTGCGCAACTGCCGGCTGGGCCGGATGGTGGCCGACCGCAACGAGCACCTGCTCGCCGCGGAACTCCTGTTCGACCAGGAGCTGGCCACCGGCGAGACGCTGATCATGGAGTACGAGGTCATCAACCCGGCCTCGGAACACACTCCACTGGTCGACTGCTACTGCCGCAGACTGCGCCTGCCCGTGCGGGACTACGTGCTCGAGGTCAAGTTCGACCCGGACGCGCTGCCCGAACGGTGCCAGCAGTTCAGCTCGCCTGCCGGCGACGTCCGCCTCGCGCGACGCCGCAACCTGGCGATCAGCCCGACCGGCGAAGCACACACCGTCGGTCTCGGCGTCGGCCCCGGTCTGGTCGGCATCGAGTGGGACTGGCCGCTGCCGACGACGGAGCTACCGAACAACTGAACTACAGGGCGAACGCGTCGGTCCAGATCGCGCTTCGTCGACCGGACAACGCATCGAGCAGGGCGACGGCCTGGCTGTCGGTCAGCGATGCGACGAAGTCGACGACAGCGCGACCTCGGGCCAGCGCGCGCACCGCGTCCGGTCCGGGCGCGCCCTCGCCGTTGCCCAACAACTCGGGCCGGTTCGTGGCCAGGTCGTGGTACTCGCCCTCGGCGAGTTCGACCAGGTCGTGCAGCCTGCGCGGCAGCCGGTCCGACTCGCGCCGGTCCACAAGCCAGCCCTCCAACTCCTCCACCAGCGTGGTCAGCAAGCGTGCCTGGCCGCGCTGGTGCAGGGCGAGATCCGGCCTGCGCAGGACAAACCGGCGGTGCACGAACTTGAGCACCTGCACCTCGTGCCACTGCTGCGTGGCGAGCACGACATGGCCGGACCGGGTGGTCGGCACCGCGGTGACCCCGACCCCGTCGGCAAGTCGCGTGGTCCAGCGGGTGGAGAACCGGGCGATCGCCTGTTCGGACTCGACCGATCCGTCGAACGGGACCGCGAGCAGTCCGTCCACCAGTTCGGTCCGGACCAGGTCGACGGCCTCGGTGAACGCGTCGGCGTCGAAGATCCACGAGTCGCGGCCGGCCAGTCGCCTGCGCATCGTCTCCAACGACCGCCCCGGCAACCGCGACCCGCTCGCCAGATCCTCGTCGGCGACCCTCGCGAGTTCCGCCGCGCGAGCGCGCCAGGTGCCGAGTTCGGCCGTGACCGTCGCGTGTTGCAGGACCCCGACCCGGTGGAAGTCCTCCAGATCGTGGATGGCGTAGGCGATGTCGTCCGCGGTGTCCATCACCGACGCCTCGACGGTCTGCTGCCACGGCTCGATCCGCCCGGCGAACACCGCGCGCGCCTGTTCGAGGTCGACGAGTTCGGTGACATAGGCCGAGAACTTGGCCGAACCGGAGGCCGGTTCGTCGGTCGGCCGGCTCGCGCCCCTCGGCGGGACCGGCATCGCGCTCGGGTGCGGCAAGGGATGGCGCAGCCGGGTCCACGGGTACTTGAGCAGCGCGGCGCGGACGGCGGCGGTGAGGTCGAGCCCGATGCCGCGCAGGCCCCGGGTGTCGGTGGTGGTGATGATCCGGAAGGACTGCGCGTTGCCCTCGAACCCGTCCGGCAGACCGAAGCGGTGCCGGGCGATCCGGTCGAGCACCTCCTCGCCGAGATGGCCGAACGGCGGGTGCCCGAGGTCGTGCGCGAGCGCGGCGGCCTCGACCACGTCGTGGTCGCAGCCGCCGAGTTTCTCCAGCAGCCGCGCGGAATCGGCGTTGTGCGTCAGCCGCTCGGCGATCGCGCGCGCCACCTGCGCGACCTTGAGGCTGTGCGTGAGTCGGTTGTGCAGCAACAGTCCTGAGCCGTTCGGGCTGACCACCTGGGTGACGCCGGCGAGTCGGGCGAAGAAGGGCGAACTGACCACCCGGTCCCGATCCGCCCGGAACGGATGCGCGGCCAGGTCACCGGAAACCGCCGCGATCTCCTGGTCGGCTCCTCGCTGCCAACGGCGAGCGGTGCGGGTCAGCGGCTCGGTTTCGCGCATGGGTGGACGGTAACGCCTGCCGTGAATGACCACCGAAACACCCAGACATCGGGTACGAATCAGCCTACCCGGAAAATTACATCACCCAGATTTCACAACGCGTTGACCAGGGATTTCGACCCCGCTGTCAATCACGAAATTGTCACAGGATAATTTCGACGAATTCCGTCACCACACGTCACCTCACCCGGGACCTACAACGTGTAGGTATACGGTAACTCGCGCGTCTGCTCTCCCCCACTCTCGAGCTCGCCAACCCCTGAGGACCCTGATGCCCCCTATCGCCGCCGCACCGCCCGCGACCGCACCACCGACACCGAAACAGGCTCCGAAACCGATCACCTCCGGCCGCCGTCCCGCCACCCACCAGGTGCTGGTGATCGCCTTCGTGATCATTCCGCTCGCCGCACTGATCATCGCCGTACCGTTCGCCTGGGGCTGGGGGCTCAACTGGGTGGACGTGGGCATGGCGATCGGCATGTACGTGCTGACCGGACTGGGGGTGACGGTCGGCTACCACCGGCACTTCACGCACAGCTCGTTCAAGGCTGCCCGGCCGCTGCGGATCGCGTTGGCCGTGGCCGGAAACCTCTCCTTCCAGGGCACCACAACGGGTTGGGTCGCCGACCATCGCCGGCACCACGCCTTCTCCGACCGCGATGGCGACCCGCACTCGCCGTGGCGCTTCGGCTCCTCGCCCGTCGCGCTGGCCAAAGGCTTCTACTACGCGCACCTCGGCTGGCTGTTCGACCGCGATCTGACCAACCGCGAGCGCTTCGCCCCGGACCTGGTCGCCGACCCGGCGATCCAGCGCGTCGACGGCCTGTTCCTGGTGCTGTCGCTGTCCAGCCTCGGCGTGCCCGCGCTGGTCGGCGGCCTGGCAACGCTGTCCTGGTGGGGCGCGGTGACCTGCCTGTTCTGGGCCGGACTGGTCCGCATCGGCGTGCTGCACCACGTGACCTGGTCGGTGAACTCGATCTGCCACATGTTCGGCGAACGCCCATTCAACTCCCGTGACAAGGCCGCGAACTTCTGGCCGCTCGCGGTGTTCTCCTTCGGTGAGTCCTGGCACAACCTGCACCACGCCGACCCGACGTGTGCCCGGCACGGCGTGCAGCGCGGCCAGATCGACATCTCCGCACGGATCATCTGGATCTTCGAGAAGCTCGGCTGGGCGACCAACGTGCGCTGGCCGACCACTCGGCGGCTGGCCCACCTCGCCGCCTGACGGCTCCTGTCGACCGCTGTAACGGGTATACCCCCGACACCCGTTACAGCGTCGATGTCAGAGGTCCCGGAGGATGCCCCGGGCTAGCGCCGTGGTCACCGCCGCCGTCCGGTCCGAGACGCCGAGCTTGGTGAACGAGCGCAGCAGATGCGTCTTGACCGTCGCCTCACCGATGTAGAGCTCGCGGCCGATCTCGGCGTTGGTCAGGCCCCGGCCGACCAACCGCAGCACCTCGATCTCCCTGGCCGACAACGGCGTGCTGGCCGAGGGCCTGCGGACGCTGCGCACCAGTCGCGCGGCGACCAGCGGGGCCAGCACGGTCTCGCCCCGCGCGGCCGCGCGGATCGCCCTGCTGAGTTCCTCCGGCGAGGCGTCCTTGAGCAGGTAGCCCGCCGCGCCGGCCTCGACCGCGCGCAGGATGTCCGTGTCGGTCTCGTAGGTGGTCAGCACGACGACGCGGATCGTGCCGTCGGCGGCCAGGATCCGATCGGTCGCGGCGACGCCGTCCAGGTCCGGCATGCGCAGGTCCATCAACACCACGTCCGGCCTCAGTTCGGCCGCGCTGGCGATCGCGTCGGCGCCCGAACCGGCCTCGCCGACCACCTCGATGTCCGGTTCGGCGGCCAGCATCCCGCGTACCCCGGTGCGCACCACCGGATGGTCATCGACCAACAGCACCCGGATCACCGGCACACCTCCACTCGCACCATGGTGCCTTTCGGTCCACTCTCGACAGTCAGGTTGCCGCCGACCTGTTCGACCCGGTTGCGCATGCCGCGCAGGCCGAATCCGTTCGTGTCGGCCGACGCGTCGAAGCCGACGCCATCGTCGGCGACGGTGAGCAGCACGCCGTTCTCGGTGCCGCCCAGGCTGATCCGCGCCGTGCGCGCACCGGAATGCTTGCGCACGTTGGCCAACGCCTCCTGCGCCGAGCGCAACAGCACCACCTCGACCGGCATCGGCACCGCGCCGAGGTGCCGCGCCTCGAACTCGGCGCGGATGCCGCACTCCTCGGTGAGCCGCGTCGCCTGCCGTCGCACCGCGTCGACCAGCGAACCGGCCAGCATCGCGGGCGGGACGAGCGCGCCGACCAGCGCCCGCGCCTCGCCCAGGTTCTCCCGCGCGGTGTGCGCGGCCAGGTCGAGATAGCCGTTGGCGCGGTCCCGGTCGCCCTCCGCCGACGCGGCCTGGACCAGGGTCAGAATGCTGGTGAAACCCTGGGCGAGGGTGTCGTGGATCTCGGCCGCCAGCCGTTCGCGTTCGGCCGCGACGCCCGCCTGCCTGGACAGGTCGGCGATCTCGGCGCGGCCCGCCTCCAGTTCCTCGATGAGCCGTGCGCGTTCCGCGCTCTGCTGCGCGATGCGCTCGGTCGCCACGTTGACCAGCATGGCCATCCCCGCCATGCCGACGCCGATGGCCACGCTCACCCAGAAATCCGCGTAGACGCCGAACCGGACCAGCTCGACCAGGGCCGGCAGCAGCACCATGCAGGTGGCTAACACATTGGCGACCCGGTCGTCGCGCACGAGCATGAACACCTGCGGGGTGAGCGCGAACAGCACCCAGCAGCAGTTCGGGGCCAGCACCAGCAAGGGCACGACCAGCGCGAACACGCCCGCGTAGTAGCCAAGGCCCGCCCCGTCGCCCGCGTTGCGCAGGTAGAGCCGCCGCCCCAGCGCCAGCCACCAGACCGTGAGGGCGAGCAACAGGCCGGTGGCGACCAGCCGGTCGGCTCGGTCGGGCACCGGCGTGACCCAGGCGAGCACCACGCCCATGACACCGACGGTGGCGAAGTACGCCTCCCACTGCCAGGTCCGGAAGAAGGAATGATCGGAGATCACCCCGCGCGCCGGTTCGTCCAGCGGAAGGTCAGCAGACACAGCACCAGACCGGCCACGCACCATGCCCCCAGGATCAACGCCGTCTTCGGAAGCTCCCATTGTCCAGCCGCCTCCAGCACCTTCAGGTTGCCTGGCAAGAACACAGAACGGAAGCCCTGGGCCAGCCATTTCACCGGAAACACCGACGCGGCCCGGACCATCCACGCCGGCAGGTCGGTGATCGGCACCACGAAGATCCCGGAGATGAACTCCAGCACCAGGAACAGCACGTTGAGCACGGCGGGGGCGCTGCGCGCTGAGCGGGTCAGACTGCTGGCCGCGATGCCGAGCATGGTGGCGCCGATCACGCCGAGCAGGAACACCCAGGCCAGGGTCAGCCAGTCCGCGCCGGTACTGGGCAGGTGCACGCCGAACACCAGGGTGCCGATGACCAGCAGCAGCACCACCTCGGCCAGGCTGGAGACCAGGACCAGCACGAGTTTGCCGACGAAGTAGGCCGAGGCCGGCATCGGCGTGCCGCGCAGCCGTTTGAGCGCGCCGTCCTCGCGGTCCAGCGCGATGCCGACGCCGATCGACACGAACGAGGTGGACACCACGCCCGCCGCGATCATGCCCGCGGTGAGCAACTGGCCCGCGTACTGCTGGTGCTCGATCGAGCCGAGCAACAGCAGCAGGAGCGCGGGCATGGAGAAGGTGAAGATCACCATCTCCTTGCGGCGGAAGAACTCGCGCAACTCCAGGCCGCCGCGCGCCAGGCCGAGATTGAGCGTCGAGGGCAGGGCGGTCGAGCGCAGAGCGGTGGTGGTCACCGGGCATCTCCGATCAGGTTCAGGTAGACATCTTCGAGGCTGGGCCTGCTCACCCGCAGCTCGGGCAGTTCGCCGCCGCCGGCCAGCCGCGCGATGAGCGAGGTCGGGGTCGGGGTGCGCACCTCGTGCGGGCCGTCCGCGGCCAACCAGTGCACGGTCGCCTCGGCGGTCGCCCGGCCACCGAGCCCGGCGGGTGTGTCCTCGGCCACGATCCGGCCGCCTGCGAGCACCGCGACCCGGTCGGCGAGGGCCTCGGCCTCGTCCAGGTAGTGGGTGGTGAGCAGGATGGTGGTGCCGTCGGCGGCCAGCGCGCGGATCAGCTCCCAGAACTGGTGGCGCGCCTGCGGGTCGAACCCGGTGGTCGGCTCGTCCAGGAACACCAGCTCGGGCGAGCCGATGATGCCCAGCGCCACGTCCACCCGGCGACGCTGGCCACCGGAGAGGGTGCGGATGCGGGCGCCCGCCTTGTCGGTCAGGCCGACCTGGTCGATGACGGTTTCCGGGTCGCGTGGACGTGGGTAGTAGCCGGCGAAGTGCCGCACCAGCTCGGCGACGGTCAGTTCGGCGGCGTCGGTGGCGGTTTGCAGGACGATGCCGATCCGCGCCCGCCAGTCCCGGCCCGCGCGGGCCGGGTCGACGCCCAGCACGCTGACCTTGCCGTCGTCGCGGCCTCGGTGGCCTTCCAGAATCTCGACAGTGGTGGTCTTCCCGGCACCGTTGGGACCGAGTAGGGCGAAGATCTCACCCTGCCGCACGGTCAGGTCGATGCCGTCCACCGCGGCGTGCGCCCCGTAGGTCTTGCGCAGGCCGCGTAGTTCGATCGCGTTCACCGGACAATCGTCGGATTCGGCGGCCCTGCCCCGCGACCACGTTCCGACGGACCGCCCATGTCCGTCGAACGGTGGACAACGCGTATGTATATCCCCCATACCGCTTGGTACGGTGGAGTGAGTGAGAGACCATTCCGGTGAATCTTCGCGCCTGTCTGTGAACACCTGGTGAACCCGTGTTTTGCTCTGCGGCACAGCCAGGCACGATTGGATGGTGCCTGCGTTGCTAGATCCTGTGCTTGCTCAGGATGTGCACTTCGCCTTCGCGCCGATGTTCAATCTGCGCACCGGTGGCGTCGTCGCGGTGGAGGCCCTGGCCCGACCGCAGCACGGCGGTGCCCGCGAACTGTTGCGCACAGCCGCTGATACCGGACAACTCACCCCAACCGACTACGGCCTGGTCACGCTCGCGTTGGAGCGTGCCGCCGAATGCCAGCTGATGCTGCCGCTGCACGTCAACCTGCTGGCGATCTCCGCTGCCCGCGCCCATGTGGCGCTGGGCCCGGTCCTGGAGATGCTGCGCACCACCCGGCGCCGCGCCGCCGACGTGGTGATCGAGCTGAACCCGCCGTTCGCCTCGGTCCGCCGCAAGGCGCTGCGACAGGGCATCGAGGTACTGCGCTCGGCCGGCTTCCGGCTGGCGCTGGACGGCGTCGGCGACGGCGACCTGCCGCTGACCCTGTTGAGCTCGCCCGAGTTCGACATCGTCAAGCTGGACCGGGTCATCATGTCCGACGTGCTCACCAATCCCCGGTCGAAAGCGACGATCGAGGCGATCGGCCAACTGTGTGCGCGCAACAACGCACAGTTGCTGGCGGACGGCGTGAAGTCGGTCGACCAACTGTCTACTTTGCACTCGCTCGGCGTGGTGACCGCGCAGGGCGACGTGCTGCATCCCGCCAAGCGCAGGCCGCCGGTGCGCGCCACCATCGAGCCGCCGCGCTCAGAAACCGTGCCGACCGAACCGATCACGCCCGCGGAACGCCGGGGCGGACCGAGCGTGACCGAGCTGATGCACCCCGCGACCACCCTGCCGGTGTCCGCGACCGCGGAGGAGGTCCGCGAGGCACTCGCCGCGGCGCCGATGGTGAACAGCGTTGTCCTGCTGGACGAAGCGGAACGTCCGCAGTGGACGATTGACCGAAACCGTTTCCTGCTCGCCGTCACCGGCCCGTACGGGCACGCGCTGCACGCGAACCGCAGCGCCAAGCGGCTCGGCGACACGCCGAGGGTGATCCCGATCGGCGCGTCCGTTTTCGACGTTCTCGAGGTGCTCGGCGGCTCGGATCTGGTGCGCACCAACGACGACGTGGTCATCCAGGACGCGGCACACCGCTGCATCGGCGTGGTCCGGGTGACGGATCTGGTGCGTGCGGTCGCGGACAGCAAGGTCGAGCAGGCCGCCGCGCTCAACCCGCTGACCCGCCTGCCCGGTAGCGAATCGATCGCCCGCGAGGTCACCCGGCGGATCACCGCGGGCGAGGTGTTCGCGGTGGGCTGGCTGGACATCGACTCGTTCAAGACGGTCAACGACGAGTTCGGCTTCGCCGTCGGCGACGACCTGATCCGCCAGATCGGCGCCTGCCTCGCTGACGTGTCCAAAGAGGACTCGTCCGTGCGGGTCGGCCATGTCGGCGGCGACGACTTCCTGTTCGTGGCCGGCCTGGACGACGTGATGCCGCTGGGCACCCGGCTGATGGACGGCAAGTGGAGCGCGGAGGGCGAGGCGGTCACCGTCTCGCTGGCCATGCTGGTCTGCGTGTCCGGTTCGGTCAGCGGCTACCACGAGGTATCGCAGCTGCTGGCGCCGCTCAAGCACCGCGCCAAGTCGATCGACGGGTCGAGCTGGGTGGTCGGGCGACCGGGCACGGCGCACGTGGACGTGCTGCGCCACGGCAACCCACTCCCCCAGCAGGAACGGCGCGGCCGGCACGTCAGCGCGGCTGGATGAACCCGGACTCGTAGGCGACGATCACCGCCTGGGTGCGGTCGCGCGCACCCAGCTTGCCCAGCACGTTGCCCACGTGCGTCTTCACGGTCTGGAGGCTGACCACGAGTTCGCCTGCGATCTCCGCGTTGGACAGGCCGGTGGACATCAGCCGCAGCACGTCGGCCTCCCGGTCGGTCAGCTTGGCCATGGCCCGGCCGGCGGGCGGCTGCTGGGGCCGGTTGCGTTCGGCGAGCGCGCGGATCTTGGCCGGGAACAGCAGCGAGTCGCCCGCCACCACCGCGCGGATGGCCTGCACGATCTCGGCCGGGCGGGATCGCTTGAGCAGGAAGCCGTTGGCGCCCGCGCGCAGCGCGTCGTAGACGTAGTCGTCGTTCTCGAACGTGGTCACCACGATGATCTTGGGCGGGCGCGGCTGGTTGTCCAGAATGTGCCGGGTCGCCTGGATGCCGTCCACGGCCGGCATGCGCACGTCCATCAGCACCACGTCCGGTTCGAGCGCGCGTGCCTTGGCGACCGCCTGCGCTCCGTCACCGGCCTCGCCGAGCACGGACAGGTCGGCCTCGGCGTCGATGATCGCGCGCAGGCCGGCCCTGATCAGATCCTCGTCGTCGACGAGCAGCACGCCGATGCTCATGCGTGCGCGGACAGGTGCAGAGGCAGGATCACGTTGACCCGCCACTCGTTGCCGACCGCGCCGGCCGTCAACTGTCCATGAAGGACGGTGACGCGCTCGCGCATGCCGGGCAGGCCGCGACCACCCCGACCGAGGCGGTGCCCGGCCGGGCCGGGGTTGCCGAGCGGGTTGACCATGGTCAGCTCCACGAGAAGTTCGGGTTGCACGTCGACACAGACGGTGACCTGGACCTTACCGGCATGCCGCAGCACGTTGGTCAGACCTTCCTGGACGATCCGGTACGCCTCCCTCGACACCACCTGCGGCACGGCCGCCAGGTCGCCGGTCACCCGCAGGTCGACCGAGATCCCGGTGAGTTCGGTCGACGCGACCAGTTCGTCCAGCGCGTCCAGACTCGACCGCGGGGTGCGCGACGAGCCGTCCTCGGCGTCCTCGCGGAGCAGGCCCAGCACGTGGTCGAGGTCGGTCATGGCGCTGCGCGCGGACTCCTCGATCGCGGACAGCGCGCGGCGGGCGAACTCCGGATCGGTGTCCAGCACCCGACCGGCCGCGCCGGCCTGGATGGACACCACGCTCAGCGCGTGCCCGACCGAGTCATGCAGTTCGCGGGCGAGCCGGTTGCGCTGGGCCAGCGTGCGGGCCCGGTCCTCGGCGGCGGCCAGTCGGTCGGCGGCGGAGGGGCCGAGAAAGATCGGGGCGAGCCGGGCGAGGATGGCACCGGCCGCGGCGACCGCGTAGATGACGCAGATCAGCGCGAGGATGCCGCCGATCGGGATCACCCAGCGCCACACGCCGTGCCCTTGCGGCAGGCGCAGGCCGCCGAGGTTCTGGTTGCTGACGAACGGCTCGGTGAAGCTGACCACCGCCATCGGCGGCACGAACAGCGTGACCAGACTGACCAGGCCGCCGACGAGAATGTGCAGCACGAACCAGGCGGTCCACCGCCAGCGCGCCGCCCACGATCGCGCCGAGCCGACGCCGTGCTCGGTGATCGGCCCACCGAGCAGTTCACGGACCGCGGCACCCTCGACCGTGCGAACCGCGGGGATGAACGAGGTCAGCACCATCAGGATCGCGACGCACAGCAGGATCAGCAGCAGGTGGACGGCATTGCCGAACAGGTACTGCACGCGGATCAGGGCCAGCGGCAGCAGCACGGCGCCGGCCAGGACGTAGGGCACGAACAGCGCGCCACCCAGGATCAGGTAGGCCCACCGGCGGTAGGTGATGCCGCCGGTCATCGGGCGCAGCGCGATGGACACCACTTGATCCTGACAGAACCACTCTGGGAACGGCTCCCCCACGCGAACCAGATCCGGATTCACTCCTGCGAGGGAGGTGGTCGGTCCGTATGCGGGATGGGTCTGCCGCGCTGGTCCGGCAGATTTCTCGGCGTCGGATTCACCGCGAAACGAGGGAGGGCACCGTGGTCACCGCGTCCGCATACGTGTTCGGGCCACTGGCCCTGGTCGTCTACGCGTTGCTGCTCAGGTTGGTCGCGCCGACGCTGCTCGGCGTGCGGATCGGCGTGCTCCGGGCGGTGCTGGGTACCGCCGTCGGCACGGCCGCAGCGAGCATCCTCGGCCGGATCACCCCCGCCGGCGTGCACGACCCGCTGACCGGCGTGACCTTCCTCAGCCTGACCTTCGGGTTGATCGTGCTCAGCTCCATGGCCTTCCTGGTCGTCTGCGAACTGCTGCTGCCCACCGGCGCGGCGGGCGGGCCGCTGGCCGTGCTGCGGGCGACGCGTAGCCGGCTCGCGCGGATCCGCCGCTACCTGCGTCTGGCCATGATCTTCCTGCGCCACCGGCTGGGCGGCGTGGTGCTGATCGAGCGCGCCGGACCGGACGGGGCAGCGCGGTTCGGCCACTCGCTGCGGCTGGCGCTGGAGGAGGCAGGCGTGGTGTTCGTCAAGCTCGGCCAGGTGCTCTCCACCCGGCCGGACCTGCTGCCCTGCCAACTCGTCGCCGAACTCAGCTCGCTGCAGACCCAGGTGCCGGCCGCGCCGTGGCCCTTGATCGCGGCACAGCTCACCGAGGAACTGGGCGCGCCGGTCGAGGACGTGTTCGCCGAGTTCGACCCCGAGCCGCTCGCCGCCGCGTCCATCGCCCAGGTGCACGTGGCCCGGCTGCACGACGGCACCGAGGTCGTGGTGAAGGTGCAGCGGCCGGACATCGAGCCGATCGTCGATCGCGACCTGGACATCATCTGCCGCTGGGCGAGCCGCTGGCAGCGCCGCGACGGCATGCTGCGCGACATCGGCGTGCGGGACCTCGCCGAAGGCTTCGCCACCGCGCTGCGCGAGGAACTGGACTTCCGGGTCGAGGCACGCAACATCGCCTCGGTCGCCGAGTCGATGACGGGCGAATCGGCTCGGATCACCGTGCCAACCGTGTACCCGGAACTGAGTGGCCCCAAGGTGCTGGTGATGCAGCGGCTGCACGGCGTCCCGCTCGGCGAGGCGGGCCCGGTGCTGGACGCGCGCGGACTGCCCCGGGTGCCGCAGGCCAGGACGCTGCTGGACACCGTGCTGCGGCAGATCACCGTGGACGGCGTCTTCCACGCCGACCCGCATCCCGGCAACATCCTGCTGCTCACCGACAATCGGCTCGGCCTGCTCGACTTCGGCTCGGTCGGCCGGCTGAACCCGGCGCAGCGGCAGGGCATCGGGCGGCTGCTGTTCGCTGTGGACAGTGGCGATCCGGAACAGCTGTGCACCGCGCTGCTCGCGGTCGTCGAAGCACCGGAGGATCTGGACCGGGCCCGGTTGCAGCGCGCGGTCACCGCATTCGTCGGCCGGCACCTCGCCCCCGGCGCAACGCCCGACCTGGCCATGTTCGCGGACCTGTTTCGGTTGATGGCCGGCAACAGGCTCAGCGCACCGCCCGCGCTCGGCGCCGTGTTCCGCGCGGTGACCACTCTGGAGGGCACGCTGCGTCAGCTTGCGCCCGGGTTCGACCTGGTCGCCGAGGCGCGCCGGTTCATCGGCGGCCAGTTCCTCGGCAACCTGCTGCCCGCCACGATCGCCCGCACGGCGGGCCGGCAGCTGCTCTCGCTCGCGCCGAGGCTGCTGGAACTGCTGGAGGACAAGCCGCAGCAGGCGCCCGAGCCGGCCCGGCGAACCCCCACCGGTGCGATGAACCAGGTGCTGCTGAGCGTTCTCGGTGGCACCACCGGAATCATGGCCACGCTGCTGCTCGGTGTCCACGGTGGACCGATGGTCACCGCGTCAACGGGTCTGTACCAGGTGATCGCATACAATCTCTTGGTGGTCTCGGCGGGCGTCGGCCTGCGCGTGCTGCTCGGCGTGCTGCGCGCGCCGTCCCGAGCATGACAGGTCCCGAACATGACACAGCGGCGGCCGCTTCTGGGGTGGGCGGCCGCCGCTGTCATATCAGTCAGTCTGGTTAGGACTGACTGTTGTCATCACCGAAATGTGTCGCCAGCAACGGAACGAGGTTGTTGGCCTTGGGCGTGCCAAGACCGGTGGCCGCGTCCCAGCCCTTGGTGGCCGCGAAGCCCGGCACCGTGATCGACGCACCGTGGTAGGTGTTGTCGCCGGTGGTGATGTCGTGGAAGAACGCACCACCGAAGAAACCCTGGCCGAACCGGTACAGTTCGCTGTTGATCGCACCGACCCGGTGGTGACCCAACTGGTCGGCGAGCGCGATCAGACCGGACCACTGCGGGGAACCGGCACTGGTGCCGCCGAAGCGGAACACCAGGTTGGCGCCCTGGCCCGAACTGCTCCACACCGCGAGCACGCCACCGATGATGGCGGCGTTGTAGGACACGTCCGGCACCCCGCGAGAAGGCAGGTGCAGCGAACGCTGGTAGCTCGGCGTGCCGAACAGCACGCTGTAGCCACCACCGCCGGCCGCGTTGAAGCTCGGCTCGTTCCAGGTGGTCTCGCTGTGGTAGGCACCGGTGGTGCCGTCCGCGTCGAGAATCGTGCCACCGACACCGGTCACGTTCGGATCGGACGCCGGCGTGCTGGCCGCCTTGGAGAACGAGGTGCCGTCACAGGTCGGCTGCGCGGCACCCTGGTCGCCCGCTGACGCGAACACCGTGATGTGCTTGTGCACCGCCTGCTGGAACACCTGGTGCGCGCCCTGCTCGGTGGCCGGCAGCATGCACTGCTCGGCCTCGCCGAAGCTCTGCGACATCACGTCGGCCACGTTGTGCGAGACCACGAAGCGCTGTGCGTTGAGCAGGTCCGCGTCGTTGTCGCTCTTGCTCAGCACCAGGTCGATGGTGGCGGCCGGGGCGATGGCGTGCGCGTACTCCACGTCCAGCGTGATCTCGCCGGCCCAGTTGACCTGGTCGGCACTGGTCGGGTCGAACGGCGTGAGGCCGTCCGGCGCGATGATGTTGAACTTCGGCGCCGGCAGCCCGAACAACGAGTCGAACGTGGCGAGGTCACCGCTGATCGTCGGGCTCTGGAAGGCGTCGACGATCGCGATGGTCTGACCGGCACCGTCGAGGTGGAACTGGCTGGCCAGCTTGTCCACGCCGTACGCCGCCCGGATCTGCGCGGGGCCGTAGCACTGCGCGGGCGTCGTGAGCTGGCAGGAGAAGGTGGTCGCCTGCGGGTCGGCCGTGGTCACGTGGCCGGCGACCTGATACTGGGGGTGTGCCCCGATGGCGGGGGTCATCACCCCGGTTGCCGCGGCCGCGGTCGAGACGGCGACACCGGTCAGCGCGGTAGCCGCCGCCACCGATAAACCGGACAGCGCCGCGACCAAGCGACGGCGCGGATGTGCATACACAGGCCCTCCCGGAATGGCACCCGATCCCCGACCAGTCGGGTGTGGTCATTTTCCGAGGAGCGTTTCATTTCAACTACAGCGCGTCAAGAAGTACGACTATGTACTCCATTGGTGTTAATCCATCAGGGTGATTTCGGCGACGGATCGTCACGAAAGCGGTTCGTCTCGCTCTGCGAGTTCGGTGTCCTCGTCGGCGTCGAGTTCGGCTGCTGCCTCGGCCTCGGCGGCAGCCAGTTCCTCGGTGGACGAGGGTGCTCCGGGCGTGTCGATCGGCCCTCGGTCGGCGGTGACCGGCCGCGGCTTGGGCGGAGTCTCGATCGGCGGCAGCCGGAAGGTGACCGGTTCGAACGGCACCTCCTCGACGGGAACCGAGGCAGCCTGGGCCGGAACCGGCTCGGCAGGCGGCGGCTCGGCTGGAACCGGCTCGGCCAGCGGCGGCTCGGTAGGCGGCGGCCCGGCCAGCGGAGGCTCGGCGGCGGCCTGCGCGGATACGGGTTCTGAGGTTGGCGCCTCGGCCGGTTCAGGCTCGTCGTCCTGCCAGTCCTCGGCGGGCAGGTACGAGCCGAACCACTCGATCGGCTCGCCGTCGTCGGTCTCGCGCGGTTCGAGTAGCGCCTCGGCGCCGATCGGGTGATAGCCGGCGGCCAGCAGGGCGCGTAGCGAGGCCGCGTTGCCGGGGGCGACCTGCGTCCAGACCGACTCGCCCTCGGGCAGCAGTCCGAGCGCGGCGCCGAACAGTCCTCGGCCGAGGCCGAAACCGCGCAGTGCGGGTTCCACCTCGACGGCCGCCTCCCAGCGACCGGCCACTCCCCGGCCGAGCACGAGCAGGCCGCCGGGGCAGGACCAGGCGCGCACGTCCGCGCGGTGCCTTCTGGCTCGCGCGATCCGCGGATGATCACTGTCCGTGACTTCGGCGAGTTCGAGGCCGCGCCGCCTGCCATGCGCGCGGGCGACGAGCACGGCGTCGATGGTGCCGATCTCGCGGCCGGTCACGGCGGAGAGCAGGGTCAGGAACGGCGGGCCGAGCGGCGCGCCGAGATCATCGGCGGGCAGCCACGACCGGACCCACTCGGCGCTCACGTCGGCGACGATGATGTGCTGGCCGGGAAATGCCAGCACGCCGACGGAGCGTTCGTCGGGGGGCAGCACAACGGTCAGCTCGGAGTCGGTGGGCGGCGGCGTGCCGTCGGCCACTCCGCGCAACAGGTCGGCGAGTTCGGCCACGAACGCTTTCATACCGCAGTGCGCGGGCGAATGAAGCGGATGGTGGCAGTTTGGTGTAGAGGCGATACAACAGGTCCGAGCGACGTAGTCACTTTCAGTAATCGCGCAACCGATCAGCACACGATGGGGTTCAACTCTCCGTGACCCGAACCGAGACCATGTCCGCGCCGCCGACCGACGGTGCTGCCGACGGTGCCGTGGTCGCCGCGCTCGTCGACGATCTCGACGTCGGCTTCGTCGAGCTGTTCAACACCCACCGCAAGGCGGTGTTCTCCACCGCGCTGCGGGTCTGCGGCCGGTGGGCGGAGGCGCAGGACCTGACCGCGGAGACGTTCCTGCGCGCCTACCGCGCGTTGACCGACTACGACGCCGAGCGGATCACCGCACTGCAGCCGCGACCGTGGCTGTTGACCATCACCCTCAACCTCTGGCGCAACGCCCAGCGCGACGCGAGCCGCCGACCGGCCACGACCGAGCTGGCCAACGCGCCGGAACCCACCGATGAACACCAAGACGTCGAGGGATCGGTACTGCGCAACGAAACCGCGCGCGAACTGTCCGATCTGCTCGGCACCCTGCCTGAGGAACAGCGCATCGCCGTTGTCCTGCGTCACGTCGTCGACCTGCCGATCGCCGAAATCGCCGAAGTGCTCGGCCGACCGGAAGGAACTGTCAAATCCCATATCTCGCGAGGCCTGCGACGACTGCGCGAGCTGCGAACGGCTCCGGGAGGTATCCGATGACCGAGCACGATTCCCTCGCCACCGACCTTGCCGACCTGCGCGTCGACCCACCGGCTGACCTGCTGGGGCGCATCGCCGCGCACTGGGTGCAGGTCCCCGGCCCGGCCGGCCCGCTCTACGTGGCGTCGACCGATCAGGGCATTTCCTATGTGCGGCTGGGCAAAGCCGTGCACGAGCGCGACGACGAGTTCGTTGCCGCGTTCCGCGGGCGGTTCCGGCGTCCGCTGTTGCGGGCCGACAAGCCGCCTGCCGGCCTGCTGCCGGCGCTGCGCAGCGGCCGGGCCACCAACCTCACCTTCGATCTGAGCGGCTGCACCGACTTCGAGCGCGACGTGCTGCGGGCCGCGCAGCGCATCCCGGCCGGGCAGGTCCGGCCCTACGGCTGGATCGCGCACCAGATCGGCAGGCCGAAGGCGGTCCGCGCGGTCGGCACGGCGCTGGGCCACAACCCGGTTCCGGTGCTGATCCCGTGTCACCGGGTGGTCCGCTCGGACGGGGACCTCGGCGAGTACGTGTTCGACCGGCCGGTGAAGCAGGAGCTGCTGGCCGGCGAGGGCACCAATCTCGCTGAACTGGACGAACTGGCCGGTCGCGGCATGCACTACGTGGCCAGCGACACCACCGGGATCGTCTGCTTCCCGAGTTGCGCCGCCGCGCGGCGGATCACGCCGGCGCACCGGCACGAGTTCCGTGGCGTCAAGCAGGCCGAGCAGGCCGGCTACCGGCCCTGCCAGCTGTGCCAGCCGGTGAGCGTGGCCTGATGGAGGGCCTGCTCCCCCGCCCACCCACGGAGATCGCGCCGGGCGCGGTGCACCTGCCGGGGTGGCTGACCGCGCGGGCGCAGCGGGAGCTGGTCGCGGCCTGCCGGGAGTGGGCCAGACCGCCTGCCGGGATGCGGTACACCCGCCTGCCCTCCGGCGGGGTGATGTCCGTGCGCACGGTGTGCCTTGGCTGGCACTGGTACCCGTACCGCTATTCGCGCACGGTCGAGGACGGGGACGGCGCGCCGGTCAAGCCGTTCCCGGACTGGCTGGCCGACCTCGGCAGGCGCGCGGTCGCCGACGCCTACGGCGATCCCGATGTGCGTTATCGGCCGGACATCGCGCTGGTCAACTTCTACGACGGCGCGGCCCGGATGGGCCAACACGTCGACAGGGAGGAGCGCTGCGCGGCGCCGGTGGTGTCGCTGAGCATCGGCGACAGCTGCGTCTTCCGTTTCGGCAACACCGAGAACCGCAACAAGCCGTGGACGGACGTGGAACTCGCCTCGGGCGACCTGTTCGTGTTCGGCGGCCCGTCGCGGTTCGCCTATCACGGTGTGCCCAAGACGAATCCGGGCACGGCCGATCCGGAGATCGGCCCGGTCACCGGTCGGCTCAACATCACCCTGCGGGAGTCCGGCCTCGTCGATTAGGACTTGCGATCCGATTACTCGTCTCCGTATACTCGTAAGCGAGCAATCGGAGACGAGGAGGACGCGGTGGCCGCACGCAGGAAGGTCAACAACCTGATGGCCCTCGCCGTGCTGTCCACGGTCATCCAACGGCCGATGCACCCCTACGAGATCGCGTCGATCATGAAGGCCCGGGGCAAGGACCGGGACATGCCGATCAAGTGGGGTTCGCTGTACACGGTCGTCGGGAACCTGGAGAAGCACGGCTTCATCGAGGCGGCCGAGAACTCGCGCAGCGGCAGCCGTCCGGAACGGACGGTCTACCGGATCACCGAGGCCGGCATCGCCGAACTGCGGGACTGGACGGGCGAGCTGCTCGGCACGCCGGAGCCGGAGCAGACCAGTTTCGAGGCGGGCCTGTCCGTGCTCGCGGTGTTGAGCCCGGACGAGGTCATCGATCTGCTGCGGGCCCGGCTGGCGCGGCTGACCGCCGACCTTGCCGAGCAGCGCGCCGAATACACCCGGACGGCCGACGAGATTCCCCGGCTGCTGATGTCGGAGTGGGACTACAGCCTCGCGCTGCTCGCGGCGCAGGCCGAGTGGGTCCGCTCGTTTCTGGCCGAGCTGACCAGCGGCGAGATGCCCGGCATTGCGCAGTGGCGAGCCTGGCGCGAGACCGGCGAGATCCCGGCCGACCTCGCCGAACTGGCGGAAAGAGGCGCGACCGAAGACTGAAATAGAACAGGCCCTGGCGCGGTGCGGCAACACCGCGCCAGGGCGGATGCCCTCGAACCGGTGTCCGCGGCTAGGCGTACCTCGGCTCCAGTGAATTGGCAGTCACGAGCATAGCCGGGTACGGCAACGCGGACCGGTTCGGTGAAACCACACACTGAAACCGGAGAGAAATCCCATGAAGGACGTCACAGCGCTGATCATCGGCGCCGGTATCGCCGGCACGGCAGCGGCAATGGCATTCCAGCAGGTCGGCATCGACGCGGTCATCTACGAGGCGTACGAGGGCACCGCGCACGGCGTCGGCGGTGCGCTCGGCCTGGCCACCAACGGGTTCGACGTGCTGCGCACCCTCGGCGTCGCCGAGCAGGTCAGGGCGACCGGCTGGCCGACCTCGAAGATGACGCTGTGGAACGGCAGCGGGCGCAAGCTGGCGCTGCTGGAGGACGGCAGCATCGCGGTCACCGCCGAGCGGGGCCGGCTCTACGCCGCGCTCTACGACGAGACCGTGCGCAGGGGCATCCGGATCGAGCACGGCAAGCGGCTGATCGGCGTCGAGCACCGCGGCGAGCAGGTCATCGCGCGGTTCGACGACGGCACCAGCGCGAGCGGCACGGTCCTGATCGGCGCAGACGGCATGTACTCGTCGGTGCGCCAACTCGTGGCGCCGGACGCGCCGCGGCCCCACTACGTCGGCCTGACCGGCGGCGGTGGCTACAGCGCGCCGCTTGACCTCGGGCTCGACCCGACCACGTTCCACATGGTGTTCGGCAAGCACGCGTTCTTCGGCTACGCGGGTCTGCCGGACGGCCGGGTCGGCTGGTTCGCGAACGTGCCGACGCCCGCCGAGCCGACCGCGGACGAGCTGGCCGCGGTGCCACTCTCGCAGCGGCGCGAGCAGCTGCTGGAGCTGTTCGCGCAGGACAACACGCCCGCCGTGCGGATCATCGAGGCGACCGAGAACGTGGACCTGTGGCTGGCCATGCACATCATGGACGCGCCGAAGCAGTGGTACCGCGACCGGATGGTGGTGATCGGCGACGCCGCGCACGTGCCGTCGCCGAGTTCCGGTCAGGGCGCCTCGCTGGCGCTGGAGGACGCGTTGGAGCTGGCCAAGTGCCTGCGCGACCTGCCAGACCCGGCGAGCGCGTTCGCGGCCTTCCAGCAGCTGCGGGACCAGCGGGTCGCCAAGGTGCTGGCCGGCGCCAGGAAGGTGATCAACAACAAGGCGGCCGGACCGGTCGGCCGGGTGATCCGGGACGCGCTCGCGCCGGTCGCGATGAAGGTCTTTGCCCGGCCGGGGGCGCGCACCTGGCTGCTGGAGCACCACATCGCGCTGGAGCAGCCGCTGGCACTGGCCGGCTGAAGATTGACGGCTGAAGATTGACGGCAGTCGCGGGCCCGATCGGTGCAACCGGTCGGGCCCGCGTGGTGTTCAGCAGACATGAGCGCACCGAAGACGTGGGACTGGCCGGCGATCGGCGCCGCGCTCGACCGCGATGGTTACGCGAGCACGCCGACCGTCCTGTCCCCCACCGAATGCCAGCTCCTGATCGACCACTACGACCAGCCGAAGCACTGGCGGTCCAAGGTGAACATGGCGCGCCATCGGTTCGGTTCCGGCGAGTACCAGTACTTCGCGAATCCGCTGCCCGCACTGGTGAGCAGGCTGCGCGAGGCGGTGTATCCGCAGTTGGTGCCGATCGCGAACGCCTGGTACCAGCAGCTCGGTTTCGACACCCGCTTTCCGGCCGAACTCGACGAGTTCCTCGACCTCTGCCACCGCGACGGCCAGACCAAGCCGACGCCGCTGCTGCTGCGCTACCGCGAGGGCGACTACAACTGCCTGCACCAGGACATCTATGGCGAGCACGCGTTCCCGTTGCAACTGATGGTGATGCTCAGCGAACGCGACGTCGACTACGCGGGCGGCGAGTTCATGCTGGTGGAGAACCTACCGAGGGCACAGTCCCAAGGGCGGTCGATCACCCTGCGACAGGGCCAGGCGGTGATCTGGCCGACCAGGTACCGGCCCGGTGTCGGGCAGCGCGGTCATTACCGGATCGCGGTGCGGCACGGGGTCAGCACTGTCCACAGTGGCCTTCGCCACACCCTTGGCGTCATCTTCCACGACGCCGCCTGAAAGGAATCGACACATGACTTCCCGGCAACGGCTCGGGATGCTGCTCGGTATCCTGCTCACCGCGCAGTTCATGGCCAACATCGACATCGCCATCGTGAACGTGGCCGGACCGTCCATCAGGGACGGTCTGCACACCAGCGGCGGCGAGCTGGAACTGGTGGTCTCCGGCACACGCTCGCCTACGCGCTGCTGCTGGTGACCGGCGCGCGACTGGGCAGCACGCACGGCTATCGGCGGATGTTCCTCTACGGCCTGGCCGGGTTCACCCTCGCCTCGCTGGTGTGCGGGATCGCGCCGGTCGCCGCCACGCTGATCGGCGCGCGGATCGTGCAGGGCGCCGCGGCCGGGCTCATGGTGCCGCAGGTGTTCACCGGCGTGCAGCAGTACTTCAGCGGCCCGGCGCGCGCGAAAGCCCTTGCCGCCCAGGCGATCGTGCTGGCCGGCGGCGCGGTCGCCGGACAGGCGCTGGGCGGGCTGCTGGTGTCGGCGAACCTGCTCGGCACCGGCTGGCGGCCGATCTTCCTGATCAACCTGCCGATCGGCATCGCAGCACTGCTGCTCGGCCTGCGCTACCTGCCGGCCGACGAGCGGGGCACTCAGCGGCGCATCGACATTCCCGGTGTCGCCGTGCTGTCCGCGGCCCTGCTGCTGGTCGTGGTGCCGCTGGTGTTCGGTCGAGACGCGGGATGGCCGTGGTGGACCTGGGTCAGCCTGGCGGCGAGCGTGCCGGTGCTGATCGCGTT
The DNA here is from genome assembly GCA_035948315.1 of Pseudonocardiaceae bacterium. Lineage (GTDB taxonomy): Bacteria > Actinomycetota > Actinomycetes > Mycobacteriales > Pseudonocardiaceae > CAJCJE01. The sequence goes on along the minus strand of DASZJG010000070.1, from coordinate 79,796 downwards.
CGTCGCGCTCCAGCGCCGGATCGCCGACCGGGGCGGGCATCCGCTGGTCAACCTGCACATCCTGCGCGGCCGCGCACTCCCCTGGGGTCTCGCGGCGCAGGCGGCGGCGACCGGCACGTACTACACGATGCTGTTCACCCTCGCGCTCTACCTGCAACAGGGGCTCGGCCGCGGCCCGCTGTACTCGGGGCTGGCGCTGGTGCCGTGGGTGGCCGCGTTCGGCGTTGCCGGGCCGGTGCTGACCCGCTTCCCACCGGCGCGGGTGCCGAAGCTGGCGCCGTACGGCTGTCTGCTGTTGGCGGTCGTCTACGCCGCGATCAGCGTGACCGTCGGGGTCGGCCACGGGAACGGGCCGCTGCTGCTGGTGCTGCTCGGGTTCGGCGGGCTGGGCCTCGGCCTGTCCTACAGCGCCATGATGCGACACCTCACCGAATCCGTGCCGCCCGGCTACGCGGCCGACTTCAGCGGAATCCTGGTCACCGTGTTCCAGATCGCCGGTGTGCTCGGCGTTGCCGCGCTCGGCACGCTCTACCAGAGCATCACGCCGGCACGCTCCGCGTTCACCGTGCTCAACGCCTGCTTCGCGGTGATCGCGCTGCTGGCCATGGTCGGGTCAGTCGTCTCGACGCGGACGCCGAAGGCGCGCGTCGCCGAGTCGGTCGGGGAACGCGTGCCCGCCGAAGCTCAGTGATGCCCGCCTCGGCCCCCACCACCGCCGTCGCCACCGTCCGGATAGCCGCCGCCGGGGTAGACGACAACGACCGTGCCGGAGGGGTAGGTCATCGTGTAGGTCTCGTCGCTCGTCGTGGTGGCGGGCGGCGGCACGGTGGTCGGGGTGGTCGAGGGCGTGCGGTAGCCGCCGGTCGTCGCGGGCGTCTGCGGGCGGCTGGTCGCGTAGCCGACGAGCGCGCGAGTTCCACTCGGGATGGTGACGGCAGTGGTCGGCAGGACCGAGGTCGTGGTGGGTGGTGCGCCGGAGGTGCGACGGGCCGCGGCGGGCGCCGGCAGGGCGTGCTGGGTCGGGCTGATCGAGCCCAGCACGGCCAGTCCGGCGACCACAGTGGACAGCGCGACTCCGCAGGCGATCAGCAGCACCCGACGCCCCCGCCTGCGCGGACGCCGGTACGCCAGCGGGGTGACCAGCTTCCAGGCCGGATTCCGCCGCGCCATCATGCGGTTTCCGGCACGGGCAGATGGAGCACCTGCGGGCTGGCCGGCCGGAACACGTTGCCTTCGGTCTGCGGACGCAGTCGCGGCCATGCGGTGTCGGCCAGTTGCCGGGTGAGGGTCAGCACCGCGCGCGGCCGGTCGAGGCCGACGACGCCGATGGTGTTGCCGTTGCGTGCGTAGACACTCACCGACTCGGGCTTGCCGCCCGCGCGAGTGTCCACCTTCAACCGTTGATCGGCCAGGCTCGGCATGCCGGCGGCCTGGATACGCACATGGTGCTGTTCGGACCAGAACCTGGGCAGCGGGGTGAACATCTGCGCCTTGCTCCGTCCGGCGAGCAGGTTCTCCGCTGCGGCGCGGCCCATCTCGATCGCGTTGAGCCAGTGTTCGACGCGCCGTGGCACGCCGTCGAAGCGCAGGTTCGGCCAGCAGGCCACGTCGCCGGCGGCCATCACGTCCGAGGCGCCGACGGCGTGACAGGTCGCCTCGCACAGCACGCCGTCGTCCAGCACCAGCCCGCTGCCGGTCAGCCAGCGCGTGCTCGGCAGGCTGCCGACCGCGATGACGACGCAGTCGGCGAGCACCAGCCGTTCGTCGGAGAGCACCAGCGCGACGCCGGCAGCGGACGGCGCCCAGGTGCTGACCGTCGCACCGAGCGCGAGATCGACGCCGTTGTCGCAGTGCAGGCCGAGCAGCGTCTCACTCAGTTCCGGGCCGAGCACGTTGCCGAACAGGCTCGTCGAGCGACCGATGAGGGTGACGTCGCGGTGCAGTTCGCGCAGGCTGCCGGCGAGTTCGCAGCCGGTGAACCCGGTGCCGACGATCACCACCCGCCCCCTGCTGCCGCGCAGCGTGCCCACCAGCGCCTCGGCATCGGCGATGGTGCGCAGCACATGCACGCGCGGATCGTGGCGCGGGGCGCCGGGCAGGTGTCGCGCCTGCACACCGGTCGCGATGATCAGGCCGTCGTAGCGCAGCTCCTCACCGCCCGGCAGCGAGACGATCCGCCTGCCGATGTCCAGGCTCTGCGCCTGGGTGCGCAGTCGCCATCGGACGTCCAGCTCGGCGTAGGCGGGCAAGGTCAGGTCGGTCGGACCGAGTTCGCCGGTGACGATCTGTTTGGACAGTGCCGGCCGGTGGTAGGGCCGCTCCGGTTCGTCACCGACGATGACGATCCGGCCGTCGAAACCCTGCTCGCGCAGGCGTTCCGCGGCGCGCAGCGCGGCAAGTCCCGCGCCGACGATGACAATCTGCTCCATCACCGGGTCACCGCCGTTCCACGGAGAGGGCGACCGCCCGCATCGGGCAACCGCGCGCCGCGGCCTTGGCCTGTTCGACGTGTGCCGGTCCGATGTGGCTGACGTAGCGCAGCCGTTCGTCCTCGGTCAGCTCGAACAGGTCGGGCGCTTCGGCCTGGCAGATCCCGTACAGGTGACAGCGCGCGTTGTTCACACTGATCTCGACGGAGGTTTCGGCGTGCAGCACCCGACGCGGACTCATCCCGTTCCTTCCCTACCGATTCGCGCTAACCGTTGAGCAGACCGACCGAGACCAGCACCCGGCTCGGCATGAAGCGCAGCACGCACAGCACGATCACCGGTGCGAGGATGGTGATCCCGGCCAGCCACAGGATTTCCAGATGACCGTTGGCGATCGCGCCGAGCCAGCTGTGCACCGCGGTCAGGCCGACCGCGACATAGCCGAACTGGTGGAACCGCAGCCATCTTCGGTAGTTCACCCGGTGTTGCAGCGCGACGGTGATCGCGATGGCGATCATCAGCTCCAGGCCGATGATGCCGGGCGCCCAGCGCAACAGGCCACCGGAAGCGAGCGGTACGGTGAGCATGGCCGGGTTGAACAGCTCGTTCGCGTCGGTGAGGAACAGGAACGCGGCCGCGTGCAGCACCCCGAAGGCGATGGTGAACACCGCGAACACCGCGTGCGTGCTGCGCACCGCGCCACGCCCGGTGAGCCGGTTGATCCAACCGGTCGCGGCGAAAACGCCCCAGGCAAGGGTCAGGCACATGAACAGATAAGCCGACCGCGCGGACAACGCGGCGATCTGTCGGACGCCTGAATCATGCGGCGAACGCACGAGCGCAAGCGCAACCACGACACTCACAAATGTGCCTCCGAATGGGCGTGGACAAAACTTGGAAAAAGTTTTGGCGGAAGGTCTGGGTGACAGCAAACAGTGTCAGGCTGCTGTCCGGAAAGGTCCCATTCGGAGTAACTTGCTAGCCCGCATGGTCCAATGCATTGCGCTGACCGGCCCCGATCAGATGGTCGGAGCGCGACCAGTCCACCACGAAGCGTTTTCGTCATTTGTGAATAATCGATTGGTGAATAAATGACACGCATCGACTACTACCGTGACTCGTCGGCGCCGCGCGCGAACAGTATTGTCGTCGCGGCGACCGCGTTCGTGCTCGACGAGCGGGCGCGGGTGCTGATGATCCGCAGAACCGATTCGGGCCGCTACGCGATCCCGGGCGGCGCCCAGGAGATCGGCGAATCGATTGGCGCGACGGTCGTGCGCGAGGTCGCCGAGGAAACCGGCATCGACGTCGAGCCGACCGGGATCATCGGCGTCTACTCCGATCCGGAACACGTGATCGCGTTCTCGGACGGCGAGGTGCGGCAGGAGTTCTCGATCTGCTTCCGCGCCAGGTATCTCGGCGGCACACCGCGCACCAGCGACGAGTCCAGCGAGGTCGTCTGGGTGGCCCGAGAGGACCTCGCCGGCTTGGACATCCACGACTCGATCCGGCTGCGGATCGAGCACGGCTACGCGGAACGCGAGCCCTACTGGACCTAGTCCATTTCCGACCGCAGCGGCGGGTACTGTCTCGTGATCGCGGCCGCCGGCAGCGGCTCGTCCGGTTCGGCGCCAGCCCGGGAAGAACCAGGATCACCAAGCCCAACAACGCCAGCACGCCCAGCACGGCCGACGCGACGGCGATCGCGCGAGCCGGACTCAGGCGGCCACGACCAAGTCCCCCCATAGGCATTGGATCTTATGGCAGGACCGAGCGCGGCGAGGGTCAGACGGTGAAGCCGAGGGCGCGCAACTGTTCGCGGCCGTCCTCGGTGATCTTCTCCGGGCCCCACGGCGGCATCCAGACCCAGTTGATCTTGATGTCGTCGACCAGTCCCCCGCCGACGCCGCCGACCAGCGCGCTGCGCGCCTGGTCCTCGATGACATCGGTGAGCGGGCAGGCCGCCGAGGTCAGCGTCATGTCGATCAGCGCGGTGTTGGAGTCGTCGACGCGCAGGTCGTAGACGAGACCGAGGTCGACGACGTTGATGCCCAGTTCCGGGTCGACGACGTCGCGCATGGCCTCCTCGACGTCCTCGATCTTGGCGACCTCGGCGCGCGGTGGCACCTCGGGCATGCCGGCGGCGCCGCGTTGGATCTCTTCGGTCATGAGTTCTTCACCTTCTCGGCCGATTCGGACTGGGCGACTGCGTCCTTGAACGCCATCCACCCGAGCAGCGCGCACTTCACCCGGGCCGGGTACTTGGCGACACCGGCGAACGCGATGGCGTCCTCCAGCACGTCCTCGTTCGGCTCGACCTGGCCCCGGCCCTGCATCAGTTCGACGAACACGTCCAGCGTCGTGAACGCGGCGCCGACGCTCTGGCCGACCACCAGGTCGGTGAGCACGGAGGCCGATGCCTGGCTGATCGAGCAGCCCTGGCCGTCGTAGGACACGTCGACGATCTCGGCGTCGGTGCCCTCGCCCTTGAGGTTGACCCGCAGCGTGATCTCGTCGCCGCAGGTCGGGTTGATGTGGTGGACCTCGGCCTGGTACGGGTCGCGCAGCCCCCGACCGTGCGGGTGCTTGTAGTGGTCCAGGATGATCTCCTGGTACATCTGGTCGAGGTTCATCGGCTCCGGTCCTCCTCAGGCGACACCGAAGAAGCGCTGTGCTTCACGTACCCCGTCCACCAGCGCCGCCACGTCGCTGAGGTCGTTGTACAGGTAGAACGTCGCGCGCACGGTGCCCGGTACGCCGTAGCGGCGGTGCAGCGGCCACGCGCAGTGGTGGCCGACCCGAACCGCGATGCCCAGGCTGTCCAGGACCTGACCCGCGTCGTGCGGATGGATGCCATCCACGACAAAGGAAACAGCGCCGCCCCGGCTTTCTGTTCCCGTCGGGCCGATGATCCTGATACCGGGAATGTCGGCAAGGCCGGCGAGCGCGGCCTCGGTGAGCCGGTGCTCGTGCTCGGCGATGCGCGCCATGCCGACCACCGAGAGGTAGTCGACGGCCGCGCCGAGACCGACCGCCTGCGAGGTCATCATGGTGCCGGCCTCGAAGCGCTGCGGCGGCGGCATGAACGTCGAGCGGGCCATCTCGACCATCTCGATCATGGACCCGCCGGTGAGGAACGGCGGCATGGCCGCAAGCAGTTCGCGACGGCCGTAGAGCGCGCCGATGCCGGTCGGGCCGAGCATCTTGTGGCCGGAGAACACCGCGAAGTCGACGTCGAGCGCGTGGAAGTCGACCGGTGAGTGCGGCACCGACTGGCAGGCGTCCAGCACGGTCAGCGCACCGACCTGCTTGGCCCTGGCCACCAGCGGCTCGGGCGGGTTCACCGTGCCGAGCACGTTGGACTGGTGGGTGAACGCGACGAGTTTGGTCCGCTCGTTGATCAGTCCGTCCAGATCGGACAGATCGAGGCGACCGTCGTCGGTGAGGCCGAACCAGCGCAGGGTCGCGCCGGTGCGCTGGGCGACCTGCTGCCAGGGCACCAGGTTCGCGTGGTGCTCCATCTCGGTGATGACGATCTCGTCACCGGGACCGAGCGTGAACCGCTGCGCTTGCGGGCCCGCCGTCGAGGAGTTGCTGATCGCGTAGGCGATCAGGTTGATGCTCTCGGTGGCGTTCTTGGTGAACACGACCTCGTCGACATCGACCCCGACGAACGCGGCGATACGCTCGCGCGCGCCCTCGTAGGCGTCGGTGGACTCCTCGGCGAGCTGGTGCGCGCCGCGATGCACGGAGGCGTTGGACGATTCGAGGAAGGCGCGCTCGGCCTCCAGGACCTGGCGCGGCTTCTGCGAGGTCGCGCCCGAGTCGAGGTAGATCAGCGGCTTGCCGTCGCGGACCGTGCGGCCCAGGATCGGGAAGTCCTTGCGGATCGCCTCCACATCCAGTGGCAGCGCGGTTGTGGTCATGAGACGACCGCCTTCTCGTGCGTGCCGCCGGTGTAGCGGACGTAGCCCTCGTCCTCCAGCCGGTTCGCCAGCTCCGGGCCGCCGGACTCGACGATGCGACCGCCCGAGAACACGTGCACGAAGTCCGGGGAGATGTGCTTGAGGATGCGGGTGTAGTGGGTGATCAGCATGACGCCGACGTCGCCATCGGCCTTGTAGCGGTTCACGCCCTCGGAAACCACGCGCAGCGCGTCCACGTCCAGGCCGGAGTCGGTCTCGTCCAGGATCGCGATCTTCGGGTGCAGCAACGCGAGTTGCAGGATCTCGTGGCGTTTCTTCTCACCGCCGGAGAAGCCCTCGTTCACGCTGCGTTCGGCGAAGGCTGCGTCGATCTCCAGCTCGCCCATGGCTGCCTTGACTTCCTTGACCCACTTGCGCAGCTGCGGCGCCTCGCCGCGAACCGCGGTCGCCGCCGTGCGCAGGAAGTTCGACATGGACACGCCGGGCACCTCGACCGGGTACTGCATGGCGAGGAAGACGCCTGCCCGCGCACGCTCGTCGACGGTCATGCCGAGGATGTCCTCGCCGTCGAGCAGCACCTCGCCGGAGGTGACCTGGTACTTGGGGTGCCCGGCGATCGCGTAGGACAGGGTGGACTTGCCCGACCCGTTCGGCCCCATGATCGCGTGCGTCTCGCCGGCCTTGATGGTCAGGTTGACGCCGGTGAGGATCTCCTTGGTGGTGTCCTCGGTGACGACCGAGACGTGCAGGTCCTTGATCTCCAGGGTGGCCATTTCTTCTTCGCTTCTCCGTGTCGGATGGTGGGAGCTTGGTGGCTAGCGGTTTGTCGGGGCGGCGGTGTCCACGTAGACCTCCGCGTCCGCGACGGTCACCGCGAACACGTCGACCGGTTCGGTCGCGGGTGGCGAGGACGGTTCGCCGGTGCGCAGGTCGAAACAGGACCCGTGCAGCCAGCACTCGATGCGCAGCGCACCGCCCCGGCCCTTGGTGATCTCGCCCTCGCTCAACGCGAGTTCGGCATGCGAGCACTCGTCGCGCAGCGCGTGCACGGCATCGCCGTCGCGCACCAGCACGACCTGCGTATCGCCGACGGAGTAGGCGGCAGGCTTGCCTTCCTCCAGATCGGCGAGCGCACACACGCGCATGCCGGTGGTCATATGCCGACCACCGCGAGTTCGGCTTCGATCGCCGCCTCGAGGCGTTCACGCACGCTCGGCACGCCGATCTTGGCGAGGATCTCGTGGAAGAAGCCGCGCACCACGAGCCTGCGCGCCTGGTCCTCCGGAATGCCACGAGCCTGGAGGTAGAACAGCTGCTCGTCGTCGAAGCGGCCGGTGGTGCTGGCGTGGCCAGCGCCGACGATCTCGCCGGTCTCGATCTCCAGGTTCGGCACCGAGTCGGCGCGCGCGCCGTCGGTGAGCACCAGGTTGCGGTTCAGCTCGTAGGTGTCGGTGTTCTCGGCCGCAGCGCGGATCAGCACGTCGCCGATCCACACGGTGCGGGCGCCCTCGCCCTGCAGCGCACCCTTGTAGGCGACGTTGCTGCGGCAGTTGGGCACCGCGTGGTCCACGAACAGCCGGTGTTCCAGGTGCTGGCCCGCGTCGGCGAAGTACAGGCCGGTCAGCTCGGCGTCGCCGCCCTTCTCGGTGAAGGCGACGGTCGGGCTGACCCGGACCAGGTCGCCGCCGAGGGTGACGACGGTGTGCCGCAGGACCGCGTCCCGGCCGAGTTTGGCCTGGTGCGCGGTCACGTGCACGGCGTCGTCGGCCCAGTCGTGCACGGCGACCACGGTCAGCTTGGCGCCGTCGCCGACGACGAGTTCCAGGTTGTCCGCGTAGCTGCCGGAGCCTCGGAAGTCCAGCACCACGACGGCCTGGGCGAACGCCTCGGCGCGCAGCTGGATGTGTCCGTAGGCGATCTGGCCCGCGCCGGGACCGGTGATCGTGACCGTCACCGGTTCGTCCACCTTGGACTCACGCGGCACGGTGACCACGGTGGCCTTGGCGAAGGACTCGAAGGCGGTGCGCGAGATGTAGTCGGTCGGCTCGCCGGTGACGCCGATCCGCTCGTCGTCGCGGCCGACCGAGTCGACGAGCACGTCGGAACCGGAGACGACCTCGACGGTCGCGGTGCCGGTCGCCGGCTTCGCGGGAACGAGGCTGCCCAACCGCTTCATCGGCGTGAAGCGCCAGTTCTCCTCACGGCCCTGCGGAACCGCGACGTTGTCCTGCCGGTCCGCCCGGGTCGAGGCCGGCACCCTCACGGGGCCGTGCGAATGCGCGCCGAGTCCGTGTTGGGTCGGCTGTTGGGTGGTCGTCATGATTAGCCGACGGCCCCTTCCATCTGGAGCTCGATGAGTCGGTTGAGTTCGAGGGCGTATTCCATCGGCAGCTCGCGCGCGATCGGCTCGATGAAGCCGCGCACGATCATGGCCATGGCCTCGTCCTCGGTGAGGCCGCGGGACATCAGGTAGAACAGCTGGTCCTCGCTGATCTTGGACACCGTGGCCTCGTGTCCCATGGACACGTCGTCCTCGCGGATGTCCACGTACGGGTAGGTGTCCGAGCGGCTGATCTGGTCCACCAGCAGGGCGTCGCACTTGACCGTGGAGCGGGAGTGGTGCGCCCGCTTGTTCACCTGGACGAGACCGCGGTAGGAGGTGCGACCGCCGCCACGCGCCACCGACTTCGACACGATGGTCGAGGTGGTGTGCGGCGCCATGTGCACCATCTTCGCGCCCGCGTCCTGGTGCTGCCCCTCACCGGCGCACGCGATGGAGAGCACCTCGCCGTGCGCGTGCTCGCCCATCAGGAACACCGACGGGTACTTCATGGTGACCTTGGAACCCAGGTTGCCGTCGATCCACTCCATGGTCGCGCCCTCTTCGGCCTTGGCGCGCTTGGTGACCAGGTTGTAGACGTTGTTCGACCAGTTCTGGATGGTGGTGTACCGGCACCGACCACCCTTCTTGACGATGATCTCGACGACCGCCGAGTGCAGCGAGTCCGACTTGTAGATCGGCGCGGTGCAGCCCTCGACGTAGTGCACGTAGGCGTCCTCGTCGACGATGATCAGGGTCCGCTCGAACTGGCCCATGTTCTCGGTGTTGATCCGGAAGTACGCCTGGAGCGGGATGTCCACGTGCACGCCCTTGGGGACGTAGATGAACGACCCACCACTCCAGACCGCGGTGTTCAGCGCGGAGAACTTGTTGTCACCACTGGGAATGACCGAGCCGAAGTACTCCTTGAACAGCTCCGGGTGCTCACGCAGACCGGTGTCGGTGTCCAGGAAGATGACGCCCAGGGCTTCCAGGTCCTCGCGGATCTTGTGGTAGACGACTTCGCTCTCGTACTGCGCGGCGACGCCGGCGACAAGGCGCTGCTTCTCCGCCTCCGGGATGCCGAGCTTGTCGTAGGTGTTCTTGATGTCCTCGGGCAGGTCTTCCCAGGACTCGGCCTGCTTCTCGGTCGACCGGACGAAGTACTTGATGGTGTCGAAGTAGATCCCGGACAGGTCGGCGCCCCAGTTCGGCATCGGCTTGCGCTCGAACAGCTTGAGCGCCTTGAGCCGCTGCTCGAGCATCCACTCGGGCTCGCTCTTCTTCGCCGAGATGTCCCGGACGACGTCTTCGTCGAGGCCCCGTCGGGCGCTCGCCCCGGCCGTATCCGCGTCAGCCCAGCCGTACTCGTAGTTGCCCAGCGTCGCCAGGGTCTCGTCCTGGCTCATCGGGGGCACTACTGGCGTGGTGGGTGTGCGCTGCTCGGCAGCGGCAGTCATCCGGACTCCCCTCCATCATCTGTTGCTTGTATCTCCGGCTTGTTCGGGTTCGGGACCGAACTCGCCGGCACGTGGGTGGTGCAGGCCGCGTCGCCACGGGCGATCGTCGCCAGCCGCTGCACGTGGGTACCGAGCAGGTCGGCGAAGACCGCCGTCTCGGCCTCGCACAGCTGCGGGAACTCGGCGGCGACGTGCGCCACCGGGCAGTGGTGCTGACACAACTGCTCGCCGGAGCCGACCTGTCGGGTCGACGCAGCGTATCCCTCGCTGGTCAACGCTTCCGCGAGCGCCCTGGCCCGCCCGGCCGCGTCGGTCGGCGCGGTGACCTCGGAGCGGTGTCCCCCGACCAGGGCGTCCACCCTGGATTCGGCGAACGCGCGCACCGCCTGCTCGCCACCCTGTTGGGCGAGAAAGCGCAGGGCGGACACGGCAAGATCGTCGTAGGCGTGGCCGAAGCGGGAGCGGCCGGTCTCGGTCAGCAGGAACAGCTTGGCCGGTCGGCCCCTGCCCCGCTGGCCGCGCCGGGGCGCGTCCCTGGTGCCGACCTCGCCTGCTTCGATGAGCATGTCGAGGTGACGGCGGACGGCTGCGGCGGTGAGGTTCAGCGCTTCGGCGATGTCCACCGCGGTGATCGGCCCGCGTTCCAGCATCAGCCGGGCCACGGCCTGCCTGGTGCGTCGGTCGGCAGGCTGCGCGTGAGGCTCCGTCGAGGCCGGGTTCGCGGTCTCGGCGGCTCCCGGAGCAGCGCCGACGTTTTTCACAACACAAGTGTGACGTATTTACGTCGATCAAGCAAAGTTCGATCGACTTCGGGTGACCCGGCTCACGCCAATCCCCCGATCGATACGCTTCGTCACGTGGTGATGGGCAGAACCGACAACGTCGACCAGCAGGCGGGTGAACCGACCCCGCTCGATGACGACTTCCTGCCCAAACCAGACCAACCGGGCCCGCTCGACGAGGCCGACGAGCGCCAGGTCAAACTGATCCGCCGGTTCGGCACGGTCGGGGCCCTCCTGTTGGCCGCTGGCTCGCTCGGCGCGAGCGCCTCACCCGTGTTCAACCCGCTGGTCACCACGCCATTCCTCGGACTGTTTGTGCGCATGCCCACAGTCGAGCTGGCCTGCGCGCTCGCCGGCATCGCCATGATCGTGCTGGCCTGGCTGTGGCTCGGTCGCTTCGTCCGGCCCGGCCGGCCCCGGCTGCTCTCCACCCGCCAGATGCACCGCACGCTGATCACCTGGGCGGTGCCGCTGCTGTTCGTGCCGCCGATGTTCAGCCGCGACGTGTACAGCTACCTGGCCCAGTCCAAGATCGCCGCGCTCGGCTTCGACCCGTACAAGCTCGGCCCGGTGCCCGCGCTGGGCGTCTCCGACCCGCTGACCAGGGGCGTGGACAGCATCTGGCGCGACACGCCCGCGCCGTACGGGCCGCTGTTCCTCTACATCGGCCGAGGGCTCAACGCGATCAGCGGCAACCACGTCGTCACCGGCGTCTACCTCCAGCGCGCGCTGGAACTGATCGGCATCGCGCTGATCGTGTGGGCGGTGCCGAGGCTCGCCCGGCGGTTCGGCGTGCAGCCGGTCAGCGCGCTCTGGCTGGGCGTGGCGAATCCGCTGCTCATCTGGCACCTGCTGATCGGCGTGCACAACGAAGCGCTGATGATCGGCCTGATGCTGGCCGGCTTCGAGATCGCGCTGATCGGCCTGCCCAAGATCGGCGAACCAGTGACCCGCAGGGAGCTGCTCTGGCTGCTCGCCGGTGTCGCGGTGATCACGCTCGGCGTGGCGATCAAGCTCTCCGCGCTGCCCACCCTCGGCTTCCTCGGTGTGCTGGTCGCGCGACGCTGGGGCGGTCGGTTCCGACATCTGGTGTACGCGGCGCTGCTGGTCACGGGCGTGTTCGCGGTGCTGACCGTGATCATCTCGCTCGGCACGGGACTGGGCTTCGGCTGGGTGAACGCGCTGAACAACAACGGCATCGTGGTCAGCTGGGAGTCGCCGGTCACCGCGATCGGGTCCATCGGCGGCGGCCTCGGCATCCTGCTCGGCCTGGGCAACCACACCGCGACCAGCGTCGGCGTGATGCGCTGGCTGGGCGAGATCGCCAGCGGCGTGACCGCGATCGTGCTGCTCTGGCGCTCCTACCGAGGCAGGATCCAGCCGATGACCGGCCTTGGCCTCGCCCTGGGCGTGGTCGCGCTGCTGTCCGCGACCGTGCAGCCGTGGTACCTGCTGTGGGCGATCGTCCCGCTGGCGACCAGCGTGAACAACCGCAAGTTCCGCACCGCGACCGCGGCGATCAGCGCCGGCTACGGGATGGTCACCCCGCTGCCGACCGGCGGTCCCATCGCCGCCGGCTATGTCGGCATCGACGCCTACCTTGCCGCGCTGATCGTGTTCGCGATCGCCCTGCTGATCGTGCGCCGCTGGGTCCCGATCGTGCGGGATCGACGGGACGGACCAGGTCAAAAGCAGGTGAGCCAGGCCACGGCTTAGGCTGTTCGGTTGTGAGACAACCCGCCGTCGAGGTGACGGGACTGCGGAAGCGCTACGGCTCGAAGACCGCCGTCGATGGCTTGGACCTGCTGCTGCCCGCCGGGTCCGTGCTCGCCCTGCTCGGTCCCAATGGCGCCGGCAAGACCACGACCGTCGAGATCTGCGAGGGTTTCCGCGCCGCCGACGCCGGCACCGTCCGCGTGCTCGGCCTCGATCCGCGCGCCGACGGTGCGACGTTGCGGGCCCGGGTCGGCGTGATGCCGCAGGGCGGCGGCGCGTATCCGGGCGTGCGGGTCGACGAGATGCTCGCGCTGGTCGCCTCCTGCGCGGCCAACCCGCTGGATACCGGCTGGCTGCTGAACATCCTCGGCCTGGACTCGGCGCGGCGCACGCCGTTCAAACGGCTCTCCGGTGGCCAGCAGCAGCGGCTGTCGCTGGCCTGTGCGCTGGTCGGCAGGCCGGAGCTGGTGTTCCTGGACGAACCGACCGCCGGCATGGACCCGCAGGCGCGACGCCTGGTGTGGGACCTGGTGGACGCGCTGCGCGGCGACGGCGTGAGCGTGCTGCTGACCACACACCTGATGGAGGAGGCCGAGGCGCTGGCCGACCGGGTGGTGATCATCGACAACGGCAAGGTGGTCGCGGACGGCTCGCCGGGCGAGCTCACCACGGGCGCGGCCGACGAGCAGCGGCTGCGCTTCCAGGCCCGGCGCGGCTTGGACCTCAAGCTGCTCAAGGCCGCGCTGCCGGAGGACTGCACCACCGATGAGACCACGCCCGGCCAGTACGTGGTCAACGGTGAGATCACCCCGCAGGTGGTGTCCACGGTGACCGCCTGGTGCGCGCAGCAGGGCGTGCTCGCGGAGGCGTTGCAGGTCAGCAAGCGCAGCCTGGAGGACGTGTTCCTCGACCTGACCGGCCGCGAGCTGCGCTCATGATGTCTGGAGAACAATGACCACCTCGACGCGCTTCGCGCCCGGCACCTTCACCCCGGCGCCGGGCCTGGGCAGCAAGCGCCGGATGCTGTTCACCCAGGCGCGGATCGAGACCATGCTCGCGCTGCGCAACGGCGAACAGGTGCTGCTCACCCTGTTCATCCCGCTGGTGCTGCTGATCGGGCTGACCCTGGTGAAGGTCATCCCGATGCCGGCCCCCCGGATCGACGCGGTGACGCCGAGGGTGTTCGCGTTGGCCGTGATGTCCTCCGCATTCACCGGCCAGGCCATCGCGCTGGGCTTCGACCGCCGCTACGGCGTGCTCAAGCGGCTCGCCGCCACCGCGCTCCCCCGCTGGCTGCTGGTGGCCGGCCGACTCACCGCCGCGGTCGCGGTGGTGGTCGTGCAGATCGTGGTGCTGGGCATCGTGGCCGCGATCCTCGGCTGGTCGCCGAACTGGTCCGGGGTCGGCGCGGCCGTGCTGCTGATCGCCTTGGGCACGCTCGCGTTCGGCGCGCTGGGTGTGCTGCTCGGCGGGTCGCTGCGCGCGGAGATCGTGCTGGCGCTGGCCAACATCATCTGGTTCGCGCTGCTGCTGGTCGGCGGTGCCGGGCTCGCCTCGTCGTCGATTCCGGCGGGGGTGCGGGACGCGCTGCTGGTCACCCCGTCCGGCGCGCTGGCCGAGGGGCTCTATTCGGCGATCGGGCAGGGCGGCACGCCGGTCTGGGTGTGCGCGCTGATCCTGCTCGGCTGGGGCGCGGTCGCCGGCCTGGTCGCCACCCGCACCACGAAACTGAGCTAGGCGGATTCGAGGGCGCGCTGCCAGGCCACGCTGGTGCGGTCGCGGCCGGCCGCCTTGGCGTCGTAGAGGGCGGCGTCGGCGGACCGGACCAGCGCGTCGACCGTGCTGCCGTGCGCGGGATGCTCGGCGACGCCGATCGACGCGGTCACCTTCAGCGGATCGTCCTCAGCGGTGAGATGGGCGCTGATCCGTTCGCTGATTCTGCGTCTGAGCCGGTCCGCGATCAGCGTCGCGGCCGCGACCGTGGTGTCCGGCAGCAGCATGGTGAACTCCTCGCCGCCGAACCGGCCGATCAGGTCGTTGCCGCGCAGCTCGCCGCGCAGCGTGTCGGCCAGGACGCGCAGCACCTCGTCGCCGGTCTGGTGGCCGTAGCGGTCGTTGACCTCCTTGAAGTGGTCGAGGTCGAGCATGAGCAGGCTGCTGCTGGTGCCGAGCCGCGTCGCGCGGAACAGCCTGCCGCGCGCGGCGCGCTGCCAGGCGTCGGCGTTGAGCAGGCCGGTCTTGCCGTCGGTGCTGGCCTTCTCGCGCAACTGGCGCAGCAGCACGCAGCGGTGCAGCACGAGGGTGACGCCGACGATCAGCACGAGCGCGGCGGGCCAGGCGACCAGCGCCCAGGCGAGCAGGATGCCGAGGCCGATGGTGGCGGCCTCCAGCGAGTAGTCCATCGGCGAGCCGAGCGCCGCGCCGATCCGGGCCCGGTGGCCGACACCGTCCTCGCCGTTGCTCACATACACGGCCCCGCTCACCAGCACGGTGTTCACCAGCAGGAACACCAGGCCGCCCGCGACGACGACGCCGAGACCGGCGAGCGTGTGCGGCAGCAGCGCGAACGAGGTCATCCCGAGCAGGCGCATCACCATCGTCGCGGCGACCGCCGCGAGAATCGTCGCGGCGGCGCTGAACACCTGGCGGTGCACGACGTGCCGGCGCACCCGCAGCCAGCGGTAGCCGAACGACGCCGCGATGACCACCGCGCACAGGCTGGGCGGCAGCAGCAGCGCGGCAGCGAACATCCAGACCGAGTTGAGGTCGATGTGCGGGCTGCCGGCGAAGTGCTCCCGGACCCGTTCGATCGGCCGGGACATCTCGGTGTACGCAACGGCGCAGGCCAGCAGGATTACGAAAGGTAACAAACCACCAACAATGTGTGCATCAACCAGGCACGACCTGATCGCCAACGCGAGCGCCGCACCATCGATGACCAGCACATATCCGATGATTCCTCGGACCTGGTACTGCCACAGGTCCCAGCGCGCCGGTGGTGTCCACCATCGGTGTACCTGGGCGACACTGGAGCCGGTCTGCCCGGAGTCGCCAGCCGGGCGTGATCCCCTCCCCGCCAACACCCCAGCACGGTAACCAGCAGAATACGCAATGTCACTCCGTCGTCTGGGTGCCGGTCTCGGCAATCGGGCGTAGGGCACAACAACTATCCGTCACCAAGACCATGGAGGCAGTCATGCGCGGACAGACCTGGAACCTGTGGACCCCCGGCCAAACCTGGTAATCCCGCTATTCCAACGGATTCGCCTGGCGGGCACGCCGCCAGGCGGCTGCAGCCGGCAGGGCGGCCAGCACACCCGCGAGGGCGATCACCGCGACGGTGCGCCCTGCCGAATGCAGTCCCAGCACCAACAGGCCACCGGCCACCAAACCGATACCCTGCACCGCGATCAGCCCTGATCCGGCGAGCCCGAACGCCTGCCCCCGGGACTCGTCCGGCACCAGCCGCATGAACGTCGCGCTCGCCGTCACCTGGTAGGACGCACAGAACCCGGACACCAGCAGCAGACCGATGGTGGCGGCCAGCGGCGGATGCCAGGCATAGCCCAGCAATGGCACGATCGCCAACACCGCGAGCGGGCCGAGCAGCCGCGCCCGCACCGACGGTGTGACGAACCGTCCGAAGAAGAACGCGCCGAGCACGATCCCGGCCGGATGCGCGGCCAGCAGCAGACCGGCCGTGCTCGCCCCGCCGCCGAGTTCGGCGGCGTAGGGCACGGCGAGTCCTTCCGGCACGATCACGAACCCGGCCAGCCAGGCCAGGGTCACCAACGCGCGCAGTCGATCGTCACGCCAGATGATCCGCGCACCGGTGGCCAGCCGTCGCATGGCCGTGCCGGCCTTCGTGCCCTCGACGGCGGGCGCGGGCCTGGACCGCACGCCGAACGCGATCACGATCGCGGAGAGCAGGAAGCTCGCCGCGTCCACCGCGAGCCCGGCGGACGGTCCGATGACCGCGATCACCAGGCCGCCCACCGCGAACCCGACGAGTTGTCCTGCCTGGTTGGTGGCCTGGCGCAGCGACTGGCCCAGCACATAGTTCTCGCCGTCCAACGCGACCGGGAGGGTGGCCGCCTGGGCCGCGTTGAACGGCGAGTTCAGCAGTTGCGCGAGCACCAGCAGCACGGCGACCAGCGGCAACGGCACCCCGGGTAAGGCCATCGCACCGAGCAGCACGGCGCGCGCCAGGTCCGCGACCACCATGACCGCGCGACGCGGGAACCGGTCGGCCCAGCCGGCCAGCAGCGTGCCGCCGAACAGGTCCGGCAGGTAGGTGAGCGAGTAGGTCAGCGCGGGCCAGACCGCCGAGCCGGTGCGCTGGAAGACCAGCACCGACAGCGCGACCCTGGCGAGTTGGTCGCCGAGCACAGACTGGAACTCGGCGAGCCAGATCGCGCGGAACTCGCCGACCCCGAGGGTGGCGCGCATCGTCGCTGGCCGGTCCGTTTCGCTCGACACACCGCCCCCCGCGCCCCGTCGCCAGTCGGTTAACACGCACCGTACCGGCCCGGATGCCCAGAGTCAGCAGTTCTCGCCCGGCTGGACGCGGCCGAAAGGCCCAGCGGACTCAGCCGCGCAGCTCCGGGAATGCCTCCTCGCGGTACTCCCTCGACTCGGCCGGCAGATCCTGTTCGCGACCGCGCAGTTCGACGCGGCGGATCTTGCCGGAGATCGTCTTGGGCAGTTCGGTGGTGAACTCCAGCCGCCGAACCCGCTTGTACGGGGCCAGGTTCGCCTTGGCGAAGGCAAGGATGGCCAGCGCGGTCTCGCGGGTGGGTTCGTGACCCGCGGCCAGCGTGACGTAGGCCTTGGGCACGGCCAGCCGGACCGGGTCGGGCGCGGGCACCACGGCCGCCTCGGCGACGGCTTCGTGTTCGAGCAGCACACTCTCCAGTTCGAACGGCGAGATCTTGTAGTCGCTCGCCTTGAACACGTCGTCCGCGCGCCCGACGTAGGTGATGTAGCCCTCCGCGTCACGCGAACCGACGTCGCCGGTGTGGTAGTGGCCGTCGCGCATGACCTCGGCGGTACGTGCGTCGTCGTCGCGGTAGCCGACCATCAGGCCGGTCGGGCGGTGCGCGAGGTCCAGGCAGATCTCGCCCTCCTCGCCGATGACGCCGCTGGCCGGGTCGATCAGCGCGACCCGGTAGCCGGGCACCGGCCGGCCCATCGAGCCGGGCTTGACCGGCTGACCCGGGGTGTTGGCGATCTGCACGGTCGTCTCGGTCTGGCCGAAGCCGTCCCGGATGGTTCGCCCCCACGCCTTGCTGACCTGGTCGATGACCTCCGGGTTGAGCGGTTCGCCCGCGCCGACGACCTCACGCGGCGGATTGGCCAACTGGGTCAGGTCGGCCTGGATGAGCATCCGCCAGACCGTCGGCGGCGCGCAGAAACTGGTGACGCCGCAGCGGTCGATCTGGCCCAGCAGTGCGCCCGCGTCGAAGCGGTTGTAGTTGTAGATGAACACGCAGGCTTCCGCGTTCCACGGCGCGAAGATGTTGCTCCAGGCATGTTTCGCCCAGCCGGGCGAGGAGATGTTCAGGTGGACGTCGCCGGGCCGCAGGCCGATCCAGTACATTGTGGACAGATGGCCGACCGGGTAGGAAATCTGCGTGTGCTCAACGAGTTTCGGTTGCGCGGTGGTGCCCGAGGTGAAGTAGAGCAGCAGCGTGTCGGTCGCCGCCGTGGCTCCGTCCGGCGTGAACTCGACGGACGCGCCATAGGCGTCGGCGTAGTTGTGCCAACCGTCGACCGGGTCGCCGACCGCTACATGTGTGTAGTCGCCGCCCACCTTGGCGAACTTGGGCGCGTCGACCGAGCGCACCACCACGTGCTTGGCGTTGCCCCGGTCCACCCGGTCGGTGAGGTCGTTCGGGCCGAGCAGCGTGCTGGCCGGGATGACCACCGCGCCGAGCTTGATGGCGGCCAGGACGGTCTCCCACAGCTCGGTCTGGTTGCCGAGCATCAGGATGAGCCGATCGCCCCGGGCAACGCCGAGCGAGCGCAGCCAGTTCGCCACCTGGTTGGACCGGGCGGACAGCTCGGCGAAGGTGTAGCGGACCTCGGTGCCGTCCTCCTCGACGATCCACAGCGCGGGCCGCGAGGCGGTCGGCTCAGTGGCCGCTACCGCGTCGAACCAGTCGAGCGCCCAGTTGAACTCGGTGAATTCCGGCCAGCGGAAGTCTCGGTAGGCGAGGTCGTAGCTGTCCCGCCGTTCCAGCAGGAAGTCCCTTGCCTGCCGAAATGTCTCGGTCGCCGAAGAACCCACCTGAGCCACGCCGCATCTCTCCTCACCGTGTACGGACCGCGAACACCCCCGCGGACAGCCTCTGCCAACCGGGCGCGACACACAAGACACCGCCGCCGAGAACATGACGCAGGGCGGCACGGCGCGTCGGCGAATGCCTCGATGTGCTGAACTCACCCAGCTCAACGGCTGATTCCGGCCGTCAGGGCGCGATCACTGACCGATCAGCGGGAGCACGTCGACAATGGCCACTCTGCGCCCATCTGAAACGGTCCGAGTCGGCTCGCGTCACCCTTTCGAGTACTACCTGTTGGCGCACATCATCCACAGGGCGTGACCAAATACCCCGTGCGGACCGACCCGCGAACGTTCGACGTGGGCAAACGAACAACGTGGTGGAGGGGGTTCTTCGACGTGTCGCTGCGGGACGTGGCAGGGTGAGGCCTCATGATGGGTTGCCAACCACGCGTGACACGCGTGGATGGACTGTCCTGAATGGAAGGAAGACGACGAGTGGCTCTCCCTAACCTGACCCCCGAGCAGCGCCAGGCTGCATTGGCCAAGGCCGCCGAGGCCAGGCAGGCACGCACCAAGCTGCTGAACGACATCAAGACGGGTTCCGAGACGATCCCCGCGGTTCTTTCGCGCGCCAAGAGCGATGCGATCGTCGGCAAAACCAAGGTCGCGCAGCTGGTCAAGGCCCTGCCCGGCTACGGACCGGCCAAAGTGGCCGCGGTCCTCGAAGAGGCCGGTATCCCTGCCGAGCGTCGGGCCGCTGGCCTCGGCGACCGGCAGCGTGCCGCGCTGCTCACCGCGCTCAGCTGACCCAGCAAGGCGCATGTTCGTTGACCCAGCCTGGGGCCGGCCCGCACCGCGGTGACCGGCCTCAGGCTGTGGACAACTCGCGATCGCTTACGGTCGCTTGATCTTCTTGGCGCACAACGTTCTTGCCGGACAACGTTCCGGCCCGGCAACGTTCAACGCCGATGATGTTTCTTTTGGCCTCCCTTCGCGGTGGGGTATACCCCACTTCGCGTTGGCGGGATCACACCATGGTTCGCCGGGTCCGGTCTTCCTACCGTTTTTCCTATGAATGCGGAGATCGTGCGGTTGCGCGACGTGGTGAAGATCTACGGCAACCGGCGCACCGGCGTGCGCGCGCTGGACGGGGTGACGATCGGCTTCCGCGAAGGAAGCTTCACCGCCGTGATGGGACCCTCCGGGTCCGGCAAGTCGACCTTTCTGCACTGCGCGGCCGGCCTCGACCGCCCGAGTTCCGGCAGCGTGCTGTTGGCCGAGCAGGAACTGAACGGCCTGTCCGAGCGGAAGCTGACCGAACTGCGCCGGGAGCGCATCGGGTTCGTGTTCCAGGCGTTCAACCTGCTGCCCGCGCTGACCGTGCTGGAGAACGTGACGCTGCCCCTGCGGCTGGCCGGACGCGGGCCCAAGCGCGCGGCCGTGCTCGACGTGCTGGCCCGGGTCGGGTTGGACGGCAAGGTGAACCGGCGGCCCAGCGAACTGTCCGGCGGCCAGCAGCAGCGGGTGGCGATCGCCCGCGCGCTCATCACGCGGCCCGCCGTGGTGTTCGGCGACGAGCCGACCGGAGCCCTGGATACCGGTACCTCGCGTGAGGTGCTCGGCCTGCTGCGGGAAACCGTGCGCCAGGCCGGGCTGACCGTCGTCATGGTCACCCACGATCCGGTCGCCGCCGCGTACGCGGACCGGGTGGTGTTCCTGGCGGACGGCCGGTTCGTCGGCGAACTCCTCGATCCGACCGTGGCCGGGGTCGCGGAACGCATGACGCAACTGGGTGAGCGGCGCATGCCGGTGCGGGGCGGGGTGGCGTGATGATCCGGCTTGCCCTGCGTACCTTGCGCTTGCGCGCAGGCGGGTTCGTCGCGTCGTTCGTCGCGCTGCTGTTCGGCGCGACCATCGTGATGGCCTGCGGCGGGTTGATGGAGACCGGTATCCGCACCGCCATCGCGCCGCAACGCCTCGCCGCCGCACCGATCGTGGTCACCGGCGACCAGGCTTCCGGCGCCAAGGGCGCCGGCTCGGACCTGCCGGAGCGGGTGCGGATCGACACCGGTCTCGTCGACACCATCCAGGCACTGCCCGGGGTCGCGGCCGCAGTGCCGGATGTCTCCGTCCCGACAACGTTGCTACACAACGGAACGGTCGGCGCACCGTCCACAGGACACGGTTGGTCCTCGGCGCGACTCGCGCCCTACACATTGACTGCCGGCACGGCGCCGAGCGCGGATACCGACGTGGTGGCCGACGCGAGCCTGGGCGTCCGGGTCGGTGACGAGGTCCGGCTGGCGGTCGCGGGCGGCGCGCAGGATTTCCGCGTGGTTGGGTTGGCACAGGCGAAAACCGCTGACCCGGCGACGATGTTCTTCACCGACGACGAGGCACAGACGCTGCTCCGCAAACCCGGCAAGGTCGACTCCATCGGCGTGCTGACCACGCCGGGCACGAACGTCGACGCGCTGGACCAGAAACTGACCAGCGTCCTCAGTGGACACAACGCGGTCGCGCTGACCGGAGACGACCGGGGGCAGGCCGAGATCGCGGGCGCGGTCAACGGCGGCGACAACCTGGTCGCGCTGGCCGGCGTGTTCGGCGGGTTGGCGATCGCCATCGCGATCTTCGTGGTCGGCGCCACGCTCGGCCTGTCCATCCAGTTGCGGCAGCGGGAACTCGCGCTGCTGCGCGCGATCGCCGCAACACCCAACCAGGTGCGCCGGATGATCATGGCGGAGGTGATCGCGGTCGCGGTGCTGGCCACCGGGCTCGCCTACTTCCCCGGCCAGGCCGCGGGTCGCTGGCTGACCGGACAGATGGGCGCCAACGGGGTCATCTCCCCCGCCATCCAGTTCCACCAGGGCTGGATACCGACGATCAGCGCGATCGGCATCGGGTTGCTCACTGCGGTCCTGGCCGGGTTCATCGCGGCCAACCGCGCGGCGCGGGCCAAGCCGACCGACGCGCTCGCCGAGGCGTCCGTGCAACAGCACTGGCTCGGCTGGCTCCGGCTGACCGCGGCGATCGCGTGTCTCGGCGGCGGCACCGCGCTGGCCATCGTGACCGCGACCGTGATGGCGGGCCCGGTCGCGGCCAGCACCGCAGGTCCGTCGGCGATCCTGTGGGCGTGCGCGCTGGCGCTGCTCGGTCCGGGCATATGCCGGCTGTGCACGGCCGCGTTCCGCTGGCCACTGCGCTCGTTCACCGGCGTCGCCGGGTATCTGGCGATCCTCAACGCGAAGGCGACGAAGGTCCGTCTGGCCGGCGCGGTGGTGCCGATCATGCTGGCCACCGGTATGGCGATCGCCATGATCTACCTCCAGACCACGTCGGTCGCGGACGCCGAGTCCGCCTACGCGTCGAGCCTGCGCGCGGACGCGGTCGTCGCCAGCAGCACCGGCGGCCTGCCGGTGAACTTCGTGGACACCGTGCGGCGCACTCCCGGCGTTGCCGCGGCGTCCGCGTTCGCCAGCACGACCGGCTACCTGACCGACAAGACCTTCGACGACCCGAGCAGCAAGCATCACCAGGCCCCGGACGTCAACGACTATCCGGTGCAGGGCATCACCGCGAACGCGGCGGCGCAGACCACCGCGATCACGGTCACCCGAGGCAACCTGGCCGACCTGACCGGCGACACCATCGCCCTGCCGACCGGCATCGCCGACGACCAGAACGTCCAACTCGGCCAGACGATGGCCATTCGGCTCGGCGACGGAGCCCTGGTCAACCCGAGGATCGTCGCCCTGCTCAGCGGGCAGCGCGGCTACGACACCATCCTGATGCCGGCCGACCTGGTGATCCCGCACCTGACCAGCGGTCTGCTCCCGCAGATCCTGGTCACCGCCACGCCGGGCACCAGTCCCGCCCAGCTCACCGCCAACCTTGCCGCACTGGCCGCGAACGAGCCCGGACTGGTGGTCGAGAACCGGACGATACTGGCCGCGCAGTTCGCCGATCACCAGCAGACCAGCGAATGGATCAACTACCTGCTGGTCGCCATGATCGTCGGCTACGCCGTGATCGCGCTGGTCAACACGCTGGTGATGACCACGAACCGGCGCAGGGGCGAGTTCGCGCTGCACCGGTTGGTCGGCTCGACGAACCGGCAGATTCTGCGGATGGTCGGCGTCGAGGGGCTGCTGATCGCGCTGAGCGGACTGGTGCTGGGCACCGGGATCGGCGTTGCCGTGCTGGTGCCGTTCGGCCTGGCCGCCGACGGTTCGCCCGTGCCGCACGGGCCGTGGTGGGTGTATGTCGCGGTCGCGATCGGCGCGGTCGTGCTGAGCCTGGGCGCGACGCTGCTGCCGACCATGGCCGCGCTGCGCACGCCCGCGGTCGCGTCGGCCGACTAGTCGCATCGTCCACATGAGACAGTCGAGCCTCAGGCGGCCACGCCTGGCACGTCCTCGATCCGGTAGTAGACCGGCAGTCCGCGTTCCTCGGCGATGGCGACGTCGTTGTCCGCGCCGGTCGACTCACCGGGCAGGCGCAGCACGGCGTCGCAGTGCGCGAGCAGCCGTTGCGCGGTCGGGTAGAGCACCTGCGCGGCAAGGGGATCGCCGACGCCGCTCGCGCCCGCGGAGCGCAGCACGGGCAGCGCGACCCATTCGCCGATCATCGGCACGTGGCCCGCGCGGAACAGCGGCCAGGCGGCCTGCTCCAGCCGGGTCAGGTTCGCGGCGAGCTTGGCCGGGTCGTCGCCGGTCCCGGAGCGGTACGGGCCGGCGATCAGGATCAGCAGAGGTCTCATGCGGCAACTGTAAACAGAACGTGCAATACTCGGCAAGAACACGTATGAATGCGGAGGAGCACGGATGCTGGTGAGCGAGCGGCGCGACCTGTTGCTGAGCAGGCTGCGTGCCGACGGCAAGGTGCTGGCCAAGCAGATCGCCGCCGAACTCGGCGTTGCCGAGGACAGCATCCGCCGTGACCTGCGCGAACTCGCCGCGGCCGGCCTGTGCCAGCGGGTCTACGGCGGCGCGCTGCCGGTCTCCCCCGCCATCGCCGACTACGCGACCCGTCAGGCCGTCGCCACCGACAGCAAGCAGCGCGTCGCGGCTGCTGCTGCCGCGCTGATCAACCCGGGCGGCACGGTCCTGCTCGACGGCGGTACGACCGCGTTGGCGGTGGCCAAGGCGCTGCCGGCGGACCTGGCCGCGACCGTGATCACACACAGCCCGACGGTCGCCGCCGCGCTGGTCGACCATCCGACGGTCGAGGTGTTCATCCTGGGTGGCCGGCTGTTCAAGCATTCGGCGGTCGCCTGCGGCGCGGCCACGGTCGAGGCGGCCAGCGCGGTCACCGCGGAGATCTTCCTGCTCGGCGTGACCGGCGTGCACCACGACGCCGGCCTCACGACCGGCGACCCGGACGAGGCCGCGATGAAACGAGCCCTCGCCGCACGCGCCGCCGACACCTATGTGCTGGCCAGCAGCGAGAAGATCGGTGCCGCATCGCCGTTCACCGTGCTGCCGCTACACGAGGTCAGCGGCATCGTCACCGACACGCCGGAGGGCCATCCAGCCCTGGCCGAGCTGCGCGAGGCCGGCGTGCCGATCATTGCGGCGCGCTGATCACGGCTGGCTGTAGACGTAGGCCGAGCCGAGCTTGCCGCTGATCGGATCCTTGCGCACCTGCTGCACCACGACCAGCTTGGTCGCGTCGTAGCCGCCCTTGTTCAACGGCGTCGGGTCCGTTGTGCCGAAGTCGATCGGGCCGCTGACCCCCGCGTACGCGCGGCTGCCGACCATGGCGCGTAACGCGCCGTACACCTGGTCGCGGGTGGGCAGCGCAGTGCCGGACACGCCGCCCTCGATCGCGGCCACCGCCAGGTTGACCGCGTCATAGGCCAACATGATGTGCCCGTTGGGCGGCGACTGGTACGCCTTGCCGCCCTCGGCGTGCTGCATGCTCTCGATCTGGGCGTAGGCGGTGAAGAAGTTGGTCTCCGCGCTCTGCTCCCTGCTGCGCAGGTCCGCCGGCAGCGTGTTCTTGGCCAACAGCTGCTGCCAGCCGTCCTTGGTCGGCCCGAACGAGGTGAAGTACAGCCTGCTGTCCACGAAGTTCGCGATGCTGGTCAGGTCCGCGTAGCCGTTGGTCTCCTCCTGCGTGAGGTCGTCGTCGCCGAGCACGACCGCGCGCTGGTCACAGGTGTTGCCCTGCAACAGGTCCATGAACGTGGGCAGCTCGTTCGCGCGGCCCGCGTAGAGGATCAGCGGCGCCTGCGCGGTGTTGTGCGAGCAGATGTCGGCGACGATGCTGCTCAGCGACTGCCGCGTGTCGGTCGAGTCCGCGTCGTAGATCTCCGGCATCGCGGGCGGCAGGCCCGCGTCGGCGAGGGAACGCGTGTAGGCGGACTGGAGATCGCTGGAGTACAGGTCGTTCGGGTCGTAGATGACGAACAGCCGACGGTTCGGAAACTGGCTCTGCACGAACGCGGTGCCGACGTCGGCCTGGCGGTCGTTGGTGGCCGCGGTCATGAACACGTAGTCCTTGTCGGCCAACGCGTCGCCGCTGGGCGCCGAGGTGATCACCGGGATGCCGGTCCAGGTTCCGGTCGCGGTGCCGAGCACGGTCGCCGCGGCCACCGTCTGCTCGCGGGTCTGGCCCATGCCGGTCACCGCGAGCACCGACGAGTCGTGCTCGGCCAACTGCTGGATCTGCGCGGCGGCCTGGGCCGCATAGAGCGAGTCGCCGCCGAAGTTGGACAGCAGGATGCGCACCAGGAACGGCGGTTTGCGCTGCGCGGTGTCCAGCTGGTTCCACTGCTCCTGCGCCAGATACACGCCGCGCAGCTCGTTCACGCCGACCGAAAGGTCCAGGAACGGTTGCTGGTTCGCGGAACTGAGCATCGTCGCCACGACGACCGTGACATACGGCAGCCGCGCGCTGGCGTCGGTCTGGTCGACGACGCGCTGGTTCTGTTGGTAGATCAGCGTGCTCAGCGCGTTGATCTCGGCGACCTCGTCGACCTCGGTCGGATCGGTCGAATCGCCGCTGGCATAGGCGAAGGTGCCGACGCTGTCGGTGACGCCGACGCATTCACCGGTCGAGGTCTTGTTCAGCGTGGTGGTCGGATTCAGCACCGACGAGCCGAGACTGATCGCGTTGAGCGGGTTGCCGGAGATGCAGTCGTTGCTCAGCTGCACGCCGAACACGGTCAGATAGCCGGCCAACAGCAGCACCACGACGGCGATGGCCGCCCGGTGCACGGTGCGCGGCTTGAACAGCACGCTCGGGTACGGGAACTTCTCCTCGGCCAGCACGTAGCTCGGCAGCGGTTCGGCGTTGCGCGGCAGGTCGGTCGAGGTCTCGGCCAGCCGCTGGTAGTTGTCCCGCTCGTCCAGCGCGGTGGTGTCGTTCTCCGGCGCGACCAGTTCGCCGAGTTCCAGGTAGTCCTTGGCGATCCGCTCGAAGGTCTCCACCGAATGCTGCGCCGTGCTGGTCGCCGAGCGCAGCCGCCACATGTCCTCGACCAGGTCCCGGACCGTCCCGGCCTCGCGGCGCACGGTCGCGCCGAACCGGTGCCGCAGCCGGTCGAGCCGCTCGATCCGGCGCGGCTGCGACCGGTCCTGCGTCGGCGCCTCGGCGATCTGTTCCAGCATCGCGGGCCAACCCGCCCTGCTGGCCTGCACGTCCTGCTTGAGCTGCGCGGCCACGGTGCCGACGTCGCCGAGCGCGAGCGTGTGGTACAGCTCGGCGGCGCGGTTGTGGTCGTCGTGGTAGCGCTGCCGCAGCAGCGTGTGCACCTCCTGGTAGGAGAGCAGGCCGGGGGCGGGCTCGGACAGCAGCGTCCTGGCCAACAGGTCGCGCAGCAGTGGGTGCAGCGTCAGATAGCGATCCCGGACGGGGTGGGCCCCCGACTGGGGGTCCGTGACGACACTGTCGCGTTCGAAGAGTTCGGCGAAGCTGTAGTGCCGCAACCGGAGGAATGTGTCGCGCGGGTCGAGATCCGGCGTGAGCAGCGCGATGACCTGCTCGTCGATCAACTTCGGCGCGGCCAACCGGGCCAGCACCGCCCTGGTCTTGACGCGCTCCTCGACCTCCTCGCCGACCCGGAACCGTTGCAGGAAGCGGGCGAGCAGATAGTCGCCGATCTGTGCGGCCTCGCCCGGGATGCGTTGCGCGAACACGCTGCGCACCGCGGGCTGCACCATGGTGTGCTGGTAGTCGAGGTTGATCGCCTCGATCGCCAGCCGCACCGCGAGCGGATGCCCCTTGGTGACCTCGTGCAGTTCGGCCAGCAGGATCCGGGACGCGCCGGTACTGCCCTGCTTCCGGTTCCACTCGACCACGAACTGTTCGGTCTGGGCGAGGGTGAAAGGCCGCAGCCGCAACGGGAAGTAGGAGTTGCCGACCACCCGGGACGACGCGAAGCGCCGCGACCAGACCGCGTAGCGCGCCTCCGCGATCTCGGTCTCGGTCGGCTCGACCCCGTTGGCCGGCACCACCTTCTCGGGCTCGACCTCGGCAAGCTCCGAAGAGGACTGTTTGGTGGCGATCACCAGCAGCGGCGCGCCCGGCTCGGCCAGCCGTGCCTCGGCGATCAGCTGGAGGAAGTCCGTTTCCGGCGCGGGAAACACACCGCGGCTGGACTCGAACATGCTGTACTCGAACGGTTCCAGCAGATCGGCGCCGTCGAGCAGGACCACGCAGTTGGTGCGCCGCCTGCGCCTGCCCCGGAACGCCTCGGCGATGTCCGCGACGAACGCGGCCACCAGCAGCCGGTCGACACGTTCCCGGCCCTCGCGAGTACGGTCAGTGAAGTCGTTGCTATGCACCAGCCTGCGCAACCGGACGAACACCGCGTCGACCCGGTTGCCCTCGGCCAGATCGAGTAGGTTCGACCCGGCGGCGGCGCGTTCGAACCAGGTCAACGCGTGCGCCATGGTCGCGCCGACCAGGAACCGGCGCAGCCAGGCGGGCGCGATGACGCCCAACACGGCGAACCAGTGCACCAGCGGCCGGAACACCCGGCCCAACCGGTGTTGTCCGGGAATGAGGCCGGCGACCTCCGCGAAGGACCGTGCCGCGGGCGGGAGGCGCTCCGCGCGCCGGGCCAGCAGCTGTCGGGTCGACTCGAACGGGTCGTTGTCCTCCGGACCGGGCGACTCGCACATCATCGCCAACCGGGCGAGCGCGTAACGCGGCAGCTCGATCCGGCCGAATTCCGGATGGGTGAACGAGCGCAGGTCGTCGAAGATCGCGGTGAGGATGTCCTCGCAGCGCAGCGAACCCGCCTCGTCCAGGTTGACCCTGGCGATCGGCATGTCCCGATAGCGGCGCTGCACGTGATCGAGCAGCGCGCTCTTGCCGCTGCCGCCCGGCCCGAACGCGACCAGCACCGGCAGATGGCGCCGGGTGCGCCATCTCATCAGCAGTTCGATCAGCGCAGCCGTGTCGTCCCGGCCAACGAGTCCGATCTGCGAATCCAGCGCCACCTGCAACCCCACCCCGTCGGCGAACCGCGACCAGTCACCCTACCGATCGTCGATCACCGGTCAAACCGGTGAGATCGGTTGGGAACCGTTCCGGTGCCCGCGAGTGACCAGTGACCGAGACGCTGTTCCGGCGGACACTGGTGGTATGCAGAGCGAAGCGGGTCACGAGCCGGACACGGCAGCCGAGACAAGCACCACCGACGACGCGCGGGACGACCGCGACCGCGCTGCGGACAAGCGCGACCGCGCGGCAGACGAGCGGGAGCAAGTCGCCGACCGCCGGGAGACCGCGGCCGATGCGCGGGAGCAGCGGCTCAGCGCCTGGGAAGTGCGGTTGGATCAGCGGGCTCGCCTGTCGGGTACGGCCGCCAGCACCATGCGGGAGCGCAGCCGCGAGGCCACGGTACGGGCCCGCGCTCTGCTGGCGGCCAGCGCGGCGCGGCTGGACCGGAGCGAAGCGGCAATACGTCGCGCCGACCAGTCGGACACCCGGGAGCAGCGGGCGGTCGATCGCGAAATCGCGACAGCGACGCCGCCGTGGCTACACGCGAAGGGCGATGCGTCGCTCATGCTCACGGACCGGACCGTCCGGCTGCGGACGCTGCTCGCCGCGGCGGCTCGCAGCCTGGCCGATGCGGAGGACCGCATCGCCGACCACCACCGCAGGCTCGGCCGCGACCACCCCGACAACTCCGACCAACACCTGCTGGCGGCCGACAATGCGCGCACCAGGGCCGAAGTGGCGCGGGAGACCGCTCAGCGGTTCCCGAAGTGACCGGCCGCCCGCAGGGGGATCCCCCGCGGGCGGCCGATGCTCAGAACGCGGCGATCCCGTTCGGCGTGCCGTTGCCGGTCGGGCCGTCGTAGCCCGGCACGGCGTTGCACTGGTAGTCGCCGCCGCAGTCCGCGGCGCCGCTGTTGTTGCCGGTGGTCACGTCGTTGAGACCGGCGGTGTGGCTGTAGAAGTACGACGCGTTCGGGTACTGGCCCGGGTTGCCGGCCAGGCCGATCACGCCGGCGAGGAACGGCGATGACGCGCTCGTGCCGCCGACCACCGCCCAGTTCACCCCGTCGAACGCGTCGTACACGGCAGGCCCGGTGCTCGGGTCGGCATCCGCCGCCACGTCCGCGACCATCCGGCCGGGGCAGTTCGGGTCGGACTGCCAGGACGGCTTGTCCACCCAGGCCGAGCAGCCGCTCGACGCGCCCGCCCAGGCCGACTCGGTCCAGCCGCGCGCGTTGTTCGCCTTGGTCAGCGACGTGCCGCCGACCGCGACGACGCTGGTGTACGCGGCCGGCACGTTCGGCACGCCGTACCCGGAGTCGCCGGAGGAGGCCAGGATCGCCACGCCCCGATGCGAGTAGTCGGCCGCGTAGGCGCCGATCCCGCCGAACTCGGTGCCGCCGTAGCTGTTGGACACCTCGTTGCCGCCCAACGCGACCGCGGTGTTCTCCGACGCGCCGAGATCGGCGAAGGACGACGAGTCGCCCTCGACCAACAGGATGTGGCATTGCTGGCAGGCTGCGGAGACCATGTCGAGGTCGAGCGAGATCTCGATGCCCCAGCCCTGGTTGGTGGGCAGCGGACTCGCCTTGCCCTGCTCGTTCACCTTGCGGAAGCAGCCGTTGGCCGTGGTGCAGGCCGGCAGGCCGTAGGTACTGCGGTAGACGCCGAGGTCGGCCTCGGCCGTCGCGTCGTCACCCGCGTCGACGATGGCCACGGTCTGGTTGGCGCCACCGGTCGCCGGCAGCTTGTACGCGGCGCGGAGGTCGGCCGGACCGTAGCCGGCCGGCAGGGCATGCGCGGCGAGCGCGTGAGCGCCGGTGTCGGTGCGGATCTCGGCCAGGCAGCGAGCGAACCCGGGAGCCGCAGCACCGCACACGTCACGAACCTGGGCGGGTGCGGCGGTCGCCGGTAAGACGGACAGGGTCGTGGCCACGAGGGCCAGGACCCCCGTCAACACCCCCGTCAACACTGCGCGCTTCATGACGTTGCCCCCTCGATGGTGTAGGCGTTGGTCACGGTCTGAGTGATCGAGCCACCGTTCGCGTCGGTCGCGGTCACCTTGATCGACGGGCTGCCGCCCGAGGACGGATTGGCCCACAGCGCGACGTAGTTGCCGGCGAAGCCGATGGTCGGCACCGGCTCCCAGGTGGCGCCGTTGTCGAAGGACACCGAGACGCAGGCCGAGGTGATCGGCGCGTGCGAACCGGCGCCGTCGTAGCTGACGTGCCCGACCCGCAGCTTCAGCACCTGCACCGGCCTCCCGCTGCCGTTGCTCTCGTCGCTCGACAGCTGGTAGCCCAGGTTCAGCGCGGGCAGCACGACGCACGGCGTGGTCGCCGATGCGCCGGGACAGGTCGACTCGCTGGGCAGCGTGCTGCCCTTGGTCGCGTTCGGGTCGTAGCGCACGGTCAGGTCGGTGTGCGTGACCGTGGACTGGCTGATGCCGGCGACGCCGGCCAGGCTCAGGTCGAACACGCCGCGGTAGGTGGCCGCCGTGGTCGGCACGTTCTGCAGTTCGGCGCCGTCGTAGCCGTCCTGGTCGAACACCTTGGTGCCGTCGCGGTAGAGCGTGAAGTGCGAACTGGTCGGCTGGGTGAACAGCAGACCCGCGTGGGTCGGATCGCTGTCACCGATCGCGTTCACGCCCAGTTCCAGCGTGCTGCCCGCGGAACAGGCGATGCAGAACTGGGTACCGGTGTGCCGGCCCAGGTTGGGCGCGATCGGCCCGTGCGACCAGTCCACGTCGTACTGGCGGCCGGTCGCGTAGGTGGCCAGGTCGCCTTGGAACACCAGGCCGTTGGCGCCGAAGGTGCTGGCCAGCCAGTCACCGCCGACGGAGGAGGCGAGGTAGTCGGTCAGGTCGCCCGGCATCGGCGCGGGCCCGCCGGCACTCCAGCCGCCGAACCGCGCGAGCAGCGGATCGGACGCGCCGACCAGCAACGAACCGGGTGCCTTCTTGGTGGCCGGATCGGCGGAGAAGTGGTCGTGCACGATGGCGAGCTGGTTGTCCGTGACGGTGTCCTGCTCGTTGGCCGGAACGCCTTTGGCCGAGCCGAAAGCCACGTCGTAGCGGTAGTTCTGGGTGGGATCCGGCGACGTGCCGATCCAGTTGACGAGATAGTCCAGGGTGCCGTTGGCCGGGGCCGCGGTCGGGCTGATGTAGGTGGGCGGCGGCGCGCCGAAGTTGAGCTGCGCGAAGCTGGCGCCGTTGCCGGCCGCGTCGAGCCGCAGGTAGTTGGTGATCAGGAACTGGGCGTTCGCCGGCTTCGGCACGGCGACGCCGACCTGCGACGTTGCCGCGCTCTCGTTGACGGTGGCGCTCGCGTTGCCGGTGCTGGGCACGGTCACGTCCTGCAGGACCGTGTGCGTCGAGGCCAGGTTGCCCTTGCTGTCGATGTCGTCGAAGCCGACGATCGCGGTGTAGGTGCCGGCGGGCACGGCGACCTTGCCGATGCCGGCGTCGATCGGCACGAACGAGGTGAACGCGCGCACGTTGTCCCCGTCGACCAGGTACACGAAGGCGAAATCGGAGGGCTTGCCGGTCAGGTCGTTGGTGTTGACCTGCAGGATGTGCAACGGATAGTGCGGCGTGGCGACCGGTGGCGTCGCCGCGCCGGCCAGGCCGATGTGGGTGAGTCCGGGCACCAGCGGTGTGCTGCCGGCCGGTTTGCCGTTCGCGTGGTCCGCGCCGACCGACGCGCGCAGCGCGGCCGCGAACGCGGGACCGGAAGCCGTTGTCACATAACCGGTCGCGGTGCTGCCGCTGACCGAGGTGAGCGTGACGCCCGCGGGCGCGGTGGGGGTGCTGCCGGCGGCGAAGGTCAGCGTCAGCGGCACCTGGCCGGTGGCATTCGCTGCGGTGAGCGCGTTCGCGTCGAACAGCGACGGGTCGAGTTCGCCGCCGAGGTAGGGCGTTGCCATGCTCGGCACGAAATACCGGTCGCCGGTGCCGGTCCGGTACGTGTTCAGCGAGCCGGTGCTGCCGGGCGAGGCCACAACGCTGTAGCTACCGTCCGCCCGCAGCAGGATCTGCTCGCCGGTGATCAGCGTGATCACCTGTCCCGCGCTGGTCGGCGCCGCGGGCGTCGCGGATAAGTTCGGGCTCGCGTGTGCGATGCCCATACCGGACAGCCCGGTCGCGGCGCCGATCACGAGTGCCAGCGCGGCGCGCCGCACCCGGCGCGCGGTCGGCCGGTCGATTCTCCCTGATCTCACCTTGCAGCCTCCTCCAGGAGGAGCACGTCGAAGCGACGATCGCCGCCCGGGTCCGCGGGACGTGCCGTCCGCGCCCAGCCGAGTGGCGGTCCGCGACCGATCGAGGACGCAAGGTAGCCACGTGATCCTTCTTATCCGGATCGCGTGGCTCTGGGGGATTTTTGCCCTGAATTACGCAAAAAGACGACTGGTTGGTCGCGGGGGCATTACTCGAAATGGGCGAATGTGCCGACGATCTCGTCGCGATTCGCGTCGGCGGCGACCAGCAGCTGCAACAGGATCCGCGCCTTGTACGGGTCGAGGAACCCGGCGCCGATCAGGCCGTGGTCGCGCAGATCCCGCTCGGAGCCGGGAAAACCGTAGGTCCAGCGCAGCACCGGCCCGGAGCCGGTCCGCGAGGCCAGCACCACCGGCACCGACGTGACCTGCTCGAACAACGTCGGCAGCACCGCGTCCGGCACGTGCCCGACGCCCATCGCGGCGATCACCAGGCCGGCGAACCCGCCCTCGGCGCGGCGGAGCAGCTCACCGTCGTCGCCGAGCCCCATCGGAATGACCGCGACCTTGCGCTTGGCCAGCTTCGCGCCGATCGGGATGTTCGGCACCCGCTCGGTGATCCGCAGCAGCCGCGGCTTGCCCTCCACGACCTGACCCAGCGGACCGAACCCGCCGGAGACGAACGTGGCCGGGGAGGTGGTGTGCGTCTTGCGGACCAGCCGGGCGGCATGGATCTCGTCGCAGAACACCACCAGCACACCCTGGCCCGCCGCCTCGTCACTGGCCGCGACCTGCACCGCCGCGAGCAGGTTCGCTGGACCGTCCGCGCCCGCGTGCGATGCCGCGCGCATCGCGCCGGTCACCACGATCGGCGTGTCGCAGCCGACGGTCATGTCCAGGAAGAACGCGGTCTCCTCGATGGTGTCGGTGCCCTGGGTGATGACCACCCCGTCCGCACCCTCCTCGATCTCCTGGGTGATCAGCTCGGCCAGGGCGGCCAGGTCCGCGAAGGTCACCGCGGAACCGGCGACCGCGCGGAAGCTCTGCGCGGTCAGCTTGACCCCGGCGTCGTGCAGGCCCGGCACGGACGCGACCAGGTCCTCCGCGCTCAGCTTCGGCACCACGCCGCCATCGCCCTTCGGCGTCATGGAGATGGTGCCTCCGAGCGAGATCACACTGATCCTGCGCTTCCTGCTCATCCCGTACCCTCCAGCAGTTCGTCCAGCACGTCCAGCAACGGTTCCCAGTCGTCGTCGGCAGGCCCGTCCTCGATCCGCGCGCCCGCCGCCGCGAGCGTGGCGAGATGGCCCGCGAACGCGGGATGATCGCGTTGGGCCGTGCCCGCCTGCGGGCGCACCACCAGCGGCAGGCGCAGGCCGACCGCCTCGCCGAGATTGCTCAGCGCCTGGTTGTCCGCGATGCCCAGGGCGAGCTTGGCGATCGAATTGGCGGTGGCCGGGGCAAAAAGAAAGCCGTCCGGAATCCGGTACGGCTTGGCTTCGCTGGGCAGTCGCGGCTGCGACCGGACCGGCAGATCGGTCAGGGCGGCGATCCGATCGAGTTCACCGGTCGCCGCGAACCAGCTCGCGGCGACCGGGGTGAACACGACCGCGACCTGCCAGCCCCGGCGCAGCGCGGGTTCGACGAGTTCACGGCGCAGCCGTGCGTCGACCCCGCCCGCCCCGGAGGAGACGAGTCCGATCAGCGTCTGTTTTCGGGGTGTCACGAGGGACGGCGCAGCAGCGCGCAGAACATCGCGTCGGTGCCGTGCAGGTGGGGCCACAGCTGAACGAACGGGCCATCGCCCAGGCTCGGCACACCCGGGAAGAACTCCCTGGTGTCCAACGCTTCCGCGCCGCTGCGCCGGATCACGTCGGTGACCAGGCCGGTCGTCTCGGACAGGTGCGGCGAGCACACCACGTAGCCGACGACGCCGCCCGGCCGGACCAGGCGCAGCGCGGAGAGCAGCAGTTCGCGTTGCAGCTTGGCCAGTTCCGGCACGTCGCCGGGCTTGCGCCGCCAGCGCGCCTCCGGCCGCCGCCGCAGCGCGCCCAGCCCGGTGCACGGCGCGTCGACCAGCACCCGGTCGAAGCCGCCGTGCTTGAGGTCGGGGTCGCGGCCGTCATCGACGTGCACGGTGACCGGCAGTTCCAGGGTGGCCTGGCGAACGAGTTCGGCCCGGTGCGGGGCGCGTTCCACCGCGTCCAGCGTGCCGCCGTTGAACTTCACCAGCGCGGCCAGCAGCGCGGCCTTTCCGCCGGGACCGGCGCACAGGTCGAGCCAGTGCTCGTCGGCGCCCTCCAGCGGCGCGCGGGACAGCGCGAGCGCGCACAGTTGGCTGCCCTCGTCCTGCACGTTGGCCAGGTGTTCGCGCACCGGATCCAGGTCGGCCGGATCGCCTGCGCCCGGTTCCAGGTGCACGCCGTAGGGCGAGTACGGGGCGAGGGCGCCGCCGGTCATCGCGGCCAGTTCCTCCGCGCTCACCTCGCCGGGCCGGGCCAGCAGGTGCACGACCGGACGCTCGTCGTCGGCGGCCAGCGCGGCGGCCAGGCCCTCGCCCGTGTCGCCGAGCGCGACCGCGAACGCCTGCGCGATCCACTTGGGATGCGCGGTGCCGAAGGCGAGATTGCCGACCGGGTCTTCGGTCGCATCCGGGGCGAGCTTGGCGACCCAGGTCTCCTCGTCGCATTCGGACACCTTGCGCAGCACCGCGTTGACGAACCCGGCGACCGGCGAGCCGTCCGTGCCACGCACCAGGTCGACGGTGGCCGCGACCGCGGCGTGCGCGGGAATCCTGGTGCGCAGCAACTGGTAGGCGCCCAGCCGCAGCGCGTCCAGCGCCGGACCATCCACAGTGGACAGCGGCCGCTCGGTGCACGCGGCGAGCACCTCGTCGAGCAGGCCCATGGTGCGGCAGGCGCCGTAGGCGAGTTCGGTTGCCAGCGCGGCGTCTCGGCCGATGATCCGGCGCTGCCGCAACAGTCCGGGCAGCACCAGGTTGGCGTAGGCGTCCCGCTCGCGCACCGCGCGCAGCGTGTCCAGCGCGGCCTGGCGCGCGGGATCCTCGACCGGGGGCCGGCGCGGACCGACTCTGCGGCCCGGCGGATGCGGCGTCCTCGGCCGGGACGGACGCCGCCGTGGTGTGGTCACCTTCTGCTCCTCACTCGACACTCCGGCCCGCGATCACGACAGCCGCTCCCCCGGTTCGATCCGGGTTCCCCTTGCCCAGTCCGTCGCCGCCATCCGCTTCTTGCCGGCGGCCTGCACCTGGCCGAGCGCCACCGGTGCGGTCGCGGTGCCGACCAGCACCCGCTTGCGCTGCACCAGCACCTCGCCGACCGGCAACGCCTCGGCGTCATCGACGAGGCTGACCGGGCCGAGCTTGATCCGCTCGCCCCGGAACACGCCCCAGCCACCCGGGTCCGGGGTGACCGAGCGCAGCAGCCGGTCGACCGCGAGCGCGGGTGCGCCGAAGTCAACGTGGGCGTCTTCAACGGTCACCTTCGCGGCGTAGCTGATCCCGTCCGCGGGCTGCTCCTGAGCGCGCAACCCGTCCGACGCGATGCCGTCCACC
The DNA here is from genome assembly GCA_035948315.1 of Pseudonocardiaceae bacterium. Taxonomy (GTDB): domain Bacteria; phylum Actinomycetota; class Actinomycetes; order Mycobacteriales; family Pseudonocardiaceae; genus CAJCJE01. The sequence continues at coordinate 43,632 of DASZJG010000070.1, read as the reverse complement.
GTATCGACCAGCAGTTGGGCACCGACAACGGCCAGCCTGCTGAGCAGTTCGCCCGCGGTCTCGGTCTCGCCGATCGCCACGGTCACCATGCCGTACGTCGGACCGGCGTCGAGTTCCTTGATGATCTGGAAGGTGGTCGCGCCGGTGATCTCGTCGCCGTGCTTGATCGCGCCCTGCACCGGCGCGGCGCCGCGCCACGCGGGCAGCAGCGAGAAGTGCAGGTTCACCCAACCGTGTTTGGGAATGGCCAGTGCCGAGTTCGGCAGCAGCGCGCCGTAGGCCACCACCGGACAGCAGTCCGGGGCGAGTTCGGTCAGTCTGGCCAGGAAGTCCGGATCGCCCGCCTTGCGCGGGGTGAGCACCTCGATGCCGTACTCGTCCGCGGTGACGCCCACTTCGGAGCGGTGCACCGCCTTGCCCCGACCGGCAGGAGCGTCCGGCCGGGTCACCACCGCGACCACCTCGTGGTCGGGCGAATCAACCAATGCGCGCAGCGACGGCACCGCCGCGGTTGGCGTGCCGGCGAATACCAACCTCATCTGGAGTTGACCCGCCCGAACAGTGCGTGTGGACTCTGTTTGATGACCGGGACGCCGCCGTCGAACCACTCGGACTCGCGGATCTCCTTGAGCGCGCGCTTGCGCGTCTCCTGGTCGAGCCGCTGCACGAACAGCACGCCGTCCAGATGGTCGGTCTCGTGCTGGATGCACCGGGCCAGTTTCTCGGTGCCCTCCACGGTCACCGGCTCGCCGTGCATGTTCCAGCCGGTCGCGACCACGTGCTCGTGTCGCTTGCAGTCCCAGGCCAGGCCCGGAATGGACAGACACCCCTCCGGCCCGAGCTGGTATCCGTCGCCGATCACGTTCCAGGTCGGGTTCACCAGGTGGCCCTGCTGGTCGTCGCCCACGTGGTAGGTGAACACACGCAGGCCGACGCCGATCTGCGGCGCGGCAAGGCCGACCCCGCCCTGCTCGGCCATGCTGTCGAACAGATCCCTCACCAGGACCCGAAGTTCCTTGTCGAAATCGACGACCTCAGCTGCGGGCGTGCGCAGCACCGGATCGCCGAAGAGCCGGATCGGCTGCACCGTCACGCTGGGAAACTCCTTCGACAGGCTGGAACACTCATCCAGCCCAGTCTAGGCGAGCGGCGTGCCGCTCCGGTCAGAGATCCGCATCGGTGCCCAGCAGCACGGCCAGCACCAGCGCGACCGCGAAGTTGCCGACGAACCTGCCAGCGGTGAGGAACGGGTTGCCGACGAGGGGAGCCGCCGGCGCTCGGTCGTGAGCGGGAGCGAAGCTGAGGCTGGTGTGCGCGATGGTGGTCATGGTGTCCTCCGTTTTCCGGTGTGACACCACGATCGCTGGTCAGGGCGTGTCCGCGCGTCGCCCGCAGGTCTAGTCCGCACCTGCGAGAAGGGCATACAGGAGGACTACCTGGGTCATCCCGAAGTTGTACGGCGACCCTGAGGGCCTGCCCCTAGACCAGCTCCAGCGGGTCGAGCTGAACCCGCACCGGATCGGTCTCCTTACGCGCCGTGCGCAGCTTGACCGCGTCGAACAGCGCGCCGGCCAGCGCCCCGCCCTGCTCTCGGGGTGCCCTGATCAACGCCCGCTCGCGCTCCTCGGTCGGCGGGCTGTGCGGCGGCGGCTCGATCGGCACCGGCCCGAGGATCTCCGCGCCGTCCGGCAGCCGCAGCGAGTCGAGCAGGTCGCCGAGCGCCTTCGGATTGGCGTCCACCGCGGCCATCCGCATCGCGGGCGGGAAGCCCAGTTCGGCGCGGATGTTCAGTTCGCCCTCGGCATGCCAGACCGGGTCCCAGCGGATCAGCGCCTGCACGGCGACCAGTGTCGAGTCCGCGATCACCACCACTCGGCCGCCCTGCGGGCCCGGCCGGACCAGCGCCGCCGCGGTCATCCACCGGCGCAGCCCTTCCTCGCCCGAGCGCAGCTCGGCCCGCCCGAGCATGGCCCAGGCGTCCAGCAGCAGTGCCGCGCCGTAGCCGCCCTCGGCCACCGGCTCCGCTCCCGGCGTCGCCACCACCAGCGCGGGCTCACCCGACACGCTCGCCAGCACGCCGCTGTCGGCATCGCCGCGCCGCCCGCCCGAGGTGCGCACCGTGACGCCGGGAAACGCCCGCCCCAACTCCTCGGCTGTGCGCTTCGCGCCGATCACCACCGCGCGCAACCGCCGCGACCCACACGCCGAGCAGCGGAACGCCGCCTCGGTCTGCCCGCACCACCGGCACGCGGCAGGCCGCGCCTCCTGCCACGCCGGTCCGCCCGGCAGTGCCAACGGCCCGGCACAGTGCCGGCACCGCGCGGGCGCGCGACACTGCGCGCAGGCCAGTGCCGGAATGTAGCCACGCCTCGGCACCTGGATCAGCACCGGCGCGTCTGCCTTCAACGCCGCCCGAGCCGCCTCGAAGGCCATCGACGGCAACCGCGCCGCCCGCGCGGCCGCATCGCGCGCCAACTGCTCGTCGGTCTCCCCCACCGCGGTCACCCGGGGCGCGGTCGCCCGCACCGTCTCCCGGTCCGCGACGACCTCGGCCGCCCAGCCGCTGCGCACCAGCAGCTGTGCCTCTGCCGTCCGCGCGAACCCGCCGACCAGCAGCGCCGCCCCACTCAGGTGCGCCCGCTGCACCAGCACGTCCCGCACGTGCGGATAGGGCGCCCTCGGCTCGGCGTGCAGGTCGTCGCCGTCGTCCCAGACCACGAACAACCCGGGATCGGCGACTGGCGCGAACATGGCCGCCCGCGTTCCGATCACCACCCGGACGCTCCCCCGGTGCACCCGCAACCAGCGCCGATACCGCTCCGCGGGCCCCGCGTCGGCCGACAGCGCAACCACGCCCTGCTCGCCCAGCAGCGCGACGCACGCGGTATGCAGCCGGTCGACGTCGCGGTGATCCGGCACCACCAGCACCGCGCCCCGTCCGGTCGACGCGACCGTCGCGGCCGCCTCGGCCAGCCGCGCGGGCCAGTCCTCCAGCGGCAGCGCCTGCCACACCGCGCGCGCCTTCGGCCGCCCCTCCCGGATCGCATCCAGATAGGCGGATCCCCACCGATACCGCTGCCAGCCCGACACGTCCGGCGCCTCGGGCACCGGCGCGGGCTCGGCAGGCGGCTCGGCCTCGGTCTTGGCGTGCCGGGGCGGAATCGCCAGCCGCAGCACGTCGATCAGCATGCCCGCGTACCGGTCCGCGACCAGCCGAGCCAGTTCGGCCAGCTGCGGCGAGAGCACCGGCTCGGCCGACACCACCCGTTCCAGGTAGGCGAGCTTGCCCTGGTGCTCAGAGTCGTCCGCCCGTTCGAGGATGAATCCGTCCACCAGCTGTCCGGCGAACCGCACCCGCACCCGGCAGCCGGGCACCGCCTTCGCGTCCAGTTCGTCGGAAACCCGGTAGTCGAAGGGCCGATCGAGGTGCGCGAGCGGCACGTCCACGCAGACGCGCGCCACCGACAGGGTCGCGGCCGGCCGCCGCTCCCCGCGACGTGGCGCGTTCCTGCTGGTCATGCGGCCAGGTTTACCAGAACCCACCGACGCGCCAGGCAGATGGCTAGGGTCTGCCGCATGGATCGCATCAGCCGCGCGGTCGGCGCGGTGGTCGGCTCGGCCGTCGGTGACGCGCTGGGCGCCCCGTTCGAGTTCGGCCCCGCCGAGGCGTTCTCCGAGCGTTTTCCGGGCGAGGGCGAGATGTGCGGCGGCGGCGGCTGGGACCCGGGCGAGGCCACCGACGACACCCAGATGGCGCTGCACGTGGCCCAGTCCCTGCTCGACCACGACGGACTCGACCTCCCCGACATCTTCGCCCGCTTCCAGCGCTGGGCCGCCGACGACCCCAAGGACATCGGCATCCAGACCGAGACCGTGCTCACCAACGGTGAACCGTGGGACCGGGCCGCGACCGTCCACTTCGAACAGAACATGCGGGCGGCCGGCAACGGTGCACTGATGCGCGCCGCGCCCTCCGCCGCGTACTTCGCGAGCGAGGGCCGGGCGGCCACCATGGCAGCGGCGCGGCGCATCGCCGCGCTCACCCACGGCGACCCGGCCGCGTGGGAGGGCACCGCGATCTACCACGAGCTGATCCGCGTCGCGCTCGACGGCGGCGATCCGCTCGACGCGATCGACGTCACACTGTCCGAAGTGGATTCAGCCGAGCGCGAACGCTACGCGGTCGTGCTCGCCCCGGACTGGCATCCCAGCCAGGCGACCGAACCCAACGGCGCGGTCTGGCCATGCCTCGGCTCGGCCGTCTGGGCCCTGCGCACCACACCAAGTTTCGCGGACGCGCTGCGGGCCGCGATCGATCTGGGCGCGAACACCGACACGGTCGCCGCGGTCACCGGCGGACTGGCCGGCGCGGTGTACGGCGACGCCGCGATCCCGGCCCGCTGGAGGAAACCGCTGCACGTCCCGCTACCCAGCACCGGCGACACCCTGCGCGACGCCGACCTGATCGACCTCGCGCATCGTCTACTTCGGACCTAGAACTCGAACCCGCCCGGCCGGTCGTTGCGGTCGGCCAGCAACCCCGCGAGGGTCGCGATGGCGATCTCCGGTGGCGTGCGCGAACCGATGTTCAACCCGACCGGCCGGTGCACCCGCGCGATCTCCTCCTCGGCGACGCCGAGCTCGCGCAGCATGTCCCCGTGCGGGCCGGGATGGCGGGGATTGCCGAGCACACCGATCCAGCGCGCTTTGGTGCGCAGCGCGTCGCGCAGCAGCATGCCGAGTTCGGAGCGGTGGTGGTCGGTCGCGACGAGATCGGTCCCGCTATCGGCCTCCGGCACGGCCTTCACGAACTCCGCGTCCCGGAACGCAAAATCTGCGCGCCGGTCCGCGTCCGGTTCGACCAGGATCACCCGGAAACCGAGGTCTTGTCCGTACTGCAACAGATAACGCGCCACCGGTGAGGCGAAGACCGCGACCAGCGTCTTCTCCGCGGTAGGTGGCGGGACCGCGCCGTGCGCGACGGCGCAGCTCGAATCTTCGGCAACGGGAGCGGCGGGGCCTGGCTCGGTCATGTCACCAAGTCTGCCAGGCCCCGCCGTCGGCGAAACAGCGTCAGACGGCCGCCTTCAGCGCGGCGGCGCGGTCGGTGCGCTCCCAGGGCAGGTCGACGTCGGTCCGGCCGAAGTGACCGTAGGCCGCGGTCGGTGCGTAGATCGGCCGGAGCAGGTCCAGGTCGCGGATGATCGCGGCCGGGCGCAGGTCAAACACCTCGGAGATGGCGGCCTGGATCTTGGTCGGGTCGACCGTCTCGGTGCCGAAGGTCTCCACGAACAGACCGACCGGCGCGGCCTTGCCGATCGCATACGCGACCTGCACCTCGATCCGCGTGGCCAGCCCGGCGGCCACCGCGTTCTTGGCGACCCAGCGCATGGCGTACGCGGCGGAGCGGTCCACCTTGGACGGGTCCTTGCCGGAGAAGGCGCCACCACCGTGGCGGGCCATGCCGCCGTAGGTGTCGACGATGATCTTGCGGCCGGTCAGGCCGGCGTCACCCATCGGACCGCCGATGACGAACCGACCGGTCGGGTTGACCAGCAGCTTCACGCCGGCGCTGTCCAGCTTCAGGTCGGCGATCTCGGGGGCCACCACGTGCTCGCGGACGTCCACGCCGAGCATCCGGTCGAGGTCGATGCCGTCCGCGTGTTGGGTGGACACGACGATGGTGTCCAACCGAACCGGCTGGTCACCCGCGTACTCGATGGTCACCTGGGTCTTGCCGTCCGGACGCAGGTAGGGCAGCACGCCCGACTTGCGCACGTCGGTCAGCCTGCGGGAGAGCCGGTGCGCCAGCGCGATCGGCAGCGGCATGAGTTCCGGCGTGTCCGAGCACGCGTACCCGAACATCAGGCCCTGGTCACCGGCACCCTGGCGACCGATTTCGTCCTCGGTCAGCTCCACCCGGGATTCGTAGGCGCTGTCCACGCCCTGGGCGATGTCCGGGGACTGGGAACCCAGCGCCACGTTCACCCCGCACGAGTGCCCGTCGAAGCCCTTGGCCGACGAGTCGTAGCCGATGTCCAGGATCTTCTCCCGGACGATCGTCGGAATGTCCGCGTACGCCTCGGTGGTCACCTCGCCCGCCACGTGCACCTGGCCGGTGGTGATCAACGTCTCTACGGCAACCCTGCTGCGTGGGTCCTTGGCAAGCAATGCGTCGAGGATCGAATCGCTGATCGCGTCGCAGATCTTGTCCGGGTGGCCCTCGGTCACCGATTCACTTGTGAAGAGCCTGCGGCTGCTCTCGCTCACTACACACCCCATATCAACTCGTCGTCGTACGACTACGCCACCAACTTCGGCCCCCACAGCACCACCAGCGTATCCGGCGGCGATGGAAAGCCGGTCAACGCTGCCTCGCGACCAGCACCTTGTCCCACAGTGTGGCCGCCAGTGCGGACTTGGCACCAAGTGGTACCGCGACCTCCGACCCGTCGGAGGACAGTAGCCAACCCGCGTTGCTGTCCACCTCGAACGCCACCCCGTCGCCGACCGCGTTGACCACGAGCAGGTCCACGCCCTTGCGACGGAGCTTGGCCCGCGCGAGTTCCAGCACGTCGGCCCGGGAGTCACCGGTCTCGGCCGCGAAACCCACGATGAACTGGCCGGGTCTGCGCTTGGCCACCAGCTCGCGCAGGATGTCCGCGTTGCGGGTCAGCTCGACCGGGTCCGGATCGTCATCGGTCTTCTTGATCTTGTACTCGGCTCGGTTGGTCGGCCGGAAGTCGGCGATCGCCGCGGCCATCACCACCACGTCCGCGTCGGCCGCGACCTCGTGCATGACCGTGCGCAGCTCCTCGGCCGTGCCGGCGTGGCGCAGGTCGACCCCAGCCGGATCGGGCAGGTCGACCGTGTGCGCGGCGACCAGCGTCACCTCGGCCCCGCGCGCGGCGGCGACCCGCGCCAGCGCGTAGCCCTGCTTGCCGGAGGAGCGGTTGCCCAGGTAGCGGACCGGGTCGAGCGGCTCGCGGGTGCCACCCGCGGAGATGGCCACCTTCAGGCCGGCCATGTCGCGGCGCAGCGCGTCCGGCACGGCCAGCAGCAGCCTGGCCAGGTCGACGATCTCGGCCGGGTCGGCCAGCCGCCCCTTGCCGGTGTCCGCGCCGGTCAGCCTGCCGCTGGCCGGTTCGGGCACGATCACGCCCCTGGACCGCAGCAGCTCGACGTTGGCCCGCGTGGCCGGGTGCTCCCACATCTCGGTGTGCATGGCGGGGAACAGCGCCACCGGCGCGCGCGTGGTCAGCAGCGTCGCGGTGAGCAGGTCGTCCGCCTGGCCGTGCGCCGCCCTGGCCAGCAGGTCCGCCGTGGCCGGCACGACGAGCACCAGGTCGGCCTGCCGCCCCAGCCGTACGTGCGGGACCTCGGCAACGTCGGTGAACACGCCGGCATGCACCGGGTGCCCGGACAGCGCCTCGAACGTCGCGGAGCCGACGAACCGCAGCGCCGCCTCGGTCGGCACGACCCGGACACCGTGGCCCGATTCGGTCAGTCCGCGCAAAACCTCGCACGCCTTGTACGCGGCGACCCCACCGCCTACGCCAAGAATGACGAAAGGCTTGGTGGGGTCGTCGGCAGGACTGTCTGTCACAACATCGACAATCGCACGGTTGCCCGTGTTTGTCGCCCGTGACCTGGCTTACTCGCCTTCGGTGTGCTCAAGCAGACCGGCGTGGATCTCGCGCATGGCGATGGACAGCGGCTTCTCCCGCGGCCCCGGCTCGACCAGCGGGCCGACGTACTCGAGCAGGCCCTCACCGAGCTGCGCGTAGTAGTCGTTGATCTGACGGGCCCGCTTGGCTGCGTAGATGACCAGCGCGTACTTGGAGCTGACCTGCTCAAGCAGGTCGTCGATGGGCGGGTTGGTGATGCCCTCTGGGGTGTCCATGTGGGCGCCCAGCTGGATGGGGTTGGTCACGCGCAACTCTCCTGCGGGTCGAATGCACAGCTCGTAGTGGACGCCCGAATCGAGATCAGGATCGGGGCTCCGCTATCAAGGTTAGCAACTGTCCGGCGGCGGCATTCACGTCGGCGTTGACAATGACCGCGTCGAACTCCTCCGAGGCGGAAAGTTCGTCCTTCGCGGCGGCCAGCCGACGCTCGACAACTTCCGGATTCTCGGTGCCGCGACCGGTCAGTCGCTCGACCAGAACCTCCCAGGACGGCGGCTGAATCATCACCATGAACGCGCCCGGCCAGGCCGCGCGCACCTGCCGCGCACCCTGCACCTCGATCTCCAGCAGAGCGGGTTTGCCCTGGTCAACCGCTTGTTCGACCGGGTGACGCAGCGTGCCGTAGCGGTTGCCCGCGTACTCCGCGTGTTCGAGCAGTTGGTTGTCGCCGATCATCTTGTCGAACGTCGGGTTGTCGACGAAGTGATAGTGCGTACCGTCGATCTCGCCCGGCCGAGGCGGCCGAGTGGTGACCGAGACGCTGAAGTAGAAATCCGGATACCGCCGCCGCAGTTCCGTCAGGACGCTCGTCTTGCCGACGCCAGAGGGTCCAGCTACCACGATGAGTCGGGGGCGGACGACAATCGCGCCGCCGCCCACCCCCAGACCGGTGTCTGTCACTCGCCGCTGAACTCGGCGAGCAGCGCCTTGCGCTGCCGCTCGCCCAGGCCACGCAGCCGGCGGCTCGGAGCAATCTCAAGACGCTCCATGATCTGCGCCGCGCGCACCTTGCCGACGCCCGGCAGGGACTCCAGCAACGCGGACACCTTCATCTTGCCAAGGACCTCATCGTTCTGAGCGGCAGCGAGGACGTCCTTCAAAGTAGTGCCGCCGCGCTTGAGGCGCTCCTTGAGCTCAGCCCGGGTGCGACGAGCGGCAGCCGCCTTCTCCAGCGCTGCAGCCCGCTGCTCCTCGGTCAGCTGCGGAAGGGCCACGATCTCCTCCGTGGTGTGGGTGTTTCCTCTGGATCGGTGCCGCGACCGTACCGACAGTGAGTGAGCGGAGACAACGGGGGTCGGGATTCCAACGTGGTTGTTCCGATCTGGTCGAACCACCCGGTCGGGTGGCGTGACCACGGCATTGGTCGCAGCGAGAGGAAGTCCTACCAAGGACTTCCCTCGGCTTGATTACCACCACCCGTGTGTCTTGGCGAGACCCTCTGTGATATTGGGAAATATCGCTTTTACCCAATATCACGCTGCGTAGCTGCAATTTGCAGGATCTCCGCAGCTCAGTGCGTTGCGACGAATTCGATCAGCTCGGACTGAATACGCAACGCGGCCGAGGAAAGTTCGGCTTGACCGGGCCCGTTGCGCAAAATATCGCGCGAAGACGACGGGAGGACGCGCGGCAATTCCGCGCCGAAAACCGCGCCTAGGTCCGCCACGGTGCCCCCTTGTTGGCCGAATCCGGGCGCCAGGATCGGTCCGTTCAGTCGCTCAAGAGCCAACTCGGAGCGCCCAACAGTGGCCCCGATCACTACCCCGACATCTCCGAGCGGTCGGACATTTTGATTCCTCGTCGCGGCGGAATCAATAATCGACTGGGCAACACTTCCCCCACTCGGAGCAATGGCGCGTTGCACCGAAGGGCCTTCCGGATTGGACGTGAGCGCGAGAACGAACACCCCGCGTCCGGTTTTGTCCGCCAGTTCGAGCGCGGGCGCGAGCGAGTCGAAACCCAGATACGGCGAGAGCGTCACCGCGTCCGCCGCGAGCGGCGAACCGTCCGCGAGATAGGCCGCCGCGTACGCCGCCATGGTCGACCCGATGTCCCCGCGCTTGATGTCGAGCAGCACCAGCGCGCCTGCCTCGCGCGCCCGCGCGATCAACCGCTCCAGCACCGCGACGCCCGCCGACCCGAACGCCTCGAAGAACGCCGACTGCGGCTTCAACACCGCGACCTGACCGCCCAGCGCGTCCACACAGATGTCCGCGAACCGTTGTAGCCCAGTCGCGTCGACCGGCAGCCCCCACGCGCTCAGCAGCCCGGGATGTGGGTCAACGCCGACGCACAACGGCCCCCGCGCGGCCACCGCCGCCGCCAACCGGGCCCCGAACCGCGCCCGCCCGAGTTCTCCTTCGCCGCCCACCGGACCTCCGCTCCGCTTCCGTCCACTCGCGCCCGCGCCGGTGATCATGCGCAGGCGCATCTTGTCAATTCAGTTTTCGCAAAAACCCCGACTTATCCACATCGCGCCCCACCATCCACACCTCGCCCCGTCCGTTTTGGACCCCGCCCCCAAGATCGATACGCTGGAAGCGGGGCGCCTCCCCCCTTAGGGAGGGCGGGGGCTGTCCGTTGGCGTATTTCGAAATTTCGGCTGGGGGTGGGTTAGGGGGTTGGGGGCGCGCGGTGATGAACGTGGCACGGGCCGCCGCGCCGCGGGGATACCGGGCGCGGCGGCCATCGGTCACGAGCGGCCCTTGTGCAGGATCGCCTGGAGTTCCTGGAGCGGCCGCACGCCGATGTCGTCCAGGGTGAGTGCCTCGATGCCGTGCACGGCCGCTGCCGCGCCCTGGATCGTGGTGATGCACGGGATCGCCTTGGCCACCGCGGCCGTGCGGATCTCGTAGCCGTCGATGCGGGGGCCGTAGTTGCCGTACGGGGTGTTGATGATGATGTCGACCTCGCCCGCGTGAATCATGTCCACGATGTTGTCCGGTCCCTCGAAGTGCTTGCGGACGACCACGCACGGGATGCCGTTGCGCCGCAGCACCTCCGCGGTGCCGGCCGTCGCGAGCACCTTGAAACCGAGGTCGGCGAGGCGCTTGATCGGGAAGATCATCGCTCGCTTGTCCCGGTTTGCCACCGACACGAACACCCGGCCGCTGGTGGGCAGCGAGCCATAGGACGCGGTCTGCGACTTGGCGAACGCCTTGCCGAAGGACATGTCGATGCCCATCACCTCGCCGGTGGACTTCATCTCCGGGCCGAGCAGCGAGTCGACGCCCTTGCCCTCGGGCGTGCGGAACCGGTGGAAGGGCAGGACCGCCTCCTTCACGGCCACTGCCGCGTCGTCCGGGAGGTCGGCGCCGTCGCCCTCGGCGGGCAGCATGCCTTCGGCGCGCAGCGACGCGACGGTGGCGCCGAGCATGATCCGGGCCGCCGCCTTGGCGATCGGCACGGCGGTCGCCTTGGACACGAACGGGACCGTGCGCGAGGCCCTCGGGTTGGCCTCCAACACGTACAGCACGTCGTCCTTGAGTGCGTACTGGACGTTGAGCAGGCCGCGCACACCGACGCCCCGGGCGATCGCCTCGGTGCTGCGCCGCACGGCCACCAGATCGGCTCGGCCGAGGGTGATCGGCGGGAGGGCGCAGGAGGAGTCGCCGGAGTGCACGCCGGCCTCCTCGATGTGTTCCATCACGCCGGCCAGGAACAGTTCCTCGCCGTCGAACAGCGCGTCCACGTCGATCTCGATGGCGTCGTCGAGGAACCGGTCGACGAGCACCGGATGCTCGGGTGTGACCTCGGTGGCGCGCTGGATGTAGCCGGCGAGACTCGCCTCGTCGTAGACGATCTCCATGCCGCGCCCGCCGAGCACGTAGGAGGGCCGGACGAGCACCGGGTAGCCGATCTCGTCGGCGATGCGCTTGGCGCCCGCGAAGGAGGTCGCGGTGCCGTAGCGGGGCGCGGGCAGGCCGGCCGAGGAGAGCACGTCGCCGAAGGCGCCCCGGTCCTCGGCGAGGTGGATCGCGTCGGCCGGGGTGCCGACGATCGGCACGCCCGCCTCGGTGAGCCGCTTGGCGAGGCCGAGCGGGGTCTGGCCGCCGAGCTGCACGATCACGCCGGCCACGGTGCCGGACGCCTGCTCGGAGTGCACGGCCTCCAGCACGTCCTCGAACGTCAGTGGCTCGAAGTAGAGGCGGTCCGCGGTGTCGTAGTCGGTGGACACCGTCTCCGGATTGCAGTTGATCATGACGGTCTCGAAGCCGGCTTCGCGCAGCGCCATGGCCGCGTGCACGCACGAGTAGTCGAACTCGATGCCCTGGCCGATCCGGTTCGGTCCGGAGCCGAGGATGATCACCTTGGGCCGGTCTGGCTGCGGGGCGACCTCGTTTTCCGCGTCGGGGTCGGATTCGTAGGCTGAGTAGTGATAGGGCGTGTGCGCCTCGAACTCGGCCGCGCAGGTGTCCACGGTCTTGAACACGGGGCGGACGCCGAGCCGGTGCCGCAGCGTGCGCACGCCGTCCTCTCCGGCCAGTTCGGGCCGCAACGCTGCGACCTGGCGGTCGGACAGGCCGCTGCGCTTGGCCTGCCGGAGCAGTTCCGCGTTGAGCACCGGGACTCCTTCCAGGTCCGCCCGCAGTTCCAGCAGGGAGGCGATCTGGTCGATGAACCAGGGGTCGATCTTCGACGCCTCGTGCACCTGCTCGACGGTCGCGCCGAGCCGCAGCGCGCGTTCGACCGTGTACAGGCGACCGTCGTGGCCGGCGCGCAGTGCGTCCAGAGTGGACTCCAGCGTGGCGTCGGCCGGATCGGGGATGGTCCAGAAGCCGGCCGCCTTGGTTTCCATGGAGCGCAACGCCTTGCCGAGCGCCTCGACGAAGTTGCGGCCGATGGACATGGCCTCGCCGACCGACTTCATGGTGGTGGTCAGCGTCGGGTCGGCGCCGGGGAACTTCTCGAACGCGAACCGGGGCACCTTGACGACGACGTAGTCCAGCGTCGGCTCGAAGGAGGCCGGGGTCTTGCCGGTGATGTCGTTGAGGATCTCGTCGAGCGTGTAGCCGATGGCCAGCTTCGCCGCGATCTTGGCGATCGGGAAGCCGGTCGCCTTGGACGCCAAGGCGGACGAGCGCGACACTCGCGGGTTCATCTCGATGACGACCAGCCGCCCGGTTTCCGGGTGCACCGCGAACTGGATGTTGCAGCCGCCGGTGTCCACGCCGACCTCGCGCAGCACCGCGATGCCGACGTCGCGCATGTGCTGGTACTCGCGGTCGGTCAGGGTCATCGCGGGCGCGACGGTCACCGAGTCGCCGGTGTGCACGCCCATCGGGTCGATGTTCTCGATCGAGCAGATCACCACGACGTTGTCGTTGCGATCCCGCATGAGTTCGAGTTCGTACTCCTTCCAGCCGAGCACGCTCTCCTCGATCAGCACCTCGTGCACCGGCGACTCGGCAAGGCCGCTGGACGCGAGCCGCTCCAGTTCCTCGTCGGTGTACGCCAGGCCGGAGCCGAGGCCGCCCATGGTGAACGAGGGCCGGATGACGACCGGCAGGCCGAGGTCGGCCACGGCCTTGCGGACCTCGTCCATGGACCGGCAGACCGCACTGCGCGGCACCTCGCCGCCGATGGTGCGGACGATGTCCTTGAACCGCTGCCGGTCCTCGCCCCGGTTGATCGCCTCGATGTCCGCGCCGATCAGCTCGACGTCGTAGCGCTCCAGCACGCCGCGTTCGGCCAGCGCGACCGCGGTGTTCAGCGCGGTCTGGCCGCCGAGCGTGGCCAGGATCGCGTCCGGGCGCTCGCGGGCGATCACCTTCTCGACGAACTCGGGGGTGATCGGCTCGATGTAGGTGGCGTCGGCGAACTCCGGGTCGGTCATGATCGTCGCCGGGTTCGAGTTGACCAGCGACACCCGCAGGCCCGCGCTGCGCAGCACGCGGCAGGCCTGGGTGCCGGAGTAGTCGAATTCGCAGGCCTGGCCGATCACGATCGGACCCGATCCGATGACCAGGATGTGTTTGAGGTCCGTGCGCCTGGGCATCAGCGCGTCCCTGCCTTCTGCATCAGTTCGACGAACTCGTCGAAGAGGCCGGCCGCGTCGTGCGGGCCGGCCGCGGCCTCGGGGTGGTACTGCACGGAGAACGCGGGCGCGTCGAGGCAGCGCAGCCCCTCGACGGTGTTGTCGTTCGGGCAGTAGTGGCTGAATTCGGCGACGCCGAACGGGGAGTCGATGCGCTCCCCCGGCTCGCCCTCCAGGGCGAACCCGTGGTTCTGCGCGGTGATCGACACCCTGCCGCTGGCGCGGTCGATGACCGGCACGTTGATGCCGTGGTGGCCGAACCGCAGCTTGTAGGTGGACCGGCCGAGCGCGCGGCCCAGGATCTGGTTGCCGAAGCAGATGCCGAACAGCGGCACCCGGCGTTCGAGCGTGCCCTGCGCGAGCGCGACCGCGTGGTCGGCGGTGGCCGGGTCGCCGGGGCCGTTGGCGAAGAACACGCCGTCCGGCTCGACCGCCAGCAGATCATCCATTGTGGACGAATAGGGCAGCACGTGTACCTCGATGCCGCGCGCGGCCATCATCCTGGGCGTGTTCGACTTGATGCCCGAGTCCAGCGCGGCCACCCGGAACCGGCGTTCGCCGACCGAGGGCACCACGTACGCCGTGTCGGTGCTCACCTCACCGGCCAGGTCCGCGCCGACCATCTGGTCCGCGCCGAGCACCGCGTCCAGCATCTGCTGCCGGTCGGTGAGCGCCGCCCCGGAGAAGATGCCCGCGCGCATCGCGCCGCTCTCCCGGATGTGCCTGGTCAGCGTCCTGGTGTCCACGCCGGCGATGCCGACGACACCCTGGCTTTCCAGTTCCTCGTCCAGACCGCGTCGGGAGCGCCAGTTGGACGGCTTGCGCGCCGGGTCACGGATGACGTAGCCGGCGACCCAGATCCGGCCGGACTCGTCGTCCTCGTCGTTCCAGCCGGTGTTGCCGATCTGCGGCGCGGTCGCGACCACGATCTGGCGTCGGTAGGAGGGGTCGGTCAGGGTTTCCTGGTATCCGGTCATCCCGGTGCAGAACACGATCTCGCCGAGGGAGGAACCCGTGGCCCCGTAGGGCATTCCCGGGAAGACCCGGCCGTCCTCCAGGACGAGCGCGGCAGTCAGCACGAGCCGTCACCTTCCCGCGCGCCGGTGGCCGGCACGCTGTGCTCGGAACGCTCGACCTGGGCGGACACCGCGTCCACCCAGGCGGCGTAGGAGTTCTTGTCATCGCCGCGCAGGCCCGAGTCGATCTGCTGATCGCCCAGTTGCCAGCGCACCACGAAAAGTCCTTCGATGCCCATGACCTTGCCGGCCAGGGCGCGATCGGTGCGGGCGGACACCAGCGCGTCCACCGGAATCCACAGTGGACTCGCACCGGTCCGCTCGATCAGCAGCCCCTCGCGGTGCAGGCTCATCGTCGCGGCCGCGCGGAAGCCGATGTCGCCGATGGCGATCCGGTTCTGCCAGTCGCCGGCGATGGTGCTGCCCACGTACACGCCGCCCGCCGGCTCGACGAGGTCCTTGGGCCGCTCGGCCTCCTCGTCCGTCGCCCAGGCGGGCGGGGTCGGGAAAGGCGCGAGGACGGCCGACTGGCGTCGGGCGCGACCGCGCCAGCCGAGCCACATGCCGGTCACGCACAGCCCGAAGAACAGGACACAGGCCACCACCAGCAGCACCCGGATCATGCCGACACCTTCCCATCGTGCGCGGTGATCCGCCCACGGAGAATGGTCGTCATCACCTTCGCGGGCAGCGTCATCTCCTCGTACGGCGTGTTGTCCGCGATGCTGGCCAGTTCGGTGCCGTGCACGGTCCAGGTCGCGTCCGGGTCGACCAGCACCAGGTTCGCCGGCTCGCCCACGTCGATCGGGCGGCCCTGGTCGGGCAGGCCGGCGATGTCGGCGGGCCGCTCGCTCAGCACCCGGGCCACGCCGCGCCAGTCCAGCAGGCCGGTGTTGACCATGGCCTCGACCAGCACGGACAGCGCGGTCTGCAGGCCGAGCATGCCGGGCCGGGCCGAGTCCCACTCGCAGTCCTTGTCCTGGACCGCGTGCGGCGCGTGGTCGGTGGCCACGCAGTCGATGACGCCCTCGGCCAGCGCCCGACGCAGCGCGTCCACGTCAGCGGACGTGCGCAGCGGCGGGTTGACCTTGTTGATCGGGTCGTACGTGGTCAGGCGCTGGTCGGTGAGCAGCAGGTGGTGCGGGGTGACCTCGGCCGAGATCCGGCCCGCCGCCGCCCTGCCCTTCGCCCAGCGCAGTACGTCCGCCGCGCCCGCCGTGGACACGTGGCAGACGTGCAGCCTGCCGTCGGTCTGCGCGGCGAGCAGGCAGTCCCTGGCGATGATCGACTCCTCGGCAGCGGCAGGCCAGCCGGCCAGGCCGAGCCGGGCCGCGATCTCGCCCTCGTGCGCCTGCGCGCCCACGGTCAGCCGGGGCTCCTCGGCATGCTGGGCGATCACGCCGCCCAGCGCCCGCGAGTACTCCAGCGCCCTGCGCATCAGCAGCGGGTCGGCGACGCAGTGGCCGTCGTCGGAGAAGATCCGCACCTGGGCCTGGGAGCGGGCCATCTGACCGAGTTCGGCCAGCTTCTCGCCGTTGAGCCCGACGGTGACCGCGCCGATCGGGTACACGTCGACCAGGCCGACCTCGCGCCCGCGCCGCCACACGTGCTCGACGATGATCTCGTTGTCCGCGACGGGGTTCGTGTTGGCCATCGCGAACACGGCGGTGTAGCCGCCGAGCGCGGCCGCGGCCGAACCGGTCTCGATGGTCTCGGTGTCCTCCCTGCCGGGTTCGCGCAGGTGGGTGTGCAGGTCGACGAAGCCAGGCAGCAGCACCTGGCCTGCCGCGTCGATCACCGTGGCGTCGGTGTGTTCGGCGACCTCGATCGCGGGCGCGATCTCGCGGATCACCCCGTCGGCGAGCAGCACGTCGACGGGTTCGCCGGCGCCGTAGGGACGGACGCCCCGGAGCAGGACAGTGGGCGACATCAGGCGGTTTCCTCCTCGCCGGCAAGCAGGTGGTAGAGCACGGACATCCGAACGTGCACGCCGTTGCGCACCTGTTCGGTGATGGCGGAGCGGGCCGAGTCCGCGACCGCGGAGGCGATCTCCATGCCGCGCAGCATCGGCCCGGGGTGCAGCACGACCGCGTGCTCGGGCAGCAGGTTCATCCGGGCCTCGGACAGGCCGTAGCTGATCGAGTACTCGCGGGTGGACGGGAAGAAGCCGCCGTGCATGCGTTCGGCCTGCACGCGCAGCATCATCACCGCGTCCGCGGTCGGCAGCTCCGCGTCCAGGTCGTGGCTGACCGGGACCTTCTCCTCGCCGAGCCAGCGGCTCATCCCGTCCGGGACCAGCGTGGGCGGCGCGACCAGCACCACGTCCGCGCCGAGCGTGCGCAGCAGGTGCAGGTTGGACCGGGCGACCCGGCTGTGCAGCACGTCGCCGACGATGACGATCCGCCGGCCCGCCAGGTCGCCGAGGCGTTCCCGCAGGGTCGCCGCGTCCAGCAGCGCCTGGGTGGGGTGTTCGTGCATGCCGTCGCCCGCGTTGACCACCGAGGTGCCCGCCTCGCGCAGCCAGCCGGCCAGCCGGTCGGCCGCGCCGGAGGCCGGGTGCCGCACGATCACCAGATCCGCGCCCGCCGCGGCCAGGGTGAGCGCGGTGTCCCGGAGTGACTCGCCCTTGCCGACCGAAGATCCGCTGGCCGAGACGTTGATCACGTCCGCGCTCATCCACTTGCCCGCCACCTCGAACGAGACGCGCGTGCGGGTCGAGTTCTCGTAGAACATCGTGACCACGGTCCGGCCGCGCAGCGTCGGCAGCTTGCGCACCTCGCGCCCGAGCAGCGTGCGCTTGAGCGCGTCCGCGGTATCCAGCAGGCCGATCGCGGTGTCCCGGTCGAGGTCCTGGGCCGAGAGCAGGTGCTTCACTCCGCCGCCTCCGTCCTGCGCAGGAGCACCGCGTCCGTGCCGTCGACCTCGTCCAACAACACGGCGACCTCCTCGCTGCGCGCGGTGGGCACGTTCTTGCCGACGTAGTCGGCGCGGATGGGCAGCTCGCGATGGCCCCGGTCGACCAGGACCGCCAGCTGCACCGCGCGCGGCCTGCCGATGTCGCGCAGCGCGTCAAGGGCCGCCCGGATGGTGCGGCCGGAGAACAGCACGTCGTCCACGAGCACGACCAGCTTGTCCTCGATACCGCCCTCGGGCAGCCGGGTGGATTCCAGTGGTCGCGGCGGCCTGCGGCGCAGGTCGTCGCGGTAGAGGGTGACGTCGAGAGCGCCGGAGAGCGGCCGTACGCCGCTGAACTCGGCGATGCGGTCCGCCAGCCGCACGGCCAGCGGGGCACCTCGACTGAGGATGCCGAGTAACACGACCGAGGGCGCGCCGGGCGCGTCCAAGGCGGTCTTCTCGATCACCTGATGGGCCATTCGGGCGATGGTGCGCGCGACGTCGCCACCCGAAAGCAGCTCGCGCTGCTCGGCTGGGTCCGTCGCGCCACGATGCCGTGACGCCACGTTCCGACCTCCTTCCCCGCCTCACCGGACGGGTCCTTAAAGGACGTCGAGCTCGGTTGATACCGGCTCTGACCTGCACACTATCAAACGGATTCGATCCACCGTCCAGGTGGTGTCGACAAGTTCGCCGAGCCGACACAACGGGTTCGGCTTGACCTGGTGGAAACTCCGAGTAACCATTACTCTGCGTATCGATCTCAGGCTCCCCGTTGCTCTCCCAGACCGGCTGACGGGGCGAACGAATGGAGAACCGTCACATGGGCGACTACGCCAAGGCGCTTGGAGCCAAGCTCCGAGGAATCCGCCAGCAGCAGGGCCTGTCGCTGCACGGCGTCGAACAGAAGTCAGGTGGCCGGTGGAAGGCCGTCGTCGTCGGCTCCTACGAGCGCGGCGACCGGGCCGTGACCGTGCAGAAGCTCGCCGAGCTCGCCGACTTCTACGGCGTTCCGGTCGCGGAGTTGCTGCCGGAGGGACGCGTGCCCTCGGGCGCGGAACCGGCTACCAAGATCGTCATCAACCTGGAGCGGTTGCAGCAGCTGCCAGCGGAAAAGGTCGGACCCCTTGCCCGCTACGCGGCGACCATCCAGAGCCAACGTGGTGATTACAACGGCAAGGTGCTGTCCATCCGGACCGAGGACCTGCGCTCGCTGGCGATCATCTACGACATGACCCCTGGTGAGCTCACCGAGCAGCTCATCGACTGGGGCGTGCTGCCGCCCGAGGCCCGTCCTGCCAAGGAGGAGTGACCCCTCCAGGCCAGGACGAACGAGCCTTCCGAGTTCTGCCGGCTCGGCCGATCGCCGTGCCGGCAGTTGCTCTGCTCCTGCTTGACTGCGCTGCGTGATTGATCCGGCCGCTTCCGTGGCCGCGTCGCTCGATCGACTACCTGCCTCACCCGACCGGTCGCTCTGCGCTATGACAGGTTGCCGCACAAAGCCGCGAGCCCGGTCGCGGTGGTGCGTGCGGCCGGGCTCGGGAGAAACGTCAGCGGGTCAGAGAATGGCGCGGAGCTGGTCGGCGATGCCCGCGATCCGGCCGAGCACGCCGTTGACGAAGCGCGGCGAGTCGTCGGTGGAGAGGTCCTTGGCCAGCTCGACGGCCTCGTCGATGACCACCGGATCGGGCACGTCGGGTGCCCAGAGCAGCTCGTAGAGGCCCATGCGCAGCACGGCGAGGTCCACCGGGGGCATGCGCTGCAGCGACCAGCCCTCGGCGTGTTCGGCGAGCAGTTCGTCGATCCGCGCGCGATGGGCCACGACCCCCTCGACCAGGGTGACCGTGTAGTCGTTGACCGGCGGGAGGTCGGGGGCGCCGACCCGGTCGGCAAGCAGGGTCACCGCATCGACCCCACGAATGTCGGCCTCGTACAACACGTCGATCGCGCGTTTACGGGCCTTGCGACGGGCTCCGCTCATCGTTCAGCCGCTGATACGGCCGAGGTAGCGCCCGTCCCTGGTGTCCACCTTGACCTTCTCGCCGGTGGTGACGAACAGCGGGACCTGGATCTCCGCGCCGGTCTCCAGCGTGGCCGGCTTGGTGCCACCGGTGGAGCGGTCGCCCTGCAGACCAGGGTCGGTGTGCTGGATGATCAGCTCGACCGAGACCGGCAGCTCGATGAACAGCGGGGTGCCGTCGTGCGTGGCGACCATCGCGTTCTGGTTCTCCAGCATGTACTTGGCCGCGTCGCCGACGGTGGCTTCCGGAATCGTGATCTGGTCGTAGGTGTCGGTGTCCATGAAGACGAAGTCGGTGCCCTCGCGGTAGAGGTAGGTCATCTCGCGACGGTCGACGGTCGCGGTGTCCACCTTCAGGCCGGCGTTGAAGGTCCGGTCCACCACCTTGCCGGAGAGCACGTTCTTCAGCGTGGTCCGCACGAACGCGCCGCCCTTGCCCGGCTTGACGTGCTGAAACGCCGTGACGGTCCAGAGCTGGCCGTCGATGTTCAGGACCAGGCCGTTCTTCAGGTCATTCGT
This sequence comes from Pseudonocardiaceae bacterium, assembly GCA_035948315.1. GTDB lineage: Bacteria > Actinomycetota > Actinomycetes > Mycobacteriales > Pseudonocardiaceae > CAJCJE01. Next base: position 23,457 of record DASZJG010000070.1, on the reverse strand, counting down.
GGTGGCCACAGTTCGCGCTTTCTCCTGTATGACTGGGGACTTGGGCGGGCCACGTCGCTCACAAGACGACGAGATCCTTGGTGGTCAAGGTCAGCAGCTCCGGCGCGTCCGAGCGCACCACGAGCGTGTCCTCGATCCGGACCCCGCCGCGGCCGGCAACGTACACGCCGGGCTCGACGGTGACCGCCATACCAGCGGAGAGTCTACCGGCACCGGTCTTGGACAGCGCCGGAGCCTCGTGAATCTCCAGTCCGACCCCGTGGCCGAGGCCGTGCGTGAACTCCTCCCCGCGCCCGGCCTGCTCGATCACCTCGCGCGCCGCGTGGTCCACCGCGCGGTACTCCCGCCCCGGTGCCAGCGCGGCGCGGCCGGCCGCCTGTGCGTCCGCGACCAGCTGATACACCTCGCGCTGCCAGTCGTGCGCCGCGCCGAGCACGACCGTGCGGGTCATGTCCGAGTGGTAGCCGTCGACCAGCGCGCCGAAGTCCAGCTTGACGAAGTCGCCGGTCCGCAGCTCGGTGTCGGTCGGGCGGTGGTGCGGGATCGCCGAGTTCGCGCCCGCGGCCACGATGGTCTCGAACGCGACCGCCTGGGCGCCGTGGTCGAGCATGCGGCCGTCCAGTTCACGGGCCACCTCGCGCTCGGTCCGGCCGGGCCGCAGGCCGCCGTGCTCGATCAGGTCGGCCAGTGCGCGGTCCGCGGCGGCGCAGGCCATCCGCAGCGCGTCGATCTCGTCCTCGTCCTTGACCATCCGCAGGGCCTCGACCAGGCCGGGCGCCCTGCGCAGCGCAAGCTCGGTCGCCGCGCCGGCCAGCGCGTCGAACCCGTCGACCGTGACGTGCTGGCTCTCGAAGCCGATGACCGCGTACTGCTTGCGCTCGGTCGCGGCCCGGTTGGCGAGCGCGATGTCGCAGGTGCGGTCGATCAACCGTTCGAGGTCGGGCACCTGTTCGGCGGCCTGGGTCAGGTAGCGGCCGTCGGTGCTGAGCACGGTGCGCCGCTCGTCGCCAGGGGTGTCCTCGGCATGGACGAGCAGCGCGGCATTGGAACCGGTGAATCCGGTCAGATAGCGGACATTGCACAGATCGACGACCAACAGCGCGTCCAGCCCGATGTCCAGCAGGCCCCGACGCAGTGCGGTTCTCCGCCGCAGGTGTGATTCCGGCATGTCAGCACAGTAACGGCCGGCCGGGGACCCGCACTTGAGGATCATGTGAAGCTACCGGCCGGTCACCGGTGATCCGAATGGCCGTACGCTTGGCCGATGCAACGCTGGCTGGTGCGCGGTCTGGTCATGGCCGTGGTGAACGGAGCGGCCCAGACCCTGCTCGGCGCCATCGAGGCGGGTCATCCCACGAGCGACCACGTCGCCGAACCGGTCACGATCGCGATACTCGCCGGTGTCGCGCTGTGCTGGGGCGCGATCGACGGCTGGCTGCGCAAGCCCGGCCGCGGCATGGTCTGGTTCTACGCGTCGCTGATCGGCGGCCTGCTGGCCGGTGTGCTGGGCGTCGTCGGCAAGGCCGCGTTCGTGGACGCGACCGGTGTGTGGGCGCTGAGTTCCGCACTGACCGGCGGCGCGGCGTTCACCGCGCTGCTGATCCTGATCCCGGCCGGCCTCGGTCTCGTCGTCGGCGGCAAGCTGCTCGCGCCCGCGGGCCGCGCCGACGAGGACGCCGCTCCCGCTCAGGTCCGCTCCCAGTCCCGCTCGCAGTCCCGCGCTCAGGGCCGCAACGTGCTCAGGTCGCAGCCGCCCGGATAGGCCGCCCACTTCGCCGCGTCCACCGGCTGCACGGTGGAGGAGTTGAGCTGCACCGCGTTCGTCGACCCGACCAGGCACAGGTGCCCGTTGGTGGCGACCAGGCCGAGCGGCTCGCCGCTGGTGGAGATCCCGCTCGCCTGCGCCGCGATGGTCGCCTCGACCGGTACCCCGGCCAGCGCCGGCACCTGCTGATCGAGGGTGCCGACCGCGACGGCCTGTGCCACGCTCGCCCGCTCGAAATCCACGAACTTGCCGCCGACCAGTAGATCCATCGTGCGGTCCGGCGAGGGCATGGCGAACCCGTTGAGCACGTCGCTGGCCTGCGCCGCGGTCGTGCAGCCGTCGAATCCGGTCACGGTCACGCCGTAGTGGGTCAGGCCGGTCGGCGCCGTCGGATCCGATGTCGCCCGGACCAGGTCGATCGGCAGCGAGCCGCACGGATCGCCGGCCGGGATCGGCGCATGGCCCTCCGGGGTGCGCACCAGGCCGGGACCGTCCTCGGCCGGGCCGCCCAGGGTGACCGGCTGATACGGCTGGTAGGTGAAGTCGGCGTCCCAGAAGGTCACCGTGGTGCCCTGTGCGGTGTCCGCGGCGATGGCGAACGCGTTCAGCGAGTCGACCCACATCCAGTCCGCGCTGTTCGCCTCCACCACCGACCGCAGCCGGGGCGTCTTCGTGCTGCCCACGGTCGTGAAGCCGGACGGGCCGAGCGCCTGCACGTCGCTGGTGAAGGCGGGCGTGGTCGAGCGGAGCACGAACTGGCCGGCGCCGCTCGGATTCGCTGCCTTGCCGGAGGTGTCGGTGAACAGCAGGTAGAACCAGCCATTGAGGTAGAGCGCCGACGGCTGGCCCGCGCCGTAGCTGTTGCCACCCGCAGTGTCGCCCGCCGGCGCGACGATCGGCGCGCCGCCGTTCGCGCGCACCCAATGGATGCCGTCGGTGCTCTGCGCCAGCCCGATCGAGTTGTTCTGGCCCTGCGGATCGCTGGTGCCGGTGTAGTAGAGGTAGTACTCGCCGTCGACCCGGAGCACCGAGGGATCGCAGGTGTGCAGCTGGTCGAACCCGCTCGGCGAGTTCACGAACACCTGTAGGGCCGGGACCCCGGGCCCGACGAACGGCCCGTCCGGACCGCTCGCCTGCCCGAACAGGATCTGGTCACCGGGCCGCGCCCAGCCGGGCAGCTGGCTACACCACCACATGTCCTCGCCGGTCGCGGTGGTCATGATCGAGGGCGCGTAGTTGTACGGCGCGCTCGGCCCGCCGGACGCGACCGGGCCGGAACTGCTGCGCTCGGAGCTGACGGTCAGCTGGGCCGGGTTGGGCACGGTCGTGGTCGCCGAGTTGGTCATCGGCGTGGTCGGCTTGATCTCGCCCGGCATCGGCAACCCGCGTCCGTCGGTCCCGTCAGCCTCCGGAATCCCGGCCGTCGCGCCGCACGCGGACAACAGCAAGCCGCAGGTCAACGCCAACGCAGCCATCAGCCGTGCCCGTGCGGGCCGGACTGTCCCGGTGATCACCGTGTTCCGTCGGCCCCCCGAATCCCTCACGGTGTACCCATGCTCCTCTGCTCGTCACGTTGCGCGGTCCGGCGAACAGTGTACGAACTCGATCATCCATTGGGGTGAAGGCGGCCAGGTTTCTCGCTACTGCGTGTCCACGTCCTGAGCCGCCCATCCGCCAGTTCAGCGAATGCGCCGGTCATGGGGTTGTGACCGATCGGATGAAAGTCGCGAAGCAGCCCGATCCGCGCCCCCAGTGCCGGATCCCACACCTCCAGCCCATCGGCCGCGGTCACGTACAGCAGCCCGTCGTGCCCCCACATCGGCCCGGCCGGACCGGCGAACACGCCCATCCGCTCACCGGTCGCCACCGAGTGGATCATGATGCCGTCGATCATGGCCAACTCGTCCGGCCCGATCCGCTGCACCGCGATGGTGTCCTCGTCGATCCACGCGATCGGCTCGCCCCAGTCGCCCCATCGCTCGGCCAGGAACCTCGGCTGCTCGGCGGCGTGCGGGTCGCCACCCAGCCACGCGGTCAGGTCGACGATGGCAGGCGCGGCAACCGGATGCCACAGCCAGCCGTCGTCGCACAGCAGCCGGCCGGACGGGCTGAGCAGCAGCCCGGCGTGGAAGTAGTCCAGGTAGTGCTCGGCGTTGGTGTCGTCGGTCGGCCGCTCGGTCAGGCATCGCCCGGTCTCCGGGTCGAAGGCGTCCAACCGGTTCCAGTCCGAGCCCGCGATCAGCACGGTGGCCCCGTCGACAACCGCGAACGTGGCCGGAAAGACCTGCACGTCCGGGTGATAGTCACCCCGATCGAGTCGCCGGACCAGCTGCCCGGTCCGCCGGTCGCGCAGCTGGCCATGCCGGCCGTAGTCTATGACCACTGCGGCGAAGCGCCCATCGGGCGACACGTGCAGCGCCGGCTCGTTCTCGCGCCGAGGGTCGTCCTCCTCCGGTTCCGCCTCGGCCAGCGGTTCGGCGTCGCCAAGCGGGCCGTCGTCCGGAATCTCGACGAGCCCGGTCGCGGTGAGCACCAGCCATCCCCCCGGCAGCGCAGCGAGCGACTTCGCGCTCAGCGGCATGGCCGAACAGCCGCGCGTGGACCAGGTGCCGAGCAGATCCCGGTCGAGATGCCGAACCTCGGGCTCGCCGCGCCAACCAACCATCGACGCCCACTCGTCCGCCCGCGCCACGCAGCCGGCACACACCGCGACCAGCCCTCCGGACGGATCGGCCGAATCAGCGCAGTCGCCGCACAACAGGTCGTACTCGAACATCGTCCCGGTCAGGAACGCGACGTATCCAGCCGGTTTCTCGACAACGAGATGAGCACACATCCGAGCCCGCGCGGCAGGCCCTGAATGACCACAGGCAAGCGAATCCACCCGCACATGATCGCACCCGAATCGTCCGTATGCGCCCGATTTCTCGCAATGCCGATTGCACTGCGCCGATCACACCGCGCCCGGACCGAAACCTTCCAGCAGTTCCTCCGGCGCGTCGTCAGCGACGAACTCGATGGCCAGCCCGTCCGGCGTCTCCAGATGCGCGACCTGCCGCCCCGGCCCGTCCGCGTCGGCGACATGATCGATGGCGATCAACTGCCAGCCCCGCTCGACCGCCGCCGTGGTCAGCGCACTGAGCCGCGCCGAATCCCCCACCGACAACGCCAGCACATCGCGGCGCACCGCGGTTTCCTTGGCCTCGTCCTCGGTGTCGCCTTCGGTGTCACCGAAACGGTGCTCGGCGACCGCCCGCGCCGCGACCGACAGTTGGCCCAGCCGCCAGCTCAGCCCGTCCGGCCACCGCTCGCCGGCAACCCAGCCGAGCTCGCCGAACAGCCAGCCCAGTTCGGCCTCGGCAACGGCAAGATCGGTCACCCTCAGCTCGATGTGGTGCAGTGCCCCGGTCCGGGTCGGCAACAGCACGTGCATGCGATGCGGCGCGCCGTGGTGCTCCTGCTCGCCGACGTCGATGAAGCCCAGCTTCTCCGCGACACGCATACTCGCGGCGTTGTCTCGATGCACGATCGCGAAGATCGCCGGCACGCCGAGCCGACGAAAACCGTGGTCGATCACAATCCTCGCGGCCTCGGTGGCGATGCCCTTGCCCCAGTGCGCCTTGCCGATCGTCCAGCCGATCTCCACGATCCCGGCAGGCCGCTTCGCCGCCCACAGGTGCGCATGGCCGACGACGGTGTGGTCGCACTGGATCAGCCAGGTGCCCATGCCGGCCGGCACATCCCGGTCCAGCCGCTGCTTGACCGCGCCGCGCACGCCGTCGATGTCGGTGATCTTGTCCTCGAAGTACTCGGTCACCTCAGCGTCGGCGTAGACCGGGAGCAGCAGTTCCGCGTCGTCGGCGGCCAGCGGCAGCAGACGCAGGCGCACCGAGGCCAGTTCGGGCGGGGTCACGCCGTCCGCGCCGGGTGTTCGGCCAGCCAGCGCAGCGCCAGCGGATAGCCGTCGACGCCCAGCCCCATGATCACGCCGGTCGCCACCCCGGAGATGAAGCTGTGGTGCCGGAACTCCTCGCGGCGGTGCGTGTTCGAGATGTGCAACTCGATCAGCGGCGCGGTCAGTTGCGCGCACGCGTCGCGAACCGCGACCGAGGTGTGCGTCCACGCAGCCGCGTTCAGCACCACCGGGATCGAACCGTCCGCGGCCTCGTGCAGCCAACCGAGCAGTTCGGCCTCGCTGTCGGTCTGCCGCACCTCGACCTCGATGCCGAGTTCCTTGCCGGTGCGCACACACTTCTCGGCGAGTTCGGCGTGCGTCGTGCTGCCGTAGACGCTCGGCTCACGCTTGCCAAGCCTGCCCAGGTTCGGTCCATTCAGGACGAAAGCCTTCACAGGATCACCCCACTCCCCCGTGAACCGGCCGGCTCGCCCGCGACCGCCGAATACGCGGCAGCGAGCAGACTCGGATCCGGTCCTTCGAGCCGACCGGGCTTGGCCAACCCGTCCAACACCACGAACCGCAGCATGCCGGCCTTCGTCTTCTTGTCCGTGCGCATACCCTCGATCAGTTCGGGCAGCGCGTCCGGGTCGTACGTCGTCGGCAGGCCGATGCTGCTCAGCACCGCGCCGTGCCGCGCCGCCGTCGCGTCGTCCAGTCGTCCGGCCAGCCGAGCCAGCTCCGCGACGAACACCATGCCGACGCTCACCGCCGCCCCGTGCCGCCACCGGTAGCGTTCGCGCCGCTCGATCGCGTGCGCGAGAGTGTGCCCGTAGTTCAACACCTCGCGCAGGCTCGACTCGCGGAGGTCGGCGGAAACCACGTCCGCCTTCATCTGGATCGACCGGCGGACCAACTCGCCCAGCACGTCCCCGGTCGGATCGATCGCGGCGGCCGGATCGGCCTCGACGAGTTCGAGAATCCTCGGATCGGCGATGAAACCGGCCTTGATCACCTCAGCCATGCCGGCGACAAGTTCGTTGGGCGGCAATGTTTCCAGCGTGGCCAGGTCCACCAACACCGCGCTCGGCTCGTGGAACACGCCGACCAGGTTCTTGCCCGCCTCGGTGTTGATGCCTGCCTTGCCGCCGACCGCGGCGTCGACCATGCCGAGCAACGTGGTCGGCACGTGCACGGCCCGCACGCCGCGCATCCACGTCCCTGCCACGAACCCGGCCAGGTCGGTGACCGCTCCCCCGCCGAGCCCGACCACGATGCCGTTGCGATCCAGGCCGATCCGGCCGAGCACCTCCCAGCAGAAGCTGGCCACCGACAGCGCCTTGCCATCCTCGGCGTCCGGAATCTCGATCCGGTGCGCGTTCAGCCCGGCCGCTTCGAGCTCGGCCCGCACCGCTTCGGCGGTCGTGACCAGCGTCGGCTGGTGCAGGATGGCGACACCAGACGCGCCGCGCACGGCGTCGGTCAGCTCACCGAGCAGGCTCCGGCCGATCACCACCTCGTACGGTCGTTCCGCCGCGACCCTGATCCGGATCGGTTCGGTCATCACTACCTCTCGCTGATGCCTGCTCTTGCTGATGCCCGGCGCGTTCTGTCAGGCGGGGGCTTCTTCCAGTTCGGCGAGACCGCGCACGGCCACGTCGACGACCTGTTCGGGCCCGAGGTCGTCGGTCTGCACCTCGATCCGCGCAACCTCGCGGTAGAGCGGCAGCCGGGCGTCGAGCAGCGCCTTGAACGTGGCGCGCGGATTCACCCCGCTCAGCAACGGTCGCGCCGTGGACAGCCCGGTGCGCTGGACGCCCGCGGTCATGCCGACGTTGAGGAACAGCACGACATGGCCGGCAAGCCGCTCTCGGGTCCGCGCCGACAGAATCGCCCCACCGCCGAGCGCCAGCACACCGTCGTGCTCAGCCAGGCCGGCCGCGACCGCGTTCTCCTCGAGTTCCCGGAACACCGGCTCACCGTCCGAGGTGAAGATGTCCGAGATGCTCTTGCCGGCAGCAACCGCGATGTCGTGGTCGACATCGCGGAAGCCGACGCCGAGCCGCTCCGCGAGCAGCCCGCCGACGGTGGTCTTGCCGGCCCCGGGCGGCCCGATCACCACGATGCGCGGGCTCACCACCGCTGCTCCACTGCCGCGAGGTAACCGGCGACGTTGCGCCGGGTCTCGGTCAGCGAGTCGCCGCCGAACTTCTCCAGCACCGCGTCGGCGAGCACCAGCGCCACCATGGCCTCGGCCACCACGCCCGCCGCCGGCACCGCGCACACGTCCGACCGCTGGTTGATCGCCACCGCGACCTCACCGGTCGACATGTCCACTGTGGACAGCGCGCGCGGCACGGTCGAGATCGGCTTCATCGCCGCGCGAACCCGCAGCGGCTCGCCGTTGGTCATGCCGCCCTCAAGCCCACCTGCCCGGTTCGACCGCCGCCGCACCGCGCCGCCTGCCTCGCCCGGCTCGATCTCGTCGTGCGCCTCGCTGCCGCGCGACCGGGCGACATCGAACCCGTCGCCGATCTCGACGCCCTTGATGGCCTGGATGCCCATCATGGCGGCAGCCAGCCGCGAGTCCAGCCGACGGTCCCAGTGCACGTGCGACCCGAGCCCCGGCGGCAACCCGTGCACGACGACCTCGACCACCCCGCCGAGCGTGTCGCCGTCCTTGCGGGCCGCGTCGACCTCGGCGACCATCGCGTCGGTCGTCGCCTGGTCGAGGGCGCGCACCGGACTCGCGTCGATCAGGTCAAGGTCCTTCGGGCCGGGCAGCACGTGCGCGGTCGCCCTGACCGTGCCGAGTTCGACCACGTGGCTGAGCACCTCGGCATCCAGCACCTGGCGCAGGAACGCCTTGGCAACGGTGCCTAGGGCGGTCCGCGCCGCGGTCTCCCGTGCGCTGGCCCGCTCCAGCACCGGCCGCGCGTCGTCGAAGCCGTACTTGAGCATGCCGGACAGGTCAGCGTGACCTGGCCTTGGTCGGGTCAGTGGCGCGTTGCGGCTGAGGCCATCGAGCTCCTCGGCGTCCACGGGATCGGCCGACATGACCTTCTCCCACTTCGGCCACTCGGTGTTACCGACCCGCACCGCGATCGGCCCGCCCATGGTGCGCCCGTGCCGAACACCGCCGAGAAACTCCATCTCGTCGGCCTCGAACTTCATCCGGGCACCCCGGCCGTAACCGAGCCGGCGACGGGCCAGTTGGCCGACCACGTCCTGTGTGGTGACCTCGACGCCCGCGACCATCCCCTCAAGGACGGCGACCAGGGCCGGGCCGTGTGACTCTCCTGCGGTTATCCAGCGCAACACCTCCGCATACTCCCACGTCGGGCGTGTCCGATCGATCGTGGCCCGGTGTCCAGCGCGTCCACGTCACATCGCGGACCCGTCGATCGGGCGTGGCCGGTGAAGATCAGCCTGCGACACCTCCGATCAGCGACTGGCCCGGGAAGGTGGCCAGCAGCCAGGTCGCGACCAGCAACCCGGGACCGTGCGGCACGGCGCGCCGCAGGAGCGCGGTCGGCCTCGCTCGGGTTGGCGGGATGGGCTCGGGCGGGGACGGGTCGGTTACAGCGGGTGTGGGCAGGGTCTGGACCTCCGTGGGGTGAGTGGGCATGGGTGGCTCGGCGGGGTGGGACGCGGCGGGGTGGGGCTGGGCAACGGTGGGCTGCACCGTTGGGGCCAGTTGCACGGTCGGGGCAGATGGCGCCGCTCCGGCTAGCGAGACGGGAGGCTCCTTGGGCGGGGTCTCGGCGAGTGGGGTCTGGGCAAGTGGGGTTGGTGGGTGGTGGGCGAGCGGGGTCTGGGCGAACGGGGTTGGTGGGCGGTGGGCGAGCGGGGTCTGAGCGAGTGGGGTTGGTGGGCGGCGGGCCAATGGGGTCAGGGCCAGTAGGAGGGTGATGGTTGCGGCCAGGGCGGTGGCGAGGATCAGGGCTTGCCAGCCGAGGGCGCCGAGGACCGCGCCGAGGCTGCCGGCGAGTTTGGCGTCGCCGCCGCCGAGCGCGCTGGGAGCTATCCGTCTGACGGTCAGGTGGGCGGCGCCGAACAGTGCTCCGCCGACCAATGCGCGGACCGCCAGGCCATGGTCTGGACCATAGGCGGCCGCGACCGTGAGCGCTGCGCCGAGGATCGGGTAGGCCGCGTAGGTGAGCACGTTTGGGAGGCGCCGTGCCACCAGATCGACCGCCGCCAGCGGCACCCCCAGCCACGCCAATAACAGCGGTACCGGGAACCACCAGACGGGCAACGCACCCACCGTGAGGCGCCAGCCGACGATCGCGGATGCCATGGCAGCAAACAGTTCGCAGGCCGGCGATCGGAAGACGGCACCGCGACGCAGACGGGCCAGTAGACGGCGTCCCGCGTGGCCGGCGACGAGCCCGGTGACGAGAAATCCTGATGTGGCAATGAATACTTTGATGTCCATGACGCCACTCTGACCACATTTCCGTTGGCGCGCAACAAGGGTCGGGTCAGTTCTCGGAGTGTCGTCTCTTCCCGTAGGAAATGCCACTCGTGTGAGTGAGCGCGGGCGAGGTCGGGCAGGGGCGCGTCCGAAATGACGGTTCCGGCAAAGTGAGCCTTGACACTGCGCGGGGTGAGCGAGCATTCTCCCGAAACCAACTGGTCTAGACCGGAGCGTACCAATGACCGGACCGGACGCCACCGCGAACGGGGCCGGGTCAGCCGTTGATGGAGGAACCGTGCGTAACGAGGCGGCTCATCGCAAGCACGCCACATCTCCCGTTCTCGACGCCGCCCGGATCGTCGACGGCCCCAAGCCGAAACATGTGCAGTTACGGGAAATCCTGCGCCAGCTGATCGAGCGGGAGCTGCCACCGGGCGCGCCGATCCCCTCCGAGCGGGACCTTGCCGAGCGCTACGGCGTCTCCCGGCTCACCGTCCGGTCTGCCGTCGCGCGCCTGGTCAGCGACGGTTTGCTGACCACGGTGCGGGGCAAGGGCACCTACACGATCCAGCGGCGGATGGAACTCCAGCTGTACCTGATGTCCTTCACCTCCGACATGCGCAGGCGCGGGTTGTCGCCGAGCACCGAGGTACTGGGTGCGACGCAGGAGGTTCCGCCGCCCGCCACGGCGAACGCGTTGGGGTTGCGGCCGAGGGAGTCGGCCTATCGGCTGTTTCGGCTGCGCAGGGCGGATGGCACGCCGCTGGCGGTGGAGCGCGGGTGGTATCACCGGGGGCTGCTGCCGGGGCTGCTGGATCTTGATCTGACCGAGTCGCTGTACACGCAACTGGCCAAGCGGCACGGGGTCGTGTTCGACCATGCGACCCAGACGGTGTGGTCGGAGGCGGCGGATCGGCCGACCGCGCGGTTGCTGGGTATTCGGACCGGCACTCCCCTGCTGGTGTTCCGGCGGATCTCCTCCCGCCACGGCCAACCGGTCGAGGACATGACGTCCTGGTACCGGGGCGACCACTACGAGGTCACCATGCAACTGCATCGAGACGGCCCGGAACCCGAGAACCAGGGCGGCGAAGTCAGATGAGCGCGGCGGCAGCGGCAGCCACCGCGGCGATTCCTCGTCGACGGGCGCATGGTGAACCGTCGTGGCCACAGCGGCTCGGTCGCAGCCTGATGCTGCCGATCGCGACGCTGCCCGCTGCCGGTCTGCTCTCCAGGCTCGGTCAACCCGACCTGCTCGGCCGCTGGCATGCCACCGCCAAGGTGGCGCAGGTGCTGGCTGCCGCGGGCGGCGGGTTGTTCGACTGGCTGCCACTGCTGTTCGCGATCGGCGTTGCCGTCGGGTTCGCGCGCAAGGGCGACGGGTCGACGGCGGTCGCGGCCGCCGTGGGTTTCGTGGTGTTCAGCAAGGTCGTGCAGGTGTTCGCGCCGGTCGACTCGCAGCAGGGGTTCAGCACGTCCTGGCTGGAGGCGCCGATCCACTGGCCGTACAGCGTGCTGTCGGGCATCATCGTCGGCCTGGTCAGCGCGGTGATGTGGGAACGGTTCCACCGGATCAAGCTGCCGACCTCACTGGCGTTCTTCGGCGGCCGCCGGTTCGTGCCCATGATCAACGCGGTGGTGCTGCTCCTGCTCGGCGTGGTGTTCGGGCTGATTTTCCCGTTCTTCAACCACGGACTCACCGTGCTCGGCGACTTCGTGACCGGGCATCCGGTCGTGGGCGGCGGCATCTACGGCTTCGCGAACCGGCTGCTCATCCCGCTCGGCCTGCACAACGTGCTGAACGTGTTGCTGTGGTTCATCCTGGGCAGCTTCCACGGGCAGACCGGGGACATCAACCGGTTCATCATCGCGCACGATCCGAGCGCGGGTTCGTTCATGACCGGGTTCTTCCCGATCTTCATGTTCGGCCTGCCCGCTGCCGCGCTGGCGATCTGGCGAACGGCGCGACCGAGCCAGCGCAAGCTGATCGGCGGGATCATGATCTCGGCGGCGCTGACCTCGTTCCTGACCGGGGTCACCGAGCCGATCGAGTTCTCCTTCTTGTTCGTGGCGTGGCCGTTGTACCTGCTCAACGCCGTGTTGACGGGCAGTTCGCTGCTGCTGTGCAACGCGCTGGGCATCCACGACGGGTTCAACTTCTCCGCGGGCGCGGTGGACTACGTGCTGAACTACGGGATCGCCACCAGGGCGTGGTTGCTGATCCCGATCGGACTGGGTTATGCCCTGATCTACTACTTTGTGTTCCGATGGGTGATCATCCGGTGGAACCTGCGCACGCCCGGTCGGGAGGAGCCGACGGCCGCGGCGGCGATCAGCGCCGGGACGGACCACGAGGACCCCGCCGACCTCGCCGACCCGGACGAGCCGACGGTGCGGGAGCGGCCGGTGACCCTGTCGGACGGACCGCGTCACCTGGCACCCGAACCGGAGCGCAGACCCGCGCGGCCCGTGCCCCGGACCCCGCGCAGGGCGCCGCCGCGTAGGCCACCCGAGCAGCAGTAGTGCCAATTGGCGCGGTTGTACCGCACACTGGAATCGATCGAAACAAGCAAGGAGCACATTCATGCCGGAACGACGGGTAACGGTCGGCAGCAAGGTTGGCCTGCACGCGCGGCCTGCCGCACTGGTGGCCAAGGCCGCCGCGGCCGCGCCGGTGCCGATCACCATCCGCAAGAACGATGGCAAGCCGGTCGCGGCCTCCAGCGTGCTCAATCTCATGACGCTCGGCGCCATGCACGGTGACGAGGTGGTTCTCGCGGCGGACGGCGATGGAGCGGACGCCGCGCTGGACGCTTTGGCCGAGCTGGTCGTCAAAGACCTGGACGAGAAGTAGAGTCCAGGACGACACGGGACGTGGTCGCCGTACACCCCCCGACACGGCGGCCACGTCCCGTTTCTCCGTTTCAGGCACCCGCGCGCCGAGAATGGCGCGTATGCGCCATTCCGAGTCGGTCGTGCCCTCAGTTCAACGGAAGCGGCAGCGTGTTGCCGGTGGCCATGCGCAACGCGTCGCGCATGGCCTCGCGGGGAGCCGACTGCCCGGTGAACTGTTCGACCTGACCGAATGCCTGGTGCAGCAGCATGTCCAGACCGGTGGCCAGCGCTCCGCCGCGCGCGGCAACGGCTTGCGCGACCGGGGTGGGCCAGGGGTGGTAGATGACGTCAAGCAGGCACGGGGCGAGCGCGAGTTCGGCGGCATGCGCGGCGACGGCTTCGGCCGGCACGGTGCTGACCAGCACGGCGCACTCCCGCGCCAACGCGCCGATGTCGCTGTCCGTCCAGCGGCGGACGTCCAGCCGGACACCGAGCCGTTCGGCCGTCGCGCGGGCATCGGCGGCGCGGGCCGGTTCGCGGACGACGACGGTCACCTCGCGCACGTCCAGCGCGGCGAGGCCGGCCAGCGCCGCGGATGCGGTGCCACCCGCGCCGAGGACGAGGCCGGTGGCGTCGGGTTTCGGCCGGTAGCCGCCTGCGGCACGGAGGGCGCCGACCACGCCGGACACGTCGGTGCAGTCGGCCTGCCAGCCCTCGTCCGTGCGTAGCAGCGTGTTCGCGGCACCGACCGCGGCGGCGCGTTCGGTGACCACGTCGGCCATGGCGAGCGCGGCACGTTTGCCGGGCATGGTGACGGCGTAACCGACCCACACCGGATCAGCCGACGCGACCAGGCCGGGCAGCGTCCGCGCGTCGCACTCGATGCGGTCGAACGTCCAGCCGGTCAGGTCGAGCGCCTGGTAGGCGGCGTTGTGCAGCACCGGGGACAGCGAATGGGCGACCGGCGAGCCGAGCACACCGGCCCTACGAGAAGTCGACATGGTCAGAACACGCCGTTGTTGTGGGCGATCGCGACGTTGGCCTGGTGCTGTGCGAACGTGGTCGCGAAGCAGGAGGACAGGTTCTTCTGGCACACCACGAAGAACAGCCACGGGCCCGCCGTCGGGCTGATCGCGGCCTGGATCGCCGTCAGGCTCGGGCTGGAGATCGGGGTGGGCGGCAGGCCGGGGTTGTCGTAGGTGTCGTACAGGCCCGCGCCGGGTCGCTCGCTGGGCGACGTGGCGATCATGGGGCGGTCCAGCGCGTAGTCGACGGTGGAGTCGAGCTGTAGGTCCATCGGCAGGGCGAGCCGGTTGTAGAGCACCCTGGCGATCTTGGGCATGTCGGCCTGGGTGCCGGCCTCGCGTTCGATGATCGAGGCCATGGTGAGCACCTGATAGGTGGAGAAACCCGAGTTCTGCTGCGTGCTGGAGGGCAGACCCGCCTCCTGCAGCGTGGCAACGGACGCGGCGAGCAGGCGGTTGATCGTCTGCACCGCGGTCTCGCCCGGCTTGAGCTGGTAGACGCCGGGCAGGATCAGCCCTTCCAGCCGATGCTTTGGGTCCACATTGGACAGCGCGGCCACTGCCCAGTTGGGCACGCCGAGCGCGGCCGGATCGGTGTTCTGGACGGCGTTCTGCAGATCCTGCACGGAAAGGCAGGTGCTCCTGCCGTTGAGCGTCGCGCAGGTCGCGCTCGCGATGTGGCTGAGGATGCCCTTGGTGACCTTGCCGGACGTGCTGGTGGTGTCGTCGAGCTGCCAGCCCGCCTGGATCTGCAACTCCCCCACCTTGCTGGCGGTGTCGACCAGTTTGGCCACGGCCGAGGCCGAGGACATCTTCTCCTCGAGCACGTAGTAGCCGGGCTGGACGGCGGCCACCTTCGAGCTGCCCCGCGCCGCCTTCACGAACGCGTTGGCACTGGCCACGATCCCGGCCTGGGCCATGTTCGCGGCCATGTCCCGGACCGTGTCACCCGAGTTGACCTGGAACAACACGTCACCGGAGCCGTCGCCGGTGTAGTCGGAGTAGAAGCCGTAGCCCAGTTGCTGCGCCGCACCGAAAACGGCGGCGACGACCAGCAGGACGACGCCGACCATCACGAACGGCCAGCGCTTGCGCCGTGGTCGCCGCGGTGGTGGCGATGGTTCTTCTTCGTCGTAGTCGGACACGTCGTCGAAGTCGTCGAAGACGTCGACGTCGCCCCTCATGACGCTCCGCCCGCTCGGGCGATCGCGGCCGCGCGCGCGTCCAACCAGGACTGGAGGATCTGCACGGCGGCTGCCTGGTCGACGACGGCGCGCTGTTTCTTGCCGCGTACGCCGCGTTCGGTCAGCATTCTGGCCGCGGTGACCGTGGTCAGTCGCTCGTCGGCGAGCCGAACCGGCACCGGCGCGACACGTCTGGCGACCTCCTCGGCGTAGGCCATCGCGAGCTGTGCCGCGGTGCCCTGCCGTCCGGCCAACGTCGTGGGCAGGCCGACCACTACTTCCACCACCTCATGCTCCCGGACCAGGGCGGCGAGCTCGTCGAGATCTCGTCCGCCCCCCTCATCTCGGGACAGGGTAACCAGTGGCGTGGCAAGCATCGGGCTTGGATCACTGAGCGAGACCCCAACTCGTACCGAGCCGACATCTACGCCCAATCGCCTGCCGCGACCGGGATCGGCTGCACCGGGACGATCCGGGCCGTCCCGATGCGCCGATCCGGTCTCGCTCATCCGGCGATGCGGGCGATTTCCGCGCGCAGCCCGGCGATCGCGTCCGCGACGCCCGCCGGGTTGGTGCCACCGCCCTGCGCCATGTCCGGCTTGCCACCGCCGCGAGCCTCGATGGCCGGCGCGAAGGACTGGACCAGCTTGCCGGCCGCGATGCCCTTGTCCCGCGCGGCCGATGTCGTCGCGACCACGAAGCTGACCTTGCCGTCGGTGCTGGACAGCAGCGCGACCACACCCGGCCGGTTGCCGAGCTGGTTGCGCACCTCGGTGACCAGATTGCGCAGGTCATTTCCGCCGATGCCGTCCGGGACCGCCGCGGCGACCAGCGCGACGCCGCGCACGTCCTCCGCGCCCTTGGCCAGATCGCCCGCGCCGGAGAGCAGCTGGGCGCCGCGCAGGCGCTCCAGTTCCTTCTCCGCGGTACGCAGTTTCTCGACCGTCTGGCCGATCCGCTCGGGCAGTTCCTCCGGCCTTGTCTTGAACTGCTCCGCCAGCTGTGAGACCAGCGCGTGCTCGCGCGCCAGGAACCGGAACGCGTCCAGGCCGACCAACGCGTCGACGCGCCGCACACCGGCCGCGACCGACGCCTCGGAAAGCAGCTTGACCAGGCCGATCTCGCCGATCCGGGCCACGTGCGTGCCGCCGCAGAGTTCGCGGGAGTAGTCGCCGATGGTGACCACCCGGACCTCGTCGCCGTACTTCTCGCCGAACAGCGCGACCGCGCCGGTCTTGCGCGCGTCCTCCATGGACATCACTTCGGCGCGTACGTCGATGTCGTCCAGCAGGACGTGGTTGACCTCCTCCTCGACCTCCGCGAGCACGCTGGGCGGCACCGCGCCGGTGGGCGAGGTGAAGTCGAAGCGCAGCCGACCGGGCGCGTTGAGCGAACCGGCCTGCGCCGCCATGCCGCCCATGGCCTTGCGGATACCCGCGTGCACCAGGTGCGTCGCGGTGTGCGAGCGGGAGATCGCGCGCCGCCGGGACACCTCTACCTCCGCGTGCGCGGGCGAGTCGAGCAGGATCTCGCCGCTGATCACCTTGGCGCGGTGCACGGTCAGGCCCGGCACCGGCGCCTGCACGTCGTAAACCTCCACGCGCGCGGTGTCGGTGGCGATGGTGCCGTGGTCGGGCTGCTGGCCGCCGCCCTCCGCGTAGAACGGGGTGCGGTCCAGCACGACCTCGACCTCACTGCCCTCGCCCGCCGCCGGCACGCCGACGCCGTTCACGAGCAGGCCGACGACCCGGCTCTCCGCGGCGAGTTCGCGGTAGCCGAGGAAGTTGGTGCGGCCGTGCGCTTCGAGCACCGCGCGGTAGGCCGACGCATCACCGTGACCGGTCTTGCGCAGCGCCGCGTCCGCCTTGGCGCGCTGCCGCTGCTCGGTCATCAGCCTGCGGAAGCCGTCCTCGTCGACCTTGAGGCCCTGCTCCTGCGCCATCTCCAGGGTCAGGTCGATCGGGAAGCCGAACGTGTCGTGCAGCTGGAACGCCTTGTCACCGGGCAGCGTCGAGCCGCCCGCCTTCTTCACGTCCGCGGCCGCCAGGTCGAAGATGCGCGAACCGGAGGTCAGCGTGTCCAGGAAGGACGATTCCTCCTGGCGCAGCACGGCCTCGATCCGGCCGAAGTCCTCGACCAGTTCCGGATAGGACGGACCCATCTCGTCGCGGACCACCCGGCCGAACTCGCCCAGCACCGGCTCCTGCACGCCGAGCAGGCGCGCGGACCGGACGATGCGGCGCAGCAGGCGGCGCAACACGTAGCCGCGCGCCTCGTTGCCGGGCGTGACGCCGTCGCCGATGAGCATCACGCCGGAGCGGGAGTGGTCGGCGATGACACGGAACCGGACGTCGTCGGCGTGGCTCGCGCCGTAGCGACGGCCGGAGAACTCCTCGGCCTTGCTGATCACCGAGCGGACCAGGTCCGTTTCGTAGACGTTGTTCACGCCCTGCAGCAGCGTGGCGACGCGCTCGATGCCCATGCCGGTGTCGATGTTCTTCGCCGGCAGCGTGCCGATCGGCAGGTGGCCCTCCTTCGGGCTCAGCTCGCCGCGCACGTCCTGCATGAAGACCAGGTTCCAGATCTCCAGGTAGCGGTTCTCGTCCGCGACCGGGCCACCCTCACGACCGTGTTCGGGGCCGCGGTCGTAGTAGATCTCCGAGCAGGGGCCACCGGGACCGGGGATGCCCATGTCCCAGTAGTTGTCCTTGCCGTCCCGGCGCTGGATGCGCTCCGGCGGCAGGCCGGCGATCTTCTGCCACAGCTCGATGGCCTCGTCGTCGGTCTCGTAGACGGTCACCCAGATGCGATCCGGGTCGAACCCGTAGTTGCCCTCGTCCTGGCTGCCCGTGACGAGCTGCCAGGCGTGCGTGATCGCACCTTCCTTGAAGTAGTCGCCGAAGGAGAAGTTCCCGGCCATCTGGAAGAAGGTGTTGTGCCGGTCGGTCTTGCCGACCTCGTCGATGTCGCCGGTGCGCACGCACTTCTGGATGCTGGTCGCGCGCGGGTACGGCGGCGGCGCCTCGCCCAGGAAGTAGGGCTTGAACTGGACCATGCCCGCGTTCACGAACAGCAGGTTCGGGTCGTCCAGGATCAGCGAGGCGCTGGGCACGACCGTATGGCCGGCCTGCTGGAAATGGTCACGGAATCTCTTGATGATCTCGTGGGTCTGCACGATGTCGTCCTTGCGGAGTGGTGCCCGGCCACGCGGAAACGTCAGCGGTCGGGCGGGGTGGTCGTGGGACGCGGCGACGGCGAACGGCGCAGCTGCACGCGCGGGGCGAGGCTCAGCCGTCCGCCCTGCGAGCTCGCGCGCCGGGCGTCGGCCGCACGGCCCGTGAGGAACCGGAGTGCAGCGCGTGCCGCGCGCCGGACTCGCGGTGGTTGGCCAGGATGGTCACGCCGGGCGTCGCCTCGACGACCTTCGCCAACTCCTCCTCGCGCTCGGCCATGCCGGCACGCACCTCGGCACCGAACGTGCCGATCGCGCCGGCCAGTTCGCTGATGGCGTCGCCGAGGTTGCCGGCGAGCCCGGCGGGCGTGGCCTGCTTGGCGGCCTGCCCCGCCTTGCGGGCGATGGCCACCCCGGCGATCACGCCGATGCCCAGCCAGAACAGCCGCTTCACTTCTTCCGACCTCCACGTCTGCCGCGGACGCTACCTGCGGCGGCCTTTTCCGCCGACTTCCTGCGACGCGCCCGGACCGCCTTCCCGATCCCGTAGGACAGGGCCGCGGTCTTGACAAGCGGCCCCCCAAGGGTAGCGGTGAACAGCGACGTCAGCGCACTGACATTCCCGGAGACCGCGCGGGCGTTGGCTGTGATCCCGTCCACCCGCTCCAGCTGCGTGTTCACGTGGGTCAGGGTGGTGTTGGCGCCGTCGAAGAGCGGATCGGTGTTCTCATGCGCCTTGCGGATCGCGATGGTCGCCTCGTCGAGCGTGCGACCGAGCTTGATCAACGGCACCGCCGCCAGCAGAACGAGCAGCAAAAAAGCCCCGGCCGCGACGAGCCCGGCGATCTGCCCTGCCGACACGAGCGCTCCTGACGATCGGGCGAAACAGCCCTGGGCCGGTCGCGGGGATGCCGGTCTCCGCCAGAGGAATTCCGCAGGTGAATGTGGTCGACCCCTCCGGTTGGGAGGCGCCAGGTCGTGATCGCGTAACAGGTTACCGTGCCGCACCCGCGCGAGCCTGCTGGGTCACGTGTTTCAAGATCAGCTCACCGCCATGCCCGCATGAGGTCTTCGGCGGTGAGGACAGCGACGCCGTCGAGCGAGGAGGGCCCTCTGGTCACCGCGAGCAGCGGGGTGTCCTCGTCGGCGCCGGGCAGCCGGTCGCGGTGCACGATCAGGCGGGCGCGATCGTGGTTGTCGAACTGCTCGTGCTCCAACCACTTGATGGAGCCGACCAGCGTGATCCGCTTCGCGATCGGACCACAGTCGGCGCCGACGATGTCGATCTCCGGGTCGTTGGTGCGTGTCCAGTAGCCGCCGATCACCGCCGTGTCGTCGGACAACCGGCCCGGCGGCAGCCTGCGCAGCGCCTCCCAGACCACCGGTTCGATCGCGCGACCCCGCCAAGTCGTCCACGACGAACGGACCCTGGCCTGGATCAGGTCGCCTCTCCCCCGGTCGATCTCGGCGAGGTGTGGCCCCAGGAAGGCCAGCCAGAACCGCAGATGCGGATCGGCGACGACGTATCTGGTCTCCTTGGACGGCTGCGTGGACAGCGGCGTGCTGGCCTCGACGAGTCGCTTGGCGGTCAGCAACCGCAAGGCTCGGGCCAGGGTCGCGTGCGGCATGTCGCCCGCGGCGCGGGCGATCAGCGAGTAGGTGCGTTCGCCCGATCCGATCGCACCGAGCACCACCCGCGCCTGTGCGTGCTCGGGAAATTCGGCGGCGAGCGCACGTTCGCCACTGACCAGCAGTGCGGACACCGGGTCGGTCAGTGCGTCGGCGAGGTAGTGGGCGACGGTCGCGCCGGTCGGCCATTCGTCCAGGATGAGTGGGAGGCCACCGGACACCAGGTAGGCGTCGAACGCGTCGGCGGCGGACAGTTCCAGCATGTCCGCGATGTCACCCGGATTGAGCGGAGGAACCACCATCTCGGTGGCGCGCTGGTGGAAGGGACGCCCGTAGTCGTTGAGCGCCTCCATCATCGCCAGGTCGGAGCCGACGCAGAGCAACAGCACCGGACGCCGGGAGAATTCCCGATCGAAGGCCTTCTGCAGGCTGCCCTCGAAACCTGGATCGGTGGCGATCAGATAGGGCATCTCGTCGAGCACGACGATGCTGGGTTGGTCCTCGGGCAGCGCCCTGGCGAGCAGTTGCAGTGCGGCATCCCAGGTTTGCGGCCGCTGCTCGCGGAACAGGTCCGCGCCCGGCAGGTCGGACGCGAAGGCGCTGCCGGCGAACAGGATGAGGTCGGCCTGGGTCGTCGGTTGGGCCGAGGCAGTGAAGAACAGCGACGGCACGCCTGCTCGCTCGACGAACTCCTCGACCAGGCGAGACTTGCCGACCCGACGCCGACCTCGGATCAGCATGGCGCGTCCGGGCCTGCCGGTTCGCCCGCCGGTCCGGACGCGGTCAAGCATCCGGCCGAGGACGTTCAGTTCGCTCTGGCGTCCGATGAAACTGTTCACCAGACCAGTATAGATACTCTCATCGATGAGACTCTCATTTGTGGAAGTCTCATCGATGAGAGTCTTGTGATTCAGTGACGGCCGAGGCTCGCGATGAGCCGGCGATAGGTCCAGAACATCGGCTTCGGGGCGTAGTCGTCGGTCATGATCCCGAACTGGTCGAAGATGTTCGTCGAGCCGGTGACGTCGTCGCGCAGGTCGAACAGTTCGTAGCTGGCCACGTTGTACTGGGCGCGGTCGGCATTAACGGCGTTGATCTCGGTGGTCAGCGCCTGCCGCTGTTGCGCGCCGGTGCGGGTGGCACTGGTGGCCCAGCCGTTCTCGGACACCCGGATCGGCACGGACGCGCCGAGACCGGCGATGGGCATCTCCTGGTTGCGCACCACGTCGAGCACGCGGCCGATGAAGGCGGTAAGGTCGATCGGGCCGCCTGCCGGGACGCCGGGGAAGGGCACGTCCGGGTAGGTGTCGACGCCGACGTAGTCGACCGAGTGCGTGAACGCCGCGCCGCCCGTCTTGGCGAGGTCCTGCCAGAACGCGGTGGAGGCGAAGTAGCCGAACGCGACCTCGTCGAAGCCGATGCCCAGCCAGCCGTAGCCGACCTGCCGCGCGCGCTGCTTCGCGGCGATCACGCCGTCGACCAGCGCGGCGATGGTGGCCGGGTCGGGCGTCTGCTGGAGGTTGGCCTCCAGGGTGACCGAGATGGTCGAGGCGGCCGGGCCGTAGCGGAGCACGTCGCGCAGCACGCAGTCGCGCCAGTCGGTCGGGTTCTCGCCGTTGTAGTTGATCACCAGGTCGAGCCGGCGGCCGGGGCCGAGGTCGGCCATTTCCGGGTCGGGGAACGGGCTGGTGCAGTCGACGTAGTCGCGGATCAGGAAACGTGACGCCCTGCCCTGCAGGGCAGCGAGAGCCGCGCGGATCTTGGCCGGGTCGTCCGGCTTGCCGTTGGTCGAACCGCCGCCCGCGTAGCCGCCGGGATAGATGCCGAAGGTCAGCGGCGGAGCCGGGGTCGCCGAGGCGGAGGTCGGAATGGCGAGCAGTGCACCGGTCAGAGCGGCTGCGACGGCGACCGTCCCCCATCGGACGAAGCGACGCCGACCCGAACTGTGCGTTGTTGTCATGAGCCGATCGTGTCCGATTAGGTCGGAAGCGCACGATGACGAATGTCATCCATTCGACAGGAATTTCGTCACCGCATCCAGGAAGGCGGCGCACCGCGCGGGAAACGTCGGCTTCGGCGACTCGGGGAACTCGGGCAGCCGCACCGCACCCGGGATCGACCGGCACAGCGCGTCGACCGTCCGATGCCGATGGATCATTCCGTCCACATCGGACGGAATGATCGCGGTGCGCATGGTCAGCGTGGCGAGTTCGGCGTCGGTGCTCCCGCGCAGCGTCTCACCGGCCAACAGGTCGTTCGCGATCGCATCGGTCGCGCCGAGTGCCGCGAACTCACATCGCTGCCGCGCGTCCACCTCCGGATCGCCTGCCGTGGCCGGCCAGGCGAGGATCAGGCGCTCGACCCGATCCGGCTCGGCGAGCGCGAATCGCACCGCGGCGGAACATCCATTCGATCCGGCCAGCACGCGCACGCGTCCGACACCGGACACCGCGTCCGCCAACGCCCGAGCCTCGACCGTCCAACTCGGCGCCCGTTGCGGCCGATCCGGCGCGAGCACCTCGACCCCGCGCTCGGCCAGACCGGCGACCACACCGGGCCGTACCCAGAACCGGTCCGCGTTCATGGCCTCCCAGAGACCTCCGTGCACGAGCAGCAGCGGAGCGGTCATTCGCCGCGCACCGCCTTGCGGAGTTTGGGGACCCGGTCGGCGAGGACGCGTTCGGCGCCGCGGCCGGTGGGTTGGTAGTAGTCGCGGCCGACCAGGTCGTCCGGCGGATACTGCTGTTCCACCACGCCCTCGGCCACGTCGTGCGGGTAGCGGTAGCCGGTGGCGTTGCCGAGTTTCTTCGCGCCCGCGTAGTGGCCGTCGCGCAGGTGAGCGGGCACCAGTCCGGTGGCGCCGCCGCGCACGTCGGCCAGGGCCCCGTCGATGGCCATCACGATGGCGTTGGACTTGGGCGCGGTGGCCAGGTGGACGGTGGCCTGGGCGAGCGCGAGCCTGCCCTCGGGCATGCCGATCAGCTGGACGGCGGCGGCCGCTGCCGTCGCCGCCTGCAGGGCGGTCGGATCGGCCAGGCCGACGTCCTCGCTGGCGTGCACGACCAGCCTGCGCGCGATGAACCTGGGGTCCTCGCCCGCCTCGATCATCCTGGCCAGGTAGTGCAGCGCGGCGTCCACGTCGGAGCCGCGGATGGACTTGATGAACGCGCTGATCACGTCGTAGTGCTGGTCGCCGGAGCGGTCGTAGCGGACCGCTGCCTTGTCCACGGTGGCCTCGACGGTGGCCAGGTCGATCTCGGCCGACTCGGTCGAGCCGGCCGCGTCGGCGGCCGCCTCCAGGGCGGTGAGGGCGCGGCGGGCGTCGCCGCCGGCCAGCCGGACCAGGTGGTCCTCGGCTTCGGGCGCGAGCGTGAGGGCGCCGCCTAGGCCGCGTTCGTCGGTGACCGCACGACGGATCAGGGTGCGCACGTCGTCGTCGGTGAGCGGGCGAAGCTGGAGCACCAGGGAACGGGACAGCAACGGCGACACGATGGAGAAGTACGGGTTCTCGGTGGTCGCGGCGACCAGCAGC
>DASZJG010000069.1:0-149423 GCA_035948315.1 Pseudonocardiaceae bacterium | reverse complement strand
CCGGCCCGACGCCCCTGGGTCAGTCCTTGCTCGGTTCCAGCAGCACGAGCGGAATCTGCCGCTCGGTCTTGGTCTGGTAGGTGGCGTACTGCTTCCCGGCCGCGGTCACCAGCGGCCACAGCCGCTCGCGCTCGGCCTCGTCCGCGATCCGGGCGTTCATCTGCTCCTCGGGCTGGCCCGCGAACACCACCCGAACCTGCGGGTTGGCGCGGAGGTTGAGCAGCCAGGCCGGGTGCTGGTCGTCGCCGCCGCGCGAGGCGACCACCACGAACGTCCCGTCCTCCTGCACTGGCGAGGTCAGCAGCACGGTGCGTGGCTGACCGCTCTTGCGGCCGATGGTGGTCAACTGGAGGACCGGCATGGACGCCGCCCGCCACCCGGCCTTGCCGCCGCTGACGCGCTGGACCATCCGGTGCAGCGCGTTCATGGTCTTCAAACTGAAGTCACTGGGCACCCCGCGCAATGTACTCAGCCGAACAGGTCGATGACGATCGCCACCCGCTCCCGCTGGTGTTCCGGTCGCATCCGGCCGCTGGCCATGAGTACCGCGATGCCGTGCAGCGCGCTCCAGAACACCTCGGTCAACGAGCCGAGATCCTGGCCCGCGCGCGGGCGCAGCACCCTGCTCAGCTCGCCGAAGGACTCCTTGAGCGCGTCCGGCGCCTCGTCGGTCGCGAACGGCAGACCGGTCGTCATGGTGAACATCGCCTGGTAGACGGCGGGATGCTCGACCGCATAGGCGAGATAGGCGCGGGCCGCGCGGCCGACGGCCTCCCGGCCGGGTTCGGCGTCGGCGACGGCCGCGCGCAGCCGGACGGTCAACTCGGCGATGCCGGCCACCGCGACTGCGTCCACGATCGCGTCCTTGCCGGCGAAGTGGCTGTACAGCACCGGTTGGCTGTATTCGACGCGGTCGGCCAGCCGTCGGGTGGTGACCGCGTCCCAGCCTTGTTCCTCGGCGAGTTCGCGCGCGGCGTCGACGATCAGTTCGGCCCGCTGCGCCAGTTCGCGCTGTCGTCGTTCGGAGATGGACACCACACGATCCTAGCATCGCTAGCGCTCCGAGCATCGCTTGTGTTAGCGTCAGCCTTGTTCCTAGCAACGCTAGATTCACTATCGACGACAGGAGTCAGTCATGCTTGTGCACATTGCCGATGTGATCGGTGGCCTGGTCGGGGTCGGCATCATCGCGGTCGGCATCCGATTCATCCTCCAGCCGCAGGCCGCTGCCGCCGGGTACGGCGTGAGCGCACCGCCCAACCCCGGCGTGCACGCCTACCTGGCCGTGAAGGGGGGCCGGGACATCGCGTTCGGGCTGGTCACCCTTGGCCTGCTGTTCGCCGCGTCGGCGCACGTCTTCGGCCTGCTCCTGATCCTCGAATCGGCGGCCGCGATCGCGGACGCCGTGATCGTGTTCGCCAACAAGGGCAAGCCGGCCGTCGCGCTCGGCGTGCACGGCCTGACGGCGGCGGTCATGATCGTGGCCGGCATCCTGCTGCTGATCAGCTGATATGACATGGCGCATAGGTGGCATGATCGGGTAGGTGCAACGTGATCGCGACCAGGAAGGCCGGGCCCGCAACGCCCGGCCACGGGACGGCCTTGGCAGGCCGCTCCCCTATGGCAGCGCGGGCGTCGAGCGTTATCCGGAAGGGATTCCGCGCAGCCCGGCCGAGGCGCTCACCGAGGCGCAGCGCCTGCTCGACGAGCACAAACCGTTCCACGCGCACGAAGTCCTCGAAGACGCGTGGAAGACCGCGCCCGAACCGGAACGCGAACTCTGGCGCGGCCTCGCCCAACTCGCGGTCGGCCTCACCCACGCGGCGCGCGGCAACCCGAGCGGCGCGACCGCGCTGCTCACCAGGGGCGCGAGCAACATCCGGCCCTACGCCGACCAACCCCCGCACCACATCGACGTCGCCGGCCTGCTCGACTGGGCCGACCACCTGGCCGACGTGCCGGCCGACCTCAGCTGGCCCCGGTTGTGCGCATGAAGATCAGCACGCACGCCTACGGCCCCGAACCCGACCAGTACGTCGAGCGCTACCAGCCGGAGCGGGTCGAGTATCCCGGCACGGTGCTGATCATCCACGGCGGCTTCTGGCGGCCGGAGTACGACGCCTCGCTGGGCCGCCCGCTCGCCACGGACCTGGCCGAGCGCGGCTTCGCGGCGGCGAATCTGGAATACCGGCGCGACGGCTGGCCCTCGACCTTTCCCGATGTGCTGGCCGGCATCGCGAGCCTTGGCGAGCAGAACATCGTCGCGGTGGGACATTCGGCGGGCGGGCAACTGGCCGTGTACGCGGCCGCGCAGGGGAAGTTGGCCGGGGTGGTCGCCCAGGCAGGCGTGCTCGACCTGGCCGGCGCGGCGGCCGACCAGGTCGGCGGACGATCGGTGTTGCGGCTGATGGGCGGAACACCCGAGGACGTGCCGGAGCGCTATCGCGAGGCCGATCCGATCGCCTGCGCACCGCCCGCCGTTCCGATTGTGTGTGTCCACAGTAGAGCGGACGAGCTGGTTCCGTTCGCGCAGAGCGAGGCGTACGCGGCCAAGACCGGGGCCGAGCTGATCGAGGTACCGGGCGATCACTTCGCGCACATTCGGACCGGCACCCAAGCCTGGGCGGCCGTGCTCGACGTGCTGCCTCGGCTGCTCAGTCGCCCGAGCTGAACGCGGCGTCGAACGAGGCAGCGGGCGGCTCGATCTGGCTCAACCGCCGCACGAACGCCAACGCGTCCGGCGCGCCGATCAGCCGGTCCATGCCGGCGTCCTCCCATTCGATGGAGATCGGCCCGGCGTAGCCGATGCTGTTGAGCATCCGGAAACACTGCTCCCACGGCACATCGCCGTGCCCGGTGGACACGAAGTCCCAGCCGCGCCGCGGATCACCCCAGCCGAGATGCGATCCCAGCCTGCCGTTGCGCCCGTCGAAGCGCTTGACCGACTCCTTGCAGTCGACGTGGTAGATGCGATCGCGGAAGTCGTAGAGGAATCCGACCGGGTCGAGGTCCTGCCAGACGAAGTGGCTCGGGTCGAAGTTCAGGCCGAAGGCAGGGCGATGGTTCACCGCTTCCAGCGCGCGAACGGTCGTCCAGTAGTCGTAGGCGATCTCGCTCGGATGCACCTCGTGCGCATACCGCACGCCGACCTCGTCGAACACGTCCAGGATCGGGTTCCAGCGCGCCGCGAAGTCGGCGAAGCCCCGGTCGATCATCTCGGGCGGGACCGGCGGGAACATGGCGACCGTGTGCCAGATCGACGATCCGGTGAACCCGACCACCGTGGTGACGCCGAGCTTGGCTGCCGCTCGCGCGGTGTCCTTGATCTCGGCGGCAGCGCGCAGGCGAACACCTTCCGCTTCGCCGTCGCCCCAGATCCGCGCGGGCAGGATGGCCTTGTGCCGCTCGTCGATCGGGTGGTCGCACACGGCCTGGCTGGTCAGGTGACAGGAGATCGTCCAGCAACCGAGGTTGTACTTGGCCAGGGTTTCGGTAAAGCGCGGCAGGTATTTCTCGTCGTTGAGGGCGGCCTGGACGTCGAAGTGGTCGCCCCAGGTGGCGACCTCCAGACCGTCGTAACCCCATTCGGCGGCCAACCGGCAGACCTCGGTGAACGGCAGGTCGGCCCACTGGCCGGTGAACAGGGTGATCGGGCGTGCCATTGCTCGGCCTCCTCAGTTGGTTCCCGGGACGGGGATGTGCGTGCCGGCGGCCTGGCCGCTCGACTGGACGGCGGCCAGGACCTGTTGCACCTGGAGGCCGTCCGCGAAGGACGGGCGCGGCTGCACGCCGTCGGTGATCGCGGTGACGAAGTCGCGGACCTGGTGGGTGAACGTGTGCTCGTAACCGATGCCGTGGCCGGGTGGCCACCAGGCGGCCATGTAGGGATGAGTCGGCTCGGTGACCAGGATGCGGCGGAAGCCGGCCGGGTCCTCCCGTCCGTCGTAAAAGGACAGTTCGTTCATGGCCTCGAAGTCGAAGGCGAGGCTGCCCGTCGAGCCGTTGATCTCGATGCGCATGCTGTTCTTGCGACCGCTGGCGAAACGTGTCGCCTCGAACGAGCCGATGGCGCCGCCATCGAACCGCGCGGTGAACATGGCGACGTCGTCCACGGTGACCGGGCCGCGCGCCTCGGGCGCGTCGGGCAGCGGGCGCTCGGTGAGGAAGGTATGCAGCAGCGCGCCGACGCTGGTGATGTGCTGGCCGGTCAGGAACTGGCTCAGGTCGATGATGTGCGCGCCGAGATCGCCCAGCGCGCCCGAGCCGGCCTTGTCCGCCTGGAGGCGCCAGGTCAGCGGGAAGTCCGGGTCGACAAGCCAGTCCTGGAGGTACTGGGCGCGCACTTGGCGGAGGGTGCCGAGCCGGCCCGCCTCGATCAACTGGCGCGCGAGGGCGAGCGCGGGCACGCGGCGGTAGTTGAACGCGGTCATGGCGAAACCGCTCGCCCGCTCCGCGGCCGCGACCATGGCGACCGCCTCGGCGACCGTGTTGGCCAGCGGCTTCTCGCACAGCACGTGCTTGCCCTCCTGCAGCGCGGCGACGGCGATGGCCGCGTGACTGTCGCCGGGCGTGCAGATGTCCACGATGTCGATGTCGTCCCGCGCGACCAGCGCGCGCCAGTCGGTTTCGTAGGACTGCCAACCGAACTTGTCGGCCGCCGCGCGGGTTCGTTCCTCGTCCCGGCCGCAGATCGCGGTCAGTTCAAGATCGGGCAGGTCGAAGAAGTGCGGGGCGGTCCGCCACGCCTGCGAGTGCACCGCGCCCATGAACGCGTGGCCCACCATGCCAATCCGCATTACGCCTCCTCGGGACGAGCGCCGAGCGGAACCGGAGCCGGTCGCTCGACCGTGCTGGTGACCTGCACCGACGTGCCGCTCTCCGCTGCCGCCAGCAGCGACTCCAGCACGTCGAGCACGTGGAAGGCGAGGTCGCCGTTGGCGCGGTGCCGGCCACCGGTACGGATCGCGCGGGCGAGGTCGGCCACGCCGTAGCCGCGCGCGGCGTCCGGGTAGCCGCCGGATTCCGGTTGGTCGGCCCAGGAATCCGCGCCCGCGCGGAACACCCGCACCTGGCCGTGGAAGCCGTTCGGGTCGGGCACGGACAGGCTGC
Organism: Pseudonocardiaceae bacterium; assembly: GCA_035948315.1. GTDB lineage: Bacteria > Actinomycetota > Actinomycetes > Mycobacteriales > Pseudonocardiaceae > CAJCJE01. Next base: position 144,314 of record DASZJG010000069.1, on the reverse strand, counting down.
CGCCGGTGCCGTACACCTCGATTCTGGGCAGGTCGGCCGCCCAGACCTCGAAGCTCATCAACAACGTGGACAGCGCGCCGTTCGCGTGTTCGAGCACGCCGGTCACGTGCGTCGCCACCTCGACCGGAAACGCTGTTCCGGCCACGGTGGTACGCGTGGCCTGCGGGGTCGCGGACATGCCGACCACGCGGCGCACCGGGCCGAGCAGGGTGACCAGCGCGGTCAGGTAGTACGGGCCCATGTCGAGCAGCGGGCCGCCGCCGGGTCGGTAGTAGAACTCGGGCGCCGGATGCCAGCGCTCGTGGCCGGGCGTTGTCATGAAGGCCGTCGCGGCAATCGGTCTGCCGATGTCACCGGCGTCGAGGATGGCCCGCGCGGTCTGGACTCCGGTGCCGAGCACGGTGTCCGGCGCGCAGCCGACCGCGACGCCTGCTTGTGCCGCAGCGTCCAGGATTTCGCCGGCCTGCTGGGTGGTCGAGGCGAGCGGTTTCTCGCCGTAGACGGACTTCCCTGCCGCGATGGCGGCCAGCGCGACCTCGTGGTGCGCGGCCGGGATGGTCAGGTTGAGCACGATGTCCACGTCGTCGGCCGCGTAGAGCGCGGCCGGGGTGAGCCTGCGAACGCCGGGCACGGTCCGGCTGGGGTCGAGATCGGCGACGGCGGTGAGTTCGAGATTGGTCAGGCGGGGCAGAGTCTTCAGGTACTGGCCGCTGATCTGGCCGATGCCGACGATCCCCAGCCTCATCGCGTCGCCCACAACAACCCCCTGATGATCATCTCGTGGGTTTCCGGCACCTCGAAATCCGGCGGATGGTGGCCGAGGGTGGTCACGAACACCTTGCCCTCGCCCCAGTTCTTCGTCCAGGTCACCGGCATCGCGGTGCCGGTGACCGCCTGGATCTCGATCGACGGGTCGATGTGCACGGTGTAGAGCTCGGTGTGCACCGCGAACTCGTCGAGGTCCGCGACCAGAGCTGACACCGGACGGACGGTGTAGTCGACGAAACCCTTGGGATGGTGGACGAACTGGCCGCCGGTGATCAGGTGGTAGTCGGGTTCGGCGCGGAAGGAGTCGATGATGCCGCCGTGCCAACCGGCGAACCCGGTGCCGGCGCGGACCGCGGCCGAGAGGCCGGCCAGCTGTTCGCGGGTGATCGTGCCCATGGTCCAGCACTGGACGATCAGATCGCTGGCCGCGAGCAGGTCCACGTCCAGGTAACTGTCCAGGCTGTCCGACACGGTGACCTGGTAGTCGCGGGCGCGGAGTTCGGCGGCGTAGCGGTCGGTCGCCTCGACCGGGAAGTGTCCGTCCCAGCCGCCGCGCACGACGAGCGCGGTCCTACCGGTCATCTGCGGTCCTCCACTGGTGCGCGGGGGTGAAACCGAGCAGTTCGCGAGCGCGGGTGGTGTCGAACGGCGTGGTGAAGCCGGGCAGGTCGGCGTCGACGCGGGTGGTCGGGTGGTACGTGGCCAGCAGTTCACGGGTCGGCACCACGGCTGTGGTGTCGGGGGCGACCACGTTGACGACGTGGTTGCCGGGCGGGGCCGGCGCGACCAGCGCGGCCGAGATCGCGCCTGCCGCGTCGCGGGTGTCCAACCAGCCCCAGAGCGCGACCCGTTCGTCCGTCGGATCCACGCCAACCCTGGCGATGTGGTTGCGCAAACGTTCGCCCACGCCGAGGAACGGGAAGCGCAGACTGATGATCGTGGCATCGAAGCGCCGGGCCGCGGTGTCCGCGATCAGCTCGCCGATCCATTTGGACAGGCCGTAGGTGTCCTCGCCGAGATACGGATGGTGCTCGGTGATCGGCACCCACTCCGGCGAGACGTCGCGCCCGGCCCATGCGATGCCCAGCGCGGACAGGCTGGAGATGTAGACCATGCGCCTGATCCCGGCCCGGCCCGCCGCGTAGAGCACCTGGTAGGCGGCGGAGACGTTGTTGGTGAACACCTCGTCCTCGGTGCCCGCGTCGGGCGAGGGCAGGGCCGCCGCGTGCACGACCGCATCGATGTCGGCCATGGCCTCGGCGAGCGAGGAGTCGCGCAGGTCGCCGGTGACGACCTCGTCGGCGGGGCCCGGCACGTCGACCCGGTCGTGCGCGCGGACGACGTGCCCGTCCTCGTGCAGGCGCAGGACAGTTTCCCGACCGAGCCCGCCACCGGCTCCGGTCACCAGCACCCGCATACCCATCAACCCTTCACCGCGCCCTGCAAGCCATTCACAAAGTACCGCTGCAACAGCACGAAAAGGATCACCACGGGAATGACGATGATCAGCGACGCGGCCATCAGCACGTTCTGCTGCGGCGTCAGCGTCGAGTCGAGGTTCTGTAGGGCGATCGGGAGCGTGAACGTCGTGGGGTCGTTCAGCGAGACGCGGGTGAGCACGTACTCGTTCCAGGTCGGGATCGCGGTGAGCAGCGCGATCGTGGTCAGCGCGGGCCGGCAAGTGGGCAGGTAGATGGAGAAGAAGGTGCGCAGTTCGCCCGCGCCGTCGCAGCGTGCCGACTCGCGCAGTTCGGTCGGCACCGCACGGAAGTTGCTGGTCATGACCAGCACGGACAGCGGCGCGGTGCCGTTGATGAACGGCAGGATGATGCCGACGTGGGTGCCGAGGATGCCGAGCTTGCTCTGCAGGATCACGATCGGCAGCAGCATCGTGATGCCCGGCACGAACAGCAGCGCCACGAACAGGCCGTAGAGCAGCCTGCGACCCGGGAAGTCCAGCACGCCGAAGGCATAGCCGGCCAGCGAGTAGATCAGCAGGACTCCGAGCGTGGTGAACCCGGTGACCTCGAGGCTGTTGGTGAAGTAGCTGAAGAAGTGCAGCTCGGTCCAGGTGTGCGCGAGCGTGGCCAGGGTCGGCTGATGCGGGATCAGGTGGCCGTCGACCCGGATCTCCTGGTCGTTCTTGAGCGCACCGGACACCATCAGCGCGAACGGGTACAGGCTGATCAGCGCGTAGACCACCAGGATCAGATACGTGAGCACGCGCGGCGAGAAGCGCCTGCGCCGCAAGCGCGCGGTCGCGTCGGCGCGGGTGGTCTCGGCGGCGGGGAGCGCGGTCGTCGTCATGCCCGGCTCCGCAGCAGGCGCAGGTTGACCGCGGCCAGCAGCAGCGCGACCACGAACAGGATCCAGCCCAGCGCGCTGGCCAGGCCCAGCGTCTGGCCGAGGTTCCCGGCGAACGCGAGCTTGTAGGACTCCAGACCGAGCACGGTCGTGTCGGTGCCCGGACCGCCGTTGGTCATGATCAGGAAGACCTGGAAGCTCTGCAACGCGTCGCGGACGTTGAGCATCACCACGGCCGCGGTGATCGGGCGCAGCAGCGGCCAGATGATCGCGGTCATGGTTCGGAACGAGCCGGCGCCGTCGATCTGCGCCGCGTCGAGCACGGTGCCGTCGATGGCCTGTAGCCCGGTCAGGTAGAGCACGATGCCGACCGGGATCGCGCCCCAGGCCATCACCACGATCAACGTGGGCAGCGCGGTCGACGGGTTACCCAGAAAACCCTGCGGCTGGCTGAGCGTGCCGAGGCCGAGGTGGCGGAGGATGAAGTTGAGCGATCCGTTCGGCTCCAGCACGTAGGTCCACGCGTAGAACACCGCGATGCCGGCCGTGACGAACGGCAGGAAGAAGATGGTTCGAAAGGTGGTGCGCAGCAGTCGGATCCGGTTCAGCGTGTACGCGAGCGGGAAGCTGATCAGCACGATCAGCAGCGGCACCGCGATCATCACGGCCAGCGTGTTCAGCGCGGCGCCACGCACCAGCGGCGCGTACACCGGGTCGCGGTAGAGCAGGTCGAGGTAGTTGCCGAAGCCGACCCAGCTCCACGTCGGCGTGAACCCGTTCCACCGCGCGAAGCTCAGCGCGAGCCCGTAGCCGATGGTGTAGAGGCCCATCACCGCGAACAGCACCAGGGCCGGCGCGACGAACGCGTAGCCCGTCAACGCTTCCCTGCGCCGCCTGCGCCTGCGCAGCGCAGGCGGCCGCAGAACGTGCGCTGCCACGGGCTATTTCCAGCTGTCGAGGTTGTAGGCGCTGAGCTGACTGTTCACCGCGGCCGAACTGGCCTGCTTCAACGGCGACATCTTGATCACGATGTCGCCGGCCTTCTGGATGTCCCATTGCGGGCTCTGGAAGGCGTTCTGCGTCGGGTTGAACGCGGTGTCCCCGGTGCCGAACACCGATTCCAGCGAACTCAGGTACGGGCCGACGTCCTTGCTCGCGTTCGCGCCGAGGTTGGTGCCGGGCAGGTCGAACGCGGTCTGCGCGAACTTGCCCGCGACCTGTTCGGTGGTCAGGTAGTTGAGCCATTGGAGGGCGGCCGAGGAGTTCTTGGTCTGGGTGGTGATGGCGAGGCCGGTCAGGGCGATCGGGGCGAGCTTGAACGCGCTGCCGACCGCGCCGTTGGCTGCCGGCGGCAGGCCGAACGCGACGATGTTGTTGGGGTCCATGCCGTCCTGTTGCAGGGAGGACATGGTGAACGTGCCGCCGACGTCGAACGCGGACTTCCCTTGCGCGAAACCGAGATCCGCGTTGTCGATGCTCAGCGTCTGCGCGCCGGGCGACCAGTACGGGGTGATCTCGTTGTACAGGTCGAGCACGTGCTGACCGTTCGCGCTGCCCCAGTTCTGCGCCGGGTCCTTGCCGAACAGCGCCTCGTACTTGGCCTGACCGAGAGCGCTGTACGCCAGCGGCTCCATCAGCCAGTCCAGGCCGGTCGAGGAGCTGGACAGGCCCAGGTTGACGCCGCCGCCGGTCGGGTCCTTGGCCGTGGTCGCCTTGAACCAGGAGAGCAGGTCCTCCCAGGTCTTCGGGATCGCGTTCGGGTCGAGACCCGCGGCTCGCAGTTTGGCCTTGTTCGCGTAGATCACGCCGAACGTGCCCGCGGTGAACGGGATACTCAAAAGCTGGCCGGTCTTGATGCCGAGATGCGTCGACTTTGGATCCAGCGACTGCTGGTAGATCTGCGGGGTGACCAGGCCGGCATCGGCGGTTCCGTTGAGGAATCGGGATTTCCAGGACGCGTCGATGTCGGAGGACAGGTCGGTGAGCAGGCCGGCCGCGCCGAAGGTGAAGTCCTCGCCTGCCGCGTGCACCTCCATCACGTCGGGCAGGCTGTGCGTCGCCGCGGCACTCTGCACCTTGCTGGTGAAGGTGTCGTCCGGGGTGTACGCGGTGATGTTCACCGTGATGCCGGTTGTGGCCTTGAACGCGGCTGCCGCGTCCTGGAGGGCTTTGACATGTGGTTCCTTGAACGTCCACATGGTCAAGGTGGTGCCCGAAGCCGATGAGCCGCCACCGCAGCCCGCGAGCAGTGCCAGTCCGGCGACACCCGCCGCTACCAGCGATAACAGTCGTTGTCCTCGTCGGAACATGAGTATGCGACCCTCCTTGCCATCCGGGTCGACCTCGGCCGCTGCCACCCGAGTCGAGTGACGACGACCATAATTCTCGCCTTTTTAACATGTCAATAGCTCAATTTGTCATGTTAAAGTGCCAGGCATGGCCGACGACGAACCCGGTGACGCACAGCTACCGCTCTACCAGCAGGTGAAGCGGGCATTGCTGGCCGAGATCGCCGCGGGCGACTACGCCCCGGGGCGGCCGTTCGTCACCCAGCGGGAGATCTGCGAGCGGTTCAACGTCAGCCACGCGACCGCCGTGCGCGCGCTGTCCGATCTGGCCAACGAGGGCTACGTGGTGCGGCGGCGCGGGCAGGGCACGTTCGTCGCCGAGCATCCGTCGAGCGACACGACCCGACCCGATCGCACCATCGCCTGCGTACTGCAACGGCAGGGGCCGCACGTCGGCCAGATCCTGGCCGGCGTCGAGGAGGTGTGCGCCGAACTGGGTTACCGGTTGTTCCTCAACCACTGCGAGGACGACCCGGCCCGGGAGGAACGCGCGCTGCGCAACGCCTTGGCGCACAACGTGAACGGCATCATCGTCTACCCGACCGAGGGCACCGCCGTGCTCGAACCGTACCTGCGCGCGAGCCGCGCCCGCGTGCCGCTGGTGATGGTCGACCGGTTCCGGCCCGACCTGGCCACCGACGCGGTCGTCGCGGACAACCTCGCGGCAGGCCGCGAACTGACCTCCGCGCTGATCGACGCGGGCCATCGCCGGATCGCCACGCTGTGGGAGGAAACCGAGGCGTCCAGCGTCCGCGACCGGCTCGCCGGCCACGTGGAAGCCCTGCGCGCGCACGGCATTCCGGTCCGCCCCGACCTGACCGTCTTACGCCACTACCGCAGCCAGCCCGACCTCGACCGCCGCGCCCTGCTGACCAGCCTGCTCAACGGGCCCGAGCCGCCGACGGTGTTGTTGTGCGCCAACGGTTACGTGCTCGCCACCGCAGCGTCCGACCTGCTCGCGCTCGGCTACGAGATCCCCGGCGACATCGACCTCGCCGGCATGGACGACGCGGGCCCGTTCGACGTGCTGCCGCTGACCGCGGCCGCGATCTCGTTGCCGTCGCGGGACATGGGCAGGCGCAGCATGCGCATGCTGCACCAGCGGATCATCGACCCGGGCGGCGCGGCAGGCCCCGAACTGGTGGTGCTGCCGGTGCGCGTGCAGACCCGCGAGTCCTCACCCGGTCATCTGCGCGTGGTCGGAGCGCCCCGTGACTGACGAACTGCTGAACGCCTCCGGCGCGCTCCCCGCCGCGATGCCGCCCTGGCCAGCCCGCGACGACGTGCGAATCACCGGTGTGCGGGCGATCGTCACCGCGCCGGAACGGGTCCCGCTTGTGGTGGTGCGGGTGGACACCTCCGAGCCGGGCCTGTACGGCCTTGGCTGCGCGACGTTCACGCAGCGGTTCGCCGCGGTCGCCGCCGCGCTCACCGAGCACATCGCGCCGCTGGTGATCGGCCGCTCGCCCGCGGACATCGAGGACATCACCCGGCTGATCAACTACTCCTCGTACTGGCGGCAGGGGCCGGTGTTGAACAACGCGCTGTCCGGCATCGACCAGGCGCTGTGGGAGATCGCCGGCAAGCGCGCGAACATGCCGGTGTACGAGCTGCTCGGCGGGCGCAGCCGGGCCGCCGTCGAGGTCTACTCGCACGCGGCGGGCGCGACCATCGACGAGACGCTCACCCAGGCCGAGGAGCTGATCGCGGCCGGCTACCGCAACATCCGGTTGCAGGTCGGCGGGCCCGGCCTTGGCAACTACGGCGCGCCCGGCACGCGCAACGGCTACCCGCGCTCGCCGCACCCGGACGGCTGGGACGCCGAACGCTACCTGCGCGTCACGCCCGCCCTGTTCGCCGCCGCGCGCGAGCAGCTCGGCGAGGAGGTGAACCTCATGCACGACGTGCACAGCAGGCTCACCCCGAAACAGGCGGTCGTCCTGGCCAGGGCACTCGAACCGTATCGACTGTCCTTTTTGGAGGACGTGGTCGCGCCGGAATTCTACGACCGGTTGCCCGAGGTGCGCGCGGCGGCGCCGATCCCGATCGCGGTCGGCGAACAGGTCTCCTCGGTCACCGACGCGGCCCGCCTGGTCCGCGACGGCGGCGTCGACCTGCTACGCCTGCACACCTCCGCGGTCGGCGGCCTCACCCCGACCCGCAAGCTCGTCGCGCTGGCCGAACTGTTCGGCGTGCGCACCGCGTTCCACTCCCCCGCCGACGTGTCGCCGGTCGGCGTCGCGGCCAACCTCGCCATCGACATCTCCACCCCGGCCTTCGGCTACCAGGAGTCGCACACGTACAACGCGGCCACCCACGACGTCTTCCCCGGCACGCCCGTCGTCCGCGACGGCCACCTCTACCCGTCGGAGTCGCCCGGCTGGGGCCTGGAACTCGACGAGCGCGCGGCCGCCGCACACCCGCCGGTGAAGTTCCTGCACGAGGCATGGTCCGCGCGGGTGCGCAGGCCGGACGGCGGCCTGGAAGCCCCCTGACTCTCGTCCGGCTAGCGTGCTAGCATTCTAAGCGTGGGCGACGAGGACGTGAAACAGTTCAACGTGTATCTGCCGATCGGCCTGATCAAGCAGGTGAAACACCACGCCATCGAAGAGGGCCTGTCCCTGTCGGCGTTGGTGGCGGACGCATTGCGCGCCTACCTCGACGATGGGAAGGAAGCCGAATGAGCACCGATGGCATCGAGGCCGTGTTCCTGGAGACGCACAACTGGGGCAAGGCCGCCAAGTTCTTCCAGTCACTGGGCTACGAGTTGGAGTTCGACACCGGCCACAACTCCGGCCAGCTGCGCAACAGCATCGGGCCGTCCGTGTTCATCGCGGAGGTGCCGGCGACCAAGGCTCCGGAGACGCAGTTGGTCTTCAGGGTCGACGACGCGGACGCGGTGCACCTCGACCCGTCGGTCGAGGTGGTCACGCCGTTCGAGGACACGCACTTCGGCACCCGCCTGATGACCGTGCGTGATCCCGACGGTCGCGTGTGGAGCGTGCAGGCGCCAGCTAAATAGCCAGAAGTTCTTCGGCGACCGCGTCGGGTGCCTCGTAGACCGGCGTGTGGCCGGTGTCCACCAGGCGCAGTCGCGCACCGGGAATGTCGGCCGCGAGTTCGTGCGCGCCGTCGACGGTGCGGGCCTGGTCGAGCACGCCGTGCACGATGGTCACCGGACAGCGCAGTTCGGCCAGGCGCGGGGTCAGGTCCAGGTCGCGTTGGCTGCGCAACACCGCCAGCGCGGCCGCTCTGGGCACACCGGCCGCGTAGGCCAGCAGTTCTTCGCGGTCGGCCGGATCGAGCGGCGTTGCGAAGGAGCGGTCCAGCACGGCGGCGCTCAGTTCGGGCCCCCAGTCCGTGGTCATCGCGGCCAGGATCCGGTCAGCGTCGCCGTGGCCGCGCATGTGCGCGCCGGTGTTCACCAGCACCAGTCCGCGCACCTTCGCCGGATGCGCCAGGGTCAGTTGCAGGGCGATCGCGCCGCCGGTCGAATGGCCGAGCAGCAGCGCCGGTTCGTCGATCCGCGCGGCGATGTGGTCGGCGACCGTCGGGATGTCCCACGGTCCTGGCTCGGTCATCCAGGACACCGCGTCGACCGTCATCTCGCCCGCCAGCCGTTCGGCGAGGCGTCGGAACACACTCGGCGCGCACATCGTGCCCGGAATCGCGATCACCATGCGCACCACGTTACAAAGCCGGGGCCGACCTCGCTCGTTTCCGCTGATCGGTAAACTCGGGCGTGCGGGAATCCCGGGAAGGTGCAGGCCGGCAGCGCGGTTTCGTGCTGCGACGCAACCTGATCATCGGCCTGACCCCGGTGGTGCTCGCGGTGATCGTGCTCGTCGGCGTCAACTCGATGGCGGGCGGCCAACCGGTCCCCGGCGCGGCCCACCCGTCCAGCACGCCCGCACCGACCACGACGACCCGCACCACCACCACGCAACCGCCGACCACGACGCGCCCGGCCGACGGTGACCCGCTCGCGCCCGACGAGGCAGCGGCCGGCATCGAGGCCGCCGAGGCGACCGCGCCCAGCAAGGAACAACTCGGCGTCGCCGTGCTCGACCGGGCCAGCGGCAAGGAGATCGACGGCACCGACGCGAGCGCCACCTTCCCGTGCGCGTCCGTGCTCAAGTTATTCCTGATCACCTACCTGTTGCACGAACAGGAGCAGGGCGCGCTCACGCTGAGCCAGACCGACCTCACCGAGATCCACTCGGCGCTGACCATCTCCGACGACTCGGCCATGGACGCGCTGTGGGTCAAATACCACGGCGCCGCGTCGATCTCCCAGCTGATCGACATCGCGCACCTGCCCGACGCGCAGATGACCTCGATCGCGCGGAGCGGCAAATGGGGCGGCGTGCTGATCTCCGCGCGCGACGTGCTCACCATCTACGAGTACGTGCTCACCAAGCTGACCGCGACCGACCGCGACCTGATCATCGGCGACCTCAACAACGCCAACCCGGTCGGCTACCAGGGCTGGAACCAGGCGTTCGGCCTGCTCAACCCGGCGACGCGCACCTCGACGACCAAAGCCAAGCAGGGCTGGAGCGGCTGGTTCGGCCAGACCGTGCTGCACACCACCGGCATTGTGGACGGCCAGGACGACGTCGTGGTGGCGATCCTGTCCAGCCGGCCGGGCTCGGGCAGCGACGCCCAGTTCGACGTGGCCCGCCAGCAGGTCGACGACGCGACAACGGCCCTGCTCAGCCACCTCGCGCCCCACTAAGGCCGGCCGCGACCCACCACGGCGCCGGTCAGAGCCAGCCGCGACCCCATCAACGGCCGGTCCAAGCCACCAAGGGTCGGTCAGAGCCAGCCGAGGCGCGCGGCCTGCACTCCGGCCTGGAAGCGGTTCCCCGCGCCGAGCCGCAGCAGGAGCGCGGACGTCCTGCGCACCACCGTGCGCCGCGAGATGTGCAGCCGCCGCGCGATCGTCTCGTCGGTCGCGCCCGCGGACATCAGCATCAGGATGGCGCGGTCGCGCTCGTCCAGCGGCTCCTCGCCGTCCTGCTCGTCCTCGTCGACCAGCGGCTTGGGCTGCTCGGTCGCCGGGCTGCCGTCCACCGGGACGGCGATCCGCCACAGCAGGTCGAAGGTGCCGATCAGCGCGGTGAGCAGGCCGGAGGGGTGCAGCACCAGCGCGGGACCGTCCGAGCCGCTGGTCGGCGCCAGCGAGAGCACGGCGGCCGACTCGTCGCTGACCGCGAGCTTCATCGGCAGGCTGGGCAGGCTGCGCGCCTGCTCGCCCCGATCCATGATGGGCGCGCTGAGCGTGGTGAACCTGGGGTGTCGCAGGCTCGCGTCGGTGTACACGCTGCGGTACTCGACGCCGGCCGCCATCCGCTCGGTCTGCAACGCCAACTGCTGGCGGACCAGCACCGCGTCCGGGTTGCCGAAGTACGGTGGCGAGTCCAGCAGCCGGACCCGCTGCCGCGCGGTCCGCTGGATCCACTGGTAGCGCTGGAAAAGCCGGTCGCGGTCGCGGATCACGGTGACCCCGGGATAGCGCTGTTCGTCGTTGCGCGCGAGCTGGTACAGCTCGGTCAGCGCGCGGCTGTGCTCGCGGATCGCCGCATCGCGCGCCGTTGTCGCCTGGCGCGACTCGGGCTCGGGCGGCACAAGGCGCACCGGCATGGTGTCCCGGTCATCGGTGAGGATCGCGTCCAGCAACCTCGGCCTCCCGCTGCTCGCCCGTTTTTTCGCTGTATTCCCAATACGCTTGAGAGGGGTCCGAGGTTGCTTCTGTCGTGCTCGCCTGTCGGCGTGTTCCGCGTCACATTGACTCCTGGACCACCCGTTGAGCACGGAATTCCCGACTCTCGGCGGGAGGCGAAGATCGGCCGGGCGTGCCACGGTGGACGACGAGGTAGATCCATTCGGAGCACACCGACGGAGCGAGGGAGCATCGATGACGGAGGAGCCGGAAACCGCCCCGAGCACGACCGGCGACGAGGGATCACTGGCCGAGTTCGGCTACCAGCAGGAGCTGCGACGTTCTCTGCGGCTGCGGGATCTGATCGTGTACGGCCTGATCTTCATGGTGCCGATCGCGCCGTTCGCGATCTTCGGGCCGGTGTTCAACGCCTCGCACGGCATGGTGCCGCTGACCTACGTGATCGGCCTGGTCGCGATGATCTTCACGGCGCTGAGCTACCGCGAGATGAGCCGCGCCTTCCCGGTCTCCGGCTCGGTCTACGCCTACGCCAGCCGGGGCATCGCCAACTGGGTCGGCTTCCTGGCCGGTTGGGCGCTGATCCTGGACTACCTGCTGATCCCGACCCTGCTCTACGTGACCGGCGCGGCCGCCATGGCGGCCGTCCTGCCGGCCGTGCCGGGCTGGCTGTGGGTGGTCATCTTCCTGGCGCTGAACACCGCGGTGAACCTGGCGGGCGTCGAACTGGGCGCGTGGGTCAACCGGGTGTTCCTGATCGGCGAGCTGATCGTGCTGACGATCTTCATCGTGCTCGCCGTCGTCGCGATCAACCACGGCTCGGGCGGCGCGCACTGGTCGACGCTGCCGTTCTACAACCCCAAGGAGTTCAGCGTCGGCCTGGTGTTCACGGCGCTGTCCATCGCCGCGCTGTCCTTCCTCGGCTTCGACGCGATCTCCACCCAGTCCGAGGAGGTGCGGGGCGGTCCCAAGGTGGTCGGCCGGGCGACGATCATCTCGCTGATCCTGGTCGCGGTGCTGTTCATCGTGCAGACCTACCTGGCCACGCTGCTGGTGCCGGGCAAGACCGCGTTCGCCGACGCTGATGTGAACCAGGCGTTCTACCAGGTCGCCGGCCTGACCGCGGGCCACTGGATGACCATCCTGATCGCGGTGTCCTCGGCGCTGGCCGGCGCGATCGCGAACAGCCTTGTCGCGCAGAACGCGATCTCCCGGCTGCTCTACTCGATGGGCCGCGACCGGGTGCTGCCGAGGTTCCTCGCGCACATCAGCAAGCGCAAGGTGCCCGAGCGCGCGATCCTGGTGGTCGCGGTGATCAGCCTGATCCTCGGCATCGGCTTCGTCGGCCAGGTCGAGTTCCTGTCCACCCTGGTCAACTTCGGCGCGCTGTTCTCGTTCCTGTTGCTGCACATCTCGGTCGCGTTCTACTACCTGATCAAGAAGCGGCAGAAGACCTACGGCATGCACCTGGTGGTGCCGCTGATCGGTTTCCTGATCATCGGCTACATCGAGTACAGCGCGGACACCCCCGCCAAGATCGGCGGGGGTATCTGGCTGGGCATCGGCGTGATCGTGCTGCTCATCCGGATCGCGACCGGCCGCAGCACCGAGATCAACCTGGACGAGAGCAAACCCGCTTAGTTCGCCAGCAGTTTCTCCGCCGACGCCAACCGGACGCACAGCGCGAGTGCGTCCATGGCATCGGCCAGTTCGGACAGTGGCGGGTAGGTCGGCGCGATCCGGATGACCTTGTCCTGCGGGTCCTTGCCGTACGGGAACGGCGCGCCTGCAGGGGTGAGCGCGACGCCGGCCTGGCCGGCCAGCTCGACGACCCGCGACGCGCAGCCGGGCAGCACCTCCAGCGAGACGAAGTAGCCGCCGCGCGGGGTGGTCCAGGACGCGATGCCGGTGTCCGCGAGCTGCGCGGTGAGGGTCTGCTCGACCAGGTCGAACTTGGGCCGGATCAGGTCGCGCTGCTTGGCCATGTGGTCGAGCACGCCCTGCGCGCTGCCCAGGAACCGGACGTGCCGCAGCTGGTTGACCTTGTCCGGGCCGATGGTGCGCTTGCCGAGGTGGCCGACCAGCCAGTCCAGGTTGGCCGGGGACGCGCCGAGGAACCCGACGCCCCCGCCGGCGAAGGTGATCTTGGAGCTGGAGCCGAACACGAGCGGCCGGTCCGGGTTGCCGGCGGCCCGCGCGGCGGCCACGATGTCGGCGACCTCGTCGTGCTCGTCGGCCAGGTGGTGCACGGCGTAGGCGTTGTCCCAGAACAGCCGGAAGTCCTCCGCGCCGGTCCTCAACTCGGCGAGGCCGCGCACGGTCTCCGGCGAATAGGTCTCACCGGTCGGGTTGCTGTACTTGGGCACGCACCACATGCCCTTCACCCTCGGGTCGGCGGCGAGCCGCCGCACCTCGGCGAGGTCCGGGCCTGCGCCGGTCAGCCGCACCGGGATCATCTCGATGCCGAGCTTGGCGCAGATCGAGAAATGCCGGTCGTAGCCGGGAACCGGGCACAGCATCGCGACATCGCGCCAGGGCGCGCTACCGCCGGGCACGCCGAACAGCACCGCGTGCACGAGATAGTCGTGCATGAGTTCCAGACTTCCATTGCCGCCCGCGATCATGTTTTCCGGCGACAGGCCGAGCAGCGGCGCGAAAATGGCCCGCAATTCCGGCAGACCACGCAAGCCTCCGTAATTGCGGGTGTCCGTGCCGTCCGCCGCTCGATAGTCCGCGGAACCGGGCAGGTCGAGCAGTGGCGCGGACAGGTCCAGCTGTTCGGCGGAGGGTTTGCCCCTGGTGAGGTCCAGCTTGAGGCCCCGGCCGCGCAGTTCGTCATGGACGGTGCGCAGGCTCGCGGCCAGCTCGGACAACTCCTGTTGGGGCAGTTCAGCGAAGGTCACTCGCATATTGTCGCCGTTGGCGCAGGCGCCGCAGCATTCGGGCGTCCTCGAAACCGACCGCGCGCGCCGCCGATTCGACCGTCGCACCGGTACCGATCAGGTGTTCGGCGCGTTCCAGCCGAAGCAGTTGCTGATAGCGCAGCGGCGTCATGCCGGTCGCCCGGCCGAACATGCGCGTGACCGTCCGTTCGCTACAGCCGACCGCGTCGGCGAGATCGGCCAGCGGCAGCCGGTCGGCGAGCCGGTTCTCGATCAGGTCCTGAACCCGGTGCACGGTGTCACTGAGGTGGCCGCGATGCCGCAGCATCGCACTCGCCTGCTGTTCGTCGCCGTTGCGGCGCGCGTAGACCACCATCGTCCTGGCGATCTTCGCGGCGAGGCCCGCGCCGTGCCTGGTCGCCATCAGGTACAGCGCGAGGTCGATGCCGCTGGCGATACCGGCCGAGGTGATCACCCGACCGTCCACAACGTACAGAACGTCGCGCACCACGTTCGCCTTCGGATACCGCTGCGCCAACTCGTCCTGCAGGTCATGGTGCGTCGTGCAGCGCCGCCCGTCCAGCAGACCCGCGCGACCGAGCGCGTCGGCGCCCGCGCAGACACTGGTGACCGTGCCGCCTGCCGCGTGGTGCGCGCGCAGCCAGGCCAGCGTGTCCGGCGCGAGCGGACCGGTCGTGGCCAGCGCGGGCGCCCGCCAGCCCGGCACCAGGATCAGGTCGGCGTCGGACAACGCGGGCAGCTGCGGCTCGGTGTTGACCGAAAGGCCCTGCGCGGTGCGGATCGTGGCGTGCTCGCCGACGTAGCGCAGCCGGTAGTCGTGGCCGAGATCGGCCGCGCTGGCGAAGACCTGCGCCGGGCCGGCGAGGTCGAGCAGGTGCACTCCGGGCACCACGAGGAAGGCGACGGTGGTCACGATCCGGTCAGGATAGACCGGTCAGCTCGGCGACCGTGGCGATGGTGGCGAACCGGCCGGCGAGCGCGAACTCGGTGCGCCGCATGATCTCCTCGACGCCGAGCGTTTCGCCGGTCTTCGGGTGGGTGATCGGCTGGGTCGCGGTCGCGTCGATGACGAAGGTGATGTCGTAGCCGAGGTCCGAGCCGACCCGCGCGGTCGTCTCGCAGCACTGCTCGGTGCGGATGCCGCAGACGACCAGTTCGTGAATGTTCGCGGTGGTCAGCAGCTGCGCGAGATTCGTGGTGGTGAACGCGTTGTGCGAGGTCTTGTACAGCGTCGGCTCGCCGTCCTGCGGCTTGAGGCCCTCGATCAGCCGGACGTGGCCGCTGGCCGGATCGAACACGGTGTCCGAGCCCGGTTCGGTGTGCAGCACCCAGATCACCTGATCACCCGCCGCCCGCGTGGCGTCCACCAGGGCGCCCACCTTCTCGGCGATGTCCGGGTCGGAGATGTCGGCCCAGTTCGGCCGCTGCCGGAACGATTCCTGCACGTCGATCACGATCAATGCCTTGGTCATGAAGGAAAGTCTGCGCGTTTCACGGGCCGAGAACCAGACATCATCAGGCCCGGTACCGGACCGATCCGGTCAGCGAGACATCAGTAATCGATGTGCGCGATGAGCAGGTTCGGATCGGTGTGCGTGAGCACCGCCCCGTCGCACACGTAGAGGGTGTCGCCCGATACCTCGACCGCGGTCGTGCCGGAGAGGCCATCCGCGGCGGTCAGCAGCGTGCGGATCTGGCCGTTCGGGTAGACGAGGGCGACCTGGTCGGCAAAGGGGAGCGCCATCAGAATGAGGTCGGTGCCCGGCAGGAAGGTGAAGTTGTCGATGGTGCCCACCCCGCTGAAGACGGTCTGCACGGGTCCGGCGCTGCCATCCGGCCGGATCGGGAACTTCAGGATCGTGCCCTTGTCGCTGTTGCTGACCCACACGGCGCCACCGTGGAGGGTGATGCCATTGGCGCCGAGGAACGAGGTCCTCGCCAGCGACGAGCCAGTCGCCCAGGCCACGGGCGCCCCACCGTTGGTCGATACCCGCCACACGGTCGCCAGCACCGAGTCAGCGATGTAGAGCTGCCCGTGGGCCTGATCGAGGACCATGTCGTTCGGGAACGCGCTCGGCGGCAGCGCGGCGAGTTGGACGGGCGCCTGGCCCGGACTGATCCGCCAGACCCCGGTGTTCGCGTCGCCGGTGCAGTTGGTCAGGTAGAGCGTGCCGTCGGACGAGCGCGCGAGGCCCAGGCTGGCGGGGGCGCCGCCCACCGGGCAGTTGCCGGTCCTCGGAAGCTGGCCCAGCACCTGGACCTGGCCACCGAGACTCACCCGAGCCACCTGGCCCGCGGCCGAGAACGAGATGTCCGCCGAGCCGTCGGGTTGGACCTCGACGTCCTCCGGCGTCTGCCCGGCGCTCTCGTCGAGATGCGCCACGACGTGGGGATTGGACACGGTCACAGCGCAGGCGGCAGCCGCGGTGGCGGCGGTCGAACTGACAACGACGCAGGCCACCGCCGCAGCGATGGCCATCCTCTTGAGTCGCATGATCAGGATCTCTCCTCGTACCTGGGGGTCATTGCGATTCGGCCTGTTCGGCCAGGCGTTTCAACGAAGCCAGGCGCCGATCCCAGGCGGCGGCCAGCTCGGCCAGCCAGCGAGCGGACGCGTCCAGCCGGCCCGGTTGCACGCGGTAGAGCACCTCGCGGCCGGCGCGGCCGGATTCGACCAGGCCGGCCTCGGTCAGCACGTTGAGGTGTTTGACCACCGCCTGCCGCGACACCGGCAGCTGAGCGGCGAGCGTGGTCGCGCTGGCCGTGCCCTCCTTGACGAGCACGTCCAGCAGTTGCCGACGGGTCTGGTCGGCGAGCGCGACCAGCACCGCGCTGATCTCGGCCTGCTCGGTCACGCGGCGCGCTTGGCCAGCAGGTCCAACTCGAACCGCCAGCCCTCGGTGTTGCCCTCGAACTGCTGCTGCCGCACCTCGTCGGTGGCGGCCAGCGCGGCGAAGCCGCTCTCCACGACCCGCACCTGGGTGCCACCGTCGCGTTCGGACAGCCAGAACTCGACGAGCGTGCCGCGACCCTCGGTCGGCTCCTCGCCGATGAACGCGCTCGCCCAGCGGTAGGCGAGATAGTTCCGCGGCTGCACGGTCTCCACCCTGATCGGCACCCGCCCGTGCTTCGGGTGCGTGACAACGTGGTATTCGCCCTCGTCGGCGAAGGTTGCGCCGTCGTCGACGCCCTCGCCGACCCACCAGCCGGGCAGGCTGACCAGTTCCCAGACCCGGTCGATGCCGGCGTTGATGTGGATCTCGCGCTCGATCTTGTCCTGAACAGTCATGGTTCGGCTCCCGTCATCGGATTGAAGTGCTACCCACAGGTTGCACCTCAATCGCGATTCGCGCAACCCTGGGGTTGCACATCACGGTCAGCCGGGAATGATCCGGGTGCCGATCTCCACGCCCTCACACAGCGATCGCATCGCACCGGTCGCGGCCACGTCGAACACGTGCATCAGCAGACTGTGTTCGTTGGCCAGCACGAAGGCCGAGGTGTCCATGACCTTGATGTTCTTGGCCAGCGCCTCGGCATAGGTCAGTTCGGTGTAGCGGCGCGCGTTCGGGTTCTTGTTCGGGTCGTCGTCGTAGACGCCGTCCACGCCGCGCTTGGCCACCAGCAGCGTGTCCGCGCCGAGTTCGAGCGCGCGCTGCACGGCCGGATAGTCAGTGGTCACGTAGGGCTGGCCGATGCCGCCGGCGAGCAGCACCACCGCGCCGTGTTCGAGATGACGGATGGCGCGCAACCGGATGAACGGCTCGGCGACGCTGTTCATCGGCACCGCGGTCATCACCCGCACGTCGATCGAGGAGTCGCCGGCGCCCGCGCCGGTGAGCACGCCGCGCATCATCAGCGCGTTCATCACCGTGGCCAGCATGCCGATGTTGTCCGCCTCGGCGCGACCGATCCCCCAGCCGTCCGCCATCCGGCCCCGGAAGTAGTTGCCGCCACCGATGACGACCGCGACCTGCGCGCCGAGTTCACGCACCGCCAGGATCTCCCGCGCGACGTGCCCGAGGCTCACCGGATCGACGCCCCAGCCCCGCTCGCCGGCCAGCGCCTCGCCACTGATCTTGAGCACCACGCGCGCATACCGCGATCCGGCCATCCCCACCGCTCCCCTCGTCCCGCACATCCCGCGGGTGACTCTACGATGCGCGGCGTGAATCAGGGCGCACAGATCGTGTTCCTCAACGGGGCGTCGAGTTCGGGGAAGACCAGCATCGCCCGGCAACTGCTGCTGGTGCTCGGCCGACCGTATTTCCACCTCTCCATCGACGCGTTCCACGCGATGCGCGCGGCCGAGCCGACCGAGCCTCTGGATGAGCGCACCGTGCTCGGTTTTCACCGCGCGGTCGCCGGCATGGCGGCGGCCGGCAACGACATCGTCGTCGATCACGCGCTGGACCATCCGCACTGGTTCACCGACTGCGTCGAACAGTGGCGCGATCACGACGTGGTGTTCGTCGGGGTGCGCTGCCCGCTGGCCGAACTCAACCGCAGGGAGCGGCTGCGCGACGACCGGGAAGCCGGCCTCGCCGCCCGCCAGTTCCACCGCGTGCACGCGCACGGCGGCTACGACGTCGAATGCGACACCGAGGCCAGCCATCCGCGCGACTGCGCCATGCAGATCAAGGACTACCTCGTGGACAACAGCCGCGATCGCGTGTTCGCCGGCCGCCGCAAGCGACTCACCCTCCTGCCGCTCGGTGTCGAGCACGCGGACGAACTGGCCGGCGTGCTGAACGATCCGGCCCTGCACACCTACATCGGCGGACGACCGGAGACCGCGGACGAGCTGAGGGTCCGGTACGCGCGCTGGGCCGCCGGTTCACCCGATCCGGCGGTTCGCTGGCACAACTGGGCGATCCGGCTGACCGAGGCGGACCGTCTGGTCGGGACGGTGCAGGCGACCATCGCCGGCGAGACCGCGGAGGTCGCGTGGGTGGTGGGCACCGGCTGGCAGGGGCGCGGCATCGCCACCGAGGCCGCGCGCGACCTGCTCGACTGGCTGACCGGCGAGGGCGTGCGCCGGGTCGTCGCGCATGTGCACCCGGACAACGCGGCGTCCGCGCGGGTCGCCGCGGCGCTGGGCTTTTCCTCGACCGGACGGGAGCGGGACGGCGAGGCAGAGTGGGAGTTGACGCTCGGTAGTCCCTAGATGAACGTTCGGCAATTTTCTTCGGCCCACGTATAAGTTTGCGGACCACGCAAAGTTTTGGTTAAGCTGGCGCCGTGAGTTCGGAAGTCGACGACCTGACCATCGACGAGCATGCGGGCCTGTCCCTGCGCGAACGCAAACGGCTGGTCGCGCGGGAAGCGCTGAGCGCGGCGGCGCTGCGCCTGGCCATGGACAAGGGCCTGGAGAACGTCCGCGTCGAGGACATCGCCGCCGAGGTCGGGGTGTCCGCGCGCACGTTCAACAACTACTTCTCCAGCAAGGAGGAGGCGATCTGCGCGATCACGATCAGACGCAACGCGCGGATCGGCGACTTCCTGCTCAAGCGCCCTGCCGACGAGCCGATCTGGACGGCGACCATCAACGCGGTCGTCGAGCACTACTCCGACATCGGCGAACCGACCCGCGAGTTCGTCCGGCGCTTCCGGATGCTGGTCAGCAACGAGGCCCTGCGCGGCGAATTCCTCAAGGCGCACGGCGAGGTGGAGCGCAGGCTCGCCATCGCGGTCGCGCAGCGGACCGGCACCGATGCCACCAGCGACCTCGGCCCACTGCTGCTGGCCGGCGCGATCGCCAGCGCGATCCGGGTCGCGATGATCCATTGGCTGCACCACGACCTCGTAAAGCCGATGGGCGAGTGTGTTCGTGCGGCATTGACCGAACTAGCCGACGGACTTCCTTCGCTGACCGCGCGGAATCAATCTTCGCTGGAAGCGAAACCCGTTTCCGACGTCCACCGCAACCACGATGATGAAGACGAATAAATGAATATCCAACCAGCGCCGAGCGCGCTATTTTCGGCCCCGGCCGCCGGTGCGGCCGAACACCATCCATTGCCCCTGGGGGACCACGCGTGCTGATCCGACTCGTGCGCACCTACCTGCGCCCGTACCGACAAGCGGTCGGCCTAGTCGTCGTACTGCAACTGATACAGACGCTGGCCGGTCTGTACCTGCCCACCCTCAACGCGGACATCATCGACAACGGCGTGGAAACCGGTAACACCGGTTACATCATGCGGCTCGGTGGCGTCATGCTCGCGGTCTCGCTGTTGCAGATCGTGTGTTCGATCGGTGCCGTCTACTTCGGCGCGCGCACCGCCATGGCGCTCGGCCGCGACATCCGGGCCAGCGTCTTCCACCGGGTGCAGGAGTTCTCCGCCCGCGAGGTCGGCCACTTCGGCACACCCTCGCTGATCACCAGGAC
Organism: Pseudonocardiaceae bacterium; assembly: GCA_035948315.1. Lineage (GTDB taxonomy): Bacteria > Actinomycetota > Actinomycetes > Mycobacteriales > Pseudonocardiaceae > CAJCJE01. The sequence goes on along the minus strand of DASZJG010000069.1, from coordinate 123,917 downwards.
CACCAACGACGTGCAGCAGGTGCAGATGCTCGCCCTGCTCACCTTCACGCTGATGGTGTCCGCGCCGATCATGTGCGTCGGCGGCGTGCTGATGGCGTTGAACCAGGACGTGCCGCTGTCCTCACTGCTGCTGATCATCGTGCCGGTGCTGGGCATCTCGGTCTCGTTGATCATCATGAGGATGCGGCCGATCTTCCGTCTGGTGCAGGAGCGCATCGACCGGATCAACCGGGTGCTGCGCGAGCAGATCACCGGTATCCGCGTGATCCGCGCGTTCGTCCGGGACGATGCCGAGCGCGAGCGGTTCAACGGCGCCAACCAGGAACTGTTCGACGTGTCGCTGGCGGTCGGCCGGTTGATGGCGCTGATGTTCCCGATCGTGATGCTGATCGTGAACATCTCCAGCGTCGCGGTGCTCTGGTTCGGTGGACACCGCATCGCCACCGGAGCCATGCAGGTCGGCGCGCTGACCGCGTTCCTCGCCTACCTGTTGCAGATCCTGATGGCGATCATGATGGCCACCTTCATGTTCGTCCTGGTGCCGCGCGCCGAGGTGTGCGCGGAGCGCATCGAGGAGGTGCTCGACACCGACTCCAGCGTCGTGCCGGCCGCCGCGCCGACGCGGATCGGCGTCACCAGCGGCCACCTGGAAATGCGCGACGTCGAGTTCCACTACCCCGGCGCGGAAAGCCCGGTGCTCTGCGACATCAACCTGGTCGCGCGGCCGGGCGAGATCACCGCCGTGATCGGCAGTACCGGCGCTGGCAAGACGACACTGCTCAACCTGGTTCCGCGACTGTTCGACGCGACCGGCGGCTCGGTCCTGGTGGACGGCGTCGACGTGCGCGAACTCGACCCGGACGACCTGTCCAGGGTGGTCGGTTTCGTGCCGCAGAAGCCGTACCTGTTCTCCGGCACGGTGGCCAGCAACCTGCGCTACGGCAACCCGGACGCGACCGAGGAGGATCTGTGGCACGCGTTGGAGATCGCGCAGGCGCGTGACTTCGTCGCGGCCATGCCGGAAGGGCTCGACGCCAAGATCGCCCAGGGCGGCACGAACGTCTCGGGTGGACAGCGGCAGCGGCTCGCGATCGCCAGGATGCTCGTGCACAAGCCCGAGATCTACCTGTTCGACGACTCGTTCTCCGCACTGGACTACGCGACCGACGCGCGGCTGCGCACGGCGCTGGCCAAGGAGACCAGGCAGGCGACCGTGGTGATCGTGGCGCAGCGGGTGAGCACCATCCGCAACGCCGATCGCATCCTGGTGCTCGACGCGGGCCGGGTGGTCGGCTCCGGCACGCACAGCGAACTCATGGAGTCCAACGAAACCTACCGGGAGATCGTGCTCTCCCAGCTCACCGAGCAGGAGGCGGCGTGAGTACGCCAGGGGGAAACAGCACCGGCGCCGGCCCGGTCACCAACGGCGCGGGTTCGGGAACCACGACGCCCGCGGGCGCGGTGGAACGGGCCACGCCCCAGCGCGGGCCAGGGCCGACAGGCGAGGCGCGCAGAGGGCCCGCCGCGTTCATGAACGGCATGCCGGCCGAGAAGGCACTGGACTTCAAGGGCTCGTCCAGGCGGCTGATGACGCTGCTGCGGCCGCACCGGCTGTGGGTCTTCGCGATCTTCGCGCTCGGCGTCGTCGGGGTCGCGCTGAACGTGGTCGGGCCCAAGATCCTCGGCAACGCCACCGACCTGATCTTCTCCGGCTACCTGAGCAGCAAGATCCCGGCCAACGTGACCAAGGCCGAGGTCGTGCAGTCGCTGCGCGCGCAGGGCAAGGGGCTACAGGCCGACCTGTTCAACTCGATGAACCTCAACCCCGGCCACGGCATCGACTTCGGCCAGGTCGGTGTGGTGCTGCTGATCGTGGCGCTGCTGTACCTGTTCGCGGCGATGTTCATGTGGTTCCAGGCCCGGGTCACCACGTTCGTGGTGCAGCGGGTCGTCTACGACCTGCGGCGCAGCGTTGAGGAGAAGTTCGCCCGGCTGCCGCTGCGCTACTTCGACCGCCAGCCGCAGGGCGAGGTGCTCTCCCGCGTCACCAACGACATCGACAACCTCTCGCAGTCGCTGCAGCAGTCGCTGAGCCAACTGATCACCTCGCTGCTGACCATCATCGGCGTGCTGGTGCTGATGGTCATCATCTCGCCGCTGCTCGCGGTGATCGCGTTGGTCACGGTGCCGGTGTCGATCTACGTCGCGACCAGGATCGGCAAGCGGGCGCAGCCGCAGTTCGTCAAGCAGTGGGGCACCACCGGCAAGCTCAACGGGCACATCGAGGAGATGTACACCGGGCACTCGCTGGTGAAGGTCTTCGGCCGGGGCAAGGAGGCCGAGCAGATCTTCGCCGACCACAACGAGACCCTGTACCAGGCGAGCTTCCGCGCCCAGTTCATCTCCGGCATCATCCAGCCGGCGATGATGTTCATCGGCAACCTGAACTACGTGCTGGTCGCGGTGGTCGGCGCGCTGCGGGTGGCCAGCGGTTCGCTCTCGCTCGGTGACATCCAGGCGTTCATCCAGTACTCGCGGCAGTTCAGCCAGCCGATCACGCAGGTGGCGAGCATGGCGAACCTGCTGCAGTCCGGGGTCGCCTCGGCCGAGCGGGTGTTCGCGCTGCTCGACGCCGACGAGCAGGAGCCGGACCCGGCGGACCCGGTGCGGCCGGAGGTCGTGCGCGGCAAGGTCGAGTTCCACAACGTGTCCTTCCGCTACGACCCGGACACGCCGCTGATCGAGGACCTGTCGCTGTGCGTCAACCCCGGTCAGACGGTGGCCATCGTTGGTCCGACCGGCGCCGGCAAGACCACGCTGGTCAACCTGCTGATGCGGTTCTACGAGATCAGCGGCGGCTCGATCACCGTGGACGGCGTGGACATCGCCACCATGACCCGCGAGGACCTGCGGGCCAAGACCGGCATGGTGTTGCAGGACGCGTGGCTGTTCGGCGGCTCGATCGCCGAGAACATCGCCTACGGCGTCAAGGACGCGCCGATGGACCGGATCGTCCGGGCGGCCGAGGCCACCTACGTCGACCGTTTCGTGCGGCACCTTCCCGAGGGCTACGAGACCGTCATCGACGACGAGGGCAACAGCGTCAGTGCCGGTGAGAAGCAGTTGATCACGGTGGCGCGGGCCTTCCTCACCGAACCGGCGATCCTCATCCTGGACGAGGCGACCAGCTCGGTGGACACCCGCACCGAGGTGCTGATCCAGCGCGCGATGAACGCGCTGCGCGCGGGACGGACCAGTTTCGTGATCGCGCACCGGTTGTCGACCATCCGCGACGCGGACCTGATCCTGGTGATGGAGCAGGGCCAGATCGTGGAGCAGGGTACCCACGAGGACCTGCTGGCCGTCGACGGCGCCTATGCACGGCTCTACACCGCACAGTTCGCCCAGGCAACGGCCGAAGTGGACTGAGCACGCACCTTGAAGCGGGCCTCGGGTGACAACCCGGGGCCCGCTTTTGTTTCAGGAGACCGTGAATCCGGTGAACCGGGCCACCCCGGTGGCACCGCTGCCGCCGTTGGCCGCGGTGGCGAAGATGCCGACGTCCTGCGTTGCCGCCGCGCTCGGCACGGTCGCGGTGCCGACCGTGGTCCAGGTCTTGTCGTCGGTCGAGCAGTAGCCGGTGTAGTTCGTGCCGGCGCGGGCCAGTCTCAAGTAGACGGTCGGGGTGAACGTGCCGGTGTTGGTGACCTGGTCGAGCTGGCCGTCGCCGTTGCCGTCCCAGGACAGCGCGCAACCGTTCGCCGGCGTGACCGCGAGGTCGAGGTAGCCGGGCGAGGTGTTGCTTGCCAGGCTGTTGCGCACCACGATCCCGGCACGCGCCCATGGCCCGGTGTCGTCCTGCGCGGTGACCTCGGTGGTCACCGTGTCGCCGTCGGCAAAGGCGCCGGGCGAGTAGATGGTGCCGAACTGGTTGGTGCCCGACCACATGTCCGCGCCACCCGTGTAGATGCCGTACGTGTCGCCCTGCTGGCCGAACACGGCGGGCGTGTACGCGGCGGTCGCGTCGGACACCGGTTTCGCGCCGATCAGCGGAGTCGTGGTCGTGCCGGTCGTGGTGGTGCCGGCATAGCCGAAGGACGTGGTCGCGGGGAGCGGGATTTCGTCGAGTGCGCTGGTCGGCTGGTAGTTCGCGGGCGCGGTGACCGTGTAGGTGACGGCGGCCTGCGCACCGGTCGCGACGCCGGCGAACGTGGTCGGACCGGTCGCGGCGACGGTGAACCCGGATGGTGCGGTCAGTCCGACCGAGACGTTCGTGGCCGGATACACCGGGTTGGTGTTGGCGAAGGTGACGGTGACCGTGTTCGCCTTGCCCGCCGTGACCGCGACCGGGCTGGCATGCACGGCAACCTGCGCGAAGGCCGGATCGGTCGACACGGTCTGCCAGACCTGCGTTGCCAGCTGGTAGGAATTGCCGCTGGGCGTGGTCGGATAGGTGTTCCGCTGGTGCGCCCAGGCGTCGTCGATGGTTGCCCAGTCGATCGCCGCGGGCGCCTTTCCGGTGGCCAGCGACGTGTCCAGCGAGGCGAGGTAGGTCTGCCAGCGGCCTCGGTAGAACTGCATCAGGCCCTGCCGGTCGCGGTCCGCGTAGTCGTGCAGCGCGGCCTCGGCCGTGCCGGTCCCCCACTCGGTGACGATGGTGCGCGCGTCGTATTCCAGTCGCGCGGCCTCGGCCGGACTCGACGCGGAGTCGCGCGCGTCCCGCAGCCACGGGCCGAACAGGAACGACGAGTCCGAGCCGAGCAGCTTGTCCTGCAACGTCATGAGGCTCAGCCAGTGCGCGCTCAGCGCGTCGAACTCGGCGCGGTCGCGCGCCGTGTAGGCGGCGGAAAGCTGTCGCAGCACCAGTTTGCTGTCGTTGTCCAGCACCTGCCTGGCCAGGTCGACCAGGTCGTAGGAATACGCACTGGTGTCGCGCAGGGCAGGGCTGACCGCCAGCAGTTCGGGCAGCGCCTTGGCGAAGGTCGCCGTGTCGTAGCGGGACGACGTGTCCAGTGTGAGGCCGGGTTGCAGGGAGAACACGTTCTCGTCCTGCCGGTCCTGGCCGTCGGCAGGCGTGGAGTACGCGCCGGCCAACAGGTCCTGCCAGGCGGACTGTGCGTGCGGATCGGTGCCGCCGTAGCGCCACGATGCGTACGAGTTCAGCCAGTTCGGCTCGTCGATGCCCGATGGCTGCCAGGCGAGCTGGGTGAACAGCGCCATGGCCATCGGGTTGTTGTCGTCGGCCTCGGGCATCATCGCGATCCCGGTGAGCGCACTGTTCGGCTTGTTCGCCCAGGCCGGGAACTGGCTGGTCCAGGTCGTCGTGTTGGCACCCAGCAACGAATGCCCGCCGAAGTTCCAGATGGTGCCGTAGACGTAGGGCGCGCCGCCCCAGTCGGCCTCGCGGTTGATGCTGGTGCTGGTGTCGGAAAGACCGTCCAGGATGAGGATCTTGCTGGTGTCGACGGCCGCGAGCACGGCCTGCTGCGGGTTGGCCTGCCAGCCCAGCATGGTCCAGATCGCGTTCGGGTCGGCCGCAAGCAGCGCGCCCTGGATCGCCTTCGCTGCCGGTCCGAGCGGGATGTTGCCGGTCTGGCCACCCTCCTGCAACGGGTTCATCTCGAACATCGTCGTCGGGCCGAAGATCTGCCGCTGGGCGCGGTAATACGCGGCCGCGATCTTGGCGAAGTACGGGTCGAGCGGGCTGAGCCAGTCGGGGCGCGGGAAACCGGCCCAGGTGCCCTGCGGAACCACGGTGGCGCCCGGGTCGTGCTGGGCGAAGTTCGGTGGCACGGTGCCGAAGTAACCGGGGAGCACCGGGACCATGCCCAGCGACCGCAGCTGGTCGGCGATCTGGCGGCCGATGCTCGCCTGCTCGCGCAGCAGGGCCGTGGAGATCGGTTCGTCGAAAGTGGACATGTTCTGCATCAGCCACCACGGCTGGTGGCCGGGTTCCGGGATCCACTGGCGCAGTTCCGCGTCCGAGTAGCCGAACTGCTGGAACACGGTGTCGTAGAGGATCGCGGCGCCCGGGTAGTCCATCATCTCATTGATGCCGTTGGCGGCGAGCACGTCGATCTCGTGCTGCCACTGGCCGAATGGCCAGTACGGGCCGGTGTAGCCGGGCATCGTGTCGTTGTTGGCGAAGCGGTTCGGGAACGGCGTGTTCTCGGACGGCTGACCGGACGGCGCGGGCAGCACGCGCGGCAGGTGCCTGGTCGCGTCGCCGTCCCAGGTGATGCCGGCGCGCACCACGGTCTTGAGGTAGTAGTTCGCGCCCGTGAGCAGGGTGCCGTTGCTGGTACCGGTGACCACGATGTGGCCCGTGCCGCCGGTGACGACGAACCCGTCGCCCTTCCCGGTCCGCGCGGTCGGCACCAGGTCGAACTGGTTGGCCGCCTGCGCGCCGAGCAACCGGGTCAACGACTGGTGCGCCGCGGTCGGGTCGAAGGGCGGCGGGGCGGCACTGGCGATGCCGGGTGCGCCGAGCACGGCTAAGCCGGCGACGAGGACGGTGGCCATGATCCGCAGTGACGGCATGACCACCGACCCTAGAAACACGCTTCACAACTTGTCAACTATTCACGAACAACTCGATGGCCCGGTTGATCAGGAACTGAACACCTCGAACTCGGATGCCTGCCCTGCCGGCCAGCCGGTGTTCGCGGTGAAGTTCAGCCGCAGGTATCGGGTGTTCGTGATCGGCGCGGTGATGGTCACCGTGTTGCCGGTGTTCGGATCGAAGGTGTAGCCGGCGGAGGGCACCAGCGTGCTGAAGTTCGCGCCGTCGGTCGAGCCGAGCACGGACAACGTCTGCGTGCGTGCTCCCCAGGCCGTGGACGGCGGCAGGGTGAGCACGATGCGGCCGACCGGGGTCGACGAGCCGAGGTCGACCTGCAACCACTGCGGGAACGCGTTGTCCGTGCTCTCACAGTAGGTGCTGGTGTTGTTGTCGTTGGCGTTGCTCGGCGTATAGCCCTGGGTGTAGCCGGAGGCGGTCATGGTCCTGCCGAGCGCCAGGTTGGTGGGCGGCGGAGGCGGCTGGGTGCCACCGGAACCGATGGTCACCGTGCCGGTCAGCGGCAGGTTCCGCGAGGAGTCGCCGACCGAGATGGTGTTGGTGCCGGCCGCGTTCACCCAGCCGTTGTTCCAGTACTGGAAGCTCTGCGCGTTCAGCACCAGGCTGACCTGCTGGCTCTGCCCCGGGTTGAGCGTGACCCGCCGGAAGCCGCGCAGGCTGTTCGGCGGTTCCCCCGTGCTCGCCGGCTCGCCGACGTAGACCTGGGCGACCTCGGAACCGGCGACCTGGCCGGTGTTGGTGACCGTGAAGCCGACCGTCACGTTGCCGTTGCTGTCCGGTTGGGACACGGTCAGGCCGGAGAACCCGAAGCTGGTGTAGGACAGGCCGAAACCGAACGGGAACAGCGGCGTCTCGTGCTGGCTGTCGTAGTAGCGATAGCCGACATCCACGCCCTCCGAGTACTGCACCTGCCCGTTCTGGCCGGGCCACTGCGCCTGCGTGTTCGCCGGCACCTGGGCCAGCGACTGGGGGAAGGTCACCGGGAGCTTGCCGGAGAAGTTGGCGTCACCGAACAGGAGTGCGGCGATCGCGTTGCCGTCCTCCTGGCCCGGATACCAGTTCTCGACGATGCCCCTGACCGAGTTCGCCCACGGCATGGTGACCGCCGAGCCCGAGTTGACGACGACCACCGTGTTCGGGTTGGCGGCGGCCACGTCGCTGACCAACTGGTTCTGGTCACCGGCCAGGTCGATGTTGTTCAGGTCCGCGCCTTCGCCTTCCGCGTTGTCCACGAACACAACGGCCGTCTGCGCGGCTTTCGCGGCCTTGACCGCGTCGCCGTCCAGGTTCTGGTTGGGGACCATCCAGCCGAGGTTGAGCTGACTGCCGCCGCCGTCCTGGAAGTAGTCGACCTCGATGCTGACCGGCTGGCCCGCGGTGAGGGTGATGGTGCCGGTCTTGGTGGTCGGCGGCTGGTCGGCCCAGTTGCTGATCACCTGCTGCCCGTTGATGTCGAGCCGGCTGCCGTCGTCGCTGGTCAACGTGAACGTGTAGGTGCCGGTGGTGGGCGGGGTGATCGTGCCGGTGTACTTGGCCGACCAGTTGTCCGCCGGCACGCCGGAGGTCGGTGACAGGCCGCCCCAGTTGTAGTTGACGTCGGGCACGTTGCCGCTGGCGATCGGGCTGCCGGACAGGCTGTTCCCGTTGTAGTACTGGACGTACAGGCCGGGGCCGGTGCCCTGGGACGGGGTGAGGTACGAGCTGTCCACGATCTCGCCGTTGGGCGAGGCGTAGCCCTGCGAGTAGGTGACCTTGGCCGAACTGCCGGCCCGGTTCGCGATCCCCTGGTACGGCGTGACCACGTAGGGCGCGTTCACGTGGGCGCTGCCGTTGCCGGCGGTCATCGCGTTCTGGCCGGCGTCGTCACCGATGACCGCGATCGAGTTGGTCGACGACGTGATCGGCAGCACCGAGTTCGTGTTCCGCAACAGCACGCTGCCCTCCTCAGCGACCTGCTCGGCGACGGCGGTGTGCGCGGCCGAGGTCACGTTGTCGGACATGGCGCCGGTCTGCGTGGTGTCGAAAAGGCCGGAGGCGAACATCGAGGTGAGGATGCGGCGCACGTGGTCGTCAATGGTGGCCTGGGAAACCTGGCCGTTGGCGACGGCCTGCGTGAGCGGGTCGCCGTAGTAGGTGTTGCCGGTCATCTCCATGTCCAGGCCGTTGTCGGCCGAGTTGACCGTGGAGTGCGTGCCGCCCCAGTCCGAGGTGACGAAACCGGGAAAAGCCATGTCCTGCTTGAGTTCGGTGTTGAGCAGCTGGCCGTTCTCGCAGGCGAAGGTGCCGTTGACCTCAGCGTAGGAGCACATCACCGAGTCGGCGTGGCCCTGGGTGACGGCGGCTTCGAACGCGGGGAGATAGATCTCGTTCTCGGTCCGGTCGGACATGATCACGTTGTCCTGCGTGGTGTTGCGGTAGGTCTCCTGGTTGTAGTCCGCGTAGTGCTTGACCTGCACCATCGGGCCCTGGCTCTGGATGCCGTCGACATCGGCGACAGCGAGTTGGCCGGCCAGGTAGGGATCTTCGGACAGCGACTCGAACGAGCGGCCCCAGCGCGGGTCGCGGTCGATGTTGATGGTCGGGCCGAGGTTGATGTTGGCGCCCTTGCCCCACACCTCCGACCCGATCACCTGGCCGTACTGCTGCATCAGGCCGGTGTCCCAGGTCGCGGCGCCGGCGACCGGCGCGGGCAGTTGGGTGACGCCGGTCGCGCCGTCCGCAACGCCCGCCGGACCGTCCTGGAGGCGTAGCTGCGGAATGGCCGGGCTGGTGCTGCCGTCCACGCACGCACCCCAGGCGCAGGACGCGCCCTGGTGCATCATGGTCAGCTTCTGCGCCTCGGTCATCTGCGCCAGCAGCTCGTTGGCCCGGTCGACCGGGCTCTGCGCCGCGTTTCGCCAGGGTTGCGCCTGCGCGGCGGACGCGGTGGGCATCGCGGTCACGACGGCGGCGCCGATCACCACGGCGGCGGCCAACGGCAGGAGGCTACGTTTTCTCACTGCGACTCCGATCGGGCGCGCAAGCAGAGAAGGTGCGCCGGCGGCATTCCTGGCAGCGGATTGGACCGCCGACGCACCCGTCCAGAAGCCCAAGCGACACAAGGGATCGTGGGCAAACGGAAGGATACATATTCGAAACATCGAATCGCAATACTTTGACGAATGCCCGCAACTTTTGAACTTTCACCGTGTTACAAAAACGGTGAATTCTATTTCGAACAATGCGAATAGGCGTCGTGGAATCCGGCCACAACGCCGCACCACAGGTTCCTCTGGCTATGTACCTAAGTCAAGCCGCCTTCTGGGCTATTGCCGCTTGGTAAGGTCGAAACATGGCTGAACTGTTGAACCTGCGCGAGGTGGGCCGGGTCCGGGTGGTGCAGGCGTTGCAGGAGACCGGCGGGACCTCCCGTCCGGAGCTGGTCCGCCGCACCGGCCTGTCCCGCGCGACCGTGTCCGCGCTGACCGCCGAACTCATCGGCCTTGGCCTCGTGCAGGAGGACGAACCCAGTGCCGAAGAACGCGGAACCGGCCGGCCGGCCCAAACCCTGTCCCTCGTCCCGACGGCCGGCTACGCGATCGGCGCCGACATCGGCCACCAGCACGTCCGCGTCATGCTCTGCGACCTGGCCGGCACGCCGTTGTGGGACCGCGTCGTCGCCAAGGACGTCGACCGGGACCCGGAGGCCACCCTCGACCTCACCGTCGAACTCATCGACGAGGCCAGTAAGGACATTCCGCCCGACCGCGTGCTCGGCATCGGCGTTGGCATCGCGTCGCCGGTGCGCAAGGACACCGGTGAACTCGGCGCGGCCAGCATCATGCCCGGCTGGGCCGGTCGCGCGGTCGGCGCGGAACTGACCGCGCGTACCGGACTGCCCACCCTGCTGGCCAACGACGCGAACGCGGGCGCCCTGGCCGAACGCCGCTACGGCGCGGCCCGCTCCGTCGACGATCTGGTCTACCTCAGACTGTCCGCCGGCATCGGCGCCGGCATCGTCACCGACGGCACACTGCTGCTCGGCGCGACCGGCCTGGCCGGCGAGATCGGACACCTGCCGGTCACCACCGGAGGGCCGATCTGCCGCTGCGGCAACCGGGGCTGCCTGGAAACCGTGGCCAGCCCGGTCGCCATCGCGCAACTGCTCGCGGACAGCTGGCACCAGCCGATCACCCCGGCCGACCTGCCCCGGCTGATCGCCGCCAACGACCGTGGCGCGCTGCGCGCGATCGAGGACGCGGGCACGGCCGTCGGCACCGCGCTGGCCACGCTGGTGACGCTGTTCAACCCGGAACTCGTTGTGGTGGGCGGAGATCTGGCCCAGGCCGGTGAGCTGGTCTTCGCGCCGATCCGCCGCGCCATCCGCCGCTACGCGCTGCCCACGGTCGCCGAGCAGGTGTCGGTGGTGCCGGGCGCGCTGGGCGAACAGGCGGAAGTACGCGGCGCGGCCGCCCTGGTACTGGCGACCGCGCCGACTGCCCTGGCAGGGTGGGCAAAACCGGATCAGCTCTTGTCCAGCAGCTGATCCGCGGTGTTCTTGACCGACGGCCAGAAGTCGTCATTCTTCTGGTGCGCGAAGTACGCCTCGAACAGCGGGGTCAGCGTGGTCTGCAACGCCGCGCCGTTGTTGTAGTCGACCGCGGTGAACAGCTCGTGATTCTTCTCCTCGCCGGTGAACACCGACAGGTCCACGCCCTGCTTGGCCATCGAGGAAGCGGTGGCGTTCATCGAGGCCGGGATCGACGGGAAGAAGGTGCCGCTCGCACCGGCCGTGGTCTGGCAGTCCTGCGAACCCATGTAGGAGACCCACTTCCAGGTCAGGTCGGGGTTCTTGGTGCCGGCCCAGATGACGTTGCCGTTGGAGTTGCTCATCACCGCCCGCTTGCCCGTCGGCCCCGCGATCGCCGGCGCGATGCCGACCTTGGTGTTCGGGATCTTCGCGTACTGCGCGGCCTCCCACGAACCGTCGGTCTCCAGCGCGACCTTGCCGGAACCCATCAGGTCCTGATTGGACACGGTCGCCTGGCCGTTGCCGGTGCCGAACGCGTTGGGCGGCGGGGCATAGCCGCGGTCGGACAGTGAGCGGATGTAGTCCATGGTCTGGATGAAGCGGGGATCGGTGTAGTTGAACTCGGTCGGCCAGTTGGACTTGTTGCCGATCGTCCAGCCCAGACTGGAGGCAAAGGCGTTCCAGGTGAACTGGCCGATGAAGTCACCGGTGTTCACCACGCCGATGCCGTAGGTGGCGACGTTGTTCTTGTCGAAGCCGGGCTGGTCGCCGCGCTTGCCGTTCTTGTCGATGGTCAGGTGCGCGACCATCTTGTCGAACGTGCCGCCGTTCTGCGGATTCCAGTTCAGGTTCTGCACGTCCGCATCGGTGTAGCCGGCGTTGGTCAGCATGGTCTTGTTGTAGTAGATGCCCTCGGCCGCCCAATCCAGCGGCAGGCCGTACTGCTTGCCGTCGGTGAACTTCCAGGCGTTCACGCCGACGGAGAACGTCGACATGTCGAAGTGCGTGCTCTGGATGTAGGAGTCCAGGTCGAGCAGCTGGTGCTGGCTGGCGTAGGACTGGAAGTACTGGACGCTGTTCTGGAACGCGTCCGGCGCGTTGCCGGCCACGAAGGCCGCGGTCAGCTTGGTGAAGTAGTCCTCGACGTCGTACTGGGAGATCTTCACCGTGACGCCGGGATTCGCCTTCTCGAAGGCGGTCGCGCACGACTGGTAGGCCGCCGCCTGCTTGTCGTCCCAGGTCCACCAGTTGATGGTCTTGGCTCCCGAGTCGCCGCTGCTACCGGAACAGCCTGCGACGATGCCCGCCACGGCCGCCGCGGCGGCAGCGATGGCGCCGAGCTTGATCAATTTCATGATTCCTCACTTCTGAAGTAGCGCGCGGAAAGCGCTCAACACCAGTTCAAGATCCGCCGATCCCCCTGCTTCGTGCCCGTTGTAGTCCCAGACCGCGATCTGCTTGGGCCCCGCGTACGCGTGGTAGGCGCCGAACGCGGTCGACGGCGGGCACACGTCGTCCATCAGGCCGGTGGAGAACCAGGCAGGCGCCTGGCCTCGACTCGCGAAGCCGACACCGTCGAAATAGGACAGTACGTCGAAGACCTCCTCGACCTCGTCGCGATGCGCGGCCAGATAGCGGGTGATCTCGCGGTACGGCGCGGTACCGGTGATCAGCGTGGCGCGGCGGACGTCGGTCAGGAACGGCGACTGGGTGAACAGCGCGGCCAGGTCCGGCACGAGGCCGGCCACGGCGAGCGCGATGCCGCCGCCCTGGCTGTTGCCGATCGCCGCGACCCGGCTCGGGTCCACGAAGTCCAGGCCGCGCAGCACGCCGACGGCCCGCACCGCGTCGGTGAACACGCGCCGGTAGAAGTAGTCCTCCTTGGCACCGATCCCCTTGGTCAGGAACCCGAGAGCCGCGGGGCCGCTGGTGCCGACCGGATCGCCGGTCGCCCCGCCCGCGTGCTCGCCGCCCTGGCCGCGCACGTCCATGATCAGGTGCGCGTAGCCTGCCGAGGCCCAGAGCAGATCGTCCAGCGCGGCGCCGCGTCCGCTGCCGTAACCGTGGAACTGCACGATCCCGGGCAGCGGGCCCGAGTACCCGCGTGGCACGCGCAGCCAGGCGTGCACCGGATGGCCGCCGAAGCCGGCGAAGGTCACGTCGAACACGTCGATCGAGGTCAGCGGCGTGTCCACCGCGACGATGCGCGGGTTCAACTCGAACTCCGCCGCCTGCGCAAGCGTTTTCGCCCAGAACTCGTCGAAGTCGGCGGGTGCGCGATACGCGCTGGTGTACGCGGCGAGGCCGGGGCGGTCGAGGTCGGTCAGCACACGAACACCTCGTCGTCCGCGATGGTGGTGCGCAGATCGCGGCCGCCGTAGTTGATCAGCACGTACTCTGCAGGGTCGCCACTGATCCGGCGCACGGTGAGCCGGGTCAGGCTGCCGTTCTCCCAGTCGATGTCCACGGCGAGCCCGCCGCGACACCGCAGTCCGCGCGCACTCCCGTCCGGCCAGGCCGACGGCAACGCGGGCAGGACGCGGATGACGCCGCCGTGGCTCTGCACCAGCAGTTCCGGGATCGCGGCCATCAGGCCGAAGTTGCCGTCCATCTGGAACGGCGGGTGGGTGCTGAACAGGTTCGGCAGCAGGCCGCCCCATTCGCTGCCGTCGACCGGCGCGTACACGGTCGGGTCGGTGTTGAACGGCCGCACGGCCTCGGTGAACAGCTCGCGCGCGGTCTCGCCGTCGAACAGCCGGGCACGCAGCGCGATCTTCCACGCCCACGACCAGCCCATCGCGCCCGGCCCGCGCACGTCCAAGAACTTCTTCGCTGCCTCGGCCAGTTCCGGGGTGTCAATCTGCTCCAGCGGATACAGCGCGACCATGGGCGACATGTGCCGGTGCTGCGGGTCGTGTTCCTCGTGGTCCACGACCCATTCCGCGAGTTTGCCGTCTGCGCCGACTCGCAACGGGCGCAACCGGGGCAGCGCGGTCGCGATCTCGGCGCACACCGGATCGGCCGGCGCCAGGACCTCCGCCGCGCGCAGCGTGTTGACGAACACCGCGCGGATCAGCGCCATGTCCATCACGGTCGAGTGGGTCAACGACTCGGGCTGCCCGTCGACCATGAACAGGTTCTCCGGCGACGTGGACGGAATGGTGTCCAGGAGGCCGTCCTCGCCCTCGACGAGCCAGTCCAGGCAGAACTCGGCGCAGCCGCGCAACAGCGGCCACGCCCGCTCGGCGAGGAAATCGCGATCGCGCGTGAACTCGTAGTGGTCCCACACGTGCTGGACCAGCCAGGCGCCGCCCATCATCCAGATCGCCCAGGACGGGTTGCCGTGCCCCATGCCGACCGGCAGCGCCCAGCCCCACATGTCGGTGTTGTGGTGGGCGACCCAGCCGCGCGCGCCGTAGAGCGCGGCGGCCACGTCCGCACCGGTCACCGCGAGCCGGTCCAGCAGGTCGAACAGCGGGCCGTGACATTCGGACAGGCCCGCGATTTCCGCGCCCCAGTAGTTCATCTGGGTGTTGATGTTGATCGTGTAGTTCGCCGACCACGGCGGGCGCAGCTCCGCATTCCACAGGCCCTGGAGGTTGGCAGGCGGGCCGCTGCGCGGACGGGAGGACGAGGCGAGCAGGTAGCGGCCGAGCTGGAAGATCACCGTCGCGGTGAGCTGTTCGTCCTTTCCGGACAGCACGTCGTCCTGGACGTCGACCACCCCGGCCCGCCGCGTTCCCACGGTCAGGCTGGTCGAGCCGAGCAACGTGCGCAGGTCCGCGTCGTGGGTGGCGAACAGGTCGCGCTCGCCCAGCGCGAGCGCGACACCGGCCCGGCCGACGGCGCGATCGAGGTGTGCGGCGCGCGGCGCGGAGCGTTGCGGCGCACCACCGGGCGGGTTGGCCCAGGCGTCCTCCGCGCTGGTCGACGTGCTCAGCGTGAGCAGCAGCCGGGACATGCCGCGCACCACGAAACCCTTGTTGGAGCCGGACAGTTCACCGTCCGTGTCGACGACCACGGCCAGCGCACCGAACGGGTCGTAGCCCTCGACGCGTTCGCCCGCGTAGCGCAGCGGCTCGGCGACCGAGGGCTCGTGCAACGGCGCGCCGTCGACCGGGATCTCGATGCCGAAGGTCAGGCTGGTCGCGTCGATGACGCGGCGTACCACGCGCAGCGGACTGGCCAGCTCGATGGTCGCGTCGATCGCGCCGTCCACCGACACCGCGACGCACACCGCGCCTGCCGGCCGGCTCGCCCAGGTGCGCCGCCGCACCGGATTGCCGGCGACGGTCATCGATTCCTCGACGACGCCGTTGTCCAGGTTCAGCGTGCGGCCCGCGTAGTCGCCATCGTCCCGGCCGCCCAGCGACATCCACAGGTCCGCGAGCGGCAGGAACTCCTGGCTGTACGGGCCTTCGAAGCTCATCAGCAGCGACTCGGCCCGCCGATGGTCGCCTGCGCGGATCGCCGCCCGCACCTTGTCCAGCCGATCCGGTCCGGCGCCACCGGCCAGCACGTCGCGCAGTGCGGCGGTCGGGCCCTCGGGCATGCCGGACCAGACGGTCGAGTCGTTGAGGCCGAAGCGGGCGCGGTGCGTCCCGCCGAAGACCATCGCGCCGAGCCTGCCGTTGCCGACGGGCACCGCCTCGAACCAGTTCTCGGCCGGCGCGGGCCAGGCCAGCAGCAGATCGTTGGTGTCCATCACTTGATTCCCGTGAATCCGATCGAATTGACGATGCGTCTGCCGAAGATCATGAACAGCAACAGCATCGGGAAGGCCGCGACCAGCGTCGCCGACATCAGCCCGGACCAGTCGACGGCGGCCTGCGGCGAGGACTGCTTGAAGATCGCGAGGCCCAGCGTCAGCGGGCGCACGCTGTCGTCGTTGTCGACCAGCAGCGGCCAGAAGTAGTCGTTCCAGGTGTTGATGAAGGTCAGCAGCGACAGCGTGGCGATGGGCGCCGCGGTCATCGGCATGATGATCCGCAGGAACACCCGGATCGGGCCGGCACCGTCGATCAGCGCGGCCTCCTCGATCTCGTGGGACAGGCCGAGCATGAACTGCCGCAGGAAGAACATGTTGAACGCGGAGAAGAACGCACCGGGCAGGATCATGCCGGCGAACGTGTTGGTCAGGCCGAGGTCCTTGATCAGCACGAAGTTCGGCAGCAGGGTGAGCACCGTCGGCACCATCAACGCGGTGAGCAGCAACGAGAACATGAAGTTGCGACCACGCCACTGCAATCTCGCGAACGCGTACGCGGCCATGGCCGAGCACAGCACCACGAGCAGGGTCAGGACCGACGCGTAGATCAGCGAGTTGCGCAGGAACAGCGGCGTGTCCACGGCCGCGCCCGAGCCGCCCTGCGCGACCGCGGCCGCACCGGAGACCAGGCCGAGCGCGCGCTCGAACCCGCCGAGGCTGAACCCGACCGGCAGTATCGACGACGGATTCGTGGTGAGCTGGTAGTTGTTGGACAGTGCGGTGCGCAGGATCCAGTAGAACGGGAACACCGTCACCAGAATGACGATGCCCAGGTAGAGCCAGGCGACCGACTTGCCGATCGGGAACCGCCGACGCATGTGCTCCCTCCTTCAGTTCGTGTCGGATTCGTTGGCGCGACCGAGGCGCAACTGCATGAACGTGATGAAGATCAGCATCACGAACAGAGCCAGCGACATGGTTGCCGCGTAACCGAAGTCGAACTGCGCGAACGCCTTGCTGTAGATGTACATCTGCAACACCAGCGACGCGTTGGCCGGCCCGCCCTCGGTGGTCACCGAGACGATGTCGAACACCTGGAACGAGCCGATCACGTTCAGGATGACCACCATGATCAGCACCGGGCGCAGCAGCGGCACGGTGATCCGGCGGAACATCTGCACCTCGCTCGCGCCGTCCAGCCCTGCCGCCTCGTAGACGTCGGTCGGGATGGTCTGGAGGCCGGCGAAAATGAGAATCGCGAAGTAGCCCGTCCACTTCCACACGTTGATCAGCGCCAGGGACGGGATCGCCCAGGTGCTGGAGCCGAGGAACTGGACGCTGGTGCCGAACAGCTTCTCCAGCACGATGTTCACGATGCCCAGCTGCGAGTCGAGCATCCACGACCAGGCCATCGCGGCGACCACGCCGGAGATCAGGAAGGGCAGCAGCACGACGCCGCGGATGATCGTGGATCGCGCGATCCGGTTCATGATGACCGCGGTCACCAGCGAGAAGATCAGCCCGAACACCACGGACAGGATCACGAAGTACACGGTGACCAGCAGCGAGTGCCAGAACACGCTGTCGTGCACCAGCTCGACGAAGTTGGCAAGGCCGACCCACTGCGGCGGGGAGAGCACGTGGAACTCGGTGAAGCTGAGGTAGATGCCGCGCAGCGTCGGGTAGGCGTAGAAGGTGGCGAAGCCGACGAGCGCGGGGAGGATGAACAGCCACGCGACCACGGTGTTGCCGCGCCGGGCCAGTTTCGAGCCGCCGGCCTGCGCGCTCCGCCGCCGCTTTCGCGGTGCGGCAAGGGTCTCGACACCGCCGATCGTCGACACGTCGGCCGGGATCGTCGCCACAGGACTCTCCTTCGGGTGAGAGACGGGTCCGGCCCGGTGCGCCCCGGGCCGGACCCGCCGTGCTACACGGTGATCTTGTCGATGTCGGACACGTAGCCGTTCGGGTTGCCGAACTCGATCATGTTCGCGCCTGCGGTCAACCGGACCGGAATGGTGACCGTTTGCGCCACGTCCCAGTTGTTGTCGTTCGTGCCGGACAACGGCTGCTCGAACGCCTGGCCGTTCACCGTGATGATCGCCGTCCTGCTGGAGTCGCCGTCCACGTAGGACAGTTGCATCAGGTAGGTGCCGCCGACGGCCGCGTTGATGTTGTTCATGATCAGGTAACCGCTGCCGCCGAGGTAGCCGACCTTCGCGCCACCCGAGCAGCCGCCACAGCTGTAGATCGCCGCGCCGCCGCCGATGGTGTTGCCGGACGCCTCCGCCTCGTACGAGGTCGGCCCGCCCGCGCCGGGTGTGATGATCGAGGCCGCCGCCGAGTGCGCGGACTGCCTGCCCGGCGAGTCCGCGACCACGGTGAAGTCATAGCCGGTCGACGGCTTGAGGCCGCTGACGGTGGCCGAGGTGCCGGGCACGGTCGCGACCTTGGTCGCGCCGTTGTACACCTCGTAACCGGTCGCCCTGCTGGACGCGTCCCAGGCCAGCGAGACGCTCGTCGTGCTGGACGCGGTGCCGTGCACGCCCGCCGGCGTCGACGGGCCGTTGAGCTGGTTCGGGGTGACGTGCAGCAGTTCCGAGCCGTGCACCGGAAGGGTGGCGCTGACGCTGCCGCCGAAGTTGCCCAGGTTCCTGTGCTGCCACAGATCCCGCACGCCGGCCGAACCGGTGATGCCCAGGTCGTTCCAGTTCGCGGTGACCGTCGCCTGCTGCGAGCCGAGGTTGAACAGCGCGACCGTGTAGCTGCCGTCCGGGTTGTGCGCGTACCAGACCTGCTGGTCACTGGCCTGACTGACCGGCTTGGCCGGGATGCCCGCCTGGTCGACCCCGATGACCTCGTCGTTGGTCAGCAGGGAAAGGCCGTAGGAGTCCAGTTTGGTCAGATCGTCGCCGGAGTACAGCGGCGCGGCCTCGATCGCCCACAGCGTCATGTAACTCTGCCGCTCGGCGTCGGTGATGCCGTCCATGGTGCCGTCGCCGACATCCAGCGAGTCCAGGTTGTTCCAGTGGCCGGGCTGCGCGTTCGGGATCCACTGGACCACGTCGTCCCAGCGTTCCTTGACCGAGTTGTTCCAGGTGACCAGCGTGTTGCAGTAGCACTCGACGTCGGTGTCGATGCGCCAGCCGTTGCTGTACTGCTCCCAGGTGCTCGCGTCGGTGTGGCTCAGCGACCAGGACAGGTAGTACTGGATCTGCCGGCCGCTCTGCCTGAGCGCGGCCGACCACGCCCGCACGTCACCGGTGTTGTCGTGGTTCGGGCCGTTCTGGTTCGAGCCGGGCCCGACGCCGTCCATCTTCAGGAAGTCCACGCCCCAGCTCGCGAACTCGTCGGCGACCGAGTTGGCGTAGTCCTGCGCGCAGGGGTTGGCGTAGTTGATCTGGTAGGCCGAGTTCCAGCCGTTGGTGAGCCGCTTGTCCGGATAGACCAGGTCGCTCATGTGGCAGTTGGGCGCGCCGAAGATCGGCGTTGTGCCGTCGCCATATGCCTTCGGGTCCAGGCCGACCGCGAGGTAGATGCCGAGTTTGAGGCCCTTTTTGTGCACGTAGTCGCCGATGTGGGCGATGCCGTCGGGGAAGGTCGTCGCGTTCGCGACCGGCCTGCCGTAGGAGTCGAATCCGCCGAGCCAGCCCGCGTCGATGTTGACGTAGTCGTAGCCGTGCGACTTCAGTTGCGCCGCCTCGACGTCGGCGTTGGCCAGCACGTGGGCTTCGGTGAGCCAGCTGGCGCCGCCGGTCGGGTTCACGCCCGGGTAGTTCGTGGACTCAAGACTCCAGCTGCTCCAACCCATGTAGGGCTTGGCGGCGGTGATGTTGCCGATGTTGCTGTTGCTCTGCTGGGGGTTGGCGTCGGCGGGCGCGTTGGTCGCTGCCGCTGCCGCGCCGGGAACGAAGGTCGTGCTCAGCGCGGAGGCCGCTAACAGCGACAACGCAGCGCCCATCCGGACGATGCCGGGTAACCGGGCCATGATCACTCCATCTCAGTCGCACCATTGCTGACCAATCACGGCTTGGTGCCTGGGCGCGCGGCAGTACCGCGGCACACCGGCAGGAGGCTCCGCCGGCGCCCGCTACCTGTGCGTGGGCACCTGGAATTCGTCGCTGCGGCACCGGTCCGCGCGAGTTCGAGTTATGTGGACATATTCGCTGCTCACCAGTCGTGACCGTGGGTCGCGGCCAGGGCCCGGATGAGTAGGGGCACTCTAACCATCGTTTTCTTCCACAGTCAACATAAACATCGGAGGGATGATGTTTCCGTGACCCAACTCGACCCGACATACCAGCTTCACATGGGACGTTTTACCTTCCATTGGAAGCTATGATGCGGCCTGTGGAGCTACCCAACCAGGCCCCGGCGGCAACTCTGGTGTTCCAGACGATGCTGGCCCACGGCCCGCTGACCAGGGCTGAGGTCGGCAGGCGTACCGGCCTGTCCTCCGGCGCGGTGACCAAGGCCGCCACCCCGCTGCTGGACGACGGCTGGATCATGGAGCTCGGCCGCCCGGTCGGCGACCGGCTCACCGGCCGCCCGGCCACGCTCGTCGCGGTGCGCCCGGAGCGAGCCAGCTTCCTGGGCGTCAAGGTCACGGCCGACGAGTTGATCGGCGTGCTCACCGACCTCACCGCCAAGCCGATCGCGGCCAAACGGTCCACTTTGGACTCCCGCGACGTGGACAGCGTCGTGCTGGCGATCGCCCGACTCGTGCGCAAACTCGTTGCGGCGCCCCAACAGCAGCCGGTCGCCGAGGTGCACGGCCTCGGCGTCACCATCTCCGGCGACGTCGACCGGCAGACCGGCATCGTGCACCACTCGCCGTTCCTGAACTGGCACGGCGTCCCGCTCGCGCACCTGGTCGAGTCCGCGACCGGCATGCCGACGCTGATCGAGAACGACGTGCGCGCGCTGACCGTGGCCGAGCAGTGGTTCGGCGCCGGCGCGGGCATTTCGTCGTTCGCCCTGGTCACCGTTGGCACCGGGATCGGTTGCGGGATCTCGCTGGAGGGCCACGTGGTCTCCGGCGCGCACGGGGTCGCGGGCGAGGTCGGCCATCTGCCGGTCGGCGGCATCGACCGCACCTGCACCTGTGGCAACACCGGCTGCGTCGAGGCGGTCGCGTCCACCCAGGCCATCGTCGAGCAGGCCCGTCAGGCGACCGGCAACAACCGGCTGAGCATGGCGGAGGGCGTGCGCCTCGCTCGTGACGGCGACCCGGCGGTGCGTGCCGTGTTCACCCGGGCGGGCCACGCGCTCGGCCTCGCGCTCGCCTCGGTCGCCAACCTGGTCGGCCCGGAACGGATCATCATCTCCGGCGAGGGCGTGGCCACCTACGACCTGTTCGCCGAGCAGATCCGCACGTCGTTCGCTGCTCAGGCGTTCGGCGCCGCCGCTGAGTGCGAGCTGATCGTGCGCCCACTGGAGTTCGAGGAGTGGGCGCGCGGCGGGGCCGCGATCGCCGCGCAGAGCCTGGTCGCCCCCACCCGAAGTCGCAAGAACTATGCCATCTGACGAAAAAACCGAATGACTCATCGCAAATAGTGTGCTTCCATGGCTGTCCAGCCGATGGACGGAGCACCCGCATGCCCGAACCCCTCGTCCTCGCCACCGACCTGACCAAGGTGCACCGCGCCCGCGGCCGAGGCAGCACCGGCTTTCCGGCCGTCAACGGCATCGACTTCGCGCTGCACCGAGGTGAAGCCTTCGGCTTCCTCGGCCCGAACGGCGCCGGCAAGTCCACCACCATGCGGATGATCGGCTGCGTCTCCCCGCCGACCACCGGCACGCTGCGCGTACTCGGCCTCGACCCGGTCCGCGACGGCAAGCGGATCAGGGCGCGCATCGGTGTGGTCCCGCAGGACGACTCGCTCGACTCCGAACTGACCGTGCGGGAGAACCTGCTGGTCTACGCCCGCTACTTCAACATCCCCCGCGCGGTCCGCACCGAGCGAACCAGCCGATTACTCGACTTCGCCCAGCTCGGTGACAAGGCCGACGAACGCGTCGAGGCGCTCTCCGGCGGCATGCGCAGGCGACTGGCCATCGCGAGATCGCTGATCAACGAGCCGGAGATCCTGCTGCTCGACGAGCCCACCACCGGCCTGGACCCGCAGGCGCGGCATGTGTTGTGGGAGCGGCTGTTCCAGCTCAAGGAGGACGGCGTCGCGCTCATCCTGACCACGCACTACATGGACGAAGCCGAACAGCTCTGCGACCGGCTCGCGATCATGGACCACGGCCGGATCGTGGCCGAGGGCAGCCCGCGCGAGCTGATCAGCAGCCATGTCAGCCGCGAGGTGCTCGAACTGCGGTTCAACCGCGACGACCGCGAAGCTGCCACCAGCCGGATCAAGGCCGAACTCGCCGACCGCATCGAAGTGCTGCCGGACAAGCTCCTGCTCTACACCGACGACGGCGAACACGCGCTGGCGCAGGTGCACCGGATCGGCCTCGCCCCGCTCACCGCGCTGGTCCGCCGAGCCGGCCTTGAGGACGTGTTCCTCAGCCTCACCGGCCGAACGCTGGTGGGCTGACCCATGACACCGGCCCTGCGCGAGTTCGCCTACTGGATGACCCGCTACCGGCACAACTGGCGGTCCAGCGCGGTCATCAGCATCCTGAACCCGATCCTGTTCCTGCTCGGCCTCGGACTCGGCCTGGGCACCCTGGTCGACGCGACCGGTCACGCGCCGGTGCCGGGCAGCTCGTACCTCGCGTTCGTCGCGCCGGGCGTGCTGGCCGCGTCCGCCATGCAGACCGCGTTCCTCGAACTGTCCTATCCGGTCTACCGCGCGCTGCGCATGGGCCGCAGCTACCGCATCGCGGCCGGCACCCCGTTGGAACCCGGCCAGATCTTCGCGGGCCACCTGCTCTATGTGATGTTCCGGCTGGTCACCACCAGCGCGACCTTCCTGCTCGCCATGGCAGTCCTCGGCGCAACGCACTCCGTGGGTTCACTGTGGACAGTCCCCGCCGCGGTGCTCACCGGCCTCGCCTTCGCCACGCCCGCGGCGGCCATGGCGATCACCGTGCAGCGCGGCGCCACGCTCCAACTGGTCTTCCGGTTCGTCATCTTCCCGCTGTACATGCTCTCCGGCACGTTCTTCGCGGTCAGCAGGCTTCCGTTGTGGTTGCGCGACATCGCCTACGCCAGCCCGCTCTGGCAGGGCGTCGACCTGTGCCGCACGCTCAGCCTCGGCACTGCGACGACGACCGGCACGCTCACCCACATCGGCTATCTCGGCGCGCTCACCATCGCCGGCACGGCCACCGCCTGGTACTGCTACCGCCGCCAACTGCACGCCTGATCAGGGGGAATCGTGGCCGCGCTCGCGTTCATCAACCGCAACCTGCTGGTCTACCGGCACACCTGGGGAATCCTCGTTGCCAGCGTGGTCGAACCGTTGCTGTACCTGCTGTCCATCGGCGTCGGCGTCGGGCAACTCGTCGGCACCCTGCCCGGCCTGCACGGCGTCAGCTACCCCGAGTACGTCGCGCCCGCGCTGCTCGCCACCGCGGCCATGAACGCGGCCGTCAACGAGACCACGTTCAGCGCCTACACCCGGCTGCACGAGGAGAACGTCTACGCCGCCATCCTGCGCACCCCGAGCACCACCGCCGACCTGGCCATCGGCGAGATCGGCTGGGGTGCCGCGCGCGGAGCCCTGTCCGGCGCCGGATTCCTGGCCGTCATGGCCGCGCTCGGCCTGGTCCGCACCCCGGTCGCGCTGCTCGCCGTCCCCGCCGCCGCGCTCATCGGCGCCTCGTTCGGCGCGCTCGGCCTGCTGACCATGACGTTCCTGCGCAACTGGCATGACTTTCAGATGATCCAGCTGTTCATGCTGCCGATGTTCCTGTTCTCCGCCACCTTCTACCCGATCACCGTCTACCCGCCTGCCATCCAGATCGTCGTCCGCGCCCTGCCGCTCTACCCGAGCATCGACCTGCTCCGCGGCGTCACCCTCGACGACATCGGCGCCCCGATCGGCTACGCCCTCGCCTACCTGGTCGTCGTCGGCGGAATCGCCTGGCTGCTCGCCGCCCGCCGGCTGCGCGCGCTACTGGTCCGGTAGCGGACATGAGGAACTGCGTGGTTCGTGGCCGAGGCGTTCGGCGGGGCCGCGGTCGCCGCGCAGTGCTGGTCGCCCCGGCCTGTGGCCGTACCCCCAGCCGGACCAGAGCGCAGTTCGCCTGATCTTTCGCGTTGTCTGGTAAATCCGCGCCTGACTGCTAGCCATCACCCTCATGGGTGGATATGTCGCCGGACTCAGCTAATCAATTAGCCCGTTGGGCGCACACCAGTTGGTACTCGATGCAGCGTGCCTGATCTCGATTTGGTCCGACCGGCGGATACCGAAAACAGCCGTGTCTACTAGCAGTGCGCGAATGGGCGACATATTCCGGATGAGAAGATATCTGAGAGCCGACCCGAGTACTATCCGCGACTTGGCCAGATTTGCCGCACCTGACCGGCCCACGAGAGAGTCCCATCATGACACCGGATAGTATTTCAATTGCTCGGCATGTCGTCGCAGTTGACGGGCCGGCCGCGGCCGGCAAAACCACCACAAGCCGTGCCCTGTCGGCACACTACGGCCTGCGCTACCTGGAAAGCGGTATGGCGTATCGATTCATGGCCTACATGGCACTTCGTCGAGATGTCGACGTCGATGACGGAGACGCCCTGCTTCGGCTCTATTCCACGCTGGTCGACTCCTCGGAATCGAGTCAGAATTTGTTCCAGGAAAGTCGTAGACATGCCGGCGCGCTACGCAGTCCCGAGGTGAGCAGGGCGGTGTCCGCGGTCTCCAGGCTGCCGCAACTTCGGACCGTCATCACCGATATGATCAGGTCGTGGGCTTCGGTCGCCACGGGTAGCGTCGTCGAGGGCCGGGACATCGGTACCGTGGTTTTCCCGTCGGCAGAGGTCAAGTTCTTCCTCACCGCGGCACCGGATGTTCGAGCCAGGCGTCGATGGCAGAACGAGACGGACGCCGACTACCAGGAGATACTTGACGATATTCACCGCAGGGACGCTGCGGACAGCAGCAGGAAGGTCTCACCGCTGAAACCGGCCGATGACTCGCTTGTCATCGACACCAGTGATCTGACCGTGGACCAGGTGCTCACCTACATGGCGCGGCGATGCGACGACGTCGGTTTTGTATCGCAGGAGCCGCCGGCGATCGACTCCGACAAATCCCGAACGACAGACTCCTTGTGGAGTAACGTTCGGGGCTGATGAGTTGATCGCCACGGAGGATCAGTGGGTTTAGCCGAACGCCGAAGACAGGACTATGATCAACCACGCAGTGACCAAGAACCATGAGCCGGTGGACACCGTGGCCGGCTGCCTCTTCTGCAGGTTCGACGACCCGTCGGCGAACAGGATCCTCAAGGAGACCGACCGCTTCTACGCCAGATGGGATAATTTTCCGGTATCCGACGGGCACGTGGAAATCGTTCCGAAATCGCATATCGTGTCGTTCTTCGACCTCACTCCCGATCACATGCGCGAGGCGTACGAACTCATGTGCGACGTGCAGAAAGTGCTCACCGACAAGTATCGGCCGCAGGGCTACACAATCGGCGTCAACGACGGGCGAGCCGCCGGGCGCACCGTCGATCACCTGCATATTCATGTGATTCCGCGCTACACCGGTGATGTCGACGATCCGAGGGGCGGCATCCGCCAGATCCTGCCCGGCGACGATCCGTCGCTGTGGAGCGGATCTGCCTAGGATTTCCTTCCGTAAGTGATGAACCAGTTGGCTCGTCCGCTGGAAACACTCCGACAGTCGACGAATCCGTGTTCGCGCAACAACTCTTCGAAGTCCGCCGGATCGACATAGGTGAACCAACGCCTACCGTTGGTGTTCGGTTCGGTCGCCCACACTGTCGCATTCGCGTCTTTGTCGCGGTGGTTGCCGTTTCTCATGCTGATCGCGACCTGGCCGCCGCCGGTTCGGACGGTGCGGTGTAACTCGCGGAGTACGCCAGGAATACCAGCGGGCGGCATGTGCACCAGGCTTGCGCAGATCCAGACACCGCGGAATACGTCAGCTCCGAAGGGCAGCTGTCGCATGTCGAGCTGCACCGGCCGGACCGCGGCCCGGCCGCAGCGGGCGGTGGTGGCCAGCAGCATCGCCGTGCTCAGGTCCGCCGCGACCACCTCGAGACCGTTGCGCTGGAAGAACTCGGTGTCGCGGCCGGCGCCGCAACCCAGGTCCAGCACGGGCCCGGACAGCGCGGCAAGTCCCGTGGTGAACCGCGAAATCTCATCGAGTAGCCCGGGAAACGGCTCGTAGCTCGACGTGCGTTCACCGTAACCGCCTGCTTCACGGTCGTACCAGGATCGGGTGGCTCGCACGATCTCGTCGACGGAGGTGTCGGTCCGAGGGCTGTTCAGGTGCACTCGAACTCCTCGCGGCCGACAGCGAGTGCGAGGTTCGCGATCTCCTCCTTCAACGCTCGACGGTTCAGGACCGCGAACCCACGGCTCGCGTCAACACTGATGCAACCGACGAATCGGTTGCGCCCGTTCCTGATCGGACTGGCGAAGATCGCCGTTCGATGCCGGAAGCTCAGGAACTGCGGCCAGTCCAGGTTCATCACCGATGCGGAGCCGTGCTCCGCGACGTACTCAGTGAACGCGGCCTCGGTCGTGAGTTCCGCGCTGAGAGGGCTGACGTCGAAGGCGACATCGTGGTTCTTCTCCCAGCACATCCCGACCACACCGACTCCGCGCTGCGGGCTGAACATGCGGTTGAGCGGGTACGTGCTCATCCGGTAGCTGGCCGCCCTGGCAAGCACGCCGCTGAGCGGATGACGCAAGGTGCGCTTGCGCTGCCAGATGTGCAGGGCGAGGTCGCCAGTATCCAACGGCGGGTCAACAGCGTCAGCCATTTCCAGCATCTTTCCGAAGGCGGACAGAATGCGTTGCTTCATCGTGACGCTGCGGTCCACAAGCGACCTTGTCGACCAGCTTTCGAACGGAGCGAACGCACCGAAGGTGCCGACCAACAGCAGCAACAGGATGAGAAGATATGGGTGGTCACGCCGAACCGAGGTCCAGAACGCCTGCGACGGAATGCCGTACGCGTTGGCGGCCAGACACAAGGTCACCGCCGACAAGGCGATCTTGTCGGCGGCGCGGGCTGTCGTGCGCTTCATATCGGCTTTCGGTTCACCGATACCTGTTCCGGTGCGTGCCGCCACGCCTTACCCGGCAGCGGCACGTGCGTGCCGTCGAGCCTGTGCAGCAGCACGTCTCGCGCGGCGGTGACCTGGCCAATGACCGAGAACGCCAGCCCGTTCGCGGCGAACACGTCGGTCAGCGCGTCGAGATTTCTCTTGGGCAGCGAGAACACCAGCTCGAAATCGACGGAGTCGCCGAACACGATCGACATCGGATCGATGTCCAGGAACGCGCACACCGCGGCGACCTCCGGGGTCGGCTGGATCAACTGCTCGTCGACCGTGACACCGACCCCGCTGGCCGCGGCGATCGCCTCCACCGTGGCCTTCAGCCCGTCCGAAGTGTCCTGACAACTCGTGGCCAGCCCGGAACTGCCCAACTGCTCGCCCTCGCGTACGCGGGCCTGCGGTCGGGTCCAACTGGCCAGCAGGCTGGCGCGATGCTCCTGCTCGATCGACGCCGAGGTGCGGCGCGACCGAAAGTAGCTCATCGCCGCACCAGCGATACCGGTCGGCCCCGTGGCGCACAGCAGGTCGCCCGGCCGAGCTCCGCCGCGCATCAGGGCGTGCCCCGGCAGACAAACGCCGAAGGCCGTCCCGGACAGGACCAGGCTGTCGGAGCCGCCGATGTCGCCACCGACATTCGGCGCGCCAAAGTGCGCGCACGCGTCTCTGATTCCGCGCAGGACCGTGGCGAACTGCGTATCCGTCATGGTGGGCGGATACCGGACGACGGTGAGCATACCGATCGGGCGCGCCCCCATCGCCGCGATGTCGCTGACATTGGCCGCGACCAGGTAGTAGCCGATGTCGTAGTCGCTGAGCAGCCCGAACTCGTAGAGGCGGAACTTGGCACCTCGGACGTAGTCCGAGCCCACGACCAACTCCTGCTCCCCGCTCAGCCGCAGGACCGCGCAGTCGTCCTGCGCGTCGGCGCCGGCCAGCAGCGCGACCCCGGCCCCGTTGGCCAGTCGGGCCGAAAGGCCGCCGTTGCCGGACTGACCGGAAAACATGCTCGCGACGATGTTGGCCAGCCGGTCGGGCTCGTCCGAGATGTGCGCGTCATCGCCGATCACTGGGCCACCTCCGTGCGCGGCCATTGCCGGACCCGGCGCATCGTCTCCCTCAGCAGCTCCTTGCGGATCACCAGGGCGTAGTCCCACAAGGGGGTCTCGATCGACAGCACCGCACCGACCACGGAACGCAGGTACTGCCGACGGGTGGTCGGAGAGGGTTCGTAGACCCGCATGTGACCGCCGTGGCAGCGATAGAAGTAGGGCCGAGGTGTCCACCTCGGCGAGCCGAGCTCGGCCAGGTCGGTGAGGTCGGTGTAGGCGAGCCGGTCGGCCTGGATGATCCGGTCGACCTCGGCCCCGTCGACCGGCAGCAGATGCCAGTGCGCGTGCGTGATGCAGGCGTTGCCATTGCCCTCGGCCGACGAGCCGTGTTCGAGCACGAGCAGCTCGCCGAATGTCTCCCGGTAGAGTGGAGCAATCGTTTCGACGAAGTTCATCAGCTCTGGGAGATGGTCGTCGATAACGTGCGAGAACGACAGGTAATGTGTTTTCGGAAGCAACAATAGATGGCCGGCCACCAGCGGCGACATGTCGGCGATCAACGCCAGGTTTTCGGTACCGAGAATGTGCCGCGTGGGTGGATCCCCCTGATATGTGCGAGCGAAGCTGGTATCCGTGTTCCTGGCCATCTCCTGGCAGAGATCTGCTCCCTCGCATACGGCAGAACGAATCATATGTCCCCCGATCTGGGCGAGAGGTCATCGTACTGCTGGCCGACAAGGACTGGCCAGGAGCTAACCTTGGCTGCCGACATTCATGCGATCAGAATCCCTCGTTTGCCGTAACACGCCCCGCGAAAAATGACAATTGAGTGGTCCTGGATCGTATGGCCTAGTGAAATGGACATTCTTCGGCTGGGTTGCTCTGATGCGTGAATTCGTGCCCTCTGTCGGGCTGGACGATGTGGCCGCAGCCACACCCGGTCCGCCCGCACCGGCCCCCCGACTCGCACGGTAAGGACTATTAGGGACTGCTTACCGATCCCCGTTCGACGAGGTCAGTGGGCGCGCGCGTGCCTATCGTCAAGTTTCATGCCGCAGCAGAAGTCCGAGTACGGGTTCCCCGCCGCGTTCTGGCGCGCCATCGAGCGGCGCAGGCCGCCCGGCCCCGACCCGGCCAAGGCTTTCCGCAGCCCGCTGCGCGGTCCGTGGCTGACCTCGATCTTCGGCCTGGTGCTGCTGTGCTCGCTGCCGCTGGTGATCATCACCGGCCTGCTCGACTACATCGCCTACGCGCCCCAGTTCAACCAGAGCCTGCCCGGCCACGTCGGCTTCCTGCACCTGCCGTTCTTCACCTGGCCGACCCGACCGTCCTGGCTGTTCCGACTGACCGAGGGCCTGCACATCGGCCTCGCGCTGATCCTGATCCCGGTTGTGCTGGCCAAACTCTGGTCGGTGGTGCCGAAACTGTTCGCCTGGCCGCCCGCGCGGTCGATCGCGCAGGTGATCGAGCGGCTCTCGTTGCTGCTGCTGGTCGGCGGCATCCTGTTCGAGATCGTCACCGGCCTGCTGAACATCCAGTACGACTACATCTTCGGCTTCAGCTTCTACACCGCGCACTACTACGGCGCGTGGATCTTCATCGGCGCGTTCGTGGTGCATGTCGCCATCAAGTTCCCGAAAATGGTACGTGGCCTGAAATCCCGCTCGCTGCGCGCGGAACTGCGCACCAGCCGCGCGGACACCAAGCCGGAGCCGCAGGACGACGAGGGTCTCGTGCCGACCAACCCCGCCAAGCCGACGCTGTCCCGGCGCGGCGCGCTCGCGCTGGTCGGCGGCGGATCACTGCTGGTCGCGGCGCTCACCGCGGGCCAGACCGTCGGTGGCTTCAGCCGTTGGTTCGCCCTGTTGATCCCACGTGGACGGTCCTATGGCGACGGACCCAACGCCTTCCAGGTCAACCGCACCGCGGTCGCGGCCGGCCTGCGCTCGGTCGATGTCGGCGTGGCCTGGCGGCTCACCCTGACCGGCGGCGGTAAACCCCTCGTCCTCGACCGCGCGACCCTACTGGCCATGCCGCAGCACACCGCCGATCTGCCGATCGCCTGCGTGGAGGGCTGGTCGGTCACCCAGACCTGGACCGGCGTCAAACTCGCCGACCTCGCCCGCATGGCCGGCGTGCCGACGCCCCAGTCGGCCCTCGTGCAGTCCGCGGAACGCGACGGCGCCTGGAAGGTCGCGACCCTACAGTCGAACCAGGTTCTCGACCCGGACGCGCTGCTCGCGCTGCGCGTCAATGGCGCGGACCTCTCCCTGGATCACGGCTTCCCGGCGCGCATCATCGTTCCCGCGCTGCCGGGCGTGCACAACACCAAGTGGGTCCGCGCCATCGACTTCAGTCACCCTTCACGTTGACCAGCTGCCGCAGCACATGCCGTACCTCGACCAGGTCGGCGGCGTCCGCCATGACCTGGTCGATGGGCTTGTACGCCTGCGGGATCTCGTCGATGAAGGCATCGGTGTCGCGGTACTCGATACCCTCCATCGCCGCGCGCAACTGGTCCTGGCTGAACGTGCGCCGTGCCGCCGAACGCGAGTAGTTGCGGCCCGCGCCGTGCGGCGAGGAGTTCAGCGAGAGCGCATTGCCCTTGCCGACCACGACATAGCTCGCGGTGCCCATCGATCCCGGAATCAGGCCCGGCTGGCCCGCCTTCGCCTCGATGGCTCCCTTACGCGACACCCACACTTCCTTGTGGAAGTGATTCTCCAACTGCGTGAAGTTGTGGTGACA
The DNA here is from genome assembly GCA_035948315.1 of Pseudonocardiaceae bacterium. Classification (GTDB taxonomy): domain Bacteria; phylum Actinomycetota; class Actinomycetes; order Mycobacteriales; family Pseudonocardiaceae; genus CAJCJE01. The sequence goes on along the minus strand of DASZJG010000069.1, from coordinate 93,105 downwards.
GTTCAATCGTTCGTGTTCGACGACCTCGGTACCGAACCAGTCCGCGACGCAGCCGATCACCCGGTCCATCATCTCTTCCCGGTTGAGCAGGGCGAATTCCTGCGCCCACCGCAGTTCGCGGATGTAGTGCCAGAATTCGTCGGTGTCCTCGACGAGGTAGGCCAGGTCCCGGTCGGGCAGCCGGATCCACCAGCGTTCGCACAGTTCGCGTGCGACGTTGATGTGGTACTGCGCGATCCGGTTGCCGACGCCGCGCGAACCCGAGTGCAGGAACAGCCACACCCGGTCCTGCTCGTCGACCGTCACCTCGATGAAGTGGTTACCGGAGCCCAGCGTGCCCAGCTGCACGTCCCACTTCCGCGCGTAGCTGCCCGGGTCGAAGCCGGCCTCGGCCGCCTTCTTGCCGAGCAGTTCGACGCGTGGTTGCGCGGTCGCGGTCAGTTTCTGGTTGGCGGCACCGGCCGAGAGTGGCACCGCGTGCTCGATGGCCAGGCGCAGCGTGGCGAGCGGCATCGGGTGCGCGGTGAACTCGTCGCGGGTGAACTGGGTGCGCACCGCGATCATGCCGCAGCCGATGTCCACGCCGACCGCGGCCGGAATGATGGCGCGCAGTGTCGGGATGACCGAGCCGACCGTCGCGCCCTTGCCCAGGTGCGCGTCCGGCATCAGCGCGACGTGCGGATACACGAAGGGCATGGACGCGGTGGCAAGCGCCTGTTCACGCGTTTTCGGCTCGAGAATCGAGGCCCAGTTGATCAGTTGCTTGGACAGGTGTTCCATGTCTACTCCCCTCGTTGGTTGCACGCCGTTGTCCGGACCGGACTATCTGTTGTGCTCTGGGGACTATGCCCTACGCGGCAGTAGCTGTCAGGCGAATTAGACCGACCCCGGACTGGGGAAATCCGGGATGCCCCGGAGCCCGGCGGGAGTAATACTTTGGTCAAAGGAAAACGAGCCTATGTGCTGATGTGGTCAACGATCAGCCGTGCGAGTGTGCAGCTATGGGGTGGGAGAGCAGTGTTACCGACCGGGGCCGCTCAGTTCTGGTCGACGCGTTCCAGCAGGTCGCGCAGGATCGCCTCGTCGCCGGCCTGGAGGTTGCTGACGAACCGGCGCAGCACGGTGCGCCGGTCGGACTCGGCGGCGAGCAGCAGGTTCATCCGCTCGGCGGTCAGTTCCTCGGGGCCCTTGGTCGGCGCGTAGCGGTGCGCCCTGCCCTGGTTGCTGCGCAGCACGAGAGCCTTCTCGTGCAACCGGACCAGGATGGTCTGCACGGTGTTGTAGGCGAGCCCCTTGCCGAGGGCGGCCTGCACCTCACGCGGGGTGAGCGGGCTTTCGGCAGCCCAGAGCGCGGCGAGTACCTCGTTCTCCAACTCGCCCGCACCCCTGCGGCGGCGGAGGGGGTGGGCAGTGACACCGCGCTGGGAGCCGGCCGGATTCACTGGCATCCTCCTACCTGTTTGCCTGCTCACGACCATACCCGGAGCCGGGCACGGGTGGCCGGAAATTCACCTACATCGTGTAGGGGTACGCTGGATCGGCAGCCAAGGCAAGTCCCGTCGACCCCATCCGGGATCATGATGTTCAACAACCGCCAGCAAGATCGTTAGGGGAAGAGTGGCGTGGGACGGATCGCGATCGTGTCGGCCAGCCTGGGTGCCGGCCACGATGGAGCGGCCCAGGAGATAGGTCGTCGACTGGCGGACGCCGGCTACGAGGTAGACCGCTACGACTTCCTGGAAATGCTGTCCTTCGGTATCGGACGGCGGGCCAAGGCCACCTACCGCCGCCAGTTGGACGTCGTGCCGCAGACGTGGGAATGGCTGCTGAACGTCCTGCAGCGCCACCCGAGTTTGGCCGCCGTGCTGGTCTGGATGGCCACCGTGGCCTGCCGCAACCTCGGGAAGGCGGTATTCGGCTCGGACGCGGTGGTCTCCACCTATCCGTTGGCCAGCCAGGTACTTGATCAACTGCGCAGGCGCGGCATGTACGACGCCCCGTTGATCACCTACCTCACCGACCCGTCGGTTCATCCCTTGTGGATCACCGAGGGCACCGACCTCTACCTCGCCGCCCACCCCGGCATCGCCGACCAGGTGCGCATGCAGGGCGGCCGGTGCGTCGCGGTGGTCGCACCCGCGGTGCGGCCGGAGTTCCACCCGCTGCGCGACGAGGAGGAGAAGGCCAAGGCGCGCGCCCTGTTCGACCTGCCAGAGGATGCCACGCTCGCGCTGATCGCGTCCGGTTCCTGGGCGGTCGGCGAGATCGAGCGGTCCGCACGGGAGGTCGCCGCCGCCGGTTCGGTCACCCCGGTCGTGGTGTGCGGTGACAACGAGACGCTGCGCGAGCGGCTCGCCGATCTGGACGGCGGCATCGTGCTCGGCTGGGTCGACGACATGCCCAGTTTGTTGCGCGCCTGTGATGTCGCGGTGCTCAACTCCGGCGGCCTGACCTTCTTCGAGGCCCGCGCCAGCGGCCTGCCGGTGTTCACCTACCGCGCCCTGGCCGGGCACGGCCGCACCAACGCGCGCCTGCTCGCCTCCGCCGGGCTCGCGCCCTGGCTGCACAACACCGACGAACTCGACGCGGCCCTGGCGAAGGTGACGCCGCGTCACCCGCCGGTCAACGGATTGCAGAGCTACCACCCGGAAGAGGGCGCGGTGGGCACTGCCTGCCCGACCGTGCCGATCGCCGGCCTGATCCGGCAGTGGACCGAGTCGCCGCACCCCGCGCACCGTTCGCACAAGGTCGCGCGCAGGCTCGCGGTCTGGTCGACGGCGCTGCTGTCGCTGCTGTGGATGTGCACGTTCGGCACGAGCATGGCCGTAGCCAACGGTTTCCGCGCGGTCAACCCGACCGCCGCGCAGGTGCATTCGGTGTTCTTCGTGGTCGACCTGCCCACCGACCAGACGGTGACCAGGCAGAACATCGACGCGCTGCGCCAGTTGCACGCCGCGCTCGCGGTCAGCGTGAACGCGGCCGTCGCCAACCAGGACGCGGTGCGCCGGGCGTCCGACGCCGGACTGCTGCTGGTGAACTCGGCGGGCGGGCAGCCCTACGAGACCGGCATCTTCACCGGTCGGGGCACGATCGGCGCGGGCGCGCGGCTGATCACCCAGCTGACCTCGCACCGGCCCAACCTGATGCTGAGCAACGGTGATGTCGACGCGATCGACGTCGGCATGGCCGCGTTCTACCACGAGCGCATCGTGGTCCCGAAGCACGTGCTCACCTGCGGTCTACCGCTGAAGCTGCCGGCAACCGGCGGCGTGGTCCTGGTCCACTCCGGCACGAGCGCGAACTGCGCGCTCTCCTCGGTCCTGCACCAGTTGGCTACCGAGGCGTCCGCGGAGCACCTGCATCCCACGGCTTTGGAGGAACTGAGGACATGAACCGTCGTCTGGCTACCTCGGTCGCGGTGACCGGGGTCGGGCTCCTGGCCGCGCACGCGCTGCCCGCGGTCGCGTTCTGGCCGCAGCTGCGCGCGAAGACGATGCCCGGTCTGACCGGGCTCGGCGATCCGGGGCACGTCGCGCTCACCTTCGACGACGGTCCGCACCCCCGCTCGACCCCGTTCTTCCTGCGCGAACTGGAGCGGCACGGGGTGCACGCCACGTTCTTCGTGCTCGGCAGCGAACTGGCCCGCGCGCCGCAGCTGGGCCGGGAGATCGCCGCGGCCGGGCACGAGGTCGCGCTGCACGGCTGGGCGCACCGCAGGATGGTCTGGTACGGCCCGCGCCGCACCTACGACGAGATGGCGCGCGGCCGCGACCTGATCGCCGCGGTCACCGGCACGCCGCCGCGCTGGTTCCGGCCGCCCTACGGCGTGCTGACCAGTTCGGCGCTGTTCGCGGCGCGCAGGCTCGACCTGACGCCGATCCTGTGGAGCTGCTGGGGATGGGACTGGAGCGCCAAGTCCACACCGGCCAGCGTCTACGACACCGTGCTGGAAGATCTCGACGGCGGCGGCACGATCCTGCTGCACGACTCCGACGTGGCCGCCTCGGTCGGCGCGTGGCGCTCCACGCTCGGCGCACTCCCCCGTCTGCTGGACGAGTGCGCTCGTCGTGGGCTGACCGTCGGCCCGCTGGCCGAGCACAACGTCAAGGGCGCGAAGCGCAACCCCGCCCGGCTCAGCTCGCCTGCTGCTTCGGCGACGAAACTGGTGGCCGCAACAGGCTGATCTCGTCGTCGAACGGGACCTTCGGCAACAGCACCAACTGGCGCGCGGCGATCCGTTCGCTGAACACCACCGTGCGCAGCAGCACGAAGCTGACCACCGAGGCGCAGACCATCGCGGTGATCTTGGCCAGGTTGTTGTCCGCCCAGCTGGGCAGGAACACGAACGTGCCGGCCAGCAGCGAGAGCACCACGTCGTTGACGGCGATGTTGACGCCCGCCTGCGCGATGAACCCGACCCGCTGGCGCCAGACCGCGCTGTACTGTTTCGCCCTGGTCCGCCGGAAGGTCCAGCGGCTGTTGAGCGCGTAGCTGTTGGCCAGCGCCGCGCACACCGCGACCGTGTTGTAGACGGTCAGCACCCACGAGGAGTGGGTCGGCGCGAGGACCATCAGGACGTTGAACACCAGCACGTCGATCAGGGCGTTGAGCATGCCGACCGTGCTGAACGCGAGCACCTGCCGCAGCCGGCCCGGCTTCGGCTGCTGGTGTCGCGCGAAGGCGGTGCGGTAGTGGTCGAGCAGCTCACTGGTGGCGGCGGGCCAACTCCACTGTTCCGCTTCGGCGCGGGCGAGTCGCTTGGCGGCCGGGTCACTGGCCAGCTCGTGGACCAGCGCGGGCAGCTTCTCCGACTCCTGCGGCGGGAACAGTCGCGCGGCCGGGCTGTCGGCGAGCAGTTCCCGGCTGGCCGGACTGTCCGCTGCCACGATCGGCAGCCCGCTGGCCAGCGCTTCGAGCAGGACCAGACCGAGCGTGTCGGTGGTCGACGGGAACACGAACACGTCCGCGTCGGCGTACTGGTCGGCCAGGTCGTCGCCGTGCAGAATGCCCAGGAAGCTGGTGGAGTGGGCGGGGAACAGCTCGGTCAGTTCGGCTCGCTGCGGCCCGTCGCCGACCAGCAGCAGCCGGGTGTTGTCGGCCAGCGTCAGCGGCGCCAACCGATCCAGTCCCTTCTCGGCGGCGATCCGGCCCACGTAGAGCGCGGTGATCGGGTCGGTCCGGAACAGCGGCTCGCGCGGCACCGGCACCGGCCCGCCCCTGGGCCGGAACAGCTCCAGGTCCACGCCGCGACGCCACAGCGCGACCCGGGGAATGCGGTGTTCCCGCAGTTCCGCGCAGGTCGCGCCGGAGGTGGCCAGGTTGATCTCGGCCTGGCCGTGCAGCCTGCGCAACAGCCACCAGATGACCGGCCGGAGGAACCCGAGTTTGTAGTAGGAGGCGTAGCGCGCGACGTCCGTGTGATACGAGGCGACCAGCGGCAGCCGGGCGAGCCGCGCGGCGATGACCGCGACAATGCCCATCATCATCGGGTTGACCACGTGCACGATGTCCGGTTGGAACTCGCGCAGGTAGCCGCCGATCCTGGGCAGCGGGAACCCCCAGCGCTTGCCGCCGTAGACCCGCCGCAACGCGAAGGTCGGCACGCCGCGCACGGTCGCCCCGAGATAACCGTCCTCGCCGCCCTCCGGCGCGATGATCAACACGTCATGTCCCGACCTGCGCAGTTCGCGAATGGTCGAGGTCATTCTGGTGACCACGCCGTCGGTCGACGGCAACCAGGTCTCGGTGACGAAGGCGATTCTCACCGCATGCCCTCCTGCTCTCTCCAGCCGTCGCGAAAAACTGGCAAGACACCGAGGCAGGGGCGGGCGGGAATGCCCACGCCATCGACCATATCACCTACATGATGTAGGTGAACGGCCGGGCCGCCGCGGTGGGTCGTGCGTGCCGGTGGGGCCGGTTGTGCCTGTTCGTGGGCACCGTTGTGGCGATGTCCGCATCAATCCTGGTTCGACATTCTTGTCACGGGGTGGCGCTGCGGTAGATTCGGCGCTGTGCGTGAAAGACCGTCTGGTGAACAGGCCAAAGGTCGACCCGAGGGTCGACGTGGCCACGGTGCGCTGGAAGCGGAGGTGCTGGCCGCGTTGTGGTCGGCGCGCGCTCCGCTGACCGCGGGCGCGGTCCAACGGGAACTCGGCAGCACACTCGCCTATTCGACCGTGGTGACCATCCTGTCCCGCCTGCACGCCAAGGGCGTGCTCAACCGCACCCCGCACGGCCGCGCGTTCGCCTACACGCCGGTCGCCGACGAACCCGGCCTCGCCGCCCGCCGCATGCGCCAGGTGCTCGACGCCGAATCCGATCGGGGCCGGGTGCTCGCCCGGTTCGTCTCGGACCTGTCCGATGAGGATGAACGCCTGCTGCGTTCGTTGCTCGCCCAGAACCCAGCGGAGTCCGACACCGATCAGGCGGGGTGAGCGCGATGGACACCGGCAGCTATCTCCCCCTGCTGTTTCCGCTGCTCGCGGTCCCCCTGGTCCGGCTCGCCTGCCGCCACCTGCACCCCGCCGCCGCCAGCTGGCTCACCGCTGTTTCAGCCGGCGTGCTCGCCATCGGCACGGCCGTCACACTCACCCTGTTCACCGTGGCCGGTCTGACCGGACTGTCCATTGTGGCTGACCTGGGTCGGCTGTCCACATCCGCCCTGGACAACGCCGACATCACCAACCTCCCCGTCGACGCGACCGCCGCGGCGCTCCTGTTGGCCACCTGCGTCGCGGGCGCGGTCGCCGCGACCCGCAGAATCGCCGTGCTGACCAAGGTCCGCGACCTGGCCGGCCCCGACGACGAGCTCATCGTCATCGACGACGACCACCCGATCGCCCACGCCCTGCCCGGCCGCCCCGGCCGCATCGTCGTCTCCACCGGCATCCTGGCCGGCCTCGACCCCACCGAGCGCCGCGCGCTGCTCGCCCACGAGCGCGCCCACCTCGATCGTTCGCACCACCTGTTCGTCGCCGTCGTGGACGTGTTCGCCGCGGCCAACCCGCTGCTGCACCCGTTGCGCAAGCTCGTCCGCTACACCACCGAGCGCTGGGCCGACGAACTGGCCGCCCACGAGGTCGGCAGCAGGTCGACGGTGGCCAAGGCGGTCGGCAAGGCCGCGCTCGCCACCAAGGACGCCCGCCCCCACGCCCCACTGGCCCTCGCCGCGGCAGCCGGCGAGGTCCCCCGCCGGGTCGCCGCCCTGCTGACCGCCCCGCCCGCCAGCAGGCTGCGTCAGATCCTCACCTCGCCGACCGGCCTGCTCGCCGTGGCCGCCATCGCGCTCACCGTCGCGTCGGCCGGGTTCGCCATCGAGGCCGCAGCCGACCTGCACCAGATCCTCGCGCTCGCCCACTTCCCCGGCCCGCGTTAGGAGCGGAGGGCGCCGCGGGCGCGTTGCACGTCGCTGACGGTGTCGCAGATCGCGTTCAACTCCGACTCCAACAACGCGACCTGCTGACCGACGACCGCTCGGCCGAGCAATGACTCCGCCAAGGGCGAGTTCGCCAACAGCCGCAACGCTTCCCATGGCGTCCCGGCGAGTTCGCCGATGACCTCGCCCGGCGCGGGCGGCGACAGTTCGTCGTCGATGCCGGACAGACCGGCCGCGAGCAGGGCGGCGACGACCAGGTGCGGCTGGGCGTCCGCGCCTGCGAACCGGAACTCCAACCGCCGCGAAGCACCTCGTCCAGCGACCCGAACGGCGGCCGTGCGATCGTCCTCGCCCCAGCGCAGGATGCGCGGCGAGAACGGCGCGGTGCGCAGCCGGACGTAGGAGTTCAGCGTCGGCGCCCACACCACGGACAGCTCCCGGGCGGCTCGCAACACGCCGGCGAGAAACCGTTCCAGCACGTCATTTCCGGCCGGCGCAAGGTCCATTGTGGATAGCGAAAGGTGGACATGGCAGGAACTGCCCCGCTCCGGCGCCTCGGCGGCGAGATAGCCTGCCGACGCGCCGTGTGCGGCGGCGGTCGTGCGCACCAGGTGTTGCAACAACATCGCGTCGTCGCAGGCGGCGATCGCGTCGCGGTGGCGCAGCACGATCTCGTACTGACCGGGATGGCACTCGGCCCGCGCCGATTCGACGCCCAGCGGACTCTCCTCCATCGCCCGGCGAATTCCGGCGAGCAGGCCGTCCATGGCCGGGTTGGTCTGCAGCGCGTAGTCGATGCCGTGCCCGGTCAGCGGCGCGCCGTCCGCGTCGTGGAGCGTGACCTCGTGCTCGATGCCGACCGACGGGACCAGCCCGTGCGCCTCGGCTTCGGCAAGGCGAGCACGCAACACCTGCCGGGCCGCGAGTTCGACCGGCGCACCGTCCGGCCACTGCGCGTCGCACACGAGGGCGACGGTGCCGTCCTGGCCGGCAACCGGCTGGAGCGTGGCCAGATCCGGCACCAGCACGAAGTCGCCGTACCCGCCCAGATAGTCGCGCAGCGCGGGCGACTCGATCGCTTCGCGATGCACGTCCCAGGCGAGGACGTAGGTGCACGCGCCGTAGCCGCGCGCCAGCACGACGTCCCGCACGAACTCGGCCGCCAACTCGACGGCGACGAACCGGGCGTGCGGATCGGGGAGCAGGAGGAGCACGCGGCGGATTCGGCCCGCGTCGATCGCGGTACGGAAGGCCGGCAGCATGGCCTGCGCGGATTCGGCTCGCTGGGCCAGGGTGCGCGGGCCGACCGGTCGGGCGGCGACCAGCGTGGGGCTCACCAGGCGCCGTCCGGGTCCGGGCCAGCGAGCGGGTTGCGGACCATGCCCTGCCGCACGTCGAACTCGTCGTCCCGGTCCACCTTGTCGAAGCCCTGCCCGGCCAGGTGTTCGGTGTTCAGGCAGACCTTCTCGACCGTGTCGTCGAACAGCCGGCAGTCCGCCAGCCGCGCCGAGGTCTCCGGATGCGCAGCGCGGTAGTCGGACACGAGGTCGCGCACGATCTGCCAGCAGTGCGTGCGGGCGGTGCCGAAGTCGTCGAACAGGATCTCCGCGATGAACCGCAACTGACCGCTGAACACCGAACTGAACAGCGACTGCGCCAACAGGTAGGCCGGCCAGCGCAGCATGTCCGCCGACGCGTCTGGCGCGAGTTCCGCGTATTCGGGCAGATCCTCGTCGAGCAGGTCGACGCCCTGCGCGAAGTCCTTGATCATCGCGTGCACCGGCCGAGACTCCGCATCGACAACCAGGATCAGGTTCTGGCCGTGCGGGCAGAACGCGACACCGTATCGCAACAGCCAGTGCAGCAACGGTGTCAGCGTCAGGTCGAGCAGGTGCCGCAACCAGTCCAGCGGCGAGCGCCCGCTCGCCCGGATCAACTCGCTGATCAACGCGACGCCGTCGGCGTCCCGGTACGGGAGCGCGGCGTAGGAGATCGCGCGCAGGCCGGGCTCGATCCTGGTGCGCACCGGCTCCCGCCAGAGCACGCCGAGCGTCTCATGGAACCGGTAGGGCAACTCGTCGAGCGCGCCGAACACCGGATGGCGTACCGAGACGCCGGCGACCTCGCCGAGGAGGCCGAAGCGGTACTGCTCGGACAGCAGCGGATCGCGCTCGTGCAGCGTCCTGAGCCAGTGGGTGACCGACGGTCCGGCCAGGGTCGCGCCGGAGGCCAGGCCGCGGTAAACGAGCGTGTTGCGCACGGAGAGCGCGGTTTTGACGTCGCGGCGCGTTTCGTGCGAGCGGTTGGCGAGCGTGCGGACGGTCTGGTGCGGCACATAGCGATCGCTCGATATGCCGAGATCGACGACCTCGCCGGTGGCGAACTCGCCCGCGTACAGCGTGCCGAGGATCTCCGCGCGCTGCCACGGATGCACGGGCAGCCAGACGTAGTCGGCCGGGTCGCCGTGCTCGGCCAGGACCCGGGTGAAGTCGGCGATCTTCTCCTCGCCCAGTTCCTCGGCCAGCAGGGTTTCCGCCGTGAGACCCGGTATCGAGCGGAACGACGCCAGCTCCGCGCGGACCGCGATCCAGTGCACCGGGAAGGTCGCGCCGGACTCGGGCGAGTAGTGCGCGCGGTCCAGCTCGGCGAAGCCGACCCGGCCCTTGTTCAGCACCAGCCGCGGATGCCCGGTGAGCTTGCCGTCCGCGCGGTCGTAGTCCATTGTGAGCAGTTCGCCGGTGCTCGGCGCGGACGCGATTCTGGTGGCCTCGTTGGTGATGGTCGCGGTCAGTTCGGCGAGCACGTCGGCAAGGCGCAGGCCGGTCAGGCGCAGCACCGACCGCGCGTCCACGATCAGCGCCCTCGGATCGGCCGCCGGTTCCTCGGGCCCCGCGCCGACCTGGCGGGTCGCGCTGCCGGGCGCGACGACCCAGCATTCGAACGCGCCGCGCCGCGCGGCGAACCGGTAGCGGACCTCGTCCGGGAGTTCCAGCAACCAGTGCCCCTGCGGACTGTCCGGCTTGGGTCTCAGCAAACCCTCGTAGCTGAGTTCGCCGAGCATCTTGTGCAGGATCAGCGCGCCGGCCTGCGTCCAGGCGGCCTTGGGCGAACTCACGAACCGACCTCGCCTTCTTGTTGGTGGCACAGCGAACGGGCCAGGCCGAAGCTGGTGAACGCGGTGCGCCGCGGCAGCCGGAACACCTCGCGCGCGCTGATGCTGTTCAGGATCGTCGCGGCCCGCCAGGCGCCGAGGCCGAGGTCGGGCGCGCCGACGCCGTGCGTGTGCATTTCGGCGTTCTGCACGAACAACGCGCCGGTGATCGCCGGGTCGAGCCGAACCCGGTAGTCGGCGTCCACGACGAGTCGGCCCTCGGTGTCCTTGATCGAGAGATCGTTGAGCGGGCCGAGCAACTGATCCAGCGCACGCTCGGTGTACCCGGTCGCGAGCACGATGCCGTCGACGGAAACGGTGCCGCGGCCCTGGTCCTGAACATGGCCGAGATCGAGTTCGTACCGCTTCCCGACCTGGCGTGCGGCCCGGACCTCGACGCCGGGCGTTATCGAGACATCGGGCCATCCACAATGGACACTTCGCCGGTACAGCTCGTCGTGTATCTCGGCCATGGTCTCCGCGCTGATCCCCTTGTACAGCTGCCACTGCGCGTCGACCAGCCTGGCACGCACCGGTTCGGGCAGGCCATGGAAGAACCGGGTGTAGTCGGGGGTGAAATGTTCGAGGCCGAGCTTGGAGTACTCCATCGGGGCCAACGCGGACGTGCGCGCGAACCAGCGCAGGCGTTCGCGGCCGACCGGCCTGCGCCGCAGCAGGTCGAGGAAGACCTCGGCGCCGGACTGGCCGGAGCCGATCACCACGACCTCCTCCGCGCAGGCGAGCGCGTCGCGGTGGTCGAGGTAGTCGGCGGAATGCAGGACGAGCGAATCCGGGTCGGCGACGAGTGGGCGCAGCGCCGCCGGGACCGACGGGGTGGTGCCGATGCCGAGCACGATGTTGGTGGCGGACAACCGGATCGGCGTGCCCGAGCTGATCGCGTCGACGACGAACGCGCCGCGATCGGCCGAGAAGTCGATGCGGGAGACCTCGGTGTCGAACCGACACGACGGCAGGCGTTTGCTCGCCCAGCGCAGGTAGTCGTCGTACTCGGCGCGGTCCACATGCAGGCGTTCGGCGAAATAGAACGGGAACAGCCGCTCGACGTCGGCGAGATAGCTGAGGAACGACAACGGGTGCGCGGGCTGGACCAGCGAGACCAGATCGGCCAGGAACGGCACCTGCACGGTGGCGCCCTCGATCATCAGGCCGGGATGCCAGCGGAACTCGGGCAGCCGATCGAGAAAAGCCGCGCGCAGCCCGGGGACGCCGCTGGCGAGCGCGGCGAGCGAGAGGTTGAACGGGCCGACGCCGACCCCCAGCAGGTCCAGCGGCGCCTGCTGATCCGGACCGGTCACGAGCGGCCCTGTCCGGCGCGGAGGGCATCGGCGGTGTCGGCGATCAGGTCGAGCAGCGGCAGGTAGTCGGCGACGGTCGCCGTCGGGTTGAGCAGGGTCAGCTTGAGCCAACGGGAATCGGTGCCGTCCGGGTTGGCGATGCGGGCGCGGCCGAGCACGGCCTGGCCGGTGTCGAGCAGGCGGCGGCGCAGGCCGGCCACCAGGTCGTCGCCGAGGGCCGGGTCGAGTTGGTCGGCGATGGCGGGGCGGAGCAGGACGGTGGTGAGGGTCGGGGTGCGCCACAGGCGCAGGGCGGGGTGGGCGTCGATGGCCGCGGCGAGGTCGGCGGCGTTGGTACAGCAGCGGTCGATCAACGCGGCGAGCCCGGCGCGACCGAGCGCGCGCAGCGACACCGCGATGCCGAACGCGTCCGCACGGCGCGAGGTGCGCAGCGACCGGCCGAGCAGGTCCGGCATGCCGGCCTCGACATCGTCGGCGGCGTTGAGGTAGTCGGCGGTGATCCCGAGCGGGGCGAGATCGGCCGCGTCCGCGCTGATCAGGACACCGGCCGGGATGGGTTGCCAGCCGAGCTTGTGCAGGTCGACGGTGACCGTGTCGGCGCGGTCGAGACCGGCGAGCAGCGGCGCGCGCGAGGAACTGAACAGCAGCGTTCCGCCGTAGGCGGCGTCGACGTGCAGGCGGGCGCGGTACTCGCGAGCGATGTCGGCGATGGCGGGCAGCGGGTCGATGACGCCCGCGTCGGTGGTGCCGGCGGTGGCCACGACCACGGCCGGGCCGGTGATCTCGGCCAGCACGGCACGCAGCGCGTCGGGGCGGAGGCGCTCGTCGGCGCAGTCGACCACGATCGGTTGCGGGAGGCCGAGCAGCCAGGCCGCGCGCGCCACGCTGTGATGGGCGTTGGCGCCGCACACCGGTGTGACCGGTAGACCCGCGTGTTCGCGCGCGAGGAGCAGGCCGAGCAGGTTGGACTCGGTGCCGCCGCTGGTGATCAGCGCGTCCGGCGCCGGAGCGTCCGGGAAGCAGAGCGCGGCCAGTTCGGCGGTGAGGGCGCGTTCGAGCGCGCTGGCGAACGGCGCCTGGTCCCACGAATCCAGGGACGGGTTGACCGCGCTGATGACCAGGTCCGCGACGGCCGCCACGGCGAGCGACGGGCCGTGCAGGTGCGCGGCACACCAGGGCTCGGCCGGATCGACCGCGCCCGCGACGAACGCGGTGGTGAGGTCGCGCAGGGCAGCCTCGGCGCCGACGCCGGTGGTGGGCAGGAGGGGGCCGAGAGCCGCGACCGCCGCCATGGAGGCCGATGGGCCACCAGCAGGCGCGGGGTGGGCGCGGTGGGCTTGGCCGGTTATGGTCGCGGCCAACGCGATCGGGATCAGCTCGGCCAGTGTTTCCGGTCCGTTGCGACCACCGGCGAGCAGTCGCTCCACCTGACGCCTCCAAGTTAGGTTTACCTATCCTGGTTATACCGTGGCGTCGGGCGCGAATCGGCCTTGGGTGGGCCTGGTCAGCCGGATGGGGTAACTAGTCGAAGCCGCCGTCGCTGGCCAGCACCTGGCGGTTGATCCAGCCTCCTTCGGCCGAACACAGGAATGCCACGAGGTTCGCGGCGTCGCGAGGGAGGCCAAGACGGCCGAGGAGGGTGCGATCGGTCAACTCCTTGCGGAGGTCCTCCGTCAGCCAGCCGTTGTCGGTGGGGCCGGGATTGACGCAGTTCGCCGTGATGCCCAGGGACGCGAACTCCACCGCGGCGGCCAGCACGATGCGGTCCAGGGCTGCCTTGGAGGCGCCATAGGCGATCTCGCCGACCACCGCGTCCGAGGTGAGGGCGATGATGCGGCCGGAGCCGTGGGCGCCGACGAAGGATCTGGCGAATTCGCGGATGAGCAGCCAGTTCGACCGCGCGTTGATCGCGAAGTGCCGGTCGAACGACTCGATGTCGGTGTCCATGATCGTGGAGTTGACCGATTCGCAGTGGCCGAGCACGAGCGCCGTGACCGGCCCCAGCGCCTGGATGATCTCTTCGAACACGCGCTGCGGTTCGTCGGGATCGGCGAAGTCGGCGGCCATCGCGAAGGCGCGGGCGCCGTGGCCGGACATGGTGCGCAGCAACTCCTCGACCGCGCCTTCGTCGGCGCCCCAGGGCATCCGGGCGTCGTAGGGGGCGTAGTGCGTGATGGCGACGTCCCAGCCTGCCTCGGCGAGTCGGATCGCGGTGGCGCTGGCGATGCCGGCGCGGCGGGAGGCGCCGGTGACCAGGACGACGGGGCGTAACGCGCGGCGAGGGGTCGGCATGGTGTCAGCGGCCTCCCCTCATGCGCGAAACCCATCGTGGCAAGATCACCCCACCGACGCCAGGGGTTGAGCCGGACAAGATCAGAGGTACCCGCGGAAATGGACGGCAGCGAGCCGGACAGGCAGGACGAGCCGCGGCTGACCGAGGTGCTGTTCGGGGATCGGCTGGAACTGTCCTTTCGACCTGTGCGGGCGCCCGTCCGCGAGCCGCGCGCCAAGCTGGGCGGGCAGCCGGTGTGGCTGGACGCGCCGGCCTGGCCGATGTCGCGGGCGCTGGCCGAGCCGATGTGTTTTGTGGGGCAGTTTCCGATTCCGGGGTCGGGCGGGCGGATCGCCTACCTGTTCGTCACCGATGATCCGGACGGGACATTGCCGACGTTCGAGCCGGAGGGCGGCGAGAACGCGCTGCTGGTGCAGCCGAACGGCCGCACTCCGGACTTTCTGACCATCACCGATGCCGCCACCGGGCCGAGCCTGTGGCGACGCGGCGCGAACTGGGACGACCACGTGCCGGTCGAGTTACATGTGGACGTGGCCGAGCTGGATCCGGCGCAGGAGCGGGCGCTCGAAGCGGAGATCGCCGCTCAGGAGGCGGAGATCGCCGGGCTGGCGTTGGAGATCCCGGAGACGGACGTGCTCTCGCCGCGCAGCTATGTGGGCGGCAAGCCGTGTTTCTGGCAGCCGGAAATCGTGCTCGAGCCGCCGTGGCGGTTCTTCTTCCAGCTCGACGGGGCGGAGGGCTGGGACGACGATCCGTATGCGCTGAATTTTGGTGGGGGCACGGGTTATGCGTATCTGAGCGCGGACGGGGTCGAGGGGCGGTTCTACTGGGACTGCGTCTAACCCAGGTCGGCCACGAGCTTGAGGGCGGTTTCGACCGACTCGGTGCCGGCGGGCAGGAGCGGGAGGCGGACGTCCGAGGTGGGGATCGCGCCGGTGGCGTGCAGGACGCCCTTGATGACCGTGGGGTTGGGTTCGGTGAACAGGGCGGCGGAGAGTCTGGCCAGGTTGTTGCCGAGGCGGCGGGCGCGGGGCAGGTCGGCGGTCTGCCAGGCGTCGAGGAGGTCGACGAACTGGCTGGTGGCGACGTGGGCGGAGGCGAGGATGCCGCCGTGCGCGCCCATCGCCAGTAGCGGGCCGAGGTAGAGGTCGTCGCCGACGAGGATCTCGAAGTCGGCGGGTGGGTCGGCGAAGAGGTCGATGGTGTCGGCGTCCACGCCGCCTTCCGCGTACTTGACGCCTGCGATGCCGGGCAACGCGCCCAGTTCGCGGAGGGCGGCGCCGCTCAGCGCCTGACCGGTGCGGTACGGGATGTGGTAGATGACCAGCGGGATCGGGCTGTGTTCGGCCAGGTGGGCGAAGTGCGCGCGGACGCCCGCTTCGCCGGGACGGGTGAAGGACGGGACGGTGACGAGGGCCGCCGTCGTCTCCGGCCAGGTCTCCAGTTCTTCGAGGGCGCGGAGGGTGGCCGCGGTGTCGCTGCCGCCGGTGCCGACGATCAGTGACGCGTCGCGTTCGCGGCAGATGCGGGCGCAGATGTCGACGACCTCGGTGCGCTCGCCGACGCCGAGGGTGGCGACCTCGGCGGTGGTGCCGAGCGCGACGAGACCCGTGGCGCCCGCGTCCAGGGCCGCGTTGGCCAGGTCGGCGAGGGCGTCGGTGGCGATGGCGCCGTCGGCGCGGAACGGCGTGATCAGCGGGACGTGGATGCCGCGGAGGGTCATGTGTTCAGCGTGCCCGGGACTATTCGGAAGTTCCAGTTCGCATTTTCGGGGTTGAGCGTAAGCTGCGTTGATGCTGGACGTGCGCAGGTTGCGGCTGCTCCGGGAACTCGCCCTGCGCGGCACGATCGCCGCCGTCGCGGAGGCGTTGGCGTTCAGTCCGTCGGCGGTGTCGCAGCAGCTCAGCGCGCTGGAGCGGGAGGCAGGTGTCGCGCTGCTGGAGCGGACCGGGCGGCGGGTCACGCTCACGCCCGCCGGGCGGGCGCTGGTGGGGCATGCGGAGGTTGTGCTGGAACGGCTGGAGGTCGCCGAGGCGGACCTGGCCGGGGCGCGGGAGGGGCTGAGCGGGCCGCTGCGGATCGGGGCGTTTCCGTCGGCGACGCGGACCATCCTGCCGGGGGCGCTGCGACTGCTGGGCACGGCGCATCCGGGGTTGACGCCGATGGTGTCCGAGGTCGATCCCGCTGATGTCGGGGACGCGCTGCGCGCGGGCGAGCTGGACGTGGCCCTGGTGCACGACTACGACTTCGTCCCCTTTCCCACCGAGCCGGGGATTGTGGACGAGGCGCTGTGCGCGGAGGACATGTACCTGGCTTCGGCGGACGGGATCGCGGAGTTGGCGGCGTGCCGCGACCTGCCGTGGATCATGGCGAGCCCGGGGACGCGGTGTCATGCCATGACCGTTCGGGCCTGCGAGGCGGCCGGCTTCACGCCGAACGTGCGGCATCGGATCGACGAGTTCGACACGGTGTTGGTCTTCGTGGCCGCCGGGGAAGGCGTCGCGCTGATACCGGAACTGGGGGTGTTGCGGCCGCCGGAGGGGGTGCGGCTGACTCGGGTCGAGCTGTGCCGGCGGACGCGGGTCGCGTTCCGCAGTGGGGCCGGGCGGCATCCGGCGGTTCGGGCCGCCATTACCGCGCTGCGCGAGGCGAGTCCACTGTAGATGGTCAGACGCGCAGCGCGGCCAGGACGAAGTCGGCGATCTCGTTGCCGAGCTGTTCCGCGGTTTTCCGGCCCTCCGGACGGAACCAGACCGGGAGCTGGTTGACCACGCCCATGGCGATCTGGACGACCGTTTCGGCCGGGACGGTGCCGGCGAACTCGCCGCTGGCCTGGCCGTCGGCGATGACCTTGCGGAAGCTCTCGTGGTAGCGGCGCCGGTCGGCGCGGTAGGCGACCATCTGCTTGTCGTGCAGCTTGTGTGCCTCGCGGAAGAAGACCACGGCCTCGGGCAGGCGTTTCGCGGTCGTGGTGACCACGTCGACCAGGATGGCGCGCACGGTTTCGGCGGCGGGCAGGCCGCGCTCGACGATCGCGTCCAGGTCGGCGCTCTGCACGCCGATCAGGGCTCGGTAGATCTCGTAGAGCAGCTCGTCCTTCGAGTCGAAGTAGTGGTACAGCGCACCCTTGGTCACCTCGGCGTGGTCGACGATCTGCTGCACCGCGGTGCCGTCGAAACCGCGCTCGGCGAACAGGGTGACGGCGGCGGCGATGATCCGCTCCTCCATGGGGCTGCGGGTGTTCCGCTCGCCCCGTTCACCGCGGGTCGCTGCCGCACGCGCCATCCGTCGCTCCTCAGTCCATCGGGGCCAGCGCCCGCACCATCTCGACCGGGTCGGCCCTGGTCGGCAGCACCGCGATCGCCGGGGTGTCCAAGCCATTCTGGACGTACCGGGCGACATGTTCGCGGCATTTCGCCGGACTGCCGTGCACGACCAGTGCGTCGACCACCTCGTCCGGGATGGCGGCGTTGGCGCCCGCCCGGTCGCCCGCCGCCCACGCCTTGTGCATGGGCGCCAGGATCTCCTCGCGGCCGAGCCAGTCGTGGAACGCGGCGTAGGCGGGCACGGTCAGATAACTGCTGATCAGCAGCCTGCCGAGGCCGCGAGCCGCTTCCACGTCGTCGGTCGGGCAGACGAAGACGCGCGCGGCCACCTCGACGTCCGGTCCGACGACCTCGCGCACGGTGCGCACGTCGTCGGCGGAGAGCCAGTTGGTGATCGCGCCGTCCGCCTCGGTCGCCGCGAGCTTGAGCATGCCGGGGCGCAGCGCGGCGAGCATGATCCTCGGCGGTGCCTTCGGCGGCCGTTCCAGCTTGAACTTGCGCACGCCGAAGGTCGGGTAGGTCTCGGTGACCTTCTCGCCGGCCAACGCGGAGCGCAGGAAGCGCAGGGTGTCGCGGGTGCGGCCGAACGGCTCGTCGAAGGCCAGGCCGTTCCAGTCCTTGACGATGACCGGCGAGGAGCTGCCGATGCCGAGCACGAAGCGGTCCGGCGCGAGTTCGGCGATGGTCGCCGCGGTCATCGCGAGCAGGCCGGGACCTCGGGTGTAGACCGGCGCGATCGCGGTGCCCAGACGCAGGCTGGGGGCCCATTCGGCGACCAGCGCGAGCGGGGTGAACGCATCGGTGCCCGCGGTCTCGGCCGACCAGACGTCGGTGTAGCCGAGGTCGGGCAGGGACTTGACCAGGTCGCGGTGCGCGGCCAGCGGCACCCCGGTCAGCGGGAGGGTGATTCCCCAGCGGGACATCGGCGACACCTTCCTCAGATGGTGATCTGCGGCGACACCAGCGCGCCGCCGTCGACGACGACGGTCTGGCCGGTCATCCAGGACGAATCGTCGCCGGAGAGGAACAGTACGGCCTTGGCGATGTCCTCGGGCTCGCCGATCCGGCCCAGCGGCAGCTTCTCGGACAGCTGCCGCTCGAAGTTCTCCCACAGGGCCTTGGCCAGGTGGGTGCGCACCACGCCGGGCGCGATCGCGTTCACCCGGACACCCGGCGCGAGTTCGGCGGCGAACTGCCTGGTCAGGTGGATGACGGCGGCCTTGGTGGCGTTGTAGAAGCCGATGCCGGGCTCGGTGGACAAGCCGCCGATCGAGGCGATGTTGACGATCGCGCCGCCGTTGGCGTGCATCCACTTCTTCCAGGCCAGCTGCGTCCAGGTGACCATGGCGAGCTGGTTGATCTCGAAGGTCTTCTGCGCGCGGGCGGCGTCGAGGTCGACGAGCGGGCCGAAGTAGGGGTTGGTGCCGGCGTTGTTGACCAGGATGTCGAGCGAGCCGAACGCGTCGATGGCCGCGTCGACACACGCCGTCGCGGCCGCGGGGTCGCCGACGTGCGCCGCGTGGGCGAGGACCTGGGCCTCGGGGTGCTTGGCGCGGATCTCCTCGGCGACCTCGTCGAGGGCCTCCTGCCTGCGCGAGGACAGCACCACGTTGGCGCCGCGCTCGGCGAACGCCACGGCCGTCGCCTTGCCGATACCGCGCGATGCGCCGGTGACCAGCGCGGTCTTGCCGGCGAAACTCGTATCCACCCAGGGCCTCCCTGCTCTTCACAAAGCTTGCGCCGCTTGCCAGCTCACCCGTACCGTACTACATACCGACTAGTCGGTATATACGCATCGCTGGGAGGCAACATGCGGCTCAACGGCAAGGTCGCCGTGATCACGGGTGGCGCGGGCGGCATCGGCTCCGCGCTGGCGCGCAGGTTCGCCGCCGAGGGCGCCGCGGGCGTCGTGCTGTCCGATGTGGACCACGAGGCGGCGCAGCGCATCGCGGCGGAGATCACCGCCGACGGCGGCCACGCAACGGCCATCGCCGCCGATGTCGCCGACGAGGCGCAGGTGGCCGAACTGGTCGTGGCGAGCGAGCGGGCGTTCGGGCCGATCGACCTGTTCTGCTCCAACGCGGGCATCGCGACCGGCGTCGGGCTGGACGCGAAGCCGGAGGACTGGGCGCGGTCCTGGTCGATCAACGTGGTCGCGCACGCACACGCCGCCAAGGCCGTCCTCCCCTCCATGATCGAACGCGGTTCCGGCTACCTGTTGCAGACAGTCTCCGCCGCGGGCCTGCTCAGCTGCGCGGGCGACGCGCCGTACACGGCGACCAAACACGCCGCGCTCGGCCTCGCCGAATGGCTGTCGATGACCTACGGCAACCTCGGCATCAAGGTGAGCGCGCTGTGCCCGATGGGTGTGCGCACGAACATGCTGATGCCGGGCGTGGAGGCGGGCAACCCGTCGGCGGTCGCGGTCGCCTCGTCCGCGCCGATCATCGAACCCGAACAGGTCGCGGACATGGTGATCACCGGCCTCGACGACGAGCGGTTCCTGATCCTGCCGCACCCGGAGGTCGGCACCATGTACGCGCACAAGGCGGGCGACCCGGACCGCTGGCTGGCCGGCATGCAGCGCGTCTTCGGCGAGAAGCCGTAAGAGCGCAACGTGGCGCAAAAGGGCCGGTAACCGGTAGGTCTCCCGTGCAACCAAAGGCGCGGGCCCGGCGTGTAAGTGGACGTGCTCACTCAGCTGCCGGACAAGGTGCGCGGGCGGCCGTTGCGGCGGTTCGCCCCGCTGGCGGCCGCGCTCGGGGTGATCATCGCGGCCACCATCGGCCTGCTGCTCACCCGCGTCACCGGGCCGGCGCCGAGCCAGCCGACCACGCCCACCATCGAGACGACCGCGCCGAGGACGCACTGAGAAAAACCGCCCGCGCCATGGCAACCGATCGGCGCGGACCCGCGTGCACAGGGCGTGAAAACTCCCCCATGGCGACACCTCGCGATCGCGACCCTGACGACCGGCCTGCTCACGCTGGCCGCGTGCGGTGGCAGTGCCGACTCGGCGCCCGCGCAGGTCGCCGCATTGCCGAGCAGCACTTCCAGTTCCGCCAGCCAGGCGCCGACGACCGCGGTGACCGCGGGACGTCCGCAGGAACGGCTGGACGACACGCCGCAACAGCACGAAGCCCTCATCCACGCCTGGGACGTGTGTCTGCTGGCGAACGGCGCGACCACCGAGGGCGCGACCGGCGTCCGGGGCGACAAGACGTCGATCAAGGAGCCGATCCCGAAACAGGCGATCGACGCGTGCATCGGCAAGGAGCCGCTCGGGCCGCCGGAGCTTGATCCGAGCCAGAACCCCAACTACCGCCAGGACATGCTCGACGAGATCAGCTGCCTGCGCTCGCACGGGATCATGGTGCACCTCACCCAGGACACCAGCGTGTACGCGAACGGTCTGAGTTGGACGTTCGACGACAACGCCCCGCCGCTACCGGCGAACCAGGGGCAGATCGAGGACACCTGTCAACAGACCGCTTTCGCGGACAAGAAGTGACCAGGAATCGAATCCTCGGCGGCTCGATCGCGCTGGTGGTGGTCGCGGCGCTGATCGTCGGGATCGCGATCGTCACCGCGCACGCGCACAAGCCGCAAGGGCCACCGGCTGCCGCGCAGGTGAGCACGGCGACGGTGGTGCGCACGAACCTGTCCAACAGTCAGACGCTGCCGGGCACGCTCGGGTTCGGCACGGCGAGCACGGTGACCGGGAAGGGCACCGGCACGGTCACCAGCCTGCCGCAGGCGGGCGCGACGATCGCGCGCGGCCACGCGCTGTACGGGGTCGACGCGCAGCCGGTGGTCGTGTTCTACGGCGGCACTCCGTTGTACCGCACGCTGAGCGTGGCCACTCCGCCGTTGGCAGGGCCGGATGTCGGCGTGGTCACGGACAACCTGCGGGCGTTGGGCTATCACGTCGCCAAGGGCGAGGTGTTCACGCAGGCGTTGTCGGACGAGGTCAAGCGCTGGCAGCAGAAGGTCGGCATGACGCCGACCGGCACGCTCGGCATCGGTCAGCTCGTGGTGTTTGCGGGTGCGGTGCGGGTGAGCGGAATCCAGGCGCAGTTGGGTGATTCCGTCGCCGAGCCGCTGCTCGCGGTGACGCCGACCGACAAGGTGATCACGGTGCCGATCGCGGCGACCAACCTGAACGGGATCAACACCGGCAACAAGGTGAGCATCACATTGCCGAGCGGCCAACAGATACCGGGGACGGTCGGCGCGATCAGCCAGACCATCCAGAGCACCAACAACCAGCAGGGCGATCCCGGTTCGCCGGGCAGTCCGCCCAACGTGAACGTGACCATCACCGCGGACAACCCCGACGACGTGGCGAATCTGGCCGCGGCGCCGGTGCAGGTCGCGTTCACCACCAGCGGCAAGGACAACGTGCTGGCCGTGCCGGTGACCGCGCTGCTCGCGTTGCGCGGCGGCGGGTACGCGTTGCAGCTGCCGAACGGGACGCTGGTCGCGGTGCGGACCGGGCTGTTCGCCAACGGCGAGGTCGAGGTGAGCGGGCCCGGGATCACCGAGGGCCTGCGTGTCCAGACCGCGCAGTCATGAGCGTTCTGCGGCTGGTGAACGCCAGCAAGGTTTATCCGGGCGAGGTCGCGGCCCTGCGGGATGTTTCGCTGACCATCGAGGCGGGTGAACTGCTGGCGATCATCGGTCCGTCCGGGTCGGGGAAGTCGACGTTGCTCAACATCATGGGCACGTTGGACCTGCCCAGCGCCGGCACGCTGGAAGTGGCCGGACAGGACGTGTCGCGGCTGTCGGATCGGCGGCTTTCCCTGCTGCGCGGGCAATGGCTCGGTTTCGTCTTCCAGCAGTTCCAGCTGACCGAAGGGCTCAGCGCGGCGGAGAACGTGGCGACCGGGCTGCTGTACGCGGGCGTTCGGCGCCGCGATCGGTTGCCGATGGCGCGGGAGGCGTTGGCGCGCGTGGGTTTGGCGCACCGCGTCGGGCATCGAGGGCACGAACTGTCCGGTGGGGAACGGCAACGGGTCGCGATCGCGCGGGCGCTGGTCAACCGGCCCGCGCTGGTGCTGGCGGACGAACCGACCGGCGCGCTGGACTCCGCCACCGGGCAGGCCGTGCTCGACCTGCTGATCGACCTGAACCGCGAGGGCACCACCATCGCGATCATCACCCATGACCGGGACATCGCGGCGCAGCTGCCGCGCCGCGTCGAGCTGCGCGACGGCCGGATCGTCGCCGATGAGCACCCGGGAGTCCCACGGTGACCAAGAACGTGCGACTGACCCCCGGCGACGTGCTGCGGCTGGGCCTGATCGGCGTGCGGGTGCGCAAGCTGCGCGCCGCGCTGTCCGCGTTGGGCATCTGCATCGGCATCGCCACCATGATCGTGGTGACCGGGATTCCCGCGTCCAGCCAACAGGCGCTGCTGAGCCAGCTGACCGCGTTGGGCAGCAACATGTTGCAGGCGCAGCCGGAACCGAACCAGAACCCGCCGGTCACCTTCGAGCCGGACGCGGCGGCCATGGTGCGCCGGATCGGGCCGGTGACGGACGCGAGCGCGCTGGGCAACACGCATCAGTCCGTGCGGCGCAGCGAGCAGGTCGATCCGAACGACAGCGTCGGGGTGAACGTGCTCGCCGCCGACGACACGCTGCCCACCTCGATCAACGCGACCCTGCACGCAGGCGAGTTCCTCAGCCCGTCGACCGACCGCTTCCCCACGGTGGTGCTGGGTTTCCAGGCCGCGACGATCCTCGGCATCAACGCGTTGCCGCCCGGCCAACCGCTGCCGCAGATCTACCTCGACCACCGTTGGTTCACCGTGATCGGCATTCTCGATCCCACCCCGCTGGCCACCGACATCGAACAGTCCGTGCTGGTCGGCTGGCCCGTCGCGCGAGCCGATCTCGGGTTCGACGGCCGGCCGACCGAGCTGTACCTGAAGGCTCGCGAGGACGCCATCGACGACGTCCGGTCCGTGCTGCCGGCGACCCTCGACCCGCAGGAGCCGGGATTGGTGCTGGTGAGCAGGCCCTCGGACGCGTTGGCGGCCAAGCGGGCCACCGAGAACACGTTCTCCAGCCTGTTCATCGGCCTCGCCGGGGTCGCGCTGCTGGTCGGCGGGATCGGCGTGGCGAACACGATGGTGATCTCGGTGCTGGAGCGGCGGCGGGAGATCGGGCTTCGCCGGGCGCTCGGCGCGAGCCGGGGCCAGATCCGTAGCCAGTTCCTGACCGAGGCGGTGCTGCTCTCCGCGTTCGGCGGCATCGTCGGCACGATGGTCGGCGCGTTCGCGACGCTCGGCTATGCCGCGTACCAGGACTGGCCCCCGGTGATCCCGTTGAGTTCGGTCGCGGCCAGCATCGGTGGCGCGCTGCTGGTCGGCGTGATCGCGGGCGTGTACCCGTCGATCCGCGCCGCCCGGCTTACCCCGACCGAAGCCCTGGCGACCACCTAGACTCACAGCGATGAAAGGGGGCCTGATGGGGCCGTTCGACGTGCCGCTGGATGACGAGCGCACCCAACTGGAGGCGTTCATCGAGGAATACCGCGGTGCCATCGAGGTGACGCTCGACGGCCTCACCGAGGAGCAGGTCCGCCGCAGGCTCGTCCCGTCGGCGACGACATTGCTCGGGCTGCTCAAGCATGTCACGTGGATGCAGCGGGTGTGGTTCGAGGAGTGCGTCGGCGGCAGCTCCCGCCGGGAGCTCGGCCTGGTACAGAGTCCGGATGAATCCTTCCGGCTGGCCGAGGACGACACCGCCGCCTCGGTCACGGCCGCCCACCGGGAAGCCTGCGCCACGGCCCGGAAGGCGGTCGCGGACCTGCCGCTGGACACCGTCGTGACCGGGCACCGGAGCGGACCGCGCACGCTTCGCTGGGTTTACCTGCAAGTTCTGCGGGAGCTGGCCCACCATTGCGGACACGCCGACATCCTGCGCGAACAGGTACTCGGCCCTCTTCGAGACGTCTGAGGCGGTCACTGGCCGACGCGGCCGTCCACGCATTCCCGCAGCAGGTCGGCGTGGCCGCAGTGCCGCGCGTACTCCTCGATCCGGTGCACCAGGATCTCCCGGACCGCGATGCCGTCCTTACCCAGCCGCTCGCCAAGATCCGGATGCTCGGCCAGCACCGCGTCGGTGGCAGCCTGCTCGCGAGCCAGGTCGGCGTAGGAGCTGTCGACCACTGCCGCCTCGGCGACAGCGCCGTCGAAGTCGGCGTCGCGCTCGCCGTAGAGCCGAGGCGGCGGGTCGGACACCATCCAGCCACGCCAGTCCCGCTCGGCCTTGGCGAGATGCCGGATCAGGCCGAGCAGCGACATGGTCGAGGGCGGCACGGACCGACGGGCCAACTGCTCCGGGGTCAGCCCCTCGCATTTCATCAGCAGCGTGAGTCGGTAGCTGTGCAGGTAGTCGCGCAACGTGGGCAGTTCGCCGTCCGGGCTGACACCCGCGCTGGTGCGCGGATCCTCGTCCGGGTCCAGCCACATGTCCGCATAGACGGTCGACCTGGTCCACCGCTGAGGTTGGTCGGTCATGGGTCAGACACCCAGGGTGTGTTTGAGCCAGTTGACCTGGAGCAGCATGAAGTTCTCCGCGACCGACTCGTCCGACGGGTTCATGTGCGTCACGCCGGAGAGCGGCAGGACCGTGTGCGGGCGGCCGGCCGCGAGTAGCGCGGCGGACAGTCGCAGGGTGTGCGCGGCGAACACGTTGTCGTCGGCGAGGCCGTGGATCAGCAGCAGCGACGCGCCCAGCTTCGGCGCGTCGGCGAGCAGCGAATTCCGTTCGTACACCTCGGGATTCGCGTCCGGGTGGCCGAGGTAGCGCTCGGTGTAGAAGGTGTCGTAGAGCGTCCAGTCGGTCACCGGCGCACCGGCGACGGCCGCGCGGATCACGTCGGGCCTGCGCAGCACGGCGAGCGCGGAGAGGTAGCCGCCGTAGGACCAGCCGCGGATGGCGACGCGCGAGAGGTCGAGGTCCGGGTTGCGTTCGGCGACCGCGTGCAGCGCGTCGACCTGATCGGCGAGGGTGATCGCGGCGAGTTCGTGGTGCACGGCGCGGTCCCAGTCCGGGCCGCGGCCGGGCGTGCCGCGACCGTCCGCGACGAGGACGGCGAAACCCTGGTCCGCCAACCATTGCGGGACCAGGTAGGCGTTGGCCGCGTGCAGCACGCGCTGCGCGTGCGGGCCGCCGTACGGGTCGAGCAGCACCGGCAGCTTGCCCGAGCCGGGCTGGTAGCCGGTGGGCAGCAGCAGCGCGCAGCGCAGGTCGCGCTCGCCCACCGTGAGCAGGGTCAGGTTGAGGGCGAGGCCGGAGGTGAGCGCGGTCGAGTTGATCTCGGTGCGTGCCGCTCCCCTGCGCAGCACGGTGCTCGGGCCCTCCTGCGCCAGCGACCAGAAGGTGAGCGCGAGCGTGTCGCCGCCGCGCCGCGCGCTGTGTATGCCGGGCACGTCGGTGAGCTGCGTCAGCCGACCCTCCGGGGTCACGGTGAACACGTGGGTCTGGGTCGGGTCGTCCAGCGACGCGGTGAACAGCACGTCGTCCGCGACGTCGAGCACCTGGCGGACCTGCACGTCCGGCCCGGTCACCGGTTCGCCGTCGATGGTCAGCCGGTACGCGCCCTCGCGCGCCGCGACGTCGACCACCCGGTTGTCCGGGGTGAGGTCGGGCGCGCCGGGCACCACGTCCACCCAGTGCGGGTCGGACCGGTCGGCGCGGGTGGTGCTCGCGCCGGTGGCCGGGTCGATGGACACGATCACCTGGCGGGTCTGGTCGCGCGACATCAGCGCGAGCAGCGGATCGCCTGCCGAGGACCAGCGCACGGTGGTCAGGTAGGGCAGTGTCGTGTTGTCCCACTCGACGTCCACCCGGCTGCCGTCCAGGCCGAGCACGTGCAGGGTGACCGTGACGTTCGTGGTGCCGGCGGCCGGGTAGGCGACCGTGTTCGCGGGCTTGGCCGGGTTCGCCGGATCCGCGATGTGCCAGCGCGGCACCGCGGTGCGGTCGTTGCGCTGGACCAGCAGCCGGGTGCCCTCGGGCGACCACCAGTAGCCGCGGTTGCGGTCCATCTCCTCGGCAGCGACGAATTCCGCGAGGCCCCAGGCGATGTTGTCGGTGTCGCCGTCCTCCGGCTCGGCCAGCGCGCGGTCACCGGTGCCGTCCACGCCGATCACCCGCAACGTGCCGCCCGAGTTGTAGGCGACGTGCGTGCCGGTCGGGTTGGGGCGCGGGTCGATCACCGGGCCGGTAGCCGGCAGTTCGCGAATCTCGCCGTCGAGCAGGTCGGCCACGTACAGCTTGCTGGACAGCGTGAACACCGCGATCCGCACCTGCTCGTCGGTGGCATAGCCGACCACGCCCGCACCGCTGGTCCTGCTGCGCTCGCGCCGGGCGCGTTCCTCCTGGGTCAGCTGCTCGGCGCCGCCGAGCAGCTCGGCCGGATCGACGACCACGGTCTCCTTGCCGGTGTCCGGGTCAACGGACAGCAGGCTGTTGCGGGATTCCGTGCCGGAGGCCGACCGCAGGAACAGCACGCGGCGGCCATCCGGCGAGATCTGGAACTCCCTCGGGGTGCCGAGGGTGAAGCGCTGCGTGCGGGACTGTAGCCGCAGGAAGGAAGGCGAGTCGGTAGCCACGTAGGCACCCTGTCAGATCGGCCAGGGTGCCCGCTTGCGGGGTCAGCCCTCGTTGGCCCGGTCGAGGTAGTGGCCGAGCACGTAACCCCAGCCGTGCTGGTTGCTGACGGTGTCCGCGACCGAAGTGCCGCCGTCGCCGTGCCGCTCGAAGTGCCGGTGCTCCAGTTCGACCCTGGTCTGGTTCGGGCCCTCCGCGATGAACCGCACCTCGACCTCGCTGCCCTTGGCCGGGTCCGGGTCGTATTTCCAGTCGGCCTGGATCTGCCAGGTGTGCACGATCCGGTTCGGCGGTTCCCAGACCAGCACCTGGCCCCAGCCGCATTCGGCGCCGTCCGTGCTGATCTCGTACCAGCGCCCGCCGACCTTCGGCTCGTACGCGCAGCTGGCCATCTCGCCGTCGCCGATGTGGTGTTCCTTGGGCCACCAGCCACCGATGCCCGAGGTGAACACCTCGAAGGCGCGTTCCTGGCTCGCCGCGACGGTCACGGCCTTGCGCACGCTGGTCTGCTCGGTCTGCTGAGTCATTGCTTCTCCTCTGGTTGTTCAACGGCTTGCTTGAAGGCGTCCAACGCGGTGTCCCAGAGCCGGTCCAGGTACGCGCGGATGGCGGCCACCCCGTCCGGGTCGACCCGGTAGAGCCGCCGGGTGCCGACCGCGCTGTCGGTCACCAGCCCGGCCTCCTTGAGCACCTTGAGGTGCTGGGACACGGCCGGCCTGCTGACCGGCAGCTGGGCGGCCAGTTCCCCGACGGAGGCCGGTGCCGCGGTCAGCAGCTCGAAAATCGCCCGACGAGTCGGATCTCCGAGCGCGCCGAGCGCGGCCACTCCGTAAGTCCCCACGAACGGTAAGTCTCCACTTACGTAAGCATCGCGTCAATGCCGAGGACGCGAACGCAACGGATCGCCGCCATTGTTCGGCTGAACACAACAAAACATCTGAACGTGCAACGTGTGCTGGCTGAAATCGCCGCCCCGGACCGTTTAGCCTTAGCCAATGACCGCCACCGACGCCCGCCCGGACACCGACATGCCTTCTGACTCGGCTGACTACGTCGCGCTCGACGAGCGCTGGAGCACGCACAACTACCACCCGCTGCCGGTCGTCATCGCCAGCGCCGAGGGCGCCTGGGTCACCGACGTGAGCGGCAAGCGCTACCTGGACTTCCTCTCCGGCTACTCCGCGCTCAACTTCGGCCACCGCCACCCCGACCTGATCGCCGCCGCCGTCGAGCAGCTGGGCAAGGTCACGCTGACCTCGCGCGCGTTCCACCACGACCAGATGGGCCTGTTCTGCCGCGAACTCGCCGAGCTGACCGGCACCGAGATGGTGCTGCCGATGAACTCCGGCGCGGAGGCCGTCGAGTCCGCGATCAAGGTCGCGCGCAAGTGGGCCTACCAGGTCAAGGGCGTGCCGGACGGGCAAGCCGAGATCGTCGTCGCCGGGTCCAACTTCCACGGCCGCACCACGACCATCGTGTCCTTCTCCACCGATGACGTGGCCCGCGCCGACTTCGGCCCGTTCACCCCCGGCTTCACCGTGGTCAAGTACGGCGACGTGGACTCGCTCGCCTCGGCGGTGACCGAGCGGACGGCCGCCGTGCTGGTCGAGCCGATCCAGGGCGAGGCGGGCGTGGTCGTGCCGCCCGCGGGCTACCTGCGCGAGGTGCGCCGCATCTGCGACGAGGCGGGCGCGCTGTTCATCGCCGACGAGATCCAGTCCGGCCTGGCCCGCACCGGCGATCTGCTGGCGCTGGACCACGAGGGCGTCCGCGCCGACCTCTACACGCTGGGCAAGGCGCTCGGCGGCGGCATCCTGCCGGTGTCGGCCGTGGTCGGCAGCCGCGCCGTGCTCGGCGTGCTGCGACCCGGCGAACACGGCTCGACCTTCGGCGGCAACCCGCTGGCCTGCGCGGTCGGCCGGGCCGTGATCAAGCTGCTGGCCACCGGCGAGTTCCAGGCCCGGTCCCGCGAACTCGGCGCCCACCTGCACGGGCGGCTCGGCGAGCTGATCGGCAGCGGCGTCAGCGAGGTGCGCGGGCGCGGCCTGTGGGCGGGCGTGGAGATCAGCCCCGGCGGACCGGCCGGCCGCGTCGCCTCCGAGGCGCTGGCCGCACGTGGCGTGCTGTGCAAGGAGACGCACGACACCACGCTGCGCGTCGCGCCGCCGCTGGTGATCAGCAAGGCCGACCTCGACCGGGGCATCGACGCGATCGCCGCGGTGCTCGCCAACTGAGACCACCATCGGTCGGGCATAGTCGAGGACGTGCCCGACCGATGGCCCAACCTGGTGCCCGCCCGCTACCGCCTGCCGGCGCTGATCGTCGCGGTCGTGGGCTGGGCGGAAATGCTCGTGCTCGGCTTCGTTTTTGCTGGCCAGACCAGGCCCGACCGGTTCGACGCGAGCGCGGCCAGCACCGCGTACCACTACATCGGACAGCGCAGCCCGCTCGCGTACATCCTGGTCTCGCCGACCGACACCGCGATCCTGTACGCGGTGCTCGCCATCGTGTTCCTGTTCGGCCTGCTCACCCGGTCGTGGGCAGTCGCGGCGCTGTCCGTGCTCGGACCGGGCATCGCCATCGCGATCAACGAGATCCTGCTCAAACCCGGCTTCGGCCGGACCTTCCCGCGCGGCGGCCTGAGCTACCCCAGCGGGCACACGGTCAGCGCGGTCGCCGCTTACACCATCGCACTGCTCGTCGGCCTCACCCTGCTGCGCACCCGGCGCGGCCGGGTCATCGCCTGGGCCGTCTACGCCGTGCTGATCGCGATGCTGACCATCGGCCTGGTCGCCATGCGCTACCACTACCTGACCGACATCTTCGGCGGCTACGGCCTGGCCTTGGGCGTGGTGCTGCCCGGCGCGGTGCTGCTCAGCCACTGGTCCGAGCGCGCAGGTCGGCCGCGTCGCGGGACAGCGCCACCAGGCGCGACACCGCCCGCAGGTACTTCTTCCGATACCCGCCCCGCAGCATCTCCTCGGTGAACAGGGCGGACACCGGCTCGCCGGACACCGCGACCGGGATCGCCCGGTCGTAGAGCCGGTCGCCGAACGCGACCAGCCGCAGCGCCACCGACTGGTCCGGCGCCGGGTGCACGCCACGCAGGTGCACGGCGCTGACGCCGTCGACGAGCCGCCCGTACTTCGACGGGTGCAACCGGGCCAGGTGCGCGCACAGCGCGTCGAAATCGTCCATTGTGGACCCTTCGACGGCCTCGGCGCTCGCCAGCAGATCGCTGTCGGACAACGGTTGTGGCGCGTCCGGCAGGCCGCGATGACGGTAGTCCGGCCCGTCCACCCGGACGACGGTGAACCGCGAGGACAGCGACTGGATCTCGCGCAGGAAGTCATCGGCCGCGAACCGGCCCTCGCCCAGCTTGTCCGGCAACGTGTTCGACGTCGCCGCGACGAAAACGCCCGCGTCGGTCAGTTCGCGCAGCAGCCGGTTGACCAGCGTGGTGTCGCCAGGGTCGTCCAGCTCGAACTCGTCGATGGCGAGCAGTCGGTGCCCGGCGAGCCTGCGCACGGTTTCCGCGAAGCCGAGTGCGCCGACCAGATGAGTCAGCTCGACGAAACTGCCGTACGCCTTGGGCTCGGGCACCGCGTGCCACAGCGACGCGAGCAGGTGCGTCTTGCCAACACCGAAACCGCCGTCGAAATACAGACCGGGTCGCCCGATGGGCTTCTTGTTGCCGCCGAACAACCGGCGCCTGGGCGGAGTGCCGACCGTCGCCGCGAATGCCTCGCCTGCCCGCACCGCGGCCGCCTGGCTCGGCTCGTCCGGGTTCGGCAGGTAGGTACCGAACCGCACCGCGTCGAAACGCGGCGGAGGAACGAGCGAGGAGATCAACTCGTCCGGCGCGACCACCGGATCGCGGTCGACAAGATGACCAACGGACATGTCACGAAGACTAACCGCAGAGCTGACAGTGCTCGTGACAGCACGGGCGGCGACCTGATTTGATGCTCGGGTGGATCAGCTATGGCCGAGCGGCACCACGCCGACCGACGACGACCTGCGCGCCATCTACGCCTTCCCGGAGCCGTTGGACCGGCCGTGGGTGAAGGTCAACTTCATCTCCAGCATGGACGGCGCGGCCACCGTGCAGGGCAAATCCGGCGGCCTCGGCGACCCCAACGACAAGCGGATCTTCGGCCTCGGCCGGCAGATTTGCGACGTGATCCTGGTCGGCTCGGCCACCGCGGTCACCGAGCGGTATCGAGGCGTCAAGCCGGCTGAGGTCGCCGCGACCGACCGCGCCGCGCTCGGCCTCGCTCCGGTGCCGACCATCGCGATCGTCACCAGGACCTGCTCGATCGAGCCCACCGCGCTGGTGATCACCGACACCGAGGTCCCGCCGATCATCTACACCACGACGTCGGCCCCGCAGGCCCGGCGCGCTGCGGTCGCCGAGGCGGGCGCGGACGTGGTGACGGTCGGCGCGGACGACGTCGACCTGCAAGCACTGGTCGACGATCTCGGTAAGCGCGGCCTGGTCCGGGTCAACTGCGAGGGCGGTCCACGCCTGTTCGGCAGCCTGATCGCCGCCGAACTCGTCGACGAGCTGTGCCTTTCCGTCGCACCGCTGCTGACCTCCGGCGATTCCGGGCGTATCGCGGTCGGTGAATTCCCGCCCCGACCGCAGCGCATGCATCTGCGATCCGTCCTGCACGGCGACGACATGTTGATGCTGCGCTACACGCGAGACCGCGAAGCCAAATGAAATTACTCCTACTTGGTGATAATTGACTTCTACATTTCCCAACCCGCAACCGCTTCGATGATCTGGCCATACTCTCAAGGGAGTTCGCTCGTGAAGGCGGGGAGGGAATCGTGCCGGACCACAACCGGTTCACGCCGGCCGAAATACAGCAACAACTCACCCAGTGCGATGACCTGCTGCGGAAATTCGAAAATTCGTACGAGCGACGGTCACGGGAAAAGTTCCTGCAAACCTGGCATGACGTGCTCGTCTCCGCGCGAGCGCGCTACCTGGAACAGGAACATCTCACCGAAGCGCAGTGGAACGCCCTTGCCCGCGAGGGAGATCTGACCTGATCGGCGCGCCAATTTGACGCGGCTGGTCCGATTTGTCGAGACTATCGGCCAAACGGATCAACCCGGCGGGGGCGCGAACATGACTGGGCAGTACGGGCAGGGCAACCAGGGCTGGCCACACCAGGCACCGCAACAGCCTCAACAAGCTCAGCAGCAGCCGCCGGGCTACGGCCCCGGCTATCCGCAACAGCCCCAGCCGTACCCGTATCCGCAGCCGCCCCACCAGCAGCCGCCCTATGGCCAGCCGCCCCACCAGCAGCAGCCCCATGGCCAGCCGCCCAACCCGCAGCCGCCGTATGGCCAGCCGCCCAACCCGCAGCAGCAGCCGTATGGCCAGCAGCCGTTTCCCCAGCATCCGCAACCGGGCCTGCCGCAGGGGCCCCGGCGCCGGGTGCCGATGTGGGTGAAGGTGGGTGTGCCGGCCGTGGTCGTGGTGCTGGTCGCGACCGGCCTGGTCCTGCTGCTCAACCGGGGCGGCGGGTCGTCGTCGAGCAGCCAGGCGGGCGGGGCGAGCAGCTGCGACACGGCGGACGTCGGCTCCAACTCGCTCACCGATCCGCGCAGGTGGGGCGTTGACCTGCCGGCATGCACGCCGCACCAGTACGCCACCGACGTGCCCAGTCTGAACCTGCCGGCGACCGCGGCCGGGCTGGCCAAGGCCGACCCGACGACGCTGTACTGGGCGATGCTCAAGCGGCAGGTGACCAAGCCGGTCGCCGGCACCGTCAGCGTCTTCTACAGCAACAGCGACCAGTACGCGCAGTTCCCGGTCGGCGACGTGCAGCTGGTGCAGATCGACTACGCCGCGCACAAGTTCGTCGCCGTCCGGCACACCAACGTGAACGTGACCACCGGCGCGCCGGTCGGCGACACGTCGTTCATCACCACCTGCGTGGACAACATGAGCCACACCTGGACGCCGACCGACGGCTGGCTCCCGCAGTCCCCGAGCGACCTGGCCAACCCGAAGGTGAACGAGTGCAACCGGCTCGCCGGCCAGAAGGAGATCGACGCCTTCTCCTCGGACGGCATCGCGACCGGCGGCCTGACCAGCGCGCAGGCCGACAAGTACATCTCCTACCTGGCCAACGTGCCCGGCCTGATCTCGGTCGCCAGGCCGAGCATGACGCAGGGCAGTGACGGCAAGTCCTACGTCCAGCTGGACATGACGCTGACGCCGCAGAACCCGAAGGACCCCGACGACATCAACCCGACCGTGAACATGGGCGGCGCGTTCATCGAGGCGGCGGTCGCGCAGACCGGCGTCGACCAGACCAAGTGGCCCTACGTGCTCACCACCGCGGAGAGCCAGGGCCTCAAGGTCCGCTACTACCTCGACCCGAGCACGCTGCTGCCCGCCTACTCGGTGGTCACCGACTTCGGGCCGTTCACCGCGGACGGCAAGCTCTACCAGCCGGACAAGTGGAAGCCGGACTTCGGCCTGTACGAGTACACCTATCCGAGCCAGGTGGACACGTCGCTCTCGACCGACACCGGCACGCCGAGCATGCCGATGTCGAACTGGCCGTTCCCCCGCTACGTCGCGCCGTAGGCAGGTTCAGTCGATCGGTGGTGCGGCCTTGTCCGGGCCGCGCTGGGTCCGGGTCGCGCCCGCCGACGCGATGACCACGCAGGCGATGGCCACCCACTGGGTGGGTCGCATCCCCTGCCCGAGTACGAGCAGGCCGACCAGCGCGGCGACCGCCGGTTCCAGGCTCATCAGCACGCCGAACACGCGCGGCGGGATGCGCCGCAACGCCTCCAACTCGACCGAGTAGGGCAGCACCGAGGACAGCATGGCGACGCCGAACCCGGCGGCCAGCGCGGCCGGGCTGAACATGGCCGGACCGGCCTGGGCGATCCCCAGCGGCAGGCTGATCAGGCTGCCGACGACCATGGCCAGGGCGAGGCCGCGACCGCCGCTGGTGCGCTTGCCCAGGGCCGCGCCGAGCGGGATGTACAGGCCCCAGCACAGGGCCGCGCCAAGCGCGAACAGCACGCCGCTGATGGCGATTCCGCCGCCGCTGGCCTCGGTGAGCGCGAACACGCCGATCGCGGCGAGCAGCGCCCAGAGGCCGTGCAGCCAGCGTCGGGCGCCGATGATCGACACGGCGAGCGGGCCGAGGAACTCGATGGTCACCGCGATACCCAGCGGAATCCGGGTGATCGCCTGGTAGAAGCTGAGGTTCATGAGCGCGAGGATCGCGCCGTAGCCGAGGATGACCGGCAGTTCCTGGCGCGTGATGCGCAGCGACGGGCGCCAGACCACCAACAGCACGATGGCGGCGAACAGCAGCCGGAGGGTGACCGCGCCGACCGCGCCGGTCAGCCCGAACAGCTGCTTCGCGAGTGCCGCGCCGACCTGGACACTGACGATGCCGGCGAGCACCAGAGCGGGCGGCGGCACGCTGCCGAGACCCCGGCCGGCGATCTTGACCAGGGCCGGTCGCGGCCACATCGGCCGCCGACTGCGCTCGACGTGCACGGAAACCACTTCGCCTGCCCCTTTCGCCTGCAAACCTCCGTCATCATCGCCGACCGGACCGACCAAACCGGCGACCTTTTTCAGCAGGTGGGACGCAACTCACCCGGGGACCCGCTCACCAGGGCCTCACCCTGCGCATGCGACGCTGACCGACGAACATCATCGGTTGAGGTGGGGATGGAAAGCAGAGGGATCGACGTGCCGAGCCGGCCCGGTCACCGCGCCTGGCGTCGATACTCCCGGCGCATCGGCATCGGTCTGGTCGCCGCGCTCGCTCCGGTGCTGGTCGCGGCCTGCACGGTGGGTCCGTCCGCGACGCCGTCACTGGTGGTCGCCGGGTCGGCGCCCAGCACGCCGTCGTCGACCGGCAAGGCACCGGTACCGCTGCCCGGACTGGAGAAGCCCTCGCCCGCCCAGGTCGGCTGGAGCGACTGCACCGCCGAGACCGCCCAACGTCTCGGCACCCCGGCCCCGCCCGTCGGCATGACGTTCCAGTGCTCGCGGCTGATCGCCCCGATCGATCCCTCCGGCGCCACCGACGAGGGCGGGCAGCGGATCGCGCTGCTCAAGGTCGGCACCGGGCCGACGCCGCTGCTGGTGGTCAACGACCTGGACGGCCTGCCCGGCACCCTCTACGCGGCGCGGCTGGCCGCCACGCTGCCGCCGCAGTTCCTCAGCACGTTCTCGCTGATCGGCATGGACCGACGCGGCACCGCCGGTTCGGGCGGCGTGCACTGTATACCGCAGGCCGACCGCAACCTGATGCTGCAGGCCGATCCGAGCAACACCAACCTGACCGCGCTGCTCAGCGCCGCGACCGACGCCTCGCAGCAGTGCGTGCTGGCGCTGAGCGCGAGCATGGCCAACTACAACACCCGCAACACCGTCGCCGACCTGGAACAGGTGCGGCAGAACCTGGGCATCAACCATCTCGACGCGATCGGACACGGCGAGGGGTCGCGGGTGCTGACCACCTACGCCGACCAGTACCCGACCCACGTCGGCCGGTTCGTGCTGGACGGCTCACCCGATCCGCAGCTGAGCAACCAGGACACCGCCCAGGCGCAGTCGCTCGGCGCGCAGGCCACGTTCGCGGCGTTCGCGCAGAACTGCGCCGTCACGAACTGTCCGCTCGGCGGCGACCCGACCGGTGCGGTGAACGAGTTGCTGGCCAACGTGCGCGGCGCACCGCTGGCCGCGGACGGCGTCCAACTCACCGCGGGCATCGTGCTGCGGGCCATCCTGATCGGTCTGGCCGACCGGTCGCAGTGGACCGCGTTGGCCACCGACATCCAGCAGGCGCTCACGGGCGACGGCAGCGGCCTGGCCGGTCTGATCGATCCGGTGCTGACGGGTACCCCGCAGGACCCACCGCAGATCGACGCCAACCTGGTGGCCGGGTGCAACGACGTGACCGACCGGCTCTCGCCCGGCCAGGTCGGCAACGACATCAAGGCGTGGAGCGGAAAGGCACCGCTGTTCGGCGGGCTCTACGCGCAGAACCTGTTGCTGTGCGGGCCATGGCCGGTGCCGACCCAGCCGCTGCCCAAGCCGACCGCACCGAACACGCCGCCGATCCTGGTGATCAGCACCGCGAGCGACCCATCGACCCCGGAGACCGGCACCCAGCGCACCGCGCAGTCGCTGGACTCCGGGGTTCTGTTGACCTGGGCCGGCGCGGGACACGGCGCGCTCGGTCAGTCGAGTTGCGCGACATCGGCCGCGCAGAACTTCCTGATCGGCGGGAAGGTGCCGGCCGAAGGCACCGCCTGCCCGCCCTGATCAGAACTACTTACAGCTGGAACAACACCCGCAACCCGGGCCCGTGCAATTGCCGCAGCAGCTGCAGCCGCCAGAAGGCGGTTGCGGTGTCGGTTGCGGTGCGGTCTGTCCCATGGCGACCTCCACTACTGGAAATATCCCTGGATTTCCGGGCATCGTGTCGAGGGTAGGTCGCCGCAAAGCGGACGACCTACCGCCAGGCGAGGGAAAGCACCGGCCTCGATCGTGCGACCTTCCCGGCGGCGCAGCGTAGCCATTTCGTAATTCCGGCGCGGAATACATTTCGTTCCGGACCGAAATGTCGGAGTTCTAGTGTTCGACCATGAATTCACAAGGGAATCCGGGCGAGGTCGTCGCCGCTGGCGTCGAGCGGATGCTGGTCCTGGCGCGGACCTGGTTGCGCTGGGACGGTCGGCCGTTGGTCAGCGAGGACGGCGACCGCGTCTACACGCCGCACAAGGCGATCCGCCGGCACACCCACCACCTCATCGACCACCTCGCGCAGATCGAGGCGCTGCTCGCCGGCCACGAGTCACGGCCGGACGAGTGGCTGGCCAGCCAGGTCACCGTCGCCGCGGACCTGGCGCCGTTCACCGAGGCCGACCTCAACGAGGCGCGCCAGTGCCTGACCCGGCTCGGCGACCTCTACGTGCACCGCCTCGCCGTGGCCGGACCGGCCGAATGGGACCGTCCGCGCGATCCACAGTGGACACTACGGGCGATCGCCGAGCACGTCGCAGGCCCCTGGTACGCCGAACAGGTCGGTGACCTGAGCCAGCGTCCCGATTAGCGGCGACGGCCTTTGCTGAGGCGGGAAACCGAGCCGGGTGCGGCGATCTGGCAGTCGCACTCGCGCTCGCTCACCGCCTCCGCGGTGACCATGATCTGCCCGCGCACGCCGGTGGACACCGACTCACCCTGCGAGGCGAGCGAACGCCACACCTGCATGGAGTCGGCGAAGTCGCGCGCGTCCTCGGCGGCAACGCCCTTGGCCTGGGCCGGCTTGATCGGCGCAGGCGCGCTCGCGGCCTTGATGGTTCCCTCCAGCCACGCGGCGACCTCGTCCGGGTTGACCATCACCTCGTCGGGCTCGGTCTTCAGCCGTTGCTCCCGGGTGGCCGCGTGCGCCAACGCGACCCGCTCGACGTAGCCGTGCCAGTGCAGCCGCAAGCCCATCCACGCGTCCGCCACGGCCCAGTCGTCCTTGCTCATGTCGTCCAGAGTGCCAGCATCTGCCTTGTGACGCGCACTGACGCGCCCCACGCTGTTGCCAACTTAGCCCAGAGGGAGTATTGGACTGCGCCTGCCCCGCGATTCGGGCCTCCTGGCATTGACCGACCACTCCGGGTGATGGTGCCATTTCCGGCGTGGACCTGAACCTGAACCGCCGCCAGTTCATCGCGGGCGCGGCCGCCACGACCGTTGCCGGCGCACTCGGCGCGAGCACACTGGCCGGGTCGCCCTCGGATGCGAGCCCGGCCCCGTCCATCACCACCTCGACCCACCTGCCGCTGCCCGCCGACTCGGGGATCGAGCACATCGTCGTCGTGATGATGGAGAACCGCTCGTTCGACCACTACCTCGGCTGGCTGCCGGGCGCGGACGGCCGCCAGGCCGGTCTGCGCTACCCGGACGCCAACGGCGACTACCACGAGACGCGGCACTTGACCGCGTTCAACGGCTGCGGTCACCTCGACCCCGACCACTCCTACCAGGGCGGTCGGACCCAGTTGGACAACGGCGCTTGCGACGGCTTCTTACGCGCCACCCCCGACGATTTCGCGATCGGCTACTACACCCAGGACGACCTGAGCTTCTACGGTCGGGCGGCGCGCGACTGGACCACCTGCGACCGCTACTTCGCCGCGATGATGGGCCCGACCTTCCCGAACCGGCTGTTCCAGCACGCGGCCCAGTCCGACCGGATCACCAACACCACCGACATCACCACGATCCCGACCATCTGGGACCGGCTGAGCGCGGCGGGCGTGCCGGCCAGGTACTACTTCAACGACCTGCCGGTGACCGCGCTGTGGGGCACCAGGTACCTCGGCATCACCGAGACCTTCGCCCAGTTCCGGATCGACGCGGCAGCCGGCCTGCTGCCCGCGGTGTCCTTTGTGGACCCGGTGTTCCTCGGCGAGGCCACCGGCATGTCCGGCGACGACCACCCGCTCGCCGACATCCGAGTCGGCCAGCACTTCCTGAACACGGTCTACGAAGCGGTCGTGTCCAGTCCCGACTGGGACAAGACCGTGCTGATCATCAACTACGACGAGTGGGGCGGCTTCTTCGAACACGTCGTGCCCGACCTCGCCCCCGACCCGAGGCCGGACCTTGGCACCGGCCTGCGCGGCTTCCGCGTGCCGTGCCTGGTGTTCTCCCCGTTGGCCAGGCGGCACACCATCGCGCGCCGCACCTACGACCACACCTCGATCCTGAAGATGATCGAATGGCGCTACGGCCTGCAACCACTGACCGTGCGCGACGCCGCCGCGAACAACATCGCCGAGGTGCTCGACTTCACCCGCCCGCCCGACCTCGACGCCCCGCGCTACGACGTGCCCGCCGTGATCCCCTGCGCCTGCACCGCGACCAGCACTCACGCCCCCGACGCCATACACCATGGCGAGGACTGGCCGCCCCTGCGCGACCTCGCCGACCAGGTCGGCTTCACCCTCTCCTAGCCGGGAACCGGATCGCGGCCGGCGGCGTTGGCCGGACGTGGCTGTGTTGTGGGTGATGTCGATCCCAGGTCTGGTTGTCCTGCTGACCATGGTGATCACGCTCGAACGGTTCGGGCTGTGGATCAACCGGATCAGCTGGCTCCCCTGGCGACGCCGCCGCACCGGCATGCCGGTCAGCGCCACCGGCTTCGACACCCTCGACGCCGTGTTCACCGACCGCCGAGCCGAGTTCGAACAGCGGGTCACCCATTCCATGTGGCGCGAGGACGCCGAGGCGGGCGCCCCGCCGTTCGGCGTCGACCTGGACACCGGCCGCGCTACCCTGCCCCGCTCCGCGCGGCCGGAATAGCCAAGGGGAAGTCCAGCGGAATGTCCGAGATTCCGAAGCAGTTGGCGGCGCGATGGCGGCTACGCGATGTCGCCCATGTCGGCGCGCCGATGTCCCGCACCTGGCAGGCCGCCCGGGGACCTGGGAAGGTCATCGTCAAGCAGCTGGGGGCGCAGGCTCTGCCGGATTGGCCTTACCAGGTCGAGTTCATGGGGTCGATGCACCGAGCCGGATGGCCCGTCCCCGAGTTGCTGGAGGCGCCCGAGGTTCGGCCGGATGGGATCTGGTTGCTGTTGTCGTGGCTGCCGGGAGCGCCGGCGGATTCGCCGGGCGAGGCACTGGCGCGCGGGCGGCTCCTGGCGCAGTTCCACGCGGATGCGGCCGCAACCGGGATGACGCGCAGGCGCACCGGATTCCCCGAGTTGGCCGACGTGGTGGCCGACGGGGAGTTGGACTCGTGGCTCGCGGTGCACGAGCTAAGCAACCCCAAGGAGGGCGCACTGTTGCGGACATACCGCCGGGCCGCGCACGAGCGGTTCGAACAGTATCTCGCGCGGTACGAAGCGGCGGCCGCTCCCCGATGCGTGATCCACGGGGATTTCGCGCGATGGAACCTGTTGTTCGACAACGGTCGGCTCAGTGCGGTCCTCGATTTCGAAGGCTGCCACGACAATCTCCAGGTCGCCGACTTCGCCCTGGCCTGGCGCGGCCACTACGACGGCGTGCTGCGCGGCTACGACTCGGTTCGCCCGCTGTCGGATCTCGAGTGGCGCCTGGTGCTGCCGGTTTACTGGGCCTGGCTGTTCCTGGGTGTCAAAGACGCGCTTGCTCGGTCCTACGGATCGGCGGAGGGCGCTCACACTGTCGACTTCAGCTGGCCGACACGACAGCTGCGGAGGAGATCCGCCTTGCTCATGACCCGATTCGACGAGAAGTACCCCGTGTGACCGTCTGCTGGTCCGATCAGTCGGCGGGCCATTCGTAGACGAGCTGGGTGTTCACCGACCGCAGAGCCGAGTTCGAGCAGCGCGTCACCCTGTCCATGTGGCGCGAGGACACCGACCAGGGCGCCCCGCCCTTCGGCGTCGACCTCGACAACGGCGGCGCCACCCTGCCCAAGCGGGAGCAGTGAGCTTGGCCCGCTGCGCCGCTCGCGCCGATCCCCTGACAGCGGTTTGTCAGCGCGCCTGGCAGTGCCCTGTCAGCGTTGTGTGCGCCCCGTGCCAGCGGCTCGCGTCAGGGTGGGGAAAGCGTTGTGCCAACACGCTGATCCGCAAAGGAGCCACCCATGCACACCAATGTCACGATCATCGGCGCCGGCCTCGGCGGCCTCACGCTCGCCCGCGTGCTGCACCTGCACGGCATCCCGGCCACCGTCTACGAAGCGGAGGCCTCGCCGACCGCGCGCATGCAGGGCGGGATGCTCGACATCCACGACTACAACGGCCAACTCGCCGTCGAGGCCGCCGGCCTGATGGACGAGTTCCGCGACCTCATCCTGGAAGGCCGCCAGCAGCTGCGGATCCTCGACCCCGACGGCGCCGTCCTGCTCGACCGAGCCGACGACGGCACGGGTGGGCGTCCCGAGGTGCAGCGCGGCGAACTGCGCCGGCTCCTGCTCGATTCGCTGCCTGCCGGCACCGTCCGGTGGGGCCACAAGATGAGCGGCGTGCACGCCCTTGGTGCGGGTCGCCACGAGGTGAGCTTCGCCAACGGCGCCACGGTCACCACGAGCCTGCTGGCCGGCGCGGACGGCGCCTGGTCCCGGGTCCGCCCGTTGCTCTCCGACGCGGTGCCCGCCTACGCCGGCATGTCGTTCGTCGAGACCTACCTGCTGGACGCCGACACCCGCCACCCGGTCAGTGTGAAAGCCGTCGGCGGCGGGACGATGTTCGTGCCAGCACAGGGCAAGGGCATCTTCGCGCATCACGAAAGCGGCGACACCCTGCACACGTACGTGTTTCTCGTCCGGCCGCTGGACTGGTTCGACGACATCGACTTCGCCGACACCGCGGCGGCCACCGCGCGGATCGCGGCGGAATTCGACGGCTGGGCACCGGAGCTGACCGCGCTGATCACCGACGGCGACACCGCGCCGGTCCTGCGCCACCACCACGGACTGCCGATCGACCACCACTGGGACCGCGTGCCGGGCGTGACGCTGGTCGGCGACGCTGCCCACCTGACGCCCCCGAACGGCGAAGGCGCCAACCTGGCCATGCTCGACGGCGCCGAACTCGGCACCGCCCTCGCCGCGCATCCCGA
The DNA here is from genome assembly GCA_035948315.1 of Pseudonocardiaceae bacterium. GTDB lineage: Bacteria > Actinomycetota > Actinomycetes > Mycobacteriales > Pseudonocardiaceae > CAJCJE01. Next base: position 51,407 of record DASZJG010000069.1, on the reverse strand, counting down.
CGACGTCGAAGCCGCGCTCGCCGAGTACGAGCGGACGATGTTCCCGCGCAGCGCCGCGATCGCCGCCGAAGGCTCCGACCTGGACGAGCTCTTCTCCGGCGAGAACGGCGAGAACACCGCGCAGCGGATGGTCGACATGTTCAACGAACTCGCGAGTCCCGGACACGCCGACTAAGTCAGTCGGCGGGCCATTCGTAGACGAGTTGGTAGCTGTCGCCGGCAAGAACCATGTCGTTGATCTCGATCGGCCCTGCCGCGGTGAAGGCGATCCGGGTGATGGTGAGGACCGGAACTCCGTCGGCCAGACCGAGTTGGCTGCGCTCGGCCGGGCTCGGCATCCGAGCGCCGACCGTCTCCTCAAAGCGATCCAGGGCGTGGCCGGCTTGTTCCAGTCGCGCGTAGACACCACCGTTGCCGGTGTCGACCTGTTCGACGGGGGTGTCGCGCGTGATGTCGCGGGAGAACCGGGACACGGCCAACTGGACGGTCCTGCCGTCGACCTTCATGACCCGGTCGCGCACGGTGATCTCGGTACCGGGTTCGATCGCGAGAAGCGCTGCGGCGCGGTCGTCGGCGGATTCGAATCGAACGGTGGTGGTGCTCGTCGGCGTGAATCCGGCAGCGGCGGAGTCGCCGAGGAACGCGCCGCGATTGGCATCGCGGGCCGCCCGGGACAGTCGGTTACGCGCCAACCGGCGGACGGTCCCCGGCGCCCGCACGAACATGCCCCGGCCGTGTTCGACGACGAGGCGACCTTCGCCACGCAACAGCTTGATCGCGTCGCGCAGTGTCGGGCGGCTGATGTCGTACTCGGTCATCAGCACGGTCTCGCTGGGCAGCGCATCGCCCGCCGGGTACTCGCCCGAGTCGATCCGCGCGCGGATGTCGTCAGCGACCTGGCGGTACACCGGTACCCCACTCGTGCGATCGACCACCCGACGACCTCCACTCATCGTGACGTTCGGACGTGCTGATCAGTCTGCCAGTTCAACCGAATAGGTAATCTCGTCCACTCGTCTTGACGTCCTAATGAGTTACGATCATGCTGAATCTCATGCCGAAGGGGCGGTTCGCCAGCCAGTGGGGCGTGATCGCGCCCGTTGGCGGTACCGACATCACCGGCGTGGTGTGCCCGAACTGCGGCGGCGCGGCATCCATGGATCGGGTCAGCAATCGGATCTTCGGCTGGCACGACCGGTGCGGTTGGCAGGCCAGTCTCCGTCTTGCCCGGCGTGGCGATTCGGTCGTGCTCGAAGAATGGCGATGAGTTTTGTCTTGTGGCCCGGCTATTCGGGTTTCCTGGCGCGGCTGGGTTGGACGCGCATGGGTTCGCCCGCCATTTTCGGGTAGTCGGGCGGGTAGGGCATTTCGCCGAGGCCGTGGTCGCGTTCGTCGCTGGTGTACCAGTCGAGGGCCTGTTCCAGGCCGAAGGCTTCGCTGTCCAGGTTCGCGAGGGCGTTTCCCTTTTCGGCCAACCATTTCGGGGCGGTGAAGATGTCGAAGTCGTCGGGCTCGACGTCCGTCAGCTGCTCCCAGGTGACCGGCGTGGAGACGGTAGCTCGCGGGGTGCCTCGGACGGACCAGGCGGAGGCGATCGTGCGGTCGCGGGCGGCCTGGTTGAAGTCGAGGAAGATGCGCTCGCCGCGTTCTTCCTTCCACCAGGACGTCGTTGCCTTGTCGGGCATGCGGCGTTCGACTTCGCGAGCGATCGCGATGACGGCGTGGCGGACTTCGATGAAGTCCCATTCGGGGCGGATGCGAGCGAGCACGTGGATGCCGCGGCCGCCGGAGGTCTTGGGATAGCCGGTGATGCCGGCGTCCGCCAGTACCTCGCGCAGCGTGCCGGCGACCGCGACGGCGTCGGTGAAGGTGGTGCCGGGCTGGGGGTCGAGGTCGATGCGGAGTTCGTCGGGGTGGTCGACGTCGGGCCTGCGCACCGGCCACGGGTGGAAGTCGAAGGTGCCGAGGTTGGCTGCCCAGGCGAGCACGGCAGGCTCGGTGGGGCAGACCTCGTCGGCGGAGCGGCCGGACGGGAAGGTGATGCGTGCGGTCTGCACCCACTCGGGCGCGCCCTTGGGCAGGCGCTTGGCGTAGAACGCCTCGCCGGTCACGCCGTCGACGTAGCGCTTGAGCGTGGTCGGGCGGTCGAGCAGGACGGCGAGGAGGGGGTCGGCGACGGACAGGTAGTACTCGACGACCTGGCGCTTGGTGATGCCGCGGTCCGGGAAGTAGATCTTGTCCGGGTTGGATACCCGCACGGTTCGGTCGCCGTCGGGGCCCGGTACGGAGAGTTCCAGCGGTGGCGGCTTCGGCATGGCCGCAGACTACGACGCGGGACCGACGGGCGCGACGCGTTTGGGCAGGGCGGCGTAGCGGATCTCCAGGCCGTCCAGGAACGAGTCGAGGGCGAGGTCGAAGCTGTCCGCGTCGATCTCGGTGGCGTGCTGGCGCAACGCGGGCGCGTCGTGCAGGTGCGGGTAGTTGACCGCGTAGACGGTCTCGTCGTCCTCGAAGCCGCGTGCGAAGGAGCCCATGGCCGCGCCGACGACGAGGTATTTCACGGCCGCGCCGATCATGGTGGCGTTGCGTGCCGGCCAGCCTGCTCCGGTGAGGCCGCCGTGCACGGCGTTGGCCGCGCGCAGCGAGGCTTCGCGCCGGGCCGGGCCGTCGGCGACGAACGGGATCAGGTTGGGGTGGGCGGCCAGGGCGTTGCGGTAGCTGTGCGCCCATTCGGACAGGCCGGTGCGCCAGCCGTGCCGGAAGCCGGCGACCTCGACGCCGGCCATGATCTCGTTGGCGACGGTGTGCAGCAGGTCGTCCTTGGTGGCGACGTGCCGGTAGAGGGAGGCGGCGCGGACGCCGAGCGCGTCGGCGAGCCTGCGCATGGACAGCGCCTCCAGGCCCTCCTCGTCGATGATCGACAACGCCTTCGCGGCTATCTCGGCCCGGTTGACCAGGGCGGGTCGTCCCATGCTCACCTCCTTTTCGCAGCGTCCCCCACGGTATATGCTAACAGCGTTAGCATTGGAGGAGACGCATGGATTTCACGCTGAGCACCGAGGAAAAAGAGGTGCGCGACTGGGTGCGCACCTTCGTCCGCAAGGAGGTCATGCCGCTCGAAGGCGAGGTCCTGCGTCGGGAGCGCGCCGGGCAGCCCGGCCTGAGCCGCGACGAACTGCGCGAGTTGCAGCTCAAGGCCAAGGAAGCCGGCTTCTGGGGCGTGCAGACCCCGGTCGACTACGGAGGCATGGGCCTCTCGGCCGTGATGACCGCCCTCTTGCAGGCCGAACTGGGCCGCACGTTCGTGCCGTTCGACTTCGGCGGCAACGCCGACAACATCCTCTACTTCGGCAACGACGAGCAGAAGCAGCGCTACCTGCTGCCGACCATCTCGGGCGAGCGCAGGTCCTGCTTCGCGATCACCGAGCCGGGCGCGGGCTCGGACGCCAAGGCGATCCGCACCACCGCGGTGCAGGACGGCGACGAGTGGGTGATCAACGGCGAGAAGACGTTCATCACCGGCGGCAACGAGGCCGACTTCACCATGGTCTTCGCGGTCACCGACAAGGAGAAGGGCGCGGACGGCGGCGTCACCTGCTTCCTGGCCGACCGCGACATGGGCTGGAAGTCCGAGCCGATCGCGACCATGGGCCAGTGGGGCCCGGCCGCGCTGGTCTTCGAGAACGTGCGGGTGCCGAAGGAGAACATCCTTGGCGAGGTCGGCCAGGGTTTCGCGCTGGCCATGAAGTGGATCGGTCGGGGTCGCTACCTGCTGCCGGCGCGCGCCATCGGCTCCTGCGAGCGACTGGTCGACATGGCCATCGAGCAGGCCAAGACCCGGGTCACCTTCGGTGAGCCGATCGCGAACCGGCAGGCCATCCAGTGGATGATCGCGGACTCGGCGGTCGAGATCGAGGCGCTGCGCTGGCTGGTGCTGCACGCGGCCTGGCAGGTGGACAACGGGCTGGACTCGCGGCAGGCGCAGTCGATGGCCAAGCTGTACGGCGGCGTGAAGGCCAACGAGATCGTGGACCGGGTGTTGCAGATCCACGGCGGCATGGGCTACACCCGGGAACTGCCGGTCGAGCGCTGGTACCGGGAACTGCGGCTGCTGCGGATCTACGAGGGCACCGACGAGATCCAGCGGCGCACCATCGCCCGCAACCTGATCAAGGGACACGCGAGTGTCAGCGGCGTACTCGGTTGATCGCTTTGTGGGCTTGAGCCTGGGAGGGCACGAATGGCATTGGATCACGGCATTGTCGGCGTCAAGCGTGGACCGTGGACCCGCGACTGGACGTCGACCGACTCGCTGACCTACGCCCTCGGCGTCGGCGCGGGCCAGCTCGACCCGACCAGGGAACTGGCCTTCACCACGGAGAACACCGCGGGCGTCGCGCAGCAGGCGCTGCCGACCTACGCCATCGTGATCGCCCAGTTCGGCGGGCCCCAGATCGGGCTGCAAGGCGTCGACTTCACCCAACTGCTGCACGCCGAGCAGGCGCTGACCATGCACCGGCCGATGCCGGTCGCCGGCAGCGTGTCGCTGACCAGCACGGTCACCGACATCTTCGACAAGGGCAAGGGCGCGCTGGTGGTCAACGAGGTCACCGCGATCGACCCGGACGACGGAGTGCCGGTGTTCACCACGCGTTCGTCGGTGTTCATCCGGGGCGAGGGCGGGTTCGGCGGCGATCGCGGCCCGTCGGCCGCGTTCGCGGTGCCGGAGCGGCCTGCCGACGCGGAGCTGCGCTTCCCGACCTCGGTGAACCAGGCGCTGCTGTACCGGCTCTCCGGCGACCACAACCCGCTGCACACCGATCCGGCCTTCGCCGCGGCAGGCGGCTTCGACCGGCCGATCCTGCACGGCCTGTGCACCTACGGCGTCGCGGTTCGGCTGCTATTGGGCGAATTCTGCGACGGCGACGCGAGCAGGCTGCGTGCGGTGTCCGGCCGGTTCACCAAGCCGGTCTGGCCGGGCGACGAACTGGTCGTGACCGCGTGGGCCGACGGCGACACGGTGTTGTTCCGGACCGCGAACGGGGCCGGGGACGTGGTTGTCGATCACGGTGAACTGACGATCGACAAGTAGGCGTCAGTCCTCTGTGGACGAGGCGGACTCGAGGGCCGGCCAGCCCAGCGGGATGGACGTGAGGCAGAAGGGATGGCCGGCCGGGTCGAGCAGCACCCGCCAGGTGTCGCCGCCCGGCTGGTTCTCGGCCACCCGGGCGCCGAGCCGCAGCGCCTCGGTCTCGGCCGCGTCCTTGTCCTCGACCGTGAGGTCGAGGTGCATGTGCTTGGGCTTGTCCCCCGCGGGCCAGGTGGGCGGGGTGTAGTCGGGGACGCGGCAGGTGGCGATCCCGCCACGATCCGTGCTCACCACAACGACTTCGTCGGTTTCGTGGATGATCCTGCCGCCCAGGAACTCGGCCCAGAAAGCCGCGAGCCTGGCCGGGTCGGCGGAGTCGAGCGTGATCATGGCAAGGCTGGCAGCGCTCATGGCGGGCAGCCTAGCGAGAACCGCCGCTATTCCCAGCGGGATCCGGGAAATTCGGGCAGCGCGTCCACATCATCCGGTCGGCCCGCGCCGAATCCGGTGCGGTGCCACCAGTGCAGGCCGCAGTTGGCGCACTCCAGGTAGAGCTGGTTGCCCTTGCTCTCCAACAGATAGCTGCGATGCACCGTGCAGTTCTTCCCGGCCTGGCATTCGGCACAGTCGGTGTCGCTCGCGCAGTACGGGCAGTCAACCCAGACCAGCCGCGCGATATCGGCTCGAGGATCAACCGGCATCGACAACACCCTCCCGCGGCGGCAACACGCCGTGGCGGACCAACTCAGCGTAGACCGCGCGCTGCTCAGCGTCGAGATTGGCGAACAGCATGCGGTAGGCCAGTTCCTCCTCACGCATGGCGCCGATGTAGTCGTAGTCGTCACCGAGCGCCTTGCGCACCTCGGCCTGCCTCGTCAGTTCGATCTCGGTGAAGTCGATCTCGAACACGAAGGGCTCTGGCTTAGTACCGTTCGTCACCCTTTCAGACTGACATGGGCTCAGTTGGCAATCCCAGTGATATACCCATCCTGATCTGCGTCTTTCATCACAAGCACGCGGAGCGCGACCGACAGAGAGGACGAAACGGGTGCACGAGGTAGTGGCGGAAGTGTGGCGTGGCGAGCTTGCCGAGTCAGTCCACCACGGGACGGTCGTCGGGCTCGATGCCGACGGCGCGGTCGCCTTCTCCATCGGTACACCCGACGCGGTGGTGTTCCCGCGTTCGTCGAACAAACCGTTGCAGGCGCTGGCCATGGTGCGCGCCGGGCTCGACCTTGACGGCGAGTTGCTCGCACTGGCCTGCGCCAGCCATTCCGGTGAGGACTTCCACCTGGAAGGCGTGCGGGAGATCCTCACCAAGGCCGGACTGACCGAGGCCGACCTCCAGACCCCACCCGACCTACCGCTGAGCGAGGACGCGCAGCGGGCCAAGCTCGCCGCAGGGTTCGGGCCGGAACCGCTGTTCATGAACTGCTCCGGCAAGCACGCGGCCATGTTGCTGACCTGCGTGCGCAACGGCTGGCCCACCGCGACCTACCGCGACCCCGAACATCCGTTGCAGCTGCTGATCGCCGAGACGGTCGAGGAACTGACCGGCGAGCGGATCGGCGCGGTGTCGGTCGACGGTTGCGGCGCGCCCCTGTTCGGCTTCAGCCTGCACGGCCTGGCCAGGGCGTTCCGGACGATCGCCACGGCCAGGACCGGCACCGACGAGCGGCGGATCGCGGACGCGATGAACGCCTTCCCGCAGTGGGTCGGCGGCACCGGCCGAGACGTGACGCGGCTGATGCGCGCGCTGCCCGGGTCGGTGTGCAAGGACGGCGCCGAGGGCGTGCACGCGATCGCGCTGGCCGACGGCCGCGCCGTCACCCTGAAGATCGCGGACGGCGCGAGCCGCGCCCGACCGACCGTGCTGGTGGCCGGGCTGCGCGCACTCGGCGTGTCCTCCCCCGCGCTGGAGGAGATCGGCGAGGTCCCCGTGCTCGGGCACGCCGAGCCGGTCGGATCGATCCGACCGGCGGGCGCCCTGGCTCAGCTCCTGGACAACGCGTAGCGCACGTGCGTGGTGCCGCTCGATGACTCGCGCACCCTGGTCGGGGTGAGCGTGCGCAGGCCCGGATCGATGCCGTCGAACAGGCGGGTGCCGGCACCGAGCAGTACGGGCGCGATGTGCAGTTGCAGCTCGTCGACCAGATCCGCGTTGAGGTACTGGCGGACGGTGTCGGCGCCACCGGAGATCTGCACGTCCTGCTCTCCGGCCGCGGCCCGCGCCTGATCGAGAGCGCTCGCGATGCCGCCGGTGACGAAGTGGAACGTGTTTTTGCTGCGCACCCACGGCTCGCGCGGCGTGTTGGTGAGCACGAACACCGGGCCGTTGAACGGCGACGGGTCCGGCCAGCTGGCCTCGCCCTCGTCGAACATGCGCCTGCCCAGGATGAACGCGCCTGCCCGGTCGGTGACCTCCCGGACCAGGTCGTTGTCGGCACCGGTTGTGCCGCCGGGCAGGCCGAGCAGGGCGCGGAACTCGGCGAGGCCGTACTTCCAGCTGTGCAGGCGCGGTCCGTTGTCGCCGAGCGGGTTGCTGATCCCGGCATTCGGTCCCGCGATGTAGCCGTCGAGCGAGATGGCGAGGTCGACGAACACCTTTCCGGTCATGACCGGCTCCTTCCACGAGGTGTGTTGTGCCCTCTGGTCGGAGCCGGTGCGCCGGTCTTGACATCCCGACGGCTACCAGGCCACCGGAAGTTCGTGCACGCCGTAGATGGCCATGTCGGAGCGCATCCGCACCTGCTCGGGCTCGACCGCGAGACGCAGGTTCGGGAAACGACGCAGCAGCGCGGGGAAGCCGACCCGCATCTCCACCCGGGCCAGTTGCTGGCCGAGGCACTGGTGCACGCCGTAGCCGAACGCGACGTGTCCCGAGGCCGCCTTGGCCAGGTCGAGCACGTTCGGCTCGGTGAAGTGCTTCGGATCGCGGTTCGCGACCGGGACGTCGATCGCGATCGCCTCGCCCTTCCGGACGAGTCGGCCGCCGATCTCGGTGTCCGCCAACGCGGTTCGGACCAGCGCGGGGATGATGCTCAGGTACCGCAACAGTTCCTCGATCGCCTTGTCCACATCGACCGTGCCGTCGCGCAGCGCGGCGAGCTGGTCGGGATTGCGCAACAGCGCGAAGGTGCCCAGCGCGAGCATGTTCGCGGTCGTCTCGAAACCGGCGGTGAGCAGCAGGAGCGCGATGTTGGTCAGTTCCTGATCGCTCAGGTCGCCCGCGCGGATCACGTCGCTGAGCAGGTCGTCGGCGAGGTTGTCGCGCTTGGCCTTGGTCAACTCGCCCATGAACGCGACCACCTGGCCGTAGAGCGCATAGACCTCCTCGGGCGGGAGTTCCGCGCGCAGCAACCTGGTCACCAGTTCCTGGAAACCCGTAAAGTCCATATCGGACACTCCGAGCAGTTCGGCGATCACCTCGGCCGGCACCGGCAACGCGTACGCCTGCACGAGGTCGACGCCGGGGCCGTGCTCCGCCATGGCATCCAGGCGCGCCGAGGTGATCTCGGTGATCCGCTCGGTCAGCAGCCGCATCCTGCGCACGGTGAACTGGCCGATGAGCTGGTGCCGGTAGCGGCCGTGCTCGGGCGGATCCATGCTGATGAACATGCCCGGTTCGGCGGGCGGCGGCGCCTGGCCCGCGGTCGCCGCGTTCAGCGGCGAGTGCATGAGCTCGGCGCGTCGGGAGAAGCGGTTGTCCGCGAGCACGGCGCGGGCCAGTTCGTGGCTGGTCACCAGCCAGCCGTGGTGCCCGTCCGGGAAGGTCCAGCGGACGATCGGCTGCTCGGCGCGCAGCGCGGTGAAGTCCTCAGGAGGGTCGAACGGGCAGCCCGGCGCGCGGTCGAGCAGCGAGGGCAGGTGGGTCGGGTCGGTCATGGTGTTTCCCCCTCTTCGAGCCGGTCATAGGCGGCTTTCGCAGCTTCGGCTGAGTCCTTGGTCAGCCAGGAATGGCGGTAGATCTCGAGGTATGCCTTGGTGCTGCGGATGTGGCCTTCCGTGCTGAGCAGGTCGGTGCCCAGCGCCGCACTCACCAGGTTGTGCATGAGCAGCGGCCCGAAGTGCATCGCGGCCATCATCACCGCGACCGCCTTCGGGTCCTCGAACTGGTTCGGGTGGTCGCGCTCGATCCACTGCTCGGTCAGCGCGACGCCGTCGTCGAACATGGCGGACGCGGCCGCCGTGCCGTCCGACATCGAACGGGCGAGGTATCGCACGAGCAGCACGATCGTGGGATGCGCCTCGGGCAGAAAGCTCGGGCTCGACATGGCGGTGGGCTTGGTCGCCTCGAACAGCAGCTGCCTGGACAGCGCGGACGCGTACTCGTCGCACGCGGCGCGCAACGCCTCCTTCGACCCGAAATGGTGCCGTACCAGGCCCAATGAGACGCCCGCCTCGGCCGCAATGTCCCGGATCGTGGCTCCGTCCATGCCGCGCTCGGCGAACAGGCGCAGTGCCGCGTCCCTGATCCGCGCCCGCGCGGTCAGATCCTCGACCGCTCGTTCCTCGACCATGCGCCCTCCTATACGAACGTACAGCGGACTGTACACCCGTATAGCGCTCGCGCCTGGTTCGAATCCGGCCGATGACCGGTTACCGTGGAGGGATGACTGCTCGGGATCCCGAAGACAGACCCCCCGGGCCCCCGCCGCCGTTCGATGACGAACTGATCGGTCTGGACCCGCAAGACCCGGAGGCCGCCGCTTTCGCCGACCATCTCGCCCGCATGCGCAACACCCAGCCACGGTTCACTGTGGAGGGTGAGCTCGCACAGATGGGCGAGTTCGCGGCATCGGCGAACCGGGCGAACGGGCACCGCAGGCTGATGGCCGTGATCGTGGTCGCACTGATCCTCGCCGCGGTGCTCGCCGCCGCCTGGGGCACCCTGACGACGGTCTTCGGCACGTTCTTCAACTAGTAATTTCTTCGCGCTCGGACGACTGGCGCACCCGGGTTAACGTGGAAGCATGAGCAGCTTGAAACCAGTCGACGACGCCAAGGCCAACGTCGAGAAGACCGACGAGCAGTGGCGCGCGGAGTTGAGCCCGGAGGAGTACGCGGTGCTGCGCCAGGCCGCGACCGAACCGGCCTGGACCGGCAAGTACACCGACACCAAGACCGTCGGCGTCTACAAGTGCCGCGCGTGCGGCACGGAACTGTTCCGCAGCGACACCAAGTTCGACTCGCACTGCGGGTGGCCCTCGTTCTTCTCGCCGCTGGCCGGCGACCGGGTGATCCTGCGCGAGGACAACGCCTACGGCATGCGCCGCGTCGAGGTGCTCTGCGCGAACTGCCACAGTCACCTCGGCCACGTGTTCGAGGGCGAGGGGTACGACACCCCGACCGACCAGCGCTACTGCATCAACTCGATCTCGCTGACCATGGAACCGGACGAAGGCTGAGTCAGGTCCAGGTCGGCTGATCGGAACCGGGCGCTCGGGCGCCGTGCCGCCAGCCCGGTGGCGCTCCGGGCAGCTCGCCGGGAATCCGGATATAGCGCAATTTTCCGGCGAAACTGTCTGTCTCCGACATCAGCTCGTCCCGGGCCGGGCCGTCCCCGTCGGCCACGCCGTCGGGCAGCCGACCGAGGTCGGTGAACCAGGCGGCGGTGCGGGCCAGCGCCAGTCGGGCCCGCCAGCTCCCGCCCTCGCTCGCCCTGCGCCGCAGGCCGTCGATGGCCGCGCAGGCGGCCAGCCAGCCGGTCGCGTGATCCAGCACCTGCGCCGGCAACGGCTTCGGCTCGGTGCGCAGCGGTTCGGCCGCGATGCCGCAGGACATCTGCGACACAGGTCGCGGCCGCGGTGCCGACCAGGAACCGGCCCGGCAGCACCGGATCGGCGCCGATGATGCGGGTCAACGGCTCAGGGCAGGTTGACGACCAGCTCGGAGGCCGGCACCCGGGTGCCGGTGTAGAAGGGGATCTCCTCGCGGACGTGCCGGCGGGTCTCGCTACCGCGCAGGTGGCGCATCAGGTCGACGATCCGGTGCAGCTCGTCGGCCTCGAAGGCCAGGATCCACTCGTAGTCGCCGAGCGCGAACGAGGCGACCGTGTTCGCGCGCACGTCCGGGTAGTCGCGGGCCATCTTGCCGTGCTCGGCCAGCAGCGCGCGGCGCTCGGCGTCGGGCAGCAGGTACCACTCGTAGGAGCGCACGAACGGATAGACGCACACGTACTTGCGCGGCGTCTCGTCGGCCAGGAAGGCCGGCACGTGGCTGCGGTTGAACTCGGCGGGCCGGTGCAGCGCGGTCTGGCTCCAGACCGGTGTGGACGCGCGGCCCAGCGCGGTGCGCCGGAAGCCGGTGTAGGCGGCCTGGAGCTGCTCGATCTCCTCGGCGTGCCACCAGACCATGAAGTCCGCGTCCGCGCGCAGGCCGGCGACGTCGTACACGCCGCGCACCACAACGCCTTTGGCACCAAGTGAATCCAGGTACTCCTGGGCCTCGGCCCCCGCCGACGAGCGGTCGTTCGGCAGGACACCGGGGTCGGCCCGGAAGACCGACCACATCGTGTACCGGATGGTGTCGTTGAGTTCGTTGTAGTTCAGACGCGCCATGCGTTCCATCGTGCCACGTGGTACGACACGGGCATGTATGAGATGAGTCGAGAGCAATGGTGGGAATTCGCCCTCACCGGCACCCGGACCGGCAAAATGGCGGTCACCAGGGCCAATGGCGCACCGCACGTGACGCCGATCTGGTTCGTGCTGGACACCGTGGACGGTGTGGACTACGTGGTGTTCACCACTGAGATGAAGTCGCTGAAGGCCAAGGCGTTCCAGCGCGACCCGCGCTTCGCCATGATCGTGGACGACCAGGCCCCGCCCTACTCGTACGTGCTGTTCGAGGGCGAGATCAGCCTGACCGAGGACCTCGACGAGATGGTCAGGTGGGCGACCAGGCTCGGCTCCCGCTACATGGGCGAGGAGCGCGGGATCGAGTTCGGCAAGCGCAACGCCGTGCCCGACGTCGAATACCTGGCGCGCGGCCGGATCACCAAGGTCACCGCGCGCGGCGACATCTCCGCCTAGTTCACGGTCAGTTGCTTGGCCAGCGTGGTCGCCGCGGCGTCCGCGCTGGCGATGCAGCCGGGCAGGCCGATACCGCGCAGATAGGCGCCGGCAACGGCGATCCCGGGTAGCTGCCCCACCGCGCGTTCGACCGTGTCCACCAGGCCGAGGTGGCCGACGCCATACTGCGGCATGCCACCGCCCCAGCGCTGCACCACGGTGTCGATCGGGGTCGCGGTCACGCCGGTCAGCTCGGCCAGATCGGCGCGGACCGCGGTGACCAGGTCGGCGTCGTCGCGTTGCAGCGTGCTGGTCTCCCCCGCGTGGCCGACCGAGCCGCGGATGAGCAGGTGGTCGGCGCCGTTGAGGTGCGCCCACTTGCGGCTGGAGAACGTGAACGCCTTCGCGGTGAAGGGCGTGCCGTCGCCGTGGTGCTCGCGCGAGGCCAGCAGGATGCCCGAGGAGTCCGGGATCGCCGCGTCGACCGGCAGCGCCAGGCCGACCACGCCGACCGAGGCGACCTGGATCTCGCCCAGCGCGCTCGCGGCGGTCGGGGCCAGGTCGGTGAGCAGCTTGCGGGCGGCCGGCGCGGGCACGGCGAGCAGCACCGCGTCCGCGTCCAGGTACTCGGGGGCCGGTGCGCTGCCGATCTCCAGCTGCCAGCCGGTCGCGGTGCGGCGCAGCGCGCGCACGGGCAGGCCGGAGCGAACGTCGATGTCGGCCAGGTCGGCGAGGCGGTCGGTGAGCCGCTGGAGGCCGCCACGCAGCGAGCCGAACACCGGCGCGGGTTTGCTGCCGGGCTCGGGGGGCTTGGGCATCAGGCTCGACGCGGCCTGCACGAGGGAGGTCGCGCCCGCGTCCAACGCCTTGGCCAGCTCGGGCATGGTGGCGCGCACGCCGAGGCTGTCCGCGTGGCCCGCGTACACGCCGCCGAGCAGCGGATCGACCAGCCGGAACGGCACCTCGGGCCCGAGCCGCGCACGCAACAGTGCGCCGACCGAGGCGTCGGTGCCGGCCAGATCGACCGGGGGCAGGTCGGCTTCGGCCGCGACCCTGGCCACGCCCTCCGCCGAGAGCACCCCGGCGACCGCGTCGGCCGACGCCGGCACACCGAGGAAGGTCCTTGGCGGGATCGGGCGCAGGGCGCCACCGGCCAGGATGCCGGCCCGCGCGCCGGTCGGATGGGTCAGGTCCGCGGCGAGGCCGATCTCGGTGAGCAGCGCGGTCGCCTGCGGCCTGCGCGAGAGAAACGCCTCCGCGCCCACGTCGTAGCGGGAGCCGGCGAGTTCGATCGTGCGCAGCTTGCCGCCGAGCCGGTCGGTCGGCTCGATCACGGTGATGGTGGCGTCGCGCCCGAGCAGTTGGCGTAACCGGTACGCGGCGGCCAGACCGGAAAGGCCGCCGCCGACAACGGCGACATGTCTGCCGCTCACAGCGACTGCACCAGCTCGGTCACCTTGGTGACCACGTCGGGATCGGTCTGCGGCAGGACGCCGTGGCCGAGGTTGAAGATGTGGCCACCGGCCGCCTTGCCCTCCTCGTGGATGCGCCGCACCTCACGCTCCAGCACCGGCCACGGCGCGAACAGCAGCGCCGGGTCGAGGTTGCCCTGCACGACCGGAGCCGGGCCGTCCGGAACCGCGGCGGCCAGCCGGTCGGTGGCCACGTCCAGCGGAATGCGCCAGTCGATGCCGACCACGTCCGCGCCCGCCTCTCGCATGGCGCCGAGCAGTTCGCCGGTGCCGACACCGAAGTGGATGCGCGGCACGCCCGCGTCGGCGATGCCGCCGAGCACCTTGGCGGAGTGCGGCAGCACGAACTCGCGGTAGTCCCGCTCGGAGAGCGCGCCGGACCAGGAGTCGAACAGCTGTACTGCGTCCACGCCCGCGTCGATCTGGGTGCGCAGGGAGGTGAGCGTCATGTCGGCGAGCCGGTCAGCAAGGGTGTGCCAGGTGTCCGGTTCGCCGTGCATCAGGGCCTTGGTCCGTTCGTGGTTGCGACTCGGCCCACCCTCCACCAGATAGGAGGCGACGGTGAACGGCGCACCCGCGAAGCCGATCAACGGGGTGTCACCCAGTTCGCTGACGAGCAAACGCACCGTGTCGGCGACCGGCCGCACCTGCTCCGGGTCGAGCGTGGGCAGCGCGGCCACGTCGGCCTTGGTGCGCACCGGGTTGGCCACCACCGGGCCGGTCCCGGCCACGATGTCGATGTCCAGGCCCGCCGCGTAGAGCGGGACCACGATGTCGCTGAACAGGATGGCCGCGTCCACGCCGTAGCGGCGCACCGGCTGCATGGTGATCTCGCAGGCCACATCGGGCGTCAGGCAGGACTGCAACATGCCGATGCCCTCGCGGACCTTGCGATATTCCGGCAGCGCTCGGCCTGCCTGGCGCATGAACCAGACCGGGGTGCGGCTGGGCCGCCCACCCCGCGCGGCCACCAGCAGCGGCGCCTGCGCCAGATCACGACGTTGCGAGTGCATCGTCGACTGGGTGTCGGTCATGTGTTCCTCCAGCATCGCAGGCCCTGCCCGGCGCGAAATTCGATGTGCGACGACCAACGGTATCGGTGGGCACCGACGCCTCCGGCGCGCCTACCCGCCTTGCCCGACCGGGTGGCTCTACAGTCACCTCACGTGATCGGGCCGGCGTGCGCGACCACGAACCGGGGCGGGCGGGCCCTGACAGGGGTCATCATCGATTCTGCCAGTACGCCAGCGAGGAGGGCCGGTGACGAGTACACCGGAAGGACCCGAACTCTTCCGGCGGGCGGCGGCCTCCCTCTCGGCGGTGCGCGCTCGTCCGGAGATCCAGCTCGACGTCGTGAAGGCGCCGCAGCGGCTGGCGCCGTGGTCGTTCGCGCTCGCCGCCGAGGTGAACGGGCCCGCGGACGAGTTGGCCACCGGGCGACTGGTGCTGCTGCACGACCCGGACGGTGAAGCGGCCTGGGGCGGCGTGCTCCGGTTGGTCGTCTACGTACGGGCCGAACTCGACGCCGAACTGGCCAGCGATCCGCTCCTGCCGGACGTCGGATGGTCCTGGCTGACCGACGCGCTGAGCAACTGTGATGCTGATCATACCGCCCTCGGCGGGACGGTCACCCAGACCTCCTCGGCACGCTTCGGCGAGATCTCCGGCCCCTCCAGGACCGACGACCTCGAACTGCGGGCCTCGTGGACCGCGCGGGACGCCGAACTCGGGCCGCACGCGGAGGCGTTCTGCGAACTGATGGCGAGCACCGTTGGCCTGCCCCCAGTAGGCGTAACGCTGTTCGGACAGCATCAGACGGCGCGCCAGTCGCGCTGATGCGAGGCCCGGAATCGATCCGGGACGAGGACTGTCGAGACACCTGTCCGGCAGTCCTTTTTCATGCCCGCTGTCCGAATTGGCAAATGGCGGTCGACGTTCGTGCCGTGGGAGCGGAAACTGACCGGAACTTGGTGCATACGCAACAACCTCACTAGGCCATTTTGTGGATGTCGTTGTGAGTGTCCTTCGTGTTAGCCGAGTCGGCCCAGGTCACCCGAAAGAGTTACATCTTCGGCGAAGAGTAACCATCCGATCGGGACAGATACCCAATTGATCGTCCCGCTGACCCTCTTGGGCGGCTACGCTGCCTTCGTCGACACCACTTTCGGTCGATCAGTGGCGCGGCTGATCGGACGAAAGTCCCGGTGCTGGTCGGGGGGCACGACCGACTCCAGGGAGGTAGTGACGTGGCTGCCGTCGGCTTAGGTCAGGCCGTTCGAACCACGCCAGCCGGCGCGTTGCCGGCGAACATGGTCCCGCACCCGCGGGAGGAACTGTTCTCGGTGTTGGTGGTCGATGACCATCCATTGCTGAGGGAGGCGATAGCCGCCCGGCTCACCCAGATGGGCGCGGGCACTGTTCACGAGGCCGCTTCGGTGGCCGAGGCAAGGGCGCGAGCCCTCGCCACGGGTCCGTGCGACCTCGCGATTCTCGATCTCGGGCTACCCGACGGTAGCGGTATCGACCTGGTCACGGAGTTCCGTGCCCACGGTTGGCCGCGCATCGTGGTACTCGCGTCCTCCGACGACCCCTATGCGGTCCGGTCGGCCTTCCAGGCAGGCGCTCAGGCCTACCTGCTGAAGTCCGCATCGCCGATGGTGGTCACCGACGGGGTGCGTCGAGTACTCGACGGAGGGGTGTACGCCGACCCGAGTGTGGCGCCTGTGCTTGCCACGGGCACCCGGGTTCCCGGCACCGACAACACCCCGCGCGAACTTTCCGCGCGGGAGGTCGAGGTGCTGCAACTCGTCGCCGATGGGCAATCCAACAAGGAAATCGGCGAAGCACTCAACCTGTCGGCGCTCACGGTGAAGTCTCACCTGTCCAGGATCGGGCGCAAACTCGGCACAGGTGATCGAGCACAAATGGTCGCATTGGCAATGCGAGCTGGCGTTATTCGCTAGGCGTTTCGCTTAGGGCGCGATAACAAGAGTTCGGCCAGTCGTCAGCGGCATCCGTCCGGCCTCCACCTGGGGGTTCGGACGGATGCCGGAACGCTGTTCGCTCCCAGGTCCGCTTCTGGGGACAGGGGAGCGTTCAGTCGTGCCCGGACCTGTTTCGGCGGTCGACGACCAGATCGATTCCGATGTGGTCGCGGGGGCGCGATGCGCTGACCAAAACCGGATCTAGCCACGTAGGGTCAGCCTTCGTGGAGGCACAACCCGTCGACGACGCACCAGTCAGCACCCAGCCCGCCGAGCAGGAACGCAGTGCGATCCCGCTGATCACACCGGCGGAGGGCGTGCCACCGGTCATCGCCGACGCGGGAGCGCTCGCCGAGGCGGCGGTCAAGCTCGCGGCGGGCACCGGCCCGGTCGCGGTCGACACCGAACGGGCCTCCGGCTACCGCTACTCCCAGCGGGCCTACCTCATCCAGCTGCGCCGCACCGGCGCCGGCTCCTTCCTCATCGACCCGGTCGCGCTGCGCGGCCACGTCGAGACGCTCGCCGAGGCCCTGCGCGGCACCGAGTGGGTGTTACACGCCGCCTCCCAGGACCTGCCCTGCCTTGCCGAGCTGGACCTGCGCCCGGACTCGCTGTTCGACACCGAGTTGGCCGGTCGGCTCGCCGGGTTCGAGCGGGTCGCGCTGGGCACCATGGTCGAGCGGCTGCTCGGCTACCAGCTGGAGAAGGGCCATGGCGCGGCCGACTGGTCGCAGCGGCCGCTGCCCGAGGACTGGCTCACCTACGCGGCGCTGGACGTCGAGCTGCTCATCCCGCTGCGCGACGAGCTGGAGCAGGAACTGGCCGCCCAGGGCAAGCTGGACTGGGCCCTGGAGGAGTTCGAGGCGGTGCGCACGGCGGGCCCGCCCAAGCCGAGGCCGGAGCCGTGGCGGCGCACCTCGGGCATCCACCGGATGCGCAACCCGCGCCAGCTGGCCGCCATCCGCGCGCTCTGGGAGGCCCGCGACCAGCTGGCCCGTGAACGCGACATCGCGCCCGGCCGGGTGCTGCCGGACCGCGCCGTGGTCGAGGCGGCCAGCCTGGACCCGGTGAGCGAGGCCGAGCTGATCAAACTGCCGGTCTTCCGGGGACGCGCGCAGAAGCGCCTGGCGGGCACGTGGGCGCGCGCGTTGCAGACCGCGCGGGAACTTCCCAAGAACCAGCTGCCGGACCCGTCACCGGCCCATGAAGGCCCGCCACAGCCCAACCGGTGGGCTGACCGCGACCCGGACGCGGCCGCGCGGCTGACCGCGGCCCGCGCGGCGCTGAACGCGATCGCCGAGTCGAACCGGCTGCCGGTGGAGAACCTGCTCCAGCCCGAGCTGGCCCGGCGGCTGTGCTGGACGCCGCCGGAGGACTCCTCGCCGGACGGCGTGGCCGCCGCGCTGCATGCCGGCGGGGCGCGCGGCTGGCAGGTCGAGCTGACCGCCGCGGCACTGGCGAAAGCGCTCACCGTGACCGCTCCGGCTGCCGACTGAGGTTTTTCGCGGCAGGATCGGGGCCGGATCCGCAGGGCCGATGGCGTGCGCGAGGCCACTCATTACCGACGGGTAACTAGCGCTAAGGTGTGGGTTACCAGCCGGTAGCGTCGCCTCGGCGTGCGCTCCGGTGGCTGCCCAAAGCCTCAAGCCTCAAGGAGGAGCCGTGGCCGCAACAGGGGGCGCGTTCGCCGCGTCCACCCCGCGCGCCGTCCGGAACGTGGTCTTCGTCGAGGGTGTGCGCACCCCGTTCGGCAAGGCCGGCCCGAAGGGCATGTACGCCGAGACGCGCGCGGACGACCTGGTCATCAAGGTGATCAGGGAACTGCTGCGCCGGCACCCGGAACTGCCGCCCGGGCGCGTCGACGAGGTCGCCATCGCGGCCACCACCCAGATCGGCGACCAGGGCCTGACCATCGGCCGCACCGCCGCGCTGCTCTCCGGCCTGCCCAAGACCGTCCCCGGCTACGCCATCGACCGGATGTGCGCGGGCGCCATGACCGCGGTCACCACGACCGCCGCCGGCATCGCGTTCGGCGCCTACGACGTGGTCGTGGCGGGCGGCGTCGAGCACATGGGCCACCACCCGATGGGCGAGGGCGCCGACCCGAACCCGAGGATTCTGGCGGACAAGCTGGTCGACCCGTCCGCGCTGGTGATGGGTCAGACCGCGGAGAACCTGCACGACCGCTTCCCGGAGATCACCAAGCAGCGCTGCGACGCCTACGCCGCCGCGAGCCAGGAGAAGTTCGCGAACGCGGTGAAGGCCGGCAAGATCGGCCCCGAACTGGTCCCGGTCGCCACCCGCTCCGCCGAGCTCGGCTGGGGCCTGGCCACCGAGGACGAACCGCCCCGGCCCGGCACCACGGTCGAGCAGCTGGCCCAGCTGAAGACCCCGTTCCGCCCGCACGGCCGGGTCACCGCGGGCAACGCGGCCGGCCTCAACGACGGCGCGACCGGCGCCATCCTGGCCGACGAGGACACCGCGCGCGAGCTGGGCCTGCCGGTCGCCATGCGGCTGGTCGGCTACTCGTTCGTGGGGGTCGAGCCCGAGGTGATGGGCGTCGGCCCGGTGCCGGCCACCGAGAAGGCGCTGGCCCGCGCCGGCCTGACCATCGACGCCATCGGCCTGTTCGAGATCAACGAGGCGTTCGCCGTGCAGGTGCTCGCCTTCCTCGACCACTTCGGCATCGCCGCCGACGACCCGCGCGTGAACCAGTGGGGCGGCGCGATCGCCTGCGGTCACCCGCTCGCCTCCTCCGGTGTGCGGCTGATGACGCAACTGGCCAGGCAGTTCGCCGAGCGGCCGGACGTCCGCTACGGCATCACCACCATGTGCGTCGGCATCGGCATGGGCGGCACGGTCATCTGGGAAAACCCGCTCTATCAATCTTCTAGGGGAGAGGGCGACAAGTGACTCTGTCCATTGAGGACGCCAAGGCGGCCTTCCCGGACGAGGTGGTGACCAAGGCGGCCACCCGGCTGATCTCCGTGCCCGGCCTCGCCAAGCAGGTCGCGCTGATCACCCTGGACAACGGGCACGACCACACCCGCCCGTCCACGTTCGGCCCGCAGGGCCTGATCAGCCTCAACGCGGCCATCGACGAGGCGTTCGCGGCCGACCCGGCGGCGATCGCCGTGACCGGCAAGCCGTTCATCTTCGCGGTCGGCGCCGACCTCTCCGGCGTCGAGCAGGTCGGCTCGCGCGACCTCGCGCACCAGATCGCGTCCACCGGGCACGACGTGTTCCGCAGGTTGACCGACTCGACCGTCCCGACCTTCGCCTTCGTCAACGGCGCGGTCATGGGCGGTGGCCTGGAACTGGCGCTGTCCTGCCACTACCGCACGCTGATCAGCAACGCGGCGGCCATCGCGTTCCCCGAGTGCTTCCTCGGTCTGTTCCCGGGTTGGGGCGGCACCCAGCTGCTGCCGAACCTGATCGGCGCGGACGCGGCGGTCAAGGTCATCATCGAGAACGCGTTGAACCAGAACAAGATGCTCAGGCCCGCCGAGGCGATCGAGCTGGGTATCGCGGACGTGCTGCTCGACTCCGCCGACTACCTGGAGCAGTCGCTGCTGTGGCTGGCGGGCGTCGTCAACGGCGAGATCACCGTGCCGCGCAAGGAAATCGACCGAGGTGACGCGTGGGATGCCGCGCTGGCCAAGGCGAAGGCGATCGCCGAGGGCAAGACGCACGGCGCCTCCCCCGGCGTCACCAAGGCGCTGGAACTCCTCGAACTGGCCCGTGGCAACGACTTGGCGGCAGGCTACGCGGCCGAGACCGAGGCCCTGGCCGACGTGCTGATGACCGACGAGCTGCGCGCCGGCCTGTACTCGTTCAACCTGGTCAACAAGCGCGCCCGTCGTCCTGCGGGCGCACCGGACAAGAAGCTGGCCCGGCCGGTGACCAAGGTCGGCGTGGTCGGCGCGGGCCTGATGGCCAGCCAGCTGGCGCTGCTGTTCGTGCGACGGCTGAAGGTGCCGGTCGTGCTCACCGACGTCGACCAGGCGCGCGTGGACAAGGGCGTCGGCTACGTGCACGGCGAGATCGACAAGCTGCTGGCGCGCAAGCGCCTCTCCGCCGACGAGGCCAACCGGTACAGGGCGCTGGTCTCCGGCTCGCTCGACAAGGCCGCGTTCGCCGACGCCGACTTCGTCATCGAGGCCGTGTTCGAGGAACTGACCGTCAAGCAGCAGGTCTTCGCCGAGGTCGAGGAATACGTCTCGGACACCTGCGTGCTGGCCACGAACACGTCCTCGTTGTCCGTGACCGACATGGCGTCCAAGCTCAAGCACCCGGAGCGGGTCGTCGGCTTCCACTTCTTCAACCCGGTCGCCGTGCTGCCGCTGCTGGAGATCGTCCGCGCCGGCAAGACCGACGACGCGACGCTCGCCACCGCCTTCTCGGTTGGCAAGCAGCTCAAGAAGTCCTGCGTGCTGGTCAAGGACGCGCCCGCGTTCGTGGTCAACCGGCTGCTCACCCGTTTCCTCGGCGAGGTGCTCGCCGCGGTCGACGAGGGCACCCCGTTCGAGGTCGCGGACCGCGCGCTGGAGCCGTTGGGCCTGCCGATGAGCCCGCTGGTGCTGCTGCAACTCGTCGGCCCGGCCGTCGCGCTGCACGTCGCCGAGACCATGCACGCCGCGTTCGGCGACCGGTTCGGCGTCAGCGAGAACATGCGCAAGTTCGTGGCCGCCGGGAAGGCCGCCGTCTGGACCTGGGACGCCCAGGGCAGGCAGTCCGTCGACCCGGAGGTCGCGGAGCTGTGGACGTTGGGCGACAACCCATCCACCGCCGAGCAGGTCCGCGACCGCGCGCTCAACGCGCTGGCCGAGGAAGTCTCGCTGATGCTCGCCGACGGCGTCGTCGCGGAGGCCCAGGACATCGACCTGTGCCTGCTGCTCGGCGCGGGCTGGCCGTTCTGGCTGGGCGGCATCACGCCGTACCTGGACCGCGCGGGCGTGTCCGAGCGCGTCAACGGCAAGCCGTTCCTTGCCCAGGGCGTCGCCTCGGTGCCCGCCAAATAGTTCCTTCGTCAGCGGGTGGGGTCGGCCTCGTCGGCCCCACCCGGCGCGAGGTCGGCGCAGCGGAGTACGAACGCATGCAACCGGTCCGCCTGGTAGTTCGAGAACGGCGAACCGAAGACCGTGCCGGTCTGGGCCCGCATCGCGATTCGAGTGCCCAACCGTGTCTCGGACAGCGCCACTTCGAGATCGACCGAATAAGCCTGGCGCGAACCCAGAGGTTGGTGCAGGCGCAGCACCAGGAGTTCCGGCCCCTGCCACTGACCCATCACGTAAGCGCCGTTGGTCGCCAGCACGTCCAGCCAGCCGCGCTTGCGCCGATCCGCCCATTCCTTGGCCAATGCCGCGATCAACCGGGCCTGGAGTTCGGCCAGCGTGAGCGGCGAGTCGACCACCTCGTCCGGCACCCTGCCCAGCATTCGCCGCCACATTCCGGACCCGCTCATGCCTTGAGTATTGGCCTCCGGGAAGCCGTCGGCGGTTCCGTACGCGACAGTCGTCAGTACTCGCGGGTTTCGAGCGGTTCGACGCGGCCGCCGATTTCGATCGTGCCGTCCGGGCGGGGACGCACCAGGATCTCCGAGCCGACGCCCTGCCGGATGATCAGCGGCCTGCCGAGCAGTTGGCCGAGCGTGAGCGCGGCGCTGCCGGTGGCCTCGTCCTCGGCGACGCCGCTGGAGGTGGGGAACACCCGGGCCCGCACCCGGCCAGCCGCCTCGTCCTCCCAGGCCCAGACCTGTAGGTGTGCGTCCGGGCCCGCGCCGGGATGGGCGTCGACCTCGGCGACGCTGCCCAGTTGGGTCAGGTCGAAGTGCGGCGCCAGGTTCGGGTCGGTGCGGATCCAGGTGCGGTCGTCGGCCTGCCAGGTCGTTACCTCGCCTGCGGGCGGACGCAGCACGTCGACGGGCTTGCCCTGGTTGGCGAGCAGCCAGGAGGTGCCGACCAGCGGGTGACCGGCCAGCGGGAATTCGCGGGTGGGGGTGTGGATCCGGAGCCGGGCCATTGCCACATCCTCCACGAAGACGGTTTCCGAGTAGCCGAGGTCCGCGGCGATCTCCTGTCGACGCGCCGTCGGCACATCGGCGGCGTCGAGGAACACGCCAAGCGGATTGCCCCCGGTGCCGTCCGGTCCGACGAAAACCTTCACGACGTGCAGCGTTGTCATAACCACACCCAAGCACGAAGGTCGATTACCGTCACGCTCATGGCAGACGAGCCCGCGCGCGAGTGGACCCGGTTCCTGCGCCCGAAGACGAATCCCGGCGCGACCATCTACGGCACGATCGTGGCCGCCGCGATCGTGGCGACCGAGGGAGGGACCGACGCCAGCATCGCCGAGATCGTCCTCTCGGTGCTGGCCACGTTGATCGTGTACTGGCTCTCGCACGTCTACTCCGACCAACTCGCCCAGCACGCGACCGCCGACACCGACGAGCCGAGCAGGCCGACGATGCGGGAGATCGGGGACGCGCTGCGCGAGGAGTGGGGCGTTGTCGCGGGCGGGCTCGGGCTGGTCATCGTGCTGGTGGTGATCGACCTCGCGGGCGGCAGCCAGGCGCTCGCGGTGAATGTCGCGTTGGCCTGTTCGGTACTGGAACTGGTCGTGTGGGGCGCGCTCGCCGCGCGCCGGGCGCACCTCGGCCCCGCGTGGGTGGTGCTGTACACGGTGGTCAGCGCCGTGTTCGGGGTGGCCATCAGCGCGCTGCGGGTACTGCTGCACTAACCACGTCCACAAGACGTTTGACATTCACATCTGGTTGCGTGAAATTCCTGTGACCTACGATTTGGGTACACGGGGCAACGCTTCGGGGCAGTCACACATCTTCCCAATGTCACCAAGACAGAGCCTGTGACACTGGAGGCAACGCCATGAACATCAAGAACATCGGACGCCGCAACACCGTCCGTACTTTGATCGTCGGGGCTGGCGTGCTGGCAGCGGTGGCGGTAGTCGGCTGCGGCAGTCAGCCGCCCAACGCCCAGAGCACCGGCGGGCCCACCTCACAGACGGTCGCAGCCGGTACGCAGAGCAGCCCGAACACGTCCACTTCGGACACTCCGACGTCGGCAAGCGCGACCGGAAACACCGCTGCCGCAATCGGATCCAGCGGTTCCGGCTCCTCCGGTATGGCCGCCGCGCAACGCACCGGTGGCATCCCGGAGTGCAAGGCCAGCACGCTCGCGCTGAGCCTCGGCGGCTCGGACGCCGGTATGAACCAGCAGTACCACGTGCTGCGCTTCACCAACACCGGCAGGCAGACCTGCGCCATCGTCGGCTTCCCCGGAGTGTCCTATGTGACCGGTGACAACGGCCAACAGGTTGGCGCGCCGGCAGTTCGCACCGGCTCGATCGGCCGGCAGGTCAACCTGGCACCCGGCGCCGTCGCCTCGACCGTGATCCACTCGGTCGACCCGGGCGTGTTCGACGCGAGCGCCTGCTCGCCGACCCCGGTCCGCGGCTACCGCATCTACGCCCCGGACGACCGGGCATCCATGTTCATCGCGCTCCCCTCGGGCGCGCAGGGCTGCGCGGGCAGCCCGCCCGACCCGCAGCTGAGCGTGATCACCATCCGCGCCGGCCTCGGCAGCCCGAACCAGTCCTGACCCACTGAGCACACAGCGGCCTCTCCCATCTGGAGGGGCCGCTGTCATGCGCGACTCAGGAGGCGAGCGCTTCCCGCACCGCGGCACGCACCTCTTCGTGGATCAGCGCGCGGAGCCGAGCGTCGTCGTCGGAACTCATCGACCGAACCCGTTCGACGATCCAGGATCGAACCAGCGTCGAGGCGGGCAACTGGGCCCGCTCGGCCGCGGCCTGAACCGCGGCGACCTCCTCCTCGGTCAGCCGAACCGAGTACACGGTCGATCGACCGCGATTGACCCGCTTGCCCTGCCCCAACGGATAATCAGCCGCGCGGGTCGCCTCAGCCTCGTCACGCACGAGTCGTTCGAGTTCAGCGTTCATGACATTCCCTCCCGGTAGGCCCTTAAGTCCGACCCGCTGGCCTTGAAAGCGGTCGCGCCACGCAGCCGTCCATCCCTGCGGTACGCGATAACGGTAACCACGAAACCTGCACCGATCGAGTAGCCGATGATTCTGATGCCGAGCCCACTCTTGGTTTTGGGATCAGGCTCGTACCAGAGAGCATCCGGATCATCCATGGCCTCGGATGTCCATCCGGGATCGATATCGATCGCTCCCGGATAGCGACTCGAACGGGTGCGGATGTGGTCAAGCGCCTCCTCGCTCCAGTAGATCAACATCCCCGAACGGTACTACATTGTACTACACGATCCCGGCGGGGAGGCGGACCGTGATGGCGAGGCCGCCGTCGGCCGCGGAGTCGGCGTAGAGCTGGCCGCCGTGCGCGGAAACCACCGCGCGGACAATGGAAAGCCCGAGTCCGGTGCCGGTCTGCGCGGTGCGGTCGACGCCGCCTCGGCGGAACGGTTCGAACAGTTCGGTGACGCGGTCGGTGGGCAGCAGATGGCCGGAGGAGCTGACCCGCAGTTCCGACCATTCGCCCTGGGCCGGTTCGGTGTGGACCTCGATCCAGCCGCCGGGGACGTTGTGCCGCACCGCGTTCTCCAGCAGGTTGCCTGCGACGCGTTCGAGCAGGGCCGGGTCGCCGACGGCGTAGGCGGGGGCGGTGTGGAAGGTCGCGGTGAGGCCGCGTTCGGCCGCGTCGGCGTGTACGGACTCCCAGGCGGAGGCGACCAGCGCGGCCAGGTCGACGGGTTCGCGGATGGCCAGGCCGGTGCCGTCGGTACGGGCGAGCAGCAGCAACGCCTCGACGAGCTGGCTTGCGCGCAGGGCCGCCCTGCTGACCACGGCCGCCATCCGGCGCAGTTCGGCGACGTCGGCGTCCTGGTCGGCGAGGGTGACGTCGAGTTCGGTGCGGATGACCGAGAGCGGGGTGCGCAGTTCGTGGCTGGCGTTGGCCACGAACCGGCGCTGCGCCTCGAAGGTGGACTGCAACCGGTCGAGCATGTTGTCGAAGGTGTCGGCGAGTTCGGCGACCTCGTCGCGCGGGCCGCGCAGGTCGATGCGTTCGCCGAGCGACTCGGCGGAGAGCCTGCGCGCGGTCGCGGTGACCTCCTGGAGCGGCCGCAGCAGTCGCCCGGTCAGCGCCCAGGCGAGCACGGCGGCGGCCAGCACGACGCACAGGAAGGCGGCCGTACCGTACTGGAGCACCTTGTCCTGCGCGGTGGCCTGCAATGTGCTGGCCAACTGCTCCGCCGGCACGTCGACGCCCTGGATGCGCACGGTGGTGCCGTCGGGCAGCTCCGGGACGGCGGTGACGACCGAGCCGACGAGCAGCCAGCCGAGCCAGAGCAGCGCGGCGCTGACGCCGGCGGTGAGGCAGGTGGCGAGCAGGGTGAGGCGCAGCCGCAGCCCGGGTCCCCGGCCGCGCGGTCGCGGTGCGGCCGGCCGGGAGGCCACCCTGAGCAGACCGGATTCAGTCAACGCCCGCGCCAGCTCCCGCTCCGGTGTCGGCCGGGTCGCCGCCGGTCACCGGGACCCGGTAACCCGAGCCGACCACGGTGTCGATCAGGCCGGGTTCGCCGAGCTTCTTGCGCAGGGTCATCACGGTGACCCGGACGGTCGTGGTGAACGGGTCGGCGTTCTCGTCCCAGACGCGTTCGAGCAGTTCCTCGCTGCTGACCACGGAGCCGCCCGCGGCGAGCAGGACCTCCAGTACGCCGAACTCCTTGCGGGTCAGCTCGACCGGCTTGCCAGCGCGGGTGACGGTGCGCTTGGCCGGGTCGAGTTCGACGTCTCCCGCGGAGAGCACGGGCGGGGTGGCCGGGGTGGAGCGGCGGGCCAGCGCGCGGACCCTGGCGACCAGTTCGGGGAACGCGAACGGCTTGGCCAGGTAGTCGTCGGCGCCGAGGGAGAGCCCTTCCACCCGATCGGAGACCGCGTCACTGGCGGTGAGCATGATCACGCGGCTCAGCGCGCCCGCGGCGACGATCTCGCGACACAGCTGATCACCGGACATTCCGGGCAGATCCCGATCGAGGACCACCACGTCATACCGGGTGACGGTCACCTTCTCGTGGCCGGAATCGCCATCCAGGGCGACGTCAACGGCCATTCCTTCGCGCCGCAGGCCGCGCGCTATCGCCTCGGCCAGGGGCTCTTCGTCTTCGACTACCAGAATCCGCACCCCTCCACCGTGCCATAAATGCCCAATAGGACGGTGGAGGGGCACGAATACCCGCAGTGACGGGGGGCGACCGCGCTCCAGCACGCGGTCGCCCTTCTCCCCCGGTTTCACGTCAACCGGTCAGATGGAGCACCTAGAAGGTTAGGTCGCCGATCGGCCCGTATCGAGCGATTTTCAGCTCTCCGAGCCGTCCGCGTCCTTCTTGCGATCCACAGTGGACACCGCTGGCTCGTCGTCGTCCGCAGCGGTGCGCACCTCGCCGAGGTGATCGGCCGCCCACTCGGTGATCCGCCGGGCCACGTCCTGGGCGGTGAGGCCGACCGCGGAGAGCACCTCGTCGCGGGTGCCGGGCGCGATGAACCGTTGCGGCACACCGAGATCCAGCAGCGGGGTGGTGTTGCCGGTGTCGCGCAGCAGCGCGGCCAGCGCCCAGCCGAACCCGCCGTGCCGGCCGCTGTCCTCGACGGTGGCGACCAGGCGGTGCTCGTCGATCAGCGCGAGCAGGTCCTCGGGCACCGGCACGACCCAGCGCGGGTCGACGACGGTGACGCCGATGCCCTGGTCGGCCAGCCGCTCGGCGGCCGCGATGCCGAGTTCCCCGAACGCGCCCACCGCGATGAGCAGGACGTCCTTGCCATCGCCCTGACGCAGGACGTCGACACTGCCGACGCGCTCCACCGCGGGTACCGACTCGATCACGCCGCCGCGCGGGAAGCGCAGCGCCGACGGGCCGTCCTCGATGGCGACCGCCTCGCGTAGCTCCTCGCGCAGCGTGGCCGCGTCCCGAGGGCACGCGACGCGGATACCCGGCACCAGGCCCAGGATCGACACGTCCCACATGCCGTGGTGGCTCGGGCCGTCCGGTCCGGTGATGCCGGCCCGGTCCAGGATCAGCGTGACCGGCTGCCTGTGCAGCGCGACGTCCATCAGGACCTGGTCGAACGCGCGGTTGAGGAACGTCGAGTAGATCGCCACGACCGGGTGCAGGCCGCCCATGGCCATGCCGGCGGCCGAGGTGACCGCGTGCTGCTCGGCGATGCCCACGTCGAACGTGCGCTCCGGGAACTTGGCCGCGAACTTGTCCAGGCCGGTCGAGCCCAGCATGGCCGCGGTGATGGCCACCACGTCCGGCCGCTCCCCGCCGATGTGCACGAGTTCCTCGGCGAACACCGAGGTCCAGCCGCGCTTCTTGGCCTTGGTCGGCGCACCGGTGGCCGGGTCCATCGGGTCGGTCTGGTGCATCTGGTCGGCTTCGTCGTTCTCGGCGGGCGGGTAGCCGTTGCCCTTGCGGGTGACCGCGTGCACGATGACCGGCCCGCCGAACTCCTTGGCGCGTTGCAGCGCGGACTCCAGCACGGCGATGTCGTGCCCGTCGACCGGGCCCATGTACTTCAGGCCGAGGTCCTCGAACATGCCCTGCGGGCTCAGCGCGTCCTTCAGGCCGCGCTTGGCCGCGTGCAGCGCCGCGTACAGCGGCTTGCCGACGACCGGCGTGCCGAGCAGGGCGCGCTTGCCGCCCTCCAGCGCACGCTCGTAGCCGGGACGCAGGCGCAGCGAGGCGAGGTGGTCGGCGAGGCCGCCGATGGTCGGCGAGTAGGAGCGGCCGTTGTCGTTGACCACGATCACCACCGGCCGGGTCGGGTCGGCCGCGATGTTGTTGATGGCTTCCCAGCACATGCCGCCGGTCAGCGCACCGTCGCCGACCACGACCACGACGTGCCGGCGCGCACCGGCGAGTTGGAACGCCTTGGCCAGGCCGTCGGCGTAGGACAGGCCGGTGGAGGCGTGGCTGTTCTCGATGAAGTCGTGCTCGCTCTCGGCGCGGCTCGGGTAGCCGGACAGGCCCTCGCGCTGGCGCAGTTGGTCGAAGCCCTCCTGGCGACCGGTGAGGACCTTGTGCACGTACGCCTGGTGACCGACGTCCCACAGGATCGCGTCGTGCGGCGAGTTGAACACCCGGTGCAGCGCCATGGTCAGCTCGACGACGCCCAGATTCGGCCCGAGGTGGCCACCCGTCCTGGAGACCTTCGCCACCAGGAAGGACCTGATCTCATCTGCCAGCCTGGCGAGTTCCTCGTGGTCCATCCGCTTGAGGTCGTCCGGCCCATGCACGGAATCCAGCAACGCCACCGCTTCACCTCGCCTGAAGTTGACTTCTTCTTGCGACTGGCGATCAGTCTAGGCACCAATCGGACAGGCGGCCGACACGCGTGATCGAGCACCCCGATAGGGACCAGCGCGTCGACCGGTCGGACCAAGCTATCGACTCGACATCGACACGCAGATGAGCCGCCATCGTGAATCTGGTCACCGACTTGCCTTGCGCTACCTCTGAATGAGGGCGACGCACTCGACGTGGTGGGTCATCGGGAAGGCGTCGAACGCGCGCAGCTCCGCGAGCCGGTAGCCGTTCTCGGCGAAGCAGGCGAGGTCGCGGGCGAGCGCGGCCGGGTCGCATGCGACGTAGACCACTCGGTGTGGCCGCTCACTCGCCACCGCGTCGACGACCGTCCGGCCTGCGCCCTTGCGCGGCGGGTCGAGCACGACGACATCCGGTTCGATGTCCTCGCCACCCGCGGCGAGGTCGGTGCCGTCCACCAGGACGTGTTCCACGCGACCGGTGAGCAGGCGCACCCAGGGCAGGTCGGCGAGGTTGCGCCGGGCGTCCTCGATCGCGCTTGGCACCGATTCGACCAGCAGCACGGATCCGTCCGGTCCGACCTGTTCGGCCAGCACCGCGGCGAACAGGCCGGCACCGCCGTAGAGGTCCCAGGCGCTGCCGCCCTCGGGCGCGGCCGCGTACTCGGCCACCACGTCCGCGAGCATGTCCGCGGCGGCCGGGTGCACCTGCCAGAAGCCGTCCGCGTGCAGGTGCCAGTCGCGGCCCGCGGCCCGCTGCGTCGCGGTGCCGCCGGTCAGCCAGTTCGTGCGGTACTGGCGGGGGCGGTTCGGCACGGGGTCGAGCCTGGCGACATGGCGCCGGCCGGTGTCGTCGAGCACCACGTCCAGCTCCGTGCCCGGGGTCTGCTCGGCCTCCAGCACGTCACCGAACAGCTCCGGAACGGAGATCGGGCAGCCGTCGTTCTCGGCCAGCGGCAGGACGCGATGGCTGCGGTGCGCGCGCAGCCCCGCCCGGCCCGCCTTGTCGACGGCGAGCCGCTGCCGGCTCCGCCAGGCCAGTGGGCCGCCCGGCAGCTGTTCCACCTCGACCTTCAGGTCCAGTCCGGCGAGCCGGTGCAGCTGTTCGGCCAGCACGAACGCCTTCAGCTCCCGTTGCGCGGCCGGGGTCGCGTGCTGCCAGTCGCAGCCGCCGCACCCGCCCGGCCGGGCCAGCGCGCAGACAGGTTCGACGCGGTCCGGCGACGCGGTCAGGATCTCGACCGCGTCCGCGCGGCAGAACGACCCGCCCTTGTCCTCGGTCACCTCGACGATCACCCGCTCGCCCGGCAACGCGTGCCGGACGAAGAGCACCCGGCCCTCCGCTCGGGCGACGCAGTGGCCGCCGTGCGCGACCGCGCCGACCTCGACCTCGTATCGATTGCCGGTCCAGTTCACTTGCGCTCCGCGGGTTGTTTCGACTCAAGGCCGCGGCGGACGGCGCCGGGCGCGGTGAGCAGGTTGCGCTGGCGGGCCCGCCTGGCGCGCTCGCCGGACTTGGCCGAGGACGCCAGCTGCCAGGGCACGCTGGTCACCATCACACCGGGCTGGTAGAGCAGCCTGCCCTTGAGCCGCAACGCACTCTGGTTGTGCAGCAGCTGTTCCCACCAGTGCCCGACCACGTACTCCGGGATGAACACGGTGACCACGTCGCGCGGATTGTCCTTGCGCAGCCTGCGCACGAAGTCCAGCACCGGCCGGGTGATCTCCCGGTAGGGCGACTCGACCACGGTCAGCGGCACCGTGAAGTTGCGCTCGTCCCATTGCCGCAACAGGGCTTTGGTATCGGCCTCGTCCACGTTCACGGTCACCGCGACGAGCGTGTCCGGCCGGGTCGCCTTGGCGTAGGCGAGCGCGCGCAGGGTCGGCTGGTGCAGTTTGGACACCAGCACGACCGCGTGGTTGCGCGCGGGCAGCAGGGTCTGCTCGTCGCTGGCGGCCAGTTCCTCGGACACGTGGTCGTAGTGCCGCCGGATCGCGGTCATGATGACGAAGAACGCGACCATGGCGGCGATCGCGATCCACGCGCCGGCCAGGAACTTGGTGATCACCACGATCACCAGCACGATCGCGGTACAGGTCAGGCCGATCGCGTTGATGGTCTGCGAGCGCCGCATCCGGCGCCGGGTCGCCGGGTCCTTCTCGTTGCGCAGCAACCGGTTCCAGTGCCGGATCATGCCGGCCTGGCTACAGTTGAACGACACGAACACGCCGACGATGTAGAGCTGGATCAGCCGGGTCGCGTCGCCGTTGAAGGCGATGATCAGCACGCCGGCGAAGATCGCGAGGAACAGGATGCCGTTGCTGTAGGCCAGCCGGTCGCCCCGGGTGTGCAGCTGGCGCGGCAGGTAGCGGTCCTGGGCGAGGATCGAGCCGAGCACCGGGAAACCGTTGAACGCGGTGTTCGCGGCCAGCACCAGGATGATGCCGGTGACGAAGGAGACGTAGTAGAACGCGGGCGGGAAGTTGCTGAACACCGCGGCGCCGATCTGCGCGATGATCGTCTTCTGCTGGTAGCCGGCCGGCGCGCCGATCAGCTGGGTGGCCGGGTCGTCCGCGAAGTTCACGTGGGTGAGCCGGGCCAGCACGATGATGCCGATGAACATGCCGACCGCGATGGTGCCCATCAGCAGCAGCGTGGTGGCCGCGTTCTTGGACTTGGGCTTGCGGAAGGCGGGCACGCCGTTGCTGATCGCCTCGACACCGGTCAGCGCGGCACAGCCGGAGGAGAACGAGCGCAGGATCAGGAACGCGAACGCGAACCCGACCAGCGAGTTGTCCGAAGCGGCGAGATGGAAACCGGCACTTTCGGCGCGCAGGTTCGCCCCGCTGAACGCCCGGACCACGCCCCAGGCCACCATGCCGAACACGCCGACCATGAAGCCGTAGGTCGGGATGGCGAAGGCAGCACCGGACTCGCGGATGCCGCGCAGGTTCGCCGCGGTCAGCAGGGCCAGCACGACCAGGCAGCAGAGCAGCTGGTGCTGGGCGATGAACGGGACGGCCGAGCCGATGTTCGCGATACCGGAGGAGGTGGACACGGCCACCGTCAGCACATAGTCCACCAGCAGCGCGCTGGCCACGGTCAGGCCGAACTTCCCGCCGAGGTTCGAGGTGGCGACCTCGTAGTCGCCGCCGCCGCTCGGATAGGCGTGCACGTTCTGCCGGTAGGAGGCGACCACGGTCAGCATGACGATCGCCACGACCGCGCCGATCCACGGGGCGAACGCGTACGCGGAGAGTCCCGCCACGCTCAGCGTGCGGAAGATCTCCTCCGGCGCATACGCGACGCTGGAGAGGGCGTCGGAGGCGAACACCGGCAGGGCGATGCGTTTGGGCAGCAGCGTGTGGGCGAGCCGGTCACTGCGGACGGGCCGACCGACCAGCAACCGCTTCGCCGCGGTCGTGAACTTGGGCACGGTTGCACAGGTTAGGCGCCCCGGTCGCGGCGTGGTCCGCCCGCCCGAAAACAGCTCGACCGCGAGTCATGTCGGACCCGAGCCGGCCGGGGTACGTTCACAGCGTGATCCGCGTCTCCTTGTCGGGGGCGTGGCCGCACGCCCGTTCCGTCTGGTGTTCGATACCGTCTGCGAACCATCGCAGAGGAGGCCGTTGGTGCACGTCGTGATCATGGGTTGCGGGCGGGTCGGCTCGTCGCTCGCTCTCGCGTTGGAGCGTCTCGACCACGAGGTCGCCGTGATCGACAAGGACGAGCAGGCGTTCCGCAGACTCGGCACCGAGTTCCGCGGCCAGCAGGTGGTCGGCGTCGGCTTCGACCGGGACGTGCTCGGCAAGGCCGGCATCGAGCGGGCCAGCGCCTTCGCCGCGGTGTCCAACGGCGACAACTCCAACATCATCGCGGCCAGGGTCGCGCGCGAGACGTTCGGCGTCGACCACGTGGTCGCCCGCATCTACGACGCGCGCCGGGCCGCCGTGTACGAGCGGCTGGGCATCCCCACCGTGGCCACCGTGCCGTGGACGACCGACCGCTTCCTGCGTACCCTGCTGCCGGAGTCCGGCGCGGCCGCGTGGCGCGACCCGAGCGGGACCGTCGCGGTCATGCAGCTGCCGTTGCACGAGAACTGGGTCGGGCACTCCATCCGAGACATCCAGGAGGCCACCGACTGCCGGGTCGCGTTCCTGATGCGCTTCGGCACCGGCATCCTGCCCACCGCCAAGACCGTGCTCCAGGCCGACGACGTGGTCTACGTGGCCATCATCTCCGGCTCGATCGCCGACGTCACCGCGGCCGCTGCCAAGGCACCTGAGGAGAACAACTGATGCGGGTCGCTATCGCCGGAGCCGGCGCGGTCGGCCGCTCCATCGCCCAGGAACTCGTCGCGGGCGGCCATCAGGTGATGCTGATCGAGCGGGACGCGCGCAACTTCGACCCGCCGGTCGTCGAGCAGGCCGAGTGGGTGCTGGCGGACGCGTGCGAGCTGTCCTCCCTTGAGGAGGCCGGCATCGAGACCTGCGACGTGGTCATCGCGGCCACCGGCGACGACAAGGTCAACCTGGTCGTCTCGCTGCTGTCCAAGACCGAGTTCGGCGTCACGCGCGTGGTGGCCCGGGTCAACGATCCGCGCAACGAGTGGCTGTTCACCGACGCCTGGGGCGTCGACGTGGCCGTGTCCACCCCGCGCATCCTGGCCGCCATGGTCGAGGAGGCGGTCAGCGTCGGTGGCCTGGTCCAGTTGCTCACCCTGCGCCAGGGCCAGGCGAACCTGGTGGAGATCACGCTGCCGCAGGACACCCCGCTGGCCGGTCAGTCCGCCGGCAACCTCGATCTGCCGCGCGACGCGGCGCTGGTGGCGATCCTGCGCGGCGGCCGGGTGATCGTGCCGACCAGCGACGACTCCATCGAGGCTGGCGACGAACTGCTGTTCGTCGCCTCGCACGACGTGGAACCCGCGATCCGCAAGGCGGTCGGGGTCTAGGCGGGCTCCGCGTCCGCCTTCGTCTCGGCCTCGGCTTCTTCTTCCTCGGCGGTCAGTTCCTTCTGGCGCTGGTCGGCCTTGCGCACGGCCCAGACGGTGACCAGGGCGGCGATCGCGGTCAGCGGCCAGCCCATGGCGATCCGGGTGAAACCCAGCCAGCCGACCA
Source organism: Pseudonocardiaceae bacterium (assembly GCA_035948315.1). GTDB lineage: Bacteria > Actinomycetota > Actinomycetes > Mycobacteriales > Pseudonocardiaceae > CAJCJE01. The sequence goes on along the minus strand of DASZJG010000069.1, from coordinate 17,400 downwards.
GGTTGAGGTTGTAGAGCCACTCCTGCACGACGAAGCGGCCCACGAACACGACGACCCACACCACGGTGGCCACGTCGTAGAAGCGCCGGCAGCGCGGGTCCTTGCGCCAGGCCATGCCTTTGCTGTTCAACGCGGACCAGACCACGCCGGCGAGCGGCCACCGGAAGATCATCGAAATCAGGAAGACCCCGCCGTAGAGCAGGCTGGACCAGATGCCGAACAGGAAGTAGCCGCGCGCGGCACCGACGCGGTAGGCGATGAACGCGGCGATGGCCACGCCGAACAGGCCGGAGATGGCGGGCTGGATCTTCTCGCGGCGGATCAGCCGCCAGATCAGGATGAGCACCGCGCTGCCGACCGCCGACCAGATCGCCGCGGCCAGGCTGCTCGTGGGGACGTAGACGGTGACGAAGACCAGCACCGGAACCGAGGAGTAGATCAGCCCGCTCAGGCCCCCCATCTGCTCCAGCAGCGTGGGTTCCGGCTCGTCGGCCTGTTCCGGCTGCTTGTTCTCGGTGTCCACCTGCTCCGAACCCGAGGACAGCTCGGCGCTGACGGCCGAGCTGTCGTCGGATTCGGTTGCCGATTGGCTCATGTAGTCGTCTGCAGTTCGTAGTAGGGGTTGTACAAGACCTTGCGACCGTCCCGCACCGACATGCGGCCGGTGGCCTTGATCGTACGGCCCGGTTCGATGCCGGCGATGCGCCGCCGGCCCAGCCACACCAGGGTCACTCCTTCGGTACCGTCGTACAGCTCGGCCTCCAGGGTGGCCACCGCGTCCTTCGGGCACAGCTCGACGCTGCGCAGCCGGCCGCGCACGGTGACTTCTTCGCCGCAGTGGCAGTTGCGTGCCGGAGTGGCCCCGACTTCCTCCGCCTCGCGCGAGAGGTCATCGGCGTCCAACTCACCCACATCGGTGGTGAGGCGGTGGACTAACCGTTTCCAATAGCCGCCCGTCGCCGTGGCCATAGTGCTGCTCCTGTTTGCGTTTGGGGCCGCCCGACTCGACCCGTACAGCGTCAGGGTAACCGCGCGGAGGCCATTACCAACCTGGCGATCGAATGTTCTTCTGCAAAGCCGGAATACGCTGCTCCGCGTGGGTGAAACCGCCGTCATACTGCCCGGCACCGCCTCGGACGAGGTGTTCGTTTCCTCGGTGTTCGCCGGGCCGCTGGCCGCCGTCGGACTCGACCTGCTGGCGGTGCCGCCGAGACCGGGGAAAGACCTGGTCAGCGACCATCTGGCCGCGCTGGACCTGGCCGGCGAGGACGGTCCGATCGTGGTCGGCGGGGTCTCGTTGGGGGCGCATCTGGCGGCCGAATGGGCACTGCTGCATCCGGACCGGTGCGCGGGTGTGCTGCTGGCCATGCCGGCCTGGCACGGGCCGGGCGGGGACGCCCCTGCCGCCGTCGCGGCGCGGACCGGAGCGGACACAGTGGACGCGCTGGGCGTCGAGGCGACACTGGCCGTCGCGACCGAGGGCGTGGCGCCCTGGCTGGCCGATGAGCTGCGGCGGGCCTGGCGCCGGCACGGCGAGGGCCTCGCGCCCTCGCTGCGGGCCGCTGCCGGCCATCCGGCGCCGGACAGGGCGCAGCTGACGCGGCTACGCGTACCGGCCGGCGTGGCCGCCTGCACGGACGATCCGGTGCATCCGCTGGCCGTGGCCCGGTCCTGGGCGGCGGCGCTGCCCTTCGCGTCGCTGGGCACGACCACGTTGACCGCGCTCGGCGCGGACCGCGAGGCACTCGGTCGGGCGACGATCCTGGCCTGGCTGCGCGCAGGCGGCCGCCCTACTTGACAGAATGCGTCAAGTACTTGACGATAGGCGTCAAGGAGGTCACTCACATGGCACCCACCCGAGCCCAGCTGATCGACCAACTCGTCCGGCTGGTCGAGATCAAGCTGCTCGATCCGCTGGAGATCCTGCTGGACGGCGCCGACCCGGTCGCGCAGGCACGCGACCTGGTGCAGCGGCGGGCCGTCGAATGGGCCGAGCTGATACTCGACGGCGACGACACCGTCGCGGTCGGCACGATCATCCGGCTGACCGCGACGCTCTACCCGAGCGACGGCCCGTTCGACCCGCCCGTCGACTGGTGGCGCACTCCGACGGGGCAGGTGGTGGCGCGCCGAGTCGGCCACCCGACCGTGACCGCCGTGTCCTATCCGGTGGCGGGCGCGATGCTCGGCATCACCCGGCAGGGCGTGCACGACCTCCTCGCCAGGGGCAAGCTGGTCCGCCATCCCGACGGCGGCGTGCTGCCCGAGTCCATTCGCGATCGACTGCGCAACGAGGAGCGGGCCCGACATGACTGAACTGGCAAGCAAGGACTTCGGCGGCGCAGGCGTGCCCGTTCTGCTCCTGCACGGCGCGGGCGCGAACCTCGACGCCATGGCCCCGCTCGCCGAGGCGTTACGCGCCGAGCAACGGGTCATCGCCGTCAACCTGCCCGGTCACGGCCACTCGCCGGACGCCGACTGGGACTGGGACGCCACCCTCGCCGCCCTCGACGACGTCGTCCGGACGACGGACCTCGGCGCACCGATCGTGGTCGGCCATTCGCTGGGCGGCATGCTGGCCACGCTCTGGGCGGACACCCACCCGGACTGCCCCCTCGCGGTCAGCCTGGACGGCAACCCGCCGCCCTCGGGCCCGCCACAGCTGCCCGGCCTCGCCGACCCGGACGCCGAGTTCGCGCGCCTGCAAGCCACCTTCGACGCGATGTCGGCGGCCATGGCCCAACCCCTGCCCGACGAACTCCGCGCCATGCTGAGCCCGCGCGGCATCGTCGAGCGCGACGGAAAGCCGTTCATGCGGCCGAATCCGACCCTGGTGGCCCAACTGCGTCAGGCCATGACCGAACTGGACCTGACATCCAGCTACGCCCGGGTCCGGGTGCCGCTGCTGCTCGTGCTGGCCACCGAGGATCTACCGGATCAGGTGCCGTTCCACTACCTCTACGCAGCCCACCGCGCGTATGTCCGCGCCAAGGCGACCGAGGTGGCCCGGCGCAATCCGCTGCTCACCGTCGAGCCGCTGGCCGGTGCCACGCACGCCATGGCCCTGGACCGGGCCGACGAGATCGCCAAGCTGATCGCGGGCTTCCTCGGCGCCCGTGCCTAGCTCGGCGCGCCGCCCTGGGCCTGCTCGATGTGCGCGGCGATCTCCTCCGGCAGCGTGAGCGGCAGCGGGGTGCGCACCGGCATCGGCTGGATGCCGCGCACCACGACGGTCTCCCGGACCATGTCGCGCAGTTCCTCGGCGGCCTGCGCGGACTGCTCCTTCGGACCGGCCGCGACCGCGCGCAGCATCCAGCGCGGCCCGTCCACGCCGACGAAGCGCAGCAGCACGTTGTTCACGAACGCGACCAGCTCGGTGCCCCACTCGCCGTTCTCCTTGCGGACCCGGGCGCCGTCCGAGCCGAGCTGGTCCGCGAGTTCCTTGCTGATCTCCGGCCAGAGCAGCTGCGAACGCGGCGAGGCGTAGGCCGAGAGCGTGTAGCGGGCGTGCTGACTCACGATGTGCACCGCGCGCAGCGGGCCGGACGGGTCCATCTCGACCTGGATCTGTGCGTTGCTCGGTAGCGGCACCTGCACCGAGCCGAGGTCCAGGCGCACCAGGCCGTCCTCGGGCGCCTCTTCCTCGTCGTACGGGCCTGCCTCGTCGTCGTACTCGTCGTAGTCGGCGCCGCCGTCGACGACATCGCTGCCGTCGTAGATCTCGCCCGAGTAGGACTCGCGCTCCGATTCCTCCGCGAGATCGTCACCGGCATGCCGACCCCGCTGGCGTCGCCCGAACAGGCCCACTTACTTCTCCGTCCCAGTTCCCACGCGGGCGCCCGCCCGCTCGCCGAGCGTGGCATGTCCGCCGGTCGAGCCATAGCCCCCAGCTCCGCGAACCGACGCCGGCAGCGCACCGACATCGGCGACCTCGCGGAACAACGCATGCTCGACCCGCTGGATGACCAGCTGGGCGATCCGGTCGCCACGTCGCAACACGATCGGCTCACGCAGGTCGTGGTTGATCAGGCAGACCTTGATCTCGCCGCGATAGCCCGCGTCGATGGTGCCAGGCGTGTTTACCACGGAAAGACCGGCGCGCGCGGCCAAACCGGATCTTGGATGCACGAACCCGGCGTAGCCCTCGGGCAGCGCGATCGCGATGCCGGTGCCGACCACGGCCCGCTCACCAGGCGCGATCACCACGTCGGCGGTGGTCACCAGATCGGCCCCGGCGTCGCCGGGTTGGGCGTAGCCGGGCAGGGGCACATCGGGATCGACGCGGGACAGCAGGACCTCAACGCTGGGCACGGGCGGCGAGATTACCCTGAAGCGGTGAATGAGAGCGCAAGCACGGCCGCAACTGGCGCGGCGGAGGCAGCGGAGGGCCCGGTGGCGCAGCCGGACAAGGCCGAGAGCGCCGCCGAGAGCCAGGCCGGGAGCAGTGCCGACAGCGCCCACAGCAGGGCCGGGAGCGGTGCCGACAGCAGCGCCGAGAACCGGGCCGACAGCAGCGCCCGCAGCAGCGCCAACAGCGGGTCCGACAGCGGCGCGGAGAGCAGCGCCGAGAGCGGCACCGGCGCGCCCCGTCCGGCCACTCCGCCGGTCTTTCGCGAGCGGCTCTACCTGACCTGGTGGCACTGGCTGCTGCCGCTGCTCGCGGCCGGCCTGCTGGCCGCCGAGGTGGACATGGGCTACCCGGGCATCCGGGCATGGCTGCCCTACGTCATCTGCTTCGGGCTGTGCCTGCTGCTGCTCTGGCGGTTCAGCGCGGCCACGGTTCAGGTGCACGACGGCGAGCTGTGGGTCGGCCAGGCGCATCTGCCGCTGGAGTTCGTCGGCGAGGTGCAGATCGTGCCGCCCGCGGCCAAGCGCAAGGTCCTCGGACCGGCGTTCGACCCGGCCGCGTTCGCGCTGACGCGCAGCTGGATCGGGCCGATGGTGTGGGTCGAGGTGACGGACGAGAACGATCCGACGCCGTACTGGCTGATCAGCTCCCGCAAGCCCGAGAAGCTGGTCACGGCGCTCATCGAAGGCCGCTGACCAGCACGAAACAACGTGTACTGGGCACCCGCGCAGGCAGGTGCCCAGTCCCCAGTTTTGGTGCGTAGAACCTGTCGTGTCGAAGCCGATCCGAGCCCGCCCGCTCGGATCACCCGCCTTATGCGCAGTCGCGGCAGATGAACTGCCCGCCCCGCTCCTCGGCGAGCCTGCTGCGGTGGTGCACCAGGAAACACTTCGAACAGGTGAATTCGTCGGCTTGCTTCGGCAGCACCTTGACGGTCAACTCCTCGCCGGACAGGCCCGACAGGTCGGCACCCGGCAGCTCGAAGTTCTCGTCCGGCGCGTCCGTGTCCACGTCGACGACACCTGACTGGTTCTGGTCGCGCCGCGCCTTCAGCTCTTCGAGCGAGTCCTCAGCCAGCTCGTCGGCTTCGCTGCGGCGCGGAGCGTCGTAGTCGGTCGCCATTTCTTCTCACCCCTGCGGTCACGGAGACTGTTGTTCGTGCGCTGCTCAACGTCTCAAAGCTGCAATTTGTGCCCGCCGTCAACGGTGACGGAGGTCTCCCTGCAGATCACCGCCGATCCACCCAGGTGAGAATCGATTCACCGCAGGTCCCCCGACAGTGGAGCGGCCAGAGGGTAGCTCACTGAGCGCGCCCGCACACCTTGACTCACCCGATCGGACTCAACTTGGTCACGTTCGACGATCCGGGCAACTTTGTCCGGCTTGCCGACGTCAGGACGTACGTGGTGCGATGCGACTGCCAGGCACTGTCCGCAGTAGGCTGATCGCAGGCAGCGATCATCGCCGAGTGATTCGGTGAGATCACTACGAAGGGTGATCCAAATACACCCGGTTGAGCTGAAACGCCTAGGCTGATCAGCACCGACAACCAGGGTGTAGGTGGGAGCAGTCGGCGCTAGGGCTTCGGGCCGGGGAGGACAGGCAGGTGGCCGCCGTAGGCATGTCGCGCGAACGCGGTAGGGGTTACCGCAGGCGCAAACCGATTCCGGCCATCGTGCTCGCCGTTTTGCTGGTCGTCGCCGCGATCGTGGTGTGGGTGAAGGTGATCGACCGCGCGGACAACACCTCCGCCGCGACCAGCTGCCCGCCGGTGCCGGCGGTCGGCGGCAAGCCCGCCCCGCAGATCGGCACCCCGCTGGCCTACACCGCGCTCGCCAAGGTCACACCTGCCCCGCCCGCACAGGTCCAGGTCAGCGTCTACAACGCGAGCATCAAGCACGGCGCCGCCCAGATCGTGTCCACCTCGCTGCTGCAGCTCGGCTTCAACGTCGCGGGCGACCCGCAGACCGACCCGGCCTACCCGCAGAGCGACTCCAACGCCAACGACGTCATGGCCTGCCAGGGCCAGATCCGCTTCGGGGCCAACGGCGAGTCGGCCGCGCGCACGCTGAGCCTGGTCCTGCCGTGCACCGAGTTGGTCCGGGACAACCGGCAGGACGCCTCGGTGAGCGTGTCCGTCGGCAGCAAGTTCGGCACGGTCGCCCCGAACGGCGACGCCCAGCAGGTGCTCAAGCAGCTCACCCAGTTCGCCAACACGCATCCGGTCCAGGCCGGTGGCCAGCAGGCCCAGGGCCTCGCCCCGCAGATCAGTCCGGCGTTGCTCAGCGGAGCCGCATCAACACCCTGTGCGTGATCCCGCCCGTACCGGGCTCGTCTTGGTGCACCATTGTTCCGTGCGTATCCGTGCGCGTATCCGCGCGCGACGGCGTGAGTCCGCACACCCGCGAGCCAGCAGCTCAACCATTCGCTGACCGCGAACGCTATGGTCGGCGCCAATCGACTGAATCGAGAAGGAAGAGGTCCACGGATGGGCACCAACGGTGGGTCTGACGTTTCGGGCAACGCTCCCCTCCGCGGCTTCGGGATCGACATCGGCGGGTCCGGCATCAAGGGCTGCTGCGTCAACCTCGAAACCGGCGAACTGGACGGCGAGCGCCTGCGCATCCCGACCCCGCAGCCGTCCACCCCGGACGCCGTCGCGGACATCGTGGCCGAGATCGTCAGTCACTTCGAGTGGACCGGTCCGGTGGGCGTAACCCTTCCGTGCGTCATCAAGCAGGGCACCGCGCTGACCGCGGCCAACGTGGACAAGAAGTGGATCGACACCGACGCCGCCGCCCTGTTCGCGCAGCGGCTCGGCCGGGACAAGAGCGAGGTCGTCGTGCTCAACGACGCGGACGCGGCCGGCATGGCCGAGATGCGCTTCGGCGTCGGCGTCGAAGCGCCCGGTGTGGTCGTCCTGCTGACCTTCGGCACCGGCATCGGCAGCGCGGTGTTCCTCAACGGCCAGCTCGTGCCCAACACCGAGTTCGGCCACCTCGAGGTCGACGGGCACGACGCGGAGAAGCGCGCGGCCGCGTCGGTGAAGGACGAGAAGGACCTCTCCTGGGAGGAGTGGGCGCACCGGGTGTCGCGCTACCTGGAGGTGCTGGAGAACCTGGTCTGGCCGGACCTGATCATCGCGGGCGGCGGGGTCAGCAAGAAAGCGGAGAAATGGCTCCCGTTGTTGAAGGCCAGGACCAAGGTCGTCCCGGCGGCGCTGATGAACGACGCCGGAATCGTGGGCGCGGCGTCAGCCGCGACGCACGGCATCAGCCACTGACCGCACGTTCGAAGTAGATCAGCAGCAAAAGAGATCACGTCGTGATCACGACCGCGAAACCGGGCGAGACCTGCACGAACGCCGTTCGGGGGTAGTGTCGGCGCTCGGTGCGATGGCAACGAACCACGGTCAATTGCCTGCGCGCCGCCGAGTTTGTCCTCGACCGTCGTTACAATGGAACACACGCCCGCCGAAAGCATCCGGCAGGCATCCCCCGAACTCAGGCTTTCGAGGTTCGCTCGCCTCGTGGCCAAGATCGACCGTTGCGAAAGGGCGTACGTGGCAGCCGCAGAAACCGCAACCCGACGCTCCAACCCATCCGCGAGCGCCGCCAAGGCCGTGCAGGATGCACCGACCAGCACGAACGGTGAGGAGATCGACGTCGTGACCGGGACGACCGCCGCCAAGGCCGCCGCGCCGACCAAGAAGGCGGCCGGCAAGACGGCGACCCGCACCACCAAGAAGACCGCCGCCAAGGGCGCGCCGGCCAAGAAGGGCGCCGAAGGCGAGGACGCCGAGCCGGACATGGACGGCGAGGTCGCGCCGGACGATGCCGACCTGGAGGAAGTCGAGGTCGACCTCACCGAGGTGGTGGAGGAGGAGGTCGTCGAGACCCCCAAGGACGCCAAGGACGGCGACTTCGTCTGGGACGAGGAAGAGTCCGAGGCACTTCGGCAGGCCCGCAAGGACGCCGAACTCACCGCGTCGGCCGACTCGGTTCGCGCCTACCTCAAGCAGATCGGCAAGGTGGCGCTGCTCAACGCCGAGGAGGAGGTCGAACTCGCCAAGCGGATCGAGGCCGGCCTGTACGCGGCGGAGCGGGTGCGCAAGGCAGAGGACGAGAACGAGAAGTTCCCGACCCAGATGCGCCGCGACCTGAACTGGATCATCCGGGACGGCGAGCGGGCCAAGAACCACCTGCTCGAAGCCAACCTGCGACTGGTCGTCTCGCTGGCCAAGCGCTACACCGGCCGTGGCATGGCGTTCCTGGACCTGATCCAGGAGGGCAACCTCGGTCTGATCCGCGCGGTCGAGAAGTTCGACTACACCAAGGGCTACAAGTTCTCCACGTACGCCACCTGGTGGATCCGGCAGGCGATCACCCGCGCCATGGCCGACCAGGCCCGCACCATCCGCATTCCGGTGCACATGGTCGAAGTGATCAACAAGCTGGGCCGCATCCAGCGCGAGCTGCTCCAGGACCTCGGCCGGGAACCCACCCCGGAAGAGCTGGCCAAGGAAATGGACATCACCCCGGAGAAGGTGCTGGAGATCCAGCAGTACGCCCGGGAGCCGATCTCGCTGGACCAGACCATCGGCGACGAGGGCGACTCGCAGCTCGGTGACTTCATCGAGGACTCCGAGGCGGTCGTCGCCGTGGACGCGGTGTCGTTCACGCTGCTGCAGGACCAGCTCCAGTCTGTGTTGGCCACCCTCTCCGAGCGCGAGGCGGGTGTGGTCCGGCTGCGCTTCGGCCTCACCGACGGCCAGCCCCGGACGCTGGACGAGATCGGCCAGGTCTACGGGGTCACCCGCGAGCGGATCCGGCAGATCGAGTCCAAGACCATGTCCAAGCTGCGTCACCCGTCGCGCTCCCAGGTGCTGCGCGACTACCTGGACTGATCTCCTTACCAGGCAACGAAACGGCCGGTGGTCCTTTGTGGACCGCCGGCCGTTTCGTGTTCACGCGATCGAGCGATGATATCGATACCACCAAACTGATATCATCGGAACGTGAAGCAGATGATCACGCGGTTGGACGACGAGCTTCATGCCCGTCTGAAGGCCCGCGCGGCCGCAGAAGGCCGCAGCCTCAACGATCTCACCGTCGAAGCGCTCGCCGCGCTGGTTCGCGAACCGTTGACTCGGAGCGTGGTGCGCGAACGGCTCCGCAGCAGAGGCACCTTGGTAGTGCCGGAGAGCACAACTCCTCGACCTGGCCCCTCGGTCTGGCGCGACCAGCCGCCGGGCGCGGGGCGGGCAGTTCTCGAGGCGCTCCTCGCCGAGCGAGAGGAGGGGCGGTAGTGCCGCTGCTGTATGCCGACACCAGCGCCATCGTTGGCGCCTACCTCAGCGATGAGCCGGACCACGAAACACTCAACCGGATGCTCCTGTCCGGAGATGATCCGATCGTGACAAGCCAACTCTCAGTTGTCGAGTTCGGCAGTGCCATGGCCCGCGCACACCGCGCGAACCGGATCGCCAAGCCGGAAGACAAGATGGCCGAGTTCGTTGCCGATTGTTCGGATCAGGGCGTCTTCAACGTCGTCGCGATCACTTCGAAAACGATCCTGCCGCTCGCCCAGAAGTTGGTCATGGACCACCACCTTGGCGCTCTGGACGCGGTCCACCTGTCGACGGCGCTCATCGAGGCGATCGCAGTCTCCGGTGGCGATAATGTCGCCATGGTCACCCGGGACGAACGACAGGCGACCGCCGCGAAAGCGTGTGGCCTCCGGGTTCTGTAGAGCTGTCGACAACGTCTGCGCCGGCCGGAAAACCGGCCGGCGCAGACGGGTTTCCCGCCCAGGTCAGGAATTGGCCTTCCAGGTGACCGGGAAGCTGGTGCCGCCGGACAGGGAGCCGGTGGTGGCCAGTGTGTGGCCGTTGCGGGCGAGGTCGATGGCGAACGGGTTGACGCTGCCGAGCGACTGGCCGTTCACGCTGGAACTCGTGAACGTGGCCGAGTTGAAGTCGGGCAGGTTGGCATAGGTGTTGTTGCCGTAGCCGGGAGTTTCGCCGACGATCTCGGCGCTCTGGTTGTCCGCGCCGCTGGCGCCCTGCTGCGGGTTGTCCTCGGTCCAGCCCTGGGTGTTGTCGATGATGTAGATGTCGTACTTGTCGCTGCCCTGGAAGGTCACCTTCGCGGTCACCGAGTCACCGGCCGCGACATGGTTGCCGTATGTCTGGATGGAGTTGTTCGGGTAGGTCTCCCACCAGGCCGAATAGGACGCGGATCCGCTGCTGCAGTCGGCTTCGGTGCCGGTTTGTTCCACGGTGCCGCTGCCCCAACCGTCGAGGCCGACCCAGAACACCGCGGAGCCGTCGCCCTTGGAGCAGTCGACGGACGGTTCGATCCAACTGGACTGGACGCTGGTGTAGCCGCCCGTATCCGCTGCGTAGCCGAACCAGTTGGAGCTGGTCTGGTTCGCGGGTCCGAACCCGCGGTGCGGGTTGAGCACCAGCGGTCCGGCGATCGACGGTTGCGCCGCGTGCTCGACATTGGCGTGTGCGGCGAGCGGCGCGAGCCCGAGACAGGTCGCGGCGGTCGTGATGCACAGCGCCTTGCCGAGCGCGGAAGGTAACCGAGCCATGGCGTAAACCCCTCATCTGTGATGTCTTGGCAGGCAAGAAAAGGCTGCGCCGCGCGGGTTTACTTGGTCAACATCCCGAGAGTCGGGTGAATTCAACAGTTGACCACCTGCCAACTACCGAATCTCCGGAAAGGACCGTGCGCGCGTTGGCGTGGCCGGTCGATGTGGACGCCGTCGACGTCGCTACCATGCTGTTCCGCAGGTGTTGGGGGGCGCTGCCGGTCTCGCGCTCCGTGGGCTTTGTCGTGGAGGAAGCACGGTGCAGGAGGGCAACCCAGCCGGCCAACGGCTTGTGGCAGGCCGCTATGCCGTGCTCGACGAGTCGGGCCGCGGCGGTATCGGCGTGGTGCGGCGCGCCCATGACCAGGTGATCGGCCGCCAGGTCGCGCTCAAGGAGCTGCGCATCCCGCCGCGTCTCGGCCGGCAGGAACACGACTCGCTCGACCCGAACCGCGAGGGTGTCGGCCACCCGGACGGCGAACTCGGCTACGTGGTCCGCCCCTAGCGGCGCCCACTGTCCACAAAGGAGTCCAAGGTGCAGCACGACAGTCCGGTCGGCAGACGGATCGTCGCCGGCCGCTACGCCGTGGTCGGCGAGTTGGGCCGGGGCGGCATGGGCACCGTCTGGCGGGCGCAGGACCAGGTCATCGGCCGCCAGGTCGCGTTGAAGGAACTGCGCATCCCGCCGGGACAGTCCCGTGTGGAGCACGACACGTTCGTGCAGCGGGTGCTGCGCGAGGCGCGCACCGCGGGCGCGCTGAGCGACCCGGCCATCGTGACCGTGCACGACGTGGTGCCCGAGGGCGGCGCCATGTTCATCGTGATGGAGCTGATCGAGGCGGAGAATCTGGCCGACATCGTGGCCAGGAGCGGACCGCTGGACGCACGCCGGGTCAGCGACATCGGCGAGCAGGTGCTGTCGGCGTTGGACACCGCGCACGCGGCCGGCATCGTGCACCGCGACATCAAGCCCAGCAACATCATGCTGCTTGCCGGCGACCGGGTGAAGCTGACCGACTTCGGCATCGCCCAGGGCGCGGACGACCCGAGCCTCACCGCGACCGGCGGCGTGATGGGCTCCCCCGGCTACATGGCGCCCGAGCTGTTCCAGGGCAAGCCGCCGAGCCCGGCCACCGATCTCTGGTCGCTCGGCGCGACCCTGTTCCACGTCGCCGAGGGCCGCGCACCGTTCCAGCGCGACAACACCGCCGCGACGCTGCACGCGATCCTCTACGAGGAGCCACGCCCGCAGCACGTCCAGGGTCCGCTGGCGGCGGCGATCATGGGCCTGCTGGTGCAGTCCACCGAGCACCGGCTGACCGCGGGCCGGGCACGCGAGTTGCTCACGTCGGGCATGGTGACCCGGCCGGTGGCGCCGCCCTCGCCCAGCGAGGCCAGCACCGAGATCATGCCGCGGATCGACGACCGCACCGCGTTCGTCGATCCGGGCCGCACGTCGCTCGTCGACCGCGATCGGACCTCGCTCGTCGACCGGGACCGCACCTCGCTCGTGGACGGCCGCGGCTCGTCGACCCGCCGCAGCGCGGAGTCGTGGGGGTCGGAGCCGCGGCGCAACCGGCGTCGGACGATGTGGCTGAGCGCGGCGGCCGTGGTGGCCGTGCTCGCGCTGACCGGCACGGTCATCGCGCTGACCGGTTCGCACGCCAACACCAGCGCCGCCCCGCAGCAGGGCAGCCCGACCACCTCGGTGACCGGCTCCGCGACCGGGACGACGACCGCGGCCAGCGCCACGACCACCGCGCCCACCACCACGGCGACCACGACCACCGGCAGGGCCACCACGACCACGCAGAGCAGCAAGCCGAACGCGGGCGGTGCACCGGGCGGCGGGTCCACGACCACCAGTACCGCGCCACCTGCCACGGTGGCCATCTACCGCTACTATAACTCCACCACCGGCGCGCACATCAGCGCGATCGCGGGCACCGCCATCCCCAGCGGCTTCAAGCGCGAGAACTACGGGCTCGGCAAGCTGCTGGCCGGGCCGGAGCCGGGCGCGATCAAGCTGTTCAGCTGCAAGGAAACCGGCAACGACTACTTCACCTCGACCGACCAGTCCGGCACCTGCGAGGGCAAGGGCAACACCGACCTCGGCCTGATCGGCTACATCTACCGTTCGCCGCAGGGCGGCGACGCGCTGACCATGTACCGGTGCATCTACGGCGGTGCGAACATGCACTACGACTCGATCTTCCCGGACTGCGACGGCGGCACCGGCAAGAAGGAGTTCGTGGAGGGCTACCAGCCCCAGTGAAGGCGCGGTGAAGGGCCGAGCGAGGCCCCGAAACGCCCGAAAACCGCCCCGTTCGCTAACCGCGAACGAGGTTCTCGCCTGTCGAGAACGTGGCATCGGTCACCGAAATCCATGTCTGGTTCCGGACAAATCCGCAGGTCACGGTTACGGAGCGAGACGATTCAGGGGTCAACCGCTGCGACATCCGGGTACTTCCGGCCGTGATGACGATCGCATCAGCGCGGGAACACTTGCGGGGGCCAAAGCGTCTGGAACAGTAGGAGCAACGAACACGAGGCGGAGGCTCGCCACCGTGGTCGTGGCCAACAGGCACCGGGTGACCGGTGCCGGGACGGAGGGAGATCCACATGACAACCACGCTCACCCGCCCCGATCTGACCGCTGCCGACCGTTGCGATCGCTGCGGTGCTGCCGCCCGGGTACGAGCCGTCCTGCCTTCGGGCGGCGAGCTCCTCTTCTGCGGGCACCACGCTCGGGCGCACGAGGCCCGGCTGCGCGAACTGGCCGCCGAAATCCAGAACCAAGCCTAAGAGACACAGACGAAGGCCGGACATCGCGGGGATGTCCGGCCTTCGTCTTTTCGTGGAACTACCAGCTGGCCAGCACGGGCTCGAACGCTAGTTCCGCCGCGCCCAACAGTTTCACGTCCGAACCGAGCGACGAGGTGACGATCCTCGTCCCGCCCAGTGCCCGACTGACCAGACTGCGTTCCCTTACCTTCCTACCGACCTGTTCGACCAGCACATCAGGCAGTGCCGTGAACAGGTCACCGAGGACGACCAGTTGTGGGCAGAGCAGGTTGACCACGTTGACCAGGCCGACCGCCAGCCATTCGCCGAAGTCGCCGAGCCGCGAGAGGGTCTCGTCCGGTTTGCCCACCAACCCGCGCAGCTCGGCGACGATCGCGCCGCGCGGTGAGTCCTCCGGGATGCCGAGCGCCCTGCTCAGCGCGTGTTCGCCGACCTCGGTCTCCCAGCAGCCCCGGCAGCCGCAGTAGCACTGCCGGCCGTGCGGGTTGACCACCATGTGCCCGATCTCGCCGACGTATCCGCCGGAGCCGCGCATGGACGACCCGTTGGAGATGACGCCGCCGCCGACGCCCACATCCGCGGTGACGTAGACCACATCCGAAGCGCCGCGCGCCACCCCGCGCAGGTGTTCGGCCAGCGCGCCGAGTTCGGCGTCGTTGCCGACGTGCACCGGCCTGTGCAGCGTGCGGCCGAGCCAGTCGCCCAGCGCCACGTTGCTCCAGTGCAGGTTCGGCGCCTCGTGCACCAGCCCGTCACTCTTGCGCACCGTGCCCGGCACGGACACGCCGACCGCGACCACGTCCACCGCGAGTTCCTCGATGAGCAGCTCCGAGGTGTCGATGATCTTGGTGAACACCTCGCGCGGCTCCCTGGTCTTGCGCCGCAGGCTCCAGCTGCACCGGCCGAGGATGTCGCCGCCGATGCCGACCAGCGCGGTCGCCACCTGCTCGACCCGAATGTCCACGGCCAGCACGACCGCGGCCTGCGGCTGCGGCAGCACCAGCAGGGACGGTCGGCCCGCACCGCTGCGCTGCGCCGGGAGCCGTTCCTCGACCAGCCCGTCCTCGGCCAGACCGTCGACCAGGGTCTTGATGGTCGAGCGGTTCAGGCCGAGTTCGGTGGCCAGCGTCGCGCGAGTGCACGGCCCCGCGACGTGCAGTCTGCGCAGCAGGGCGGCCCGATTGTGGCGCCGGACCTCGTCCGGCCGGGTGCCGGCTGTCGGTGGTGACGTCACCCTGGCACCCCCACTGAAATCAGTACTTCCTTCGAACCGCCTGCCGCGCCCGTCCTTAACGTGCCGTCGCCCGCCGCCGGGACAACGCGTCCACGGTCGCCGCGACCAGCAGCACCAGACCGGTGACGATGTTGACCGTTGCGGCCTGGAAGCCGAGCAGGCCGAGACCGTTGTTCACGGTGGCCAGCACCGCGCCACCGATCACCGCGTCCCGCACCCGGCCGCGACCGCCGAACAGCGACGTGCCACCGATGACCGCCGCGCCGACCGCGAACAGCAGCTCGTTGCCGGCACCGGCCGCACCGCTGACCGACCCGATCTTCGAGCTGTAGACGATCGCACCGACCGCGGCGAGGCTGGAACAGATCACGAACACGCTCATCCGGATCTTGTCCACGTTCACACCTGCGCGGCGAGCCGCCTCCCGGTTGCCGCCGACCGCGTAGATGTGCCGGCCGTAGCGGGTGCGGTCGAGCACGTAGGTGCCGACGATCATCAGCAGCAGGATCAGCGGCACCACGTAGGGCACACCGGAGATGCTGGCGATGTCCGGGTTCGGCGAGCGGTTCAGCGTGAGCAGCCAGGTGGCGAGGATCGCGATCACCAGCATCACCGCGACCTTGATCAGCACCAGCGTGGTCGGCTGGGCCACGAGTCCCTTGCGCAGCCTGGCGAAGTGCCGGCCGAGCACCACGGCCGCGTATCCGCCGCCCGCGACGACCAGCAGGATCCAACTGGCCAGCACGCTCAGGTTGCCGTTGGCCACGTTGAACAGGACCGGGCTGTTGCGGATCGGCACGGTGCCGGCGCTGCCGACCAACTGGATGGTCACACCGTTCCAGGCCAGGAACAGCGCCAGGGTCACCACGAAGGACGGGATGCGGATCTTGGACACCATCACACCGGTCAGGCAGCCGATGCCGCCGCCGACGCAGACCGCGAGCAGCATTTCCAGCCAGGCGTTCGGGCCGAAGCCGGACAGCATCAGGATCACCGCGACGAACGCGAGCGCGGAACCCGCCCAGATGCGCATGAACGCGGACACCACGGCGGCGAGCACGAGCACCAGGATGAACGCGTAGTAGACGGTCCCGCCCATCGCGCCGAGCAGGTTGCCGTTGTTGTTCAGGTGCAACGCGAGCACGGCGGCACACACACCGGACGCGGTACCCGCGGACAGGTCGATCTCGCCGAGCAGCAGGACGAACACGATGCCGATGGCGATGATCGTCTCGCCCGCGCCCTGGGTGACCAGGTTGGCGAGGTTGTTGATGGTCAGGAAGAAGCCGGACAGGCTGCTGAACACGATCAGCAGCACGATCAGGCCGCCGACGGCGGGCAGCGCGCCGAACTCACCGCCGCGCACCTTGGCGATGTAGTCGCCGAACGCCTCGCGGGTGCTGCGGGAGGTGGTGTCGATCCCGAAGTCGGAGATCACCGTGTTGGCGTTCTTGCCGGAGGCCGCCTGGTCCGGCGACTGGGTCTGGTTGTCGGTCATGGGATGGTCCTCACAAGATCAGTCGAGACTCGCACGCCTACATGGCCGCTGCGTCGGGGCGGGCGAGGCCGAGGTCGCCCGAACGGCCGGCGGTGATCAGCTCGACCACCTGGTTGTTGGTGACGTCCTTGGCGTTGACCTCGGCGGCCATCCGGCCCAGGTACAGCACGGAGATCCGGTCGGCGACCTCGAAGACGTCGTTCATGTTGTGGCTGATCAGCACCACGCCGAGGCCCTGTTCGGCCAGCCTGCGCACCAGGTCGAGCACCTGGCGGGTCTGGGCGACACCGAGCGCGGCGGTCGGCTCGTCGAGCAGCACGACCTTGCTGTTCCACAGCACGGACTTGGCGATGGCAACGGTCTGCCGCTGGCCACCGGAGAGCGAGGACACGGGCGTGCGCACCGACTTGACCGTGCGCACCGACAACGACGCGAGGGTCTTGCGGGCCGCCAGTTCCATGCCGGCCTCGTCCAGCATCCAGGACGGGCCGCGTTCCCTGCCGAGGAACATGTTCTGCACGATGTCGAGGTTGTCGGCGAGCGCGAGGTCCTGGTACACCACCTCGATGCCGAGCGCGGCGGCGTCGCGCGGACCGTGGATGGACACCGGCTTGCCGTTGAACAGCATCTCGCCGCTGTCCACCGGGTGGATGCCGGCGATGCACTTGATCAGCGTCGACTTGCCGGCACCGTTGTCGCCGACCAGGGCGGCGACCTCACCGGCTCGCACCACGAAGTCCACGTCGTGCAACACGTGAACCGGGCCGAAACTCTTGTTCACGCCGCGCAGCGCCAGAATCGGCTCGTTCACGGGGCGTACCTCCTTGCGGGGATGCGGGACGGGGCTGGCGGGACCAGGCACATGCGTCCGGACAGTGGGGTGCCGTGGTGGGGCGCAGTTCTGCTACGCCCCACCAC
>DASZJG010000068.1:0-1880 GCA_035948315.1 Pseudonocardiaceae bacterium | reverse complement strand
GCGCGGCGCGTCCGTGCCGGTCAACGACGACCGGGTGCCTGAACAGGCGGAGGAGCTGAGTCCCGGTGAGCTGAAGGTGCTGCGGTACCTGCCGACGAACCTGTCGCGCCCTGAGATCGCGGCCGAGCTGTCAGTGTCGGTGAACACGGTCAGCACGCACATCCGCAGCATCTACGCCAAGCTCCAGGTGGCTGACCGCTCCGCGGCCGTGCAGCGTGCACGTGAGCTGCGGCTGCTCGCCGCCGCGCGCTAGCGCGGAAGCGGGACCGCGGAATCACCGAATCCAGGTGACGGCCGCTCACCTTGCTCGCCGCTACCTTTGGGCACCATGAGCGCGAAGGTGGCGATCGTGGCCGGCGCGGGCGGTGCGCTTGGTCACGCGACAGCAATCACCCTCACCGCCGGCGGCCTCACGGTCGTGGCGGTCGACCGGAACGAGCGCGCGCTCGGCGACCTCCCCGGCGACATCCGCCGCGAGGTCGCCGACCCCACCGACCCGGACGCGACGAAACAGTTCGTCGACCGGATCGCCGGCGAGATCGGGCCCCCTGACGTGCTGGTGAACACCATCGGCGCCTTCCGTCCAGGAGACTTGCTCGCCACGACTCCCGACACGCTGCGGCTCATGATGGATGTCAACCTGGGACCCGCGCTGTGGCTGAGCCAGGCGGTCGCGCCGCATATGCAGCAGCAGGGTTCGGGTGTCATCGTGCACGTGGCCGCCCGTCCGGGGATCGAGCCAACCGGCGGCATGACCGCGTACAGCGCCAGCAAGGCCGCTCTTGTCCACCTGACGCGCACCCTCGACGTCGAACTGCGCCCGCACGGGATCCGGGTGAACGCGGTCGCGCCGCAGCTGCTTGTTACTCCCGCGAACCGGAACATATTCCCTCCTGAGGTGCTGGCGCACGCGGTCGCGCCCGAGGCGATCGCCGGCGTGATCGCGTTTCTCGTCAGCGATGCCGCGGCGCCAGTGAGCGGGGCGATACTGCCCGCGTACGGCGCCTAAGACGCCCTGGCCGAGCTGCCGGACCTCGAGCAGATCCAGGCCGAGGGCCTCGATCTCGGCCAGCACGCCGTACAGCGCCGACTGGTCGAGGAGCCCGGTGAGCACCGTGTGCGCGCCGTGCCGCCGCGGGATCAAGCCCGGGAACGCGGACAGCACCGTGGCACCGAGATGCCCGTTGATCCGGATTACGTACATGGCGGGTACCGGGTCCATGAGGCCATGGTCACGGGCTGGCAGGTGACCCCGCATCACCAGGATCCGGTGACCGGCAACGGAAAGCGAAATCACCGAGTTACGGTGACGACCGCTCACCTGGCTGGCAGCGAGCCTTAATCCATCGCGAAGGCTCGCACGGCCGCCAGGCTACGTGCCTCAGAATCAAGGAGAAACCGTGACTTCACCAGCATCCGGTGACGGCCAGGCCGACTACGCGCCGATTCCCCCGTCCGCGCGTGGCGTGACCCCCAACGAGCAGGGTTACTACGTCGGGCGCGTCGAGCGGAACCTGTACTGGGTCACCGACGGCGTCTACCAGTCGGCGTTCCTGGCCACCCCGGACGGCGTCGTGCTGTTCGACACGCCCCCATCCATCGGCCACAACCTGCGGCGCGCGATAGACGAGATCACCGCCGCCGAGGGCGTGACCAACAGGGTGACGCACATGGTCTACTCCCATCACCATGACGACCACACCGGCGCGTCCTCGATTTTCGGCAGCGACGTGGTTCGCATCGGGCACGAGGAGACCCGGCGGCTGCTGCTGCGGGACAACAACCCGGCAAGGCCGGTGCCGGACGTAACCTTCGCCGACAGCTACACCCTGGAGGTCGGGGGCGAACGGGTCGAACTGTCCTGGCGCGGGCCCAACCAC
>DASZJG010000067.1:0-4519 GCA_035948315.1 Pseudonocardiaceae bacterium | reverse complement strand
GCGTACGTTGCTGGACCAGGTAGCACCCAAACCGTTGGCGTTGCCGCGTTCGGTGTCGACGTTGACGACCGAACTGCGCAGGCGGGCAGGCGCGGGCGAACTGACGCTGCCCGAACCAGGACACGGCCAGACACTGCCGCGCTGGTCAGCGCTGGCCGCCCTGGGCCGGACCGATCTGGCGCTGGCGCGGCTGGCCGAAGGACACGTCGACGCGCTGGCGATCCTGGCCGAAGCGGGCCGGATCTCGGCGCCGGACGCGCTGTACGGGGTGTGGGCGGCCAAAGCGGGCGGCACCGGTGCCGCCGTCGAGCGCACCAGCGGCGGCCTGCGGTTGACCGGCTTGATCCGGTTCTGTTCCGGCGGGAGCGTGCTGGACCGGGCTCTGGTCGCGGCGGCGGCGCCGGGTGGTACAGGCTGGCTGATCGAGGTGGATCTCGCCGCACCCGGCGTTCATCCGGACCTGGACAGTTGGCCCGCGCTGGGCATGGACGCCTCGGACAGCCTCGACGTGCGGTTCGACGAGGTATCGATCACCGAGGACATGATCATCGGCACGGATGACTGGTACGTGCGCAGGCGCGGGTTCCGGCTCGGCAGCGGGGGAGTCGCGGCGATCTGGCTCGGCGGCGCCATGGGCGGCTACGACCGGGTCGTCGGGCTGCTGCGTGAGCGCGGAGAGCCTGATGAACACCAGTTGGCTCACGTCGGCGCGCTCGCCTCGATGCTGCATGCCACCGACGCTCTGCTGGCCAACACCGCCCATGCCATCGACGCCGATCCGGAGTTGGACCTGACCGGAGCGATCGGGGCGGCCAAGTCGGCGGCTGAGCGGGCCGGCCGGGCGATCGTGGACATCGCGCCGAGGATCACCGGGCCGGGTCCGCTCTGCTGGGACCGCTCCTTCGTCCAGCACCTGGCCGACCTCGCCGTCTACATCCGTCAGCACCACGCCGAGCGTGATCTGGCCCGGCTCGGCAGACACCTGTTCGATCAGGCAGCGAGCCGATGAGTCGGCGAGCGATCACGCCGGAGTCGGACTGGCGGGGCTGGCTGGCTGACGTGGCCGCCGAACCGTTCCCTGAGGAGCGGTTCACCAAGGTGGTCGTGGTCGCCGCGCATCCGGACGACGAGACACTGGGCGCGAGCGGGCTCGTGCAGTGGCTGCACGAGCAGGGTGCCGAGGTCTCGTTGGTGATCGCGACCGACGGTGAAGCCGCGTTTCCCGACGCGAACCAGGAGAAACGTGCCGAGTTGGGGCAGCAGCGCAGGCGCGAACTGTTCGAGTCGCTGCGCGCGCAGGGCCTCGGCACGGTCGCGGTGCACTGGCTCGGCCTGCCCGACTCCGGCCTGGCCGAGCACCACGACCGGCTCGCGGTGGCGCTGGCCGAACTGCTGGCCGGCGCAGACCTGTGTCTGCTGCCCTGGCCCGGTGATCCCCATCCCGACCACCGGATCGTCGGCGAGACGGGGTTGCGCGTCGCGCCGGTGTCGGCCCACCGATTCGCTTATCCGATCTGGATGTGGCACTGGCACCAACCGTCGGACCAGGCCATTCCGCGTGATCACGCGGTGACACACCGGCTCAGCGCCGCCCAACGCGGCCGCAAGGCGGCTGGGATCGCCGCGTTCGCCTCGCAGCTGAAACCGGGGCCGCGCGGCGAGGAACCGATCCTGACCGCCGAGATGCTCAGCCACTTCGACCGCGACACCGAGGTGCTGTTCCGCCAGCCGCCCAGTGCCGGCGCGCCGATCAGCCGGTTCGTCGAACTCTACGACTACGACGACGACCCGTGGCGGGTGTCGGACCGGTGGTATGAGCGCCGCAAAAGTGCGGTACTGCTGGCCAGTCTGCCCCGGGAGCAGTACGGCGTCGCCGTCGAACCCGCCTGCGGCATCGGCGTGCTGACCAGGTCGCTGGCGGCGCGTTGCGATGAGGTGCTGGCGTTCGACCCGGCGCCGAACGCGGTCCGCAGGGCCCATATCCGGACTCTCGATCTGCTCAACGTCTCGGTGCGCACGGGCGCGCTTCCACAGGACCTGCCGTCGGGACCCGTCGACCTGGTGGTGTTCAGCGAAATCCTGTACTACCTGGGCGAGGGGCAACTGCGCGACACGATCGACCGCGCGGTAGCCGCGCTGCGGCCGGACGGGCAACTGGTGGCCGTGCACTGGCGGCCGTGGGCGCCGGAGGCACCGATGGACGGTGAGCGCGCGCACGAGGTCCTGTTGGCCCACCCCGGTGTGCGGGTGCTCGTTGAACACTGGGACGAGCGGTTCGTGCTACACGTGCTGGCGCGCCGATGATCCTGGCGGTCGGAGTCGTCATTCCGGCTCAGAACGAGGCCGAGCTGATCGGGAACAGCCTGCGCCACCTGAGGGTAGCGCTGGCGAAACTGCCCTGGCGGATCGAGCGAGCCGTCTGTGTCGTCGCGGATCGCTGTGTCGATGACACCGCGCGCATCGCGCGCGCGGAGTTCGCCGGTTGGCCCAACGCGCGAATCGTGCCCAACCATCGCGCCGCCACCATCGGCGAGCTACGCCATCTCGGGGTCGTGCGGCTCACGACGATGCTGACCGGCCATCAACCGGCGGAGACCCTGCTGCTGTCCACGGACGCGGACAGCACGGTCGACGCTGGCTGGGGGCTCGCGCACCTGCGGTTGGCCGAGCGCGGCTGGCACGCGGTCGCGGGTGTCGCGGAACTGGCCCAGTCGCTGTCGCCGGCTGCCGCTGCCCGTTACCGCATTGTCCGCCGCCAGGCGCGAGCGTGGGACGGGCAGGGCAACGTGTATGGGGCGAACCTCGGTTTTCGTGCGGACGCGTATGCGGCGATCGGTGGGTTCGGGCCGTTGACCAGCGGTGAGGACCAGGATCTGTGGCGGCGGCTCGGTGCGTCCGGGTTCCGGCTGACCTGCGCGACCGAGCCGGTGGTGCACACCAGCGCACGCCGCAATGGCCGGGCCGATGGCGGGGTGGCCACGCTGCTGCACCGCCTGCACCAGGACGACCGCGAGACATCGGTGCCGTTCAGCGCGTATGGACCGGCGCAGACAGGGTAAGCGGCACACATGCGAACCGAACAACCGCGCGAACTGGTCGGCGAAACGGGACCGTTCGTGTCGGTGTACATCGATGTTTCGCACGAAACCGAGAACGCGGCAGCCCGCACCGAGTTGCGTAGGCGGGCCGCCGAAACCGAACTGTGGGCGGGTGGTGCCGATCCGGCCGCGGTCGAAGCGGCCAGGCAGGCCGTGCTCGGTCAGTCCGCGATCGGACGGGCCGGGCGCGCGGTCATCGTCGCGCACGGCCGAGTACTGCTCAGCGAAGACCTCCCGGCGCTGCCTTCTGCCGATGTGGTGCGCCTGTCGGAACTGCCCTACCTGCTGCCACTGTTGTCCGCGCTCGAACCGCCGATCCCGCACGTCATCGTGGTCGCCAACAAGACCGGCGCGACGCTGCGCACGGTCGAGGCGAACGGCACGGCGACCGATGACACGGTGTACGGCGGCGACCACCCGGCGCATCATGGTCCAGGTGGCGGCCGGGCGCACGGGTGCACCGAGAACCGGGACGACGAGACGGTCCGCCGCAACGCCCGGAAGACGGCCGAACACGTCGCGCGGCTCGTCGAACGGGTCGGCGCGGACCTGCTGGTGCTGGCCGGCACGATCGCACCGCGTACCGCGATCTACACCGAACTCCCCGCGCACGTGCGCAAGCTCTCCGTCGAACTGGACGTCGACGGCGCCCGCCAAGCCCTCGATACCGAGGGCGTCACCGAGGGCGTGGGACGGATTCTCGCGCAGTGCCAGGCCGAACGCGACCAGTCGCTGCTGGAACGGCTGCATATCGGCCTGGCTCACGACACGGCCTGCGAAGGACTGACCAAGGTCACCGACGCGTTGCGGTCCGGAGGCCGATCGGATGGTCTGGCTCGGCGCGGACCCCAGTCAGATCGCGGTCCAGCCCGCCGTGTTGCGGGAAATGGGCACCGAGGTGACCGAACACCGGGCGGACGAGGCCGTCGTGGTTGCTGCGCTGGTCACCGCGGCCGACGTGCGGTGCTGACCGGTGCGGCCACCATCACCGACGGTGTCGCCGCACTGTTCAGGTACTGAAAGTCCACAACAGATCGATCGTCGCGGCTGCCGCGCGGCGAAGCCGAGATCGTCCGACCGCGGTTCTTCGAAGAACTGCCCCAGAGCCAGGTCGCGCAGCGGATGGGGCTCCCGCAGGTGCAGGTCTGGCGGAGCGGCACGCCCGTCGCGGAAAGTGCGTCTGATATCGCTTGAAAATGGTTAACGTTCAGTTCTCGGGGAATCCTCATGGTGAACAATACCGGGGAACTCGAACCGAAGGAGTCAAGCGATGTTGGTCATTCTGTTGGTGCTGTTGTTGGCGATCGCGCTCGGCGGCGTCGGGTTCATGGTGCATGCGCTGTGGATCGTTGCAGGCATCGTGCTCGTGGTGTGGCTGGTCGGCTTTGTCGTTCGGTCCGCAGAAGGCGTCGGTGGCGGGC
>DASZJG010000066.1:0-2971 GCA_035948315.1 Pseudonocardiaceae bacterium | reverse complement strand
CCAGCCCCCGACCGCGACCACTTCCATTCCCTTGCGCAGCGAGTTGCTGACGTTCTCGGCGAGCGAGCCGAAACAAACGATCCGGTGGAACACGGCCGGGCGGTCGACGAACTCGTCATCGCCGACCTTGCGACGGTGGTTGACGGCGAGGGTGAACCGCGCCATCGGCCTGTTGCCCTTCCTGGTCATGCGCAGGGTCGGGTCCGCGCAGATGTTGCCGATCACGGTGTTGTTCTCCATGGGTCCGCTCCGTTCCTCTGTGGCGATGCGGACCACTCTGCCGAACCTGTGACCTGCGCGTTCGAAGCTGGGAGCAATCTGTGGATATCGTCCGCCGTTGTGGACGATCAGGCAGCTAACCGACGTTCGACGCGAAAAATGTCGGTGCCTGACGGTAGCCCGCGCGCTCCCCAACGATCGACCAGCCAAGATAGGGGGCATGCGTGTTCTGGTCGTTGACGACGAGCCTGCGGTGCGGGAGTCGCTCAGCCGAAGCCTGCGGTTCGAGGGTTACCAGGTGGAACTGGCCAGCGACGGTTATGCCGCGTTGGACGCGCTGCGTGCCAGTCATCACGATCTGGTGATTCTCGATGTGATGATGCCGGGGCTGGACGGCCTGGAGACGTGTCGCAGGCTGCGGGTCACCGGCGACCGGGTGCCGGTGTTGATGGTGACCGCGCGACGGACCGTCGGCGACCGGGTGGTCGGGCTCGACGCGGGCGCGGACGACTACGTCGTCAAACCCTTCGCGCCGGAAGAACTGCTGGCCAGGGTGCGGGCGCTGCTGCGAAGGGCGGATCCTGCCGACCACGAGGCGCTGACCTTCGCCGACCTGACCCTGGACCCGGACAACCGCACGGTGCTGCGCGGCGACCGGGTGATCGAACTGACCAAGACCGAGTTCGACCTGCTCGCGGTGCTGTTGCAGAGTGCCTGCCGGGTGGTCACCCGATCGGTGCTGTTCACCGAGGTGTGGGGCTACGACTTCGGCACCAAGTCCAACAGCCTGGACGTCTACATCGGCTATCTGCGGCGCAAGCTCGAGGCGGCCGGCGAGTCGAGGCTGGTGCACACCGTGCGCGGGGTCGGTTACGTGTTGCGCGAACCGGACCCGTCGGAGCGGGCGCGCTGACGGGGCGGGGAGGACCGAGGTGAGCCGGCCGACGATCAGACGACGGCTGACGGTGCTCAGCGCCGCGGCCGTCGCGATCGCGGTGCTGCTGGTGTCCGGCACGGCATGGATCCTGCTGCGCCAGGAGTTGCGCGGCGGCATCGAGCAGGACCTGCGGCAGCAGGCCGAGCCGCTGGTCAACCGGATCGACCCGGCGACGTTGCAGTCGCCGCCCGCGTGGCTGCGGCCGGACATCAGCACGTTGTTCGGGGTGGTGTCCACCAACGGACACAGCAAGCGGCCGAAGTTCCAGGCGCAGGCGCTGCCGGTGACGGCAACGGACATCGCGGTCGCGGTGGGGTCGCAGGACAGTTCGGTGCGCGACATCTACCTCGACAAGGTGCACTACCTGCTACTCACCGAGCATTCGAGCCGGGGCGACGCCGTCCAGTTCGCGGCGGATCTGACCAGCGTCGACGCGACCCTGGACAAGTTCGCGGTGCTGTTGGGCGGTGCGGGCCTGCTGGCCATCGTGATCGCGGCGGCGCTGGGTTACGGCTTCACGGTCGCGGGGTTGCGGCCGGTGTACCGGGTGGCGGGAGCGGCCGCGCACGTGGCGGCGACCCAGGATCTGCGTGCGGCGGTGCCGATCGCGCGGCGCGAGACCGCCGAGGTGGCGAGCGTGGCGGCGAGCATGAACCGGATGCTGACCGCGCTGGGCATGGCGCGCGAGGCGCAGCGGCAGCTGGTCGAGGACGCGAGCCACGAGTTGGCGACGCCGCTGACCAGTCTGCGCACCAACATCGACCTGTTGCTGCGGGCGGAACGCAGCCCGGACCGGAAGCTGGAGAGTGACGACAAGCTGAAGCTGCTGTCCGACATCGAAGCTCAGATGGGTGAACTTGATCACCTGATCGAGGAGGTCGTGGAGCTGGCGCGTGACCCGGGCAGTACGGACGAGGCGACCGAGCTGGATCTGGCCAGCATCGTGCGGACCGCGGTGGGCCGGGCGCGGACCCGCTCGCCCGAGGTGAGCTTCACCCTGACCGACCAGTCGATCATGGTGTTCGGCAAGCGGTCCGGGCTGGAGCGGGCCGTGTTGAACCTGCTGGACAACGCGGCCAAGTGGAGCCCGCCGGATTATCCGGTCCGGGTGGACGTGCGGTACGCGGAGGGACTGGCGGACATCGTGGTCGCGGACCGGGGGCCCGGCGTGCCGGCGTCCGACCAGGATCGGGTGTTCGAGCGGTTCTACCGGACCGCGGAGGCGCGGGCGATGCCCGGTTCCGGGCTCGGGCTGGCGATCGTGCGACAGGTGGTGACCGCGCACGGCGGGCGGGCGTGGCTGGCGCGGCGGCCCGCGGGTGGGACCGAGGCGCACATCCAGCTGCCGGCGCGACCGGGGCGCACGCCGCAGCAGGAGCTACTCGAGGAGTGACGCGGGACGGTCGATGGTGGCCTCGATCAGTTCGGCGGCGCGTAGGCAGAGTTCGTCGCCGAAGCGTGGGCCGATCACCTGGACTGCCTGTGGGAGGCCGTCGACGAGACCGACCGGGACGGCGACGGCCGGCACGCCGAGGAAGTTCACCGCGACAGTGGCCGACAGGTTGTGCACGATCTCGGCGGCGCGGTCGAGGTCCTCGCCCGCGCGGAACGGTTCGCCCGCGTAGATCGGCGCGATGATCAGCGGAGTGTCGCGCTGGTATTCCGACCAGACCCGGCCGATGCGCGCGCGGGCGGTGAACAGGGCGGCGTACTCGTCGAGGCCGACCGGGGGCACCAGGTCGAACATGGCCGCCATGAACCGGCGGGCGCCGTCGGAGGCGAAGGGTTCGCAGTCGGGCCAGGCGCGGTGGGAGT
>DASZJG010000065.1:0-1614 GCA_035948315.1 Pseudonocardiaceae bacterium | reverse complement strand
CCGCAACGCGGCGACCACCAGTTCGTCCTTGCTGCCGAAGTGATGCACCAGCGCGTTGACCGACACACCCAGTGCGCGGGCAACTGGCCGCAGCGACACTCCGGCGACGCCGTGCCGACCGAGGTAGCGGACCACCTCGTCCAGCAGCTCAGCCCGTCGTTCGAGGTCAGGATGGCGTCCCATCAGACGCGCATGCGCTGGCCCGTCGGGTCGAGCACCGGTTCTGGCAGCAGTCTCGCCGGACGGCGCTGGCCGATGATCTCCACCTCGAACATCGCGCCGGGCACCGCGAGCTCGCTCGGCACGTAGCCGAAAGCTAGCGAGCGGCGGCTGTAATGCGCATACGCGCCGGACGTCACCCAGCCCACCACCGCCCCGCCGTGCCAGATCGGCTCGTCGCCGACGACGTCGGCCGGTTCCGCCGGATCGGGGGTGATGTCGAAGTAGCCGAGCGTTCGAGCCGGGCCGCGGGCTAGCTCAGCCTCCACCGCGGCGCGGCCGATGAAGTCGTGATCGAGCTTGAGCGATCGGTGCATTCGCGCCTGCACCGGCGTGTAGATCGGACGGTATTCGCGCGCCCACGTACCGAACATCTTCTCCATGCGCAGCGACATCAAAGCCCGGAACCCGAACAGGCCGACGCCGTATGGCTGGCCGGCCTGCCACAGCAGATCGAACAGCGCCCGCTGGTACTCCGGTGCGACCCAGATCTCGTAGCCAAGATCGCCGGTGTAGGTCATCCGGCCGACGTAGGCCGGGATCATCCCGACGTCGATCCGGCGGAACGTCATGAACGGGTAATCCTCGGTGGCCAGCGAAGCGTCGGTGACCGATTGCAGCACGTCGCGGGCGCCCGGACCGGCCACAGAGAGGCCCACCAGGGACAAGCCCAGCACGTCGAACCGCACCCCATCAGCGAGGTGGCCGAGGAACCAGCGCGAGTGATGCGCTTCGGCGATCTGCGAGCCGAACAGGAAGAAATCGTCCGTACCGACCCGGGCCACGGAAAACTCCCCGACGATGTGACCGCCCGGATCGAGGGCGGCGGTCAGGTTGATCCGGCCGGGTCGCGGCAGCCGGTTGGTGAACAGCCGCTGCAGCCAGTCGGCGCTGCCGGCGCCGGTCACGCGGTACTTGGCGGAGTTGGAGCACTCGGTGAGCCCGACGCGTTCGCGCACCGTGGTGCACTCGTCCGCGACGACCGGGTAGGCGTTGGACCGACGGAACGTCACGTCCTCGCGCGGCTCTTCCCCCGGCCGCTGGAACCACAGGGAATGCTCGAGCCCGAAGCTCGCGCCCCATACCGCGTTGTGGGCGGTGAGCCGGTCATAGACCGGCGTGGTGTGCAGTGCCCGGCCGGCCGGGAGCTCCTCGTTAGGAAAGGTGATACGGAACCGGCGGCTGTAGTTCTCCCGCACCTTGGCATTGGTGTAGGCGAGGCTCGCCCAGTTGCCGAAGCGGGCCACGTCCATCGCCCAGATGTCTTCACCCGGATCGCCGTCGACCATCCAGCGCGCGAGGGTGAGGCCGACCCCGCCGCCCTGCGACAGGCCGGCCATCACCGCGCAGGCCGCCCAGCAGTTGCGCACGCCGGGCACCGGGCCGACCAGCGGA
>DASZJG010000064.1:0-51829 GCA_035948315.1 Pseudonocardiaceae bacterium | reverse complement strand
GTCGACGCGCTGGCCGCCCGCCGCGACGCGGGCGCCCAGGTCGTGCTGGTGTCCTCCGGCGCGATCGCGGCCGGGCTCGCCCCGCTCGGCATCGCGCGCAGGCCACGTGACCTGGCCACCCAGCAGGCCGCGGCCAGCGTCGGTCAGCTCGCGCTGGCGCACGCCTACTCCGCGTCCTTCCAACGGCATTCGCTGACCATCGGCCAGGTCCTGCTGACCGCCGACGACGTGGTGCGCAGGGCGCACTACCGCAACGCGCAGCGCACCTTCTCCCGGCTGCTCGCCCTTGGCGTGCTGCCGGTGGTGAACGAGAACGACACGGTCGCCACCGACGAGATCCGTTTCGGCGACAACGACCGGCTGGCCGCGCTGGTCGCGCACCTGATCGGCGCGGAGGCCCTGGTTCTCCTGTCCGATGTGGACGCCCTGTACGACGGCGACCCACGGCGCGGCAACGCCCGCCGGATCACCGAGGTCGCCGACGCCGCCGACACCGACGGCGTGGACGCGGGCACCAGCGGTGCGTCCGGCCTCGGTACCGGTGGCATGGCCTCCAAACTCGCCGCCGCCCGCCTGGCCTCCTCCGCCGGCATCCCGGTGCTGCTCGCCTCGGCCGCGCAAGCGGACGCCGCGCTGGCCGGCGCGGCGGTCGGCACCGCGTTCGCGGCCGGCAGCACCCGCCTGTCCGCGCGCCGGTTCTGGCTCGGCTACGCCGCCGACGCCGCCGGTCGGCTGCACCTGGACGCAGGCGCGGTCGCCGCCGTGCTGCACCGCCGCCGCTCGCTGCTGGCCGCCGGCATCACCGGCGCCGACGGCGAGTTCGAAGCGGGCGACGTGGTCGAACTGCTCGACCCGGCGGGCCAGGTGGTGGCCAGGGGAGTGGTCGCCTACGACGTGACCGAGATGCCCGCCCTGCTCGGCCGCTCCAGCCACGAACTCACGCCCGAGCAGCGCCGCGAGGTCGTCCACGCGGACGACCTCGTGCCCCTGCGCTACTAGGAGATCTTCCGGCGGTACGCGGCGATCGCGAACACGTACGCGACCACGAGAATGCCGACACACCAGGCGACGGCGATCCAGACGTCGCCGCCGACCGGCTGCTGCGTGAACAGCTCGCGAATGGCGTTGACGATCGAGGTCACCGGCTGGTGCTCGGCGAACGCGCGCACCGGGCCCGGCATCGTGCCAGTGGGCACGAATGCCGAACTGAGGAACGGCAGGAAGATCAGCGGATAGGAGAACGCGCTCGCGCCGTCCACGGACTTCGCCGTGAGGCCGGGAATGACCGCGATCCAGGTCAGGGCCATGGTGAACAGGATCACCAGACCGGCGACCGCGAGCCAGGCCAGCGGTCCCGCGCCGGAGCGGAAACCCATGGCGAGCGCGACGAGGACGACGACCACGACGGAGATCAGATTGGCGATCAGCGAGGTCAGCACGTGCGCCCAGAGCACGGTCGACCGGGCGATCGGCATGGACTGGAACCGTTCGAAGATGCCGCTGCGCATGTCCAGGAACAGCCGGAACGCGGTGTAGGAGATGCCCGAGGCGATCGTGATGAGCAGGATGCCGGGCAGCAGATAGGTGACGTAGCTGCCCGACCCGTGCTGGATCGCGCCGCCGAGCACGTAGACGAACAGCAGCATGAAGGCGATCGGCATGATCGCGGTCGTGATGATGGTGTCCATGCTGCGCGTGATGTGCCGCAGCGATCGTCCCAACAGGACCGCGCTGTCGCTCAAGAAGTACTTGTTCATCGGCCTTCCTTGGATTCGGCCTTGGGTTCGCTGCCGACGATGGCGAAGAAGACGTCCTCAAGGGTCGGCTGCTTCTCGACGTATTCGACCTTGGCGGGCGGGAGGAGTTGCTTGAGTTCGGCGAGGGTGCCGTTGACGATGATCCGTCCTTCGTGGAGGATCGCGATCCGGTCGGCGAGTTGTTCGGCCTCGTCCAGGTACTGCGTGGTGAGCAGCACCGTCGTACCCGACTCGGCGAGCTTCTTGATGGCCTGCCACACCTCGACGCGTGCCTGCGGGTCGAGCCCGGTCGTCGGCTCGTCCAGGAAGATCACCGGCGGACTCCCGATCAGGCTCATCGCGATGTCCAGCCGCCTGCGCATGCCGCCCGAGTAGGTCGACACCTTCCGCCCGCCTGCCTCGGTCAGCGAGAAGCGCTCCAGCAGCCGATCCGCGATCTCGCCCGAATTCTTCAGGTGCCGCAACCGGGCGACGAGCACGAGGTTCTCCCGCCCGCTGAGGATCTCGTCAACGGCGGCGAACTGCCCGGTCAGGCTGATGGCCTCGCGCACCTTCGAGGGTTGCGCGGCGACGTCGAAGCCATCGACGCTCGCCGTCCCCGCGTCGGCCTTGAGCAGCGTGGCCAAGATGCGCACCACCGTGGTCTTGCCCGCCCCGTTGGAGCCGAGCAGCGCGAAGATGCTGCCGGTCGGCACGTCGAAATCCACGCCGCGCAACACGTGTAGTGCCTTGTACGACTTCTCCAGGCCGCGCACCTGGATCGCCTGGACTTGGTTGGTCATCATGCGCCCCCTTGTTGGAGTCGTTCGAGCCGTTGCACGAGAAATCCCCACGTCTTCCAGAATTCGTCGAGGTATTCGCGTCCCCGGCTGTTGAGTGAATAGACCTTACGCGGCGGCCCCTTCTCCGACGGAACCTTCTCCACGTCGACGAAGCCGCGTTGCTCGACCCTGACCAGCAGCGCGTAGACGGTGCCCTCGGCGATGTCGGTGAACCCCTGATCGCGCAGCCACGCCGTGATCTCGTAGCCGTGCGCGGGCCTGCCGAGCAGGATCGCCAGGACGATGCCCTCCAGTACCCCCTTGAGCATTTCCGTCATCTGCTTGCCCACGGACCACCTCCGATCGCTAGTCAGCAGTGCTGAGTACCGGTAGATAGTAACACTGAATAGTGGTCGCCGGAACGGCCGTTGTAGCGCGCGGTTGCCGGTCTCGAAGGACAGCACGCCCCGCGCGTCGTTGCGGATCTTGCGTTGCTCGCGCAGGTGGCCGATGACGATCTCGTCGCCGTGCAGGCCGACCCACACGAGTGTCACCTGTGGACGGCCGTCCGGTTCGAGTCACAATATCGGTGGAACCCGCGTCGTCCACGCCCTAATCTCAGGCGCATGACGCGGGAAGTGCGCTTGCGGGACGTGCTCATCGGGGTCGAGGGCCTCGCCATTCTGCGCAACCTCTACTACGGCCCCGAGGACAACACCGAGCAGCGCATCGCCGAGATCCGCAGGCTGCTCACCGAGGACGAGTTCGCCGTGGGCGAGCCGGTCACCGAAAGCGATTCGGCGACCGGCTACGCGCGCTGGTCGGTCAACTACGACGAGCCCGGCAACCCGCTGATCGCCATGGAACAGCCCGCCGTCTGGGCGTTGCTGGACGAGCGCGAGCCCGGCGACGCGCTCGACGCGGCCTGCGGCACCGGCCGGCACACCCGGCGTCTCGTCGAACTGGGACACCGCGTCACCGGCATCGACCTGACTCCCGAGATGCTCGCCGTCGCCGAGAAGTCCGTGCCACAGGCCGACTTCCGCGTCGCCGACCTGCTCGACCTACCCTTCGACGACGCCTCGTTCGACCTGGTGGTGTGTGGCCTCGCCCTGGCGCACCTGCCCGATCTCGGCGCGGGCATCGCCGAACTGGCCCGGGTGCTGCGCCCCGGCGGCCGGCTGATCACCTCGGCCGTGCACCCGTTCCAGGCGCACCTGGACTGGAACGCGCCGTTCAAGGACGCGCAGGGCAATCGCGGTTTCATCCGCGAACACCGGCATGGTCACGCCGACTACGTCGCGGCGTTCACCGCCGCCGGCCTCACCGTCCGGGCCTGCGCGGAGCCGGTCATCGGGATGGCCGAGCTGAGCGCGAAACGCCGCGCCTACCAGCACATCCCGAACGCGACGACGGCCGCCTACCTCGGACTGCCGGCCGTGCTCGTCTGGGACACCGAGAAGGCGCCGCCGAAGGCCAGTTGAGCGAACCGCTCGCCGATCAGCACGTGCCCGGCCGGGCTCGGATGCAGGTCGTCGGGCAGCGGCAGGTCCGCGATGTCGGCCGTGCCGAACAGTTCCCGACCGTCCAGGTAGGACAGATTGGGGTCGTCCTCGGCGCGCTGGGCCACGATCCGGGCGAGTTCGTCGCGGATCACGCTCAGCGTCAGCTTCCCGTTTCGCACGTCGTCCGGGTCGCCGGTGGCGCGGAACTTCAACGCCCCGCTGCTGAAGTCCGGCGCACCCGGCCCCGGCGTATCCTCATGGATCGGGCACAGAATGGGGGAGACCACGAGCAGCGGCGTGTCCGGATGACCCTCCCGGATGGTGTCCAGGAAGCCGTGCACGGCGGGCGTGAACCCGCGCAGCCGGATCAGGTCGCTGTTGGTCAGGTTGATCCCGATCTTGACGCTGATCAGGTCGGCGGGCGTGTCGCGGATGGTGCGCGCGGTGAACGGGTCGAGCAGCGCGTTGCCGCTGAACCCGAGGTTGATCAGCTCGACATCGGCCAGTCGCGCGGACGTCGCCGGCCAGGTGGTGGTCGGCGACGCGGCCGTGGACCCGTGGCTGATCGAACTCCCGTGGTGCAGCCACACCCGTCGTCCGTCCACAGGCGACGGTTCGATCGGTGCGTCGGCGCGCAGCGCGATCAGCTCGGTGATCTCGATCTGCGGCAACCAGATCCGCACGTCCTTGCGGCCGGCCGGCAGGCCGTCGAACCGCGCCGTGCCCGGCTCGCCGGGCTCGATCGTGCTGGTCAACGTGGCCATGTCGATGACCGCGACCTTGCCGCCCGGCACCGTGGTGCTGGCCAGCACCTCGCCGTCCACGGTCAGCTCGTACACGCCGTCGGGCATCCTCGGTCCGCCAACATAGGCGGTCTTGGTCGGGAGCACGTCCAGTTCGATGGTGGTTGCCTCGGTGCGCAACGCCAACCGCACCCCGGACGGCTGCGCGACCACCCGGCCCAGGTACTCGTCGGCGAACTGCCGGCGCGCCCAGCCGGGCAGCCGTTGCGGCAACAGGCCGTGCTCGGTGCGTTCGACGTCGATGGCGCCGAGGACCAGATCAGGATTCACACCCGCAGTGAATCAGACCGCGAAGTAATGTCCCGCATCAATATCGGCGATCAGGCCGGGATGCGCAGGCGCCCAGCCCAGCATCTCCCTGGTCCGCGCGGTGGAAACCGGGTTGTCCAGGGCCATGAACGGCGCCAGGAACCGGAAGTGCGCCGCCTCCGCGACCGGCCTGACCGGAAGCCCGAGGCCCCGGCCGATCGCCTCGGCGATCTCCTTCGTCGGCACGCCGTCGTCCCCGACCGGGTGCAGCCGTGCGCCTGCCGGCGCCTTCTCCAACGCCAACCGGAACACCCGGCCGACATCCAGCGCGTGCCCGGAGGCCCACCGGTTCGCCCCGTCGCCGAGATAGCCGGACACGCCGGTCTGCCGCGCGATGTCGACCAGTGTCGGGATGAACCCGTGCCGGTCCTGCTCGCCGTGCACGACCGGCGGAATCCGCACGAACGACACCCGCACCCCGCGCTCGACCAGTCCGGCGATCACGGTGGTGGCTTCGCTGCGCGGACTGATCGCCGCGAAAGCCGGGTTGTCCGCGTCCTCCTCGGTGGCGACCCGGCCCAGCCCGGACACGGCCAGCGTTCCCGAGACCGAGGCCATGGCTTTGCCCGTGCCGGCCAAGGTGTCGGCGATTGTGCGCACCACGGCCAGGTCGGTCTCGGCCGCGCCGACCATGTCGCCCGCGCGCATGGCCGCGTGGTCGAATGCGAGGTGAATGACGCCGTCGGCCCAGGTCACGGCCTCGCGAAGGCCGTCGAGGTCGGTCAGATCGCCGCGCCGCACCTCGGCGCCCAGCGCCTCGACCGCTGCGGCAGACTGCTCGGACCGCGCCAGTCCGACCACCTCGTGACCGGCCTCGACCAGGTCAGGAACGACGGCCGAGCCGATGAGGCCGGACGCGCCGGTGACGAAAACCCGCATAATCAGCTCCTGAGTGATGGGACTTTGTCTCATCACTGTAGCAGAAGTAACGGGACCAAGTCCCATCACTTAGACTGGGTGCATGGCTCGATGGGAACCGGACGCACGCGAACGACTGGTGCGCGCAGCCGTTGACCTGTTCAGCGAGCAGGGCTACGACAACACCACGGTCGTGCAGATCGCCGAGCGCGCCGGCCTGACCAAGAGCACCTTCTTCCGCCACTTCCCGGACAAACGCGAGGTGCTCTCCGCGGGTCAGGAGATCTTCAGCGGCCTGCTCGCGGACGGCATCGCCACCGCGCCCGACTCGGCGACCCCGCTCGAAGCCGTCGCCGCCGCGCTCGACTCGGTCGCCACCGCCATGGCCCCGCAGCGGCGCGACTTCGCGCCCAAACTCACCGCCGTCGTCGCGGCCAGCCCGGAACTGCGCGAGCGCAACGCGCTCAAGCGCGCCCGCCTCGCCGAGGTCATGGCCGACGCGCTCCAGCAGCGCGGCGTCCCGGACCCGACCGCGACCCTGGCCGCCGAACTCGGCGTGCTCGCCTTCGACCGCGGCTTCGACCGCTGGATCGAGCCCGCCAACCAGCGGCCCTTCGCCGAGGTCGCCCGCGAGGTGCTCGTCGAACTCCACGCGGCCGCAACGGCGCTGGGCTAACCCACTGGGCTAACCCGAGGTCGCCAACGCGAACGGCAGGACGTCGGCCGCGCCGGCATCGCGCAACAGCTTCGCCGCCAGCGTCATCGTCCAACCCGAGTCGACCAGATCATCGACCAACAGCACCGGTCCGTCCACAGCGGACACATCGGCGGCCACCTCCTCCGGTACCGACATGGCCGACCACAGCTCGGCCAGTCGCCGCGCGCTGTTCGCCCGATGTCCGCCTGCCCCGCCGACCCGCACCGAACCCAACGGTGCCAACCGGCCCACCGAAGCCAGCCGCGCGCCGAGGTTCTCGATCAACTCCGGCCGCCGCCGCGACGAGATGGTCACCACACCGACCGGCCGTCGTTCCCAGCCCCAACTCGCCAACACCGCGACGCAGGCGTTGAACACCTCGTCCGGCACCGGCCCGTCCGGCGCGCCCTCGGCGAGCAGCGAGCGCATCCGGGTGCCCCAGCCGATGTCGGTCAGCCGCGCCAGCGCCCGCCCCGCCAACGCGATCTGACCGGCCGCGATCTTCCCGGACAGCGGCACGTCCAACGCGCTCATCCCGGTCGGCCACTGCTTGCGCGGCGCGATGTCCACGCCCGGCCGCTGCAACCGCTCCCGCGCCGCGCCCGCGCTCGCCTCGGAAACTTCGGTGCTCCACCGTTTTCCGGTGCAGTTGTCGCACCGCCCGCACGGCGCGGCATGCGTGTCGTCCAGCTGCCGCAACAGGAACTCCATCCGACAACCGGATGTCGCCTGATAGTCCAGCATGGCCTGGGACTCGGTCGCCCGCGCCTTCTCGATCCGCTGATACCGGTCCGCGTCGTACTCCCACCGCTGGCCGGTCGCCTCCCAGCCGCCCCGCACCCGGCGCACCGCGCCGTCCACGTCCAGCACCTTCAACACCATGTCCAGCCTGCTCCGCGACAGGTCGACCATCGGCTCCAGCGCGGCCGTCGACAACGTCCGCCCCGCCGACCCCAGCGCGCCCAGCACCGACCGCACCACCCGTTCGGCCGGGAAGGCCAGCGAGCCGAAGTACGCCCAGATGTCCCGATCCTCCAGCCCCGGCAACAACACCACGTCCGCCCGCTTGACCCCACGCCCCGCGCGCCCGATCTGCTGGTAGTAGGCGATCGGCGACGCGGGCGCGCCCAGATGCAGCACGAAGCCCAGATCCGGCTTGTCGAAGCCCATGCCCAGCGCCGAGGTCGCCACCAGCGCCTTCACCCGGTTCGCCAGCAGATCCTCCTCGGCCTGCGCCCGCTCGGCCGGATCGGTCTTCCCCGTGTAGGAGGCGACCGGATAGCCGCGCTCGCGCAGGAACGCCGCGACCTCATCGGCCGTCGCCACCGTCAACGTGTAGATGATCCCCGAGCCCGGCAGCTCGTCCAGGTGCTCGGCCAACCACCCCAGCCGCGCCTGCGCGCTCAGCCCCGGCACCACGGCGAGATGCAGGCTCTCCCGGTCCAACTCACCGCGCAGCACCAGCGTCTCGCCGTCGCCGCCGATCTCCAACTGCTCGGCCACGTCCGTGACCACGCGATCGTTCGCGGTCGCCGTGGTCGCCAACACCGGCACCGTGGCCGGCAGCCCGCCCAGCAGCGTGCGCAGCCTGCGGTAGTCGGGCCGGAAGTCGTGCCCCCAGTCGGACACGCAGTGCGCCTCGTCCACCACGAGCAAACCGGTCGCCTCGGTCAGTTCGGGCAGCACGTTGTCGCGGAAATCCGGATTGTTCAGCCGTTCCGGACTGATCAGCAGCACATCGACCCGACCGGCCACGACCTCTTCCTGGATGCCGTGCCAATCCTCGGTGTTGGCCGAGTTGATGGTGGCCGCGTGCACGCCCGCCTTCGCCGCCGCCTGCACCTGGTTGCGCATGAGCGCGAGCAGGGGCGACACGATCAGCGTCGGCCCCTCGCCCTGCTCCCGCAGCAGCGCGGTGGCCAGGAAGTACACCGCGGACTTGCCCCACCCGGTGCGCTGCACCACCAGCGCCCGCCGCCGCTCCACGACCAGCGCGCGGATCGCCGTCCACTGGTCCGGCCGCAGCGTCGCGTCCTCGCCCGCCAGTCGGCGCAGCAGTTCCTCGGCCCTGGCCTTGAGGGCGGTCTCGTCCATGCCTCCTATATCTAGCGCATGCCCCCGACGTAACGTCGTAGGCTGAGGTACATGACCGCCGTCGCCGACCTGACCGACCTTCGTGACCAGGTCCACGCGGCCGCGCGCCGCGCTCGGAAAGCAGCCGCCGACCTGGCCCTGGCCACCAGGGCCAGCAAGGACAAAGCCTTGTACGCCATGGCGGACGCGCTGCTCGCGCGGACCGAGGAGATCTTCGCGGCCAACGCCCGCGACATCGCGGCGGGCCGCGAAGCCGGCATGTCCGAGGCGCTGATCGACCGCCTCACTCTCACTCGACCGAGGGTCGAGGGCATTGCCGAGGGCCTGCGCACCGTCGCCGGCCTGCCCGACCCGATCGGCGAGATCGTGCGTGGCGGCGTGCAGCCCAACGGCCTGGAGATCCGGCAGGTCCGGGTGCCCATGGGCGTGCTCGGCATGGTCTACGAAGGTCGCCCGAACGTGACCGTCGACGCGGCCGGCCTGTCCCTCAAGTCCGGCAACGCGGTCCTGTTGCGCGGCTCGTCCTCCGCTGAGCAGTCGAACACCGCCCTGGTCGCGATCCTCCGTGACGCGCTCGCCGCGACCGGCCTGCCCGAGGACGCCGTCCAACTCCTGCCCTGCCACGACCGTGCCTCCGTGCACCACCTGATCACCGCGCGCGGCCTGGTCGACCTGGTCATCCCGCGCGGGGGAGCCGGCCTGATCGCCGCGGTCGTCGAGCAGGCCACCGTGCCGACCGTCGAGACCGGCACCGGCAACTGCCACGTCTACGTCGACGCAACCGCGGACCTGGCCAAGGCCGAAAAGATCGTGATCAACTCCAAGGCGCGCAGGCCCAGCGTCTGCAACGCGGCGGAAACCCTGCTCGTGCACGCCTCCTTGGCGGAACTCTTCCTGCCCCGCGTGCTGAAGGCGTTGCGCGAGGCCGACGTCACCGTGCACGGCGACGCGACCGTGCAGGCCATCGGCACCGACATCGTCCCGGCGACCGACGCCGACTGGGACACCGAGTACCTCTCGCTGGACATCGCCGCCAAGATCGTCTACTCGCTGGGCGAGGCCATCGAGCACATCGCCGAGCACTCCTCCGGTCACACCGAGGCCATCGTCACCGAGAGCGTCTCGGCCGCCCGCGAGTTCGCGGCCAGGGTCGACTCGGCGGCGGTGATGGTCAACGCGTCCACCGCGTTCACCGACGGCGCCGAGTTCGGCATGGGCGCCGAGATCGGCATCTCCACCCAGAAACTGCACGCCAGGGGCCCGATGGGACTAACGGAACTGACCTCCACGAAATGGCAGGTCTGGGGCGACGGGCAGATCCGCGGTACGTCCTGATCCCTGCCGCTCGGCCCTGCGGTCGGTAAGCTCCTGAGAATGGCAGAGGCCGTCCCACGTCGCCGAGATGCCGACGCGACCAGAGCCGCATTGCTGACCGCGGCCAGGGACCTGTTCGCCGAACGCGGATTCGAGCAGACCACGGTCCGCGACATCGCTGCCCGAGCCGGCGTCAACCAGGCCCTACTGTTCCGCTATTTCGGCTCCAAAGACGGCCTGTTCGATGCCACTATGACCAGTTCGTCCCGGCAGCTGATCGACGAAACCCCGCCGGAACTCCTGCTGCTGCGCACCATGCAGCGGATGTTCGCGCCGGACGCGCCCACCGCCGACGGCAGTCCGTTCTACGCGGTGCTGCGGTCAGCGGCCCACCAGGGCGCGAAGTCGGTCGTCCGCGGCGACATCGGCCGCGAGTACGCGGAGGTGCTCGCCTCGCTGACCGACGCGGCCAATGCCGACCTGCGCGCCGACCTGGTGCTCGCCTGGGTACTCGGCATCGGCCTGCTGCGCTACGTGCTGGTCAAGGAACCGATCGCGCACGCCGACCCGGACGAGATCATCGACTGTGTGCTTCGGTCGGTTTCGGTGCTGTTGGAGCATTCGGCCCAACGCCCACCCGACGATTGATCGCATTCGTCTACCGAACATTGACCCACTGTCATCGCCTGCTTACGCTCAAATATGTAAGCAGGCGCTTACATCAACCTGGACGAGGGGGCAGCAATGACGGCGACCAGCCACGAACCCGCGACGCCATTTCCGTTCGGACCGGCGCAGGAGCTCACGCTTCACCCGAAACTTGCGGAGGTACGGCAGAACACGCCCGTGCTACGAATCGCCATGCCCTTCGGCGGGGACGCCTGGCTGGCGACCCGGCAGGACGACGTCAAGATGGTGCTCGCCGACCCCAGGTTCAGCGTGGCCGCCACGAACGGCAAGGACGTGCCGCGGCCGATACCCAACATCCGGGACGAACCGAGCATCGTCCTCATGGACCCGCCGGAGCACGGCAGGCTGCGCAAGCTCGTCGCCAAGGCGTTCACCTCGCGCAGGATCGAGGCGCTGCGCCCGAGGATCCAGGAGATCCTCGACCGCCTCACCGACGACCTGATCGCCGCAGGCTCACCCGCCGACCTCGCCGCCACCGTCAACTGGCAGCTGCCCATCACGGTCATCTGCGAGATGCTCGGCGTGCCCGTCGAGGACCAGGGCACCTTCCGCGAGTGGACCGACCTGGCGCTCGCCGTCACCGGCGACGGCAGCGAGAGCGACGCCAGCCGCCAACATCTCCTCGACTACATCGGCGGCCTCATCGCGGAGCACCGCGCCGAACCCCAGGACGACCTGATCACCGACCTGATCACCGCCCGCGACGAAAACGACCGGCTCAGCGAACTGGAGATGGTCCACTTCGCGAGCGGCCTGTTGGTCGCGGGCCACGAGACCACCGCCAACCAGACCGGCAACTTCATCTACCTGCTGCTGACCAACCGCAGCCTCTGGGAGGCCCTGGTCGCCGACCCGGACCTGGTCCCGGCCGCCGTCGAGGAACTGCTGCGCTACGTCCCGCTCGGCGCGGGAGCGGGCTTCGTGCGCATCGCCACGGAAGACCTCGTACTCGCCAGCGGCCACCCCGTCGCGGCGGGTGAGGCCGTCATGCCCGACATGGGCTCGGCCAACCGCGACGAACTCGTCTACGCCAAAGCCGACCAGATCGACTTCCACCGATCCGACAACCAGCACGTCGCGTTCGGCTACGGCGCGCACCACTGCCTCGGCGCCTCGCTGGCCAGGATGGAAATGCAGATGACGGTCGCCAGCCTCGCGAAGCGGCTGCCCACCCTGCGGCTCGCCGTGCGGGCCGAAGAAGTCGAGTGGAAGACCGACCGCCTCGTCCGCGGCGTACGCTCGCTTCCCGT
The DNA here is from genome assembly GCA_035948315.1 of Pseudonocardiaceae bacterium. Lineage (GTDB taxonomy): Bacteria > Actinomycetota > Actinomycetes > Mycobacteriales > Pseudonocardiaceae > CAJCJE01. The sequence goes on along the minus strand of DASZJG010000064.1, from coordinate 39,791 downwards.
CGCCTGGTAAGGGAGGTCCAGCAGATGACCGAGCGGTGGCGGATCACCGTCGACAAGGGCACCTGTATCGGCTCGGCCGTCTGCGTCGGCACGGCACCGAACCGCTTCGCGCTCAACGGCGCCACATCGGAGCCGATCGACGCGGAGATCGACCCGGACGAGGCAGCGATCGACGCCGCCGAATCCTGCCCCATGGAGGCGATCCGGGTCGTCGAGATCGGCAGCGGCACGGTGCTCGCGCCAGAGGCGTAAGCGTGTCGACCGGGTCCGGGTGGCGATGTTGGTCACCCGGACCCGGTCACCCCGCGCCAAAACCGAAATCGACACGTACGCTCACCCGACATGTCGCGCAGACGGCGAATCGGCATCATGGGTGGCACCTTCGACCCGATTCATCACGGACACCTCGTCGCCGCGAGCGAGGTGCAGTCCCGGTTCGAGCTCGATGAGGTCGTGTTCGTGCCCACCGGCCAGCCCTACCAGAAGAGCGACCGGGGCGTCAGCGCCGCCGAGGACCGCTACCTGATGACCGTCGTCGCCACCGCGTCCAACCCGCGCTTCTCGGTCAGCCGCGTCGACATCGACCGCGGCGGCCCCACCTACACCCTCGACACCCTGCGCGAACTGCACGAGATCTACCCCAGCGCCGAGCTGTACTTCATCACCGGCGCCGACGCCCTGGAACAGATCCTGTCCTGGCACAAGGTCGACGACATCTTCGCCGAGGCGCACTTCATCGGCGTCACTCGGCCCGGCTACCAACTCGACGACCAGCACCTGCCCAACGGCTCTGTTTCGCTGGTCGAGGTCCCCGCCATGGCGATCTCGTCCACGTCCTGCCGTCAACGCGTGGCAGCCGGCCTGCCCGTCTGGTACCTGGTACCCGACGGCGTCGTCCAGTACATCTCCAAGCGAGGTCTCTACCAGCGCGGCTGAGGCGAATTCAGGGGGAGAACATGCTGCATCTACGCGTCGACATCCCGGCCCGCGACGGCACCATGCTGCGCGGCCTGCGCTACGCCCCGTCCGACGAACCGGCGCCCACGATCCTCGTCGTCACGCCCTACGGCGCCGACCGCTACCACCCCGACGGCGGCTACTTCGCCTCGCGCGGCTTCAACTTCGTCAGCATCGACTGCCGCGGCCGAGGCGACTCCGACGGCGAGTTCGTCCCGTTCGTCGACGACGCCGCCGACGGCAACGCGCTCGTGCATCGCATCGCCGAACACCCCTGGAGCAACGGCGACGTCGTCACCTACGGCGGCTCCTACTCCGGCTTCAACCAGTGGGTCACCGCGGCCACCCACCCCGAACCCCTGCGCGCCATAGCGCCGGTGGCCGCCGTCTATCCCGGCCGAGACTTCCCGATCGTCCACAACGTCCCCGACCGGCACGCCGTCCGCTGGCTCACCCTGGTCAACGGCCGCCGCCGCAACGACGGCCCGTACGCGGACGAGGCGTTGTGGGGCAAGGCGATCCGCGAGCTGATCGAGGCCGATCGCCCCTACCGCGACCTCGACCTGTTCAGCGTCGGCCAGCGGCTGCCGGTCTTCCAGGAATGGCTCAACCACCCCGACATCGACGACTACTGGCTCAGCATGGTCCCCACCCCCGACCAGGCGGCCGCGGTGACCATCCCCGCCCTCACCATCACCGGCCAGTACGACGACGACCATCTTGGCGCCCTCACCCACCTCTTCGCCGCCACCAACGCGGCCAACGACGTGGTGATCGGCCCCTGGGACCATGCCGGAACCCGCACCGCCAACACCACGTTCGGCGGCCTCACCATGGCCGAAGCCGGCAAGGTCGACCTGAAGGCGTTGCACGCCGACTGGTTCGACTGGGTCCTGGGCCGAGGCGAACGCCCAGCCTTCCTGGCCGACCGCGTCACCTACTTCCACATCGGCGAAAACCGCTGGCGCACCAGCCCAACCCTCGCCCAGGGCGAGGAATCCCTGGACCTACGCCCCGACGCAACCCTCACCATCGACCCAACCAAAGCCACCGCCCGCCCCACCCAATTCGAAACAGAAACCTTCGCCTTCCCCCTGGCAGACCTCCAGGCCCACCAAGAATCCGTCCTCCACCTGACGGACCCGATCGCCGACCCGATCAACATCACCGGTCGCCCCATCGCGCACCTGACGCTGCGCTCCGACCTCCCCGACTTCGACCTCCTGATCTCGATCTACCTCATCCGAGACGACACCGCGATCAAACTCGGTGAACATCCCTTCCGGGCCCGCTACCACGCCTCCCTCACCGCCCCAACCCCCTGGCCGACCATCCCCACCTCGGTCATCCTCCCCGACTTCCCGTTCATCTCCCTGCGTACCGAACCCGGCGACCGCATCGCACTGCACATCGCGGCGCCCGGCCTCAACCGCGCCCCCAACTTCCAGCGCGGCGGCAGCGCGGTCGACGAACTACCCGGCCAGGCCGTCGCCGGCACCGTGCGGATCGAGCAGAGTGCGGATCAGCCCAGCTACCTGAGGCTGCCCGTGACGCGGTGACCGGACAACCAGTTTGCCGGTCCCGGGTACCCTGGGTCCCCGAACAGGTCGAGTGCGCCACAACGGCGCTGAACGAGGAGACACGTGGCAGCCACTGACAGGTCGCGCGAGCTGGCCCTGGTCGCCGCCAACGCGGCGGCCGACAAGAAGGCGCACGACATCATCGTGCTCGACGTTTCCGACCAGCTGATCATCACCGATTGCTTCGTGATCGCCTCCGCACCCAACGAACGCCAGGTCGGCGCCATCGTCGACGGGGTGGAGGAAAAGATGCGCGCGGCCGGCACCAAGCCGGTCCGTCGCGAGGGCGCCCGCGAGGGGCGCTGGGTGCTGTTGGACTTCGTCGACGTCGTCGTGCACGTACAACACTCGGAGGAGCGCTCCTTCTACGCGTTGGAACGGCTGTGGAAGGACTGCCCGAGGATCGACTTCGATCCCGAGCCCAGCGCCGCGTCCGTCGACGCGGAAGAGGGCCTGACCAGGTGACACTGCGCCGAGTCGTGCTGTGGCGGCATGGTGAAACCGATCACAATGCCGCCGGCCGTTGGCAGGGCCACCTCGACTCGGCGCTGACCCCCACCGGCTGGAACCAGGCCAGGTTCGCCGTCCCCGCGCTCGCCAAGTTCGACCCGGAGATCGTGGTCGCCTCCGACCTGCGCAGAGCGCTGGACACCGCGACGGTGTTCACCGAGGCCACCGGCGTCCCGCTGCGCATCGACAAACGTTTGCGCGAAACCAACCTCGGTCTCTGGCAGGGCCTGAACTTCGCCGAGGTCGAAGCCAAGTGGCCCGGCGGCACAGCGGCCTGGCAACAGGACGCCACCATGGCCCCGCCCGAAGGCGAAACCCGCATCGAGGTAGCCAACCGAGCCGCCGAAGTCGTCGCCGAACTCGACGACGAGTTCAGCGAAACGGCGATGCTGGCCACCCACGGCGGCCTCATCACCGGCCTGGTCGGTCGCCTGCTGGGCCTGCCGGCGCAGTCCTGGCCCCAGCTTGCCGGCATCGGCAACTGCCACTGGACCGTGCTCACCCGCCGCACCGGCCGGACCCAATGGCGCCTGTCCGTCTACAACGCCGGCATCACCGGCTGACCACCCCGTGCCACCCCACCCCGTGCCTCCCAATCCCGAGAAGTCACGGCCCGTGCCTCCCCACCTTGGGAATCCCCACCCGGGGAATCCACGGCCCGCGCCGCCCCAGCCCCGACTCCTGGTCCTCGCCGACTCTCTCGCGTTCCACGGCCCCACCGGCCCCATGCCCGCCGACGACGAGCGCCTGTGGCCCAACATCGCCGCGGCCCAACTCGGCGGCACCGCGCACCTGTTCGCAGGCTTCGGCTGGACCGCCCGCGACGCCTGGTGGGCGCTGACCGGCGACCCCAACATCTGGCCCCTGCTGCCCAAGATCGACGCCGTGGTCCTCGGCGTCGGCAGCATGGACACCCTGCCCTCGCCGTTGCCCACCTACCTGCGCACCGGCCTGCGCTACCTGCGCCCCGACCCGCTTCGCCGCACCGCCCGCAAGGCCTATCTCGCCGCCCAGCCGGTGCTGTCCCGCCTGCTCGGCGGCCGCCCGGTCGCACTGCCGCCCGCACTGTCCGCCCGCTACCTCGGCGAGATCGTAGGCGGCATCCGTGCCCTCCGTCCGGACCTGCCCGCCGTCGCGATCCTCCCGGCCACCCATCGCGCCCCGTCCTACGGATCAGTGCATACCGGACACGGCCCGGCCAGGGCCGCCATCCGGAAATGGGGCGAACAAGCCAAAATTCCCCTGCTCGATCTGACCGCGCTCACCCGCGACCACGTCTTCGCCGGTCTCGGCAATCCAGATGGCATGCACTGGGGCTGGGCCGCGCATCAAACGGTGGGCAGCGCACTCGCAGCGACCCTGACCACGCTGGGCGTGTCAGCAGGGCCCTGTCGCCCACCCGGTCCGAAAACGTAGGCTCGGCCATCGTGTCCGTCGCCGTCGTCACCGACTCCACTGCCTACCTGCCCGAAGGATTCGCCAGCAGGCAGGCGGTTTCCGTCGTGCCGCTGCACGTCATGGTGGACGAGGAGAGCGGCCTGGACTGCATCGACTTCGGCCCGGTCGAACTGACCAAGGCGCTCGGCGAACACCGCATGGTCACCACCTCCCGCCCGACCCCCGGCGAGTTGGCCAAGACCTATCGAAGCGTGCTCGACGAAGGCGCCGACGCCATCGTGTCCGTGCATCTGTCCCGCGACCTTTCCGGCACCTGGGAAGCCGCCCGCCTGGCCGCCGAAGAGGTCGGCGTCGAACGCGTCCGCGTCGTCGACTCCCGTTCCACGGCCATGGGTCTCGGCTTCGCCGTGCTCGGTGCCGCCGCCGCTGCCGCCGACGGTGCGCCCGCTGCCGAGGTCGAGCGCGTCGCCACCGACATCGCGTCCCGCACCAGAACGCTGTTCTGTCTGCAAACCGTCGAATACCTCCGCCGAGGCGGCCGCATCGGCCCGGCCGCCGCCGTGGTCGGCACCGCGCTCGCCGTCAAACCGCTGCTGCACGTGTCGCACGGGCAGATCGTCCTGCTGGAAAAGGTACGCACGACAAGCAGAGCGGTCACCCGACTGGTCGACCTGGCTGCGGAGATCGCCGGCGACGAACCGGTTTCCCTTGCCGTGCACCATCTCGCGTCTCCCGAACGTGCCGCCGAAATCGCCGCCCGCCTGGAGGAACGCCTCCCCGCCGCCGAGGGTTGCCTGGTCTCCGAGGTCGGCGCCGTGATCGGCGCGCACACCGGCGCGGGCGTACTCGGCGTCGTCGTCCTCCCCGGCGGCCTACCCCAACCCTGACCGGACCGTCCAACCCGCACCCCGTAAGTTGTCTGGTGGGGATCCCAGCCCGGCCGAAAAGAGCCCAAACTTTCAGCTCAGCACATCGGCCGGACAAATCCATTTCGGAATTCTCCCGCGACCCCGAGTTATCCACATGGCGATGCGCTATCCACAGGCGCCAGGAAATTTGATCCGGCCCTCGCCCTTCTCGCCTAATCTCGACCGCGTGATGACAAAACCCATGCACCCCAACCGGACCAGCCGTGACCGACTGGCGAACCTGGCGACCGAGTTGGCGGCAGATCCCCGCACCACTGCAAGGAACGCCAACGAACCCATTCCCGTTTTCACCTGGCCACGCACGAACAATCCCGACAACGACATCGACGCCGGCATCGACGTCGTCGATGTCGACCTACCCGAACCCGGCGAACGCGATCAGTCGCCGATCGAACCAACGAGCGGCGATCCACCCGATTTCTTCCACGACCGATCCGCCGGCCAGTTGGTCGAACGCTGGCTGCCTGGCGGACGCCGAGCCGTCAATGGCGTGCGATCACTCGTGCGCCGACATCGCGGTCCAGTCTTAGCCGTGGTCGTCATCGCGCTGGTGGCGGCGATCGTCGCCGGCGTGGCCATGGCTTCGGCGCGCCCGGAAACCGAGGCGGCACCGGCGTTACCGGCTGCCGTCAGCGCGATGGCGAACTCATCGTCGGTCCCGCGCAGTTCGGCGAGCACGCACATCGTGGTGAGCGTGGTCGGCAAGGTCACCAACCCTGGCCTGGTCACGCTCAAAGATGGCGCGCGAGTCGAGGATGCCGTGCAGGCGGCCGGTGGCGTGCTGCCCGGCACCGACGTCAGCGCGCTGAACCTGGCGCGCAAGCTCGCCGACGGCGAACAGATCTATGTCGGCATCCCGGTCCCACCGGGCGCCGCCGCCCCACCACCCGACCCGGCCGCGCCGTCGAGCGCAGCCACCCCCGGCGACGCGACCAAGAAATCCAAGAAAGGAAAGGGAGCCTCCCAACCAGCATCAGGCCAGAAGATCGATCTGAACACCGCATCCGCGATCGACCTCGAAGCACTGCCCGGCGTCGGTGATGCGACCGCGCAACGCATCATCACCTGGCGCGGCCAGCACGGATCGTTCAACTCCATCGACCAACTACACGACGTGGGAGGAATCGGCGCCGCCAAGTTCGCGAAACTGAAGGATCTGGTGACCGTATGACCGGCCAACTGCCGGCCCAGCAACAGAAAGGAGCGACCCAGCGACAGACACCGATCAGCCCGAAGGATGTCGTCACCCGCGCCTGGTGGCGTCGGCTCGCGGCCGGTCATGACCTGCGACTGCTGCCGGCGGCTGTCGCGGTCTGGCTGACCACCGTGCTCGGCGTCAACCTCGGCTGGCCACTGGCCGTCGCCGGGGGACTGGTGACCGCGCTCGTCGGCGTGATCCTGCTGCGGGTGGTGCGCGACAAGGCCGCGATCAGAATCAGTGCCTGGCTACTGGTGCTGTGCGGGCTGCTCACCGCGGGCCTGACCGGTGCCCGGTTGCATGCCGACGCCGACAATCCACTCCGGACACTCGCTACCCATGGGGCGAGCGTGCGGCTGCGGATCGAGGTGGACGCGGCGCCGAAGCCGATCCTCAGCGCAGGTTTCGCGGGGCAGCAGGGCGGTGTCCGCACGGTGCTGATTGACGCGACGGCCCGGCAACTCACCCAGCACGGGACTGCCGAGCCGGCCGACGGATCAGTGCTGCTGTTGGCACCGGCCCGTGGTTGGGCCAACCTGCTGCGCGGTCAACAGGCCGATGCGTTCGGTGTGCTGATGCCACCCGAATCCAACGACGGCACCGTCGCCGTCCTGCGGATTCGCGGCGCGCCGAGCCAGGTCGGTCCGGCATCCGCCCTGCAACGCGCGGCCGAGGCGTTGCGCGGCGGACTGCGCAGGGCGGCCGGGTCGCTGGACGGCGATGCCAGGGGCTTGTTGCCTGGCCTCGTCATCGGCGACACCAGCGGGCTGCGTCAGTCGGTCACCGACGACTTCAGAAGCGCCGGCATGGCGTATCTGTTGGCCGTCGGCGGATACCACTTCATGATCGTGTGTGGTGTCGTGCTCTGGGTGGCGCGGCGGTTCGTCGGTCCTCGACTGGCCGCCGTGTCGACCGGGTTCGTGCTGCTCGCGTTCTTCGAGGTGGCCGGGCCGAAGCCGAGCGTGCTGCGGGCCTTTCTGATGGTGGGCGTCGGGCTGCTCGCGCTCGCCACCGGGCGCCGGGGATCCACGTCGTCGGTGCTCGCCGCGACCGTCCTGGTCCTGTTGCTGTGGCAGCCGGAGTTCAGTGGCAACGTGCAGTTCGCGTTGTCCGTGCTGGCGACGGGCGCCATGGTGCTGCTGGCCGGACCGACGGCGGACGCGTTGCACCGGCGCGGGGTGCCCAGCGGGTTCGCGGAGCTGATCGCGATCGCGGTGGTGGCGCATCTGATGACCGCGCCACTGATCGCGGCCAGCTACGGCCAGTTCAGCCTGACCGCGGTCGCCGCCAACGTGCTCGCGGAGCCTGCGTTCGTACCGGCGATGGTGCTGGGTGTGCTGGCCATGGCGCTGTCGCCGATCGCGGCACCGGCGGCCGGCTTCGTGGCCGGGCTCGCGCAGTGGCCGCTGGACTGGCTGATCGGCGTCGCGCACCATTCGGCGCAGATCCCCGCGTCGTCGCTGCCGTGGCCGACCGGGTGGCTCGGCGGGGTCGCGCTCGCCGCGTTGATCATCACGGTGGTGATCGCGCTGCGGTCACGACGGTTCCGGGTGCTGATCGTCGCGGTGGCGGTCGGGGTGTTGGTGGTGATCATCCCGGTCCGGGTGGTCGCGCCGGGCTGGCCGCCGACCGGTTGGGCCATGGTCGACTGCGACGTCGGCCAGGGAGATGGTGAGGTGCTGGCCACCAGCCAGCCGGACCGCGCCGTCGTGGTCGACACCGGACCGGACGAGAAGGCGATCGACGAGTGCCTCGGCCGGCTCGGGGTGACCCGGATTCCGATGGTGATCCTGAGCCATCTGCACGCCGACCATGTCGGCGGGCTGGCGGCGGTGCTGCGCAACAGGTCGGTCGGGGCGGTCGCGGTCGGACCGAGCCGGGTGCCGGCCTGGGCGTGGACACAGGCGAAGCAGGAGACCGCGGCCGCGCACGTGCCACTGGTGGAGTTGAGCCCTGGGCAGCATCTCCAGTGGCCCGGCCTGGCCATGGACGTGGTCGGCCCGCCGGCCGCCGAGTCATGGCCGAGCGGGGACGATCCGTCCGGCACGGTGGTGAACAACTCGTCGCTGGTGCTGCGCGCGCAGACCGCGGCGGGACGGGTGCTGCTGACCGGCGACGTCGAGCTGGCCGCCCAGGCCGACCTGCTCGACGCACGGACCGACCTGACCGCGGACATCCTCAAGATTCCGCACCACGGTTCCCGGTACTCGGCACCGGGATTCCTGGACGCGGTGCACGCCAGGGTCGCCGTGGCCAGCGTCGGCCTGGGCAATCCGTACGGGCATCCCAGCCCGTTGACGCTCAACCGGCTCACCGGCGACGGTGCGCTGGTGCTGCGCACCGACCACGACGGCGACGTCGCGATCCTGCCCGGACCGAACGGCCCGGTCGTGGTCAGGCGCGGCGATCCCCGGCCCGCCCCACACGGCGGATCGGGCAGGAACAGACAACCGGCGAACGGAGGCTAGCCATGTGAAGCAGATCAGTCACTCTCGGGCTCGACGAGCAGCCGGGCATAGTTGCCCAGCGACCGCTGGTAGCGCGGCAGGTGCGGACCGAGCGCGGTGAGCGCGAGCGAGACAGCCTCGCGTTCACGCCCGACGTCGGTCAGTGCCAACGCCAGGAAGGCGCGCACCGCGTCGTCCAGGATGTCGGATGGCGCGTCCAGTTCCCTGGTGAGCAGAGCGACGCTTTCCTCGGGGTGGCCGAGGTTGCGCAGCGAACTCGCCAACTGGATCATCGCGCGCCTGCGGCGGATGCCGGTCAGGCCGGTCGCCAATGCCCTGCGGTACAACGGGATCGCCTGATCCGGCGCACCGGTCGAGTCGAACGCGGCGGCGCGTTCGAAGTCCGCCACCGCGCTACCTTCCGGCAGTTCGGCGGTGAGGCGCCCGATCACTGCCCGGAACTCGGCCGGGTCGGCGTCGTGGTCGAGTGACGCCCAGGCGTCGGCCAGCCGCTGTTCCCAGTCCGCGTTGTCGATGTCCACACGGGAAGCATCACACACCGCGATGCCGTGCTACGAAGCGGATGTCCACGGTTGCTGGTTCATCAGGGCCTCCACGTTCCTGGTGTACGAGCTGAGCACGGTGTGCCCGTTGGCGAACTCGACGTTCGACGCGCCCGCGTTGTACGCGTCGATCACGGCGGCAAGCAGGTCCGGATCGGACAGGTCGTAGTTGTACCCGAAGTAATTCTCGCCGAAGTAGGCGACGAGCCACTCCAGGTACTGGCTGCCGATCTCGGTGTTGCCGCTGAGCGTCTTGTAGTCATAGGACGTGCCGAAGCGCTGGTTCATCCAGCTCGCGGTCGCGCTCATGATCTGCATGGTGCCCACGCCGCCGTCGCACGAGGTGATGTTGGACTGCCAGCCGCTCTCCTGCCAGGCGACCGCCTCGACCAGCGTGGTCGGGAGGGTGATCTGCGCGGGCGGACCGGTCGGCGTCGGCGTGCTGCTCGGGTCGGTGTTGCCGTTCTCGTGCGGCGGGTTCTGCACGCCCGACCAGTACTGGGTCGAGGCGGCGGACACCAGCGCGGCCTTCACGTCGGCGTTGCTCGCCGCGGTGCCGCTGTGCGTCGGCGTGCAGCCGGGGACCGGGGTCTGGTGCGGCGGCGGGGGCAGCGGCACGTTGGTGACGGGGTGCTGGGTCGGGGCCGGGATGGTGCCGTCGCCCTTGTACTTGGCGGTGGTCCTCGGCGCCGTGGTGGTGACCGTGGTGATCGGGTCGGTCGTCAGCGTGACCTGGGGCGTGGTCTGTTGCGTGGTGGGGGTGATGGCAGGCGCCGTGGTCAGTGAGTTGGTGGCGGCGTCCTGCTGGCTCTGCGTGGCATGCGGGTGACCGCCGAAGCCCACGATGAACGACACCACGCCGGCTAACAGCGCCACGGCGAGAACGCCGGCCCCGATGGCCAGCTTCGTACGGTTCGACAACTCCCGGCCCCCTGCGGACACGTCCCACCCTGAGTCGTCACGATCGTGCCGACGCCCGATTTATCTCGGATGTCGGGGTCAGCGTTACCGCGGCGTCGGCGAATCCTGGTCGGAGCCGCCACACGCGGCCCCGACCAGGGAATCCTTACAGACCGAGGGCTTCGCTGACGGCTTTGCTCGACGGCGCCACGGTGGCCTTCGGGCCGATCCGGTCCTGCACGGCGTCGAGGGTCTTGAGGCCGTCTCCGGTGATCAGCAGCACCGTGTCCGCGTCCGGGTCGAGCTTGCCGGACTCGACCAGCTTCTTCGCGGTCGCGACCGTGGTGCCGCCCGCGGTCTCGGCGAAGATCCCCTCGGTCCTGGCCAGCAGTCGGATGCCGGCCACCACTTCTTCGTCGGTGACGTCCTCGACCGCGCCGCCGGTGCGGCGCACCGTGTCGAGCACGTACGGGCCGTCGGCGGGGGCGCCGATCGCCAGCGAGCGCACGATCGTGTCCGGGCGAACCGGGGTGACCACGTCGACGCCGGCCTTGTACGCGGCGGAAACCGGAGAGCAGCCCTCGGCCTGTGCGCCGAACACCTTGTACGGCGTGGGTTCGACGAGACCGAGCTGGCCGAGTTCGCGGAAACCCTTGTCCACCTTGGTGAGTTGGGCGCCGGAGGCCACCGGGATCACGATCTGCTCGGGCAGCCGCCAGCCGAGCTGCTCGGCGACCTCGAAGCCGAGCGTCTTGGAGCCTTCCGCGTAGTAGGGCCGGACGTTGACGTTCACGAACGCCCAGTCCTCGTGCTCGGCGGCGAGTTCGGTGGCGAGCCGGTTGACGTCGTCGTAGTTGCCGTCGACCGCGATCAGCTGACCGTCGTAAACGGCGGTGGTCAGGATCTTCGCCTTCTCCAGCGAGGACGGGATCAGCACGATCGACTGCCAGCCAGCACGAGCCGCGGCCGCGGCGACCGCGTTGGCGAGGTTGCCGGTGGACGGGCAGGCCAGCACGGAGAAGCCGAGTTCACGCGCGGCGGCCAGGGCGACCGCGACCACGCGGTCCTTGAACGAGTGGGTGGGGTTGCCGGTGTCGTCCTTCACCCACAGGTTGCGCAGACCGAGCGCTGCGCCGAGCCGATCGGCCTTGACCAGGCGGGTGAATCCCGGGTCGGTGTTGGGGATCTGGGTGACGTTGGTCGGCACCGGGAGCAGTTTGCGGTAACGCCAGATCGACTTCGGACCCGCTTCGATCTCCGTCCTGGTGATCTCCGGGTATTCGTAGGCCACCTCAAGTGGCCCGAAACATTCGGCACAGGCGAATTCCGGGGCGAGCGGAGTCTGGTGGCCGCATTCCCGGCAGGACAGGGCGCGGGCCGAACCAAGATCGAAAGTGGCGGTGCCGGCGTCGGAGTGCGCACTGGCAAAAGTCGTCATCGCGAGGTATCTCCTCATCTTTCCCGCAGCGCGGGTCGGAATTGGCACCTTGATCACCAGTAGCCTTCCTCGACCAGGTCGGTCGAGAATCGCTGATGTCGGGTTGCCGGGGCTTCATCGGGCCGATCCCTCTGCCCCTCTGGATGAGCAATATTCGGTTGTGATCCTGAGGCTACGGCACTGTTACCGGTTCGAGCCAGCGCTGTACCACGACGTGGCACGCGCGGGACTGTCGGACGGACGTGCGAGGATTGGCGGGTGGGTTCCGATTCAGCTCTAGCGCACCCGCTGCGGCTGGTGGTCGGCGAGGAGGAGTTCCTGGTCGAACGCTCGGTGCACGACATTCTGGCCGAGGTTCGCCAGGTCGAACCACTGGCCGAGCTGCGCCGCCATGAAGTGAGCGACCTCACCCCGGCCGAGTTGATCGAGTTGCTCAGCCCTTCGCTGTTCGGCGAAGGGCAGCTCGTGGTGCTCGCCAGCGGGCAGGACGCGAACAAGGAGATCGCCGACGCCATCCTCAGCCAGGCGAAATCACTGGGTGAGGGCATTGTGCTGGCCGTGCTGCATTCGGGCGGCGGTCGCAGCAAGCCGGCCAAGGATCTGCCGGGCGCGCTGCGCAAGGCGGGCGCCGAGGTCATCGAGTGCCCGAAGGTCACCAAGCCGGCCGACCGTGAGAGCTTCGTGCGCGCCGAGGTGCGGCGGGCCCACGGCAAGATCGACGGCGCCGCCGTTCTCGCGCTGCTTGAGACGGTCGGCTCGGACCTGCGGGAGCTTTCCTCCGCCGCGACCCAGTTGGTCGCGGACACCGACGGCAACGTCGACGAGCCTGCCGTGCGCCGATATCACCGAGGCCGGGCCGAGGTGACCGGGTTCGCGGTCGCGGAGAAGGCGGTGAACGGCGACCGGGCCGGGGCGATGGAGGCCCTGCGCTGGGCCATGCAGCTCGGTGTGCCGCACGTGCTGGTCGCGGACGCGCTGGCGGACGGCGTGCGGACGGTGGCCAGGGTCGCTGCTGTCGGTCGGGCCGATCCGTTCCGGCTGGCCAGCGAGCTCGGGATGCCGCCGTGGAAGGTCAAGAAGGCGCTCGCCCAGTCGCGGGGCTGGACGCCGGAGGGGCTGGCGGACGCCATGCAGGTTGTCGCCGAGGTCAACGCGGACGTGAAGGGCGCCGCAGCCGACTTCGACTACGCGCTGGAGCGAGCGGTGCTACGCATCGTGGCCGCGACCGGGCGGCGCTGAAAAGCCGGAGACGCCGATGGCGCCGGGCCGCCATTGCGGACCGACGCCATCGAGGGAAAGAAAAAACCTGGTCAGGCCTTGTCGAGCTCGTTCGCCAGAGCCGCCATCGCGGACTTCTTGTTCGCGGCCTGGTTGGTGTGGATGACGCCCTTGCTGGCGGCCTTGTCCAGCGCGCGGCTGGCCTCGCGGAGCAGGGTGGTCGCCTTGTCCTTGTCACCGGCCTCCGCAGCCTCGCGGAACTTGCGGATCGCGGTCTTCACCGACGACTTGACGGACTTGTTGCGCATCCGGGCTGCTTCGTTGGTCCGGATCCGCTTGATCTGAGACTTGATGTTGGCCATGCAGCCGCTCTCCTGACAGTCTTCGGTGGTGGTCGTCGTGCCGCGTTCGGTGGCCCTGCGGCCGGTCACCCGGCGCGTGCAGGCTTCCTCCATTGCGGAATGCCACACGGCACGACGAGCAACGATACCCGGTGGCCGATCGGGCCTGATCGTGGCCCCGGGGAGCGCGTTAACAACAGCGTCACATCGCGCTATTCCCTTCGACCGCCTCGGCGAGTGACCATGAACGGTATGAGACGCGCCGAGGCACTCGAATTACCCACGTCACCCCGGCGGGCCCGGCTGGCCGCGGTGCCGAGACGGACCGGTGAGTTCTTCGACGACTACCTCGACCCGGATCGAGCGCACTCCTCCGCCTACGACGAGATGTTCGCGCCGGATGGCAGCGTGCGCGGGCCGTACCGGGCGCTGCACGACTCCATCGCGGGCCTGGACGTCGGCGATCTGACGGCGCGGGCCGAGGCGCTCGAACGGGCGCTGGTCGATCAGGGCATCACGTTCTCGCTCTCCGGGCAGGAGCGGCCGCTGCCGCTGGACCTGGTGCCCAGGGTGGTCGCGGCGGCCGAATGGGCCAAGCTGGAGAAGGGCGTCATCCAGCGGGTCCGGGCCCTGGAGGCGTTCCTGGCCGACGTCTACGGCGAGGGCAAGATCCTCCGGGACGGGGTCGTTCCGCGCAGGTTGGTCACCTCAAGCGAGCACTTCCACCGCGAGGTCGTCGGCATCATCCCGCCCAACGGGGTGCGCATCCACGTCGCCGGCGTCGACGTGGTGCGCGACGAGGCCGGCACGTTCCGCGTGCTGGAGGACAACCTGCGCTGCCCGTCCGGGGTGTCCTACGTGATGGAGAACCGGCGCACCATGGCCAGGGTCTTCCCGGACCTGTTCGCCCAGCACCGGGTCCGGCCGGTCGGCGACTACGCGGTGCATCTGCTCCGCGCGCTGCGGGCGTCCGTGCCGAGCGTGTCCGAACCGTCGATCGTGGTGCTCACTCCGGGCGTGCACAACTCCGCGTACTTCGAGCATTCGCTGCTGGCCAGGCAGATGGGCGTGGAACTGGTCGAGGGGCGCGACCTGTTCTGCCGGGACAACACGGTCTACATCCGCACCACCGAGGGCGAACGCCAGGTGCACGTCGTCTACCGGCGGATCGACGACGACTTCCTCGACCCGTTGCAGTTCCGGCCCGACTCGGTGCTCGGCGTGGCCGGCCTGGTCAACGCGGCGCGGGCCGGGAACGTGGTGGTCGCCAACGGCATGGGCAACGGCGTCGGCGACGACAAGCTGATCTACACCTACGTCCCGGACATGGTCCGCTACTACCTCGGCGAGAAGCCGCTGCTGCCCAACGTGGACACGTTCCGCTGTTGGCGGCGGGACGAACTCGCGCACGTGCTCGACCACGTCGACGAACTGGTCGTCAAACCGGTCGAGGGGTCCGGCGGCTACGGCATCGTGTTCGGGCCGGACTCGTCGCCGACCGAGTTGGCGAAGATCCGGCGCAGGGTGAGGGCGAACCCGCGCGGCTGGATCGCGCAGCCGGTGGTGCAGCTCTCGACCGTGCCGGCCAAGATCGACGACCGGTTGGCGCCGCGCCACGTCGACCTGCGGCCGTTCGCGGTCAACGACGGCGAGAGCGTGTTCGTGCTGCCGGGCGGACTGACCAGAGTCGCGTTGCCGGAGGGCAGCCTGGTGGTCAACTCCTCGCAGGGCGGCGGTTCCAAGGACACCTGGGTGCTGGCCTCCCGTGCTTCGCAGACCGAACGCGAACTGGAGGCGCCTGCGCTGGCCGATTCCTCCACAGTGGACTCGATCGTCACCGAGCAGCATCGGCCCGAGACGACCGTGCCCCAGCAGCAGCAACAGCAACAGCAATAGCCGAACCGGAGGTGCGGTAAGTGCTAGCCCGCAACGCGGAATCGCTGTACTGGATCGGCCGATACGTCGAGCGCGCGGACGACACGGCGCGCATCCTCGACGTCGCCGTGCACGAACTGCTCGAAGACGCCAGCGTCGACCCGGACCAGGCCAGCCGCCAACTGCTCAGCGTGCTGGGCATCGACCCGCCGCTGGATCGGCCGCTGGACGTGTGGTCGCTGACCGAACTGGTCGCGTACGCGCCGGACAATGACGGTTCGATCGTGGGTTCGCTGACCGACGCGCGGGAGAACACAAGGGGCGCGCGCGAGGTGGTGTCGACCGAGCTGTGGGAGTGCCTGAACGCGACCTGGATCGCCCTGCCGGACCGGCAGAACTACGGCAGGCGGGTGGGCCCGCACGCCTTCCTGTCCTTCGTCGAGGAACGCGCGGCCATGTTCGCCGGCCTGGCCGACTCGACCATGAGCCGCGACGACGGCTGGCGGTTCCTGGTGCTCGGCCGCTCGATCGAACGTGCGGACATGGTGCTGCGGCTGCTGCTCTCGCGGGTGCGGGACAAGGCGTCCTCGCCCGGCTGGATGACGGTGCTGCGCTCGACCGGCGCGCAGGACGCGTATCTGCGGACCAATCGCGGCCTGCTCAACGCGAGCCTGGTCGCCCAGTTCCTGCTGCGCGACCGGCTGTTCCCGCGTTCGGTGTTCTACGCGCTGCGCCAGGCGGAAATGTGTCTGGAGCAGGTGGCCGGGCGGACCGAGTCGTGGGAGAAGGACAAGCCGGAGTCGCTGCGGTTGCTCGGCCGGGCGCGCAGCGAACTGGAGTTCCTGCGCCCGGACGACCTCCTGCACGAGCTGCCGCGCAGGCTCGGCGCGCTCCAGGCGACCATCAAGGACGCCGGCGAAGCCGTGTCCGTCCAGTACTTCCACGCCGAACCGTGGGTCGCCTGGGAACACGCGGCGGTCCCCGCATGACCAAACCCGAACATCTTTCAAGCGCACCAGGCCATACCCCCGCCCATCCCAGGGGGCAGGCGGCCCTGCTCCAGCCTAGTCGGGTTGGGGGGCTGGGCGAAATCGATGTGGGTCGGTTGTGGACAGTTCGCGGGGTGTGGACAACTCGAGGCTGTGGATGGACGGGACGGGGTAGGCGATGAGCTGGCAGGTTCGGGTTGTGCACAGCACCGGGTATCGCTACGACTCGCCTGCCGCGCAGTCGTTCAACGAGGTCCGGTTGACCCCGCGCACCGATCATCATCAGGTCGTGTTGTTCTCGCGGATCGACACGACGCCGGCGACCCGCATGTTCCGCTACACCGACTACTGGGGGACGGCGGTCACGTCCTTCGATCTGCACGCGCAGCACAGCGAACTCAAGGTGGTCGCGTATTCGGTCGTCGACACCGCCGAGGAGCGGGCGCCCGTGCGAGACGCGACCTGGAAGTCGTTGAAGGAGAACGACGTCGTCGACCAGTTCGGCGAGTTTCTGCAGCCGACGCGGTACACGCCGCGCGACACCGAGTTGATGGCGATCGCCAGGGAACTGCGCAGGGGCAATGATCCGGCCGACGCCGTCCTGGCAGCCAGCAACTGGGTGCACGAACAGCTCACCTATCGGCCGGGCAGCACGGGGGTGCACAGTTCGGCGGGCGACGCGTGGCGGGCGAAGGAGGGGGTGTGCCAGGACTACGCGCACGTCACCCTGGTTCTGTTGCGGGCCATGAGGATTCCGGCCCGGTATGTGTCCGGCTATCTGCATACCAAGCCGGACGCCGACATGGGGCAGGTCGTGCGCGCGGAGAGCCATGCCTGGATCGAGGCGTGGACCGGCGGATGGTGGGCGCATGATCCGACCAACGCGATCGCGGTGGGGCAGCGGCATGTCTGGGTCGCGCTCGGCCGGGACTACGCGGATGTCGCTCCGTTGAAGGGGATCTATTCGGGGTCGGGTGCGTCGGGGTTGGATGTTTCAGTGGAAATGTGTCGGTTGGCTTGAGTAGGGTGGTGGGCGCAGTGCCTAGGGTTCCGTTGGCGGCTGGCTGATCGACCAACCAACAACCACAGTCGTCGGGACTGGACCGAGCGGCACCAGCGGTCACTCCGTGGCCGTACACCTGATGGGAGAAAAGCCCCGAAGGCCCTGGTCGGCGTGCGCCCGCACGCCCCGAGAAAGGGCCCCGCGTGAGTCCGCTCGCCATCATCCTGATCACCGTCGCCGCCTTCGCCCATGCCGGTTGGAATGCCGCTGCCAAGCGGTCCGGGGAGGGCGGGGTCGGTTTTGTGTGGCTGTGTCTTGGCTTGTCGGCGGTGCTGGTGCTGCCGGTGGCCGGTGTCATGCTCGCGGTGGGGGAGCAGGGGCTGAAACTCCAGTGGCTGCTGGTCAGCGCGGGTCGGCGGGTTGTTCCAGGTCGGCTATTTCCTGCTGTTGCAGCGCGGCTACGCGGTGGGGGATTTGTCGGTGGTGTATCCGCTGGCGCGGGGGAGCGGACCGCTGCTGTCGGTGGTGCTCGCGGTGGTTGTGCTGCGGGAGCGGGTAGGGGTGTGGGGGTTCGTCGGCCTTGGGGTGGTGGTCGTCGGGGTGGTGGTGATCGGGACCGCGACCGGCGGGAAGGCCACGCGGGTACGGGTCTCGGTCGGGTATGCGCTGGCCACGGGGGTGTTCATCGCCGGCTACACGGTGTGGGACGCGAACGCGGTGACCCGGCTCGGCGTGCCGCCGATGGTGGAGTTCGGCGGCGGGACCGTGGTGGAGGTGCTGATTCTGGCGCCGTTCGCGCTGGTCGGGCGGGCGAAGGTGGTGGAGATCTGGCGGTCGCGTCGGGGATCGGTGCTCACCGTCGCGGTGCTCTCTCCGCTGGCGTACGGGCTGGTGCTCTATGCCATGCGGATCGCGCCGGTCGCGCTGGTCGCGCCTGCCCGGGAGCTGAGCATCGTGCTGGGCAGCGTGGTGGCGTGGCGGTGGTTTCACGAGCCCGAGCCGGTGCGCAGGCTGACCGGGGCGGCGATCGTGCTGGTCGGGGTGGTGGCGCTGGCCGTGGGGTGAGGCCGGGTTTGGCCTGTTCAGGTCCGGTAAAATGGACGAGGCGGGCAGGATCACCTCTAACTCCGCACCGGGCAGGTCCCCCAGCATGGGACGATGGAGCGCCCGGTTCACCACGTTGAAGGAATCTGAGTGAGCTCGTTCGCCGACACCACGTTCACGCCTCCGGAGCTGATCCGGAACTTCTGCATCATCGCGCACATCGACCACGGCAAGTCCACCCTGGCCGACCGGATGCTGCAGCTCACCGGCGTGGTCGACCCCCGGGCGATGCGCGCGCAGTACCTGGACCGGATGGACATCGAGCGCGAGCGCGGCATCACCATCAAGGCGCAGAACGTCCGGCTGCCGTGGCAGGTCGAGGGCGCCGACTACGTGCTGCACCTGATCGACACCCCGGGCCACGTCGACTTCACCTACGAGGTGTCCCGTTCGCTCGCCGCCTGCGAGGGCGCGATCCTGCTGGTCGACGCCGCCCAGGGGATCGAGGCGCAGACGCTGGCCAACCTCTATCTGGCCATGGAGAACGACCTCACGATCATCCCGGTGCTGAACAAGATCGACCTGCCGGCGGCCGACCCGGACCGCTACGCGGCGGAGATCGCCAACATCATCGGCTGCGATCCGGCGGACGTGCTGCGGGTGTCGGCCAAGACCGGGCTCGGCGTGCGCGAGCTGTTGGACGAGGCGGTCAAGCAGATCCCGCCGCCCAAGGGCGACCCGGACGCGCCGGCCCGCGCGCTGATCTTCGACTCGGTGTACGACACCTACCGGGGCGTGGTGACCTACATCCGGGTGATCGACGGCAAGATCACGCCGCGTGAGCGGATCAAGATGATGTCCACCAAGGCCATCCACGAGCTGCTGGAGGTGGGCATCATTTCGCCGGATCCGAAGCCCAGCAGTGGCCTTGGCGTCGGCGAGGTCGGCTACCTGATCACGGGTGTGAAGGACGTCCGGCAGTCGAAGGTCGGTGACACGGTCACCAGCGAGCGGCGCGGGGCGACCGAGGCGCTCGGCGGCTATCGCGAACCGAGGCCGATGGTCTACGCCGGCCTGTACCCGGTGGACGGGTCGGACTATCCGGAGCTGCGCGAGGCACTGGACAAGCTGCAGCTCAACGACGCAGCGCTCACCTACGAGCCGGAGACCTCGGCGGCGCTCGGGTTCGGCTTCCGCTGCGGCTTCCTTGGCCTGCTGCACCTGGAGATCACCCGCGACCGGCTGGAGCGCGAGGCCGGGCTGGACCTGATCTCGACCGCGCCGAACGTGGTGTACCGGGTGATCACCGACGACGGCAAGGAGCACATCGTCACCAATCCGGCGGAGTGGATCACCGGGAAGATGGCCGAGGTGTTCGAGCCGATCGTGAAGGTCACGGTGATCTCGCCGAGCGAGTTCGTCGGCGCGATCATGGAACTGTGCCAGACGCGACGCGGCCAGCTCGGCGGCATGGACTACCTGTCGGAGAGCCGGATCGAGCTGCGCTACACGATGCCGCTCGCGGAGATCATCTTCGACTTCTTCGACGCGTTGAAGTCGCGCACCCGCGGCTACGCCTCACTGGACTACGAGGAGGCCGGCGAGCAGGCGGCTGACCTGGTCAAGGTGGACATCCTGCTGCAGGGCGAGGCGGTGGACGCGTTCAGCGCGATCGTGCACAAGGACGCCGCCTACGCCTACGGCACCCGGATGGCCGCGAAGCTGCGCGAGCTGATCCCGAGGCAGCAGTTCGAGGTGCCGATCCAGGCCGCGGTGGGGTCGCGGGTGATCGCGCGGGAGACCATCCGCGCGATGCGCAAGGACGTGCTCGCCAAGTGCTACGGCGGTGACATCACCCGCAAGCGCAAACTGCTGGAGAAGCAGAAGGAAGGCAAGAAGCGGATGAAGATGGTCGGCCGGGTCGAGGTGCCGCAGGAGGCCTTCGTCGCCGCGCTGTCCACCGACGAGTCGCCGGACAAGGCCAAGTCGGGCAAGAAGTAGCCGGACGACACGCGGGGAATTGGGATCCACCCCACCGATCCCAAGGCCCCGCGGTGTCGTGCAACTCCGGCCCCTGCCAGCCCGCCTCACCGGCGAATGCGTTCCTTCGACGGTCCACCGGGGCCGTTCGGTTCCCTGCGATTGAAAGGTTTCGCGTCAGTCGCCGATGTGGTAGTCGAAGGTGTAGGTGTGCGAGCCGTCCTCGGCGCGCTGGATCCCCAGGTCACCGCGTAGTCCGGTGAGTTCGCCGTCGGCCGAGCCGGCCACCACGGACACGGTCATGCCGGCGCTGCGGTCGGCCACGTGCAGGACGACGAAGCTGCCCTGTTTGCCGTGGACGGTCCCGGTGATCCGTTCGATCGCGACGTACGCGACGCCGGCGAACTCGTCGGAGCCCTCGACCGGGACGCCGACGGTGAGCAGCTGCGTGGCCGAGGTGCCGGTGATGTCGCCGTGGAAGGTCTTGCGGTTGCTGACCCTGGCCAGTTTCGCGGCCGGTGTCTCGTCGTAGTACTCCTCCTGCCAGTCGTGCAGGTCGAAGCTGCCAGCGGCGTTGCGGGTGTCGGTCGAAGTCGTCATGGCGATCATTCTGGCCGCCGTACCTGACATCTTTTGTCAGGTACTGGTGCTGCCGTCGGTTTGTTCGCGGAGGATGTCGGCGTGGCCGGCGTGCCGGGACGTCTCCTCGATCATGTGCACGTAGATCCAGCGCAGCGAGACCTGGCCGAGGCGGTGGTGCGGGACGATGTGGTCGAGTTCGTAGTCGGCCGCGATCTCGCGGGAGCGGGCGCAGGCCCGGTCGTACTCGACGATCAGGTCGGCGATGGTCTCCTCGTCGGCGACCTGCCAGCTTTCCGCGGACCGGCCGCTGGCATTGGCGCCGATCTGCTCGGGAGTCAGCCCGGCGAGGGTGCGCTGAAACCAGCTGCGTTCGGCGACCGCGAGGTGTTTGAGCAGGCCGGCGAGAGTGGTCAGGGAGCCGACGAGGCGGGCGCGGGCCTGGTTCTCCGTCAGGCCGTGCACCTTGCGTTTGATGATCTCGCGGTACTGGTCCAGGAACCCGGCCAGGATCTGGCGTTCGGTGCCGGTCGTCGCGGTTGCCTCAGAGTTGGCTGTGGGTGCGGTCCCCGGGCTCGACATGGTTGGCAGGGTAGTTGGGCGGGCCCGCCATGGGAGAGTGCAGGCGGTGTCGGCGGCGGCTCGGGCCGTTGGTCCGGGTGAGCAGCAACAGGATCCAGGCGAGTGCCGCGGCGATGAGCGCACCGACGGTGTTGTTCAGGAAGTCCTGCTTGTCGCAGACGCCGAGACCGGTCAGGGCCTGGGTGATCTCGATGCCGGCGGAGAGCGCGGCGCTGCACACGGCGATCGTGATCGGCCTGCGGGTGGCGATGGCGCCGAAGAACGCGAAGGGCATCAGCATCAGGAAGTTGAGCTGCGAGGTCTCGCTGTGCAGCGAGAACGCGCCGCTGACGCACAGGTAGAGCGGGTTCTGACCGGTCGGCAGGTGACCGCCGTGGCGGACCAGGGTGACCGCGAGGGCCATGGCCAGGCCGGCGGCGGCGAGCACGGCCGCCCAGCGGAACCAGCCGAGGCGACCGGCGAGCAGCCAGGCGAGCACGCCGAGGATCAGCGTGCCGAGCAGTTCCGCGGCGAACACCGCCGGTCTGCTCAGCATGTCTTCGGCGAGACCGATGCTCGGTCCCGCGTTGCTCAGTACGTCCAGCACATCTGGGTGGACGCGCGGCGGGGCGCGGAGGTTGGGCGGTGACCAGCAGAAATCGTGCCATCGCGCGGTTTTGGCGCGAATCGGCCACCGGAGCAACGGTCAATATTGGTCCAGACCTTGACAAGATCGAGTGGTCTAGTCCACCGTCGTCTGTGACGCAGGTCTCGCTGGCCCATCCCTGCTTGAGCCATGTCCGCGACACCTCGTCGTAACCGTGGAGGTGTATCCGGTGGCCCTCAGTCGATTAGTTGCTGGCTTCGCCGCTGTCGTGGCGGCCTGCGCCAGCGTTGCCCTGTTGCCCGGGGTGAGTTCGGCGGCCAGTTCCAACCTGGTCAACAACCCCGGCTTCGAAACCGGCACAACGAGCGGCTGGTCTTGTGGCTCGTCGGCCGCCATCGTGACCAGCCCGGTCCACTCCGGCAGCTACGCCCTGTCCGACACGCCCCAGGGCCAGGACGACGCGCAGTGCACACAGACCATTTCCGTCCAGCCCAACTCGGCGTACACCCTGAGCGCCTGGGTGGACGGCAGCTACGTCTACCTCGGTGACACCGGTACCGGCACCACCGACACCAGCACCTGGACGCCGGGCACCGGCGGCTATACGCAGCTGACCACCAACTTCAGCACCGGCGCGAGCACGAGCACCGTGTCGATCTTTGTGCACGGCTGGTACGGCCAGCCCACCTACTACCTGGACGACGTGTCGCTGACCGGTCCTGGCGGCGGCGCGTCGGCGCCCGGCGCGCCGGGCGGGCTGAGCGTGACCGGGACGACCTCGTCCTCGGTGTCGTTGTCCTGGAACAGTCCGGGTGGCACGGTCTCCGGCTACAACGTCTACCGCAACGGCAGCAAGGTCGGTACGACCACCTCGACCTCCTACACCGACAGCGGCCTGTCGGCGTCCACCCAGTACACGTACTCGGTCACCGCGTACAACAGCATCGGCGAGTCCTCGCCCTCCGGGTCGGTGTCGGCGACCACGGCGTCCTCCGGTGGTGGGGGCGGCGGGGGCGGCGGCGGTTCGCTGCCGGCGCACGTGCTCACCGGGTACTGGCAGGACTTCACCAACGGCGCCCAGGCGTTGAAGCTCTCCGACGTGCCGACCAGCTACGGGCTCGTCGCGGTCGCCTTCGCCAACGCCGACTCGGCGGGCGACGGCGGCGTCACGTTCAGCGTCGACTCCGGCCTGTCCTCCGCGCTCGGCGGCTACAGCGACAGCCAGTTCACCAGCGACATCGCCACGCTGCACTCGCGCGGCCAGAAGGTGATCCTCTCGGTCGGTGGCCAGAACGGGACGATCAGCGTGGGCTCCTCCGCCGCGGCGACCGCGTTCGCGAACAGCGTCGAATCGCTGATGAGCCAGTACGGTTTCGACGGGGTCGACATCGACCTGGAGAACGGCGTCAGCCCGACCTACATGGCGCAGGCGCTGCACGCCATCGCCGCCGCCAAGTCGGGCGCGATCATCACCCTCGCCCCGCAGACGATCGACGTGCAGTCCACCGGCATGGACTACCTGGCACTCGCCTTGAACATCAAGGACGTGCTGACGATCATGAACACCCAGTACTACAACTCGGGCACCATGAACGGCTGCGACGGCAACGTGTACGCGGAAAGCACGGAGAACTTCCTGACCGCGCTGGCGTGCATCCAGTTGCAGGGCGGGCTGAGCCCGAGCCAGATCGGCCTCGGTCTGCCGGCTTCCGGCAGCGCGGCCGGCAGCGGCTACCTCGATCCGTCCACTGTGAACAATGCGCTGGACTGTCTCGACAAGCAGACCAACTGCGGCAGCTTCAAGCCAAGCCAGGCGTACTCGGGCATCCGGGGCGCGATGGACTGGTCGATCAACTGGGACGCGTCCAACGGCTACAACTTCGCCAACACGATCGCGCCACATCTCGGTTCGCTGTAACTGAAAACGGGGGCCTTCGGGCCCCCGTTTTCCTATCGCGTGAAGACGATCTTCCCGTCCGTCTTGCCTTCGAGCATGTCGCGCATACCCGTCTCGGCCTCGGCGAGCGGGAGGGTCGAACCGATCCTCGGGTGGATGTCCGCCTGGGCGCAGAACGCGAGCAGGTCGGCCAGTTCGTCGCGAGTGCCCATGGTCGAGCCGACCACCCGCAGTTGCAGGAAGAACAGGCGCTGCAATTCGGCGGCGGTGGCGTCGCCGCTGGTGGCGCCGGAGATCACGATGATCCCGCCGGGCTTGAGCGATTTCATCGAATGCGACCAGGTCGCCTTGCCGACGGTCTCGAACACGCCGTCGACGCGTTCGGGCAGGCGGGCACCGGACTCGAAGACCGCGTCCGCGCCGAGTTCGGTGGCGACCGCGCGCTTGGCCTCGGTCCGCCCGGTGACCCATACGCGCAATCCGGCCGCCTTGCCCAGCGCGATCAGCGCGGTGGACACGCCGCCGGAGGCACCCTGCACCAGCATGGTCTGGCCGGGTCGCAGGCCGGATTTCACGAACAGCATCCGGTACGCGGTCAGCCAGGCGGTGCCCATGCACGCGGCCTCGGCGAAGGACAGGCCGGCCGGTTTGGGCAGCACGTTGCGCGCGGGCACGGTGACCAGCTCGGCGAAGCTGCCCTGGTGCTTCTCGGTGAGCAGCGTCCGCCTCGGGTCGAGGGTCTCGTCGCCGACCCAGCCGGGACTGGTGATCACCGAGTGCAGGACCACCTCGGAGCCGTCCGCCAGCTCGCCGGCGCCGTCGCAGCCGAGGATCATCGGGAACTGGTCGGGCTTGATGCCGACGCCGCGCAACGTCCACAGGTCGTGCATGTTCAGGCTGGCGGCCTTCACCCGGACGCTCACCCAACCCTCCGGGGCCACGGGTTCGGGTCGTTCGCCGACCACCAGCGCGGCGAGCGGATCGTCGGGACTGGGGCGGTCGGCGTAGACGGCGAACATGCTGGGGAACCTACCCACTTCCGCTCGGGCTCGCCCCCGGGGTGATCGGACTCACTCGCGGGTGATCGCCGTATGCGGCGACAGCCGCGGCGCTATGGTCGGGGGGTGTGGTTGTGGTTGGCGAACTGGTGGGACGGGGTCGAGCTGTGGCTGACCCAGCTGCCCTTCGTGTTCGAGTTCGCCATCGTGATCGCGGTGCTCGGCCCGTTGTGTGTGGTCCTCGCCATCCTGCTCGACCGGCTGTTCGGCCTGTTCTGGGGACGAAAGTAGGCTGTCCGCCGTGAAGTCGGGTCGTCGTATTACCATCGCGCTGGTCGGTCTGGTGCTATTGGTGGTGATCGGCTACCTGATCAACGATCTGAGCCATCGTCACTCCGCTTCGGGCACCCAGTTCGGCTTGCGCTTCTGCACGAACGCGGTGATGCCCTCCTGCCCCTCGGGGCTGGCGAAGAACGGCGCGGACAGCTCCAGCATGTCGGCGAAGCTCTCGCCGAGGTCGGCAGGCTTGGGATCGCGCAGCATCCGCTTGGTCGCGGCGAGCGCGTTCGGGCCGCCGAGCGCCAGCATCCCGGTGTAGCGGTCCACTTCGGCGTCGAGTTGCTCGGCGTCGACGGCGGAGTTGAGCAGGCCGATGGCGGCCGCGCGGGTGGCGTCGAAGGTCTCGCCGGTGAGGAACAGTTCGTGCGCGGCGCGGGGCAGCAGCCGGGGGAGCACGGTGACCGAGATCACCGCGGGTACCACGCCGATGCGCACCTCGCTGAACGCGAAGGTCGCGGTGCGCACGGCCACCGCGATGTCGCAGGCGGCCACGATGCCGACGCCACCGGCCCGCGCGGGGCCGGCGAGCTTGGCGACCACCGGCTTCGGGCTGGTCCAGATCTGTTCGAGAATCGCCGGGAACTCGTTGACCCCCTGGTTGGCGGTGCTCGCGCCGCCCGCTTCCTTCAGATCCATGCCGGCGCAGAACACCGGGCCGGTGTGGTCGAGCACGATCACCCGGACCGCGTCGTCGCCGACCGCGTTGGTCAGGTGGTCCCGCAGTTCGCGGCGCAACTGGGCGGACAGCGCGTTGCGGTTGTGCGGAGAGTCCAGGGTGATCGTGGCGATACCGCCGCGCACCGCGTAGTGGACCAGCTCGTCGGCCATCGGTCGTGCTCCCAAACGCCAGAGGTTGTGGGTACTCGTGCTGGCAACGTACCCACAACCTCCCTCGGGACGCGCGAGCGGTCAGCTGATCGTCGTGCTGGCCAGGACCGGGCTGGTGGTCGGGTAACCGTTGGTGGGTGCGTTGACCGGGAAGCCGAACACCGAGACGACCGCGGTGAAGGTCAGGCCCGGGCTGCTGTAGCTGGTACCGGCGAGCGTGGTGTCGATGCTGCCGGAACTGCCCGCCGTCACGTTGATGGTGAGGGTGGGCAGGGTCGCCGTGGCACCGCCCGCGATCGGGCCGGGGATCGTGACCACGACGTTGTTGCCGCTCTGCGCGCAGGTGTTGGTTCCGCTACCAAGGCCGGAACCGCCGGAGAGCGAGCAGGACACGTAGGTGGAGTTGGTGGGCACGGCGATGTCCAGTGCGACGCCCTGGATGTCCTGGATGGTGTTGCCGGACGCGCTGCTCGGCACGGTCAGCGAGCCGGTGGCCAGCGTGACGGTGACCGCGCCGCCGGCTGCCACGGACGCGGGCGAACTGCTCGCGCCGATCAGCGGGATCGCTGCCAGGAGGGCGATTCCGAGCACGCGGGTACCAGTTCGCAGGGGGGACTTCATTGCCGTTCACCTCGTAGAGATCAATAAGATCATCCGGTGGGACAACGAGTCGCGACTCCCTACGATGGTTACTTGTGAGTATCTTTCACGTCAACCAGCCCGCGATTTACAAAACCGATTCACATTTGACCCGACTCGATGCGTCCGTTCGCAGGATCGCCAGTACGGAGCGGGCAGCAGCGTCGTTGTACCGAAAAGCCGGCGCGTTCGTCCTCGGCCGGGCGAACGCGGCGGCCGTGCGCGTCGTCGTGTACGGCCCCAGCGCGAACCGGCGCGGGTGCGGCTGCCCGGCCGCGTCGATCAGTCGACCATCCGCGCCGGCCACCCGGATCAGCCCGGTGCTGTGCCGCGCCGACCCGTCCACCAGCACCTCGTCGGCCACATCGCCACCCCGGTGCAATCCGCCGAGCAATGGCTCGGCCGTGTCCAGGACGGTCGCCTTCGGCAGGCGCGCCTCCAGCAACGCGTTCGCGCGGACGATCTCGGTCATGCTCGCGCCGCCCGCCACGAACTCGCCCGATTCCGCGTCGGTCTCGACCCACATGTCGGCGCCGAGGAACCGCACGATTCCCGCGCGCGAGAGGGCAAGCAGCTGTTCGAGTCGCTCGCCGGGCGGCCCGCTGGCGAAGTAGTTGAAGAACCCGACCCACCAGCCCTCCAGGTCACGCAGCCGCGACGCGGGCGTGAGGCCGCCGGACGCGACGAGCCGGGGAACCTGGCCGTAGAGGGACAGCAGCGCGAAGAACGCGCCGAGATCCGCGCTGTGCCCGGGATCGGCGCGGCGGGTCAGGTCGGCGCGGATGTAGTCGCGCAGATGTTGTTGCAGGGCCTCGGAATCCGCGAACGTCCTGCCGGCGAGGGGTCGGTCGTAGGCGGCGAAGTCGAGCCGGTCGGCCGGGTCGGGCACGGATTCGGCGATGAGCGCGGTCAGTTCGGGGGTGTCCCAGTCGAGTTCGGCGAAGCGGGCGTCGAACTCCGGCCAGGACAGCCGGACGCGGTCGGGATGGCCGTGGTGCAGTTCGTGGTAGTAGGCCCAGGTGATTTCCTTGGCCTGCAACGGCCAGATCTGGGTTCGGTAGTCGATGGTCTCGTTGTTCGCGACCAGGTCGTCGATGACCTCGGGGCTCAGGAAACGGGGGAGGGGCGGGCGCGGGCCGGCCAGGCGGTAGGTGGTCTTGGCGTGATAGGGCACGCCGCGCCGGGATCCCACGTACAGCACGGGTTCCCGGCCGGAGGGATGGTAGCGGAGTTCGCCGTCGGGCTGGTTGTCGAAGCGTCCGCCTCGGCCCTCGGTGAGCAGCACCATCAGGTCGACGAAGGCGAGGCCCATGCCGCGCACCAGCACGGTCTGTCCTGATCGGACTTCGGAGAGGTCGACGTCGGCGGTGTAGGCGGGCGGCAGGTAGTAGCCGCCGTGTTCGGTCGCGAAGTCGAGCAGACGGGCGTCCTCGCCGGTCGGTGTCGCGTCGAGGTGGCCGATGGCGAGCACGACGATGTCGGCCTCGATCGGCCGGGCATGGTCGGCGAGCCAGACGCACTGCCGGTCGTTCGGCGCGCCGGTGATCCGCTCGACCCGGGTCGCGTGCACCGAGACGTCTACTGTGGACGGAAGTCCGGCGACGGTGTGCTGGAAGAACCAGGCGAGGTAGCGGCTCTGCATGCGGCGGGTGGCGAAGCTGGTGCCGGTGAGTTCGGCCAGTTCCGGGTCGAGCCGGTCGGGCGGGGTGGCCGCGCGTTCCAGCGCGGCCCATTCCGCGAGCGACGGGCCGGGGCGGATCGGGCCCGCGCACTGGACGCTGTCGTCGGTGAACATGGTGACGTCCTCGGCCATCGAGTTCATCCGCAGCAGCGGCGACTGCTCGAACCGCCAGACCCGACCCGCGCCCGGCGGGTACGGGTCGATCACATGCACCTCGACGCGCCGGCCCGGCGCGATGTCCGGCAGGTTGGCGCCGAGCCGTTCCAGAAAACCGGCCGCGCGCGGTCCGCCCCCGACGATCGCGATGACCGCGGGCGAATCCGTTGGAGGATCGGTCAGTCGCACCATCACACTAGAAGCTCGCCGAGCCGGCCTGTCAAGCTTGTTCGCCTGGTGGGAAGCAATGCGGGTCACGTTGACGGTGGTCGAATCCGCTGCTGGACTGGAATCGTGGCGGAGGCGAACAGTACACTGTGGAGGATCGACGGTCTGGTCGTCAGGCAGGTCGGCATGGCCGATCCGCTCGTCGCGCCGATGCTGGCCGAACTGCACGAGGAGTACGTCGGGCGCTACGGCGCGGGCGTGCGTGAGCTGAACCGCTTTCCGGCCGAGGATTTCGAGCCGCCGCACGGTGCCTGGATCCTGCTGCTCGCCGATGACGAGCCCGTCGCGGGCGGTGCGTTCCGCCGCTACGACGGGCGAACCGCGGAACTCAAGCGAATCTGGACGTCGTCGGCGCACCGCAAGCGCGGGCTCGGCCGACGCGTCGTGATCGAACTGGAGATCCTGGCCGCCGCGCGCGGCTACCGCCGGATCCACCTGACCACCGGCCCACGCCAGCCCGAGGCCCGCGCCCTCTACCTCGCCGCCGGCTACACGCCCCTGTTCGACCTCGACGCCGATCCGGAAACCATCGGTCACCTGGCGTTCGAGAAGCAGCTGCCGGAGTACTGACTCCTACTTTCGCGGCCGGAGGCCGTCGAACACGATGGCCAGCGTCTTGCCGCGCGTCTCGGCGTCGAGCCCGGCGTAGGCCGCCGCCCGGGACGTGCCGACCAGCAGCGCGTACACCTCGGGCAGCGCCGCGTCCGCGCGCACCGCGCCGGCCCGTTGGGCCGCCTTGAGCAAGGTGCCGACCGAGGCACGCATCTCCTGACCGGCGGCGATCACCTCCGGGTCGTTGTCGCCGCCCGCGTCGACCAGCGCGTTGGTGATGGCCAGCTTGCCGGCCGCGTCCGCGACCACGGTGCCGAAGAACTCGAAGAACGCGGTGCCGGGGTCGGCGGTGTCGAGCAGGGTGCCGGCCTGGTCGCGCAGCCGGTTGAGCCGGCCGATCAGCACCGCGCGCAGCAGCGCCGTCTTGGTGGGGAAGTGCCGGAACACGGTGGCGATGCCCACCCCGGCCAGCCGGGCCACCTCCTCGGTGGACGCGGTGTCGCCGCCTCGGCCGAACACCTCCTCGGCGACGGTCAGGATGCGCTCGCGGTTGGTCCGCGCGTCGGTGCGCCGCGCCCGCTCCATGTTCGTGGCCTCCCTTGACGGACGGAGTGAAGACTCCGTATCTTTACCGAAGTCATTACTCCGGAAAACTCTACCTGCTCAAGGGGGAGCCTGCCATGTCCGAAACTCCCAGCCCACGTGAGGTTTTCCTCGCCCTCGTCGAAGGCGTCGCGGCCAAGAAGGACCCGGCCGAGATCGCCGCGCTCTACGCGGAGGAGACCGACGTCGTGCATCCGTTCGACCCGAACCGCGCGCCCGCGCTGCGCAGCCGCGACGAGTTGCGCGAGCACTTCGAGCGCGGCCAGCGGGTTCGCGGCGCGTTCGACCGCAAGGCGGTCGACATCGTCATCCACGAGACCGCCGATCCCGAGGTGGTCATCGGCGAGTTCGCCTACGAGGGCACCAACACCGACACGGGCGAGGCCGTGCGCGTGCCCGCGATCTTCGTCCTGCGTGTGCGGGACGGGCTGATCGTCGAGTCCCGCGACTACGCCGACCACCACGCCGTGCTGGCCGCGGGCGGTGCACTGCGGCAGTAGGGTCGGGCGCATGCACGTCGACCACGCGCACGGTCAGGACAGCTACCTTCGGGCGTTGCAGGGGTTGCTCGACTCGTTCGGCCAGCTCGACGACCGAGCGGTCCTCGCGCCCAGCGGCTGTTTCGGCTGGAACGTGGGCGATGTGCTCACCCACGTGCATCTCGGTCTCCAGGAGATGCTGCTCGCGCTGGGCCTCTACACCGACGAGGCACCCGACTCCGACGCCGCGTCCTACTGGCGGGCCTTCCCGCCCAACCACGGCGTGATCAGTGACGATGCGCTCGACGACATCCAGTTCGTGCGCCGCGCCAGCGCCGCCTACCGGCGCCCGGCCGACGTGCTGCGGCACTTCTCGATCACCGCGCGCGGCCTGCTCGACCGCGTGCCGACCATGCCCGAGGTGGCGATGCCGTTCCAGGACCGGGTGTTCGCCTCCGGCGACTTCCTGGCCATCTGGGTGGTCGAACTCGTCATCCACCACCTCGACCTCCAGGCCGAGGTCACCCTGCCGGACCCGGACCCGACCGCCCTGCGACTCACCCGGCAGGTGATCGAGGCGCTGGTCGGCGAGCCACTGCCGGCCGACGTGCCGGACCGCACCGTGGTGCTGATCGGGGCGGGCCGGGAACCGTTGTCCGAGGCGCACAACCGCGCGGTCGACAAGCTGGCCGCGCGGTTGCCCGTCCTCGGTTAGCGGAGTCAGCCGTCGGAACGGCGGCGGTGCAGGCTGAACTTCTCGAACACCGACAGCTCACCGGAGGGCTTGTTCACGTTGTAGTACGTGACGTGCATGGTGGTGGTGTCGCCAGGGTGCCGGCCCGGGTCGACCGTGAACGCGGCGAAACCGTACGGGTGCACCCGGTCCTGCACCGCGCTCCACACCGCCTCTTCCTTGGTGTAGTTGGAGGTGCGCTTGCCGTTCGAGCCGGGCGTCGGGGACACCGAGGTGATCACCTTGCCGGTGCCGTCGGTGAAGAAGCTGCCGTTGGTGGTGCCGGAAACACCGCCGCCGCCCAGGATCATGTGCACGGTGCCCAGCGACGCGTCGATGTTGTCGGTCGCCGAGGACACCGGGTTCGGGGTGAGCGTCTCGCTGCCGGAGACCACGCCGCGCACCGCGAGCGAACGCTCGTAGTCGTGCTCGTGCCCGCACAACACCAGGTCGACGCCGTACTTGTCGAACAGCGGACCGTACTTCTGGCGCAGGCCCAGGTCGGCACCGTTCGCGTCGGAGGTGCTGATCATGACCTGGTGCATGGCCACCACGATCCAGTCGACGTCGCGCGAGCGGCTCGCCTTCGCCAGGTCGCTCTCCAGCCAGGCCAGCTGCCGGCCACCGGAGTAGCCGCTGATGTAGACGTCGCCGCCGTCCTGCAGGCAGTTGTCGTCGTTCTGCAACACGATCACGTGCACCGAACCGGCCGTGAACGAGTACCAGAGGCCGGACAGCTCGGCGTCGGTCTCGGTCGAGGGGACCTTGAAGTACGCCTGGAACGCATCGAGGCCGATCGCGCCGTTCTGCTTCTCGATCTCGTGGTTGCCGGCGGCCGGCATCCACGGCCGGAACCGCGCCGAGCGGGTGTTGTTGGTGAAGAAGTTGTTCCAGGTGCGGACCCGGTCGACGTCCAGGTTGGCGTAGCAGAGGTCGCCGTTGAGCAGGTGGAACAGCGGAGCGACGGTCTCGATGCCGGTGACGATGTCCTTGGTCGCCGGAGTCGAGTTCGCGTCGAGGCCGACGGTGCCGTTCGGCTCCCAGGTGACCTGCGG
Source organism: Pseudonocardiaceae bacterium (assembly GCA_035948315.1). Taxonomy (GTDB): domain Bacteria; phylum Actinomycetota; class Actinomycetes; order Mycobacteriales; family Pseudonocardiaceae; genus CAJCJE01. The sequence continues at coordinate 7,486 of DASZJG010000064.1, read as the reverse complement.
CGCGGACTGGTCGCCGAAGCTGGTGAAGGTGAACGGGGCGCGGCCGGACGGCGCGGTGCGGAAGGTGCCCGCGTCCGGCGTGGCGCCGTCGTGCTGCACCGCGTAGATGTAGTCGGTGCCGGGGCAGAGTCGGTCGATCTCCGCGTGGTGGATCCACACCGTCCTGCCGGAGGTGCCGTCCACGTAGGTCCTGGTCTGTGCCGGCGCGACACCGCCGAAGCCGCCCTCCAGCGTGCCGTAGACCACGCGCGGCCTGCTGACCGAGCCATCAGTGATCCACGAGGCGACCATGGTCCGCGCCGGGTCCGCGCCGAAGGTCAGGTGCAGGCCCTGCACCGGGGTCGCGCCGTTGCCGACACTCGGCACGAACGCGGGATTGGCCGGGGTCGCGGCTGGCGCGGCGTCGGCCGCGGTGACGCCGAGCAGCGGTGCGGCAGCCGCGCCCGCGCCGACGGCGCCCAGTAAACCCAGCGCGCCACGGCGGCTGACCGTGGGCTTGGCATTGTCGGACATGGTGGTTGCTCCTCCGGCTCGGTGACCAGGAGAACCTAGAAGTCGCTGACGACGCCGCCATGAACGAAGGTTGTCGGCAGAATGAAGCATTGCAGGTCACGCATGCTTTACAGCCGGTAACGTTGGCGCGTGACGTTGACACGAACCCAGGTTGTCGTGCTCGGCGCGGGCCCCGCCGGCCTCACCGTCGCCAACCTGCTGCGGCGGGCCGGCATCGGGTGCGTGCTGCTGGAGGAGCGCAGTCGCGCGTACATCGAACGGCGAGCCCGCGCCGGGTTCATCGAGGAATGGGCGGTGCGCGCGCTCGACGCGCACGGTCTGGCCGACAAGCTGCTGGCCAGGGCGCAGCGGCACGACTCATTCGAGTTCCGGTTCGCGGCCGAGCGACATGTGCTGCGCTACGGCGAGCTGTCCGGCCAGCGCCATTTCGTGTATCCGCAGCAGATGCTGGTCTCCGACCTGGTCGCGCGGTTCACCGACCACGGCGGCGACACCCGGTTCGAGGTCGCGGACGTGCGGCTCTACGGCGTGGACACCGAGCGTCCCGCGGTCAGCTACCTGGATTCGGTGACCGGCCAGCAGCACCGCGTCGAGTGCGAGATCATCGCGGCCTGCGACGGCACGCGCGGCGTGTCCCAGCGTCACCTGCCCGCCAGCACCGTGCGCGCGCAGCACGACTACGGCATCGGCTGGCTCGCCCTGCTGGCGGAGGCGCCACCGTCAGCCGATGGGGTGATCTTCGGCCTGCACGAGCGGGGGTTCGCCGCGCACATGGCGCGCACCCCCACGGTCACCCGGTTCTATCTCCAGTGCCCGGTCGGCGACACCGAGGACGACTGGCCGGACGAGCGGGTCTGGCAGGAACTGCACGCGCGGCTGGACGTGCCGGACGGGCCGATCACGCCCGGTCCGCTGATCGAGAAACGTGTGCTGGAGATGCACAACTACGTGCTCGAACCGATGTCGCACGGCCGGATGTTCCTGGCAGGCGAATCGGCCCACCTGGTCGCGCCGATCGCCGCGAAGGGCATGAACCTGGCCATCCATGACGCGCTGCGGCTGGCCGAGGCGATCGCCGCGCACTACGCGGGCGACGAGTCCGGCCTGGACGGCTACTCGGCCGCGTGCCTGCCGAGGGTGTGGCAGTACCAGGAGTTCTCCCAGTGGCTCTCGGAGATCTTCCACGGCATGACCGGCTCGGACGTGTTCACCGCGCGACTGGTGCAGGCGCGGGTGCGCAGGCTGCTCGGGTCGGAGGCGGCGGCGCGCGCGTTCGCGGAGATCTACCTGGGGCAGCGAGCCGACTTTTGATGGAGCACAGTTGATGGAGTACCGGGGTGTGCGGATCGTGCTGCGGCGCGAGGACCTGGTGAACCCGGACCTGCCCGGCAACAAGTGGCGCAAGCTCAAGTACAACCTCGAAGCAGCCCGCGAACAGCGCGCGTCCACCCTGCTCACCTTCGGCGGCGCCTTCTCCAACCACATCAGGGCGACGGCCGCAGCCGGCCGGATCTACGGTTTCCGCACCGTCGGCGTGATCCGCGGCGAGGCGCGACCGCTCAACGAGTCGCTGGCGAGGGCCGTCCGCGACGGCATGCAGCTCGCGTACCTGGACCGCAACACCTACCGGGACAAGACGCATCCCGCGGTGCTCGCCCAACTCCGGCACCGGTTCGGCGACTTCTACCTCCTCCCGGAGGGCGGCAGCAACGCGTTGGCGGTCAAGGGATGCCGGGAGATCGTGGCGGAGATCGACGTCGAGTTCGACGTGATCTGCTGCCCGGTCGGTACCGGTGGCACCCTGGCCGGTATCGCCTCCGCGCTCCCGCCCGGCACCCGCGCGCTCGGTTTCTCCGCGCTGCGCGGCGGAGCCGAGTTCCTGCCGCCCGAGGTGCGCCGGTTGCAGGGGGACCAGGTCACCGACAACTGGACGATCACCGACGACTACGTCTTCGGCGGATTCGCGCGCAGGAAGCCGGAACTCGACTCGTTCATCGTGCGCTTCCGCAAGGCGCACGGCCTCGAGTTGGAGTGGGTGTACGTGGCCAAGATGATGTACGGCATCCACGCGTTGATCGACAACGGCACGTTCGCGGCGGGCAGCACGGTCGTCGCGGTGATCACCGGCTAGTTGACAACTGGGGGTTGACAATGACAACGGGGGGTTGTCAGACTTCCGGTATGAGCAAACACATTGAGACACCGGCGCACGCCGAACTGATCGACAAGTTGAAGACGGTTCGGGCGCAGGCCCTCGAACACGCGATCAAGGCGCGGGAACTCTCGCGCGAACGACGGCGGATCATCGATACCCTGCTGGCGCAGGGCTTCTCCCAGGCCGACCTCGCGCGAGAACTGGGTGTGACCAGGCAGGCCATCCAGAAGATGGTCGCGGTCGGCACCTAGGCGTACTGGCTGATGTCCTCGGACACCAGGGTTTCCGCGTAGCGGTCCAGCACGATGTCGGCGATGGCCGGGCCGAGCGGTTCGGCGACGCGCACGGTCGGATCGAGCGCGCGGGCCTGCGCGATCACCCGGTCCGGAAGACGGCCGGGCGCCAGGAACCAGGAACCGAGGGCGATCCGGCGCGCACCGCGGGCGCGCAGGGCAGCGATGGCCGCCGGTACATCGGGATCGGCCGCCGCCGCGAACGCGGCGATCGCGCCCGCCCAGTTGGTACGCCGAACCAGTCCGCGCGCGACCTGCGCCACCGCGCGATTGGCCGGCGCGTGCGAGGAACCCGCGCCGGTCAGCACCACGCCGACGCTCGGATCATGCGCGTCGACGCCAGCCTCGCGCAGCCGGCGCAGCACCGCGTCGTCCAGGCGCGGATCGGGGCCGAGTACGTCGGACGTGCGCAGCGACAGCAGCGGAAACCGTTGCCCCGCCTTGGCGAGCGCGCCGGGAATGTCCACTCGGGCGTGATACGCGCTGCCCAACAGCAACGGCACCACGACCGCGTCCCGATGTCCCTCCGCGTACAGCGCGGCGAGCACGTCGAACAGGCGCGGCGCGGACAGGTCCAGAAACGCGGTGCGCACGTCAAGACCGGGCGCGCGCCGCCGAACCTCGTCGAGCAGATCCCCGATCATGGCCGCCGATCGAGGATCCCGGCTGCCGTGCGCGAGCGCCACCATCGGCGTGTTCATCGGACCGTCACGCCGAGACCGCGCGAGCGCAGCACATACCGCTCGACCGGACGGAACAGGATCACGTCGATGCCGATACCGACCAGCAGGATCAGCGCGATCGCCGCGATCACCATCGCCATGTCGTTCAGCGACCGACCGTTCTCCAGGTACTGACCGAGCCCGTTGCCCAGCTGCGGCGAGTTCGCGATCAGCTCGGCCGCCATCAGCGAACGCCAGGAGAACGCCCACCCCTGCTTGAGCCCGGACAGATAACCGGGCAGCGCGGCCGGCAGCAGGATGTGCCGCGCGCTGGCCAGTTGTCCCGCGCCGAGCACCTTGCCCACCCTGGGCAGGATCGGCGGGATTTGGTCGATGCCCGACACCAGGCCGTTCGCGATGGACGGCACCGAACCGAGCAGCACGACGAAGTAGATCGCGCTGGGCTGGATGCCGAACCAGAGGATCGCGGCCGGCACCCAGGCGACCGAGGGCAGGCTCTGCAATCCGGACAGCAGCGGGCCGATCGCCGACCGCACCACCTGGATCCGCGCCATCGCCAGGCCCAGCGGCGTCGCGATGACGATGGCGATCGCGAAGCCCAGGATCGCGCGGTGGATCGACGTCCACAGGATGCCGAACACCTGGCCGCTGGTGACCAGGCCCCACAGTTCGCCGCCGACCGCGCTCGGCGCCGGCAGTTGGTACTCGGGCCAGAACGCCGCCGCCCACAACGCCTGCCAGATCGCGATCAGCAGCACCACCGCGACGATCGGCGGCAGCACGGTGCGCGTGAACCTGCGCCAGGCACCGGTTTTCGCACCGGTGTTGGTGTCCAGCGCGTCGAGGCCGGCCCCGACCGCCGCATAGTCCGCGACGGCGACCAGCCCGGATTCGCCTGGCTCGTCAGGCCGCGACATGGCTGGAGATCACCTCCCGCAGCCTGCCGTTGATCTCGTCGATCACGTTGCCCTCGGCGACCGGGTCGAGATCCCCGGTCCGCCACTCGCGCACCACCCGGCCGGGCCGGGAGGACAGCAGCACGACGCGCTGGCCGAGCCGGACCGCCTCGCGCACGTCGTGCGTCACGAACAGCACGGCGGTACTGGTGGCCTGCCAGATCCGGATCAGCTCGGCCTGGAGCACGTCGCGGGTGATCGCGTCCAGCGCGGAGAACGGCTCGTCCATCAGCAGCAGCGAACGCTGCTCCGACGAAGAGTCCACAGTGGTCGCCAGCGCACGCGCCAGAGCCACGCGCTGGCGCATGCCCCCGGACAGCTCGTGCGGCCGCTTGTCGCCCGCCCCGCCCAGCCGCACCAGGTCCAGCAGTTCGGCCGTGCGCGTGCGCCGCGCGGTACGGCCGGTACCGGCCAGGCGCAGCGCCAGCTCGACATTGCGGCTCGCGGTCAGCCACGGCATCAGCGCGGCCTCCTGGAACATCACCGCCGGCCGCGAGGTGTTGCGGTGCAGTTCGCCCGAGGTCGGCTGATCCAGCCCGGCGACCAGGTTGAGCAGCGTGGTCTTGCCACAGCCCGACGCGCCGAGCAGGCAGACGAACTCGCCCGGCCGCACTTCCAGATCAACACCGGCCAACGCAGTCACGGCGCCGGCGCCCCGGCCGAACGACTTGCTCACCCCGGTCAGCCGCACGGCTGGGGTGCTGGTCGACTCCGAGGCCGGCACGTGCAGTGTCGCGGTCATCCCGTTCCCTGCCTTCCTTGGGTGTCTGTCGTCCGGTCAGTTGCTGCCGATGCCGGCGGCGCTGACCGTGGGCTGGTTCGCCGCCTTGAGTTCCTTGTTCAGCAGCCCCAGATCCGCGAAGCCGTTCACCGAGGGCGCCTTCGACACGATGCCGGCGGTCGCCTGGTCCTTGGACAGCTCGGGGAAGTCCGACGCGAGCGGGTCGACGGTCAGCTGGATCTTGCTGAACGCGCGGTCGATCACGGCCTGCGGCAGCGCCTTGCCGGTCAGCTGCTTGAGTTCGGCGTTGACCGCGGTCTCGGCCGCCGAGTTGTTCGCCTTGGCCCAGTTGATCGCGTCCAGCTCACCCTTGAGCAGCGCCTGCACCGTCTCCGGGTGCTGCTGCAGGAACTGGGTGCGCACGATCAGCACCGTGGTCGGGAACTGGCCGCTTGGCCACAGCGAGCTTTCGTCCACCAGCACCTTGGCCCCGCCGGTCAAGACCAGCTGCGAGGACCACGGCTCGGGCAGCCACGCGCCCTGGATCGCGCCCTTCTGGAACTGGCTGAGCGTGTCCGGGTTGGCCAGGTTCTCCACCTTCACCTTGCCGGTGAGGTTGTTCTTGGCCAGCCACGTCTTCAGCGACACGTCCTGGGTGTTGCCCAGCTGCGGCGTTGCCACCGTCTTGCCGATCAGGTCGCTCGGCGAGTTGATCCCGTTCGCCACCACCAGCTGCGCGCCACCCGAGGTGGCGCCCGCGATCAGCCGCACGTCCTGGCCGTCGGACTTCGAGAACGCGTTGATCGCCGGGCCGGAGCCGATGAACGCGGCGTCCAGCGACTTGCCGAGCAGCGCGCCCACCTCGTCCGGGCCCGCGTTGAACGACTGCGGCGTCAGCTTGGTGCTGCCCAGCTCCTTCGTGAAGAAGCCCTTGTCCAACCCGACCAGCGCGGCCGCGTGCGTCACGTTCGGGAAGTACCCGAGCCGCAACTCGGCGGCCGGACCCTGATCGCTGCTCGCGGTCGGGGTGGAGTTCGCCCGTGAACAGGCGCTCAGACCGAGGGTCAGTACCACGGCCTGCGCCGCGACAGCGGCCGTCAACAAGGTGCGCGTGCGGCGGTTGGCGATCTTCACGGGTCGAGCCTTTCGTGCGGGGCTAGGGGCCTGGGGAAACGAGTTCGGTGTCGTTGACGATCGGGTCGTCGCTGACCAGGACGGGCAGTGGCGCGCCGACCAGACCCGCGGCGAGCGTGCCGCCGTCGGCCGGGTCGATGACCAGGAAGGCACCGGTACGGCGGTTGGTGGTGTACCGGTCGAGCGACAACGGCTCGGCGGTGCGGAAGCTCACCTGGCCGATCTCGTTGAGTTCCAGCGAATCCGGGTTCGCCGAGCTGGACAGCGTCTGCTCGTTGAACCGGGTGTCCAAACTGGACGCGATCGCGGGCACGGTGCGGGTGCCGGCCTTGACCAGCAGCCGGGCGCCCGGACGCAGCGGCTTGTCGGCCAGCCAGCAGATGGTCGCGTCGAGTTCCTCGGTGACCTCCGGTGCCGCGTCGGCCGCCGCGATCAGGTCACCCCGGGAGATGTCGATGTCGTCAGCGAGCAGCAGCGTCACCGACTTGCCGGCGACCGCCTCGGTGAGCGGGCCGTCCGCGGTGTCGATCCCGCTGACCGTGCTGCGCTGGCCGTGAGGCAGCACCACGATCTCGTCACCGACGCTGACCGTGCCGGCCGCGACCTGGCCCGCGTAGCCGCGGTAGTCCGGGTACGCCTCGGTGCGCGGCCGGATCACGTACTGCACCGGGAAGCGGAACGGCGCGTCGTGCGGATCCGGCGCGACCGGGACGGTCTCCAGGTGGTGCAGCAGGGTCGGCCCGGCGTACCAGGGCGTGTTGGCGGACAGCTCGACCACGTTGTCGCCGACCAGCGCGGACACCGGGATCGCGGTCACCGCGCTCTCCGCGTAGCCAAGGGCCGTCGCGTGCGCGATGAACTCCTTGGCGATCAGCGCGAACGTGGACTCCTCGTAGCCGACCAGGTCGATCTTGTTGACGGCGAGTACGAGTTGTGGCACGCCGAGCAGGGCGAGTACGGCGGCGTGTCGGCGGGTTTGCTCCAGCACGCCTTTGCGTGCGTCCACCAGGAGGATGGCCAGTTGTGCGGTG
>DASZJG010000063.1:0-2557 GCA_035948315.1 Pseudonocardiaceae bacterium | reverse complement strand
GCCGGCGAACGGCCTGCGCTGCAACCCGAACAAGCTGCTCCTCGATCCCTACGCCCGCGCCTTCCGCGGCCAGGTGACCTACGGCCCAGAACTGCTCGGCAACCACCCAGGCGACCCGGACCGGCCGAGTGAGACAGACTCCCAAGGCAACGTCCCAAGGTCGATCGTGACTAGCCAGGACTACGACTGGGAGGGCGACACCAGGCCCGGCCACAGCTACGCGGAGAGCATCGTCTACGAGGTGCATGTCAAGGGCTTCACCATGCGGCACCCGGACATCCCGCCGGAGATCCGCGGCACCTACGCGGGACTGGCGCACGAGGCCGCGACCGGCTACCTGCGCGACCTGGGTGTCACCGCGGTGGAGCTGCTGCCCGTGCACGAGTATGTGCCAGACGGGTTCCTGCTCGGCCGCGGCCTGACCAACTACTGGGGCTACAACACGATCGGCTACTTCGCCCCGCACCAGGCCTACGGGGGCGCGGACCAGGTCACGGAGTTCAAGGACATGGTCAAGGCGCTGCACCGGGCGGGCATCGAGGTCATCCTCGACGTGGTGTACAACCACACCGCGGAGGGCAACGAGAACGGCCCGACGCTCAGCTTCCGCGGCCTGGACAACCCGGCCTACTACCGGCTGGTTGACGGCGACGAACGCCACTACTACGACACGACGGGGACCGGCAACTCGCTGAACGCGAGCCACCCGGTCACGCTCCGGCTGATTATGGACTCGCTGCGGTACTGGGTGTCGGATATGCACGTCGACGGCTTCAGGTTCGACCTGGCCGCCACCCTCGGCCGTGAGGAGGACAACGCCTTCGACCGGTACTCGGCGTTCTTCGACCTGGTCGCCCAGGATCCCGTGGTGGGGCAGGCCAAGCTGATCGCGGAGCCGTGGGACGTGGGCCAGGCCGACAGCTACGACCTCGGCAGGTTTCCCGCGCAGTGGCGGGAGTGGAACGGCAGGTACCGCGACTCCATGCGCGACTTCTGGCGCAGCAGGGACGTGGGCGTGGCGGAGTTCGCCACGCGGTTCAGCGGCTCGTCGGACTTGTACGGCGGGGCCCGCCGCCGCCCCACCGCGTCGATCAACCTGATTACCGTGCACGACGGCTTCACCCTGGACGACCTGGTGTCCTACGACAGCAAGCACAATGAGGCGAACGGTGAGGACAACCGCGACGGCAGCGACGACAACAGGTCATGGAACTGCGGCGCCGAGGGTCCGGTCGACGACCCGGGGATCAACGCGCTGCGGGCCCGCCAGGAACGCGCGATGCTCGGCACCCTGCTGCTGTCGTTCGGCCTGCCGATGCTGCTCGGCGGCGACGAGCTTGGCCGCACCCAGCGGGGCAACAACAACGCCTACTGCCAGGACAACGAGATCTCCTGGTTCGACTGGGCAGCGGCCGACAGCGGGTTGCGCGACTACGTCAGGCGGCTGATCGCGCTGCGCCGCGCGCACCCGGTGTTCCGCCGCCAGAAGTACCTGACCGGCGCGGAAGCGGCCGAACTCGGCTGGTACTCCTGCACCGGCACCGCGGTGACCCAGGACGAGTGGGCCGACCCGACGATGCACGCGGTCGGCGTCTACCTGGACGGCGCCGACGCTCCCGACGAGGCCGCCGACGGCACGCTGCTGGTCGACGATGACTTCCTCGTGCTGGTGAACGCGTGGTGGGAACCGGTGGAGTTCACCGTCCCCGAGGTGCGGCCAGCTCCGCAGGACTGGCTGACCGAACTGGACAGCTACGACCCGGCGGCTCCCGCCGCGGCTGAGCAGCCGCGCCACGCCGGCGACCGGGTGCAGGTCCGCCCGCGCTCGCTGCTGGTCCTGAGGAGTAAAGCGGCCGGTGCGGCCACCTCGGTGCGTCAAAATCGGGCCTAGGCGCTAGCGCCTCCCGACAAGGGTGACTGCACGTGTGGCACGCCCCGGCCGCGGCTCCAGGCAACGCCTACCCGCAGGGATCTGTCAAGGCGTCTGAGGTGCCTTGCGCAGAACAACGAGCGACAGGAGTGCCGCGAAGAGCATCAGGCCGGCCGACACGAAGAGCGCGAGGTGCACGCCGTCGCCGAACGCCGCGTAGGCCGCCCCGATCACCTTGCCGACTATGGGGTTCGACTTGTAGTTGTTGATGTTCACGCCCACGACCTGGCCGGTCTCGATGAACTGGAGGATCAGCGTCTTGTAGGCGACGGGTACGCCGAGCCGCACCAGGCCGGTGGTGAGGCTGGCATTGACCTGGGAGAAGACGATGGCGCCGAGGACGGCGACGCCGGTGACGGCACCGATCTCCCGGCTGGTGTTGGCGGCGGAGGCGGCCATGCCTGATCGGTCGGGCGGCACCGCGTCGAGGACGGCGGTGGTGACCGGCACGACCGTGATGCCAATCCCGATGCCGGCCGCCGCAAGGGCCGAAGCGAGCAGGAAGTAGTTCGGGTGCGTGTTGATCAGCGGGTTCGCGAGCAGCAGCCCGGCGCCGAACAGCGCGCACCCGATGATGATCGGCCACCGCGGCCCCGCGCTGCCCGTCCAGTAGCCGGCGAGCACCGA
>DASZJG010000062.1:0-78852 GCA_035948315.1 Pseudonocardiaceae bacterium | reverse complement strand
CGTTCTACCAGGGCAAGCTGGCGGTCGCGTCGTTTTTCGCCAAGACCGTGCTGCCGGAACTGGCCGCGCGCCGCAAGGTCGTGGAGAGCACCGACAACAGCCTGATGGACGTGCCCGAAGCCGCGTTCTGAGCCAGCGGGCGAGCAGTTCTCCCGACGTCGGGAGAAGCGCCGGCACGCTTTGATCCCGTGAAAAAGACGGTGGTAGCTTTCGCACGGTCGAATTGCCGTGCCCCCACAGGTTAAATGGTCGGGAAGGATCATATGACCACGCAGACGAGCAGCCCGGTGCCCACTGAAGTCGGCCGTCTCTACGACTCCTTCAACGACACCGAGACACTCCACTTTGGATACTGGGAAACTCCGGAGCCCGACGACTCCATTGAGGAGGCCGCGCCGCGGCTCACCGACCAGGTGATCAGCCGGCTCGGCATCGCGGCGGGCCTGCGCGTGCTCGATGCCGGTTGCGGCATCGGCGAACCGGCCATCCGAGTCGCCCAGCAGACCGGCGCGAACATCGTCGGCGTCACCGTGAGCAACGAGCAGGTGCGCCGTGCCACGGAGTTGGCGGAGAAGTCGGGCGTGAGTGACAAGGTCAGTTTTCAGTTCGCCGACGCGATGAGCCTGCCGTTCGATGACAACTCCTTCGATGCCGCGTACGCCCTGGAATCCATCATTCACATGGACCGGGTGACCGCGTTGCGCGAATTCCGTCGCGTCGTGCGTCCCGGCGGGAACATCGTGTTCACCGACCTGTTCGCCCGCGCGCCCAAGCCGGTCGACAAGCCGTCGGTCATCGACCAGCTCGTCGCGCTGTGGCTGCTCAGCGAGCCCATCCCGATCAGGGAGTACGGTCCCGTCGTTTTCGAGGCCGGGCTGCAACTACGCGAGGTCAAGGACATCACCGACCAGGTCTTCGGCCGCGCGCTGCGCAAGTTCGCCGATCGGCTGCGCAACCAGGACACCACCTCCATTCCCGCCGAGATCATCAACCGTCTCGAGAACGACCAGAACCTGCAACTCGCCCAGTTCATGGAGGATCTCGTCGCCTCGCCGGAACTCGGCTACCTCATCGTGTCGACCAAGAACCTGAAGTAGCGCACGACCACGAACGGTGGGGCCATCCCGATCGGGATGGCCCCACATCGTTGTCAGCCCTTCCTCGGCGTGCTCACACAGTGCAACTCGCCCGAGGACGCCAGCGAGATACCCGCGGCCACCGGCACGTCGGTTTCCACGGCCTTCAACTCGAAGGCGTCGACAATGCTCGCCAGCGCGATGGTCAGCTCCAGCATGGAGAAGTGCTGGCCGATGCAGGTGCGCGGGCCCGCGCCGAACGGGAACCAGGCGAACCGGTGCCGCGTGGCCTCCTGCTCGGGCAGGAACCGATCCGGATCGAAGCGTTCCGGATCGGGCCAGAACTCCGGGTGCCGGTGCGTGACCCACGGCATCGTCCACGCCGCCGAACCCGGCGGAATGTGATACCCGTTGATCTCGTCACCGGTCGGCGTGAGCCTGCTGACCAACGGGATCGACGGGTAGAGCCGCATCGTCTCCTTGAGCACCATCTTCAGGTACGGCAACCGTTCCAGGTCGGCAGCGGTGGCCGCCCGGCCGTCGAGCACCGAGGACACCTCGGCATAAGCCTGTTCCTGGCAGTCCGGGTGCGCGGAGAGCAGATGCACGGCGAACATGAGCACCGTCGCGGTCGTCTCGTGGCCGGCCAGCATGAACAGCAGCACCTGGTCGCGGACCTGCTCGTCGTCGAAAGCGAGCTGGTCGTCGGCGCGGGCCCGCAACATCAGGCCGACGAAATCACGGTTGGCCTCGCCCTGTTCGCGGTGCCCCGCGATGATCCGGTCGCAGACCGCGTACAGCCTGCGCTTGGCCTCGGCGGCCTTCCGGTTGCCCGGTGTCGGCCAGGTCTGCGGCACCCGGACCGGCGAGAGGCCCCTGGCCATGATGTAGTTGTTGAGGACCGGAAAGTTCTGTTGAATGGCGTCGATCGCCGGACCGAGCTCGTCACCGAACAGGATCCGTCCGACCACCTGCAACGCGAGTTCGCCGATATCGTGGCGCAGATCGATCACGCCGTCCTCGGCCTGACGCCAACGCCGGATGACCTGCTCGGTCTCGCCTGCCATGATCTCCGCATAGCCGTCGACGCGTTTCGGCGTGAACAGCGGTTGGAGCACGCGCCGCTGGTAGCGCCAGTCCTCGTCCTGCGCGACGACGAGCCCGTTGCCCATCACCTCGCGCATTTCCTGCCAGTGCGGGTTGTCCTTGCGATAGGTCGACTCCCGCGTCGCCAGGACCCGCTGCACTCCGTCTGGATGAAAGACCCCGTAGAAGCTGGTGCGCAGGCCGGGTGGCCCCGCGCTCACGAACACCACGTCACCGTGCTTGCGCTGCGCCCGGACGAACGTGCCCAGCGCGTCGCGCTTGAGCTCCGTCGCCGACCCCATGAACCGGCCGCCGGACAGGCTGGGCGGTTTCCCAGTTACCGCTGTCACCGTCATGCGAGCGACCGTAACAGCACTGCGACCAGCGTCACAATGTCTTGGGACGCCAGGGAATTCCCGCTGGGACTGGGACCGAATCCCAGCCCGACTGGGCGCTCTCGCGCGCGGATACCTATTGACATCATACGTGAGAAGGATTCAGCTCTGGTAACCGCAAACCCTCAGACTGAGCCCAGCTCCCGGTTGATGCGCTGGATCGTCTCCCACGCCGCGCGCACATGCTCGCGAGTGGTCGCCGGTGCGCCGATCGCCATCCGCAGCAGGACCTGGTCGTGCACCCTGGTGTGGCTCAGGTACAGCTCGCCGGAGTCACCGATCCGCTCCAGTAGCGCCAGCGTCTCCTCGTTGGTCCGGTGTGGACGGAAGCAGACCAGCCCGAACGGATGGTGTTCGCGCAGCTCGAAATCCGGGTCGGCGGCGACGAGTCCGGCGAACTCCTCGGCCAGCGCGATGCCGGTGCGGATGTGCTCGCGCAGGCCCTCCGCGCCGTACCAGCGGATCACCGACCACAGCTTCAGCGCGCGGAACCGGCGGCCGAGTGGCACCTGCCAGTCCCGGTAGTCGATCACCTCGCCGGACTCGGTCGCCGAGTTGCGCAGGAACTCCGGCAGGATCGACAGCGCGTCGATCATCGGGGCACGGTCCGCGACCCACAGCACGCCGCAGTCGAAGTTGGTCAGCAGCCACTTGTGCGGATTGGTCGCATAGGAGTCCGCGTACTCCGCGACGCCGTCGTTGATCCAGCGCAGCTCGGGGCAGACCGCCGCGACCCCGGCGTAGGCGGCGTCGATGTGCAGCCAGATCCCGTGCTCGCGGCACACTTCGCCGATGGCCCGCACCGGGTCGATCGCGGTCGTGGACGTGGTGCCGATCGTCGCGCAGACCAGCGCCGGCACGGCCCCGGCCGTGAGATCCTCCTCGATCAGCGTGCGTAGCCGCGCCGGGTCCATCGCCAGCGTCTGCGGGTCGACGTCCACCACGCGTACGTTGCCCGCGCCGATCCCGGCGATCCGGCTGGCCTTCTCCAGCGCCGAATGCGTCTGCGACGACACGTAGACCGGGTACCGCCGGGTGACTCCGTCGGCGCCGATCGTGCCGCCGCTGGCGCGGTGCAGCGCCGCGAGCAGGGCAACCAGCGCCGCGCTCGACGCCGAATCCTGGATGACCCCGCCGCCGGGGGAGTCGGTGCGGAAATGCGGGGGCAGCCCGAACAGCTCGGCCATCCAGTCCAGTACGACCGTCTCCAGTTCGGTGCAGGCCGGGCTGGTCGCCCACACCATGCCCTGCACGCCGAGCCCGGCCGAGAGCAGGTCGCCGAGGATCGCGGGCCCGCTCGCGTTCGACGGGAAGTAGGCGAAGAAGCCCGGATGCTGCCAGTGCGTGACGCCGGGCAGGATCAGGCTGTCCAGGTCGGCCAGCACCTTCTCGTACGGCTCGCCCTTCTCGGGCGGATGCGCGGGCAGCGACGCCCGGACCTGACCGGCCCGCACCTGCGCCCGCACCGGATGCGATTCGATCGTGCTCAGGTAGTCGGCGATCCAGTCGACCACCTGCTTGCCATAGTCGCGGAACTCCTCCGGCGACATGTGCCCCGCCACGGCCACCTCCGACGCTGTCCGTTGAAGACCTGACAAGTATCCAATGTGGACATTCGCGCGGTCGTGGTTCTAGTCGAAGAGGTCGGACTCGTCCCGGACGATCTGGTCGCGCAATGGCTGGAAGTTGGTCCAGGCGAAGTCGTCGGAGCCGATGTCCGCGCAGGTCGCCATCGCCGTGTCGTGCTCGATGTGCACGACCTTGCCGGCCGCCTTGGCGAGCAGTTGGGCCTGGCAGGAGCGTTCCATGGTCACGAACCACCACGCGGCGGCCTCCACCGATCGGCCGACGGTGAGCAGACCGTGGTTGCGCAGGATCACCGCTTTGTGATCACCGAGAGCGCGCGCGATCCGCCTGCCTTCCTCAATGTCGTCGACGAGGCCGTTGTATTCCTCGTAAATGGCATAGTCCTGGTAGAAGGCGCAGACGTCCTGGGTGATCGGCTCCAGTGGCTCGGCGAGTGCGGAGAACGCCTTGCCGTACAGCGAATGGCTGTGCGCGGCCGCGACCACCTCGGGGCGGGCGGCGTGAATCTGCGAATGGATCGCGAAAGCTGCTTCGTTGATGTCGTAGCGGCCGTCGACGACGTCGCCCTCGGAATTCACCAACACCAGGTCACTGACCCGGATGTGTTTGAACGACATTCCGTAGGGGTTCACCCAGAAATGGTCGGTGTGCTGCGGGTCTCGAGCGGTGATGTGGCCGGCGATTCCTTCTTCGAAGCCGAATCTGCCGAACAGGCGGAATGCGATGACCAGGCTCTCCTTGCGGTGCCGTCGCTCGTCCGCCGGGTCGTCGAAGGTCTGTGGTACGCGCAGGTCGAGCAGGTGCCGTGGTATCGGCTTCAGATCAGCGAGACTCACCCGGTTCTCCCCTCAGCGCCAGTCAGCCTAGCGCGCCCATGGTGCCCCGGCCACATGGTTGCGTGGCTTTGTCGGCGTGACATACGGTGTGCTCCGGGCTGGGGGCCTGGCTGTTCCGGAGTCTTCCGCCTGCGTTGAATCGGGTTAGCGGCCAACCAGGGGGTAGGCAGTGCCGGGGACGTCACAACCGCATCTGATCCTTGTGGACGCGCCACCGGGACCCGGCCTCGGCGACATCGTGCCGACCCTGCGAGACCTGGCGACGTGCAGCGTGATCACCTTGCGCTGGGGAAGCCAGGCAGACGTGGACCGGCGCGTGGAGGCGCTCGGCGAGCTGGGTCCGGTACGCGTCATCGACGGTCCGGATCGGGCGATCGACGAGGTGCTGGCCGTCGCCGCGCTGGACGGACGAGTGGACGGTGTGCTCGCGTTGAGCGAGCTGGTGAGCTATCCCGCCGCGGTGGCCGCCGCGGCGCTCGGGCTGCCGGGCAATCCGCCGATCGCCGCCATCCGCCTGCGCCGCAAGGACCTGCAACGGCAGGCGCTGCGCGCGGCGGGCCTGGCCGGTCCGGCCTTCGTCACGGTCACCGAGCAGGACGAGTTGGCGGCGGCCGTCGCCGGCCTGACGTTCCCGGTCGTGTTCAAGCCGGCCGTCGGTGTCGGCAGCCTGTGCGTGACCCGGGCCGAGGATCTGACCGCGCTCGTCGCCGCGTTCCGGCGTGCCATGGGCATGTACACGACGGATCCGCGCGTCATCGGCGCTGCGCCGCTGTTCGTGGTCGAGGAGGTGATCGAGGGCTCGAACTGGCATGACGACGCGCGCATGGGCACCCGGGTGAGCGTCGAGTCCGTGATCGACCGCGGCACCATCGCCCACCTGGCGGTCACCGACAAGCTGCCCCTCGCGCCGCCGTTCCGCGAGGTCGGCGACGTGATGCCTTCCGGGCTGCCGGAACACCGGCTCGCCGAGATTCGCCAGACCACCTCCGATGCGCTGCGGGCGCTCGGCGTCACGTACGGCGCCACCCACACCGAACTCATGCTCACCGCGACCGGCCCGGTCGTCATCGAGGTCAACGGGCGGATCGGCGGCGGCGTGACCGAACTGCTGCGCGCGGCCGCCGGCTACGACATCGTCGAGCAGTTGGCGCTGCTCGCGCTGGGCCGCCCGGTCGCCGATCTGCCTCGGTTCGCCGGCCACGCCTTCTACTACACGCCGCAACCACCGCAGGGCGAGTACGAGGTCGTCGAGATCGGCGGCCGGGAGGAGATCGCCAAGTTGCCCGGCGTTGTCGAGGTCGTCCAGGCCAAGCGGCCCGGAGACCGGCTCGTCGCCGACGAGGGGACGATCTCGCACCCGTTCCGGGTGCTCGCGACGAGCGCGGACTTCGCCGACTTCTTCGGCAGGCTGGCGGCGATCGAGGAAACGATGACCTTGGAACTCATGCCCCTTCAGCCTGCCGCCCCGTGAGGCGCTACGCCGAACTCTTTCGAACGCCGGGAACGAGGCAGGCCGAGTTCTTCGCGGTCATCGGCCGTTTCGGCTACATCGCGTGCGGACTCGGCGTCCTGTTCCTCGGCACCGCCCGGCTCGGCATCGGGACCGGCGGCCTCGGCGCGGGCGGGCTCACGTTGGGCGTCGCCGTCGGCAGCCCGGTCGCCGGCAGGCTGAGTTCCCGCTACGGCGTCAGTCCGCTCTACGCCGTGCTGGCCGGTGCGAGCACGGTCGGCACCACGCTTGCCCTGCTCGGCGCCGAGAACGGCGCCGGCGCCGTGTTTCTCGTCGGCTCCTGCCTGACCGGAGCGACCATTCCGCCGTTCGGCGCGGCCATGCGCGCCCTGTGGCCGAAGTCGGGCCTGCCGGAGGAGTTGCGCGCCGCGGCCAACTCGTTGGAATCCGTTGTCACCGAGCTGATCTTCGTGTTCGCGCCGCCGGTGACCGGCGTGCTGGCCGCGCTCGAACCAGGGCTGGGACTCATCGCCGCGGACGGTTGTGTCCTGCTCGGTGGGATCGGCTTTTCCTGCACCGGGTTGGTCCGGCGCAGCCTCGGGCCTCGCCGCGACACCGCGAGCCGTTCCGTGGCACGGCATCGGGTTTCGGTGCCGGTGGTCTGGCTGGTATGCGTCGGCGGGGTGACCGCGGCGGTGACCGGCGCGATGGACGTCGCGGTCGTGTCCGTGCTCAACGCGGCCGGTGAGGCGAAAGTGGCCGGCTTCGTGCTGCTGGTGCCGGCCCTTGCCAGCGTCGTCACCGGCACCGTCTACGGGCTGTTGCCGGCGGAACGCGCGCCCGGCAGGCGGTTCGGTCTTCTCCTGCTCGTCTGGCTACCGCCGTTCGCGCTGGTCGCGCTCGCGTCGAGTCCGTGGCTGTTGGCGGGCGCGCTGTTCCTCGCGGGTGTTCCGATGGCCGCGATCGGCGTCGAGGAGTTCACCCTGCTCAGCCGCGCGGCAGGCGACGCGAACCTGCACGAGGTGTTCACCTGGGCCGGTGCCGTCGCCAATGTCGGTGTCGCCGCCGGCAACTCGCTGTCTGGGTTCATGGCGCAACATCTGGGCAGTTCGGCCAGTGCCTGGTTGCCGGCGGCAGCCGTCGCGCTGGCGTGCGCGCTGTACTTCACCGGCTCCCGCCTTTCGCGCGGGAGCCTGATCATCCTCAGCCAAGGTGGGAAATGACCACACCACACGTGCTCGTGCTGGCCGGCAACGCCCGCATCCTGGAGAAGGCGGCGATGCTGGGGCTGCGCGTCACCAACTTCGACAAACCGGCCGTGTTCGATCCGAAAGCCCTCCCGTACTGCGCCGGGCTGCATCTGTTCGACATCCAGGACATCCCGCTTGTCACCCGCGTCGCGGCCGCGCTGCACGACGCCGATCCGTTCGCCCGGATCATCACGCACAGCGAGATCGGGCAACTGATCAGCGGGCATCTCAACAGCACCCTCGGCCTGCCCGGAAACGGCTACGAGGTCACCAGGACGCTGCACGACAAGTTCGCGTTGCGGACGCTGCTCAACGACAAGGGCCTGGGTCCGGTGCCGGCGGTCCGCGGGACGACGAGGGCCGCGCTGTTCTCGTTCGTCGGGGAGCATGGCGGCGCCGTTGTCAAGCCGCCGATGGGCTCGGGCAGCCTCGGTGTGCGCAAGGTCTGCTCCGTCGACGAGGTGGACGAGGTCTGGGAGTGGTTGGCCGCCTACGGCGTCGGCGAGTTCATGGTCGAGGCCCTGCTGACCGGCGCCGAACTGAGCGTCGAGACCTTCTCCCAGGAGGGGCAGCACACCGTCATCGCGGTCACCGGCAAACACACCGATGGCGGCGTGATCGAACGCGGGCACGTTGTGCCCGCACCGTTGAACGAGCGGGACACCGAGGCCGTTGGCGAGTTCACTCGACAGGTGCTGGACGCGGTCGGCCTGGTGGACGGCGTCGCGCACACCGAGATCATGCTGACCGAGCAGGGGCCGCGCGTAGTGGAGTCGCACTGCCGGGCAGGCGGTGACCGCATCAGCCTGCTGGTCGAACTGGCCACCGGAATCGACCTGGAGATGTTGCCGTTCCGGCAGGCGGCCGAGCCCGATCTCGTCGTGCCGGCGCCGAGCGCGCTCGGCGCCGCCGCCGTCCGATTCCTCGACGTCGCTCCCGGCCGGGTCACCGAGGTTTCCGGCGTCGACGCCGCGCGTGCGGAGCCGGGAGTGGCGGAACTGCGCGTGCGGCCATCGGTCGGCGACGTGCTCCGGCCCGTTCAGTGGTCCGACGATCGTCCCGGACACGTGGTGACGTCGGCGCCCACCGGGGACGAGGCGCTCGCGAGGGCCGTGCGGGCACTCGACTCGATCGTGGTGCGCACGACGCCGATCCCGGACCAACCCACGATGACCATGCGAGACGTGCTCGCCGAAGCAGCGGAAGAACTCGACCCGTTCGGTACGGCGAGAGTGGCAGGAGAGCTGTCGTGAACGAATCGCTTCCGCTGCGCGAAGCTCGGCCGGCCGACCATCCCGAACTCGTCGAGCGGGTACAGCGGTGGTGGGGCGATTCGCGTACCCCGCAGCAGGCGCGGCAGCTGTCCTTGCTGCTGCCCAAGCTTTTCCTACAGTTCTTCTCGCGGACCAGCCTCGTGTTGGTGGACGCCACCGGAATACGCGCATTCCTGGTCGGTTTTTATGCCGCGGACAACGCGGAAGACGCCTACATCCATTTCGTCGGCGTGGACCCGGCCCTGCGTGGCCAAGGGCTCGGCAACCGGCTGTACACGGAGTTCTTCCTGCGCGCCGCCGATGCGGGCCGCACCGATGTCCGTGCGATCACTTCGCCTGCCAACAAGGGTTCCATCGCCTTCCACACGGCCATGGGGTTCGCGGTCGAGCCGGGTGACCGGGAGGTCGACGGCGTGTCCGTGCACGACGACTACGACGGACCGGGCGAACACCGGGTCTGTTTTCATCGGCGACTCACGTTTTCCCGATCACACAACAAAAATTGGCAGGCGTGAACGAGTTTTTCCAGTACGGTGGGAATTGCGTTCGATCTGGGGAAGACGCGAGTGTGGTGACTGGGGAGGCACACAAATGCGGAGCAGGTCTGTGCTTGAGACAACACCGTTCGACCGGCCGGGGACACGCTCGGCCGACCTCGTGGTGGAAGGAGGCACGCGACCCGACCGGGGGGAGCCTTACGTCGTCACGGTCCCCGGCGACAAGTCGGTGAGCCACCGCGCCGTGCTTGCCGCACTACTGCCCGGCGCCCCGACTCGGCTCGTGATCCGCAACGCCAATCTGGGCGGGGCGGTTCGCGCGTTGCTGCCCGCCATGCGTGCGCTCGGCCTGCGCGTCACCGTCGTCGGCACCACGATCACCGTTGCGCGGGACGGCACCGTCGTGCCCCAGTCTCAGCGCCCGCACCCGGATGGGTCCGACTGGCCGACCGGCGTGCCCTACCTGGAGACCGAGGGTTCCAGCGCGGCGGCCCGGCTGCTCATCGGCATCCTGGCCGGCACCGGCCGCGCCGCGGTGGTCGACGGCGACGACACCCTGCGGCACCGGCCGATGTCCTGGCTGGTCGATCCGTTGCGGGAACTCGGCGCCGACATCGTTGATCTCGGCGCGCCCGGACACCTGCCGGTGTACGTGCGCGGGCCGGTGCACCGGCCCGGCAGGGTGACCTTGACCGTGGGCAGTGCGCAGGCCAGGGCCGGGGTTCTGCTGGCGGCGGTCGCCGCGCGGCTGCCGGTCACCGTGGGCTATCCGGTGCGCTCGCGGGACCACACCGAGCGCATGCTGACCTCCTTCGGCGCGCGGCTGACCGAATCCCCGCACGAGCTGTCCTACGACGGCAGCCCGACGACCGTGCCCTCGGTCATCGACGTGCCCGCCGACCCGTCGCTCGCGGCCTACCCGGTCGCCGCCCACCTGCTCGCGGGCGGCGGTGGGGAACTGCGCGTGCCGGACGCGTGCCTGAATCCGACCCGGCTGGGCTACTTCGAGATGCTCCGCACGGCGGGCGCCGATCTCTCCTACCTCGACACCCACCAGAGTTCCAGCGGCGAACCCGTTGGCACGATCGTGGCAACGGGCACCACGGAGGGGCTCGAGTCGGTACGCGTCGAAGATCTCGCGACGCTGCACGCGCTCATCGACGAGGTACCGCTGCTCGCGGTCACCGCGGCCGGCCTGCCGGGCCGTTCCCGGATCGGTTGCGCCGAGGAACTGCGCTTCAAGGAGACCGATCGACTGAGCACCACGGCGGGCATGGCCGCCGCCTTCGGGGCGTGGGTGACGGTCGTCGACGACGGACTCGAAGTGTCCGGTGGGGCGTCACTGTCATCGGGACAGGTGCCCAGCTACGAGGACCACCGCATCGCCATGGCCGCTGCCACCCTGGCCGCGGGCCTTCCCGGCCGTACCACCGTCCTTGGCGGTGCCTGCCACCGCACGTCCTTTCCCGACTTCGCCGAGGTGCTGCGTGCGCTCGGCGTGAAGATCACCGAGGTCGCATCCTGATGAGTCACACGATGACCAACCCAACTCCGGAGAAGACCGTCCACGAGGCGCGATCAACGGGGACGACCCTGGGGCCGACCTTCCACAGTGGACGCGGTCCCTGGCTGTACCCGGCCGATGGCACCGCCTGGTTCGACGCCACCTCGGGCAGCGGCGCGGCAACCCTGGGCCACCAGCACCCTGCCGTTGTCGCCGCTGCCGTGCGGCAGGCCGGCCGGCTGGTGCACACCGGCTGCAAGCTGGGCTCGGACACGCGCGCCGAACTCGTCAACGCGCTCGGCGTCCTCTCGCCGTACTCGACGCCCGCCGTGTTGCCGACCGTCACCGGGTCCGAGGCGGTGGAGAGCGCACTCAAGATCGCCCGCGCGGCCACCGGGCACCGAGCGGTGGTGGCGTTCACGCATGGCTTCCACGGCAAGACCGCGGGCGCGTTGGGCCTGACCTGGCGCGCCGAGTTCAAGGCATACAGCGCCCTGCCCGCCGACACGGTCATCACCCTGAACCTGCCCGACCTGCGCGCTCCCGGCCCGGGGGAGTGGGCGGCGTTCCTGGCCGCGCTGAGCGAGGCATTCGCGAGTGCCCAGCGAATGGGCGGAGTCGCCGCGGTGGTCGTGGAACCGATCCAGGTCACCGAGGGTGTGCTGATCATCCCGCCTGCTCTGCTGGACGAGCTGGCGAGGGCCGCACACGCGCACGGCGCGCTGCTGGTCCTCGACGAGATCTACACGGCGCTCGGCCGCGCGGGCCGGCTGTTCACCGCCGAGGTGATGAGCGAGATCCCCGATCTGACGCTGGTGGGCAAGACACTCGGCAACGGCTTCCCGATCGCCGCCGTCCTCGGCGAAGCGGAGGTCCTGGACGCGCTGCCGGCCGGCGTGCAGACCTCCACGTTCTCCGGCAGCCCGGTGTCCAGCGCGGCCGCCCTCGCCGTACTGGACACCGTTGTCGGCGAAGACGTGCCGGCCCGCGCGCGGGCCATCGGCGCCCGCCTGGCGACCGACCTCGATCGGCTCGCGGACCGCTTCGACTGGTTGAGCGCGGTGCGCACGGCCGGGGCGCTGGCCGCCTTCGACTGCATTGTGGACGGTCGGCCGGTCCCGGAACTGGCAGGCGCGGTGCGCACGGCCGCGTTACGCGGTCGCCTGCTGCTGTTCGGCGGCGGCCCCGAGGACGCTACCGTCAAGATCGTTCCGCCCGCGTTGCTCGACGATGAGGACTACGGCCACCTGGTCGCCGGCCTGACCGCCGCGGTCGAGGAGGCCGGACGATGAGCTTCGATGGACTGGCGCAAGCGGTGCTCGACACCGACCTGTGCGCCTCGTGCGGCGCCTGCCAGCTGGCGTGCCCGGCCGGGGTCATCGGGTTCGACGACCTGACCCCGGTGCTGACCGACCCGTCCTGGACCGCGTCCGACTGTGGCACCTGCACCGACTGCCTTGACGTGTGTCCGGGCGCCGATCCCGACACCCCGCGTTCGGAGCAGCGGCTTTTCGGCCGGACTCGCACGCCCGATGAGCGGTGGACCGGCATCTTCTCCGACGTGTTCGCCAGCCATTCCCTCATCCCAGCCGTCTACGAGACCTCGGCCAGCGGCGGCAGCATCACCGCCCTGCTGCAGACGGCCCTCGTCGCGCTGGACGTGTCGGTCGTACTGTCGATGGGCCGGGACGAGCGGGAACCGTGGCGAGCGGCTCCGTCGCTGCTGCGGGAGCCGGCCGAGCTGACCGAGACCGCGCAGTCGACCTACCAGTTGGCGCCCTATCTCGGTGCGCTGCGGCAGGTGATGCGCACCGAGCCCGACGCGCGCGTGGCGCTCACCGGAGTCGCCTGCCACATCCAGGCCATGCGCAAGCTTCAGGCCATGGACACGGAGGCCGGCAGGTGGGCGCGCGAGCAGGTGGTGTTGATGGTCGAGCTGGCCTGTTCCTCCAGCACCCGGCCGGAGGGCACCCGGTCGGTGATCGAGAATCGTGCGTTCGTGTCGGCCGACTCGGTGGTCCGCCTGCGCTACCGCGAGGGCAGCTATCCCGGTGACATCGCCATCGACACCGACGACGGCGAGCGGCACGTGGTGGCCTTCTGGCAGGCCGTGCGGGACTTCGCGGGCAACAAGACGCATCGGTGTCTTTCCTGCGGCGACTGGATGTCCGGGCTCGCCGACCTGAGCGTGAGCGACGGCGATCCCAACATCTTCGCGGCCAGCGTGCACGGCAGCGACCAAGCCAAGCACGGGCGGGTGTTCGTCCGCACACGGGCGGGCGAGCGGGCGATGGCGCTGGCCGACTCCCACCACCTGCTCGCCTCGGAACCGGTGGAGCTGCGCGGACTCAATCTCGGCCTTGAGCGCAAGCGCAACCGCCGCGCCTCCTACGAGCGGATGGACAAACCCATTCCGGTCGGCCCGATCCCCGGGCACGTCGAGGACATCGAGATCATTCCGGACGAGCGGTGGATCGCGGTTCCTTCGTCCACTGAGGACACTGGCTCGGGGGAAGGCCGGTGACGGCCTCGGTGCTGACCTCGCGACGCCTTTTCGCAGGCGGGCATCCGCTGCCGAGGATCGGCCAGGTGCGCGTCGAACCACCCGACCGAGGCGAGTTGCGCATCCGCGCCGCGTACAGCCTGGTCAGTCCCGGCACCGAACTGCACTACCTGGACAGCTACGCGGACACCACGAAGCGGCTTCCGCTCGGTTACTGCGCGGCCGGCGTTGTGGACGCGGTCGGACCGGACGCGCCCGGCTTCGCCGTCGGAGACCGGGTGACGGCGATGGGGTGGGGCGAGGCAGTGCACGGGGACGTGGTCACCGTGCCGTTTCGCCTGTGCCGGCACGTCCCGGCCGAGTTGGACCTTGCGGACGCGGTGGTGGCCAATCTGGGTGCGACGGCCGTGCACGCCGTGGACCGCGCGCAACCGCGTCCCGGTGACGAGATCCTGGTCGTCGGGGCCGGCATGGTCGGCCTGTTGGTCGCGCAGATCACCGCCGCGCGGGGCCACCCCACCACCGTCCTGGACCGTCGGCCCGAACGGGTCAGCGCCGCCGCGGCACTGGGCCTGGCAGGCCGCCTCGATGACGGCTTCTTCGCCGAGGACGCCGAGGCACCGGCCGTCGGCGGCCGCGTCGTCTTCCTGTGCGTGACCGGGGAGGCGAGCGAGACGGTGGCGGCCGCGGCGCGCTGGGCCGGTCGCGCACCCGGTCGGGCCCGGCTGGTCGGCGTCGGGCGGTTCGCGGCGCGCGTCGAGTTCAGCGTCGAACTGGGCAACCTCGACATCCGTTACGCGGCACGCTGCGGCGCCGGTTACCGGGATGCCGACTACGCGCGCGGCTTCGCCGAGGTCCGCGCGCCAGAAGGCGAGGGCACCGTCACCGAGAACCTGCAACGGGCGTTGGACCTGATCGGCTCGGGCGCCATCCGGCCCGAGCCGATGCGGCTGCCGAGGCTGCCGCTGGAGCGGGCCGAGCAAGCCTACGTCGAACTGCGGGAGCGCCCCGCCCATCCCGCCGTGATCTTCCAGTACGGATCGAGGTGAGCGTGGTGTTCCCGAGCCCGACTACTACCGCGCACACCCTGTCCCAACGCTTCCTCGACGTGGCCGCGACGCAGCCGGATCGGCCCGCGGTCGTGACGCCGGAGACCCGCTGGACGTATGCGGATCTCCGGGATGCCTCCGCCAGTGTCGCGTTCGGACTGCGCGCTGCCGGGCTGGCGCCGGGGGACCGGGTGGGACTGCTGTTCTCGCACGGCGCGGAGATGATCGCGGCCCTGCTGGGCGCCCTGCGCGCCGGGCTGACCTACGTGCCGTTGGACGCGGCCTATCCAGCGGAGCGGCTCGCGTTCATGGCGGCGGACGCGGGCATCCGCGCGCTGGTCACCGGTCCGGCGAAGCTCGGTCTGGACGCGGGCGTGCCGGTGCTGACCTACCGCGAGTTGGCCTCCGTCCCGGCCCAGGATCGCGGGCTCGACGAGGCCCAACCCGAGACCGACGCGTACGTGCTGTACACCTCCGGTTCGACGGGACGGCCCAAGGCGGTTCGGCAGCCGCACCACAATGTGCTGCACCACATCCGGGTCTGGGTCGAGGGCCTGCGCATCGGCCCGGAGGACCGGTTGTCGCTGCAATCCGCCTACAGCTGGGATTCGGCGGTCCAGGACACCTTTTCGGCTCTGCTGTCCGGCGCCGCGCTCTACCCGGTCGACCTCAAGGCGCTCGGCGTCGCCGGGCTGCTGGACTGGCTGGCCGCCGAGCGGATCACCGTGTACCACTCGACGCTGCCCATCTTCCGGGCCGTGGTGCGCGCGATGGACAGCCGCCGCATCCGGTTGCCGGCAATGCGGATGCTCGCGCTGGGCGGCGACACTCTGCACCTGGCCGATCTCGCGGCCGCCCGGCAGCACTTCGCGGCCTCCTGTCAGGTGGCAGGCGCCTACGGCTCCACCGAGTGCTCGTGCGCCCTGCTTCGGGTGGCCGACCTCGACTACCAGCCGCCCACCGGGGTTTTCCCGCTCGGCGTACCGGTTCTTCAGACGCAGGTGCGTCTCGTCGACGCCGCCGAACGCATCGTCGAGGGGGTTGGCGAGGGCGAGATCGTGGTGATCAGCCGGTATCTCGCCCCCGACGCCACAAAGGACGGGCAGACCTACCACACCGGCGATCTCGCCCGGCGGCTCGACGACGGAACGCTGCTGCTGCTCGGGCGCCGGGACTTCCAGGTGAAGATTTCCGGCATCCGGGTGGAGATCGGCGAGGTGGAAAGCTGCCTCAAGCAGTTGCCGCAGGTGCGTGAGGCCGTGGTGATGCCGTTCACCGACCGCCAGGGCGAACGCCAGCTCGTCGCTTACGTCGTGACCGACGGCGCCGACGGATCGACGCTGGGATCGACCCTGCGATCGACTCTGCGCAGGGTGCTGCCGGATCACGCGGTGCCGACCACCTACGTGATGCTGGAAGAGTTGCCGTTGACCGCGAACCACAAGATCGACCGGGCCGCGCTGCCCGACCCGCTCACCACCCCCCAGCGCGGCGGCCCGGCCGACGGCGCACCGACCACCGCCGTGGAGGCGGCGATCCTGGCCGCCTGGCAGGAGGTGCTCGGCGCCGCGCCCGGTCTCGACGAGAACTTCTTCGACCTGGGCGGCACGTCGCTGCGGATGGCCGCTGTGCACGAGCGGCTGACCCGCACGCTGGCCCCGGCACTGCGCATGACGCAGCTGTACCAGGCGCCGACGGTCCGCTCCCTGGCCCGGCTCATCGCGGTCCCGTCAGCCACCGGAGCCGGCCAGATGGCCGTCCGAGGACTGCAACGAGGGCAGCGCCGCCGCGCCCACCTCAAGCGCGCCAACCCATTCGACCCGCCCAGCCCCGGGAGGAACACGTGACCGAAGAGCCCATCCCGCCAGGGCGGATCGCCGTGGTCGGACTCGACTGCCGCCTTCCCGGCGCGCGCGACCACGCCGCGTTCTGGCGCAACCTGATCGCCGGTGCCAGTCACGTCACCGACGTCGACGAGGAAACGCTGCGCGCTGCCGGGGTCGGCGCGGAGACGTTCACCGACCCCAACTACGTGCGGCGGGCCGCGGTGATGGAGGACGCGGACAAGTTCGACGCGTCGTTCTTCTTCCTCAGCTCGCGTGAGGCCGAGCGAATGGATCCGCAGCTGCGGATCTTCCTCCAGACCGCCTGGTCCGCCCTGGAACACAGCGGCCACGACGCGGAGGTCTACGACGGCCGCATCGGGATCTTCGCCGGCTCGTTGGCCAGCACGTACCTGCTGAACAACGTGCTGACCGGGGAACGCGGGTTCAACGGTTCGCTGCGCCGGATGCAGCAGGACATGGCCACCATGATGGGCAACGACGCCAACTACCTCACCACGCGCGCCTCCTACCACCTGAAGGTCACCGGCCCGAGCTTCGCCGTGCAGACCGCCTGTTCCACCTCGCTGGTCGCGGTGCACCTCGCGATGCAGAGCCTCGCGACGCAGGAGTGCGATCTGGCGCTGGCGGGCGGGGTGGCGCTGCGCTTTCCACAGGAGGCGGGCTATCTCCACGAGCCGGACGGCATCGCCTCCCGCACCGGCATCGTGCGACCGTTCGACGCGGAGGGGGACGGCACGGTCTTCGGCAACGGCGTCGGAGTGGTCGCGCTCAAACGCCTTGAGGACGCGGTCGCCGACGGCGACGAGATCTGGGCGGTGCTGTGCGGCTCGGCGATCGGCAACGACGGCAACGACCGCGCCGGCTACACCGCGCCGGGTGTCTCCGGCCAGGTCGCCGTGCTCAGCGAGGCGTTGGCCGCCGCGGACATCGACCCGGCCACCGTGAGCTACCTGGAGGCGCACGGCACCGGGACCAGAATGGGTGACCCGATCGAGTTCGCCGCGCTGTCCCAGGTCTACCAGGTGCCCGACGGCCCACCGCTGACCATCGGCTCGGTCAAGGCCAACATCGGCCACCTGAGCACGGCCGCCGGGGTCGCCGGTCTGATCAAGTGCGTGCTGATGCTGCGCAACCGAATGCTCGTGCCGACCCCGCACTTCCAGACCTGGAACCCCGAGTGCCAGGTCGAGGGCACCCGGTTCCGGCTGGGCACCGATGTCGCGCCGTGGCACGAGGCCGGTCCGCTGCGCGCTGCCATCACGTCCACCGGCATGGGCGGCACCACGGCGCACGTCCTTCTTGAGGAGGCGCCTCGGATCGCTCCCGTCGCCGAGGCCACCACACCTCAGGTGTTCCTGATCCCGGTCTCCGCCAAGTCCGTTGCGGCGCTGGAGAACGCCCGCAACGCGCTCGCCGACCACCTGGCCGACCCCGCCTTCGGCGATGTGCTGCTCGACGACGCCGCCTACACACAGGCGACCGGCCGGCACACCTTCGACTACCGGGCCGTCGTCACCGTGCCCGACCGCGCCACCGCCGTGCAAGCACTGCGCAGCGCCGACCCCCGGTTCGTGTTCCAGGACTCCGGCCACCCGGCCGATCGCCCGGTCACCTTCCTGCTTCCCGGTCAGGGCGCGCAGTACCCGACCATGGGCCAGGACTGGTACGAGCATCTCCCGGTGTTCGCCGGCGTCCTGGACGAGTGCGCCGAACTGCTGCGGCCCCACCTCGGCCTCGACCTGCGCGACGCGCTCTACCCGCGGCTGCGCGGCTACCAGGGCGCGTCGCACGACCTCAACCGCACCCGACTGACCCAACCCGCCCTGTTCGCGGTGGAGTACGCGCTGGCGCGGCAATGGCTGGCCTGGGGGATTCGCCCGGCCGCGCTGCTCGGTCACAGCGTCGGCGAGTACGTGGCGGCCGCGCTGGCCGGCGTGTTCACGCTGCCGGACGCCCTGCGCGTGATCGCGGAGCGCGGACGTCTGGTGGACGGCCTTCCCGGCGGCGCCATGCGAGCGGTCATGGCGACACCCGAGGAGGTGCGCCGTCACCTCGTCGACGGGGTCGAACTGGCGGCGGTGAACGAACCCAACGCCTGCACGGTGGCCGGCACCACCGAGGCGGTGCGGGAGCTGACCGCCCGGCTCACCGACGCCGGGATCGCCCATCGCAAGGTCACCACCTCGCACGCGTTCCACTCGGCGATGATGCAGCCCGCGGTCGCGCCGCTGACCGAGATGCTCGCCGGCATCACGTTGCGCCGCCCGGAGATCCCGTTCCTGTCCAACCGCACGGGCACCTGGATTCGCGACGAGGAGGCCACCGACCCCGCCTACTGGGGCGCGCACCTGCGCGAACCGGTCCGCTTCGCCGACGACGTCGCCACGGTGCTCGCCGAGGGCAACCACGTGTTCGTCGAAGTCGGCCCCGGACACAGCCTGGCCACCTTCACCCGCCGCCATCCCGACCGGCAGACCGGCGTGCCGGTGGTCACCTCGACCGACCGCAGCAAGAGCCCGGACGCCGATCTCACCGCCGTCACCGCCGCGCTGGGCCGGTTGTGGGCGCTGGGTCTCACGCCCGACTGGCAGGGCTACTACGCCGGCCGGGGCCGTCGCAAGGCGCCGTTGCCCACCTATCCCTTCGAGGGCACCCGATACTGGATCGAGCCGGGATCGGGAACACTCACCGGGGTCGGCGGCTCCGCCCCGGCCATGGGCAAGTTGCCGCTGGACGAGTGGTTCTCCGCGCCGGTCTGGCGGCCGGCCGTGGGCACCCTCGATGCCGACCTCGAACCGCTGACCGAACCGGTGCTGATCTTCGCCGACGCGGCGGGCGTCGCGGCTCGCCTTGCCAGCCATGCCTTCGCGGGCGACGTGCTGACCGTCACGGCGGGGGAGAGCTACCGCAACGACGGTGCGCGCTTCACCGTTCGAGCGAGTTCCGAGGAGGATCACGCTCAACTGATCAGCGACCTGCTGGCGCAGGACCGGCTGCCGAGCCGGATCGTGCACGCCTGGTCCGCCGCACCACTGCCGCCCGAGCACGGCATCGACCGCTTCGAAGCGGCCCAGGCCAACGGTGTGTACAGCCTGATCGCACTGGTGAAGGCGCTCGGCAAGCACGACGTGACCCGTCCGGTACAACTGGATCTGGTCAGCGCGGGGGCCTACGCGGTCACCGCGACCGAGCCCGCGCCCGCGGCCGAACTGGTGCCGCTGTCGGTCGCGGCCCGGGTCATCGGCCAGGAGCACGGCAACATCGGCGCCCGCCACTTCGACCTCCCGGCCACTGTGGACGAACACTCGCTGCGCACGCTCGCCGCCGAACTGCTCGGAACGAGGCGGCCGGAACTGGCCGTGACCCTGCGCGGTGGCACCCGGTGGATCGCCGACCTGCAACCGGTGCGCGCCGACTTCTCGGCGCCGGCCCGATCGCGGCTGCGCGAGGGCGGCGTCTACCTCATCACCGGTGGACTCGGCGAGATCGGCTCGCTGATCGCGCGGTGGCTGCACCAGGAGTGCGGTGCGCGGCTGGCGCTGCTCACCCGGGATCCCCTGCCGGACCGCGCCGGCTGGGACGAACTGCTCGCGCGGGACGAGCCGGACCAGGAGACGGCACTGCGGATCACCCGGCTGCGGCGGCTGGAGGCCGCGGGCGCCGACATTCTGCTCGTGCACGCGGACGTGTCCGAT
Source organism: Pseudonocardiaceae bacterium (assembly GCA_035948315.1). Classification (GTDB taxonomy): domain Bacteria; phylum Actinomycetota; class Actinomycetes; order Mycobacteriales; family Pseudonocardiaceae; genus CAJCJE01. The sequence continues at coordinate 58,803 of DASZJG010000062.1, read as the reverse complement.
GTGGACGGTCTGCGCGGCGCGGTGGATCGCGTGCGAGAGCACTTCGGCGCGCTGCATGGTGTCGTGCACGCGGCGGGCCTACCCAGCGAACAGTGGGACCGGGCGATCACCAGCGCCAGTGTCGAGCAGTGCCAGTGGCACTTCGTGCCCAAGGCGCACGGCCAGATCGCGCTGGAACAGGTGCTCGCCGGCCGAGCGATCGACTTCTGCCTGCTGCTCTCGTCGCTGGCGGGCGTGCTCGGCGGCCTGCGGCTGCTGGCCTACGGCGCGGCCAACCACTTCATGGACGCGGCCGCGCAACGGGCCAACCGGGGCCTGGACCGCACCGTGTGGATCAGCGCCGCCTGGGACGTGTGGCAGCACCACCAGGACGAGAAGCGGGCCATCTCGGCGATCGGCCGCGTCATGGACGACAAGGCGATCCAGCCCGAGGAGGGGCTCGAGGCCATCCGCAGGCTGCTGACGCTGCGCGATGTCTCCCACGTTGCCGTGTCCACATGGGACATCGGCTACCGCCTCGACCAGTGGGTGCGCGACGAACGCGTCGCGTACCCCGTCGCGGGCTCGCGTGATCCGGTGGGGGAGTCGCCTGCCGGTGCCGAGGGTGAGCTGACCGAGCAGGTGGCCCGGCTGGTGCGGGAGGCGTTGGGCGAGGCGGAGATGCCGCTGGAGGGCGACATCTTCGAGTACGGCGGCGACTCCCTGCTGATCGTCCGACTGCTCTCCGACATCCGGGAGTTCTTCTCCGTCGAGGTGCCGCTGGCCGACGTCCTGGCCGAACCGACCCCGACCGCCCTGACCGCGATGATCCAGCAACGACTCGACCTGCGCCACGACGACCCCGTCGACGCGGCCGACGAGATCGAGGCGCTGGCGCGGGAACTCGGCGCGCTCGACCCGGACCTGATCGAAGCGCTGCTGTCCGAGGCAGTCACCGAAGCCCAACGAGAGGAACACTGAACCGTGGACTTCAGCCTGATCTTCTTTTCCGGCGACGAGAAGGAGAAGTACCGCTTCGTCTTCGACGCTGTCCGGTACGCGGACGAGAACGGTTTCACCGCGGTCTGGACGCCGGAGCGGCACTTCCACCGCTTCGGCGGCCTGTACCCGAACCCGTCGGTACTCGGCGCCGCGCTGGCCATGGCCACCCGCAGGCTGCGCATTCGGGCGGGCAGCGTCATCCTGCCGCTGCACAGCCCCATCCGGGTGGCCGAGGAATGGGCGGTGGTCGACAACCTCTCCCGTGGACGCGTCGACATCGCGCTGGCCACCGGCTTCAGCCCGGTCGACTTCGCCATCAGGCCGGAGGCATGGCAGGACCGGCGGGCGCGGACCTTCGACGCGGTGACGATGCTGCGCGAACTCTGGGAAGGCGAACCGGTCACGGTCGCGGACGGCCTCGGCAACCACGTCGAGGTGGAACTGCACCCCCAGCCGGTTCAGCCGGAGCTGCCGATCTGGCTCACCTGCACCAAGAGCCCGGAGACCTTCGAGACGGCGGGCCGGCTCGGCTGCAACGTGTTGACCGCGCTCATCGACATGACCAACGAGGAGTTGGAGGAGAAGCTCAACCTCTACTTCAAGTCGTTGGAGGAACACGGGCACGACCGCGAGGACGTGACCGTCACCCTCATGCTGCACACCTTCATCGGCACCGATCTCGACGAGGTGCGCGAGACGGTCTGGCCGCCGTTCAGCGAGTACCTGCGCTCGTTCCTCACCGTCATCGATTCGCAGAAGAAGTCGCTCGCGCCCGGTGCGGGCGTCCGCGACATGTCGGAGGGCGACGCCGACCAACTGGTGAAGTTCGCCTTCGACAAGTACTTCGAGAAGGGCGCACTGCTCGGCACGCCCGACTCCTGCATGGCGGTCGTCGAGCGATTCCGCGACATGGGCGTCACGGAGATCGCCTGCCTCATCGACTTCGGCGTCGACGAGGAGCTTGTCGTCGGCAGCCTGGAACACCTCAACGAACTGCGGAGGCGTTACGCATGACGTCGGCATCCGGCTCGGCCCTGACCGCCCGTCTTGCCGCCCTCACGCCCCGGCAACGCGAGTTGCTTCGGGAAAAGGTGGCGCGGGCCCGGTGGCCGCGCCGACTCACGCCTGGGCAGCGCAGGCTGTGGCAGACCCACCAGGCCGTCAACGGTGCGCCCGTCGACGTCGTCTGCCAGGCCGTCCACCTCACGGGCGGCCGGATCGACCTGGCCGTGCTCGCGGAGCTGAGCACGGAATTCGCCGGCCGGCACGAGGCGTTGCGGACCACCTTCGCCGAACAGGACGGCGAGATCGTGCCGGTCGTGCACGACGCACTCCCGCCCCGCGTCACCCTTCGCGGCCGCACCACGGCCGAACAGGCGCACGCGCTGGCCAGGGAACTGGCCCACGAGCCGTTCGACCTCGCGCACGGCCCGCTGCTGCGCGTGGTGCTGGCCGAGGGCGCGGGCGAACAGGACGCGTGGCTGCTCGTGGTCGTGCACAACCTCGTTTTCGACGCCTGGTCCTTCGAACTGCTGCTCGACGCGCTGGACCGCCGGCCAGGCCAGGAAATGCCGGCCGCCACGCCCTTCAGCGCCTTCGCGCGGGCGCGGCAGTCCTGGGTGGACAGCGCGGACGGGCAGGCCGCCGCGACCTACTGGGCGACCGAGGTCCGCGACGCACCCCCACCGCTGCCGACCGATCGACCGAGGACGGCCGCCACCCGACGTGGCGGAGCCCGGGTGGAGTTCACGCTGTCCCCGGCCGTCGCCGAGGGGATCGCCACGGTCGCCCGGCGGGAGGCCGCCACCGCCTATGCCGGTTGGCTCGCGGTCGCGTGGCAGGCGTTGGAGCGGTTCGGCGGTTCCCAGGACGTCCTGCTCGGCACCTTCACCGCGGGCCGGGACCTGCCCGGCACCGACACCACGGTCGGCTATCTGCTCAACGTGGCGCCGACCCGGCTGCGCGACGCGGGCGACGGCTCGTTCCCGGCGCGGGTCCGGGCCGCGAGCGCCGTGTCCCGCGCGGGTCTGCGGCACATCGCGTATCCGGGCGAACTCATCGACGCGGCACGGTTCGACGCGGTGTTCGTGTTCGACAGCCTTGGCGAGGCACCCAGAACCATCCAGGGGGCCTCGGTGTCCACTGAGGACCTGGACAAGGGCACCGCGCGCTACGACCTGACCCTCGCGGTCTACCCGAGAACCGACGGCGTGTCGGGTTGGCTGGAATACGACACCGAACGCTACGACGAGGCAACGGCGCGGCGCCTGGCCGAGCTGTTCACCACCGTCGCCGAGGAGGCATCCGGGCAGGCAACGGCATGATCGTTCCCCGACTGTGCGGCCCGGCCTACGAGTTGGGCGAGTATGCCGATCCAGTGACCGACCTGCCCGAGCTGTCGACCTCCGCCGCGGCCGGCCTCACCTCGGCTGCCGCGGGATTCGTCACCTACCACTGGTCGGAGGGCCAGCTGGTCGAGCTGATGACCGCGGCCGTCCACCGCACGCTGGCCGCGTCCGGGGTGTCGGGCAGCGACGTGGACATGGTCCTGCTGGCCACCGATTCCCTGCCTGCGGACCGGACCGCTCAGCGCGACGTCGGCGAGTTCCTCGCGGAGACCGGGATGACCGGGGCAACGGTCGTGACGCTCGGGCTGATGGACTGTGCCACCGCCATGACAGCGCTGGGCACCGCGGCCTCCCTCGTCCGCGACGGCACCGCCCGGCACGTCATGGTGGTCACCGGCGACCTCGCCGACCTCTCCATCGGCGGCGAGCGCATCGTGGCCGGCGGCGTCGCGGTGGCCAGCGACGGCGCCGCGTCGGTCCTGGTCTCGGCAGAGGCGCCCGGTCTTCCCGTGCTGGCGATGGCCCACCACGCCACCCCGGAGCACGAGCTGACCAGCGGTTCCACCCAACAGCAGCTGGCCACGAGGATGACCGCCTACCGGGAGCTGTTCGCCCGCCTGTCCGCGCAGGTCCCGGTCGACGCCGAGCAGACCCTGATCCTGCCGAGCAACTTCGCCCGCTACGTCATGCGGATGTACCTGGCCGAAGCCGGCTTCCCAGCCGACCGCGTCGACCTGGACGGAGTCGGCCGCTACGCCCACTGCCAGGGCAGCGACCCCTTGATCAACCTCGCCAACCGCCTGACCGACGCCCGGGTGCGACCGGCCTTGGCGCCGCAACGCTACGTTCTGCTCGGCGCAGGCATCGCCCATCTCGCCGCGGTGCTCGTGGACGCGACCCCCGAAACAGCCGCCACCGAGCGATCGATCAGCCGCCCACGGTGACCACCACCTTGCCGAACTGTCCGTTCGCCTCCAGGTATCGGTGCGCATCGGCGATCTCGGTCAGGTCGAACGTGCGATCCACGCGTGGGCGGAAGGTGCCGGCGCGTACCCCGGCCAGGATGAAATGCTCGGCGCGCGTCAACCGCTCCGGGTTCATCGTCAGATCGAAGGCGTTGAACAGCCGCATCGTCGGCACGAACCACAGGGGGAACGGCGTTTCCTTCGTGTCGAGCGCGCCGTAGACCACCAGCGTGCCGCCCTTCGCCGTGGCTGCCGACAGCGCCCGCACACCCTCTCCGGCGACCGCGTCGAAGACGAACTGTGCGCCGTGGCCACCGGTGATCTCCAGTACGCGGTCGGTGATGTCCTCCTCGCCGGTGACGATCACCTGTGCCGCGCCGGCGTCGAGGAGGCGTTGCCGCTTCGCCGCCGTGCGGGTCGCCGCGACCGGGATCGCGCCGATGTGGTTCGCCACGTCGATCGCGGCCAGCCCAACGCTGCTCGATGCCGCCGTGATCAGCACGTGGTCACCGGGGCGTACGCCACCCTCCTCGACGATCGCGCCGTAGGCGGTCAGGAACGGGCCCCACAATGCGACGGTCTGCGTCGGGTCCAGTCCTTGGGGCCGTCGCAGCACCGCGGACGCGGGCACGAGCGCCCGCTCGCCGTAGACACCGTAGTTCCGCATGGAGAACCCGGCGACGCTGCTGACCGGGTCCCCGGGCGCGAACCCGGTCACGTCCGGGCCGACCGCCTCGACCACTCCGGACGCCGAGTAGCCGAGCTTGGCCGGGAACTCGGCGGCCCGTTCGAAGTAGATCCCGGCGCGGAACATGGCCTCCGCGCGGTTGAGCCCGATCGCCTCCACCCGGATCAGCAGCTCACCGGCGCCCGGCTCGGCAATCTCGACATCCACCACCTCCAACACTTCGGGACCGCCCTCAGTAGCAAACCGAACCGCCTTCGCCATCTGCTTCCCTTTCTCGATCCAATGCGGAATCGATCGTGGATCACCAGCGTTCGCCCTGGAAGACGGCACTTTCCTGATACGACGGCACATGCCTGTTACGAACGAGGTCACGACGATGGACGACGGTGAAATTCCTTCCGCCGGGGCATGCTCGCTACGCGAGGTGCTCGATCTGGTCGGGGACAAGTGGGCGATGGCGGTGCTGGTGCAGCTCTCCGGCGGGCGCCGCCGGTTCAGCGAGCTGGAACGGGCACTGCCCGGGGTCAGCAGGCGGATGCTCGCGCTGACCCTGCGCGGCCTGGAGCGCAACGGCCTGGTGACGCGTACGGTGTACCCCGAGGTGCCACCGCGGGTGGAGTACGAGATGACGCCACACGCGACCGAACTGGACACCCCGCTGCACGCCCTGTCCGCATGGGCGGTGAAGCACCGGGCGAAGGTGGGCCAGGCGCGGCAGGCGTACGACCTCGCCAACACCTGAACTCCTCGGAATTGCCAGAGCGCAACGCGCCGGAAACGCACACGACAACAGGCCGCGCTTGACTTGAGCCGGCGCAGGTGTCAATCCGGCACGCGGAGGTGGTGGTCGATGGCGAGCGACCCGCACGCCGACGCGGTCGCCGCGTTCGAGGCGATTGAACCGAGCTATCGCGTCGTGCACGGCTACCGGCGCGCCTACCGGATGGCCGGTGCCGGGCCTGCCGTGCTGCTCATCCACGGCATCGGTGACTCCTCCCGCACCTGGCTGCACGTGTTCACCGAACTGGCCAAGCGCTACACGGTCATCGCGCCCGACCTGCTCGGTCACGGCGACTCCGACAAGCCGCGTGCCGACTACGCGGCCGCGGCCTACGCCTGCGGTATGCGGGATCTGCTCACGTTGCTGGACATCGAGCGCGCGACCGTGGTCGGCCATTCGCTCGGCGGCGGCGTGGCCATGCAGTTCGCCTACCAGTTTCCGGAGCGCTGTGACCGGTTGGTGTTGGTCAGCACGGGCGGCATCGCGCGCGCCGTGCATCCGATCCTGCGCTGGGCCGCGCTGCCCGGCGTCGAGTTGGCGCTGCCGCTCGTCGCGTCGCGACCCGCGCAGCAGGCGATGCGGTTGATCGCACCGCTGCTGCAACTCACGGGCGGGTTCGGCCTCGACAGCGACCTGCACTACGTGCTGGAGCGCTACCACGCACTCGCCGACTCGACCGCGCAACGCGCCTTCCTGCGCACGCTGCGTTCGGTGGTGGACCGGCGCGGCCAGGTCGTCACCATGCTGGACCGCTGCTACCTCACCGAAGGCATGCCGACCCTGCTGATCTGGGGAGAGCACGACCGGGTCCTGCCGGTCCGGCACGCACACCTCGCGCACGGGTGCATGCCCGGCAGCAAGCTCGAAGTGTTCGAGGACGCGGGCCACTTCCCGCACCAGGCGGACCCGGATCGGTTCATCGAGCTGCTCACCGATTTCATCGACAACACCAAACCCGCTCCGTACGAGCAGGGCCACTGGCGGGAGCTGTTGCTCGCCGGCCGTCCGGGTCCGGCGAACACGACAAGCGGTTCCTGAATCGCCCACCGCGCGGTGCGGAGAGGGGTGCGAACGAGGGGTGCGAACGAGGGGCGCCGATCCAGCGGACCGGCGCCCCCTCGTTCGCCCGGCCGGGTCAGGGAGTTCCGACCACGCCCGTGCAGTAGTCCTCGATGTACGTGCGCTTGGCGGCCTCGTCCCGGGCCGAACGCAGGTAGCGCGCCCACGCCCGGCGCTCGTGCGCCGTCGCGTCCAGTTCGACCACGTTCATGGTGGCCCGCAGCGCGTCCGGCTTCACCGGGTACTTCTTGAACGCGCCGTCCTCGTCACGGAAGAAGATGCCGGTCCACAGCTCGTCCTTGCTCCGCCAGACCGCCACGATCAGGTAATAGCCACCGTCGCGGTGCAGCATCGCGAAGCCGAGTTCGTTGCGGAACGCCATGTTTCCCGCGTCCACTTCGGACCGCAGATAGGCCCGTGCCTGCTCGCTGATCTCGGGTGTGGCTTCCTGGGCGGCCTCGCGGATGTCGTACCACTTGAAGTACGCGCCCGGCAGGACCAGGTCCTCGCCCGGATGGATCCGCTTCTCGACGTGCACCCATCCCGAGGGGACCTCGGCCAACTCGTCGAGCACCGGGATTGCTTTCGTCACCGTCGTTACCGCCTCACGTGAGTAGGTGTTGCCCTGTGTACAGGCCGTTCTCTTCCCAGGCACGCAGCTGCTTGTAGTCGGCCTCGACCTGCTCCGGGTCGTCGGACTCCAGGTAGACGTAGCCCATCGACGTGGCCAGGTCGACGGTGCGCGGCGCGGGTCGGTTGGCCGCGATGGTGAGCACCATCTCCAGGAACGACGGCAGTGCCCGAACGGGCGCGAACCCGTCGATGTCGGGGACCACCCCGTCGTCGGGACTGATCAGGGTCACGTACCGCAGGTAGGAACGCGGCCGATAGGTCGGCAGCCGCCGCTGGATCACCTCGGCCGGCGCCGCGATGGCCAGCGCGAGGCACTCGACCTGGTTGGTGCCGATGCACCGGGACACCACGTCCGGATTGTGCGAGCCGCCCATCCGCGCCCCGGACTCGACCAGCACCGGCCCGGTCGAGGTGAGCATCACCTCGGTGTGCGCGGCGCCGTTGCGGATCTCCAGGGCGTCCAGCACGGCGAGCGCGTAGTCGACGAGACCGGCGACGCCGGGACTCTCCAGCCGCACCGGCTCCTCGTGATCGTACATCCAGCGGCCGCCCGCGATGGCGCGCTTGTGGTAGCGCCACACCTCGACCAGGTGGTGCACGCCGTCCCTGCTGACGGTGTTGACGAAGTACTCGTCGCCGTGCAGGAACTCCTGGACGAGCACGGTCTCGTTGCGCGCGCCGTACCGGTCGGCGCTGGCCATGATCGCTGCGTGCTCCCGGGCCACCTGTTCGGCCGAGTGGCAGATCCGGACGTTGTCGGTGCCCGCGCTGGCCAATGGCTTCAGCACGACCGGCCAGCTACCGAGGTCCTCGGCCCACGCGGCGGCCCGCTGCGCGTCCGGTGTCGCGAACGACGCCGCCACGGCCAGCCCGGCGTCCTGGACGGCCCGCGCCATCTCGTACTTGTCCCGGCGGGACGTCGGCCGGGACATCCCGTTGCCGGGCGTGCCCAGCGCGGCGGACAGTTCGTCGGCCAGCAGCACACCCGACTCCGAGCCGGCCACGACGAACCCGACACCCAGCGTGCCCAGGGTCGCCGATGTCGCCGCCAGGTCACCGTCGTGCTGGATGGCCACCTCGTTCGAGCCGGCCAGGTGCACGTCCGGGGTCTGCGACCGGACCAGCACCGGGTCCAGCCCGTGCGCGCGCAGGGCGGCCGGCAGGTGCCGGCCCATACCGTCCGCGTCGACGATGGCCACCCTCACGATGCGGTCCCGACCGGGATGGAGTCCGCGGCCTCTGCCAGCATCTCGTCGCTGATCGCGTCGTCCTCCAGCTTGCCAGCGAAGAACTTGTCGTAGGCGACGAGGTCGAAGTGTCCGTGCCCGGACAGTCCGAAGAGGATGGTCTTCGCCCGGCCTTCTTCCTTGCAGCGCAGGGCTTCGTCGATCGCGGCACGGATCGCGTGCGTCGACTCGGGTGCCGGGAGGATACCCTCGGTGCGGGCGAACTGGACGCCTGCTTCGAAGCAGGCCGTCTGGCGCACCGCGATCGGCTCGATCAGTTTGTCCTCGACCGCCCGGCTGACGAGCGGGCCGATCCCGTGCGCGCGCAGGCCACCGGCGTGCACGGGCGGCGGCATGAACTTGTGGCCGAGGGTGTGCATCCGGAACAACGGCCCCAACTGCCCGGTGTCGGCGTAGTCGTAGGCGATCCTGCCCCTGGTCAACGTGGGACAGGCGGCCGGTTCGACAGCCAGCACGCGCACCGGGGGCCCGCCGCGCAGTTGGACGCCCAGGAAGGGGAACGTGAGGCCGGCCAGGTTGCTGCCGCCACCGGCGCAGCCGATGACGATGTCCGGATAGTCGTCGGCGAGGTCCATCTGGAGCAGCGCCTCCTGCCCGATGACCGTCTGGTGCAGCAGCACGTGGTTGGCGGCGCTGCCGAGCACGTATCCCAGTGACGGGTCCTTGGCCGCGGTCTCCAGCGCCTCACTGGTCGCGATGCCCAGGCTGCCCGGCGAGTCCGGCGTCTCGGCCAGAATCTTCTGCCCCACCACGGTTTCCGTGCTCGGGCTGGGGATGCACACCGCGCCGTATGCCTCCATCAGGGCGCGCCGGTAGGGCTTCTGCTCGAAACTGACCCGGACCATGTAGACCTTCGCGGTCAGGCCGAACAGGGCCGCGCTCAGTGCCGTCGCGCTGCCCCACTGGCCGGCGCCGGTCTCGGTGACCAGACCCGTCTTACCGGCTTGTTTGTTGTAGAACGCCTGCGGGATACCGGTATTGGGCTTGTGACTGCCCGACGGCGCCACACCCTCGTACTTGTAGTAGATGTGGGCCGGCGTGTCGAGGGCGGCCTCCAGCCGGCGTGCGCGGTGCAGCGGGCTGGGTCGCCACTGCGCGTAGAGCTGGCGCACCGGATCGGGTATCTCGATGTCCCGTTCGGTGGAAAGCTCCTGGTCGATGATGGGTTCCGGCATGGTCGCCGCCATGTCGTCCCGAGTCAGCGGCCGACCGTTCTGGGGATTGCGCGCGGGAGCCAGCGGCGGCCCAGGGAGGTCGGCTGCGATGTTGTACCAGGTCGTGGGTATCTGGGACTCGCTGAGCAGGTACTTGCTTTTCTCCATCGCGGAGCCTCTCGCTTCCGTGCGGTATTGGGGTTTGCCTACCGAGTGTTTACGCGGCCTCGGCGATCAGCGATCCGCTGGTGAGCGCGTACCTGCCGGCGAACAGCTTCGGATGCGCGGTCCGGATACCCTCCACCACCAACTCGTAGGGAAAGTCGTCGAAGTCGCCGTAGTCGTGCAGGAACTCCATGTATCGCCGGCCGCGCTGGTCGTACGGGTGCGACACGCTGTCCTCGGTGCCGTCGAACTCCAGCGGGGTGATGTCGTACAGGCGGCACAGCCGCTTGTTGAACACCGGCGTCGCCCTGACCCACTGGCCTTGCAGGTGCACGGAGTTCAACGCGTGGAACCGGAACACGTCGCCACCCACCAACCGCCGCAGCCGGGCGGACGCGAGGTGGTTGCGGACGTCGGTCAGCACGATGCGGCTGGGCACGCCGACCGCCCGGCAGGCCGCCGCGTACACAATGGACTTGTGTACGCAGAAACCCATGCCCCTGTTCAGGATGGCACTGGCCCGCAAACCGGAGCGGGACAGGTCGGCGTCATAGACCTCGTAGAGAATCTGGTCGCGCACCGCGTAGTACAGTGCGACCGCCCGTTCCACCGGGGTTTCGGCGTCCCTGACCGCGCGTTCGACGAACGCCTGGACCACCGGATGGTCATGGTCGAGAAACTCCGTCACCGTGAGCAGGTCATCCGGCGTGGTGTCGCCCGTCATCGTCGTCGCCTTTCGTTTCAGTTCACGCCGAGCATCCGGGCGATCTTGTCCCGCTGCACTTCGGTGGTGCCCGAGTAGATCGTGCCGCCCGTCGCGTCCCGCAGGTCCTTCTCGATCCCGTGTTCGGTCATGTATCCGCGGCCACCGAAGATCTGCACCGCATCGGCGGCGGAGTTCAGGTTGGCCTGGCTGGCCAGTACCTTCGCGATCGCGACGTCCACCATCACGTCCTCGCCGGCCTGGAACTTCTCCGCCGTGTCAAACAGCCAGCGCCGCGCCGTTTCGATGCCGATCTTCATGTCGACGATCTTGCTGGCAATCATCTGGCAGCACGCGATCGGCGCGCCGAACTGGGTCCGCGTCCTGGCGAAGTCGATGCACCGGCCCAGACGATGCTGCGCGGCGCCGAGCGTGATGGCGAAGGAACACAGGATCTCCCACTTCATCACGTAGTCCAGCACGAGAAACCCCTTGCCGGCCCGACCGACCAGGTTCGACGCTGGCACAACACAGTCGGTGAAGGTCAGATTGCCCAACGGGGACGTCCGCAGGCCCATCTTGTCGATGGGCGGACCGCATTCGAAGCCCGGCGTGTCGCGATCCACCACGAACACGCTGATGCCGAACGGGCCGGCCCCCGGAGATGTCCTGGCGTACACCAGGAACACGTCGGCGACCGGACCCAGGCTGATGAAACACTTCTGTCCGTTGAGGACATAGGTATCACCATCGGCCGTGGCCGTGGTGCGCATGCCGGCGGCGTCCGATCCGCCGTGCGGCTCCGTGATGGCGTGCGCGCCAATCGTGCTGCCGGCACAGATGCCGGGCAGGTAGCGCTGCTTGAGCTGGGTCGAACCGAACCGCTGGATGGGGACCCCGGTGCTCACGACGTGCGTGGACACGGAGAAGTTCAGACCACCGTCGCGACAGTCGTGGCCAAGGCCCTCCAGCACGTACATCGTCGTGAGCAGGTCTTGGCCGAGGCCGCCCCACTCCGGCCCGAACGGCAGTCCCAACAGGCCGGATTCGCTGACGCGCCGCCATTCCCGCACCGGGAACTCACCGAGCCGGTCGCGCTGAAGGTGCTCGGCACCCCACACCACGAACCGGTCGGTGTAGCTGTCCCGCAACTGGCGCTGCTTGTCCGTCCACTGCCGCATGAGAGCAATCCCTCTAGTAGTTGGAGAACTCTAGTAGTTGGAGAACTCGCGGAGGTCGAAGTTGTGCGTCTCGTGGCCCTCCAGCGCCGGGGTGAACACGCAGACCAGCCGAAGGTCCTCGTTCGGCGACGCGATCAGCCAGTGCTCGTCGTTCTTGTCCAGCGCGTACATGGTGCCCGGCGTGATCGGGAACTCGTTGCCGTCGGCGTCGACGACCAGGCCGCTGCCTTCGACGCAGTAACAGGCTTCCAGGTGGTTGCGGTACTGGAGCGGGGATTTCGTCCCCGCGCGCACCAGGGTATCCGTCAGGCTGTATCCCATACCGTCCGCCGCGACGAGGAACCGCCTGCTCAGGCCGTTGCCCCACTCGACAGGAGAAACCTCGGAAGAGTTACGCACGATCATTGGTTCCACCTCCATGCACCGATTCCAGCACCGATCCGTCCGGACCCGCCGTGCGCTCGACGAAAGCACAGATGGCGGCGACCGACACGAAGTCCGGTTCCGAGATGTCCACCTCGTCCATCGGGATGTCGAAGCGGCCCTCCAGCCACGACACCACCCGCAGCAGGCCGAGGCTGTCGATCACGCCGTTCGCGACGAGGTCGTAGTCGTCGGCCAGTTGGTCGGATGTCACGCCGGGCCGGAACTCGGCGACGATGAATCCCTTGATCTGGTCCACATAGGACGCGCCAGCCATGTCAGCTCCTGTTCAGCAGATCGCGGATGATGACCTTTCGGTCGACCTTTCCCGTCGACGTCATGGGCAGCGCCTGGTCGACCAACTGATACGCGGCCGGCAGAGCGGCCCTCGGCAGCCGGAGCCGGCAGTGTTCGCGCAGTGCCATGACATCCAGGGGCGGACGCGATCCGCGTACCACGGCGTGGATGCGCACGCCGGCCAGGTCGTCCGGCACACCGACGGCGGCGGCCTCGACGACCCGGCCGTGGTCGAGCAGTACCTGTTCGATCTCGGCCAGGTTCACCCGGGTGCCCCGGACCTTGACCTGGAGGTCGTTGCGGCCCAACAGTGTGTACACGCCGTCCGCGTCGCGTCGGACCATGTCACCGGACCGGAAGTACCGGCGGGGTCCGTCCTCCAGCGCCACGAACTTGGCGGTCCCGTTGACATCCAGATAGCCGGTCGTCTGAAACGGTGTGCTGACCAGCAGTTCCCCCGTGGCCGGGCCGTGCAGGACGTGGTCGTTCTCGTCGACGACGACGGCGTCCACACCGGGCAGTGGCCTGCCGATCGGCAGTGCGGCCGCGTCGTCGGTGGCGACGTCGATCTCGTGCAGGAAGCTGTCGTTGGTCTCGGTGCAGCCGTAGATGTTGTAGAGCGTGGCGTTCGGGAACAGGCCGGGCAGTTGGCCGAGCAGGCGTGGCGGGACCTTGTCACCCGTCATGATGACGTGGCGCACGGACGTGAACGGCTCGCCCCGGTACGCGTCGGCCAGCAACCGGAACATCATCGGCACCGACTGGACGATGTCGACCTCGTTGGCGCGCAGCAGTTCCGCCAGATATTTGCCGTTGGTGGCGCGCTCGGGTTCGACCATGACCGTGGTGGCGCCGACCTTCAACGTGGCGCGAATGTCCAACAGGCACAGATCGAAGTTGAACGGCGCGTAGTTGAGCACCGACGTGCCCGGCCCGATCCCGAAGCGGCTGACGGCCCAGTCGACGAACCGGTCGACGGCGCCGAAGGAGAGCGGCACGATCTTCGGCAGGCCGGTCGAACCCGACGTGGTGAGCAGGAAGGCGATATCGTCGGGGGAGCCGTCGAGCGGTTCGCCCGCGTCCGCGATCGAGAGGCCGTCGATCGGCGTCCGGTCGATCAGATGCACCCGGTCGCCGGTCGCGTATTCCGGGTCCGGGACGACGGTCAGCACATCCGAACACTCCGCTTTGGCCAGCAGTGAACCGGTGGCCGCCACGCCCAGTTCGGTTGACGGCAACAGGAACGGCCGGCGTCCGGCGAGGCAGGCGACGATCAGCGCCACCGTGCCGATGGACTTGTTCGCGTGCACGGCGATCCGGGCGTCCGTGGGCAGGCCCAATGCGCCGATCCGCGTGTAGGCCGCGAGGGACATCGAGACGAGTTGGCCGTACGTGATCCGTTCGCCGCCCATGACCACTGCCACCGACTCCGGCCGTGCGCTGGCGTGTTCACCCAGACATCCCAACAACGAGCGTGATCTCGCCACGATTGCTCCAACACAGTGTGTCGCATTGGTTACGACGGACCGAATCGCCCGTGGTGTATCACGCTAACTCCGGTGTACTTACGCGTGCTTCTCGTGCCTTGCGCCCTCACAGTCCAGTTTGGTCAGCGGCCCGCTCACATCTGCCTTGAGCGAACGAACGGGAGGGCCGGGCGAACCCGGCCCTCCCGCTGGATCGGTCGGCTCAGCTGGTGGTGAGCGCGGTGTCGTCCACGACGAACGACGTTTGTGTCGAACCGGTTTCGGTGCCGGTGAACAGCAGCGTCACGGTCTGCCCCGCGAAGCTGGACACGTTGTAGGTGTGCTGGGTGTATCCGGTGTTGGCGTTCACGTTGGAGAACGTGGCCACGGTGGTCGAGCCGACCTTGACGGTCAGCTTGTCGGTCGCGGTGCTGCCGGTCTTGGCCGTGTCGATGTGCAGCCAGAACGACAGGCTGGCGCTACACCCACTGGGGATGGTCACAGATTGCGAGAGCGTGTCGGTGTGCGTCGCGCCGTAGCCGTCCAGCCACGCGTCCCAGGAGCCCGAGTGGGCAGGTTCGCTCGGACCGTTCTGGCCGATCACCGCAGGCGTGGACGACCACACGGTGTTACCGGACTCGAAGCCCGGATTGCCGAGTTTCTGGCCAGGGGAGGTGCAACCACCGCTGGCGGAGATCGTCCAGGTGAACGTCGTGCTCCCGGAGGCGCCGGTGGTGTCGGTGGCGGTCACGGTGACCGTGCTGGTCCCGGCCGTGGTGGGTGTCCCGGAGATCAGGCCGGTGCCGGTGTTGATCGACAGACCTGCCGGCAGCCCGGTGGCCGCGTAGGTCAGGGTCTGGCCGGAGGACGAGTCGGTCGCGTGGACCTGCAGACTCGCGGCGGTGCCGACCTTGCCGGTCTGGTTACCGGGGTTGGTCACCGTGACGCTGTTCCCACTGCCCCCGCCGCTCCCGACGGGCAGCCCGCCGACCGGCGCGTACATACCCATGTCGAAGGTGGATCCGTTGGGCGCGTGGGCGATGGGGATCACCGTGACGGCGTTGCCACCGGCCAGTACCGAGGTGGAGATGTAGTCACCGAACATGCGGCCCTGGGAGGTGTTCGGTAGCCACGCCAGGGTCATTGGTCCGGCCAGCTGCGTTGGTGCGGTCCAGGTGGTGCCGCCGTCGCTGGAGGAGATGTAGCCGGCGTCGAGCTGACAGGTGGTGTCGGTGCAGTTCGCCTGCGGATAGTAGTAGTAGGTCAGCCCGATCCGTGCGGTGGTGCCGGAACTGGACGGGTCCACGCCGATACCCGGCGTGAAGTGGTCGTCGGTGCTGGACACGGCGTCGATCGGTACCCGGAACGGCGTGCTCCAGGTGGTGCCGTCGGTCGAGGTGGACAGGATGATGTCGTTGCTGGTGCAGTTGGAGCGGAAGCTGCAGTCCGACCACGCGACGTAGACCTTGCCGGCGGCGTCGATCTCGGCTGAGGGTAGTGGGCTTTCCCGCAGCGTGTCCCTTGCCGCGCTGTCGGATTCGAGTCCGGCGACGGTGTGGTGGCTGACGGTGGCGATCTGCACGCTGGATCCCCAGCTGTTGCCGCCGTCGGTGGACACGAACGCGCGTTCGGCGTTGGAGCTGGCGGAGGAGAACGGCACGATGACGGTTCCGTTGGGCTGCACAACGGGCTGGCCGCCGAGGCCGCTGGGGCCGTCGGCGGGGCTCATTTCGGCGCCCCAGGTCTGGCCGCCGTCCGAGGAGGTCCGGATGTGTTCGGCGTCGCCCGCGTTGGCGTCGTCGTATTCGGTGTAGCACTGGCCGTAGAAGGGGCTGGCCGAGTGGGTGTCGCAGACGGTCCAGTTCTTGTCGTAGAAGGTGCCCGTCGCGGCGACGGAAACCGGGTTGCCCCAGGTGAGACCGCCGTCGGTGGAGCGGCTGAGCTCGACGTCGACGTTGCCGGAGTTGCTGACCCCCAGGTAGGAGGTCATCCAGACGTTGTCCTTGGGGTCGTAGGCGACCGACGCGTCGCTGACCTGTCCGTAGGGACCGCCGGTGTTCGCGGTGGTTCCGGGCAGGAATCCGTGGGTCCAGGTCTGGCCGCCGTTGGTGGAGGTCGCCCAGCCGATGTTCGAGGCGCCGCCGCCGGATACCCGGCCGACCTGGAACGCCGAGACGATGGTGTTGCCGAAACTGAAGGTGTCGGGTTCGACTTCGGTGGCGTGTTGGGCCTGGCTGTCGGTGTAAGGATCGCTGCTGATCTGCGTCAGAGTGGGAGCGGCGGGAGTGGCGTGGCCCGCGGTTGCCGGCGCGGCGACCGCCAGCGACGTCGCCGTGGCGACGAGTAGGGCGGGTAACCCTCGCGAAATCAGTCTGGACATGGTTCTCCGCTCATCAGGCAGGGAGAGGGAACTGAATCCCGTTGTTGCAGGGCGGGATTCAGCCGCACATCGTCGCCACCTGGTCGAGCGGCTACAACCGCCGCAGGTACGGAAGAACCCGTTCACAATTGCCAGGTTGACCGTTCCTACAAGGAAAATCCAAGAATTCTCCACCGTTCGGCCCAGCCGCCGTGGTCGGCGGCTGGGCCGTGGCGGTGCCTAGCTGATCCAGGGCGCCTTGTAGGTACCGGTGTCGTTGAGGATCGCGGTCCAGTCGTCGCCTGCCCAGATCTGCCTGATCTTGCCGTCGCGCAGGACGAAGAGGTCCAGGGCGTCCCAGGTGACGGTGCGCCCGCTCGCCGGGATGCCGATGATGGCGCCCTTCTGGGTGCCGGTGAGTATCTGGCGCACCACGACCTGATCGCCCTGACCCACCACGTCGTACACGGTGGAGTGCAGGTCGGGCAGCGCCGTCACGATGCCGGTGAACAAGCCCTGGACGTTGGCGCTGCCCGAGACGACGCCCAGCGTGCCGCCGTGCCACGCCACGTCCGAGGTGACCAGGCCCGCTACGGCGCTGCCGTCGTGATTGTCGATTACTTCGTGCAGGAACGTGTCCACAACGCGCTCGTTGGCGCAGAGTCCGGCGTCCGTCGCGGACTGGCCGGTGGTAGCGGGCTGTGCGCTCGCATTGGCGATCCCTAACCCGCTACCGACGACGGCCGCTGTGACGGCGACGGCCAGCGTTGCGAGCTTCAGCTTCTTGTTCATGATGGTCTCCTCGATTTTTACTTGATCATTCAAGTGAAAGGTCGTGCGATACCACGGCAGGAACCAGCGAGCCGCGGGGGAGCAGGGCGCCGGCGACGAGCGCGCCGGCGGCGAAGATGGCGGCGATCCACCAGAACGCCGTGTCGTATCCGTGCACCGGCGCCGACGGGTCGGCCGACGTGGCGTGCGTCGCGACGTAGGACGCGACGGCGCCGGCGAAAATGGTGTTCACCAGTGAGGTGCCGATCGAGGCGCCGAGCTGCTGGGCGACGGTGACGGTGGCGGAGGCGACGCCCGCATCCTGCGGCGCCACACCGAAGGTCCCGGTGCTGATCGCCGGCGAGATGACCATGCCGAGGCTGAAGCCGTCCACGATGAGCGGGCCCAGGACGCCCGCGGTGTACCCGGTGTGCGGGCCGAGTTCGGCCAGCCAGATCATTGCGCCTGCCGCGACGAGCAGCCCGAACGCGGCCAGCGGTCGTGGTCCGAATCGGGGCATCAGCACGATGGTCGACAGGTTCGCGGCGACCGCCGAGGCGATGCTGAACGGCAGGAACGCGATGCCGGTCACCAGCGGCGTGTACCCGAGCGTCTGCTGTAGGTAGTAGCTCAGGAACAGGAAGGTGCCGAACATCCCGGCGCCTGCGATGAACATCGAGGCGTAGGCGCCGGCCCGGCTACGGTCCAGCACAACACGAAGCGGCAGCAACGGTTGGGCCGCTCGCTGTTGCCGGGCCACAAAGGCCGCCAGCAGCGCAACGCCGGCAATGATGAAGCCGTAGGTCGACGGCGTGCCCCAGGTATGCGTTGCCGCGTTCGAGAATCCGTACACCAGGCAGAAGACACCGCCGGTGATCAGGAGCACGCTGGTGACGTCCAGCCTGGGCCGGGTCCGGGACGGCTGACCGACCGGCAGCAGCGCCACGCCGGCAAGGGCGACGCCCGCGATGATCGGGTTCACGTAGAGCGTCCACCGCCAGGAGAGGTATTCGGTGAGCGCGCCGCCGAGCAGCAGGCCCGCCGCGCTGCCCGCCGTGGCGATCGCACCGTAGATGCCGAAGGCCCTGCCGCGTTCCTTCGGCTCGCTGAACGTCGTGGTGAGCAAGGCCAGCGCCGACGGCACGAGCAGCGCGGCGAACGCCCCCTGCCCGGCCCGCGCCGTCACGAGCATGGCGAAGTTGACCGAAGCTCCGCCGATGACCGAGATGCCGGCGAAGCCCGTCAGCCCGACCAGGAACGTCGTCTTCGGGCCGAGCAGGTCAGCAAGCTTGCCGCCGGGCAACAGCAGGCTGCCGAAGGCGAGCGTGTAGGCGGTCACCACCCACTGCCGGTCGGTGGTGGTGAAGCTCAGCGCGTGCTGAGCGGACGGCAGTGCGATGTTCATGACGGTGAGGTCGAGCACGACCATGAGCTGAGCCAGGCCGATGACGCCGAGGACAAGCCAGCGCCGCCGGTCCCAGCCGCGCTTCGAGGCGGGGGCGTCGGGCATCGGGTTCACCTCTTCCTGATCTGTGGTCGGCTCTGGTGGGTTCGCGCCGTCAGGCCGTTTCGGCCGCTTTCTTGAGCGCGGATGCGAAGTCGAAAGAGACGCCGATCTGGCTCATCCTGATGTTGACCATCGGGTAGCAGTCAAAGATCTGGATCTTGCCGTCGCGCAGGTGGATGAGGTCGACCGTGGGGACGCTGGTCTTCGCTCCGTTCGGCGGGAGCGGGCCGAGGGGAGTGGGGTACGGGCCTTGGAAGGTGCCCTGGATCAGGAGTTCGACCACGACGAGGTCCTGGCCCATGTCGTGGACCTGGAGCACTTCGCGGTGAACGTCCGGGAACACGCCCAACACGAAGGTGACCACGTCGTCGAGCCGCTCGCCCCGGTAGCTGTCTCCGCTGGACTTCATGGTGAACACGCCGTCCTCGGTGAAGGACGCGCGCCAGCCCTTGAGGTCTCGAACGTCGCCTTCGGCGTTCCGGTACGCCGCTCGGACGATCTCTTCGTTGGTTGGCATGACTCCTCTTCCTTCTGACCGTTGGTCGGGCAGGCACTGTGCTGACATCCCCGACACTAGCCACTATGACTTGATACATCAAGTCATAGTTCCTGGAAAAGGCGTGATTTGACGAAGCGAGTGACTTGACGAGTCCAGTGAATGGCGCTACTCGGCCGCGGTGACCAGCGCGAAGGCGGCGGTCTCGCCGCGCACGGGTGCCGTCAGTTGATTTGCGAGGTGTCGATGCGCGAG
This sequence comes from Pseudonocardiaceae bacterium, assembly GCA_035948315.1. Lineage (GTDB taxonomy): Bacteria > Actinomycetota > Actinomycetes > Mycobacteriales > Pseudonocardiaceae > CAJCJE01. The sequence continues at coordinate 39,324 of DASZJG010000062.1, read as the reverse complement.
ACGATGCGCTCGGCGGTCAGGCCAAGACGTCGCAGCTGCTCAGGAGAGATCGCGTCGATGACCAGCGACCGCACGTGGGCCACGTGCGCGGGGGCGGCGTCGGCCAGCGTCGCGAAGCCTTCGTCGGTCATGATCGCGTTGGTGAACCGCCCGTCGGAGGGATCAGGCTCGCGGCGAACCAGGCCCCGCGCCTCCAAGCGGGCGAACAGGTGCGAGAGTCGCGACATCGACGCGTTGGTGACCTCGGCGAGCAAGCTCATCCGCATCGTCCGCTCCGGGCTCCTGGAGAGCATGGCCAGCACCTGGTACTCGACCATCCCCAACTTGGCGTCTCGCCGCAGTTGCAGGTCGATCGACCACGGAAGCCAGGTCATCAGCCGCACCACGGACAGCCAGGACTGGACCTCCGCGTCGGTCAGCCACGTCACCGGCGGCTTGTCGTCCTCGGAGCGGGATGGTTTGGCCATGGTTCCAAAATACCGATCATTCGGCGGCTCACGAACGCGGCACGCACAGCGCGCGGTTGTCCGCCATGTCGCGGCGGGCCAGGGCGTGCGAGGTCATTGATTCCGGCGAAGGCGCGGTCGCACTGACGCTATCCTCCCTTGCGGTCCCACCCACGAACGGCAGGAGGCGGTAGATGCGTATCCGACGACTGGCAGCGGCCGGGTTGTGTGTTGCGGCGGCATCGGCGGTATGGGCTGCTCCTGGTGCCGCGGCCGACACCAACCCGATCACCGTCGGGCTGACCGTCACCCCGAACACGGCCGCCGTGGGTGCTCAGGTCGAGGTCGTGGCGACACTCACCAACAACACGTCCGCGACGACGTCGGCTGCGCTGGGCATCGAGAATCCGCAGTACGGCAACGAGAAGATCACCGCGGTCGGTGGCGCGGGCTGCCAGCGGCGCAACCTCATCAAGCTCATCTACTGCGGCAACTCCCAACTGGCGGCCGGAGCGACGGCGAGCATCACGGTGACCCTGACACCCATCGCCGCCGGCACCGACAACTTCACGGCGTACGGACGCATCACCAACGTCAGCGACGTGTACGCGTACGCGACGCTCACGGTCTCCTGAACCTCCTGATCAGGACGGTTGGACCAGACCGGACTGGTAGGCGAAGACGACGAGTTGGGCGCGGTCGCGGGCGCCGAGCTTGAGCATGGCCCGGTAGACGTGGGTCTTGGCGGTTGCCGCGCTGATCGTGAGTTCGCGCGCGATGTCGTCGTTGGCCAGGCCGGCCGCGGCGAGCACGGTGACCTTGCGTTCGCGGTCGGTCAGCTGGTGGATCCGGTCGACGTCGACCGTGGCCAACCGCTGCCGGTAGGGCTTGGTGTCCACGAAGCCCAGCCGGTCGTACGGGGTCGCCGCGATGTCCAGCTGCTCGACGCTGCCCGCGTCGAACAGCTGGCCGATCCGCTCGTGCGCGGCGAGCGACCGGTGATGACCGCACTCCGGGCAGACGCCCAGGTTGCGGTCGAACCGTTTGCCGTAGATCAGCGCTCGGCAACCCGCACACACCGCCCAGCCAGCCTCGGTGTCGATGGCGTCGGACAGGATCTCGGTCATCATTTCCCCAAACTTTCCCGAACGAGTCAGTGCACCGGCCGGTTCGCCGCTGCCTTCTCCACGCGCTCCCTGACGTGTTCCTGCTGGATCCGGGAACTGCGGTTGAGGGTGCTCGGTCATGCCGGCGTCGTCGGTGTGCGCCGCCGGCTTGAGCTCGAAGTCCTGCACCCAGCGCATGCGCACGCCGGCTGGCTCCTGGGTGTACTCCCAGAACAGGTTCATGTACTTGAAGATCCCGGTCTCCACCCGGTGCGCGCGCACGGTGTGCGTTGCCGGGTCGGGCGTGCGGGCCGACACCCAGCTCCACACCCGGCCCTGCGGGTCGGGGTGCATGGTCAGCCGGAACGTGTAGGCGCCGTCCCGCTCGTCCAGGATCTCCACGGACGCGTACTCGGTGAACAGCTCGGCGACCTCCTCGACGGTGTCGAGGAGGTCGCCGACGGTTGCGGTAGGCCCTCCGGCGGTCGATACTGATCATCCGGTCAGACCGAGGAGGAACATGGTGCGCCCACGTCGCCTGTTCGCAGCAATGGTGCTGGCATCGGCCGGACTCGCATTCGCTCCCCCTGGCGTCGCCGCGGCGAGTCAGCCCGCGCCGTCGTGCTCCGGCGTGGTGCGGATAACGCAGCTGACCTTCGACCCAACCGCTGTCACGCCCGGTGAAACGTCCACCGCGAGCCTGACCGCCGTCAACTGCACGGGCGCCGCCCAGCAGACCACGGCGACCTGGTTCGGCCGTTTCCTCGGCCCGGGTACTGGTATTCCGTCGGGTTGCCCGGTGATCGACCCGCTACCGCAGCAGGCCGATTTCGCCCCGTACGGCTCCTACCAAGGCTCGGTCGGTTATCTCGTGCCCGCCTCCTGTACGGCAGACGACCTCGCGGTCACCGTGCAGCTGGCGCAGGGCGGCACCATACTTGCCGAGAAGACCGCCGACCTCGCCATTGTGCACACGACCCCGCGGCGGCGATGACTCCGGAACGGCGAAAGAAGGCGGAGATGTCGTTGAATCAGCGGAAGACGATTTCGGCCGAGGACGTGCAGGTCGTTGAGCAGGGCGAGTTCGCGGAGGACGTGGCCGAATACGCGCGTGAGAAGATCGCCGCGCTGACGGGCTACACGAGCGATCCCATCGTGGCCGCGCAGGTGAGGCTGGTTCGACATCCGGATCCTGCGATGTCCGAACCGGTCGTGGTGACGGCCAGTCTGGAACTGAGCGGACGCACGGCCCACGCACACGCGGCGGCTTCGTCCGGACGGATCGCGGTGGACGCGGTCGCGCACAGGCTGCGTCGGCAGCTGATCGACGGCGGGCGGAACTGATCCGAACCGCGATCGGGATCGGGGTCAGCGGTCGGCCTCGGCGAGTTCGGCCAGCTTCGCCAGTGACCGCCGGACACGACGCCTGGGTGGTCGGCGACGAACCGGCTGTCGTGGTCGACTGGTGGGGCGCCGGTTCACCGGACGCCCCACCTCCCCGATCATCCACTTGATGTGATGCTCGCATTGGTGCCGTCCGGGCTGACAACCACGGCCGCGTCATCAGGCCCGCCGGGAATCGTGACGACGCAATGGAACTTGTTGGCACCAATGACTGTGCACACCGTATTCGACACGGTCTGGCCGCTGGTGCTCGTGACGTACGCGCCCACGGCTTTCGCCAGGATCAGCGGGTTGTTGTAGCCGCTACCGGCAGGCAAAGGCGTACCGGGCAGGCTCGGAGTCGGCGCGGACGAAACCGGTGCAGGCAAGGAAGTCTGGGTTCCGCCGTCAGAAGACAGCGGGTCCACCTCAAGTCCGGTCCAGGTGAACGACTGGTTGTTGTAGTCCTCGGTCATAGCCGTGAACTTCCCGCCGACCACACTGGCGAGCGTGATGGTTTCGGGGATGTAGGTGATCTTGCCGGCAGCGCAGTCCGGGTTGCAGTCATCAACGACCCGGCTGCCATGGCCGACCGCATCGGATGCCGTCCATGATGCCCAGGTGATGTTTTTGATCTGGGCGTTGACATCGGCCGTCATACCGATGCCCGTGGGTCTGACCACCCCGTAATCACGCGGTCCAGGCACAACATCCGGATGGATGACGAGCACCGGCAAGGATGCAGCCGGCGATGCTGACGAGGCATGTGCGGTGCTGGATCCACCCGTAGTGCCAGCAGAAACCGCCGAAGCGGCCGGACCGCACGCAGCCAGCAGCGTCAACACGCCGACACCGGCGTTGAAGCCGATGGCAGTGATGAGCCTTTTCATCATGCTCCAGACAGGGCCGCCACCGGGTCCATCGGCCGGACCGTGCACATGCGGAAAGGGGTCCCGATCGGCGTCTGCGGTAGCCGTCATGCGGCACCTCTTCGTCGCGGTGTCGGGCGGCATCAAGGGGCCAGCCGCTACATGTGTGGGATCGCCCCGGTCTTACTGACTGTTACATTCCGCACCCAGAACCAGCATCGACGGGTACCCTCCGTCATCATCCTGACGGCGCCTTGCTAACGAACCCTCGGCGGTTATATTCATCGGACGTCTGGCAGTCAACGCTGTCTCGCTGGAGGTCCTGTGCGCATCACCGCCGTTGCCGCAACACAGCTGCTCGTCGCTGCCCTCGCCGTCGGAACACCGATTGTCATGGCCGGATCGGCCGACCAGCCTCTGAATGCCACCAGCATCGTCTACGCCGCACCGAACGGCGCCGGCTCGGCATGTGGTGCGCACGAGCCGTGCCAGTTGACGACCGCTCGCGATAAGGTCCGACGTCTACTCCCGCGCGCCCCCGGTGCCCTGCGAGTCGAGCTGTTCGGCGGCACGTACCGATTAACCAGCCCACTGCAACTTGGCATGCAGGACTCCGGCACGGCAGGCCATCCAGTCACCTACGCCGCCGTACCTGGCCAGACACCGATCCTCAGCGGAGCGCAACGCGTCACCGGCTTCAGCAACATCGACGCGACCAAGAACATCTACCGGGCTGCGGTGCCCAAGGGCGTGGCGAGCAGGGAACTGTTCGTCAACGGCGTGCGCGCCGCCCTGGCCAGCAGCGCGCTCAACCCACCGGGTTTCTCGGTGACCAGCACCGGGTTCAGCACCAGCGACCCGCGGTACACCTCGTGGACCAATGCGCCCGGCGTCGAGATCGTGGACGACAACGCCTGGAAGCAGATGCGTTGTCCGCTGGCGTCGATCACCCCGAGCGCAACCGGCGGTTCGAACCTCACCGTCGATCCGGCCTGCTGGAACAACAACCACAACTCGGTGCCGAACCCCAGCTTCCCGTTCAACGGAGCCGGTCTGCCCACCCTCGACAACATCACCTGGATCGACAACGCCTACCAGCTGCTCGGCACGCCAGGTCAGTTCTATCTGGACAGTGCGGCCGGCGAGCTGTACTACGTGCCGCGCCAAGGCGAGAACCTGGCCACTGCCGATGTCGAACTCCCGGTCGCGTCGGAACTGCTCGACCTGTCCGGCACCCCTGGGCACATCGCACCCTTGAACGACAGCGACTGGCGGGCGACCTACACCGGTTCGTGGAACACCTCCGGCGGACGCGGCCTCGGCGATCTCGGTGACGATGTCCACTACACCTCGACCGACGGCGACTCCGTCAGCTACACCTTCACCGGCACCGGTATCCAACTGCTGTCCGAGACCAACTCCGACGAGGGCAACGCCGACGTCTACCTCGACGGCCAGAAGGTGGAGACCGTATCGGCGAATTCGGCGCAGCGGCTGGCCCAGCAGGCGATCGTGTCGTTGACCGGACTGCCCAAGGGGCCGCACACCCTCAAGGTCGTCAAGACCAGCGGCAGCTACCTGCTGATCGACGGCTTCACGGTGATCCCGGACGCCATCGCACCGGTCCACGACATCAGCGTCACGGGCATCACGTTCGCCTACACCACCTGGAATGCGCCGAGCACCGAGGGCTACATCGACAACCAGGCCGGCATCACCTGGGACCCGACGACGCACGCGCCGAGCCGGATCCCGGCCGCCGTCCAGGTGCACCGTGGCGTCCGGATCTCCTTCGCCGATGACACCGTCGAGCACACCGGTACCAGCGGGATCGACCTGGCCGACCAGACCCAGGACTCGACCGTCACCGCCAGCACGATCACCGACACCTCGGGCATCGGCGTGGCGATCGGCGAGGTCGACGACTACTACCAGACCGTGCCTGCCCTGATGACCAGCGGAAACACTGTGTCCGACAGCATCGTGCAATGGCCGGGACAGGAATACTCCGACGCGGTCGGCATCTGGGTCGGGGACAGCAGGGGCACCACCTTGTCGCACAACGACATCGGCTACACGCCGTACTCCGGCATCTCCATGGGTTGGGGTTGGGGTTGGGCGTCGGACTGCGCGCTGCAAGCCAAACAGGGCCTGTCGACCTGCCGCCACGGCACGACCTACAGCGGCGGCAACCAGATCACGGACAACCACGTGCACAGCGTCATGGGCGTGCTCAATGACGGTGGCCCGATCTACACGCTCGGGGGGCAGGCGTCGCCCTCGACGTTCACCGGCAACGTGGTGGGGGAGTGCGCCAACGGGTGCAACGCGATCTACCACGACGAAGGCAGTTCGCTGTGGAGCACCCACGACAACGTGGTGCAGTTCAGCAATGGGCTGTGGCTGAACCTGTGGACGCCGAGCATCCACGACGACTCGATCTACGGCAACTACAGCGACACCGCCCAGTACAACAACAACGGCACGAACATCACGTTCACCCAGGCGACCGTGGTGACCGACGGGCGGTGGCCGGCACCGGCCCAAGCGATCATCGACAACGCCGGGCCGGGCGTCATTCCGGGCCAGGTCGTCCATGACGACGATCTGCGCATCGGCTACCTGGGCAGTTGGTCGTTCAGCGGCTCGCGCAATCTCGGTGATCTCGACAACGGCGTGCACTACACCCAGCAGGATGGCGCATCGGCCACGATCACCTTCACCGGCACCGGAATCACCTTCCTCACCGAGACCAACTCCGACGAGGGCGACGTCGGCATCACGCTCGACGGTGCCGCACAGCCGACGGTCAGCGCCTACAGCCCGCAGCGGCAGGCGCAGGACAAGCTCTATTCGGTGTCCGGCCTGGCCGCGGGAGCGCACACGCTGACGGTCACCAAACTCAGCGGGACCTATCTCCTGGTCGACGGATTCACCCTCACGTAAGGACGCGGGCGTGTTCCCGCTCCTCGAAACAGCGGAGGAGCAGGAACACGCCCGGCTGCTATTTCAGCAGGCTCAGATCAATGGAGTTCGCCATTGCCTGCATGCCGCCCGCGTTCGGGTGAAGGTGATCGCCCGACTCGAAGGCCGGATTCAGTGCGACCGGATTGGAGGGGTCTTGGACCGCCTTGTCGAAGTCGATGACGCCGTCGAACGCCCCGCTGGTCCGAATCCAGCTGTTGGCGGCTTCGCGGATCGCTTCGTGGGCTGGGGTGTAGTAGCCAGCCCCGAAGTCGGGCAGGATGGTGGCACCGATGATGCGCACCCCGGCCGCGTGGGCCTGGCCGATCAGGTTCAGATAACCGTTGATGAGGTCCTGGGCGGTCAGCGCGGTGCCGTTCGGGCCTGCGTCGTTGCCGATGTCATTGATGCCCTCCAACAGGATCACGTCGTGGACGCCTGGTTGGCTGAGTGCGTCGTGGCCGAAGCGTTCGATCGCGCTGACGCCCTGGTAGATGTAGGGCGGTGGCACATCGGTGAGTACCCGGTTGCCGCCGATGCCCGCGTTGACCACCGACATCGGACTGGGGCCCGCCAGCCGTCGGGACAGATCATCCGGCCAGGTCGCATAGGCGCTGTTCGGCGTGTTGTACCCGTCGGTGATCGAGTCACCGAACGCGACCACCGCGCCGCGGGCGGCGGGTGCTACGACGTCCACTCCGGACAGGTAGTACCACGCGGTTGTGGCGGTCACGTAGTTGCCGTCGTCGACATCGGCGGCGTGGTCGCCGGGCTTGGACAGGTAGGTCGTGTCGTAGGCGTCGTAATGCCAGGTGGCGGAACTCGTGGCCTGGGGCAGGTAGAGGCTGACCAGCAGGCTGGTCTGCGGCGCGACGGTCATCCCGATGGGATCGCTGAAGACCTCGGCTCCTGCCGGGATGGTCACCGTCCTGGCGTGCGAGAACGTGACCAGGTGGCGCGATCCCGGTACCGCCGTTGCCTGTTGGGCCTGAGCGGCCACGTCCACCTCGCCCACCGACAACGGCGTCGTGCTGCGCAGGTTGGACAACTTGATCCGCACCGACGACCCACCGATCGTCGTGTGCACGACCATTCGGATCGTCTCGTCGGCGAAATCGGGGCCGTCGATGGTCATGCTCGGCCCCCACGTTGCCGTACGACTTACCGGGGGCGCCGCAGTGCCGAGCACGGTGCCGGGCACTGTCAGACCCGCCGCGAGTAAGACCGCGATCCCACCGAGAGAGATCCTCATCGTGACTCCTGCTCTCCTCGCCCAATGTCATCATCAATTCGTCCCGAGATTACGTCAATTGGAGAAATGAAGGAATAACAAAATAGGCACCGTCAATTCTTCGGAGCCCGCGCTCCCTAGATTTATTAGCGCACAAACAAAAGCGGCGAATTCTTTTACGTGCGCCGCGACGGCTTCCTCGTTGCATCGAGCGTGGGGAGCTTCGACGAGGCGTGCGCGGGGCTGCGCGCTGATGTCGGTGCCGACCGATACTGTGGCCGTCATGCCACCCGTTGTCCCCGGTCCCGTTGATCTCGCCAACGTCGAGGAGGCCGTCAGCACCACCTTCTACGACCGGGGTGTCGACTATGCGCGGCGGAATCAGGTCCTGCGGATGCGGTGGGACCAGGCCGACCTCGCCCTGCACGGCAGCGTGATCGGGAAGGGCGGCCTGTACGACACGTCGGCCTATTTCGCCGCCGACGATCAAGAGCTGCTGTTCGAGCAGGGTCAGTGCACCTGCCCGGTGGGGTTCAACTGCAAGCACGTCGCGGCTCTGGTGATCTCCGCCGTCGACCGGTCGCGTGCGACACCGGCCCGCGCCGCGCAACCGCCGACCTGGAAGCAGTCCCTCGACGCGCTGCTGGCGTCGGACCCGGTCGGTCGGGCTGGAACCGCCCCCCTCGGCATCGAGCTGGCGCTGACCGAGGACAACGCCGGCTCGGCGCCGCGAGTGACGGCCCGGCTTGTGACACCGGGCCGCAACGGGTGGGTGCACGGCGGCCTGAGCTGGGGCAAACTCAGCCAATCGCACCACATGTCGGGCTACCTTGCCGAGCACGTCCGGCTGCTGCGGGAGCTGTACGCGGTGTACCGGTCCGGCCGGGAAGGCCAGGACCACTCCTACGGCTACTACAGCCCCTACACCGACGACAAGTCGATCGACTTTGCCAGGTTCGAGTCGCGGCAGCTGTGGACCATGCTGGACGAGGCCGCGTCGATCGGCCTCGCGCTCGTACATGCCCGCAAGGGACTGGGGCCGGTGCAGCCCTACGGCAGCGCCGAGTTCTGTCTCGACGTCACGCGCGCGGCGTCCTCCGGAGCTTTGGCGATCCATCCGATGGTCCGCGTCGAGGACAGCCCGACCGACGCGGCCCCGATCCGGTTCATCGGGTCGACCGGCCACGGCGTTGTCTACATGGACCGAGCCGAGATCGCCGCCGACCGCGCCAACTGGCACGTCCGGCTGGCGCGGCTGGTCAAGCCGGTGCCGAGGGAGCTGCGTGAGCTTGTTCTGGACGATCGGCCTCTGCTCGTTCCCGCCGCCGAACATGATCGTTTCCGCGACGACTACTGTCCGCGCCTGCGCCGGGCTGCCACGGTCGTCTCGTCGGACGGCTCGTTCACGCCGCCGGAGATCTCGGCGCCCATCCTCGTGCTGCGTGCCGACTATGGCGACCACCACGATCTGGCGCTGAGCTGGGAGTGGGCCTACCAGGTGGGCGGCACACGCCACCGGGTGCCGCTGGATGCGGCCGACACCGGGGACGGCTACCGCGACACCGATGCCGAGCGGAGCATCATCGCCAGCCTCGACGTTCCCCGGCCGACCGCCGCGCATGCCGTCCACCAGGGCGTCGACACGATGCGTTTCACCACCGAGACGTTGCCGTTGCTACTCGACCGGGCCGATATCGACGTCGACATCAACGGCGACCCGGCCGACTACCGCGAGGTGGGCGACACGCTGTCGATCGGCGTGTCCACCACCGAGGTCCCCGGCGAGAACGACTGGTTCGACCTCGGCGTGACCATCACGGTGGAGGGCCATGACGTTCCCTTCACGGACGTGTTCGTCGCCCTGGCCGGCGACCAGTCCGAGATGCTGCTGCCGGACGGTGCGTACTTCTCGCTGGACAAGCCCGAACTGCGGCGCCTGCGGACGCTGATCGACGAGGCCCGCGCCCTGCGCGACATGCCATCGGAGTCGCTGCGGATCAGCCGGTTCCAGGCCGGGCTGTGGGACGAGCTGAGCGAGCTGGGCGTGGTGGCGCATCAGGCACGAGCCTGGGAGCAACAGGTCGCCGGCCTGCTGTCCATCGACGCGTTGGCTCCGGTCCCGGCTCCGGCCACGCTCGACGCGCGGCTGCGCCCCTACCAGTTGGACGGATTCCGCTGGCTGGCGTTTCTCTGGCAGTGGCGGTTGGGCGGCATCCTCGCCGACGACATGGGGCTGGGCAAAACCGTGCAGTCGCTGGCCCTGATCAGTCACGCCAAGCTGGCCGATCCCACCATGGCTCCGTTCCTGGTCATCGCACCGGCCAGCGTCGTGGGCAACTGGGCAGCCGAGGCCAGCCGCTTCACGCCCGGACTGACGGTCGCGGCGCTGACGGACACCGTGCGCCGCCGTGGCCGACCGTTGCCGGAGAGCGTCGCGGGCGCCGACGTCGTGGTCACCTCCTACACGCTGTTTCGCTTGGACTTCGACGACTATGCGGAGCTGTCCTGGTCCGGGCTGATTCTCGATGAGGCCCAACAGGTGAAGAACCACCAGTCGAAGATCTACCAGTGCGCGCGCAAGCTGCCGGTGCCGTTCAAACTGGCGATCACCGGCACCCCGATGGAGAACAACCTGATGGAGCTGTGGTCGCTGCTCTCGATCACCGCACCCGGCCTGTTCCCCAACCCGGCCCGGTTCAAGGAGTACTACGCGCAGCCGATCGAGAAGCAGGGCCACACCGAACTGCTGGGCCGGTTGCGGCGGCGAATGAAGCCGCTGGTCATGCGGCGCACCAAGGAACAGGTCGCGCCGGATCTCCCGGACAAACAGGAGCAGGTGCTGGAGGTGGAGTTGCATCCCCGGCACCGCAAGCTCTACCAGACGCACCTGCAACGCGAGCGGCAGAAGGTTCTCGGCCTGGTCGAGGACATGAACAAGAACAGGTTCACCATCCTGCGTTCGCTGACTCTGCTGCGGCAGTTGAGTCTGCACGCGGGTCTGGTCGACGACGCCAACGCCGACCTGCCCAGCGCCAAGATCGACGCGCTGGTCGAGCAGTTGCACGACGTGATCGACGGCAGTCACCGGGCGCTGGTTTTCAGCCAGTTCACCGGTTTCCTGCGCCAGGTCCGGGATCGGCTGGATGCCGAGGGGATCGAGTACTGCTATTTGGACGGTGGGACCCGTGACCGTCCGGCCGTGCTGGAACGCTTCAAGAACGGCTCGCGCCCGGTATTCTTGATCAGCCTCAAAGCTGGTGGGTTCGGGCTGAACCTGACCGAGGCCGACTACTGCTTCCTGCTTGACCCGTGGTGGAATCCGGCGACGGAGGCGCAGGCCGTCGACCGGACTCATCGCATTGGGCAGACCCGCAATGTGATGGTGTACCGGGTGATCGCCAAGAACACCATCGAGGAGCGGGTGATGGCGTTGCAGGCGCGCAAGGCCGAGTTGTTCGCCAACGTGATGGATGAGGGCAATGTGTTCGGCACCGGCCTGGACGCCGAGGACATCCGCGAACTGTTCGCCTGATCGTCGGCAGGTAGTGTGTCGGCATGACGGAACCGGACGCTGCCGACGTGGCCGCGCTGGACGCCCTGCTGCGCGGGCTGATCGACGCCTGGAACGCCGGCGACCTTGAGGCGTACGCCCGCCCGTTCACCGACGACGCCGTGTACGTCACGTACTTTGGCCGCAAGCTGATGGGTCGAGAGGGCATCGCCGAAGGCCACCGGCGGGTTTTCGCCGGTGCCTACCGCGGGTCGCGACTGCTCAACGCGCAGGCGAGTTACCGCTTCCTGCGGCCCGATGTCGTCGTCGCCGTCCAGGACGGCGGGGTGGAGACCGCGCCCGGCGCCTCCCCGGAGGACGACCAGCGCAACACTCTGACCTACGTCCTGGTCAAGGACGACGGCGAGTGGGAGATCGCGTCCTTCCACAACGCACGGGTGTCGAACCCGGAAGGGTGACGATCTTCGCGGCAAGTCGAAGTCGCGATCAAGCGGATCATCTCTATCCGATTCGGTTCAGATCACCGTGACCAAGGTCTGTCAGTGGACACGCATGCTACGTTAAAGTGGATAGATGATATCCACTTGGCGTGGCTGGGAGCGAGACATGCGATTCCGAGCGGTCGTCCGGGGCAAGGCATGGCTGCCACTGGGCGCGGGGGTAGGGCTGGTCGCGCTGGTCGCCGCCGCGCTTGCCCCGGCCGCGGGTGCCGCGCCGGGAACCGGCGGCGCCTGGCAACCGGACCCGCCCTCGTACGGGGCGAGCGCTCCAGCGACGGTGTCGGTGCGCATGGACGACGGGACGCTGATCTCAGCCGAGGTGGTCTACCCGACAAATCCGGCCACGGGTGCCCGCGCCACCGGCAGATTCCCGGTGCTGCTGACCCAGAACCCCTATGGCACGCAACGCTCCGATCCGACCAGCGCGGGGGACTATTTCGTGCAGCGCGGCTACATCTACGTCGCGTCGGCGGTACGGGGGACCGGCAGCTCGGGCGGTCAGGTGTCCTGGTTCGGGCAGCGCCAGGGACAGGATGGCGCCGAACTGGTGAACTGGGCCGCCCATACGCTTGCCGGCTCCGATGGCGCCGTCGGCCTCGATGGCTGCTCCTACCTCGGCGTCGACCAGTGGTTTACCGCCGCCGCTGTCGGCCCGCATTCCGCGCTCAAGGCGATCACCCCGTTCTGCACCGACTCGAACTTCTACGACGACCTCACCGCGGACGGCGGCATCCCGACCGCGTTCGTCGCGGGCATCGGGCACGCCGAGCCGCGCGGTCCGCAGGACGACCCGGCCACCGACCCGCAGTCGGTCACCATCGCGCAGCAGGCCGACGGTGGCCCGCGTTCCTACGACAACACATACTGGCAAAAGCTCGATGTGCAACGACTGCTGCCCACGATCGTGGCCAACAATGTGCCCGCGCTGACCGAAGCAGGCTGGCGGGACCTGTTCCCCGGGGGCAACCTCGGTGACTACGTCGCCGCGCAGAACGCCTTCTTCCACCGTCCGCTCACCGCTGCGATCGTCGCGGGCGAGCAGACGACTGGTCGGTACCAGGCGATCGTCGGGCCGTGGACGCATGGCGAGAACGTCGACGCGGCCACGTTGGAAAGCCTGCGCCTGGAATGGTTCGACACCTGGCTCAAAGGCGAGCACACCGGCATGGCCAACACCGCAACGCCTCTGCACATCTTCGAGAACACGGCCGCGCGCTGGGTCGACACGGCCGCCTGGCCACCGGCTCCTGGCGCGAGTGCCTACTACCTCGGCGCGGGCACGCTGACCTCGGCCAAGCCTCGGGGGACCGGAACCGACGCCCTGGACTGGGCACCCGCCACCACGGCAAACACTCTCACGTACACCAGCGCTCCACTCTCGACGGCGGCAGTGCTCGACGGGCCATCGGATGTGACGGTGTACGTCGCCTCGACCGCCCGCGAGGTTGAGCTGACCGCGACGTTGAACCTCGTCGCGGCGGACGGCACCGTCGTCAAACAGGCAGACGGCCTGCTGCTGGGCAGTCAGCGGCAGCTCGACCCGACCCGCAGTTGGTATGGCAGCAACCACATCCTGCTCCAGCCGAGTCACCCGTTCACCCAAGCCGCGCAGCAGCCGGTGGTGCCCGGCAAGGTCACCCGCTACGACATCGCGCTACTGGCCAACTTCACCCGGATCGACGCGGGTGAACGAATCCAGCTCGTGCTGACCAGCCAGGCCCCGGCCAACTTTCACTCGCCGGTCGTGCCGACGCCACCGGAACTGGCCAACCTGACCGGTGGCACATACACCATCCAGCGCAGCGCCGTCTTCGCATCCACTGTGGACCTTCCGTTGACCGCTCCGGAGGAGTTCCGGACCAGCCCGGTCAACTGGGGGCCGTCGTCATGACGGCAGCGGCACCCGCGCGGTTCGCGCTAGAACCCCAGCTCTCGGTCGCGGACCGCGTGGGTGCTGCTGGTGGTGATCACATCTTCGATGGCCTCGTGGGACGCGTCCACACCGGCCAGCGTCGAGGTATCCGGGCGGGCGCGCAGGCCGTCGATCATGATCCTGAGATACCGCCGCCACAGATCGGGCGCTCCGGTGTGGTCGGTGACCGCGCCGACCATCAACTGGAGTATCGGGAAATCGGTCGGCAGCACGTCCGGTCGCAGCATGCCCTGTTGCTGGGCCCTGGCGATCAGGATGTCGACCGCGGTGTCGACCCGGTCGCGGACCTGCCGCTGCCGTTGCGGGCCACGCCCGGTGCCGAGCATGACCTCGCGCAGTCCCCGGTCGAACGCCTGGTCCTCGCAGACCTTCTCCAGCGCCGTGGTCAGACCGATCCAGGCGTCCGGTTCGGTCAGTGCCTCGTGCAGGGCCCGGTCGACCCGTTCCACCATGTCGTCGAACAGGGCGTCGATGAGTTCTTCCTTGTCGGCGAAGCGCCGATACACGGTACCGACCCCGAGCCCGGCATGGTGCGCGACGTCGTTGAGCGTCGCGGCGACTCCGCGATCGCGGAACACCTCACGTGCCGCGGCCAGAATACGGCGCCGGTTGAGTTCGGCGTCCTTGCGCAACCGGGGGCGCTCGTCGTGGTCAGCAGGCACAGGCCATCCTCATCGTGCGAACGTGGGTACTGGAGGAACGACTCCAGTCTATCCGGGTGCCAGCCACCCGGTCATGATCTGGACATCGCTTGATCGACGAGTGTGGTCGCCCGGGCTGCAATCACCGGTATCCCATTGAATTCCGAGGAGTGATCGTGATGACCGACCTGTCCAGTTCATCAGCACCCCAGAGATCCGCCATCGCACCGGTTCCACACACCAATCGCGCGCTGGCCGTCGGCGCGGCCGGGTTCGCCTGGTGCTCGCTCGCATTAGGACTGTCGACCGTCGGCGCGATCAGCGCCGCGGGCTCGTCGATCATCCTCGCCGGAACCTTCTTCTACGGCGGCATCGTCCAACTGGTCGCCGGGTTCTTCGCGTTGGCGTCGGGCGCAGGCTTCGCCGCGGCGTTTCTGTGTTCGTACGGCGCGTTCTGGCTGGGCTACACCGGGATCGAGGTCTACGTCGCGCCGCGCATCGTCTCTGCGGTGCTGACCTCGCCCGCCTCGGCCGGGCTCTCGAAATCGGCACTCGCGGCGGAGGCGGGCCACACGGTCGCCACCTCGCTGGGCGTGTTCCTGATCGCCTGGCTCGTCGTCACGGTTCTGTTCACCGTCGTCAGCGTCCGAACCAACGCGATCACCGCGCTCGCGTTCGTCCTGTTGGACCTGACCATCGTGCTGCTCATTCTCGCCTACCTGGGCGCGTCGGCCGCGGGCGTCGCGCAGAGCGGGACGCTGAGAGCAGCGGGCTATGCGGAGATCCTGCTCGGTCTGGTCGCGTTCTACGTCGTGCTCGCCGAACTGTTCAACGAGACCGTCGGGCGCGAGGTCCTGCCGTTGTTCCCGTTGGCAAGGCGGGCCTGACCGTCGCCGACCGGCGGCCGGCGGCCGATCAGGGCAACGTCCATACCTGTGCACTGGTGGTGTTGCAGTCGTAGAGCTGGAGTTGCAGGCCGGATACCGGGTTGGCGTTCGGGTCGTCGAGACACCTGCCGGACGCCGAGTTGAGCAGTGCCCCGTCGTTCTGTGCCGCCCACTGCTGGGAACCCGCCCCGCTGCACGTGGTCAGGTCGGCGAGCGTGCCGTTCGCGGTACCCGGTACGTCGAGGCATTTGCCGAGGGAGCGCAGGGTGCCGTCGCCGGGTTCGGCCCAGCTCTGGGCACTCGTGCCGTTGCACGTGTAGAGCTGCACCGGCGTGCCGTCGGCATTGTTCGCGCCGCGCACGTCGAGGCACAGGCCGCCGTTGCCGTAGAGCGGGCTGGCGGGCACGTGCCAAACCTGTGCGGCCGCCCCGGATGTGCAGCTCGCCAGGTGTTGCTGGGTGCCCGCGCCGCCGCCCGGATCGGCGAGGCACTGGCCGGAGGACGGTTGGTAGAGGGAGCCGTCGGTGCGCGCGGTCCACTGTTGCGAAGCGTTGGTGTTACAGGTGGCGAGGACGGCGTTGGCGCTGGTGTCGGTGTCCAGGCATTTGCCGAGGGCGTGCAGGGTGCCGTCGCCGGGTTCGGTCCAGTTCTGCGAGGCCGTGGTGTTGCAGGTGTAGAGCTGCACCGGCGTGCCGTCGGCGTTGCTTCCGTTGCGGACGTCGAGGCACAGGCCGCCGTTGCCGGTGATGGGCGCGCCACCGCTGCCGAGCGTGATCGTGTGCGCGGTGTTGGTGGGCACGCTGCCGGTGGACACGGTGACCGTGCGGTTGGCCGGGTTGTAGCTGTAGGCGCTGGCCGGCAACGCGACGCCGTCCACGGTGACCGAGGTCGGCGCGGTCGCGTCGTAGAGCTTGAGCGTGTAGTTGCGGGACGCCGCCTGGCTCGGATAGGAACCCGCGGCGGCGCCGATGGACAGCGTGTGCGTCGGGTCGTTCCAGCTGAACTGCGTTGTGGCGGACTGGCCCTGCTGGTAGCCGAGGCCCTCGCCGGCGTCCTCGTACATCGAGTACGAACCACTCGCGCCCGCGCCGACGTCGACCGTGAGCTGGTCGAGTGGGCTCTGATCGTTGGGCACCTGGTTGGTGCGCTGCACCATGATGCCGCCCGACTTCACGAACACCGGCATCTGCGAGAGGGTGTCGGTAATCCGCACCGTGCTCGGACCGGTGTAGGAGCGGCCGGTGAAGTAGTCGGTCCAGGTCCCCGGCGGGAACCACACGTTGGTCTGGCCGTTGCCGTCGGAGTTGTCCGCGCTGGTGATCGGCGCGACGAGCACGTTGCTGCCGTAGAGGTACTCGTCCGGGTTGGTGTAGGCCGCGGCCTGCTGCGGGTAGTCGAGGTAGAGCGCCTGGGCGATGGGTGTGCCGCTCTGTTGGGTGTCGTGCGCGAGCGTGTAGGTGTAGGGCACGAGCGATTCGCGCAGGTTCATGAACTGCTCGGCGGGGCCTTCCGCCGCGGCGTCGTAGTCCCAGGGCAGCCGGTCGCCGTGGTCGGAGTGCAGCCGGAACACCGGCTGGAACGCGCCCATCTGCAGCCAGCGCACGTACAGGTCGTCCGGGTCGTGACCGCCGTGGAAGCTGCCGATGTCGTCGGTGACCTGGCTCTGCCCGACCGACGCCTCGTCCTGGGTGAACTCGGACTCGAACTGCAGCATCGCCCAACTCGCCGGGGTGTCACCGGTGAACTGCAGGGTGCTGCGGTGTTCCGACCACGGGCCCGCCGCGAAGTCGGCGTTGTCGCCTGCCTGGTAGGACGAGCCCAGCCGGGAGAACGCGTAGCCGCGCTGGTTCTTGCTGTTGCCGTCGGCGGCATAGGCGGCGTTGATGAACGCGTCCGGGGTCACGTTCGGATCGGACACGAAACTGTTGTCACAGCACCAGTCCAGCCACCACTCGCGCACGCCCTGCTTTTCGAAGGGCTGGTGCAGGTTGAAGTAGGACTGGAGCTGCTGGGGATTCGACCAGTTCCACACGTAGTTCGTGCCGCCCGTGTTGGTCAGCCCGCCCGCCTGCGCGTTGGCCGTCGCGAACTGGGGATCTCCGCTGTCGATGCTGGAGTGGATGTTCATCGACACCGACAGCCCCTGCTGTTTGGTCCAGTTCATGAAGCCCTGCGGATCGGCAAACAGCGACGGGTTCCAGTTCCAACCGTCCCATTGCGACGGTGACTTCCAGTCCGTGTCGATGACGAGGTAGTCGATGGGCGTGTTGTGGCTGCGGAACGCGGGAATGACCGTGTTCTCGTAGTCGCTCGTGGTGTACGGGTAGTAGCGGGAGTACCAGACGCCGTAGGCGTTCTCCGGGAGCAGATCGGACGGGCCGGTGATCGCGGCGAGATCGTGCAGGCCCTGTAGGTAGTTCTGGCCGTAGCCGAAGAAGTAGCCGTCCTGGTATGGCTGGCTGCCGTGCGAGGGCCGGTCCGTGATGGTGCCGTTGCCGCCCAGCAGCGCGGTGTGGCTGTCGTCGAGCAGGTACCAGCCGTCGCGGTCGAGAATGCCGGGATTCTCCGGGTCGGGCAGCGTGCCCGGGTTGTCCAGCGCGCGGTCCCAGCCGCCCAGGGTGTCGCTGGGGCCCGTGCCGTAGGGCGAGTCCGTGGTGGTCGTCGACGGGCTCGGATAGGCGGCGCCGGTCGGGGTGACCGCGAAGCTGTCGATGTTGACGTTGCCGGAGTCGGACGCGGACTGCTCGACTTCGATCGTGTTGCTGCCCGCGGCGAGCGGCACATTCACCGACGCCGTCGTCCAGGTGTTCCAGTCGGTGGTGGTGGGCAGCGAGAACCGGGGGCCTGCGCTGCCGTTGACGATCGTGCTGAGCGTCCGCGTCGTGTTCTGGCCGTCGCCACCGGTGCTGTTGGCGTAGCGCATCGTCAACTGGTAGGTGCCTGCCGACGGCACGTCGATGACCTGCTCGGTCATGGCGGCGCCCGTCTTCTGGACGCTCGCGACGAACTCGCTGCCGGTGTAGCCCGAGTGGTTGTTGGCGGGCGCGGCGCCTCCGCCGAGTTGGGCGTCCTCGGCCTGGCAGAGCTGGCCGAACTGGCAGCTCGACGGGAAGTAGGGCGTCGCGGTGACGGTCGTCGAGCCGGTCTGCAACTGCACGGACAGGTTCTGCGGGCTGAACGGGCCCGAGTTCTCCTTGTAGCGCAGGTACAGGCCGGCGGTGTGGATCTCGCGGTAGCCGTCGGACGTCACGTCGGTGGTGAAGGCGGGCACCGGCAGGTTCCGGTTGACGACGTTGAACGTCGCGCCGTCCTGGAATGCCGCGTCCCCGGCGTACTCCAGTCGGATCAGGGTCGGCGTGAGTACCTCGAACCGGGCGTCGCCGTCGATGACCTGGTTGGACGCCTGATGCGGGGTGGCCGCGAGCGCGGTACCCGCGCCCATGCCGGCGACCAGCGCGGCCACGGCCGACATGATCGTCAACCGGCGGACAAATCGGTTACCCCTGCCCGAATGACCTAACGGACCCACCAGCATGACGTACTCCTCGCGGTAACCGTCCAGTGACCGAACGCGATCCGGTCCTATTGAAGACATGGCCGGCGAGGCTGTCAATGAAACCGGAAACCTTTGGGGTATATAGTTTTCCCGTGTTACACGAGGCCCCGCCTGTAACACGGATCGGTCCGTTTCGGACGCCCGGTGGGCTGTGTCGGGTGAGCGGAGTTCAGACCACGTCGAAGGTGGTGCCGATGCCCATACCGGTGATCCATTCCGGCACTGGTTCGTAGCTGGTCCACACCAGTTGGGCGCGGACAGCGGCGGTACCGATCAGCCAGGTCCTGATCTCGTGACCGCCGCTGCCCGCGTGCCGTTCCAGACCGTCGTCGCCGAGCGCGGTGACCGCTTCCAGGTCGGCGGTACCGACCTGCTTCAGGAACCAGCGGTCCCAGTCGGCGTTGACCCGCGCGTGCGGGTCACCTGCCATGGCAAGAACCTTCGGTTCTCGGTCGGCGGCGACGGCTTGCGCATTCTTGCGGCCATGGATCACCCCGGCCCGCCGCTCGCCGATGACGGACGGATCGCGCGGATCATTGGACGGCAGCCAGTGCGACAGTCCTCCGCTGGCCACCACCAGCACCCGCCCGGGAAACGCCGAGGCACGCAGCGCGGTGCCCAGCGCGGCGCCGAGCGCGACACAGCGGGTCATGCTCGGCAGTGGTGGGGCGGCGGTGTTGACCACCAGCGGTACCAGCGGCACTCCGCTGTCGCCGATGAGCATGTCGTAGCTCTGCACCAGACCGTGATCGACGGTCAGCGCGTAGGACAGCGACAGGTCGAACCCGGCCGCGTCGAGACCGTCCCGAATGGACCAGGCCAGCTCGCCCGCGACCGGGAGCGGACCGGATCGGCTGGCGAAGTCGCCGAAACCGACCGCCTCATCGACGCCGAGCACGAACGGCGGCATGACGTCGTAGAAGTTGCCGTGGAAGTGATCCGGGCCGATCACCACGACCGCGTCCGGCGCGAGCGCGGCCACGGTGGCGCGGACCCGGCCGACATCGGCGAGGAACGTACCGCCCGGCTCGGACGTGTCGGTGGGCGGCAGCAGGGTCGCGAAGGGGCAGTGGGACAACGCGACGAGCCCGATGATCGCACTCATGTCGGGCCCGTCAACAGGAACTCGCGGTGCTTGGCCAGGTATTCGTCGACCTTCTCCCACTGTGGCCAGTGACCGGCGTCCGCGATCACGTGCAGTTCCGCGTCGGGCAGCCAGTCGAGCAGCAGCGCGGCCTCGTCCAGACCGCCGGTCGGGTCGTGCTCGGTCCACAGCAGCAGGGTCGGCGCGGTGACCTTGCCGACCCAGCCGGGTTCCCAGGCGAAGTCCTTGCGGATCTCCGGGTCCTGCAGGACGAGCGTGTTGGTGATCGCGCGGAGGAATCCGGGCCTGCCGTATACGGCCCGGCGCAGCATCACCAGTTCGTCGGTGACCATGTCCTTGTGGTGGAACAGGAACTCCACTCGCGGGCGCACGGTCGCGTCGTCGGGGTTGCGCACCGCGGCCATGGTGCTGTCCCGCACCTTCGCCATGACGTCCGGTTTGTTCGCTATGTTGCCGGGCGTGTTGAGCACGATCCGGTCCACCCGGTCCGGATGGTGGGCGGCGGTCCAGGCGACCACCCAGCCGCCGAGGGATTCGCCGGACAGGTGCGCCGACTCGATACCGAGCGCGTCCATCAGACCGATCAGGTGCTCGGCGAGCACGTCGATGGTGTAGGGCCGGTCCGGCAGGTCCGACCAGCCGTGGCCGACCATGTCGTAGGCGGTGACCCGGAAGTCGGCGGCCAGCCCGGCGATGTCGCGCGCGTACGCCTCAAGGTGCCCGCCAGTACCGTGCAACAGGATGAGATCCGGGCCCGCGCCTGCTCGCAGCACGCGCGTACGCACCCCGTGCACGTCGACGTGCCGCAGCTCGTGGTCGACGTCGGCGAGTTCGGCCCAGATGGAAATGTGGTCGGGCAGGTCGCTCATGATCATTCCTCTCCGAATCGGGTGCGCGCCTCGTCGACCGTGACCAGGCCCGCGCTCTGCCGTCGGCCTACGCCGAGCAGACCGAGCAGCCGGGAGTTCTCGATGGTCAGGAACTCGACCGTCTCGGTTGTCGAGTCGTTGTAGTGTCGGTGCCAGGTCCACGGCGGCGTGTAGATGAAGTCACCGCTGGTCCACGCCTCGGTCTCGTCCTCGACCTCGCTGTGCCCGGTGCCCGCGATGACGTAGTGCACGGTCTCGTGGTGGTGACGCTGCATGTCGGAACTGAGGCCCGGCGGGATGGTCTGCCGGAAGATCTCGAACGACACCGTGGGCAGCTTCCCTGCGATGGACAGCGCCGTCGGGTTGTGCACCCGGCCCGGCGGCAACTGCTCCAGTTCCCCCGAACGCACCACGATCGGCCGCGCCGGGCTCGGCGCGACCGTGTCCGAGAGCGCACCGAGGAACTCGGCCATGCTGAAGTCGGGTCCTTGTTGGGACATCAGATCGTCTCCGTCCTGCCACTGGCCTAGCCTGGTCCGCATGGGTAGCCGAGGCCAACGATGAGTCCCGCCGAGCGGGACACTATCGGCGGACTGGAGCGGGCGGCCGCGATCCTGGGCGCGTTCGACGCGACGCACCGCGAGCTGAGCCTTGCCGCGCTCGTCGCCCGGTCCGGTCTGCCGCGATCGACCGCGCATCGCACGGCGGACAAGATGCTCCGGTTGGGCTGGTTGGACAAGCCGGACACGACCTACCGGATCGGCAACCGGCTGTTCGAGATCTCCAGCCTGGCGCCGATCCGCCACGAGCTGCGCGAGGCCGTGCTGCCCTTCCTGCAGGACCTCTACCAGGCCGCCAGGACGACCGTGCAGCTCGGCGTGCTCGACGGGACGCAGATCCTCGTGGTGGACAAGATCACCGGGCACCGGCCGATGCCCATGCTCTCGCAGGCCGGTGGCACGATCCCGGCCTACTGCTCGGCTCTGGGCAGGGCGATCCTCGCCTACTCCGATCCCGGGACGGTGACCTCGGTGCTGGAGGCCGGCCTGCCCGCTCGCACCCCGCGCACGTTGACCAGCCCGATGGCGGTGCTGCGCGAGCTGGCGACGGTCCCCGACCAGGGTTTCGCGATCGACCGCGAAGAGGGCAACATCGGGGTGAGCTGCGTGGCCGCGCCGATCTTCGGGCCGTTGGGTGAGGTGCGGGCCGCGCTGTCGGTGACCGGGCCGAGCAAGCTGGTCCGCGCCGACCGGATCGGCCCCGCGGTCCGGCTGGCGGCCGCGGCGGCATCCCGCGCGTACTCCGGCCGTCGTTGACCGGGATCGAGTCCCCCTCAGCGGGACATTCGATTGCTCTCGCCGACGCGGCGACGCCATGCTGTGCACCCGGAACTTCCGAAAGGAGACCGTGGTGAGCCTTGGCGGCGGATACATGCTCACGTCCAGGAAAGGGCGGCAGATCCCGGCGATCGGGCTGGGCATCACGATGAAGGCGAACGGGGAGACCACCCGCGACGCGTACTCGCTGTTCGAATACGCCATCCCGGCGCAGACCAGCGGCCCACCGCCGCATCTGCACACGCGCGAGGACGAGTCGTTCATCTGCCTGGCCGGCCGGTTGGACGTGGTGCTCGGCGGCACGGACTTCGTGCTGGAGCCGGGGGACTACCTGTTCCTGCCACGCGACGTCGTGCACACCTTCCGCAACTCCTCCGACGCCGAGACGCGGGTGATCTCGGTCGTCTCGCCGGCCGGGCTGGAGGAGTACTACCAGGCGCTGGCCGATCTCCCGCCAGGACCGAAGGACATCTCGGTCATGAAGGGGATCATGGCCGAGTTCGGCATCCAACTGCGACTGCCCTCGGAACTGGACTAGCCATGCGCATCGCGATCATCGGTGCCGGTGTTGCCGGTCTCGCCACGGCCAAGGTGCTGCTCAAGGCACACCACGACGTCGTGGTCTACGACAAGTCGCCGGATGTCGGCGGTGTCTGGAGCCGTGCGCGACGCTATCCCGGCGTCACAACGCAAAGCCCCAAGGCGCAGTACTCGCTGTCCGACTTCCCGATGCCGGCCGACTATCCCGAGTGGCCGGACGGCGTCCAGGTACAGGCGTACTTCGCCGCCTACGCCAAGGAGTTCGGCGTCGAGGAGATCCTGCGGCTCAACACCGAAGTCATCGCGACCCGGCCGACCGGCGACGGCAGGTGGATCGTGGACACGGCGACTGATACAGCGACCGACAGCGCCACCTACGATCGCCTGATCGTCGCGAACGGCGTGTTCTGCGAACCGGCCGTCCCCGACTACCCGGGACTCGGCGAGTTCACCGAGGCAGGCGGGAAGTTGTGCGCCGGTAGCGAGTTCCACGACGCGCAGGACGCGCGGGACAGACATGTGCTCGTGGTCGGCTATGGCAAGTCGGCCTGCGACGTGACCGTCCCGGTGAGCAGGACCGCCGCGAGCACCGACGTGATCGCCAGGCAACTGCTGTGGAAGGTGCCGCGCCGCGTCGCGGGCCGGGTGAACTTCAAGATGCTGCTGCTGACCCGGCTCGGCGAGAACCTGTTCCGCTACGCGCGGCTGCGCGGGTTCGAGAAGTTCCTGCACGGACCGGGCAACGGCCTGCGCCGCAACATGATCAACTCGATCGGCTCGGTGTCGGTGCGCCAGTATGGGCTGGCGAAACTGGGCCTGGTGCCCGCCGGGCACATGGAGGACATCGTCAAGGGCGCGATCGGCCTGGCCACCGAGGGGTTCTTCGAGGGCGTCGCGGACGGTTCGATCACCGTGCACCGGGACACCACGATCACCCGGCTCTACGCCGAGCGCGGCGCACCTCGGGCCGAACTCAGCGACGGCAGCACACTGCCCGCCGATCTCGTGATCTGCGCGACCGGGTTCCGGCAGAGCGTCACGTTCCTGCCGGAGGACGTCCAACGGAGCCTGCTCGACGAACGCGGCAACTTCATGCTGTACCGGCACATCCGGCCCCTCGACGCGCCCGGCCTGTACTTCAACGGATACAACTCCTCGTTCTTCAGCCCGCTCAACGCCGAGATGGCGGCGCTGTGGATCGCGGCAGACCTCGTCGGCGGCATCGAACTGCCCGAGCGGGAGGCGATGCGGCAGGCGGTCGTCGACCAGTTGGCGTTCATGGACCGCGCCACCGACAAGCACCACTGCCGCGGCACGAAGATCATCCCGTTCTCCATGCACGACGTGGACGAGGTACTCGGCGATCTCGGCCTGAACATCCCGCGCCGGGTGCGGGCGAGGCACTGGCTGGCCCCGGTCGACCCGGCCGCCTACGCGGGCCTGACTCCCTTGCTGCTCGGTCGGCTCGCCGCGCTGTCGCCCGAACCGGCCACGCTACGATCTTGATTGGGGTTGGCGATGACACAGGTTTCAGTGGTCGGTCCGGACGACGGCGAGTCGATCCAGCTCGGCCCGACCCGGATGCGCATCCTGGAGGACGGCTCGACCACCGGGCACCGCCTGGGAATGGCGGAGATCACCCTGGCCCCGCACACCGACGGGCCCCCACAGCACCGGCATGCCCGGCACGACGAAGGCTTCTACGTCGTCTCCGGCGCGGCCAGGTTCACCGTTGGCCAGACCACCTATGACGCGCCCGCCGGGACGCTGGTCATGGTCCCGCCCGGCGCGCCGCACACCTTCGCCAACCCGACCGACGAGATCACGGTCATGCTCAACACCTTCACCCCCGACCTGTACGTCGAGTACTTCCGGGACCTGCGCGACATGATCGCCGGCGGCCAGCCACTGACTCCCGAGGCCACGATCGAGGTGATGAGCCGCTACGCCACCGAACCGGCCGACGACTACGCCTGATTCCCCTCGATGAACGGACTTCACATGAGCACCACCGCAACCCACACCGTGCCCATGGCGGGCGTCGGCGCCGTCGAGGTGATCGTTGCCGAATACGGTTCCGGGCAACCGTTCCTGCTTCTGCACGGCGGGGCGGGTCCGATGTCGGTGACCGGGTTCGCCGAGTTGCTCGCCGCCACCCACGACGTGCGCGTGCTCGTACCGACCCATCCCGGCTTCGGTGGCACGCCGAGACCAGCGGCGCTGGCTTCCGTGCCGGGCCTCGCCGCGCTCCACACCACGTTGCTGGACCAACTGGACCTGGCCGATGTCACCGTCATCGGCAACTCGATCGGCGGCTGGATCACGGCCGAGATCGCGCTGCTGCGCTCGTCCAGGGTCAGCGGCATCGTCCTGATCGACGCCGTCGGGATCGAGGTTCCCGGCCATCCGGTCGCGGACTTCTTCGCCCTCACCATGGACGAAGTCTTCGACCGCAGCTTCCACAACCCCGAGAAGTTCCGCGTCGACCCGGCCACGCTGCCCCCGGCGGCGCAGGCCATCGCCGCGGGCAACCGGGCCGCGATCGCCACCTATGCCGGCGCCACGATGACCGACCCGGGCCTGAGGGACCGCTTGGCGACCCTGGAGATCCCGACCCTGGTGCTGTGGGGCGAGAGCGACCGGATCGTCGACGCCGAGTACGGACGCGCCTACGCCGCCGCCATCCCCAAGTCCCGATTCCAACTGCTGCCCGACACCGGGCACGCCCCGCAACAGGAAACCCCGGACCAGGTGCTGCGCGCGATCTGGGCCTCGTCCGGCTCAGCATGATTCGACCCGACCAGGAGATCTTCCATGGCGCAAGACATGTTCACCGGCAGGGTCGTCATCGTCACCGGCGGCGGCTCGGGCATCGGCGCGGCCACGGCGCACCACTTCGCCGCCGAGGGTGCCACGGTGGTGATCATCGGCCGGACGCGGTCGAAGCTGGAGAAGGTGGTGTCCGACGCGCCGATGGGTTCGACCGTGATCTCCCGGGTCGGTGACGTCTCCAACGAGGAGGAGATCACCTGGCTGGTGGATGCCGTGGCCCATGACCACGGCCGGTTGGACACCCTGGTCAACAACGCCGGGACCTGCGAACCGTTGGGCAGCATCGAAGACATCGACGCGGCGGGCTGGCGACACGTCATGTCCACCGATGTCGACGGTGTCTTCTTCGCCTCAAGGGCAGCACTTCCGCATCTGCGTGCGGTGAGCGGGAGCATCGTCAACGTCGGATCGGCGTCTGGACTCGGCGGTGACTGGGGCTTGGCCGCGTACGACGCCGCCAAGGGGGCGGTGACCAACCTGACCAACGCGATGGCGCTCGACCACGGCGCGCACGGCGTGCGGGTGAACGCCGTCCACCCCAGCATGATCACCACCGACATGACCGCCGGATTCCTGCAGAGCGAGGAGATCGTCTCCGTCGCGCTCAACCGGGTGCCGATGCACCGCTTCGGTGACCCGGCCGAGACCGCTTCGGTCATCGCGTTCCTCGCCAGTTCGGCGGCCAGCTACGTGAACGGCGCCCATATCCGCGTCGACGGTGGACTCGGCGCGTCGAACGGCAATCCGCACATCGCGTGATCCGACAGGGGTGATCGGCGTGGGTACGAGCGAATCCAATACCGACCGTATGCGGTCCTTCGTGGCACAGGTACAGGAAAAGGGACGGCTGGAACTGGTCGACCACTTCGTGCATCCCGACTTTCACAATCACACCGTCGAGCCCGGTCAGCGGGACGACCGGACCGGAGTCCGGGAAACCACGCGGGCCATGCACGAGGCATTCTCCGAGTTGAGCGTGGAGGTCGTGCACTGCGTCGGTGAGGCCGATCTCGTGGCCACACACAAGGTGTTCCGCGCCCGACACACCGGCTCGTGGTTCGGCGTCCCGCCCTCCGGCAACCCGGTCGAGTTCCGGGTGATGGACCTCGTTCGATTCCAGGACGGCCAGTTGGTAGAGCACTGGGCGGTCGCCGATGCGGTGACCCTGCTACGCCAGACCGGCGCCCTCGCCTGACCCGCCCATCAGGGTTCCATTGAGCGGCCCGGCGCTCCATGATGAACAGCGGTCGTGGCGCTGGATCAGAGATGGAGTCCGTCAATGATAAAGATCACCTATGCGCTCCGGCGGCGGCCTGAGCTTTCCGCGGAGGAGTTTCATCGGTACTGGCGAACAGAGCACGCGGCGTTGGTCCGGCAGCACGCCAGTGCGATCGGTCTGCGGCGCTACGTCCAGGCCCACACCATCGAAACGCCGGTCGACGAACCGCTCCGGGCCGCCCGCAGTCTGGAGCCGGAACCGTTCGACGGCGTCGCCGAACTGTATTTCGACAGCGTCGAGGCTCTCATCGGCACCTTGTCCAGCAAGGAGGTTCAGGCCATCGGCGCGGCCCTGGTCGAGGACGAACTGCGATTTATCGACGTGGCCCGATCGCCGATCTGGATCACGGAAGACAACGTCGTTCTCGACCTGACTGCCTGACCGGCCGTCAGGCGATGGCCTGGACCTGCTCGACCGTGGTTGCGGGCCGCCGCAGCCGATACAGCAGCGCGCCGATCACCAACACCAGGGTCACCAGCAGCGGGGCGAACCAGCGCAGGTACCAGTGCGTGCCGGACGGGTCGTAGACCGCGGCCCTCGGCCAGCCCATGTTGACCACCATGAACACGCCCCACCCGACCGCGACGATGTTCAGCGGTATGCCCCACCGGCCCAGCGAGAAGTGGGCCGGATCGGCCCTCGGGAGGGTGCCGCGCAGCCTGGCGATCAGCGTGGGCACGGTGACCAGCAGGTAGGCGAGGTAGACGATGACCACGGCGACTCCGGTCACCGCGGTGAACAGCTGTGCCTGGCCCAGGTTGATCAGCAGGATCAGCAAGGCCAGTACGCCGACCACCACGGAAGGGATGATCGGCGTCCCGGTTCGGGCCGAGACCCGGCCGAGTACCCGATGGCCGGGAAACATCCGGTCGCGGGCCATGGAGAACATCATCCGGCTGGCCGCGGTCTGGATGGCCAGTGTGCACACGGCGATGGCCACCGCGACGTCGACCAGCAGCACCCGGCCGAGCCCGGTGCCGAGTTGGCTGGTGAGCACGTAGGGCAGCCCGGTGGTGGCCAGGTTGCCATCGGTCACGCTCGGCGCGGCCACCAGCGCGGCGATCAGTAGGAACGCGCCGCCGAGGCCGGATACGTACAGCGCGCGCAGGATGGCCCTTGGCGCGGTACGGCGCGGGGCTTTGGTTTCCTCGGACAGCTCACCGGCGCTGTCGAAGCCATACATCACGTAGGCGGCCATCAGCGCGGAGATCAGGAACGGCCAGACGTAGCCGCCGTGCCCGCCGGCCCCGCCGGTGTCGAACACGATCCCCGGGCCGCGTCGCGCGTGCCCGAACAGCAGCGCGACCAACACGACGACACCGACGAGTTCGCAGGTCACGCCGATGGAGTTGATCAGCGCCATCAGTCGGACGCCGACCACGTTGATCATGGTGGTCAGCGCCACCAGGATGACCGCGAGCAGGATGGCGTTGCTGCTGCCGGTGATCGTGGTGAGGTCCGGGCTTCCGCCGACGAGCTGGAATCCCGGCCAGATCGAGGGAAGCACGACCTGTAGTGCGATGGCGGCGGCGGCCACGCTGACGATCTGCCCGATCAGCATCAACCAGCCCGCGAACCAGCCGACGATCTCGGTACCGACCCGACGCGACCACTGGTAGATGCAGCCCGCGATGGGATAGCGGGCCGCGAGTTCGGCGAACACGAAGGCCACGGTGAGCTGGCCGGCGAACACCAGCGGCCAGGTCCAGAAGAAGGCGGGGCCGCCGAAGGAGAAGCCGAACGTGAACAGCTGGAAGACGGTGGTGAGGATGGAGACGAAGGAGAAGCCCGCGGCGAACGACGCATAGCTGCCGAGCCTGCGGTGCAACTGCTGGGCGTAGCCGAAGGAGGCGAGATCACCCGCGTCGGGTGTGGTTTCGGACATGGCGTCACTCCAGGGAAGTCGGGGTCAGCGGCTGGAGCGGGGCAGGTGGCCCGCGCGCACGAGGCAGCCGAGCGTGTCGCAGATGACGCGGGTGGCGATCAGGGCGGTGATCTCCGCGTTGTCGTAGGGCGGCGAACACTCGACGACCTCGATGCCGGCCAGGGGCCGTTCGGCGATCAGCTGGATGAACTTCAGGACCTCGCGGGGCAGGAACCCGCCGGGTTCCGGCCAGCCGGTGCCCGGTACGAACGCCGCGTCGAGGCAGTCGACGTCGAAGGACAGCCACACCGCGTCAGCGCCGTCCCACGCCACATCGAGAGCGCGCTGCGCGGCCGCCTCGATGCCCATCTCCACGCAGTCGGTCACGGTCATCACCGTGGTGCCGCGTTCGCGTCCGACCTTGACTCCCGGTCGTGGCGCCTGCCAGCCGCCGATACCGATCTGCACCAGGTTCTTGGCGGGCACGTTGGGAAGGTCCGTGGCGTGGAACCACGGCGTGGTGTGCATCCGCTCGTCGAGGTCGGTCTCCTGGGTGTCGACGTGTCGGTCGAAATGGATGATGCCGAGATTGCCGCCACCGAGATGTTCGGCGACCGCCCGGGTGGTCGGGTAACCGATCGAGTGATCGCCGCCCAGCACCACCGGGAAGGCGCCGGAGGCGTAGACGTGGCCTACCGCCTTGCTGATCTGGTCGAAGGTCTTCTCGATGTTGCCGGGGATGGTGAACACGTCGCCGAGATCGGCGATGGTGATGGACTCACGCAGGTCGACCCCGAGTTCGAAGCTGTACGGGCCGTAGAGGGCGGAGATCTTCCTGATGCCCTGCGGGCCGAACCGAGTGCCCGAGCGGTAGGTGGTGCCGCCGTCGAACGGCGCGCCGAGCACGGCGACGTCATAGTTGCCGCAGGTGCGCACGTCCTCGACGTAGGGCGCCTTGAGGAACGTGTTGATACCGGCGAAGTGCGGCAGCTCGCCACGCGAGAACGTGGGAATCCGCTTGTCCACAATGGAGTCCGCGCCGGGCAGGCCGAGTTCCAGGCCGCGAGCGAGTTCTTCGTCCCATTTGGTGGTCGGCAGGCTGGCTTCGGCCTCGACCGCGTAGCGGGCTTCCGGACCGTAGTGTTCGTGATACTGACTCAAGGCAGTCGTCTCCACGGATGGCGCCACGGCGGCAGGCAGCCAGGCGCTGGCTTGCCTCCCGGGCTTTTGTCCCGCCGTGGAACGGGCGGCGAACGCGCCCGTTTTCACCTCTCGGACCAGACTCGCCAACGTGCGGCGACGGAACCCTAGGTGCGCCTCACATCCGTGTGAGTCGGTACCGAGTACAGCCCCCGACCGTCATCGTCGGATTACCGGCGCATGACCGGCCGGTCTCCGAACCACCTGATTCGCCCGCGTTCGAGTCACCCGCCATTAACATCACGCCTTAAAATCGTCGCATTCGCCGGGAAACACGGTTGTCACGCGGTCTGCCTAGGGTCGCCGCCCATGAGCACGTCGACGCCGCAACGGCAGCAGGGCCAGGCGCGCAAGCGCTGGGGCGCATGGGCGAGCAACGAGTCCGCGGAAGACTATTCGTTGCGGTTCGCGCCGACCAGTTACCGGCGCTGGACCCCGTTCGTGGTGGCGGGCACCGCGCTGGGCGGCATCGCCTATCTCGCCGACTACTCGATCGGCGCATCGGCCGTGCTCACCAACGGCGGGCCGAGCGCGATCGTCGGAATTCTCCTCGCCGCCGTGGTGATCTTCCTAACCGGCATCCCGATCGCCTACTACTCGGCGCGCTACGCGGTCGACATGGACCTGTTGACCCGGGGGAGTGGATTCGGGTACTTCGGGTCGACGTTGACCTCACTGATCTACGCGAGCTTCACGTTCATCTTCTTCGCGCTCGAAGGCTCGATCATGGCGCAGGCCCTGCAGTACGGCCTGCACATCCCGCTGGCCATCGGTTACCTGATCACCGCGCTGGTCATCATCCCGATCGTCATGCGCGGCATGAGGCTGCTGGCGAAGGTGCAGACCTGGACACAGCCGGTGTGGCTGGTGCTGATGATCGTGCCGTTCGTGGCGCTGGCCGTATTCGCGCCGCACGCCTACTCGGCGTTCGCGCACTTCGCCGGCACGGATGGCACCCACGGTCGGGTGAATCTACTCGGGATCGGGTTGTCCGCCGGGGTGGTGCTGTCGCTGATCGGGCAGATCGGCGAGCAAGCCGACTACCTCCGCTTCATGCCGCCCAAGACCGAACAGAACCGACTGAGGTGGTGGACGGCGGTGTTGGCGGCCGGCCCCGGTTGGGTGATTCTCGGTGCGCTCAAACAACTCTGCGGCGGACTGCTCGCGGTGTGGATCATCGGCCAGGTCGGGGCAACCGTCGCCGTCGAGCCGATCCAGCAGTTCGTCCACGCGTTCGGACTGGTGCTGCCGTTGTGGGCAGGCGCCCCGATCGCGATCTTCTTCGTGATCCTGTCCCAGGTCAAGATCAACATCACCAATGCCTACGCGGGCTCGCTGGCCTGGTCGAACTTCTTCTCGCGCACGCTGCACTACCACCCGGGTCGGGTGGTGTGGATCTTCTTCAACGTGGCCGTCGCCTTGCTGCTGATGGAGTTCGGCGTCTTCGCGTTCCTGAACTCCGTGCTCGGGTTCTACTCCAACGTGGCCATCGCCTGGGTCGGCGCGGTCGTCGCCGACCTGGTGATCAACAAACCCCTCCTCAAGCTGAGCCCGGCGCACATCGAGTTCAAGCGGGCGCACCTGCGCAGCGTGAACCCGGTCGGGTTCGGCGCCATGGTGGTCGCATCCGTGGTCTCGGTCGCCGCGTTCTTCGGCGCGTTCGGTGCTTTCGCGCAGGCATACTCGGCCCTGTTGGCGCTGGCCATCGCGCTCGTGCTCTCGCCGGTGCTGTGCCTGGCCACGAAGGGGCGTTACTACCTGGCGCGGGCGGACGAACTCCAGCCGCCGCTGCACGAGCCGGACGGTGCGCTGTCCACCGCGACGCTCACCTGCGTGACTTGCCAAGGTTCCTTCGAACGACCGGACATGGCGGGCTGCCCGGTCAACGGCGGTCCGATCTGCTCGCTGTGCTGCAGCCTGGACACCGCATGCGGCGACGCGTGCAAGCAACCCGTGGACCTACCGATGCCCACCGTGCCGGCCTAGCAATGAGCGGCCGGGTCCATGAGGCTGAGCGGCCTTGCCGCACACTCGTGGCATGCGACTGCCCACGGACCTACCCGACCTGCCGGTGCGGGCGGTACTGCCCGAGGTGATCGCTGCCCTCGCCGACCACGGCACCGCCGTGTTGATCGCGCCGCCGGGCACTGGAAAGACCACCATCGTCCCGTTGGCCATGGCCGAGGCGATGACCGGCCGGATCGTGGTGGCCGAGCCGCGCAGGCTCGCCGCGCGGGCGGCGGCCGCGCGGATGTCCGAGCTACTCGGCGAACCAGTCGGCGGCACGGTCGGCTATGCCGTGCGCGGCGACCGCCGCACGTCCAAGGCCACGCGGATCGAGGTGGTCACGTCGGGTCTGCTGCTGCGCAGACTGCAGGCCGATCCGGAGTTGCCCGGCGTGGCAGCGGTCCTGCTCGACGAATGCCATGAACGCCATCTCGACGCCGACCTGCTGCTCGCGTTGCTGTTGGACGCCCGCGCCGGTCTGCGGCCCGACCTGCGGCTGCTGGCCACCTCCGCGACCGTGGCGACCGAGCGACTGGCCGAGCTGCTCGGCCCCGCCACCCCAGTGGTGCAGGCGCGGACCAGGACCTATCCGGTCGAGCTGAGCTACCTGCCACCGGCCCGCCGGGAACGGATCGAGCACTGCGTGGCACGCGGCATCCGCACGGCCATGGCCGAAACCACCGGCGATGTGCTGGCCTTCCTGCCCGGCGTAGGGGAGATCCACCGGACGGCAGCCCTGCTCGACGATCTGACCGTGTTCCCGTTGCACGGCAGACTCCCGGCCGGTCAACAGGATGCGGTGCTGCGACCGGGTACCGGCCGCCGGGTCGTGCTGGCCACCGCGGTCGCCGAGTCGAGCCTGACCGTGCCGGGCGTGCGCGCGGTCGTCGACGCCGGATTGGCCAGGGTGCCGAGGATGGATCACCGGCGCGGCCTCGCCGGTTTGGTGACGGTCCGGGTGTCGGCCGCCGTCGCCGAGCAGCGCGCGGGCCGGGCCGGGCGCCAGGCTCCTGGACACGCCTACCGCTGCTGGCTCGAACACGAACAGTCGACGCTGCCGCGCTACCCCGAACCGGAGATCCGCACCACCGATCTGACCAGGCTTGCACTGGAACTGGCCTGCTGGGGTACGCCGGACGGCTCCGGCCTTGCCTGGTGGGACGCGCCGCCGGCCGGTGCACTGGCTGCCGGACGCGACGTGCTGACCGCGTTGGGCGCGCTGGACCGAACCGGCGCGGTGACCGAGCGCGGCCGTCGGATCGCCGAGATCGGCCTGCATCCGCGCCTGGCCAGGGCACTGCTGGACGGTGCGGCCACGGTCGGCGCCACATCGGCGGCCGAGGTGGTGGCGCTGCTGGACGACGACACGTTGGCCAGTACCCAGGACGTGGACACCGCGCTGCGCCGGTTGCGCGCCGACGAACGCGGCGACGCGGCCCGGCGCTGGCGCCGTGAAGTGCGCAGGCTCGCCGCCCTGGTCCCGGACCCGCCCGGTTCGTCCACTCCGGACCCGGCATTGATCGTGGCGCTGGCCCACCCCGAGCGACTGGCCAAACGGCGAGCGATCGGGTCACCGGTCTACCTGATGGCCGGTGGCACCGCGGCCGAGCTGCCCAGCGCCACTGATGCGGAATGGCTGGCCGTCGCGGACGTCGACCGGGAACCCGGCCGAGCACACGGCCGGATCCGGCTCGCCGCGCAGGCCGACCAGCCCCTCGCTGAACGCGCCGCGCCAGCCCTACTGTCCACAACGGACGAAGTGTCCTGGACCGATGGCGACGTGCTCGCCCGGCGGATCGAGCGGCTCGGCGTGATCGTGCTGCGCGAGCGGCCCCTGACCCGACCAGACCGAGCCGCCGTGCGGGAAGCTCTGATCACCGGGCTGGCCAAGGAAGGTCTCGGCCTCCTCCGCTGGACCGCCGACGCGACGAGGCTGCGTGCACGGCTCGCCTTCCTGCATCGCACGATGGGGGAGCCCTGGCCGTCGGTCGACGACCAGGCGCTGCTCGCGGACGTGGACTCGTGGCTCGAACCCGAACTGTCCGCCGCGACCAAACGCGCCGACCTGACCGCCATCCCCACTCACCAGGCGCTGTCCCGCCTGCTGCCCTGGCCGGCCGCGACGCGATTCGACGAGTTGGCGCCGGACCGGCTCCTGGTGCCCTCCGGCGCCCGGCTCAAGATCGACTATTCGGCCGACGAGCCCGCCCTGCCGGTCCGGGTGCAGGAAGCCTTCGGCTGGACCGAGACTCCGATGATCGCCGATGGTCGAGTCCCGGTGGTGCTGCAACTCCTCTCACCCGCCGGCCGCCCCGTCGCGGTGACCAGCGACCTCGCCTCGTTCTGGCAGGGCGGCTATCGGAAGGTCCGATCCGAGCTCCGGGGCCGCTACCCGAAACACGCCTGGCCCGAGGACCCGATCGCGGCCACAGCGACCCGTCGCCCCAACCGCTCCTGAACCGGCGCTGCGCCCGGTTGTCTTGTCGAGGCACGATCTCGACAACGCCCGCGATATGCGGCCAGCCTCGACTCGATGCAGTGTGCGCTCAATTGTTGCGCGGCGCCTGAACTCGGTCGTTGGCTCGTATAGTCAGTGTCCCGTTTCCGTGCAGGACAGGAGGACTTCGGTGAAAGAGCAGACAGACGGCATCGCGCTCGCCGATGCGCTCGCTGACCCGAGCGTCATGGCCGGCTTGCGCGCGCGTGGCTCCGTACATCGGGTCCTGATGCCGACCGGAATGTCCGCATGGCTCGTGGTCGGTCACCAGGAGGCGACCGCGGCGCTGAGCGACAACCGACTCTCCGTCGCCGCGATGATGGAAGCGGGAGTGCTCGACGGCGGCAAGCTCACCGTCGAGCAGCGCCACGCACTGCTCAAGGGGCTGACCAACGTCGACCCGCCAGACCACACGCGGCTGCGGCGGCTGGTCTCAAAGGTGTTCACCGCCCGTCGGATCGAGGCGATGCGGCCCTGGATCAGCCAGCTGACCGACGATCTCATCGAG
Organism: Pseudonocardiaceae bacterium; assembly: GCA_035948315.1. GTDB lineage: Bacteria > Actinomycetota > Actinomycetes > Mycobacteriales > Pseudonocardiaceae > CAJCJE01. The sequence goes on along the minus strand of DASZJG010000062.1, from coordinate 4,259 downwards.
AAGTTCGCGGACAGCAGCCAGGTCGAATTGATGGAGCAACTCGCAACGCCGCTGCCCATGCTGGTGATCTGCGAACTGCTGGGGATTCCTGAGCAGGACAGGACACGCTTCCGGGCGTTGTCGCGCGCCGTCATATCCGGGCTCGGTTCTCCGGACTTCCCGGTGGACGAAGCCGTGGAGTTCACGACCTATTTACGACGCCTGATCGCCGAGAAGCGCGAGAGACCGGACGACGGATTGATCTCCGCCATGATTCAGGCCCGTGACGAGGGCGACGCCCTGACCGAGGACGAACTCACCTCGATGGCAACCCTGATGATCATCGCGGGCCACGACACGACCCTGGGCTTGATCGGAAGCGGTATGTACCGGTTGATGACCGAGCCCAACCAAGCGGAGAAACTACGCGCGGATCCCAGCCTGCTTCCTGGCGCGATCGACGAATTCCTGCGTTTGGAGAGTCCCGTCCCGGTCGCGAACATCCGCGCCGCGCTGAGCCCCATCGACTTCGGCGCGACGCGCGTGGAGCCCGGAGAGCTCGTCATCATCGGCCTCCAGGCGGGAAATCGGGACGAGACCGAGTTCGCGGCTCCGGACCGATTCGACATGACCCGCGCGTCCGGCCGCCACCTGGCCTTCGGCCAGGGCATCCACTACTGCCTCGGGGCACCGTTGGCCAGGCTTGAGGGCGAATTGGCGATCGGGGCGCTGCTGCGACGCTTCCCGAAGCTCCGACTCGCGGTGCCGGCTACCGAACTCAGGTGGAACCAGGCACTGTTCGTGCACCGCCTCGACACACTGACACTGGCACTCGGATAGCCTGGCCGTCCTGCCGTCAGCGCGTCGTCCGCCGGAACCTTCATTGTGCGGATTCCGGCCCTGGAACTTCTCGACAGCACTCGCGGGTCATCGAGCCGTGCCGTGCGGCCGCGTCACCTCACGGCCGGCAGACACGCTCCACAAGTTTCTGCCAGGCCCGCCCCATCCCTTGCTCGAGTTCGCCGACTGCGTCGGTGAACTCGTCGGAGGACAGGTAGAGCAACACCGGGCCGTCGAGGGCGGCGACGAGTTGCACGGTCAGCATGTCCAGGTCGAACCCGTCCAGGCCGACTTGCCCGAGCAACATGCGGATGTGGATCTGGGACATGGGCGTGCGCCCGCCGATCGGAATGGGTTGACTGCCATCCAGGGCGGCGCGGGCGACATCGCGGTGCTCGATGAGGAAGCAGGCGCGGGCACGGCCGTAGGCGATCAGCCGTTCCAGGGGCGTGGCGCCGGGGCCTAGCGGTGGTGGTCCGGACAGCACCTGCCGCTGGAAATTGTGCTCATCGTCGTCGAGCAGCGCCTGGAAGATCCCCGCCCGGGTGCCGAATCGGCGGAATACGGTGCCCTTGCCCAGACCGGCCCGCTCCGCCAGGCCGTCCATGGTCAGCCGGTCCGCCCCCTGCTCGGCGAGCATCTCGCGAGCCGTGGCCAGCAGGTGCAGCCGGTTACGTGTCGCGTCGGCCCGCTCGGCGGGCTGGGTTCCCAGGATGACGGGCCGGTACACAGCCCCACTCTACTGGCCGACGATGAAACGGGGTAAAGTCCGTTTAGGTGACATCGGCGGGGTGGCGACATCTCGCGGAAGTCGGGTCAATCGAGCAGATTGGGTGGTGCGGATATGCCTCTGACCGGGGAATATGAGCCGAGTGCCTTCGATTTCAGCCGGAACCAGGTCGACCTCTACGAGCGCTCTGGTGGCACCGAGGGCACGGACAACCAGGGCAAGCCCGTGATCGTGCTGACCTCGGTCGGTGCCAAGACCGGGAAGCTGCGCAAGACGGCGCTGATGCGTGTCGAGCACGACGGCCAGTATGCCGTGGTCGCGTCGCTGGGCGGCGCGCCCAAGCACCCGGTCTGGTACTACAACCTGGTCGCCAACCCGCACGTGGAACTCCAGGACGGTCCGGTCAAGAAGGACTACCAAGCCAGGGAGGTCCACGGCGACGAGTACGCGCTGTGGTTGGCGCGGTCCGTCGAGGCGTGGCCGGACTATGCCGAATACCAGAAGAAGACCACCAGGACGATGCCCATCTTCGTCCTGACCCCCATCGACGCGTAGCAATCGGCGCGCAGCAACGGGCATCGTGAGGCAGCGCGGGCGTGTCACAATCGACGGTGACACGCCCGCCCGCCCGCTTCCTCACGTGTCTGTGTGGTTAGGCCAATTTCAGCACGAGAAGGCGCGGATGCTCACGGAATCGGCACCGGTGAACTGGAAGTTGCGCGTGACCAACCGAGCAGACCCTGCCGGCCAGGCTTTCACCGAATGAACTGGAAGTGAATTCGCGGCCGAGTGCGTCACCACTGTCTCCTATTAGGTGCCACCCCAAAGAGTGGCGGCGACAGGTCAGCTTTCTCGGATAGTCACGGCCGACAGTGGCCAGACCCGCATTTTCCGCGAAACTCATTCGTTTTCCGGGTGAATATCGCGTGTCTACCTAGGCGATAATGGCGCGGCGCCGATCTTTCCCGGACGGTCCACACTTTATGGTTGTTGACAACCTCGATGAGTTTGACACGATCAATTGCGTTGCTGAGCAGTTCTGTTTTTCCCCTTCTGAAGGGAGTAATCCATGCTCGGACGACGCGTCGCGGCGGTGCTGGTATCAGCGGCCATCGCCGTCGGACTGGGTGTCGCGCTACCGGCTTCCGCCAATGCCGCGCCCAGCGGATTCGTGGTCAGCGAGTCACAGTTCGATCAGATGTTCCCGAACCGGAATTCCTTCTACACCTACAGCGGCCTCACCAACGCCATGAGCGCCTATCCGGGCTTCGCCACCAGCGGCAGCGGCACCACGCAGAAGCAGGAGGCGGCCGCGTTCCTGGCGAATGTCGGCCACGAGACCGGTGGTTTGCAATACATCAAGGAGCAGAACACGGCCAACTACAGCAACTACTGCGACCAGAGCCAGTCGTATGGTTGCCCGGCCGGTCAGTCCGCCTACTACGGTCGCGGCCCGCTCCAGCTCAGCTGGAACTACAACTACAAGGCAGCGGGTGACGCGCTCGGCATCGACCTGCTCGACAACCCGAACCAGGTGGAGCAGGACGCCACAGTGTCCTGGAAGGCCGCACTGTGGTTCTGGGACACCTCAACAGGCTCCGTCGGCCAGACGCCGCACGACGCCATGGTCAACGGCGCCGGCTTCGGGAAGACGATCCGCATCATCAACGGTGGTCTGGAATGCGACGGCAAGAATCCGGACGAGATGAACGACCGGATCAACCGCTACAAGCAGTTTGCCGGTGATCTCGGGGTTGACCCCGGTGGCAACCTCTCCTGCTGACCACGCCCGAAGACGTGAAGGCAGTTCGACCCGAATTCCGTACGGACCAATCGTGAGGTGCTACACGCATGTCCATGTTCAGGAAGGCGTTGGGAGCGCTCGCGATCGCGAGCGCGATGACGCTGACGATCGCGGGAACCGCGTTCGCGGATATTCCGTTCAACCAGCAAATCAACGGTCCTGCCACGTACTACAACGACCAGGGCTACGGCGCCTGCGGCACCCAGATTGACGCGTCCTCGCAGATGCTGGTAGCGGTCTCGCCGAGCTACTGGACGGCGTCGAACCCGAACAATGACCCGTTGTGCCAGGGCGTTTCCGTCCAAGTGAGCTACAACGGCTCGACCATCACGGTGCCGGTCGAGGACCAGTGCCCAGGCTGTGACTCCACGCACATCGACCTGAGCGAGCCGGCCTTCGTGCAGCTCGCCGGCAGCACCGACGCCGGCAACATTCAGGTGACCTGGCAGTTCGTCCATTCCTGAGTTTCGTGAATATCGGGTGACTGGCCGGCGGGTTGCACAGGTTCGCCCCGCCGGCCGGTATCCCCGAACACTCGCTGCCACCGCGTGTACTGCCTGTACCGCGTCAAGACTTGCTCAGATGATGTGCTGACCTGCGGTTTGGTCGAGAATAGCCGCTATAGTCCCAGCCTCGATCGGGCCTTGGTCCTCGCCTACGCACTCGGCGTCGAACCCGTCGACCTGTTCCACTGGACCTGACCTCCGATGAGATCGTGGGTTATGCGTCACCCGACGTACAGCATTCTCGCGCCGCAACGAATCGTCGAAGGGACGTGACGGAAGACGCTGAGCATCGGTACGAAGGCAGTGCGAAGTCGCGTCACTACTCGTGTCGTCTCCGGTACCCCGTGCATTTGATGGGGAGCGCGAGGCGACACGTCGGGGGAGGCGTGGCGGCGATATG
>DASZJG010000061.1:0-237507 GCA_035948315.1 Pseudonocardiaceae bacterium | reverse complement strand
GGCCGGACGCCCTATTCCGAATGCCGCTTCGGTACCGGGTCAGGACGCCCGAGCGCCCGTCGCCGCCCTCCTGGACATCGCATGCGCGGTGTAGGCGGCCATGGCCAGTGTCATGTGCCGGTACCAGCCCCGCCAACTGCGCACCTCGTACCGGTCGATGCCGATGTCCGCACGCGACTGCCAGCAGCGCGCATCCAGGTGTTTGAGTTTGGCCACCACCTCGGCCAGGTTGTGCGACTGCAACTCCTGCGGGGTGAACGCGTAGTAGCCCGCGGCCTGCGCGGTGCCGCGCCCCGACGCGCTGTCCACGAGGTAGGACACGTCGAAACCGGGAATCGGGCTCGCCGTCAGCGTCATCCGGCGCAGCCGCACCGGAGTCCTGCGCCGCTCCCACTGGGTTCCGGCCGACAGCGAAGCTCCCGAACCCCCGGCGCCGACCGCGGCGTAGGACTCCTGGGACACGGTGCGCACCAGCGGCCCGGCCAACCGGCCCGCCGTGTGGAACTCGCCCCCGGTCAGCAGCAGCACGTGCGGCAGGCCGGCCTGTTGCAGCGCCTGCTGCGCGGTGTACTTGTCCGAACACAGCAAGGAAACCATCACCCAGTCCGGCCGGATTCCCGCAGCAATGGCGCGGTTCACCAATCCCGCCGCGATGGCCGACTTGGACCGGTAGACCAGACCCTGCGGCATGCCGGCCCGTGCGCAGCGCGCCGGATCGTCCAGCCAGGTCTCGGGCATGTACAGCTCGCGGTCGATGAACAGCAGCGAGCCGTCCGCCGCCTCGTAGAACAGCAGGATGCCCAGCTGCGAGTTCTCGTACCGGCCGGTCTCCACGCTGAACTGGCGCTGCACTCCGGCCGCGTGCATCCCCTTCTTGCGGAACGCCATCTCGGTGACATGCAGCGTGCCGCCACGTGGGCCGAACTTGTTCTTGATGAAACCGACCACGTCGGCCTTGACCTGCTCCTCGTCCCACTGCGCGCTGGTCAGCAGGCGCTGTGCACCGTCTCCCCTGCGCTCGCCCGGGTAGGTGGCCAGGTGCCGGCGTGACGACCGACCGTCGGCCGAGGCGTCCAGCAGGCTCTGGAGGTACGTCCAGGCCCGCATGCGGGGCTCGGCGCGGTAGAAATTGGGCGAAATGTGATCGTAGATCCGCCTCAGCCAGTCCTCGTCGGACACTGAATTAAACATACTTCCCCCAGCAATGGAATTGCCGTCAAATACGCAGATAGCGACGCGCCGCCGGTGAAGCGCGCCTTACCCCGACTTCATACGAACAAATTACCGACAGTTAGTTCACACATTCAAATGCAGCGGACAACGATTCTTCGAAAACGTCCAGACTGTTCCTTTCGGACAATGTTGGCAACAGGGGAAGTAACACATTCGCGCCGGAGCGAACGCTGCGATGTTTGCGCAGCACCGAGGTGACGCCGCCGGCCGGTCCGGCCTCCAGCACCACATAGTTCCCAGCGGTGAACAGTTCGTCCATGGCCGCCCCGAACAACACCGTCCGAGCCAGCTGGTTTGCCCAGAACGTCGGGGTGACCGCCTCGTCATCGCTGACGTCGCGGCCGGTGGCCGTGGACCGGATCGGGATGGTGGGCGGCCGGAATCCGATGGACCCGATCAGCTCGCCGAAGCGAACACTCGCCGCATCGCACAGCGGACTGTGGAACGCCTGCCTTGCCTTCACCCGATAGACGGCGACTCCCGCGATCAGCAGTGTCCGCTCCGCGTCCGCCAGCACGTCGGCCGCGCCGGACAACACGGTCTGCCGAGGGCTGTTGATCGCGGCGATGGCAAGCCCATGGCCGGCCAGGTCTCCGCCGAACAGCTCGGTCACCCTGGCCACCCCGGTAGCCACGGCGATCATGCCGCCCGGTCGCGTGCCCGCCATCGCGGTCGTTCGTGCCGCAAGTATCTGCCCGGCGTCGGTGATGCCGTACACCCCGGCGACCGCGGCCGCAGCCAATTCACCGACGCTGTGGCCGACCAGCACCGCGGGTTTGATCCCTCGGGCGATCACCGCCAACGCCAGCGCCACGCCGACCGCGAACAGCAGCGGCTGCGCCAGGGAACAATCGTCAAAATCCGGTCCCGGCCGGTAAGAAAGCCACATGTCGCGCAATCGCGCACCCGTGGCACCGCTGGCCGCGAAGAATTCATCCATTACCCGGGTGAACTCCGGTTCGGAGCCATACAATCCCGCGCCCATGCGCGGCTGCTGCGCGCCCTGCCCGGGGAACACCAATGCGACATCACGTCGCACATTCATGAACACCAACACCCCTTTGTCGGTAGTTCGGCGGTTTGTCTGCGGACCCCAGCTGCGTTTCACCTCGTCCTCGCGCGGCCGCCCATCGGGTTGGATGATCATGATACCCAGTTTGTTCCACGCGACTTCGGTCGCGAACGCAGCGAACGCCCCTGGCCGCCGCCGCGCGGCAGTCGCTTCCCCGACGGGACATCGGTTAGGTACCGTAGCCGAAGGCTTGACCAGCCGAACCCCGCTGTCCCACGTTCGGAGAAAACCGGCGCTGACTACCGCACTTTCAAGCTATGCGGACCCTCGATGTGTCACTCAGTGTGCGATTCATGCCATACCGCCACCACTCCCCAGTAGCCCCAGACGCGGGAAGTCGACCTGACCGCCACGGGCGTCTGACGCTGACTCGCGTCGCGCCCCGCCGGCTGGCGCAGGAGACGGCCCCGCGTGATCCACTGTGGACCTTAGACCGCAGGGGCCGCCGGGGACAATGTTTGCACCACAGTGCAACTCTGCTGGCCGACCGCCAGATGATTCGCAGCATCGGAGTTCGGCGGTTGTTCCTGGTATGTCCGAATCATCGCGGATGAACAGATCTTCTTGCCGACACCCGCCCGGCTCCCTCACCGTCGGTTCACCGGAGGGTCGAGGGAGCCGGGCGGGCGACGGGGCCCTCAGCGCGAGGCTGGGCCGGGATAGGGCAGCAGTGCCATTTCGCGGGCGTTCTTGATCGCGGTGGCCACCTGGCGCTGCTGCTGCGGGGTCAGCCCGGTGACCCGCCGGGAGCGGATCTTGCCCCGGTCGGAAATGAACTGGCGCAGAAAGCCGACATCTTTCCAGTCCACTGTGGTCACTCCGGCGGTCAGCAGTGGATTGCGCCGCTTGCGCGCCGGGCGGTGGTCGTTCTTGCGCATCCGTGCTCCTCTACCAACTCGACTTGCGCACGCCGGGCAGTTCACCGCGGTGCGCCATCTCGCGCAGCCGCAGGCGAGACAGTCCGAACGCGCGCAGATAGGCCCGGGGCCGACCATCGACGGCATCCCGGTTGCGCAGCCGGGTCGGGCTGGCATCGCGCGGCTGTCGGCGCAACTCCCGTACGGCCTGCTCGCGCTGCGCCGGACTGGACGTCGGCGAGCGCCGTATCTCCTTCAATTCCGCTCGCCGGTCGGCGTAGCGGGCGACCACCTCGCGACGGCGCTGGTCGGCGACGATCTTCGATTTCTTGGCCATCGGTGCCCCTCAGCGTTCTTCGCGGAACTCGACGTGCCGGCGCACCACCGGGTCGAACTTGCGCAGCACCATCCGGTCCGGATCGTTGCGCCGGTTCTTGCGGGTCACGTACGTGTAGCCGGTACCGGCGGTGGAGCGCAGTTTGACGATGGGCCGCAGTTCGTTGCGCGCCATCAGACCCGCTCCCCACGAGCGCGCAGCTCGGCCACCACAGACTCGATCCCGCGCCGGTCGATGGTCTTGATCGCCTTGGCCGACACCCGCAGCGTCACGAACCGACCTTCGCTGGGCAACCAGTAGCGACGCCGCTGCAGGTTGGGCACCCAGCGACGGTTCGTCCGGGAGTGCGAGTGCGACACCCGCTTGCCGAATCCGGGTTTGCGCCCGGTCAGCTGACACACCTGAGACATGCACACCTCCTTATTAGTAATGATAACCATGTTCAACTAGCATGTACGGCGAGACTGTACACGAGGAGGGCGGCAGCGGCGGAACCCCCGAACAGGGCCAGCGGTCATGGCCATGGCGGCGCCGTCGATTCCGGGGCCGTCCGCGGCGACCTGCCGGCTGATCCGCCAGTTCGCGACCATTGCACTGACCGGAATGCGAGAGCAATCTGACCAGATGCCCGAAAGCGCCTTTCACATCAACATTGTTGGCTCGACGAGTTAATGCGAGGCGGCAATTTTCCCGTCACACCAAGGGAAATCTCGTGCTAGCCCGAGGACATCACCCAATCGGCTGCTGCGACCGTCGACGCACGGCAATTAGCGTTGACCCGTCCAATCGATTGTGGAAATGACGCTGATCGGCACGGAAATTCCCAGGTTTCGTGGGACGAATTCCCAGCCGGAGATGAGGCCGCAGTGGGCTCCGCTGTGTTAACGGGTCTACCGCGCGCCTCGCGCCCGGTCCGGCCGCGCCACCGAATCAGCCTCGCGGTCATCAGCGTCCTGTCCGCGGGGCTCAGCTCGGCCGCCGCGCTGTTGCAGTACTACACCTTCCGCGCCGGCACCTACGACCTGGTGATCTTCGACCAGGCGGTGCGGTCCTACAGCCATTTCCGGTTGCCGGTGGCGATCGTGAAGGTGCACGACGGGTTCGGCGCGGACTTCTCCGTGCTCGGCGACCACTTCTCCCCGATCCTGGCTCTGCTCGCCCCGCTCTACTGGCTCTACTCCGGGCCGCAGACGCTGCTGATCGCGCAGTCGGTGCTGTTCGCGGCGGCGATTCCGCCACTGTGGGTCGTCGCCCGCAGGGAGCTGGGTACCTGGTCGGCGTACTGCGTGGCCATCGCCTACGCGCTGGCCTGGCCACTCGCGCAGGCCGCCGACTTCGGCTTCCATGAGGTCGCCTTCGTACCATTGCTCACCGCCGTCCTGCTCGAACGGTTCTCCTCGGTGCGCCACGGCCACGGCCGTTGGTGGCACGTGGTGCTGGCCGCGATCGGACTGCTCGCGGTGAAGGAGGACCTCGGGCTGCTGGTCGCCGGATTCGGCCTTGCCGTGCTGGTCCTGTCGTTGCGCATGCCGAAGCCGGACCGGCGACGTGCTCGCCTGTTCGGCGCCGGGTTCGTGGCGGGCGGGCTCGGCACGGTCGTGGTCGCCACCGACGTCCTGCTGCCGGCGTTCGGTGGCAGGCCGGGCTTCTACTGGACCTACCAGCAGTTCGGCTCGTCGATGCCGAGCGCGGCCTGGCACGCGCTGACGCATCCACTCGTCACGGCGACGACGTTCGTCGAGCCCGACTACAAGCTCCGGACGATGCTGCTGCTGTTCACCATGACCGCGTTCGCGTCGCTGCTCTCGCCGTACCTGCTGATGGTGCTGCCGCTGCTCGCCGAACGGATGCTGTCCTCGGACCCACTGCTGTGGGCAACCACCTTCCACTACAACGCGTTCCTGGTGATCCCGCTGTTCGCCGCGGGTGTCGACGCCGTCGGGCGGATCGGCCGGTGGGTTCGGTGGTGGGTGGCTCGACATCGGGAAGGCAGCACCGGTAGCCGGACCGGTGCGCTTGTCGGGACGGTCTGGGCGAGCGCGGTGTTGGTGATAGGCGTGGTCACGGTGCCCTACTTCGGTTTCGGGCAGGCGCTGTCGCCCTCCGCCTGGCAGCAGACCACCGAGACGCGCGCCGCGGCCTCGGTCATCGCCAAGGTGCCTTCGGGTGCGATCGTGTCGGCGGCCAACCATCTCGGCCCCGCGCTGAGTGGGCGCGCCACCGTGCTGCTGTGGGATCAGGTCACACGCTGGACGCCGTGGGTGGCCGCCGATGTCGGCCGACCGGAGTTCCCCTTCTGCACCGTCGCGGTGCAGCGCAAGACCGTCAGCGCTCTGGAGGCCGCCGGCTACCAGGTGGTCTACCAGGATGACGGGTACCTACTGCTGCACGACCCCGGCCCACTGCTGCCCTTGAACACCACCGCTGCCCCGACCCACTGTTGATCCGCCGCGACGACGGGGCCGAGCCATGGCGAGCGACGAGGACGAGGCCGTGACCGACAACGCAGAACTACCGCTGTTGTCGATCGTGGTGCCGGCGCGGGACGAGGCCGAGAATCTGCCCACGCTCGCGGCCCGGATTCGTCTGGCCCTCGCCGGGCGGAGCAGCTACGAGTTGGTGATCGTCGACGACGGCTCCGTCGACGACACCGCCGCGGTGGCGACCGCACTCGGCCGCGAGCATCCGGTCGTCGTCGTGCGCAGGACGCGCATGCACGGCAAAGGGTACGCGCTGGTGGACGGATTCGCTCGGTGTCGAGGCGACATCGTCTGCATGATCGACGCGGACCTGCAATACCCGCCTGAGGCCATTCCGGCGATGGTCGCCCTGGTCACCTCGCACCAGGCGGACGTGGTCGTCGCGAACCGGGTGATCCAGCAGACCGGCCTCGTGCGACGCTGCCTGAGCCGGTCCTCGCGCCTGGTGATCCAGTTCCTGCACCGGCTGGACGTCGACGTTCAGTCGGGTCTCAAGGTCATCCGCCGCTGCGTGCTCGACCACGTCACGTTGCACCCCGCAGGCTGGGCGATCGACCTGGAACTGCTGGTCGGGGCGCGCGCCGCCGGTTTCGTGATCGGCACGCAGGACGTCGTGTTCGCCGACCGGCAGCACGGTGCCAGCAAGTTACGATTCGGCAGGGCGACCTGGCAGGTGCTGCGCAACGCGATCGCGCTCAAGTTCGCCGGCCCCGCGCGAACCCGGCGTCTCCCGGTGAACTCGTCCGGGGCGGCGAAAGCATGACTGACGGCGAATTCAGTGAAGGCGGTTCCGCTCAATTCTGTGCCCCGTCGCCACACACGATCCTGCGGTGGTGCGTCCCTGCTCGTTAGGTATGGTTCCGCCTATTGACGGCGATCTAGGTTTTGGGGAAGTGCTGCGCGGCCATCGGCGCGCGGCGCGGCTGACGCTGGAGCAGTTGGCCGAGCGGTCCGGGGTCAGCGCGAGAACCCTGTCCGATATGGAGCGCGGGCGAAGCAAGGGACCGCAGCAGCGCACGGTCACTGCCGTGGCTGACGCGCTCGCCCTGGACGGGGACGACTACCAGCAGCTTGTCGAACTCGCGCGGGATGGCAGGCTGCGGGACCACTGGACGCGCCCGGCCGCCCTCTGTGAACTGCCTCGGGGCGTTGACGACTTCACCGGCCGTGCCACGGAACTGGCCTGGATGAACGAACTGCTCCACGCCGAGAACGCATCGGGCGCAGGCGTGGTGGGGCTCGTGACCGGCTCGGGCGGCATGGGGAAGACCACGCTCGCCGTCCGAGCGGCGCACGCCGCGCGGTCGAGTTTTCCCGGCGGGGTGTTCTTCCTTGACCTGTTGGGCATGGCCCCGCAGCCCGTGGACACCGCTGACGCGTTGCGGCTGTTGCTTCGCACGCTCGGTGTGGCGGATGGACAGATCCCGGACGATGTCCTGGGGCGCGCTTCGATGTACCGGTCGCTGCTGCGCGACAGCCATGCGCTGGTCGTGCTGGACAATGCCGGGTCGGAGGAGCAGGTGCGCCCACTGCTGCCGGGAGACGGCGCGAGCCGGGCGCTGATCACGGCCCGGCGGCTGCTGGCCGGCCTGGAGGGCGTACGCCGGCTCGCCCTGGAACCCCTGTCGGAGCCGGAGGCCACGGAACTGCTGGTCGGGATTCTGGGCCGGCGTGCCGCGGGCGACCAGGAATTGGCGCTCCACCAGCTCGCCCAGATGTGTGAGGGCATGCCGCTGGCGCTGCGGATCATCGGGAACCGGCTGGTCAGCCGGCTCGGCTGGGATGCCGCCGAACTGGCGGCCCGGCTGGCGGATGAGGAGCACCGTCTGGATCAGTTCAAGGCCGGTGATCTGAAGATCGCGACCGCATTCGCGATGTCCTACGAGCAACTCGCGGACACTGCCCGGCTGGTCTTCCGGCGGCTCGCCGTGGTGCCTGGCCGCGACTTCGACGCGGCGCTCGCCGGGGTCGCCGGCGAGGTGCCGGTGGAGGTCGCCTGGGATGCGCTGGACGAGCTCGTCGATCTCGGCCTGCTGTTGGACAGCTCGGCGGGACGGTACCGGTTCCACGACCTGGTCCGCCTGTTCGCTCGCACCCGGCTCGACGCGGAGGAGTCGTCGGCTGAGCGGGAGGCGTTGACGGCGCGGGTGACGTCGTGGTTGCTGCGTATGGCCACGGTGGCCGGGCGGTAGTTCGAAGCAGGCCGGGTGCGTCACGGTCCACTGTGGATCGTGGCTGCGGCTCGCGCGGGTACTTCTGCGTGCTGTTCTGCGTGGTGCCGCCGATTCCCCGCTGGTTGACTTCATCGAAGCGTTGCAACCAGATGAGAAGGAAGACCGAATCCATGCCGGACCAGCCGACCAAGATCAGCTTCGTCTATTCCAACCCCGCCGACCCGGCTGCCTTCGAGGCGGCTTACCCCGATCAGCTCGCGCTCGCGCGGAAACTCCCCGGCCTGATCCGGTTGCAGGCGTCGAGGGTCTGGCCAAAAGAGGACGGCAGCCCGACCCCCGCGTACCGACTGTTGGACCTGTACTTTGCCGACTACGTGGCGGCCAGCGCCGCCGCCGGGGAGGCGGGCGCCCTGGTCGGCGCGACTCTTGAGCACGCGACCGGCGGTGTGGTGATCGCGTTCGCGGAGGTCGTCGAAGACGACTGAGGCAGGTTGTCTGTTGCCTTGGTGCCTGGCGGGCGCTCAAGCCTGCCAGGCCGGCCAGCTTGCCGCACACCCTTGACAATAGTTGCAGACATGAGAAACTATTTCTCGTGACCGCTCAGGATCTCGCGTTGCTGCTGAAGGCCCTGGCCGACCCCGCTCGCCTGCGCGTCGTGGAACTGCTCAGCGAGTCTCCTCGGCGGGCCGGGGAGTTGGCGGAGGATCTCGGTCTGCCCGCGCCCGCCATGAGCAAGCACCTCAAGGCGCTGCTCGACGCGGGCGTGGTCGACGACGAGCGCCGTAGCGAGGACGCCCGCGTTCGCGTGTTCCGGCTGCGTGGCGAGTCGGTGGTCGCCGTACGCGCCTGGCTGGACCAGATTCAGGCGCACTGGGACGAGCAACTCGGGTCGTTCAAGGCCCATGTGGAGCGAAGGGGCAGGCGATGACCGACACAACGCAGGGAGAACGTTCGGTTTCCTCGATGGTCGAGGTCGCGGTCGACCCGGACACGGCCTTCAGCGCGTTCACCGAGGAACTGGACCTGTGGTGGGTGCGTGGTCCGATCAACCACCACGCCGGCGGTCGCATGCGGGAACTGCGCTGCGAACCCGGCGTTGGCGGCCGGTTGTTGGAGATCTATACCGACGACGATGCCCTGGAACTGGCTCGCATCACGGCATGGGAGCCGGGCAAACGGCTGGCGTGGACGAGCTCGATCGACGACGTGCTCACCGAGGTGAGCTTCGAACCGTCCGACGCGGGCACCCTCGTCACGGTGCTCGCTCGGATTCCGGCCGGTGGCCTGGAAAAGGGTGGCATGTCGTGGACTCGGGTGGTGCCCAAGTGGTTCGGGCCGTGGGTGGCCCGACGGGACCGCGTTCCGCACGAGGTGCGGGACATCGCCCGGCTGGGGCTCACCGTGTCGTATGCGAAACCGGCGGCGGCCGCCCACTGGCTGGCCGACGTGTTCGGCTTTGCATCACCGGACCCATTGCCGGAAGGCCCCGATCCCTTGCCGGAGAGCAACTACGGCCACCCGTGGATCGAGTTCCGCATCGGCAACAGCTCGCTGATCATCGCCAAGCTGGAGGGTGATGGGGCGGCGCACGCGTCGGTGCACCTGCCCTGGGTGTATGTGGACGACGTGGCCGCGCACTACCGCCACAGCACCGAGCGGGGCGCCGTGATCGTGCGGGAGTTGGCCAGCCCGTGGGGCCTGCCGCACTACCTCGCCGAGGACCCGGAGGGCAACCGCTGGACGATCGCGCAGGCCCGGCCCACCATGAGCTGAACGTTTCCGTCCCGCCGGCGGGACCCTGAGCACGCGGCCCGGCGGTAGCGTCCCTGTGGTGGCTTCGCTGCCGGCAACGGGGGGTGGGATGGATTCGGTGGCCAGCGGCGGTGGAGATCCGGACCCGTACCCCAACCTGTCGTGGTTGCGCTCGACCATGCCCGTCACCCAGATCCTGTCCGCGGAGGGCAGGCCCACCTGGTTCGTCACGTCCTACGCCGTGGCCCGGACTCTGTTGGCGGATCCACGGCTGAGCAATGACAGTGGCACCGCCACGGGCTCCACAGTGGACCAGCGCGATCTGCTGGGCAGCGATCCGCCTCGGCATACCAGGCTTCGACAACTCGTGGCAGGCGCCTTCAGTCCGCGCGCGATCCAGCGGCTGCGACCGGCGGTGGCGGAGATCTGCGAAGCCGCGGTCGCGTCCTTCGCCGGCCGGGGCAGCGCCGACCTGATGGCGGAGTACGCCCTGCCGGTACCGGTCCGGGTGATCCACGCCGTGCTCGGCGTGCCGCCCGATCGGTACGACGATCCGGCGACGGTCATGGATCTGTTCTACCGGGCCGGTTTCACCGACGGGCCGGACAGTCCGGCGATGGCCGAGGTCGAGGCACGGGTTCGGTCGATCGTCGAGTACAAGCGAACGCATCCCGGCGATGACGTGACTACTGAACTGCTCGGCGCGGTCGAACGCGGCGAGCTGAGCGAGACCGAACTGCACGGCATGGTCTACGCGCTGCTCGGCGCCGGCCACACCACCACCGTGCCGTTCCTGGGCGCCGCGCTGCTGCGACTGCTCGACCGGCCCGCGCTGATCAGCGACCTGCTGGCCGATCCGACGTGTCCGCGCGCGGTGGTTGAGGAGGCGCTGCGGCACGACTCGGCGGTGCAGATGTCGGTGTACCGCTACGCCACAACAGATCTGGAGATCGCCGGTAACCGGATCGGCCGGGGTGACCGCCTGGTGATCTCGCTGGCGGCCGCCAACCGCGACCCGGACCGCTTCGCCGGGCCGGACACGTTCGTTCCCGGGCCGCAACGGCCCTCCCATCTGGCCTTCGGGCACGGCATTCACGTCTGTCTCGGGGCGCACCTTGCCCGCCTGGAGGGCGAGATCGCGTTGACCACGCTGTTCCGGCAGCTGCCCTCGGTGCGGCTGGCCGTTGCGACCGAGCAGGTCGCGTGGACGTTCGGTCCGATGCTGCGCGGTCCCCGGGAACTGCCGGTCGTCTACGCACAGGAGTCGTGATGCCGGACGCACCTGGCCACCGGGTGGTGGCCGACCGGCTGGCCGAGCAGGCCGCCGGGTACGCCGACCGGCCCGCCGTGGTGGCCGGCGAACGCACCCTCACCTACGCGCAACTGCATGCCGCGGCCAACCGACTGGCCCGGGTGCTCATCGAGCGCGGCGCCGGACCGGACGTGCGGGTCGGCGTGCTGACCCGCCGGGACGCCGACCTTGCGGTGGCGGCACTCGCGGTCGCCAAGGCGGGCGCGGCGTACCTGCCGCTGGACCACGAGCACCCGGTGCAACGACTGCGGTTCGTGCTGGCGGACGCCGACGCGGGTCTCGTGCTGGCCGCCCCGGAGTTGGCGGCCGCGCTCGACGTCGAGGCGTGGGGAGTGCCGTGGGTGCGCACGGACGCCGGTATCGATGGTCCGGACACCGATCCGGGGCCGAGGGCGACCGAGGACCACCTGTTGTACGTCGTCTACACCTCGGGTTCGACCGGCAGGCCCAAGGGCATCGCGATGGCGAACGGGCCGCAGGTCGACCAGATGGAGTGGAGTGCCCGCGACTACGCCGAGGCGCCGCGTGCCCTGCACTACTACCCGATGACCGCGGACGTCGGGTATTTCGAACTGCTGTCCGCGTGGTGGTCGGGTGGTTTCGTGGTGATCGCCGACGAGACGGACCGCTACGACATCGCCGCCGTGGCGCGGCTGGTCGCGGAGCACCG
Source organism: Pseudonocardiaceae bacterium (assembly GCA_035948315.1). Lineage (GTDB taxonomy): Bacteria > Actinomycetota > Actinomycetes > Mycobacteriales > Pseudonocardiaceae > CAJCJE01. The sequence goes on along the minus strand of DASZJG010000061.1, from coordinate 225,620 downwards.
GTTGACCAAGATCCTGTTGCCGGTCGCGGCGCTGGACCGCCTGGCACGCCACGCGCGGAGCGCTCCGGCGGACCTGGCCAGCCTGCGCGAGGTCATCACCACCGGAGACAAGCAGGTGATCACTCCCGCGGTGCGCGAACTGTTCGACCGGCTGCCCGCAGCGACCCTGGACAACCAGTACGGTTCGACGGAAGTCAACGTGGTGACCGCCCTGCGGCAGCACGCCCCGGCGACGAGTTGGCCGGAGTTCTCGCCGCTCGGCCCGCCGGTGGGCGCCGCCCGGATCTACGTGTTGGACCGGTATCTGGCCCCGGCGCCGGTGGGCGTGCCCGGTGACATCTACGTCGGCGGTCCGCCGCCGGCACGCGGCTATCTCGGGCGGCCCGGCCTGACCGCCGGAGCTTTTCTGCCCGACCCGTACGCCGCGACGCCCGGCGCCCGAATGTATCGGCTGGGTGACGTCGGCCGGTGGCGGCGGGACGGCACGCTGGAGTACCTGGGGCGCCAGGACTTCCAGATCAAGATCGGCGGCTATCGGGTCGAACCGGGCGAGATCGAGTCCGTGCTGCGCGCTCGCCAGGACGTCGCGGATGCGGTCGTGACGGCAAGGGACGTGGCCGGGACGTCGCGACTGGTCTGCTATCTGGTACCGATCGGCGACCCGCCGCCCGACGCGGATCTGCGAGCCGGCCTGCGGGCCAGGGTACCGGCGTACATGGTGCCGGAGCTGTTCGTCACGCTGCCGGAGTTCCCGTTGTCCGCCAATGGAAAGGTCGACCGTTCGCGGTTGCCGGCCCCGGCGGACACCGCGCCGGAACAGGCGGATCAGGGCGAGGCGCGGGACGCGCGGGAGGAGGTGATCGCCGGGATCTGGTGCGAGGTACTGAATCTGGAGCGGGTGCGGACCACCGACAGCTTCTTCGCGCTGGGCGGCCACTCGCTGCTCGTCACCCAGGTGGTGTATCGGCTGCGCGCCGCGTTCGGGGTCGACCTGCCGCTGCGAGCGTTGTTCGACGCGCCGACCGTCGTCGAGCTGGCAGCGGTCGTCCGGGACGCGACCGAGAGTTCGGCGCCGCGTCTGGTGCCGGTGCCCAGGACCGGGGATCTGCCGCTGTCGTTCGCGCAGCAGCGCCTGTGGTTCGTCCACCAGGTCGGGTCCGATCACGGCGCCTACAACATGCCGCTGGCCGTGCGCGTGCACGGCAGGCTCGACACCGATGCGGTCGCCGCGGCGCTGACCCGGCTGGCCGCCCGGCACGAGGCGTTGCGCACCGCGCTGCCGGCCCGCGACGGGGTACCGAGGCAGGTGATCCGGCCGCCCGCACCGGTCATCCCGGCCCTCGTCGACGTGTCCGACCGGGACGCCGACACGCGGGTCGCGGCCGCACACCAGGCGGTGGGCGAGTACCAGCTGGCACCGTTCGACCTGTCCGCCGGACCGCTGATGCGGTGCCTCGTGGTGCGATTGGCGGCCGAGGACCACGTGGTGTGCCTTGTCCTGCATCACGCGGTGTGCGACGGGGTGTCGCAGGAGGTGCTGCGCGAGGAACTGGACCGCCTCCTGGCCGACCCGGACGCCGAACTGCCACCGCTGACCGTGCAGTACGGCGACTACGCCGTCTGGCAACGCACCTGCCAGGCCGCCGGCCTGTTCACCGGTCAACTGAACTACTGGCGCGAGCAACTCGCCGGCGCGCCGGCAACGATCGACCTGGTCAGTGACCGGCCGCGACCGCGTGATCCCGAGGAGCTGCGCGCGGGCTGCCGGTACCAGTTCGACGTCGACCCCTCGTTGACCGGCCGGCTGGAACGGCTGAGCGCCGAGGCGGAGACGACGCTGTTCATGACGATGCTGGCCGCGTTCGCAGTGCTGCTGTCCCGGCACACTGTCGACGGCGGTGAGGACGTGGTGATCGGCGTGCCCGTGGACGGCCGGGTGGATCCGGCGCTGGAACGGGTCGTCGGCCTGTTCCTCAATTCGTTGCCGCTGCGCGTTCGCCCCACGGGCGGTCAGACTTTTGCCGAACTCCTGGCGCGAGTGCGCGGCGACACCCTGGACGCCTTCGACAACCAGGACGTGCCGTTCGAGCACATCGTGGAAGCCCTGCACCCGGACCGAGATCTGGGGCGCAATCCGATCTTCCAGGTGCTGTTCCAGCTCCAGGAGCCGGCGCGCAAGGCCGCGATCGGCTCGGGCGGGTTGCTGATCGAGCCGTTCCCGCCGGTGCCACCGCCGCCGAAGTTCGACCTCTCGCTCAACATCGACCACGTCGAGGGCCGGCTGCGCTGCCATCTCAGCGGATTGGCGGCCCTGTTCGACCCGGCGACCCTGCGACTGTTCGCCGAGCGGCTGGTCCGGTTGCTCGACGAGATCACGGCCGATCCGGGGCGCAGGCTCGGCGAACTGGATCCACTGTCCCCGGCCGAGCGGCATCGGGTCCTGGTGTCGTGGAACGACACCGCGCACGCCGTACCGGATCATTCGGTGGTGGCACTGTTCGGTGCGAGAGCAGCCGATCAGCCCGAGGCGCTCGCGCTGATCGACGGTGACACGCGGGTGTCCTACGGCGAACTGGCCGGTCGGGCGACCCAATTGGCCGCAGCGCTGGAGAATCGGGGTGTTCGGGCCGAGTCGGTGGTCGGCCTTGCGTTGCGCCGGTCGGTGGACGCGGTGGTGGCCATGCTGGCGGTGCTCAAGGCCGGCGCCGCCGTGCTCCCGCTCGACCCGGACTATCCACCCGAGCGAATTCGGTTCATGCTCGCCGATGCGGCGCCGGCCGTGGTGTTGGCGACGGCCGACACCGCCTCGGTGCTGGACCACGTGCCCACGCTCCGGCTGGACGATCCGGCCGTGCGCGCCGAGTTGGCGCGGCTGCGTGAGTCCGGACCGGACACGCCGACGACGCGGGACTCGCTGGCCTACATCGTCTACACCTCTGGTTCGACCGGGCGCCCCAAGGGCGTGCTCGGCGTGCACGGTGGCCTGGTCAACCGGTTGGCCTGGTTCCACGACCGCTATCCGTGGCGGCCTGCGGAGCCGGTCTGCGCGAAGACCTCGTGGAACTTCGTCGACGGCATCACGGAACTGCTCGGGCCGCTGGCGTTCGGCGGCAGCGTCGTGCTCGCCGACACCGACACCGCGCGCAGCGTGCCGGACCTGGTCGCGCTGATGGACCGGCACCGGGTCGCGCGCGTCACCACGGTGCCGAGCCTGCTGGCTGCGATGGTGGCGCAGGGACGGGCGATCGACTGTCCGATGTGGATCAGTAGCGGTGAGCCGCTGCCACCGGCGCTGGCGGAGGAGTTCCGCGCGGTGTTCCCGGCGTCCACCCTGCTGAACCTCTACGGCGCCTCCGAGGCCAGCGGCGACAGCCTGTGGCACGAGGTGACCGACAACGACATCCGACTGGGCAGGCCGGTGTGGAACACCGCCGCGTACGTGCTGGACTCCTCGCTGCGACCCGTGCTGCCCGGCGTGACGGGCGAGCTGTACCTGGCCGGAATCGGCCTGGCCCGCGGTTATTCGGGTAGGCCCGGTCACACCGCGGACCGTTTCCTGCCGGACCCGTTCGGTCCGCCGGGGAGCCGGATGTACCGCACGGGTGATCTGGTCCGGTGGCGGGCGGACGGCAGTGTCGAACACGTGGGCCGGATGGACGATCAGGTCAAGATCCGCGGGATGCGGGTCGAGCCGGGCGAGGTGGCGGCCGTGCTGGCCGGGCACCCTCGGGTGCGGCAGGCCACCGTGACGGCGGTGCGCGACGGTGCCGGCGGGTCGCGACTGGCCGGCTACGTGGTGCCGGCGGACCCGCCGCCGGAGGAGACCGAGTTGCGCCGCTACGCCGCGCAACGCCTACCCGAGCACATGATTCCCACCACGTTCACCTTCCTGGACGCGCTGCCGCTGACGCCGAACGGGAAACTGGACCGGCGCGCGCTGCCCGCACCCGGCCCGGTCGCCACCGGAGCCGGTGGAGCGCCTGGCACCGATCGGGAACGCGTGCTGTGCGAACTGTTCGCCGAGGTGCTCGCGTTGTCCGCGCCGGTCGGTATCGCGGACAGCTTCTTCCAGTTGGGTGGGCATTCCCTGCACGCGGTACGGCTGGTCAGCCGGATCACCGCGGAGTTGGGCGTCCCGGTGACCATCCGGCAGTTGTTCGAGCATCCGACAGTCGCTGGTTTGGCGGAATTATTCTCGCCTCAATTCAGCCGCGAATAGTGCGCGAATAGTGCGCCGCTGGCGTGGTGATGGCGTGTCGATGGCGCGCGCCATCATCGAGGCCGCCCGCAGGCGTTTCCCTTGACATCAAATGCGTTTTTGACCTATGTTCAGCTTGATCACGGCGTACTGGGGGGCGAATATCTCATGCGAAAAGAGTCGGCTGGCCGACTATCGTAATCGTTCTTTGCTCCCTTCTTCGGCGGGCGCGTATCTCGCGCCGAGTGCTCAGGAAAGGAAAAATGAACGTGCGAAATGAGGAAAACCAACGCGGTGGCCGCTCCGTCGTGGCCGCGCGCGCCGAGGGAGCCCGGCCGGCCTGGAACCAGTTCGGGCAGGACGGGCAGATCCTCGCCACCAGGGTCGGGCTGCGGTTCCCCGCGAAACTGGCCTTCACCACCTGGGAACACGCTGGCCTGCAACTGGCCCGGATCTCCGACTCCTCGATCTGGTGTCTCGGCGACTGGCTGGTCTACGGCCAGGAGGAGTACGCCGACCGGTACCAGCACGCGATCGCCGCCGCCGGGCTGGACTACCAGACCCTGCGCAACTACGCGTGGGTCGCCCGGCGTTTCGACTGGGTGCGGCGCCGGTCCCAACTCAGCTTCCAGCACCACGCGGAGGTCGCCGCGCTGCCCGACGCCGACCAGGACCGCTGGCTCGATCTGGCGGAACGGCACGGCTGGTCGCGCAACCTGTTGCGCCGACAGGTCCGGGACAGCCGGCGTGGCGGCGGAACAGTTCAGGAGCTGGACGTCCTGCCGAGGATGAGCGTGGAAACCGAACGGGTGGACCGCTGGCGGGAGGCCGCGGTACGGACCGGCCACGCGTTCGAGAAGTGGGTGGTCGCCGCGCTGGACCAGGCGGCGGGCCGGACACTGGACGGCTGAGGCGGCTACCGCAGCCGCGGCGCGACGGCCCACTCGTCGAAGAGCTGTCGCAGTTCGGCGTCGTCGAAGATCTGGATCTCCGACAGCGGCAGGTCCGGCGCGGCGACCGCTGAGCGCAGGAAGTTCACCAGGTGCCGGGCGATCGCATCGACGGTGTCGTGCTCGAACAGGTCCACCGCGTACAGCAGCCGGCCGGACACCTCGCCGGAGGGCTGCGCGATCAGGTGCGCCTCCAGGTCGAACCGGGTGCGTGCGGTGTCGGACTCGAAGTGCGTCACCGTCACGCCCGGCAGTCGCGGCAGGTCCGGGCCGCCTGCCGCCAGGTCGGCCAGTTCGAACCACACCTGCATGACCGGGTTGTGGGACAGGTCGCGCTGGGGCGCGAGCCGCTCCACCACCAGTTCGAACGGCGCCTCGCGATGATCGTAGGCAGCCAGGACGCCCTGCCGGGCGCGCGCCAGCAGTTCGGCGAACGACGGATCGCCGGAGAGGTCCAGCCGGATCGGCAGCGAGTTGACGAAGAACCCGATGGCACCGGCCAGTTCCGGCTGCGGCCGCAGGTCCATCGGGACGCCGACCACGATGTCCGACCGGGCGCCGTGCCGGCCCAGCACCGCCTGGTAAGCCGCCAGCACCACCATGAACGGTGTCATCCGGTGCCCGGCGGCCAACGCACGCACGCCGGTGACCACGTCCGGCGGCACGGTGAACGCGACGGTCCCGGCCCGATGCGACGGCACGGCCGGGCGAGGCCGGTCCGCCGGCAGTTCCAGCAAGGGAGGCGCGCCGGCCAGGCGCGACACCCAGTGCTCCACCAGCTCCGTACGACGCCGGCCGGCGATGATCTGCCGCTGCCACTGGGCGTACTCGGCATAGGGCACGGAGGGACCGAACGACGGCGGCGCGGTACCGGCGAGTTCGGCCGCGTAGGCGCGGGAGAGGTCGGTGCCCAACACGGTGAGCGAGGCCCGATCGAAGACGATGTGGTGTACCGCCATGGTCAGCACGTGGTCGTCCTCGGCGAGGCGGACCAGCCGGCACCGCAGCAGCGGGCCGCGCTCCAGGTCGAACGGCGCGTTCTCGGTCGCCCGCGCGACCTCGACGGCCCTGGCCATCGGCTCCGGATCGACTGAAACGTCCACAGTGGTCAGACGGACGCGGGGTTGCGGATCGATGATCTGGTACGGCTCGCCGTGCTCGTCCTCGCCGAAGCGGGTACGCAGCGTCTCGTGCCCGGCGACCAGGTGATGCAGGGCCACGCGCAGGGCACGCACGTCCAGCGGACCGCGCAGCCGGTAGGCCACCGGCACGTGATACCCGGGCGTGTCGGGCAGCAGCTTGGTGAGGAACCACAACCGGTGCTGGGCATAGGACAGCACGGGCCGCGCCGCGCGGCGCACCGAGGCAAGGCCGGCGACGACCGGTCGCGCGCGCCCGGCCCGCCGACGGCGCAACAGCTCGGCCAGCCGCGGATCGGGCGAGGTTGCGGTCACCCCCGCAGGCTAACGAGGTCGTGCCCGTGCCAGGGCGATGCGGAAGTGCCGGTCCCGCCGGCGGGACAGCCAAACCGCGATCCACCGTGACCGCCGGGTCCGCGTGCTACGTTCGCCTGACGATCACCGCGCGCACACCTCTGGTGGTAGTCGTGACCGAGTCATGGGCGTCGCTGACGCCATTGTCCAGCGTCCAACGCAGCATGTGGTTCCTCGACCGGCTCGCTCCCGGCAGCAGCGGCTACTCGATCGCGCTGTGCTACGAGATCAGCGGGCCGCTCGACATTCCCGCGCTGTCCCATGCCATCCGTTCGTTCCTGGCCGCGCATCCCGTGCTGTGCACCAGAATCGTGCTACGGGACGGCGAACCGTGGGCGCGCACCGTCGAGCCGCCTGAACCGGCGCTGCGGATCGCCATGCCGGACTCGCCCGACACCGATCCGCGCGAGGCGGCCCTCGCGTTGGCGGAGGAACTGGCCGAGACGCCCTTCGACCTCGTTGCGGGGCCACTGTTTCGCGTCGTGCTGATCGTCGCGGGGCCCGACCGGCACCTGTTGTCGATCACCGCGCACCACCTCGTCTTCGACGGCGGTTCCCGGCAGGTGCTGGAACGCCATCTCGCCGCCGCGTATCCGGCCGGCCCCGACCTCCCCGAACCCGGGCTCCCCCACGCCGAACTCGCGCACGCCGAACGCGACTGGCTGACCGGCCCCGAGGCGGCGCGTCAACTGGCGTACTGGCGGACCCGGCTGGCCGGCGCGCCCACCGTGCTGCGTCTGCCCACCGACCGGCCGCACCCCGACCAGCCCGCGCAGGCCGGTGCCCAGCTGGACCTGCCCGTACCGGAGGAGGTCATCGCCGGCCTGACCACCCTGGCCCGCAGGCACCGCACCAGCCTGTTCGTGGTGACACTGGCCGCGTACCTGCACTTCCTGTCCGTGCACACCGGATCGACGGACGTGACGGTCGGGGTGCCCTTCGCCGGCCGGGACCGCGCCGGCCGCGAGAACACGGTCGGCTACCTGGTCAACACGGTGGTACTGCGGGCGGACCTGGCCGACGATCCGAGTTTCGACGAACTCCTCCGCCGGGTTCGCGACGACGTGCTCGACGCCTTCGACCATCACGACATCCCGTTCCCGTCCGTCGTCGCCGACCTCGCGCCCGCGCGCCACGCCGAACACAACCCGCTGTTCCAGCACTGGTTCGACCTGACGGTCGAGCCCGCGGACGACGGCGTGACGTTGGCCGGACTGCACTGTGCGCGGCGGGAACTGCCGATCCGCACCACGCATTTCGACCTGGAGACGCACCTGCGCCGCCACGCGGACGGGACGACCCTGCGACTGGTGTACCGGACCGACCTGTTCGAGGCGGCCACGGTGATCCGGCTCGCGGAGCGCTTCCTCGCCGTGCTGGCCGACGTGCTGGCCGCGCCGGGACTGCGGCTTTCCACACACCCAACGGTGTCGCCGACCGAGCGGCACGCCCTGACCGCCCAGGGAGCTGAGCCGGTGCCGGTCGCGCCGACCGTCACCGCGTGGTTGGCCGCCACGATCGCCGCCCACCCGGACCGGATCGCGGTGTCCGATGCGGATCGCCGGCTGACCTTTCGGGAACTCGACCAACGGTCCGCCCGGCTGGCCCTCGCCCTGTGCGCGCGTGGGGTCGGGCCGGAGGACGTCGTCGGCGTGCGGCTGCCCAAGGGAGTCGACCTCGTCGTCGCGCTGACGGCCGTGCTGCGTGCCGGCGCGGCCTATCTGCCGATCGACCCCGCTCTGCCGCCGATGCGGAGCGCGCAGCTCACCTCCGACGCCGGAGCCGTGCTGACCATCACCGAGGACGCCATGCCTGTCTGGCTCGACGAGCCGGAACCGACCTCGGTAGCGCTGCCAACGGTTCTGCCGGCCGGGCTCTGCTATGTGGTCCACACCTCCGGCTCGACCGGCAGGCCCAAGGGCGTCGCGGTGTCGCACCGGTCGTTGACGCACCTTGTCGCCTGGCATCTGGACCGGTACGCCCTGCGGCCGGGCGACCGGGTCACCCAGATCGCCAGCATGTCCTTTGACGCGGCTGCCTGGGAGATCTGGCCCGCGCTGCTGGCGGGTGCCGAACTGGACCTGCCGCCTGCCGAACTGGCGCGGGCGCCCCGGGATCTGGTGGCGCACTACGCGCGGGTCGGCACCACGGTCGCGTTCGCGCCCACTCCGTTGGCCGAATACCTGATCCGGGAACCGTTGCGCGCCAGCACGCGGCTGCGCGTGCTGCTGACCGGTGGTGACCGGTTCCGGCCCGATCCCGCCGCCGCTCCCGGAGTGCCGGTCGTCAACCACTACGGCCCCACCGAGAACACCGTCGTGGCCACGGCCGGCCCGCCACTGACCGCGCCCTGGCCGGAGATCTCCATCGGTCGCCCGATCGGCGCGGTCCGCTGCTACCTGCTCGACGAGCACGGCCGACTGGTGCCGCCCGGCGTGCCCGGCGAGGTCTGCCTCGGCGGGCCGGGCGTGGCCCGCGGCTATGTCGGCGCGCCGGGCGCGACGGCCACTGCGTTCCGGCCTGATCCGTTCTCGCCGGAGCCGGGCGGTCGCATGTACCGCACCGGGGATCTGGCCCGGCTGCGCCCGGACGGCGAGCTGGAATTCCTGGGTCGGATCGACCGGCAGCTCAAGGTGCGTGGCCACCGGGTGGAACCGGGCGAGGTGGAAGCCGTGCTGCTCGCGCATCCGGCGGTCACCGACGCCGCGGTGGTCGCGGAGGACGACGCGCTCATCGCCTATGTGGTGCTCACCGAGCCTGCCGACGTGCTGGCCCACGCGAGTGCCCGGTTGCCGGCGTACCTGGTGCCCTCGGTCGTGGTCGAGGTGCCGGCACTGGCGCTGACCGCGACCGGGAAACTGGACCGCGCGGCGCTGCACCGGCCCGCCGACACCGTCGATCCGGCCGACAACCCGCGCACGGAACTGGAGAAGCAGGTCGCGGACGTGTGGTGCGCGGTGTTGCGGCGCGCCTCGGTCGGCGCCCACGCGGACTTCTTCGCGCTGGGCGGCCATTCGCTGGCCGCCGTCCGGGTCGCCGACGAGATCGGCGAGTCGCTCGGGCTACGGATCCCGGTACGGACCGTGTTCGATCACCCGACGGTGGCCGGGCTCGCCGCCGCGGTCGAGTCGCTGGCGCTGGCCGAACTCGCCGCGCTGACACCGGAGGAGGTGGCGGCGGCGCTCGCCGAGTCCGAACAGGACTGACCGCATCCTGGTCAGGGTGCGATGGCGCGGCGAACGCTGAGCGGGGTGATGTCCGTCCACACCCGGTCGATGTGCGCCAGGCAGTCCTCGCGGGAACCGCGCATGCCCAGAGCGCGCCAACCCTTCGGCGGGGTGCGGTGCGCCGGCCAGATGGAGTGCTGTTCCTCGTCGTTGACGACTACTTCGTACTCGATGTCCGGTGCGGTCACCCGATCCTCCTTCTGCCAACCGAATAGGTGTTAGCTTTCCATACGCACCAGGGATTCTGGTCCTGTCCCGCCAGCGGGACGCAGCAGGAGAGGCGTGGTGATGGCTTCGGTTTCTCCGGACGACGGCGCCGTACTCGACGTGGTGGGCGTCGGCTTCGGCCCGGCCAACCTCGCCCTGGCGATCGCGGTGCGCGAACACAACGCGGGCGGGTCACCGGAACAGGTGCTGCGCGCCGGTTTCCTGGAGCGGCAGCCCCGCTTCGGTTGGCATCGCGGCATGCTCATCGAGGGCGCCACCATGCAGGTCTCCTTTCTCAAGGACCTGGTCACCATGCGGAATCCGGGCAGCGCCTTCTCGTTTCTGAGCTATCTGCACGACCGCGACCGGTTAGCGGACTTCATCAATCAGCAGGCCGTGTTCCCGTCCCGCGTCGAGTTCCACGACTACCTGGAATGGGCCGCTGCGCGGTTTACCGACGAGGTCGACTACGACGCGGAGGTCGTCGCGGTCCGACCGGTCCAGGACGGCGCCGACGTCGTCTGCCTGGACGTGGTGGCCCGCAGTGCAGACGGCCGCGAACTGGTTCGCCGGACCCGCAACCTGGTGCTCGCCCAGGGGCTGCGACCCGCCCTGCCGGTCGGTGTCGAGCCGGGCGAACGCGTCTGGCACAGCAGTGAACTCCTCCCCCGGCTCAATCGGCTCGACGCCGCGGCGCCGGTTCGGTTCGTCGTGGTCGGCGGCGGACAGAGCGCGGCGGAGGCCGTCGCGCATCTGCACGGCCGGTTCCGCGACGCACGGATCCACGCCGTCTTGCCGGCCTACGGCTACCAGCCGGCCGACGACAGCCCGTTCGTCAACCGCGTGTTCGATCCGGCGGCGGTGGACGAGTTCCACGACACGCCACCGCACGTGCGACAGCTGATCCTCGACCGACACCGCAACACCAACTACGCGGTGGTGGACGGCGAGCTGATCACGCACCTGTTCCGCACGATGTACCAGGAGCGGGTCCGTGGCCCGCAACGGTTGCACCTGCACAATCTGGCTCGGGTGGTCGGCACGCGGTCCTCGGCGGACGGGGTCGACGTGGACGTCCGCTCGCTGCGCACCGAGGCGACCACGACCCTGCGCGCGGACGTCGTCATCTACGCCACCGGCTACCAGCCGACCAATCCACTCGACGTGCTGGGCGAGATGGCCTCGTCGTGCAAGATCGACGGTGACCACGGGCTGCTCGTCGGCCGCGACCACCGGGTGGTCACCGCGGCCAACGTCCACTGTGGAATCTACGTGCAGGGCAGTACGGAACATCTGCACGGCCTGTCCTCGACCCTGCTCTCCACGGTCGCGGTGCGCGCCGGCGAACTCGTGCGATCGCTGGCCGCGGCGCCGGTGCCGAGCCGATGAACGCGCCGGACCTGCCGGTCACCATGTTCGTGCCACCGGAGTACGAGCCGGTCCGGCACGAGCAGCTGATCGAGCTGATCCGCGCGCACCCGCTCGCCCTACTGGTCACCGCGACCGAGAGCGGCCCGTACGCCACCCACCTGCCGGTCGTGCTCGCCGACGACGCGGGCAGGACGGCGGACGGGCCGGACACCCTGACCCTGCTCGGCCATCTCAACCGCGCCAACCCGCACTTCGCCGCGCTGGCGCGGGACGTGCCGTCGCTGCTGGTGTTCGCCGGACCGGGCGGGTACGTCTCGCCCCGCATCTACCGCACCACGCCGGCCGCCCCCACCTGGAACTTCGCCTCGGTGCACGCGCGCGGGCCGGTGCGGGTGCTCGACCAGGGCGCCGCGACCCGGCAGGTGGTCGCCGCCACCGCCCGACTGCTGGAGGCCCGGTTCGGCCGGCAGTGGGACGCCACTGGCTCGTATGACTACTTCGAGCGTCTGCTGCCCGGTGTCGGCGCGTTCATGATGACCGCGACCGACGTCCGGGGCATGTTCAAACTCAGCCAGGAGAAGGACAACGCGGTACGCGATCGGGTCGCGGCGGCGTTCGGCGAGGACGGCAACGCCGAACTGGCCGCGCTGATGGCCCGCTGCCCGGTCGCCCACCCGCCGACCGGAGAGGCCCGGCAATGACCCGGTTGCGCCTGTTCTGCCTGCCGCATGCCGGTGCCGGCGCGTCGCGCTTCGCCGACTGGGCCGCCGCGTTTCCCTCCGATGTGGACGTTGCGGCGATCCAGCTGCCCGGTCGGGAGAACCTGCTCTCCGAGCCGGCCTGCGCCGACGCGGCCACCCTTGTCGAACTGCTCGGCCCCGCGCTGGCCGACGCGGCCGACCAACCGTTCGTCCTGTTCGGACACAGCATGGGCGCGCTGCTGGCCGCGGAGCTCACCGGCTGGCTGCGTCGGGCCGGCGCGGCACTGCCCGAGTTGCTGGTGGTCTCCGGTCGGACCGGACGTCCCGGACCGGCAGGTGATCCCGGGCGGTGGCTGACCATGCCCGAGGACGACCTGGTTGCCGCGACGCTGCGTGGTGGGGGCACGACGGCCGAGGTCTTCGCGGATCCGGAACTGCGAGCCCTCGTGGTGACGGCACTGCGGCACGATTTCGCGCTGTGCGAGGGTTACGCGCCCGGGTTCGACGTGTTGCCGGTACCGCTGCTCGTGCTCGGCGGTACCACGGATGTCACGGTGTCCATGGCTGATCTGCTCGCCTGGTCCGAGCACACGACGTTCGACTGCGACGTGCACCTGTTGGCCGGTGGCCACTTCTTCCCGTACGGCCAGGTGGACCGGGTTGCCGAACTCGTGCTGGCGCATCCCGCGCTGGCCAGATAGCCACCGCTCAGCCGGCGACCAGCCAGGCGCGCAACTCGGCGCGGGAGATCTTGCCGACGGCGGTCGTGGGCAGTTCGGTGACCACCTTCAGCCGGTCCGGCCACTTGTACCGGGCGACGCCGCGATCGCGCAGGAAACCGGTGAGCGCGGCCAGCGTCACCGGTTCGTCGCGCAGCACGGCCACCGCGCACGCCTGCTCGCCGAGCAGCGCGTCGGGCACGGACACCAGCACCACCTCGCGGATCGCCGGATGGGCGCGCAGGTGCTCCTCCACCTCGTCCGGGGAGACCTTGTCGCCGCCCCGGTTGATCACGTCCGTCAACCGGCCCTCGACCACCAGGTGACCGCTGGGCAGCCGCCGGACCAGGTCTCCGGTGCGGAAGTAGCCGTCCTCGGTGAACGCGCGCCGGTTGGTCTGCTCGGCTCGGTAGTAGCCGCGGATCGTGTAGGGCCCGCGCACCAACAGTTCGCCCGGTGTTCCCGTCGGCACCGGACGGCCGTCGGGATCGACGACCAACACCTCGTCGGCGGGCGAGATCGGCCTGCCCTGTGCGGCGTAGGTCAGTTCGGCGTCGTCGTCGGGACCGCTCTGGCTGAGCATCCCCTCGGCCATGCCGAAGGACTGCTGGAGTCGGCAGCCGAGCGCCGGTCCGATCCGCCGGGCGATGTCGGCGCCCAGCCGCTGCCCGCCGACCTGAACCAGTCGCAGGCTGGACAGGTCCCGGCGCGTCGCGCGTGCGGTCACCGTCCACAGATGCGCGAGCGGTGGCACCAGCGGAGCCATCGTCACCCGGTGCCGCTCGATGAGCGCGAACGTCTCGGCCACGCCGGCCCCGTCGTGGAATACCGCCGTGCCGCCCATGCTCAGCGTGCCCAGTACGCCGGGGCAGCCCAGCGCGTAGTTGTGCGCGACCGGCAGCGTGGTCAGGTAGACCGTGTCGGCCGTCAGTCCGGCGTTGGCCGTGCTGACCGCGATGTTGTAGAGGTAGTCGTCGTGCGTGCGGGGGATCAGTTTCGGGCGACCGGTACTGCCGCCGGAGAGCAGGAAGAAGGCGACGTCGGCCGAGTCCGGTCGAGCCGTCGCGGCGGCCGGACCGGGCTCGGCAAGCGAGTCGAACGCCGTGAACGGGCCTGCTTCGCCCACCACGATGACGTGCCGCAGCGCCGGTTCCTCGCTGACCAGCCGCGTCGCGGTCGCGATGTGGTCGGCCTCGCCGGACCAGTCGCTCATCAGGTAGCCGGCCGCGCCGCCGGCCTGGACCAGATAGGCGATCTCACTGTGTCGGTGCGCCGGCAGCGCGAGGATCGGCAGGACACCGATCCGGCACATGGCGAACAGCGCCACCACGAGTTCGGCGCGGTTGGGCAGATGCACCACCACCCGGTCACCGGGCCGCAGGCCCAGCCGCCACAGCCCGTCCGCCACCGCGGTGCTCCAGGCTTCCAGTTCCCGATACGTCCAGCCGCGCTCGCCGTCGATCATGGCGATCCGGTCGGGCGCTGCGGCGCACCACTCCCCCAGCGCCGCGTGCAGGTCGACCCCCCGCCAGTAGCCTGCCGCCCGGTATCGCCGCGCGACGTCGGTCGGCCATGGCACGCATCCCGGCAGCATCAGGCTCCTCCCCCTTGCGGACGTCCACTCCAGTCTGGTTGAGAAAAGCGGCACGCGTCTCGCCGGCGGGACACGAGAAAACCGGCCGCTAAAATACGCAACGTGTGCGCCGCGAAACGCCAGGTTCGAGGCGACGGGCTCCTGCGTCAGCGCGACTTTCGGCACCTGTGGGCGGCCGACGCGATCAGCCAACTCGGGTCGCGGGCGTCCTATCTCGCGTTGCCCCTGCTCGCCGTGGTGACCCTGCACGCAACCACGTTCGAAGTGTCGCTGATCAAGACCTTGCAGACGCTGGCCTATCTGCTGCTCGGGCTCCAGGTCGGCGCCTGGTGCGATCGGATGCGCCGCCGCCCGGTGCTCGTGGTGGCCGATCTGGGCCGTGCGCTCGCCCTTGGCTCGATACCGCTGGCCGCGGCGTTCGGCGTGCTGACCCTGTGGCACTTCTACGCGGCCGTGTTCGTCACCGGCGTGCTCACCGTGTTCTTCGACGTGGCACACCAGTCGTACCTGCCCCGGCTGGTCGAGCGCGACCGGCTGATCGACGGCAATGCCATGCTGCGCACCAATCAGTCGGTGGCCGCGGTGGCCGCGCCGACCGTGGCTGGCGCGCTGGTGCAGTGGTTCGGCGCGCCGGCCGCAGTGCTGCTGGACGCCGCGAGCTACCTGTGGTCGGTGCTGTGGCTGCGCGGCATCCGAGCGCCCGAACCGAAGCCGCTGCCGGCCCCGCGCTCGTTGCGCCGGGAGATCCGCGAGGGCATGGCCGTGGTGCTGGGCGACCCGATCCTGCGCGCGATCAGTTTCAGCAACGCGACCCTGGCGTTGTGCCAGAACCTCAACTCGGCCATCCTGATCGTGTTCCTGGTCCGCGAGGTCGGCCTGTCGCCCGGCCTCATCGGCCTGCTCAGCAGCTGTGGCTTGATCGGGGCCGTGGTCGGCGCGACACTTGCCCGCCGGCTCACCGCCCTGGTGGGCGGCGGCCGTCTACTGTGGATCGCGCTGATCGTGGAAGGGTTGGCCTACCTGTGTTATCCGCTGGTCGGCACCGGTTGGCGCGTCGTCTTCCTGCCAGTGGCGGGGTTCGTGGCCAGCGTGTGCGTCATCGTGGTGATCGTGGTGCAGGTCAGCTTCCAGCAGGCGCGCTGCCCGGATGAGCTGATGGGCCGGGTGAACGCCACGATGAACTTCCTGTACTGGGGCATGGCCCCGGTGGGCAGCATCGCGGCCGGCCTGCTGGCGACGACGATCGGCTTCCGGCCGACCCTGCTGTTGGCCGGGCTGGGCGTGCTGCTCTCGGCCACGTGGCTGCTCGCCTCACCGGCCCGGCGACTGCGAGACCTGCCCACCGCGCAGGCGACCGCCGACGCGAACTGACCGAGACTACTGACCGACCTTGGCCTCGATGGCGGCGTCCAACTCGGCCACGGTAGGCCCGTCGAACACCACGCGCATGGCCAGCCGCACGCCGGTCCGCTCCTCGATCCGATTGAGCAGCCGCGCCGCGAGCAGCGAATGTCCACCCAGGGCAAAGAAGTCGTCGTCCACCGTGACCTCCGGTGCCGTCAGCAGGTCGGTGAACAACCCGCACAGCCACTGTTGTCGCGCACCGGCCGGTGCCCGCCCGCCCAGCGTCTCGGGCCGGGGCACCGGCAGAGCATTCCGGTCCAGCTTGCCGCGTGCGGTGAGCGGCAGACCGTCCACGACCACGACCAGCGAGGGCACCTCGTGCGCCGGCAGCACGCCGGCCGCGTACTCGACGATGTCCCGTCCGGTCAGCAGGTGCCCCACTGCGGGCACGACGTAGCCGACCAACGTCAGGTCCCCCGACCGGTCGGGCACGCCCAACACGGCGGCATCGGCCACCTCGGGATGCCCGCGCAGCGCGTACTCCACCTCGGCGGGCTCGACCCGGTGGCCGCGGATCTTCACCTGGTCGTCCGCCCGCCCGACGAACACCAGGTCACCGTCCGGCGTCCGGCGCACCACATCACCCGTGTGGTACATGCGGCCGCCGGGCGGGCCCGACGGGGACGGCAGGAACCGCTCCGCGGTCAGCGCTGCCCTGCCCAGGTAGCCACGAGCGACGCCGGCACCCGCGACGTACAACTCGCCCGTGGCGTCCGGCACCGGCCGCAACGCCTCGTCCAGCACCAACAACGCGGCATTGTCCACCGGTCGCCCCAACGCCGGGAACGACGTGTCGGCGGTGTGGCCGATCGTCGTGTCGCCGGTGCACTCGGTCGGTCCGTAGAGGTTCATCCCTTCGGTGCCCGCCGTGTCCCGCAGGGTCTGCCACAGTTGCGGCCCGATCGCCTCGCCGCCCAGGCACACCGTGCCCGGCCGGGGTACGCCGTCGGCGAGCAACCCGGCCGGCAGCAGCTGCCGCGCATGTGCCGGTGTGGTGGGCAGCACGTCGATCCCGTTGGCACGCACCAACTCGACCAGCGCCGCCGGATCGCCGCGAACCTCGCCGGTGACCAGTTCCACCGCGTGCCCGGCCACCAGCCACAGCAGTTGCGCCCATGACGCGTCGAACGAGGCCGAGGCGAGGTGCGCCACGCGCAGCCGGCGGCCTGCGCGCCGCTGGGCGGGCTCGTACACCGCGTGCCGCAGGCTCTCGTAGAGGTTGGCCAGCGACCGGTGTTCCACCACCACCGCCTTGGGCCGACCGGTCGAGCCGGAGGTGAACATGACGTAGGCCGCGTTGGTTGCGGTGAGCGGCCGCACCCGGTCCGCATCGGTGGGTTCGGACGCCGGCAGCAGTGCCTCGGCGGCATCGGTCGCCGGATCGTCCAGCACCGTAACAGGAACGCCGGTCGGCAACAGTCCGTTATGGACTGAGGTGGTGATGACGCGGACCGGTTTCGCCGTGGCCAACAGGTGGTCGACATGGGCGGCCGGGTAGGCCGGGTCCACCGGCAGGTACACCGCGCCGGAACGCAGCACCGCCAGCAGCGTGATCACCAGGTCCAGCGTGCGCGGCAGCAGCACGGCCACGACCTGCTCAGTGCCGATCCCGGCCCGAATCAGGCCGTGCGCGCGCCGGTTGACCCGTTCGTCCAACTTCCCGTAACTGAGCGCACCATCCACAGCAGACAGCGCGATGGCGGTCGGGTCACTGGTGAGTGCCTCCCGCAACGCGCCAAGCAACGTCGGCGCGACGGGCGTGACGCGGCCCCGGGCCGGCGCCGCACGATGGGCCGACGCGACCAGCAGCGCGTGCGGATCGGCGGTCATCCGATCCAGCACCCACCGGAACTCCTCCCAATACCGCGCCGCCCGTTCGGCGCGGTACCGGTCCGGGTTGGCGTCCAGGTCGACCCGGCGCCGCCCGTCGGCCTCCGCCCCGTACACGGTCAGCGACAGGTCCGGGACCGGCCCGTTGGCCAGGCTGCACACGCTCGCCCGAACGCCGTCGAATACCAGTGGCCGGTCGAACGCGGTGATGTTCACGGCGGTGCCGGTGGTCAGCAGGTCCGAATTCACCACGCCGAGGTCGCGTCGCAGATCGTCGATGCCGTACGCCTGGTGCCGCAACGCCTTCAGGATCTCCCCGGACACCAAGCGAACCAGTCCGGTCGTGTCGATGTCACCGGGCACGCTCAGGCGCAGCGGCAGCATCGTGGCCACCATGGTCGGCACCTGCCCGGCCAACCGCGTGGTCCGGTTCGCCGCCGGCAGCCGCACCAGCACGTCCGGTGTGCCGGTGTGCAGCCGAATCTGGGTGGCCGCCGCAGCCACCAGCACCGCGCTCCACAGTGCCCCACTCTCCTCGGCAACGCGACGGGTACCGGCCAACAGATCCACCGGCAGGTGCGCGGTATGCCGGTGGAACCGGACGCCCGCCTGACCATCGGTGCCCGGCCGGCCGTCGGTGGTCAGTCCGGACAGGACCGGGCGGTCGGCGAAGGACCGGAGCCAGTGGTCGCGGTCCCGGGCGAAGGCAGGTGAGTCCCGCTGCGCGGCCTCCGCAAGCAGCAGCTCGGTGAAATCCGCGCGGCACGCGTCGTGGGACGGATGCGTGCCCGGCTGGGCGTACTCGGCGGCCACAGCGTGGCGCACGAGGTCGAACCCATAGGAGTCCAGCGCGATCCCGTGCCCCCGTAGGTACCACAGGAACCGTTGCTCGCCGATCCGGCACAACATCGTGTGGAACAGTGGATCGCGGGTGAGGTCGATGGGGCGGGCCAACTCCGCCCGCATGCGGGCCAGCGCGTCGGCGTGCGGCTCGGGCCGGTCGCGCAGGTCCACGATCTCCGGCCACCAGTCCACCGGCCGGTCGGGAATCTGCCGGGGCAATCCGTCGCGGGTAACGAAACGCACGTGCAGCGCGGTGGTCGCGTCCAGCACCGTGTGAATCGCGGCGGCCAGCGAATCCGGGTCCGTCGGTCCGGTGATGTCGACGAATTCGGCGGTGATGTGACGGCCCGCCGCCGGGTCGAGCTGATGGGCGAACCACACGCCGAGTTGCGCTCCGGACAACGGAAGCGTTGCCCTGCCCCCAGATCCCATGTCCGGATGATAATTCCGGATAGGCACCGTGTCCCGCCAGCGGGACGGCCGACCGACTCCGAGAGGACGACTCGATGGAAATCGACGGCACGATGGTCGGCGACTATTACGATCGGCTGGACGAACTCTACGAACAAACCGGCGGGGACCACATCCATCACGGTTACTGGGATCCGGATCGCCCGGACGTGAACCGGGTGTCTGCCGCACATACGTTGGTGGAGCGCGTTGTCACGGTCGGCGGCGTGCCGGCGGGCGGCCGCGTGTTGGACGCAGGCTGCGGTGTCGGCGGCACGGCGGTGTTCCTGGCCGATCGGCTGGACTGTGCGGTGGACGGCATCACCATCAGTGCCCGGCAGATCGAGCGCGCCGAACGGAAGGCCGCCGACGCCGGGGTCGGCGATCGCACCCGGTTTCGTCTGGTGGACGCGGAAAACACCGACTACCCGGACGGCACGTTCGATGCCGTGGTGGCGCTGGAAAGCTGTGAGGCCATGCCGGACAAGCGCCGGTTCCTCGCCGAGTGCCATCGGGTGCTGCGCCCCGGCGGTCGACTCGTCGTCGCGACCTGGTGCCGAGCCAGAACGGACCTGGGGGTCGATGACGAGAACCTGCTGGCCAAGGTGCGCCAGGATTTCTACCTGGCCGATGTGCTGCCGTTGCCGGACTACGCGCGCATCTGCGCCGACGTCGGATTCGCCGATGTCTGGAGCGAGGACTGGACCGAGAACGTGCGCCGCACCTGGTCGGTCGCCGACTCGGCGAACAACCGCGACAATCCCGGCTACCTGGCCAAGCTGGTCCGATCAGGCGGGCTCGACTTCGTGCGGTTCGCCGAATCCTGGCGCCGTATGAAACAGTGCTATGACCGCGACGTCATTCGTTATGGCGTATTCGGCGGCATCCACGCCGAGCGAGGAGAGACCCGTGGTTGACGACGACGTCCTTGTGCTGCGCGGTTTCCTGGTGAACGACCTGCTGGCCGACACCGGGCTGACCGACTTCGACGACGATTTCGACCTGCTGGAGCACGGCGCGATCGACAGCCTGCAACTGGTGAAGCTCATCATCTGGATGGAGCAGACCTTCGAGTGCGCGCTGCCCGACGAGGCGTTGGTCCCCACGAACTTCCGATCCGTCAACACCATGCGCACCCTGCTGGCCCAAAGCCGCACGAGCGAGTAATCGCGCCTGTTCGGCAATGAGTACGGTCGTCTCCGGTAACTCGACAAGGAGGCCGGATTGCTGAGTTTCGGTGAGCCGTACGAGATGGCCAACGGCACGGTGATCGTGACCGTGTCGCGCAAGGGCTGGGGCAAACGTCCGGAACGTCCCCTCGGCCTCTACACCATCCGCGCGGACGGAACAACGTGGACTCCGGCGGCCGAGACCGGCCGGCCGATGACGATCCTGGCGTGCGCGGGTTTCCTGGCAGCGGCACTCAGTACCGCGGCGGTGCTGCGGCGACCACCGTGGCCCGAGATGACCGAGCGGGTCATGACGGCGTTGGCCCAGACGCGGAGCCGGTGACCGAAAAGCACCCCCGACAGGTGGTTCACAGATCGGGCCAGCCACGCTGGAGATGGGCGAAAGCGGCGTCCAGCGCCGCGCGCGGATCCGCTTCCGTTCCGGCCAGGTCGGGGATTTCCAGGACATAGCGGGCCAGCAGACGCACGGAGAGATCATGGGCGTCACGACCGGTCTGCTCGGCGACAACCTCGGCGAGCGCCGTTTCGCAACTGGTCCACAACGCACGGGCGTAGGCCCGTAGCGCCGGTGTCGTGACCACGAGCGCGGCGATGCGAACCGCCTGCGGGTCGGGGTCGGGATGGAACGGGCCCCGGGTGGCGAGGAAGTCCCGCAGCGCTCGCAGGACCGAGGTGCCCGCCGGGCGCTGCCGCACCGAGGCCGTCAGAGCCTGCTCTCGTTCGGTGCTGTCACCGAGGACCAGCGCCTCCTTTCCGCCCGGAAAATGCGCGAACAGCGTGGAGACCGCCGTGTCCGCGGCGTCGGCGATCTCGGCGACGGTGACCTCGTCGAACCCTCGTTCCAGGAACAGCCTGCGGGCCGCGGCGGCCAGGGCTTGACCCGTCGCGGCCTTCTTGCGCTCGCGTCGTCCTGGTGCTCGCGGTCCCGTGTCCGGCATGGCGGCAGACTACCAGTTCATCGAAGCAACTACGAACTTGAACTCATGACATAATCGAAATGACTTCGATCGCCAACCCACGGAGCTGACACATGCTCACCAACGACAAGAACGTCCTGGTCACCGGCGGCAACGCCGGCATCGGCTACTTCGTCGCCGAACAACTGGCCGACAGCGGGGCGCTGGTCATCCTGGGCAGCCGGGACACCGGCAAGGCCACCGCCGCGATGACCGCGATCCGCTCGCGGATCCCGCGGGCGCGGGTGCGTCATGTCCCGCTGGACCTGGCGGACCTGGCCTCACTCAAGTCCTCGGTGGACGCGCTGGAACTGGATCGCCTTGACGCGGTCGTGTGCAACGCAGGCGTGCTGCTGGACCACCCGCAACGGCGCGAAACCCGGGAGGGGCACGAGTTGACCTTCGCCACCAACCACCTCGGACACTTCGCCTTGACGGGCCTGCTGGCACCGCTGCTCTCGGCAGCCCCCGCTGCCCGGGTGGTCACGACCGGCAGCTTCGTGGCGAAATCCGCCCGACTGGACCTCGATGACCTCCAGGCCACCCGCGAGTATCGGCCCAAGGACGCCTACGCCCGCTCGAAACTGGCCCAGATGCTGTTCGGTTTCGAGCTTGACCGTCGCCTGCGCGCCGCGGGACGCACCACCACGAGCGTGGTGAACCATCCCGGCGGCGCACTGGACTCGCTCACCCCATCCCGCCCGCCGGTCCACATCCGGACCCGAGGTCAACGACTACGCGGCCTGCCCGCCCACGTTCTCCTACAGGGCAAGGACGCCGCCGCCTGGCCCGCCGTCCGAGCGGTTCTCGATCCGGCCGTTCGCGGCGGGCAGCTGTGGGGTCCCCGGATGCTCGGACTTCGCGGCAAACCTCGCCTCGAACCGGTGCGCGGCATTTTGGCCGACACCGCCCTGGCGGCCGACCTGTGGGCGGCCAGCGTCGAACTCACCGGCGTCGACCCCTTCGCGTCGTAGCAGCGGACCATCGGCACCGAAGCGTGCTATGTTTGTTCTATAACTTATAGAGCAAACGCGCGTGGAGGTGGCGATGGTCACTCGAACAGCCGGTGTCGATACGGCTGGATCGGTGGGTTCGGGGGATCGGTCGGCCGTGGTGGTCGAGCACCTGACCAAGCGTTTCGGTAGCCGGACCGCGTTTGACGACGTGTCCTTCGAGGTCGGCTACGGCGAGGTGTTCGGCTTTCTCGGCCCGAACGGCGCGGGCAAGACGACGACCGTGCGGACCCTGGGCACGCTGATCGCGCCGACCTCGGGTTCGGCGATGGTCGCCGGCATACCGGTGACGGCGGAGAACGGGCCGGCGATCCGGACCCGGATCTCGATCATGCCCGAGTCGCCGGGTCTCTACCTGCGGCTCACGGTCACGGAGAACCTTGAGTGCTTCGCCGGCCTCTACAGCCTGCCCGATCCGCGCGGAAGCATCGAGCGCGCGCTCGCGGCGGTCAATCTGACCGATCGGGCCGGTGACGTGTGCGGATCGCTGTCCAAGGGGCTTCGCCAACGAGTGGCGCTCGCCCGCGCGGTGCTCAACGAGCCGACGGTGCTCTTCCTGGATGAGCCCACCTCCGGCCTGGACCCGGTGGCCGCGCGGGAGGTCCACGACCTCATCACCTCGATGCGCGAACGCGGCGTCACCATCTTTCTCACCACGCACCGCCTTGAGGAGGCCGAACGGCTCTGTCACCGGGTCGCGATCCTCAACACCACGCTCCGCCTGATCGGCAGGCCCGCCGAGCTGCGCGCGCAGCTGTTCAGCCGGACGCTGGACGTGCGTACCCGCTCCGCGATGGACGATCCGGGCCGCGTGTTCGCGGGGCTCACCGGTGTGCGGAGCTGGGAACGGGGCCCGGCCGGGTCCTACGCGTTGACCGTCACCGATCCGGACGCCGCAGCCCCTGACGTGGCGCGAGCCCTGGTACGGGCCGGCGCCGACATCCTCTCGATCGCCGAGTCCCACCACTCCCTTGAGGACGTCTACCTCGAACTCATCGACGAAGATGTGGAGGCGAAGCGGCGATGAATGTCCATTGGGGACGCGTGCGGGCGATCTTCCGCAAGGAACTGCGGGACTACCGCCGCAATCGTTTCGTCATGGGGTCCATGGCGGTGCTGCCGGTCATCTTCGTCGCGCTGCCGATGGTCCAGCTCTTCAGGGTCCAGGTCTCGATGTCCAGTCCGGCGCTCAACCTCCACATCGGACTGTCGCTGCTGTACCTGCTGGCCATCCCGACGTTCATCCCGTCGGCGCTGGCCGCGTACTCGGTGGTCGGCGAGCGCGAGCAGGGCACCCTCGAACCCGTTCTCATCACCCCGATCCATCGTCAGGAATTCCTGATCGGCAAGGCGCTGGCCGCGTTCGTCCCGACCCTGGTGGTCGCGTACGCGATCTTCGGGATCTTTCTGGCCGCTGCGGCGATCTTCGCCGCTCCCGGCATCGCGTCGGCCGTGTTCGCAGGTTCCCATCTGCTGGTCCAGTTGCTGTTCACGCCGCTTCTGGCCGGGTGGTCGATCTGGGTGGGTATCGCCGTGTCGACCCGCGTGAGCGATGTCCGCGCGGCCCAGCAGCTCGGCGTCCTCGCCAGCCTGCCGCCACTGGTCATCGTCGCCCTGCTCTCGCTGAACGTGATTCCCCCGTCGCTGTGGCTCGCGCTCGGATTCGCCGCGGCACTGCTGATCATCGACGGGTTGGCCTGGCGAGCCGTGGCGAGCATGTTCGACCGCGAACGCCTCATCACCGGCCGCAAATAACCCCCTCGACAAAGGAGAAAGACAATGGCAGCGACGCTCACCCTGAAGCGGGCAGGACTCGGCATCGAGCTTCGACGTGGCCGGTTCGACGCCGTGGTCGACGGCAACCCCGTCGCGTCACTCGACCTGCACGAAACAGCCGAGGTGCCGATCGGTCCCGGGCACCACACCGTCCAGATCGTCGGGGGCCGCTATTCCAGCCGACCGCGCACCTTCGAGGTGTCCGACGGCGAGACCGTCACCTTCCAGGTACACGGCGCGAACCTCTGGCCGATCTACGTGATCTCCATCGTCCTGCCGGACCTGGGCATCTCGCTCAAGCGTCTGGACCGTCCGCGGTGAGAACGCAGCGGTTCCTCGCCATCGCCGCGGCCCTCGGGCTTGCCGGGGTCGCCGCCTGCTCCGCCACGCCCGCACCGACCCAGCCCAACGCGACACCACCGGTGAACCTCTCGTGTGCCTGGCCGTCCTCGGCCGGCGTGCAGTCCCACAACCTCCTCTTTTCCGATTCGGCGGCGGGCTACTGGCTTCAACCGATCGTGGCGACGGCGACGACGACCATCCATGTTTCCGGCCGCTATCCCGACGCCCGCTATTTCTCGCTGAACGTCTACACGCCCAACGGGGACACCGTCACCGGCAACGGTGCCGGCTCATCGCTGCCGGATTACCAGATCGCGGCCGATCCGGGCAGCGTCAACCCATGGCAGCGCGCCGGCACCGCGGGCGGCTCGTACGAGTTGGATCTCCGCGCCGACGCGTCCGGCCTGCCCAACGTTCTTCCGCTGCCATCCGGCACCACCTCGGCCCATCCCGGCTACCTCCTCTATCGCGTCTATGTTCCGGCCGGCGGCGACTTCTCCAGAATTCCGCTGCCCTCGATCAGCATCAGCAACGGATCGACGACGACGCGACTGCAACCCTGCGCGACGCACATCGCCCCGGTCTGGGCACCGGAACGCTCGTCCGCCTCCGCGCCGAGCGCGCCGGCCACCCCGCCGCCGCCGCCGGATGCCTTCTTCACGCCGGCATACACCGCGAACGGGGTCGGGTTGCTGCCCAACGCCGACGCCTCCTATGTCGAGGCGTACTTCACCCGCCCGGCGGCCGGCGATGTCGTCGTGGTGACCGCAAAGGCGCCGACCTTCGCCCCGGGCGAGCACCCGTCCCCGTGGCCGATTCCGGCCGAGGACATGCGCTACTGGTCGATGTGCGTCGCCGTCGGAGCGGCCCACGTCCCCACGGTGATCAATCAACTTCCCGGCGGCAAGACCGACTACGGGTGCCGGGCCGACGAGTCGACCGCCATCGGCGCGGCGGGAAACTACACGTACGTGATCGGCGCGGAGAGCCAGCGCGCGGAGATCTCGGCGATTCCCGGTGCGACGTTCCTCCCGTTGCAAACCGGGAGCAGCGCCACAATCTATCTCCTGCTGCTGCGCAACCTCCTGGCGAACGCACGCTTCACCAACTCACCGCAGACCGTCGCCACGACGTTCGATCCCGCCGCTGCCTCGGCCGCGATGGGCCCCTACTACCCGAAGGTCACGACCTGCGCGCTCGCTGCGCTCCAGAAGGACGGCGCCGCCGGCTGCGCATAGGCCCAGCTTTCAGGACCGCTTCAGGTCCGGTGCGCACACTCGGGGCCATGCGATGGTTCACCAGTGGCGCCAGGCACACTCGTTGGACAGCGGTGCTCGCCGCCGGCCTGCTCATGGTGCCGGTCGCATGCACGAGCGTCGGCGGATCCCCCAGCCCCACCACGGGTTCCGCCGGCGACACCGGAATTCACAAGATCAAGCACATTATCGTGATCATGCAGGAGAACCGGTCGTTCGACAGCTACTTCGGCACCTTTCCCGGCGCGGACGGGATCCCGATGAACGCCAGCGGCCAACCGAGCGGATGCGTGCCGGACGCGCAGACGAACCAGTGCGTCGCCCCGTACGTCGATCACGCGGACGTCAACGGCGGCGGCCCGCACAGTGAAGCGAACGCGTCGGCCGACATCGACAACGGCAAGATGGACGGCTTCATCGGGCAGACGCTGAGCGCCAAGAAGGGCTGCCTGGACCAGAACAATCCGGCCTGCGCCAACTCGCCGACACCGGACGTCATGGGCTACCACACCCAGGGCGACATCCCGAACTACTGGGCCTACGCCAAGGACTTCGTCCTCCAGGACCACATGTTCGAGCCGAACGCGTCGTGGAGCCTGCCATCACATCTGTTCATGGTCTCGGAATGGTCCGCGCACTGCACCCAGCACGACAATCCGTCCAGTTGCACCAACGCCCTGCAGGATCCCGGCACACCCAAGAAGCAGGGTCTGCCGCCGACCACGTCGAACGGCCCCGCGGAGGGACCGATCTACGCGTGGACCGACCTGACCTACCTGCTGCACAGGGACAACGTGAACTGGGGGTACTACGTCGTGGCCGGCACCGAGCCGGACTGCGAGAACGACTCGGCGGTCTCCTGCGCGCCGGTGAAGCAGAACGCGAAAACCCCCGGCATCTGGAATCCGCTGCCCTACTTCGACACGGTGCGCGCGGACGGCCAGGAGGGGAACATCCAGTCCGTGGACAAGTTCTACTCGGCCGCCGCCAAGGGCTCCCTGCCCGCGGTCTCCTGGGTCGTGCCCTCCGGCGAGGTCAGCGAGCATCCGCCCGCACCGGTCAGCTACGGCCAGTCCTACGTGACCAGTCTGGTGAACGCGGTGATGCACGGCCCCGACTGGAACTCCACCGCGATCTTCCTCAGCTGGGACGACTGGGGCGGCTTCTACGACCACGTCGCGCCGCCCAGCGTGGACGAGAACGGTTACGGCCTGCGCGTGCCCGGCATCGTGATCAGCCCGTACGCCAAACATGGCTACGTCGACCACCAGACGCTGTCCTTCGACGCCTACGACAAGTTCATCGAGGACGATTTCCTTGGCGGGCAACGGCTCGACCCACGCACCGACGGCAGGCCCGACCCACGGCCGGACGTGCGCGAGAACGTGTCCATCCTCGGCGACCTGAGCAACGACTTCGACTTCAACCAGTCCCCGGCCGCACCGGTCGTCCTCCCGGTCCATCCCACCACCACGCTGACCGGCACACCACAACCCGGCCAGGTGTCACCCGCCGCGAAGGCGGGCGACTCCGACGGCTGAGCACCGGTTACCGGTGACTTGAGCGGTACTGGGCCTGCTCCCAGTCCGGGTGCCACGGACGGCCACCGAGTCCCGCGGTCATGGTCATCGGCTGTCGCGGGTTCGGCGCTCCGGCCCGAAGCACACCCGGGCCGGACACGGCGGGATGCGCCATGGTGGCGATCGGCGCCGGTACGGACCGAGCGGCCCGGACGAGCCGCGTCCATGCCACCGACATCAGCAGGGCAGGGTGTAGTGCCGAAAAGAAGTTCATGGCGAATTCTCCTTGCACGCCAAGGGATCCGCGCTCGGTACGGCAGTCAGTCAGCGACGCGGCGAGCGCGGTGTGGGGAAGTGGTTGTCACCGTCGTTGAATCGGGATCAGGTCCGTCATCGTCGGTATGATCATCGTCGGTCAACTTCGCCACCTCCTCGCCGCTGTTCGCGCGCAACAGGAGTCGCCCGCCGCCGGAATCGGCAAGGCGGGTCACCGAACGAGGCGCTGCGTTGTCCAGTCAACCCCCGCGAGCCTGGCCAAGTCAAGACTCTTGCGTACTTACGCAAGTAACGCGCCTCACGACGCGATTCGGCGCCTGCGGCTCCGGTCGGTGAGCACATCGAAGATCCGTCGCCAGGCCGGTGATGCCTCGGCGAGCCGAGCGGAGACCAGCGTGATGTCCGCGCGCCGACCGCTGTCGCGTTCCCGTTCGATCTGCTGCTCGTCCAGCTCGTCGATGAGCCGGTCCACGCGCGGGTCGTACGGATCCCAGTCAACCGACTGGTCACAGAGGAGGTACTGGCGAGTATCCGCCGGATCGTCGAATCTGGCGTTCCTGTTCCGAATCCAGCCTGCCATGGCGGGCGGGTCCAGCGCCTGCATCAGGATCCAGGTGTCGCGCTCCAGTTGTATCGTCCGTTCGCTGACGCCGAGATCGCGCATCCGGTCCAGGATCGCGACCACTTCGGACGGCAGGACGAGCCGGTCGCCGCCGGCCAGCGCGGCGATCCGGCGGCGGTGCTCGGTGAGCTGGTCGATCTTGCGCCGCAGCTCGGTGTCGATGTCGGTGATGGCCGCGGCGAACTCGGCAGGTTGGGCATGCAGCACCGCGTCGATGCGGGCCAGTGGCACGCCGGCATTGGCGAGGGTCCTGATCCGAATGAGGTCCACCGCCGCCTGCGCGGTGTACCGGCGATAGCCGGACGCATCGCGTTCGGGCTCGGGCAGGAGGCCGACCTGGTGGTAGTGGCGGACGGCGCGCACCGTCACCCCGGCGGTCGCCGCGAGCTGGCTGATCGTGAGCACCGTCCACCTCCACTCCTGGACATCGAGTTTAGGCGGGAGCCACCCGGCCCACGACGTCGCGGATGGCCTGGACCACGACATCGGGACGCTGGAAGCAGAGCTGGCTGTGGCCGACATCGGAGACGACCCGCCGCTCCCCGTCCGAGACCGCGCTCACCAGGGCCGCGACCATCTTCTGTTTGCCCTCGGCTATCTCGTCCAGCATCTGCGCCGAGATGCCCTGCCGCGTCTGCTTCGACGTCAGCGCCCGCTGGGCCGGGTCGATGCCAGCCGTGGTGATGGCGACCAGCGGGACGTCGGGAAGGTCCGGCCCGGCCCGGAGTTCGTCGGCGATCGTGACCAGGTGGCCGCGCTCGGCGAAGCCGGCCTGAAGCCAGTCGTCGCTCACGTGGGCATCGATCAGCGACTGCCGCACCTGCTCCGGGTAGCCCGCCAGCAGTTCGGCGTACATGTGCCGCAGGTCCGGGCGCATCTGCTCGATCTGCGCCAGGTCAGGTGCCATCTGCTCGCTGGCGGCGAGGCCGGCCCCGGCGGGCATGAACTCGTCCCAGTCGCGATGGAAGGCGTCCAGCCAGACCAGCCCGGCCACCTCCCCCGGGTACAGCTGGGTGAATCGATGCGCGTAGGCACCGCCGAGCGAGTGCGCGACCAGGACGTACGGACCGGCGATGTCCTGGCCGTGCAGCAACTCGTGCAGTTCGATGGCGACCGCGGCGGCGGTGCGCGGCATCGGCAGCCGGTCGCTGTATCCGGTGCCGCCCCGGTCGTACACCACAGCAGTAGTGAACTCCGATACCTGTTGGTGGACAAGGAAATAATCCAGGCCGACCATGCTGGCACCCGGCAGGACAACGACGGCCGGTCCGCCGCTGCCCGACCGATGTGCGAACACGCGGCGCCCGTCGATCTCCTGGAACCCGCCGATCGGCGGGGCGAGCCGCGCCGAGGAGGGGCTGTCGTTCGTCATGCCACCAGGCTCCGACCCTGACGCACGGTCAAGGTCAACCCCTTCTCATGACCAGGCGCCGACGGGATTGCCGAGCCAGCGGGTGTGCTCAGGCAGTCGCTCGCCGCGCAGCACCAGCGATGCCGGGCCGACGGTCGTTCCCGCGCCGATCATCGTGTCCGGCAGCGCGATCGCGTGCGGCCCGAGCGTCGCGCCCGCGCCCACCCGCACCGCGTCCAGCCGCATCAGGCGGTCGTGGAACAGGTGGGTCTGCACGACGCAGCCGCGGTTGATCGTGGCCGCCGCGCCGATCCGGACCAGGTCGGTCTCGGGCAGCCAGTGCGTCTCGCACCAGACTCCCCTGCCGATCCGCGCGCCGATCGAGCGCAGCCACAGCGCGAGCATCGGCGTGCCGTAGGACTGCCGGACCAGCCACGGCACCGCGAGCTGTTCGACGAACGTGTCGGCCAGCTCGTTGCGCCAGACGAACGACGTCCACAATGGATGCTCACCGCGCCGGATCGGCCCGACCAACAGCCATTTCGCGACGGCGGCGATCAGACACGCCTGCACGCCAGCTGCGAACAGCACGACGCCGACCAACCCGGCGGCGAGCCAGAATCCCTTGGCCACGGCCAGTTGCTCGATGCCCAGCGCGGCGAGTTCGGTCAGGACGACCGACAGCATGACCGGAATCGCCCGGCAGACTTCGATGGCGCCCCTGGCCAGCACCAGCCTGCGCGGCGGTGCGAACGTGCGGGCCGGATCGACCAGGTCGGCCGTGCGCGGCAGCTCCAACGCGGGCCGACCCAGCCAGGACGAGCCCGGCTTCGCGACCGACGGCGCGCTGGAGAGCACACCGACCAGCGCGGCGTCCGGCACGCTTCGCCCGGCCGCGACGATGCCGGAATTGCCGACGAACGCACGCGCGCCGACCGCGCCGGTGCCCAGCCGCAGCCAGCCGCCACGGATCTCGTACGGCGCGATCAACGCGTCGTCGGCCAGGAACGCCGAGTCGGACACGCGCAGCAGCGAGGGCATGGCGTGCACGGTGGACGCTTCGACACCCGCGCCGACCCGGGCGCCGAGCAGCCGCAACCAGGTCGGCGTGCAGAGGCTGGCGTACAGCGGGAACAGCGTCGACCTGGCGAGGTTCATCAGCTGGCTGGTCAGCCAGGCGCGCACCGCGACCGGACCGTCCGCCGGGTACACGCCCGGCCGCAACGCCGCGCCCGCCCAGCGGATCAACGCGGCGAGCAGGCCCGCGTAGACGACCATGCTCAGGATGGTCGCCGGCAGCGCGAGGACAAGCACCTGTCGCACGACACCGTTCAGCGTCTCGCCCGCGGACAGGAACAGGCCGGTAAGGACGAGGCCGGGCGCGGCGGCGAGCACCGGCAGCAGCCCGATCGCCGACAGCGCAAGCGTTTGGCTGAACCGTCCGCGCCGGGTGATCAGGCGGGGCCTCGGCCAGTCGGGCGCGACCGCGTCCTCGGCGGCCACCGCACCCAGCACGCTGGTGCCCGCGGCGACCTGGGCCCACGGCCCGATGACGGCGTCGGGCAGCAGCGTGCTCCTCGTGCCGATCCGGGCGCCCTCGCCGATAGTGACGCTGCCGATCACCAGGATGTCACCGTCCAGCCACCAACCCGCGATGTCGGCCTCCGACTCGACGGCGCAACCCGGGCCGAACCGGGCCAGACCGGTGACCGGCGGCAACGCGTGCAACGTCGCGTCCTCCGCGACCGCGCAACCGAGCAGCTTCGCATACCGGGTGCACCAGTGCGTGCCCGCGATCATGGCAAGACCGGTCATGGTCACCAGTCGCTCCGCCGTCCACAGTCGCACATGGACAGTCCCGCCGCGCCGGTACGAACCGGGGCGGATGCCGGCCGTCAACGCCCGCACCAGCAGGCCGGTGGTGTAGACGCGGCCCGGCACGCTGATCAGCACCAGCCAACCGGCCAGCACCACCGGCCACGGCATGGTCGGCGCCCACGGCTGCGGCCCGAGCCAGCCGGCCAGCAGGTCGTTGACCGCACCGAGCGCGGTCAACCAGCGCAAGCCGCTGAAGGTCAGCAGCGCCAACGTGATCGCGAACTGCACGAGGCCGGTGGCGCGCGGCACCGGCGCGACATGACGCCGTTGTCGGGTCGAGCCGCCGAGTTCGGCCATCCGGCCGGCGAGCGCGCGCAGCACCGGGTACTGGTAGAGATCCGCGACGGACAGCTTCGGGCACCGCTCGCGCAGCAGCGACACCAGTTGCGCCGCGGCCAGACTGGCGCCGCCGAGGGCGAAGAAATCCGAATCCGCGTCCGCCGGCACGCCGAGCACCTTGCCCCACTGCCCGGCCAGCCACCGCTGGTCCGTGTCGAAGTCGGCGTCCCGCGCGGTGGGCAACGGCCAGGGCAGCGCGTCCCGGTCGACCTTGCCCGACGTCCTGGTCGGCAACTCATCGACCACCGCGATCAGCGGCATCAACGCGGCCGGCAGGCGCCGTGCCAACCGGCTGCGGTCAACGGCATCGACGCCGTCCGCGAGCACCACGTAGCCGACCAGCACCGGGCTGCCGGCCTCGGTCTTCCGCACCGCGCCGGCCGCCATGAGCACCCCGGGCAGTTCGATCAGGGCCGCGTCGATCTCGCCCAGTTCGACCCGGCGCCCGCCGAGCTTGACCTGACCGTCGGCCCGGCCGAGGAAGACCAGGCCCGCCGGGTCGGCGCGGACCAGGTCACCGGTGCGGTAGGCGCGATCCCAGCCCAGCGCGGGCATGGCAGCGAACTTCTCGGCGTCCTTCACCGCGTCGAGGTACCGGGCCAGGCCGACGCCGCCGATGATCAGTTCACCGGTCTCGCCCCAGCCGACCGGCGCCCCGGTCGTGTCGACGACGGCAAGGTCCCAGCCGGCCAACGGCAACCCGATGCGCACCGGTTCGCCCGCGACGAGTTCGGTCGCGCAGGCGACCACGGTCGCCTCGGTCGGCCCGTACGTGTTCCATACCTGCCGATGTCCGTCGGCCAGGCGGCCGACCAGATCCGGTGGGCATGCCTCGCCGCCGAGGATCAACAACCGCACCCCGGCCAGCGCCTCGGTCGGCCACAGTCCGACCAGCGTCGGCACGGTCGACACGACCGTGATCCGCCGGTCGAGCAGCCACTGGCCCAGTTCGGCGCCTGCCTTGACCAGCGACCGCGGCGCGGGCACCAGACACGCGCCGTTGCGCCAGGCCAGCCACATCTCCTCACAGGAGGCGTCGAACGCGACGGACAGCCCGGCCAGCACCCGATCGCCCGGCCCGACCGGCTGCTCCGGCACGAACATCCGGGCCTCCGCGTCGACGAACGCGGCCGCGCTGCGATGCGTGACGGCGACGCCCTTGGGCAGCCCGGTCGAACCCGAGGTGAAGATGATCCACGCGTCGTCGCCAGGCAGCGGCCGTCCGGCCAGGCCACCGGACGGGCGGTGCCGAGTCAGCGTCAGACCGTCCGAGACGACTAGGCAGACACCGGCCTGCGCCCACACCACGTCGGCCCGCTCGGCCGGATCGTCCACATCGACCGGCACGTAGGCGGCGCCCGCGACAAGCACGCCGAGAATTGCCAGGTACAAATCCACTGTGCCCGATGTGACACGCACCCCGACCCGATCGCCGATTCCGACGCCTTCGGCACGCAGTCGATTCGCGATCGCGGCGACCCGCATTGTCAATTCCGCGTAAGCCAGCACGGTCCGGCCGTCATCCAGCGCCGCCGCGCCCGGACACGCGGCCGCTGTCGCATCGAGAATGTCCAACAATGTGCGTTCGGAAGTGGCCGGTCCGCCGGCATAGCGGGCCAGCCGGTCGGCCAGCAGCCGTTGTCGTTCCCCAGAGAGTGCTTCCACCGTGAATTCTCCTCGAATTTGATCTCCACCCAAGACCAGTAATACAGAGGAAACATTCACCATGAGAAACGTCGGTGATAATCACCACACCAATAAAAATAGAATTCGAAACTCGCTATGAATTCGCTGTGCACACACTGTTTCTCGACTGAGAAACACCCGTTAATTCTGCCAGAATCGGGTTCGGCGCAGCAGCGCCACCGCTGCGGACAACACGCTGCACGCGACCGCGAGAATGACGAAGTAGACCAGGGTGAGCCGGAAACCGGCGAGCACGTCGGCGCCCAACTGGAACACCGCGCCCGCGACGACCAGCCCGACCGAGTTCGCGGTCTGCTGGGCGGTGGCGAGCAAGCCCGAAGCCAGACCGGACAGCTCTGGCCGCACGCCCGCGAGCACGAACCGGATCAGTGTCGGCGCGACCAGTCCGGCACCGAGGCCGTTGACCACGAGCAGCAGCGTGACCGGGACCGAGCCGGGACGCAGCTCGGTCACCGGCACGAGCCGCAGACCCAGATAGCTCGCCGCCATCACCAACGGCCCGACGACGGCGAACACGGTGGCCAGCCGGTCACCGACCCGGCCGGCGAGCATCGAAGCCAGCAGGAACGCGATGCCCAGCCCCGCGTACAACTCCGCGGAGGGCAACGGGCCCAGCCCGTTGCCCCGCTGCGCGGCCTGCGACAGCATCACGTAGAACGGGACCTGGGTGCCGAAGAAGGTCACGAACAACACGAGTCCGATGCCGAACGCGGGCCTGCGCACCAGGCCGAAATCGACCAGCGGCGCACCGCCCGCACGCGCGACCCGGCGCTCCCACCAGAGGAAGGCCGCGGCGAGCACGAGCACGCCCACCACGGCCGTGATGGTGCCCGCGGCGCCGAGTCCGCCGAAGGACCAGGGCAGCACGAGCCCGGCCAGCGTCGCGGCGAGCAGGCCCGCGCCGACCAGGTCGAGCCTGCTCGTGCTGCCGCGCTGGGACGGCAGCACGCGGAGCGCGACGAGCGCGACCACCAGACACACCGGCACATTGACAAGGAACGCCGACCGCCAACTCGCGCCGGCGAGATCGAACTGGGTCAACAGGCCGCCGCCGAGTTGGCCGAGGGTCGAGCCGAGTCCGAGCACGGCGCCGAACGCCCCGACCGCCCGGCCACGCAGCCGGGCCGGCACGATCCGCCGGATGCCCGC
This sequence comes from Pseudonocardiaceae bacterium, assembly GCA_035948315.1. Classification (GTDB taxonomy): domain Bacteria; phylum Actinomycetota; class Actinomycetes; order Mycobacteriales; family Pseudonocardiaceae; genus CAJCJE01. The sequence goes on along the minus strand of DASZJG010000061.1, from coordinate 191,258 downwards.
GAGCACCTGCGGGAACAACAGCGCCGACCCGACGCCCTGGACAGCGCGCGCGACGATGAGCACCGAGGTCGTCGGGGCGAACCCGCACGCGGCCGAGGCGAGCCCGAACACGGCGACGCCGATGAGGAAGATCCGCCGGAACCCGTGCCCGTCACCGAGCCTGCCGCCCATCACGAGCAGGCTGGCGTAGGTCAGGCCGTAGCAGGCCACGACGAGGTAAGCGGTCGAGTCGGTGGCGCGCAGGTCGTGCTGCAACACCGGCAGCACGACGTTGACCACCGAGATGTCGAAGATGGCGAGGAACTCGCCCGCGAGCAGGACCAGCACCGCGAGCAGCACCGGCCCGACCGGCACCGGCTCCGACTCCACAGGTACGGCCTGCGCCGTCGGCTCCGACTCTGCGGGTGCGGCCGGGCCGGTGCTCGGTGCGGTCCGCTCGGTCACCGGGTCGAACCGGCCCGCAGCCGCAGCAGCTTGTACTCCACCAGGGTGTCGCGTTCCGGCACCGGTTTGGTGCCGAGCACGTCCAACTCGACGTCGTCCTCCGCCGCGAGCCGGCGCAGCCGGGACAGATCCCCCCGGCTGCTGAACCCCAGCAGCGCCACCCCGCCAGGACGGACCCGGTGCGGTGCTTCGGCGAGGTAGCCACGATGTGCGAGGTAGCCGGGGTCGACGTAGGCGAGATCGTGCATGGACAGATCATCCAGATCGGTCGGCGCGAGCACGAAGTTGGAGTGCCAGAACACCAGATCGAACGCGTCATCGGGACGCAGCGGCGCGAACAGGTCGCCGTGGACGCACTCGACCCGGTCGGCGACGCCGTGCCGCCGCGCGTTGAGTTCGGCGTTGCGCGCCGCCTGCGGGTTGACGTCGGTGGCCACGACCCGCGCGCAGCCGGCGAGCGCGGCACTGACCGCGATCAGTCCGGCACCGCAGCCCATCTCCAGCACCGAACCGCCGACCGGGAACTGCAGCAGGTCCAGAAACGCCTGCGTGGACGGCGAATACACCGGCGGGAACACGCTGTCCAACAGGTCCCATTCGCGCCCGGCCAGTTCGAAGACCGTCGGCCGGTCGCCGCGCGCGCTGTTCTCCCTGCTGCGCCGCAGCGAGCCCGCGTAGTCGTCGGACGGACCGGGCTGCTCCGGGCGCGCGGTGCGCTGCGTCATGCCGCGCCGACCGGCTGTTCGGCCAGCAGCGGCAACCCTTCCCGGCCGAACAGTTCGACGGACCGGCGCGCGAGTTCCGGTGCGAGCGAGGAGAAGTTGACCTGGAAGCTGGCCACGTCGAAGCCGCCGCAGCGCTCGTGGAAGCCGCGCAGCCCGTCGACGACGTCGCGCGGCGTGCCGACGAGCGCGGCGCCCCGGCTCAGCACGCCCTTGAAGTCGTCCTGCGCCAGCTTGGCGATCATCTCCTGGTAGCCGGGGTAGTCCGCACTGGACGCGCCGGTCGTCCAGTCCGACGCGGCCGCAACGAGGCTGTCGAGATAGCCGTTGATCGGACCCTCGGCCGCGGCGAGCGCCTCGTCCGCATCTGGCGCGCAGTGCATGTGGAAGGCGAGCATGACCCGGCCCCGGCCCGGGTGCCCGGCCGCCTGCCAGGACTCCCGGTACACCTCGAGGTTGTGCCGCATCGCCTCGGCGGCCAGCGGGTTGGCCATGATGCCGAAGCCCAGTTCGCCCGCGCGGCGAAAGCTCTGCTCGTTGGACAGCGCCGCCACCCACATCGGCGGGTGTGGCCGCTGCGTCGGGCGCGGCAACGAGGTCGTCTCGGGGAAGGAGTGGAAACTACCCTCGTGCGCCACGTTCTCCTCGGCGAGCAGCCTGCGGATCACCTCAACGCCCTCGTCGAACCGCGCGCGGCTGGTGTCCATGGCGACGCCGAACCGGCGGAACTCGTGCGGCAGGAAGGCCCGCGCGAACCCGACCTCGAGCCGACCGCCGGAGATGCCGTCCAGCATGCCGATCTCACCGGCCAGCTTGAGCGGATGGTTGAACGCGGGCAGCACAGCACCGGTGACCAGCCGCACCCGGCGGCTGCGGGCGGCGGCCGCGGACAGGAACACGATCGGGTTCGGCGAATAGCCGCCGTAGTTGTGGAAATAGTGCTCGACGATGCGAATGTGGTGGTAGCCCAGCTCGTCGGCGAGTTCGACCAGGTCGAGGCATTCCGCGAAGTACGTGTCGGCCGGTTTCTCGTGCGGATCGACGTCGGGAAAGAAATTGATGCCAACCTCGATCACCGCGACCGCCTTTCCGTTATCATGAACATTCCCGCAGCCATTGTTTCGGGAGTTCCGCCGAGAACTCCCGAAACTCCTCTTCACGGCGCCCCAACACGCCATCAGAGGCTGCCAGGGTGCTTCGCGGCTGGTCAACCACGTCCCAGCCGATGTGGGACATATTCACCGGCCGGCTGGGCGGATTTACGCACAGCACCGTAACTTCGTGCCAGACATTGACGACCCTTCCCGGTCGTCGAATACTGGCGACGACACGGTGGGCGATTTCCGCGAGTCCACCCATCCGGCCTCGGAAAAGGGGAGGTAGCGGATGCGCGCGCTGCGCTGCCGGGTCGTCATCATCGGCGCCGGACCGGCGGGGCTGGTACTCGCGCACCGTCTCGGCCTCGATGGCATCGACTCGATCGTCCTGGAACACCGCAGCCGCGAGTACGTTGAGCGCCGGGTCCGCGCGGGCCTGCTCGAACAGGGCACCGCGAACCTGTTGCGGGACTCCGGTGTCGGCGAGCGGATGGACCGCGAAGGCGCCGTGCACGACGGGTTCGAGCTGTGTTTCGGCGGCGAACGGCATCGACTGTCCACAGTGGAGCTCACCGGACACGCCGTGTGCATGTACAGCCAGCAGCAGGTCGTCAAGGACCTCATTCGCGCGCGTGTGGCCGCGGACGCGATGCCCTACTTCGGCGTCGAGGACGTCACCATCGACTCGGTCAGCGGCGAGGACGCGGTCGTGCACTGCACGCTCGACGATGAGCCGGTCGAGATCAGGGCGGATTTCGTCGGCGGGTGCGACGGCTTCCACGGCGTGTCACGGCGCTCGATCCCCGGCGACGTGCTGTCCTCCTACCGGCAGAGCTTCCCGTTCGGCTGGCTCGGCATTCTCGCGCGGACGCCGCCGGTCAGCGACGAACTGGTCTACAACGTGCACGAGCGCGGCTTCACCCTGCACAGCATGCGCGCGCCGATGCTCAGCCGGCAGTATCTCCAGGTCTCGCCGGACGACGACCTCGCGATGTGGCCCGACGATCGGATCTGGACCGAGTTGCGCACCCGGCTCGGCCCCGACGACGAGCGGCTCGTGGAGGGCCCGATTCTGGAGAAGGGCATCACCGCGATGCGCGCCTTCGTCGCCGAACCCATGCAGTACGGCCGCCTGTTCCTGGCCGGCGACGCCGCGCACGTCGTCCCGCCGACCGCGGCCAAGGGCCTCAACCTCGCCGTCGAGGACGCCAGAATGCTCGCCGAAGCCTTCGCCGCCTGGTACTTCTCGGGCAACCGGGAGCCGCTGGACAACTACTCGCGCGACTGCCTCGCCGGCGTGTGGCAGGCACAGGAGTTCTCCGCCTGGATGACCCAACTGCTGCACAGCTATCCCGGCGACACCGGCTTCGACCTGCGGCTGCGCCAGGCGCGCCTGCGCCACCTCGTCGACTCCCCCACCGCGGCACGCGACTTCGCCGAAAGCTACGTCGGCGTGGCCCGCGCGCACAGCTACGTGTGATCAGACCCGTTCCAGCGCCAGCATCGGCAGCGCGCGGGTGGTGAACGTCCGGTACTCGTCGATCGCCGGATACATCTCGCTGAACGCCGCCCAGGCGCGCTCCAGCTCCTCGCCTGCCAACTCCCGTACCCGCACCTGGTACCGCTGCTCCCCCCGCCGCCACACGTGCGCCGTGCCGGCCGCGCGCAGGTTCAGCCACCACGACGGCGTCCTCGGTGCGCCCCCGTTCGAGGCGATCACCACCGGCGTGTCCCCGTCGAGCAGATAGATGATCGGCGTGGTCCGCACCAACCCACTGCGTCGCCCGACCACCTCCAGCAGCAGCACCGGCGCGCCGAAGAACGTGCTCATCACCCGCCCGCGCGTCCGCCGGAAGATCACGCCGTGCAGCCGCGTGAAGTACTTGCCGATCGGCAGCCGGGTGCTGATGTTGACGTAGCGCGCCGCGAAACTCACACCGGCCAGTATGGCCGCCGAGGGCGTGGCGACCCCAGGTGCGGGGTCGCCACGCCGCGATCGGTCAGTGGAAGGTCAGCGTGGCGGAGTTGACCGTTTCCGTGCTGGGGCACAGGAAGCTGCCGCTGCTCAGGTTGGCGGTGAAGGGGCCGCCGGTGTAGGTCCGACCCGTCGTTCCCTGGCGGGTGACCGACAGGTTGGTCACCGTGTACGAGCAGGTCTGGCCGAGTTCCGTGCCGTTGACGTCGACCTCGGGCGAGGACGCGGTGCCGGCCGTGTCGTCGAAGGTGACCGTCGGGTCGTTGGTCAGGCTCGCCGAGATGCTGCCGCTACAGCTCGGGTTGACGGTGGTGTGGTCGATCGTCAGCGTGTTCGGCGGCACGTCGCTGGTGGTCGCGTTGGTCCATGAGCAGCTTGAGCCGCCCACGGTGATGTTGCCGTCGACCTGGCCGGTGGCAGCGTAGGCGGGGACTGCCAGCAGCATGCTGCCGGCGACCGCCGCGATGCCGATGAGGAAGCGGGTCGGTTTCATGTGGTCCTCCTACTGCGTTACGGGTCTGCGGCGGGTCATCCGCCGCCGTGGACGCGCTAACACGTGGGTGACCGCGTGGTTCGGCCTCGACCATCGAACGTGAAGACAATTCACGAACTAGATGGTCGCACGGCCGAACCACGTCTGAAATGGATCGTCAATTGTTAACTATGAGTGACGGATCGATTTCACCAACCGGAACAGGTCCCCGAGAGCGCGACCTGGAGCGCACGGCGGTGCAGCGTGTCGAGGTGGTGGAACAGTTCACCGGTCGCGTCGGCAAGGCCGAGATCGATCCGGCAGCCGAACTCGTGCGACAGCACCGGCTGCTGGGCAACGAGTTGCTGGAGCAGTTCGGTGGTCAGCTGGTCGAGTTCGACCCGGATCTTGCCGAGGTCCGGACGGCTCGTGGGTGCCTGGTCCGGATGCGCGGTCCAGAAGTCGAACAGGCCGTGCTGCACCACTTTGCTCGCGCTGATCTGCTGGGCGAAGAAGCTCACCGTGGCGTCGGGACTGATGCCGAGCGAAACAGCGCTCTGCCGCACCGCGTCGAGTTCCTGCTTCTCGCGAGCCGGGTCGTCGATGGGTAGGCCGGTACCGAACTTGGCCGCGGCAACCTCGTCGCTGACCTGGAGCCGTTGAATGACCAGATCAGTGAGCGGCCCCAACGGGCCGAGCGATCGCCCGTGCTCAACCATGCTGGGCGCACGCTCCGCGCCCGCGGTCGCGGCGGAGGCCGTTGTCGCCCCCATCGACAGCACCGCGACCCCCACGATCGCGGGCACCACCAGTCGCCGGACGATTCGCATCGTCGTCATATTCCGCACTCTCCCCTGTTGTGTGGTTCAACCCGTTGCGCAGCCTAGCCCGCCGGCCCCCGCCTTGTACGTCACTCTGCGTACGAACATCGCCGCTCCCTGGGGGACGACCGCGGCACCCCGCCACGAGACCATGGCGGGGCAGGATAGGAGGGCCGGGTTGTGCGGAAACCAAAGGTATGGCTGCTGTTCATCGTCGCGATCGTTTTCGCCCTGATACTCACGTATCCGTACCTGGGCCTCGACATCAAGGACAGTCGCCTCACGGTCAACGGCAACCTGCAGTACGCCGTGCTGGTGGCGCACATCTTCACCGCCACGGTGGCGCTCGTCCTCGGCCCGCTCCAGTTCGTACCGAAGATCCGGGCGCGCAGGCGGATCCACCGAACGATCGGCCGGATCTATCTGTTCGTCGGCGTGGTGCCATCGGCGATCGCCACGGTCCCGGTCGCGATGTGGTCCGGACACCTCCTGACGCAGATCAGCCTGACCATCGCCGCCGTCCTGTGGCTGATCACCGGCGGCCTCGCGTACCGTGCGGCCCGTCGGCGCGACTTCGGCAGCCACCGCGCCTGGATGATGCGCAACTACGCGCTGACGTTCCTCGCCGTCACCTCGCGCATCCTCACTCCGCTGCTCCTGATCGTCCAGATCCCCTTCGGTGCGGGCGATCTGCGATCGATCGGCGCGCATGCGACCGCGATGATCCCGATCGGCCAGACGTTGGGCTGGGTCATCGACCTGATCGTGGTCGAAATCCTCCTCCGGCGCACCACCGCGAACCGGAAGGACCGCAGCGACCCGGTCGCCCTGCCGGAAGCAGGGTGATTTCCCGCCGTCATCCGTCCACAACGGACCAGACCACTCGCCGGTCTGGTCCGTTGACTTTTTCACTGAGGCTGCTGACCGCCGTGGCGCTGGTAGCCTCTGACTGAAAACGTTTACATCGATAGCGGCGTGACTCAACAAGGAGATTGGGCATGTTACGCACGACAGTGGCGGCCGTCCTGGCCGTGCTGGCCGCAACCATGACGATGGCGATGGCGCACACGGCGAGTGCCACGCCGACGGCGGGCACCGGCCTGATCTGGTCCGGCGATCCGACCCGGGGCAACTCGGCGTTCGAGGGCGTCGAGGAAGCTCCGGGCACGGTCAGCGAGGTCCAGGATCCGACCGGGCACTACGGCCTGTCCTACAAGTTCCAGACCACTACCAACGGCGGCGTCAAGTCCCGCTGCGAGAGCAGGGGCCTGCGGCTGCCCGACGGTTCCGTGTACGCGCTGGACGACTCCAAGGCAGGCCAGACCTACTACGTCGGCTGGCGCGCACTGTGGAATCCGATGCCGGACAAGGCAGGCGCGTGGGTCGCGCTCTACCAGCTGCACCTGGACGGCGCACCCACAGACGGAGCGGGCGCCGGACCGTTCGTGCTGCGCACGCTGGGCGACGGCATGCTGCACTTCCAGCTGGAGCAGCCGGGCGGCTCGTGGACGCACATCTGGAACGCACCACTGAAGCTGAACACGTGGAACACCTTCGTGATCGGCTTCAAGCTGTCCCGGAGCAACTCCGTGGGCTGGGTGCAGTTCTGGTACGACGGCGTCCAGCAGAAGTTCACCAACGGCGCCACGCAGTACCCGGCCATCACGCTGATGGGCAACCACGTCAACAACAAGTGGGGCGTCTACCGGTCCGGCGTGAACACCGGCATCGCCGATGCGTACCTCAACGACGCCAAGTTCGGCACGACGTACCAGTCCGTGGCTCCGTAGCCATCGAGCGGACCGCGTCACGCACCTGCGGCGGTGACCACCGCGTCGGTGACGAAACCGGCCACCACCCCGACGAACACACCCCAGGTGACCAGCGTCTTCATGCCCGAGCGCCGCGCAACCGACAGCAGCTCGATCACCACGTACAGGATCGAGCCGCCGGCCAGGGTCAGGAAGGCGATGGACAGCGTGTCGCTGACCAGTGACTGACCTACGACCGTGCCGAGGAAGGTGGGGCCGCCGCCGATCAGGCCGAGCAGCGCCAGGCGGCCCCAACTCGGCCGGACATCGTTCGCGGCCAGCGGGGCCACGATGCCGAACCCCTCGGTGGCGTTGTGCAGGCCGAACCCGATGATCAGCAGCACGGCCAACTGCAACTGGCCGCTGGCCGCGGAGTTGCCGATGGCCAGGCCCTCGCCGAAATTGTGCAGCCCGATGCCGATCGCGATCATCAGCGCGAGCCGGGATGCCTTGTTCGTGGCCGGCTGGTTGATCTCGTGCACGGTGGTCGTGCCGGGCCCGAGCTTGCGCGGCTCGGCGGGCTGGCGCTTGATCGTCACCAGGTCGAAGTAGACCAAGCCGAGCAGGCCGATGCCGAAACACACCACGAACACCAGGCCATTGCCCACCGCGCTGCCGAAGTGGTGCTCGGACAGCGCGGAGTCGATCGGCTCCCACGCGTGCGCCAGCACGTCCCAGAGCAGAAACACCAGGATGCCGATCGCCAGCGCGTTGAGCAGCACCCGGGTACGCGGCATCGGCGCGGTGAGCCGGCCCAGGGGCAACCCGAGGTAGATGGTGAGGCCGGCGATGGCACCCAACAGTGCGATCTCGGTGGCAGGCATGGCGGCGTGGTGCCCCTTCGTGACGACGACAGCTGGTCAGCAGAGGTTAGGCTCAACTAACCCAGCCAGGCCAGTGGGGCGTGACATGCCCCTCGTCAGCCGGGTGGGTTCAGCCTGCGCAGCAGGACGACGGACAGCCCCGCGAGCAGGATCAACACCGGCACGCTAGCGATCGCCGCCACCGCGAACCCGTCGGTGAACGCCGACCGGGCCGCGTCGATCAGCGGCGTCGCCAACCCCTTCGGCAGGTGTGGGGCGGAGCTCACCGCACCGACCAGCGTGTCCCCGCTCGCCTGCGCCGCGTCCGCCGGCACGCCGGCCGGAATGTGGCCGGCGATGTCACCCCGGTACACCGCGACGCCGATGGCGCCGAGGATCGCGACGCCGAGTGCGACGCCCAGTTCGCTGCTGGTCTCCGACAGGGCGGCGGCCGCGCCCGCCTTCTCCGGCGCGACCGAGCCGACGATCAGGTCGGTGCCCAGGACCCAGGTCGGCGCGATGCCGAACGTCGCGACGACGACACCGATTACGGTGACCACGAGGGAGGAATCGGGCGAAAGCTGGGTCAGCACGCCGAACCCCACCGCGGAGATCGCCAGGCCGGCGGCGATCACGTAGGCGGGACGCAGTCGGCGCGCGATCATCGGGGTCAGCAGGGAGCCGCCGATGAGACCGGCTGTGTCCGGCAGCATCAGCAGACCGGCGCGCAACGGCGAGAGCGTGTGCACCAACTGTAGGTACTGCGAGAACAGCAGACCGAGGCCGCCGATGGCGATCGAGCCGAACAGCAGGATGCCCAGGGCCGAACTGAACTCCCGGTTGGCGAACAGCCGCAGGTCCAGCAGCGGCTCGGCAAGTCCGCGCTGCCGCAGCACGAAGACGACCCCCGCGACGAGGCCGATCACCAGGGCGATCACGTTTCCTGGCTGGATGCCGGCTCTGGCGATCTCCTTGATGGCATAGACGACCGGAATGACGGCCGCGAGCGAGAGCAGCACGCTGAGCAGGTCGATCCGGCCGGCATCGCGGTCCCGGTATTCGGGCACCAGGAACGGGGCGGTCACGAGCAGCAGCACCATCACCGGCACGCCCATCAGGAACACCGATCCCCACCAGAACTCCTGGAGCAGCGCGCCACCGACCAGTGGGCCGAGCGCGACGCCGACCAGCAGGGAGGTCGCCCACAGACTGATCGCCGTCGAGCGCTGCTTGTCATTGCGGAACATGTTGCTGATCAGCGCGAGGATCGAGGGCTGCAAGGTCGCGCCCGCGACGCCGAGCAGTGCTCGCGCCCCGATCAGCAGTACGGCGGAGGTCGAGTAGGCCGAGACCACCGACAGGACTCCGAACGCCGCCGCGCCGATCATCAGCAACCGCCTGCGGCCGACGCGGTCACCGAGGTTGCCCATGGTGACCAGAAAACCCGCAATCAGGAAGCCGTAGACGTCCTGGATCCACAGCAGTTGGGTGCTGCTCGCGTGCAGCGCCGAACCCAGCCGGGGCAGCGCGAGGTAGAGCACGCCGAAGTCCATCGCGGACAACATGGTCGGCAGCGCGAGCACGCCAAGACCGATCCACTCCCGCCGCCCGGCCCGCGGGCTCCGGGTGGCCGAACCCGTCGCATCCATGGCACTGCCCTCCGCGCCCCGGGTCGGCAGGGGCACCGGATTCTAAGCGCGGGACTGGCTGTGTCCGCAACGGACTGTTCGGATTCCGCCGTGGCAGTGCCGTAGTTCCGGATCACCCGTCAGTCAAGGCGCGACCGGTGCTTCGCCGCCGGCCTTCTCGGGCGCGGGCAGTCGATTCTCGATGGTCACGTTCGGCGCGTAGCGAGCCAGGATCTCGGCCACACGGTCGATGTCGAGCGCCCAGTTGATCATGGGGTAGAAGCGGCGCGGCTCGTCCGGCGCTGACGTGGTGGCGAAGCCGATGACGTTGTAGCTGCGGGTCTGCCGCACCAGCCATATCGCGTGCAGTTCGGACCACGGCAGGACCAACGTCGGCTTGCGGGCCAAGGTCTTGGTCAGGGTAATGCCGCGCTCGTCCATGGCCAGGGCGACCGGCTTCCGGATGCCACCGTCAAGGATTCCGAACAGACCGGTGAAGAAGAAGGCCACGGCGATCAGGCCCAGCCAGGTGTGGGTAATGATAAACAACGCGGCCATGGCCACGATGATCGGTCCGACGATCGATGCCGAGACGATGGTGCGCGAGGTCCAACCGCGCCGTACTTCATAAACCGGGAATTCTTCCGCCACGGCATGCATGATTCCATGGGCGGGCTTCGCGGTCAGGCCCCAACCGGACCAACGTCGGATTGCTTTCGCACGGCCGTTTCAGGCGGGCGAGCCAGCCGGACGTATCTGGGCCGACGCCGATAGCCTCTTGTTCGGACGTCACCTTCTCGAAGGAGAACGATCACCCGTGAGCCCGGACATCGAGGCCGTCACCAGAGTGCTTCGCGAGCATTTACCGGCAGACCAGGTGCTGACCGAGCCGTCGGCGGTCGTTGCGGCGAGCCGGGTGTGGAACGCGCAGGTCAGCGGAGTCCCTGCGGTGGTGGCGCGGTGTCGCACGACCGCTGACGTCCAGGCGGCGGTGCGCGCGGCCCGGTCCGCGGGCGTGCCGCTGTCCGTGCTGGGCGGGGGCCACGACTGGGCGGGCAGCGCGATCCGGGACGGGGGCCTGCTGGTGGACCTGAGCCCGATGCGACAGGTCACGGTGAAGGACGCCACGGCGCACGTGGCAGGCGGGGCGACGGTCAGCGACGTCCTCGATGCGGCTCGCCCGCACGGGTACGCGGCCGCGGTGGGGACGGTCGGCTCGGTCGGGTTCGTCGGACTGACGCTGGGCGGCGGCTACGGCACCCTGATCGGCCTGATCGGGCTCGGCGTCGACAACCTGCTGGCGGCCGAGGTCGTCCTGGCCGACGGCCGGGTCGTGATCGCCGATCCGGAGCACGAGGCCGACCTGTACTGGGGTCTGCGCGGCGGAGGCGGCAACTTCGGCGTGGTGACCGGTGTGGGGATCCGCCTGCACCCGTTCGCCACGGTCACGACGGGCATGGTCGCCTTCGGGTGGAACCAGGCGCGGTCGGTGCTGCGGGGCTGGCGTGACCTGATGGCGTCGGCGGACGACGCGCTGGACGTGATGTTCGGCGCCCTCCACACGCCGGGTGGCCTGGTGTTGTTCACCGCGCCGACCTGGGCGGGCGATCCCGGCGACGCGGCCGGCCAGATTGCCGCGGTGCGGGCGCTCGGCGAGCCGGTACTGGAGGATGTGGGCGAGCGCGCGCTGGCCGATGCCGTGCACGCGATGGACGAGTTGTTTCCCCGCGGCCGCAACTACCACCTTGCCAGCCGGTCCCTCGCGGGCCTGACCGACGCCGCGATCGACGCGTTCGTGGCCGCGGGAGATGCGATGCCCACCACCTGCGCGCTGAACGTGCACCACTCCCACGGCGCGGCAACCCGGGTGTCCGCGACCGAGACGGCGTTCCCGTATCGCGACGAGCACCTCGTGGTCGAGATCCTGGGGTCCTGGACCGACGGCGACGGCGCGGCCGAGTCCGCCTGGGTGCGCGACACCGCGCGACTGCTGGACGCGCAGGCCCTGCCGGGCGGCTGGGCCAACCTGATGGCTCGCGATGATGAGCGGGCCCGGGATGCCTACGGGATCAACACGGAACGGCTGTCGGCAGTCAAATCACACTACGACCCCGATGGCGTATTCGCCGCGATCCCGCTGGGGCTGGCCTAACGCGACGGATTCCAGGTCTCGCCGGGCTTGCGCCTGCGCAGCCAGATGCTCGATCCGGCTCCGGTGCCGGAGACGTAGGTGTCGTCGCCGAGTCCGAAGAGGTCCGGCACGTTGTCGGGGCCGGATGCGGCGTCATAGTTGCCGAATTCGCGCCAGCCGAGGGGCTTCAGCGCCGAGTTCCGGATCGAGGACCGCAAGGTCTATCTGTATGTTCTGTGGAATCCGAGCGCCGCGGAACCGCGGCGTTCGACATGACCCGGACCTACGAGGATTGCCACTGAACTTGGATTCCCCGGTGATCGATCTGTTCGACCGGTTGGTAGTCGCCTACTCCTGGGGTGTCTCCATCGCTAGAGCTGACGAACTCCTCGTTGCGCAAGGCCATCGCTACCCTGCCAGCCGGACAGGCTCCGCTGGCGCACCCTGACCAGGGCTTTCAGTACCAGCATGCGTCCTGGCGGTCGCTGCTGGCCTGACTCGCTTCAGGGTCTGAGCCCGGTTGAGTACCGGGCTCAGTCCCTGACGGCCTAGCGTTCAGTTAGCCGGTCCAACTTTCAGGGATCAGTTCATGATGCCGCAGGCTCCTGACTGGTCGGGTCAGCTCAGTCCGCTGACCAAGCCGCCCCAGCCGTAGCCCCAGATGTAGACATCGTACGAGTCGCCGTTGGACAGATACCAGTGCTGGAAGGTGCCGTACGCGTTGCCGAACTGCAGCACCACCTGGTTGTCACTCCACGACTGCACCTTGATACCGATGCAGGAAGCGCCGCTGTTGTCGCTGTACCCGGCCCGGAAGTTGCTGACGTCCAGGAAGGAGAGCTCGTTCTCGTACACGTCGCCGTTGTCCGTGTACGTGCCGCAACTGGTGACGTTGTCCGGCACGCCGAGAGGCTCCGAACCGAAGCCGGATCCGTCGATGGTGATCGTCGGCGAAGCCTTGCCGGACCCAGCGGTCCCGCCGAACGAGACCGACGAAATGGTCGGCGACGTCGCGGGCGAAGCGGCTGCCGCGTCGGCGGTCCCGGCGACGGTGCCGAACAGCAGTGCTGACACGGCCACACTTCCGGCCGCAATCCTCCAGAATCGGCTTGTGTTGCTCTGACGATCGTGCGGGCGCATCCGGAACATGCTTAACTCCTCAAATTTGGCTGGGATTGGAGGTGCCGTCACAGAATCCGTGACCCGGGCACCACCGGCACATCCCCACATTTGGGGATTGCCGGATCAGGCCGGGGTACGGCGTGCAAGGGCAGCCAGTTGAAGACACGCACAAGCATGGAACGGACGGAAACGAGCGGGTATCCGTGCCAGCGCGTAATTCGGGTTCTGGGACTACTTACTCTCGTGCTCTGCGGCCCAGCGGGCGAGCGCGACACGGGAACTGAGGCCGAGTCGCGCGTAGCAGTGGCGGAGATGGGTCTCGACGGTGCGCTCACTGAGAAACAGTCGCGTCGCGATCTCGGCGTTGGACAGTCCCTCGCCGACCAGGAGCGCAACCTGGGTCTCCCGGTTGCTGAGCCCGCCGTTCGCGCGCCGGGCCGGGATACGTATACCCAGCGTCCGGGCCAGCTGGCGGCATCGTCCCGTCCAGGGCGCCACACCGCCGCGCTCGAAGACGTCGAGGCACTGCAGGACGTGCCCGTGCGTGTCGGGATCTCCTGCGGTGTTGAGTTCGGCCCATTCCAGGCGGGCTTGCGCGGACAGCAGAATCGCCCCCATGCCCTCAAGGCGCATCGCCGCGGTATCCAGCAACGCCGGATCTTTCGTCATCAGCCCGGCGAGGCGATCGCCCAATGCATCCACGAACGGAGCGGTGCGGCCGATCTCCCGCATCCGGGACAGGACCTCGCCGGCGTGGTCAGCTGCCTCGGCCGCGAGGAGGCTGCGACCGGCGAACATCAGCCGAAGCCCCAGAACATGGGGTTCACGGCTCGGAACCCCTCGGGTGAGGGCAGGTGCCTGCAGCGGCCGGTCCGAGACCAGCGCAACGGCCGTATCAGCTAGCTCCGAGAGCACCGTCACGGCGACCTCGGCCGCAGCCTTGATCCTGCGGGCTTCGTCGAGACAGGTCACCGCCTCACGGAGCTGGCCCTGCTCGGCGAGGAGAAAGCCACGACACAGCAGAACACGTGCGAGCGAGCGGGAATTGCCGATGCGACGGGCCAGCACAACCGCGGTGTCGATCTCGCGCATCGCGGTCGGCAGATCGCCTGCCAAATAGTGCACCAGAGCGAGTCCGCAATGCGTGGCGCACGTCGCCGAGGGGACCTGCACCGACACCGTGACCAGCCGAGCGGGATGGCTTCGGGCGTACCCGAGCGCGGCGGGCACGTCCCCGGTCACGACCGCCAGGGCGACCAGTTCGCCGCACGCGGCGACCGGCAGCATGGGCGAGTCCTGCTGGCATCGTTCGCCCTGGGCAAGAGCCTGTTCGGCATAGCCGCGGGCCGCAGCGAAATCAAGGCCGATCATGGCTGTCAGGCACCGCCCGAAGTGCTGGGCTGATCGCGCCGCAGGCAAATCGGGGGTGTCGAAAGCGGCCAACTGCCGGGCGACACCACGCAGCTGGTCTGTGCTGCCGTATCGCCGGACAAAGATCATCCGAAGCAGGGTGTGCTGAATCGCGAGGTGGGTGTCTGCGGTCGCCAACTCACGCTGTCCGGCCGACCAATGCATTTCGGCCAGGTCAAGATTGCCCCGTTCGGCCTCGACCAGCGCCAGCCGGTGCCGCAGCATGCCGAGCCGTTTCTGATCGCCGCTCTCCTCGGCCGCGTCGAGGGCGGCGACCCAGGCAGTGACTGCTTCTCCCAGCATGCCGCAGCACTGATACGCCTGTCCCATTCCTTCCAGCAGTACCGGGACGAGGTCTGATCGTCCGCTGTCGCGGGCACCCTCCAAAGCCGCGCCGAGATACTGCACGGCCTCGTCGCCCGCCTGCACGTCCAACGCGCGCCAACCGGCGTCGGCCAGAACCGTGCTCGCCCGAGCAGCGTCAACGAGATCGCCGGCACACCGGTAGTGCGGCGCGAGCGCGAGTACATTGGCCGGATCGACCAGGTCGATCGCTTCCGCGCACGCAGCGTGCAGGATGCGTTGCTGGCCAAGGGACAGCTCGCCGTAGGCCACCTCGGCGTAGAGCGGATGCGCCACCCGGTAGATCAACGTCCGGCCCGTCGCCTGCTCGGTGATCAACCCCTGGCTGACCAACCGCACCACGGTCGCGTCAAAATCGGAACCCACCGCACCGCGGTGCCACACCCCACGCAGGACGCGAGCGGATGCGGCATCACCGGCGATCGCCACGACCTCCATCAGTCGGCGTTCGGCAGTATCGAGCCGCCGCAGCCGACCGAGCACGACCTCGCACACGATCCGCGGCAGACCATCGAAGGGCGTGGCGGCTTGCTTGGCGTCGCCCGCGCTCTGCACGAGCGCACTGACGAACAACGGCACCCCCCGCGCTCGTTGCGTGACGTCTCGCAGCAACTCCGGCGACGGATCAGCACCGGCCAACTCCCTGACCAGTTCGGCGACCACGGCGTCGGGCAAAGCACTCAGCGTCACCTCACCACCATGTGGGCTGCGATGTACTGACCTGACCAATTCGTGTAGCGACGCTGTCGCCTCTCCAGCGCGGTAGCTGCCCAGGATCAAGACACGGTGACTGGTCAGGCCACGAGCGAGGTAATGCAGGAGTTCGACGGTGCCGGGATCCGCCCAGTGCAGGTCGTCGACGAACAACAGCAGCGGCTCGTCTCCCGCCATCCGGGCGAACAGCCGCGTCACCGCTTCGAACATCCGAGTTCGTTCCAACGACGGGTCTGCCAGTGACGCAGTGACAGGGAGGTGCAGTTGCCCCAGCAACCTGCCGAGATCCGGCAAACCATCGACAAGCCGAGCCCGCCTCGGATCAGGTAGGCCGGACAAGTACGGATGCACGGCCGTCACGATCGGCGCGTAGGCCAGCCCCATACTCAGCGGCTGGGCCTGACCGACCAGGGTGCCGAAACCACGTCTCCGCGCCACGGCCCCAATCTCCTCGGCAAACCGTGACTTACCCATCCCCGCCTCACCACACACCAGCACGGTCCGCCCGACACCCCGCTCGACAGCGTCGATCGCCTCCACCACGGCGGCCAACTCCGTGTCGCGCCCCACCAATCGTCGAGCACTCATCGCCTGACCGCCCCCGCAGCGTCGACCTCGCTGATCCGCCGCGGCCTTTGCCACCGACGTCAGCCACCACAACCCTCGATTATTGGATCGGACTCGCTCCCCGCCAGACCATCGCCCGCTCGGGTTCCCAACAGACGCAAGTCCGCATGCACCCCAACGAACGCCTGCACCTACAAAGGAGTGTCATCACAGGCGTGAGATACGGCCCGTCAGCCGTGCAAAGGCGCACAAGAAATGCCCTCCGGTGTGCCCTCCGGCTGCGCTCAGCATGCACAACATTGCCCGCGGCGGACTGGTGCACATGCTGGTCGACCTCGCCCGGCAGGGCACCTACAGGCTCATCACCCTGGGCGGGCCGGGCGGAGTCGGCAAGACCCGGGTGGCCATCGAGGTCGCAGGCCGGCTCACCCCGGACTTCCCCGACGGCGTCGTCGTCACGGAGCTGACCCCGATCCGCGATGTCGCGGTGGCGGTGTCCACGATCGCCCAGGCTATCGGGGGGCACCGACCAGGGGCCGATGTCGCGGTGGGAACGGCTGTCGCGGGCTCATCGTTGTGGTCACCAGCCGGGTCGCGCTTGTCGGACTGAGCAGCCTAGCTCGGCTTCGACACCTTGGTCAGGACCGCTTTGGCCGCCGGGAGGGCCTTCGCGCACGTGTCGACCGGCTGCACGCCCAACGTCTCGACTTCGACGTAGACGACCTCGAACTGGTGCGGCGCCCCGGCGAGCCGCGCGTTCCAGCCGATCTCGCAGGACTGTTTGTCGGGCAGGACCTGGTAGCCGGTGACGCCGCCGAGATCGACCGGCTGGGGCGTGGCCTGACCGTAGTTCGGCACCTGGGCGTCGCCGACCCAGAACGCCACGGACAGGTCGAGCGGTCCCGCGTCCCAATTGCAGGTGTACAGGGTCTTCCTGGTCTCCCGTGGCGCGGGCCCGACCGTGGCCGCGGCGGTGGGACCGTCGACCGTGTCACACGGATCGAGCATGCTCAGCGAACCCGCGGAGGTCTGGCGCTTGGGCGGGTTGGTCCGGATGTGGTCGATCATCGCCGTGGTGATCTGGCGCGCCGTCACGCAGGGACCGTAGTGGGTCTGGATCTGCACCATGATGCCGATCTTCGGGTCCTGGGTGAGGATCAGCTCGTCGCATTCATCGGGGTTCTCCTCCTCCAGCACCGCCATTCCGGAGATGACGGTGCGCGATCCGACCGTGGAGGTCTCGGCGCCAACCATGACCCCCACCGACAGGTCGCTGTGGTGGAAGGTCTGCATGTGGACAGTGCAGTTGTCGAACCCGGAGGGGGTGCCGACGAACGCGTCGGAGGAGGTGTCCGCGGGTTCACCCTGCGAGTGGAGCGTGTCGTGGTCGAGAAGGCCGCACGGGTCGATCGCGCGCAGTTTGGCCGCGGTGAACGCGGGGTCGTTCTTGACGACGCTCTGGCTCGGGGAGTCGGCGCTCGACGTGCAGCCCGCGGCGGCGAGCGCGCACGCAACGGTGACCAGTAAGGCGGAACGACCAAGGTGACGCATGGCGCAAACGTTAGCGATCTCGGGCCGGTGACGAGTACGGAATCGCGAAACCGGTGCGCTCGGCTGTGACCGTCGTGTGACCGTTGCCTCCCTACGGTTTCCTGGCATGAACCGTCGTCGCATGCTGACTCTGTTGGGCCTCACGCCGCTCGTTGCCGGTATCGCGGTTGAGGCGACCGCGATCGCCGCCCCGACACCGCTGCCCCCGACACCGCCGTCGCAGGATCTGCTGCCGGGTGGGCCGTTCGATCGGCTCATCGCCCAACTCGCCGCGCAGGACCAGTTCTCCGGCACCGTGTTGCTGTCGCGGCACGGCGTGCCGGTGCTCGCGCGGTCCTATGGCATGGCCGATCGGCAGCGCGGCGTGCCCAACGGGCCGGACACGATCTACGCGCTCGCTTCCGACGGCAAGCCGTTCACCGGCGTCGCCGTCACCCAACTCGCCCAGCAGGGAAAGATCGAGTTCGGCGCGCCGCTGGGCACCTATCTGGACGGCTTCCCGGCCGCGATCGCCGGCACGGTCACCGTGCACCACCTGCTCACGCACACCTCCGGCATGGGCGACTACCTCGGTTCGGCCGCCTGGCAGACGCAGGCGCCCGAGTTCACCAGCGCCGCGCAGGAATTCGACGCGGGCCTGGACATCGTCCGCGCCGAGCCGCTGTTGTTCGCACCGGGCAGTTCCTACAGTTACAGCAATTCCGGCTACTTCACGCTCGGCGCGATCGTCGCGCGGGTCAGCGGACTGTCCTACTACGACTACGTGCGGCGCAACGTCTTCGGGCGCGCGGGGATGACCAGCGCCGGGTTCTATCCCAAGCCGCGCCGGGAAGCCGACCCGCGCTTCGCGCACCCCTACGCCACCCAGCCCGGCGGGCAACGCGTCGACGTGAGCGCCAACGAGCCGTTCGTAGGCACACCGTCGGGTGACGCGTGCGCGTCCGCACCGGACCTGGTCGCGTTCGGACACGCACTCGTCGGCGCACACCTGCTCAACCCGGCGTACACCGCGCTGATGACGGGCGCGAAGGTGCCCAGTCCGGTTGGACCGTTCCAGGCATACGGCATCCTCAACGCGATCGTGAACAACACGACCGTGCTCCTGCACGGCGGCGGGTCGCCCGGCGAGACGACGAACATCAGCATCTACCCCGACCTCGGCTGGGTCGCGGTCGTGCTGTGCAACTATGACGTCGACCTGCGACCGATCCTGCGCCTACAGGATCAGCTGATCACCTCGTCGCGAGCGGGAGCGGAGGGTGGCTGATGCGGGTGCTGGTGGTCGAGGACCATGCCGAACTGGCCGATTCGATCGCACGCGTGCTGCGCCGCGAGGGCATGGCGGTCGACGTCGTCCATGACGGCCTTGACGCCCTGGAACGGGCCGCCACCACGGACTACGACGTGATCCTGCTCGACCGCGATCTGCCCGGCGCGTCCGGCGACGAAGTCTGCCGACGGCTGGTCGCCGAACGGGCGACGGCCAGGGTGCTCATGCTGACCGCGTCGGCCACGCTCGCCCACCGCGTCGAGGGGCTCAACCTCGGCGCGGACGACTACCTGCCCAAGCCGTTCGCCTACGCCGAACTGATCGCCCGGATCCGAGCCATCGGCCGCCGCACCGCACCGCCGCTGCCGCCGGTGCTCGAACACGGGGACCTGCGCCTCGATCCCGCCACCCGTACCGCGAGCAGAGCTGGGCAGACGTTGGCGCTCACCGCGAAGGAACTGGCGGTGCTGGAGTACCTGCTGGCCGGCCGGGGGCGGGTGATATCCGCGGAGGAGCTGTTGGCTCGGGTATGGGACGAGGCGACCGATCCGTTCACGACGACGGTGAAGTCGACGATCAACCGGCTCCGCGCCAAACTGGGCGATCCGCCGGTGATCGACACCGTGCCGCGCGGCGGGTACCGGATCTGACCGATGCGACCACGCCGCTGGAGCGCACTGCTCATCCGTACCCGCCTCACCCTGCTCTACGGCGGGCTGTGCACGCTCACCGGGGCCATTCTGCTGGCCATCACCTATCTGCTGGTCAGCACCGCGCCACGGGTCACGGTGTTGAACGCGACTCGCGCGCCCGGCACCTCCGGCTCGACACCGCTGCCCCCGCCCGACCCGGCCGACAGCGCGCTGGCCGACGCGCTGCGCAGGAGCGAACTGCACGAGTTGCTGGTTCGTTCGGGCATCGCGTTGGGGATCATGACCGTGCTCTCCGTCGTGCTCGGTTGGCTGGTCGCGGGCCGCGTGCTGCGGCCGGTGCGGACGATGAACGCGGCGATCCAGCGGATCTCCGCGCGCAACGTGCATGAACGGCTCGGCGCGACCGGTCGCCGGGACGAGCTGCGGCAGTTGTCCGACACCGTGGACGGGCTGCTCGCCCGGTTGGACGCGGCACTCGGCGCGCATCGACGATTCGCCGCCAACGCCGCGCACGAGCTGCGCACGCCGCTGACCGTGCAGCACGCGCTACTGGAGGAGATTCTGCTCGACCCCGCCGCCGATCCGGACCTGGTCCGCGCGACGTGCGCCAGGCTGCTGCGGCTGAGCCAGGAACAGGCCGGCCTGGTGGACGGGCTGCTGACGCTCACCGAGGGCGAGCGCGGTCCCGATCGGGTCGAACCGGTCGACCTGGCCGAGCTGGCGCAACGCGCGCTCGCCGAGCGAGTGTCCGATGTGGATGGTCTTGGTCTCGCGGTGCGAGCCGACATCGCGCCCGCACGCACGTCCGGCGACCCGATGCTGCTGGGCCGACTCGTCGGCAACCTGGTGGGCAACGCCATCGACCACAACGTTCCCGGCGGATTCATCCGGGTCGGGACGGACGAGAGTGATGGCCGGTCGAGCGTATGCGTGGCGAATTCCGGTCCGGTCGTGCCCGAGGAATCGATTCGCGGACTGTTCGAGCCATTCCAGCGGCTCGATCGGACCGGGCGAAACGGCGAGCATCACGGGCTCGGACTGTCGATCGTCCGGGCGATCGCCGACTCGCACGGTGCGAGCATTTCCGCGCGACCGGGTCAGCCCAACGGCCTGACCGTCACGGTCACCTTCAACGCCGTACGTTGACATCCGCTTCGCCCGGACACTAACGTCACCGAGAGCATTCTCATACCTGAAGAGTGTTTACATATATGAATGAAGTCATATCTGTGAAAATGTGAACGGGATGCCATGCGCAATCGACGTACAACGACGTCCGCACTGATCGCCCTGGCCGTTCTGACGGCTACGGCAAGTCCACTGCCTGCCGCAGCGGCGCCCGCCTGTCCGACCGGCGTCGCCGGCGCGATGACCAAGGTCAACGACTACTGGCTGGCGCACAACACGCACCCGACCGGGCTCGACTGGACCACCGGCGCCTACTTCACCGGGGACATGGCCGCCGCGCGCGCACTGAACAGCCAGCAGTATCAGAGCTATGCCGCGACCTGGGCAAACGGTGTCCACTACGCACTCAAGGGCGGCCAGAGCGACACCAACGCGAACGACCAGGCCGTCGGCCAGACCTATATCGAGCTGTACCAACAGAACCCGAGTCAGTCCGGCGACATCACGCAGATCAACCAGAGCGTGACCAGCATGGTCAACTCCAGCAAGGTCGACGACTGGTACTGGATCGACGCGCTGTTCATGGCCATGCCGGACTTCGCCAAACTCGGCGTGCTCACCAACACACCGGCCGATTTCACCAAGATGTACGCGGAGTTCCAGCACACCCAGCAGGGCCTGTTCGACCCGAACAAGGGACTGTGGTGGCGGGACTCGTCCTTCGCCGGCAAGAACATCTACTGGTCGCGCGGCAACGGCTGGGTCGCCGCCGCACTGGCGCGGGTACTGGACGTGTTGCCCGCCAACGATCCGCACCGCGCGACGTACGTGCAGACGCTGCAGAGCATGGCCGCCGCGTTGCGGGCCGCTCAGCAGCCCAGCGGATTCTGGTACGTCAACCTCGGTGATCCGACCCAGTACCCCGGTCCGGAGACGAGCGGAACCGCGTTCTTCACCTATGCGCTGACCTGGGGCATCAACAACGGCATCCTCGACGCGGCCACCTACGGCCCGGTGGTCACCAAGGCGTGGAACGCCATGGCGAGCACCTCGGTACGGTCCAACGGCGCACTCGGCTATGTCCAGGGCACGGGCACCAGTCCGTCCTCCGCTCAGCCGGTCACCGCGAACTCGACCGGGTCCTATGGTGTCGGCGCCTTCCTGCTGGCCGGCAGCGAACTGATCAAGATGGGCTGCACGGCCGACCAAGCCGGCTGATTCATCTCTGCGACAAGGAGGTTGCAGTGCGGAAGTCCATAGCAGCAACGGTTCTCACCCTGATCACGGTCGGAGCGCTCGGGGGTTCATCGGCCTTCGCCGCGTCGAACGCGGCCTCGCCGGTGACCGTCTCGGTCAACTCGGCGAGCGCCGGCACGGTCAGTCCGGGTTTCGCCGGCTTCAGCTATGAGAAGGACCGGATCGGCGCGGGCATGTTCGATGCCAAGGACACCAACCTGGTGAACCTGTTCAAGCTGCTCGGTCCGAGCGTCCTGCGCGTCGGCGGCAACCTCGTCGACATCGTCAACTGGAGCTCGAACGGCGCGGGCGGGTCGGCCAACGCGATCGCTCCCCCGGACGTCACCAAGTTCGCGGCATTCGTGAAGGCGACCGGTTGGAAGGTGCTCTACGGCATCAACCTGAAGACCAACACGGCGGCCAATGCCGCGTCCGAGGCGCAGTTCGCCGCGCAGGCACTCGGCAACGACCTGCTGGCGTTCGAGATCGGCAACGAGCCGAACTTCTACAAGACCGAGGCCGCGTACCAGTCGTCGTACGCGTCCTACGTCGCCGCGATCAAGGCCAAGGTGCCGGGCGCGGTGTTCGACGGTCCCGGTGAGGGCGACAAGGTCGACTGGGACAGCGGCTTCGCTTCGGCGGAGAAGGCCAACAGCCTGGCAATTCTGGCCAATCACCTCTACATCGGCAGCAACACGTCGGGCACGATTTCCGGGATGCTCGCCTCGACCGCGTCGGGCCGGCTGCCGAGCACCTTCGCCACGAACGAGAAGGCACAGAAGGCCAACGGCATCCCGCAGTGGCGGATGACCGAGACCAACTCCTACTACCACGGCGGCACGGCGGGCGTCAGCGACGTGGAGGCGGCCTCACTGTGGTCGCTGAACTACATGTACGACGTCGCGGTAGCGGGCGGCGCGGGCGTGAACTTCCACGGTGGCACCTCGACCCAGTTCCCGTTGAACTACACGCCGATCGTCTACTCCGGACTCAATCCGACCGGTGTCCAGGGCGTCTACTACGGTGAACTGCTCTGGGTGCTGGGCGGGACCGGTGCGCTGCACAGCGCGTCGGTGTCCGGCGGTTCCGGCGTGACCGCCTGGGGCGTCGGGAACAACGTGTTCGTCAACAACGAGGGCAGCTCCGCGATCAGCGCGACGATCAACCTGGCCGGGACGGCGAGCACGGCCAAGGAGTACGTGCTGACCGCACCGTCGCTGTCCGCCAAGGCGGTCACGATCGCCGGTTCCGCGGTGAGTGTCAGCGGCGCGTTCAGCCCGGCGCCGACGCCGGTTCCGGTCGGTTCGCGGAAAGTGACCGTGTCCGTGCCCGCCGGCAGCGCCGCGCTGGTCGTCACCGGCTGACCAGGGGTTCAACAGCTGGTCATCGAGAATTCGCACTCCCCTCCGCTGACACCTCGTACGGTCGCAGCACGCGTCGGTGTCAGCGGAGGGTGTGCGCATCATGAGGTATGTCAGACAGCGCCCGGTTCTGCCGTTGTCCGCGCTCGCCGTGACCGTCGCTCTGGTGGCCACCGCGGTCTCCGCCGCGTCGGCCACGCCGGTGAGCAACTCGGGCGGGTGCGTGCTGCACAGCCCGACCGGCGCGATCCAGCACGTGATCTACCTCCAGTTCGACAACACGCACTACACCAGGGACAACCCGAACGTCCCCAGCGACCTCGCGCAGTGGCCGAACCTGCTCAACTTCATCACCGGCGCCGGCACGCTGATCAGCCACGAGCACACTCCGCTGATCTCGCACACCGCCGACGACATCGTCACCTCCGAAACCGGGGTATACGGCGACAAACACGGCATGCCGATCTCCAACGAGTACAACTACTACACACCGGGCGGCGGCACCGACACCGCCGGATCGTTCGCTTACTGGACCGATCCGATCGTCGACTATTCCTCGGCGACCGGCGCACCGGCCGGCGACAGCTCGCCGACCATGGTCGACCCGTCCGGCGGGACCGCGCCCGCGCCGTGGGTGACCTACACCCGCGCGGGCTGCGACTTCGGCAGCGTCGCTTCGGCGAACACCGAACTGGAGAACACCACCCCCGATGTCCCGCAGGTGTTCGGCGCGAACTCGGCGGAGGCGAAGGAAGCCGAGGATCCCAACCAGCAGGCCAAGGCGACCGCCGATTTCGAGGGCCTCGCGGTGCACTGCGCCACGACCTCCGCCGCCTGCGCACACTCCCCCGGCGCGGTACCCGACGTGTTGCCGACCGAACCTGGCGGCTATCACGGCTTCAACGCGTTGTACGGCAACAAGTTCGTGCAACCGCTGATCAGCCCCTCGGGCCCCGTGCGCGATCTGTCCGGCAACGTGATCACCGACGGGAACGGCAACGTCGGCTTCCCCGGGTACAACGGCATGACCGGCACGAACGCGCTCGCGTACACCCTGGACATGCAGACTCACGGCGTGCCGGTGACCTACACCTACCTGGCCGACCTGCACGAGTCATGGCAGACCGGCAACGCGTTCGGACCGGGCGAAACCGGCTACGAGCAGCAGTTGCGTACGGAGAACGCCGCGTTCGGGACGTTCTTCACCGACCTCGCCGCGCACGGCATCACCAAGGCGAACACGCTGTTCGTGGTCACGGCCGACGAGGGCGACCATTTCGTCGGCGGCGCGCCCAGCCCGACCGGTTGTGACGGCGTCCACGTTCCGTGTACCTACCAGCAGATCGGCGAGGTCGACGCCAACCTCAACGGCCTGCTCGGCGCGCAGGGCGTCACCACGCCGACCGATGTGGCCGCGAACTCCGCGCCCGCGCTGTACGTGCACAACCAGCCCAACCGCACCGATCCGGCCGTGCGCACCATGGCCCGCACGGCGGGCGCGTTGACCGCGCCGGATCTGGTCACCGGCAAGACGGTGCCGCTCACCGGATATCTGGCCGATCCGGTCGAGGAACAGCTGCTGCACCTGGTGACCGGAGATCCGAAACGGACACCGAGCCTGCTGTTGTTCGGCAACGACGATTTCTGGATCGGTGGCGGCCCGAGCACCTGCGCGGGCTCGTGCGTCAGCGAGGGCCAGGGCGAGGCGTGGAACCACGGTGACGTGCAGCCGCAGATCACCACGACCTGGCTCGGCCTGGTCGGTCCCGGCGTCGCCCGCGCAGGCGTGGACAACGCGACCTGGTCCGATCACACAGACATCCGCCCGACCATGATGGCGTTGCTCGGCATGCACGACGACTATGCCTCCGATGGCCGGGTGCTGTTGGAGGACCTCGGCATCGGGCCGTCCGGCGCGGACCGGGCCAGCCTGATCGAACTCGGCAGGCTGTACAGCCAGCTCAACGCGGCGGTGGGCACCTTCGGCCTGGACACGTTGCGCGCGTCCACGGTCGCGCTGGAGAGCAACACCCCGGGCGACGCCGAATACACCCGCATCGAGAACACGCTGCGGCAACTGGGCGTCGAGCGCGACCAGCTCGTCTCGGCGATCCGCGCCATCCTGACCGGCGGGACCGGTGCCCACGCGGCAAGCGCCCAGGCGCAGGCAGGCGATCTCGGCCAGCGGGCGAGTCAGCTGCTCGGTCAGGCACAACAACTCGGCTGACGGGTCAGCCGGTGTAGCCCAGGTCGTGCAGGTAGTCGACCGCGACCTGCGGCTCCCCGCCGGGCTGGCAGAGCTTGCAGGCCGATCCCTTCTGCGGCACGTTCAGCCAGTAGCCCTCCACCATGCTCGCGGTGTTCCTCGTGTCGGTGTCGAGTACCGCGCCGGAACTGGTGGCGCCGCTGGGGTTGGTGGACAGGCCGGCCAGCGCGGTCAGACCCGGGTCCTTGGTCCGGGCCTGCGCCAGCGAATCCCCGACGAACGTCGGGAAGGTCGTCGCACAGTTCTTGACCTTGCTGTCCGTGCACCGCTCGATCGACTGCGACTGGATCTCGAACAGGTCCGGTTTGGCCTCACCGACCATGGCCGGCACATCACAGTTGTCCACATAGTTCCGCCAGCCCGGTTCGCCTGCGACATTGCACGAACTCACCGTGATCGCGCTGCCCACATCGGCCGCCGGAGCGGCGATCACGTGCAGCCACTTGCTCGGATCGGGATTGCTGTGCGCGAGCGCGACGAAATTCTTCAGATAGGTTGCCGGGTCGGTGTTGTCCGGATCGCTCGCACTCCACGATTCCAGGTCGTAGAGCACCCAGGTGCCCGGCGCGAGGTTCGGGAACGCGCTCCTGAAGTCGGCCAGCGACTCGAATCCCCTGACCTGCGCCACCGGCGGCGCCCAACCGGCAGGCGGCGGGCCCATGATGTCGGTCCGGGCGTTGTCGAAGGCGTTCGTGACCAGCTTCTGGTTGCCGGTGGAACCGGAGATCAGCGGCAACGCCGCCGCCGTGACCAGCCAGTGAATGCCGGGTGTCGCGGTCGGCGTTGGCGTCGCGGAGGCCGAACAGGCCGCGGTGCCCAGCGCTACCGCCGCGAGGCCCACCAACAACTTCCGGGCCATACCCTTCCCGGAGACGGACGATGACATGTGATCTCCCTCCTCGGTCGGCCGGCATCGTACGCGGCGCTGTTGCCGCCCGTGATCGTGTCCACAATGGTCGCCGAGGCCGACCGCCTTGCCAGCATGTTTGCTCCCTGGTGCAAAAGCTGGTCGAGGCGCGGCGATGATCCGTATCGTGCTGCACGAGCGTTCGCCGGGGAAGGATCAACCATGTTTCGTTCCGCCAAGGTAGTCGCGATGGCGCCTGCCCTCGCATCGTGCACGCTGCTCGTCGCGTCCTGCGGCATGCCGAGCGCGGCCAATCCCGCCACCGTGCTCAGCAGCTACACGCTGCACGCGACGGCGAGCCAGGAGGGCGGGGTGTTCTTCAACGACCAGTCCGCCGCGCACTTCACCGTAGCCACCAACGCCACCTCGGTGGACTGGACCGCGACCGGCTACTCCGGTTCGGTCTTCCAGAGCGGCAAGGCCACGGTGGCCAACGGCACCGCGACCATCACGATGCCGATCGCCGCGAGCGTCTGGGGCTGGTACGACCTGCATCTCGTCGGCTACGCCGGGACCAGTTCGGTGGTCACCGCGGACACCGACTTCGCCGTCATCGGCCGCCCGGCCGCGACCGTCGCGGACTCCCGGTTCGGCTACTCCGCGCACATCAGCAAGGTCAACCCGGAGGACCCGCCGGAGACGTTGCCGTTGCTCGCCGACGCGGAAACCTCGCTGGTCCGCACCGATCTGCCCTACGACGAGCCGAACGCGCTGAGTTTTCCGCACACCGCGGTGCTCCAGTCGGCCAAGAACCTCGGCGCGACGCCGCTGCTGATCCTGGACAGCTGGCACGCCATCCAATCGACCGACATCGCCGCCTGGGCGCAGTTCGCGCAGGCCGCGGCCAAGCAGTACGCCGGCCTCACGCACTACTACGAGATCGACAACGAGTACAACGAGATCTCGACCGGAGCCTGCGCGAACACCAACATCGCGGCCAACGCGCAGTGCTACGCGACCATGGTGGCCCAGGGCTATGCGGCGATCCGCGCGGGCGACCCGAACGCGGTCGTGCTGATCGGCGCGGCCAGCATGTTGCAGATCCAGCCGTGGACCGACGACCTGCTCACCGACCTGGCCAAGCAGCCGTTGGCCGGCTGGAACATCGCGTTCTCCTTCCACCCCTACGAGACGCACCCGGAGCAGGTGCCGAGCACGGTGAACTCGATCCGGCAGCTGTTCGCCAAGCACGGCCTGCCCAAGGTGCCGCTGTGGATCACCGAGCAGGGCTGGCCGACCTGCGGCTCCTACAGCGTCAGCGAGGCGACGCAGGGCCAGTACCTGGTGCGGGCGCAGGTGGAGGCGATGGTCGCGGGCGTCGCCGAATCGCTGTGGTACGAGTTCGTAGACCTGGCCCCGCCGTCGAGCGATCGCGAGGACTGCTTCGGCACGCTGCACAACGCCGGCTCCGCGCTGGGCGCGTACTCGCCCAAACAGTCCTATGTGACCAACGTGGTGCTGCACCAGATGCTGCGCGGCGACTCCTACGCGGGCGCCGACTTCACCAACGGAACCCGCGCCGACGCGACCTACGGCTACTGGTTCACCGGTGCCAACACGGTGCACGTGTTCTGGAACGCCAACGGTGCCAACACGGTGACCATCACCGCCGCGAAGGGCTGGGTCGAGTACAGCGAAATGCACGGCGCGACGTCCCACCCGGCCGGCACGGTCACCATCCCGGTCAACCAGAACCCAGTCTATGTCGTCGGCACGCTCACCTCGGTCCGCTGATTCCGCCAACAGAAAGGGATTCACCACCGTCATGATCACCCGTGCTCGCCTCTTCGCCGCCGCGGCAGTCCTGTCGCTCGCGGGGATCGGCGCCGCCGGCTGCGAGGTCACGCCAACCGCCAGCAGCGGACCAGGCACCAGCACCTCGCCGAGCGCCGCATCGGAGAGCCGGTCGGCGCGTGTCCAGATCAAGGCCCTGACGACCGACCTCGACACGGTGGCCAACGACACCGGTACCAACCCGCCGGGCCTGACGCAGGACACCCTGGCCTTCGACCGGGCCTGCCAGGTGACCATCGCCCAAGCCTGACACCACCGGAGGGTGGGCAGGGTCACCGAGCGCGACGCTGATCGTTGGTTCAGCATGGAGGCCGTGAACGCCGACCAACCGGCCGAGTCGCTGCAGGGCGAGTCGCTCCAGGACGGGCCAACCGCGGCGCGGTTGGCGGCGACCGCGCCGCAGCGCAGGCTGACCACCCGGATGCGGGTGGTCATCGGCGTGGTCACCGCGGCCATCCTGATCGTCGAACTCGTGCTCGGCTGGCCGTTCCTGGCCAGCGCGCTCGACCACCTGCGCACCCCGCGCTGGGGACTGGTCCTGCTGGCCATCGCCGCCGAATCGGCCTCGATGGGGATGTTCGCGCGGATGCAGCGCAGGCTGCTGCACGCGGCCGGCACCGAGGTGCAGCTACAGCACGCGGTCGCGCTGGCCTATGCCGCGCACTCGCTGAGCATCTCGCTGCCCGGCGGACCGGTGTTCTCCACCGCGTTCAACTTCAAGCACATGCAGCGCTTCGGCGCGTCCGCGGCGATCGCGTCCTGGTGCGTCGCGCTGTCCGGCATCCTGTCCACCGCGGCGCTGGCGGTGATCGGCGTGGTCGCCGCGTTCCTGGCCAGCGGCACCGGCGGCGCGAGCACGCCGGTCGAGGCGATCGTGTCGGTCGTGCTCGTCGCCGGGGTGGTCCGCGTCATCGCGCAGCGCCCGCAGTGGCTGGCCCGGCCGGCGATCTGGCTGCTCAATCTGGTCAACCGGGTGCTGCGCAGGCCGGTCCGCAACGGCCGGGCGTGGGTCGAGGCGTTCGTCGCCCAGCTGTCCCTGGTCCGGATGCGTGGCTCGGACCTGCGCATCGCGGCGGGCTGGGCGATCGGCAACTGGGTGCTGGACGCGGTTGGCTTCGGCCTGTCCTGCCTTGCCGTCGGCGCCGAGCACCTCAGCGTCTCGCAGCTGATCATCGCCTACGCCGCCGGCATGGCCGCGTCCACCATTCCGTTGGTACCGGGCGGGCTCGGCGTCGTCGACGGCGCGCTGATCCTCGGCCTCGTGGCCGGTCGAACGCCCGCCGACGACGCGATCGCGGCGGTCGTGGTCTATCGGCTGATCAGCTGGGCGTTGGTCGCCTCGGTCGGCTGGGTGCTGTGGTGGTTCCTGCGCAGGAACCCGGAAACTGAGAGCTAGGCTCGCGCGCTGGAACGACGAGGCGACGTATTCTCCGTGCCATGACCGTCGAGGTGACCGTCAAAACCGTCGAGCCGACGCCGACCGCGGTAGTAGCGAGGACGACGACGTGGGCGGAGTTTCCGACGACCTGGGGGCCGATGTTGGACCGGGTGTGGAGCTTTCTCCGGGGCGACGCGCCCGCAGGGCTCTACCAGCAGGGCCACAACATCATGCTCTACCTCGACGATGTCCCCCACGTTGAAGTCGGCGTCCAGGTGAGTGGCTCGTTCGAGCCCGCCGGTCATGTTGTCGCGTCGACGCTGCCGGGCGGGCTCGTTGCCACGGCGACGCACACCGGCCCGATGGCCGAGATCGGTGACACCCATCAGGCGGTGCGCGAGTGGAGCACGGCCAACGGGCATCGGCTGGCCGGGCCTCACTGGGAGATCTATGGCGATCCCGACCCGTCGACCGGCGAGTTCGAGGTGGACGTCTACTGGGCGTTGGTGACGTCATAGCCCGGTCGGGCCACCGACAAATTTTTTTGTCTTGACATCTGGAGTTGTCGGCGGCAGGGTTGTCGCATGTTGGACGTGGCAGTGATCGACAACCCGGCGGCAGCCGAGGTCTGCCTGGACCCGGTGCGGGCCAGGCTGCTTGCCGAACTGGTCGAGCCCGGCTCGGCCACGATGCTCGCCGGCCGGGTCGGACTCGCTCGGCAGAAGGTCAACTATCACCTGCGTGAACTGGAGCGCCACGGCCTGATCGAGCTGGTCGAGGAGCGCAGGAAGGGCAACGTCACCGAGCGCGTGCTGCGCGCGACCGCGCTCTCCTACGTGATCTCGCCCGCCGTGCTGGCCGGCGTCGCACCCGACCCGACCCGCTCTCCGGACCGGTTGTCCGCCCGGTGGCTGCTCGCCCTGGGGGCGAAGCTCGTGCGGGACGTCGGCGCGCTGGTCGAGGGCGCCACCAAGGCCCGCAAGCCGCTGGCGACCTTCGGCCTGGACGCGGAAGTCCGGTTCGCGGGCGCGGCCGACCGCGCCGCCTTCGCGGAAGAACTCACCAGCACGATCGCGGCACTGGTCGGCCGCTACCACGACGAACACGCACCGGGCGGCCGCGACCACCGAGTCGTGCTGGCCATTCACCCCAGTCTCAAGACCGAAGGACACCAGAAATGACGATGCACGAGTTCGAGATCCACGAGGAGATCACCCTGGCCGCCACACCCGAGCAGGTGTGGGACGCCATCGCCACGGGCCCCGGACTGGACTCCTGGTTCATGGGACACAGCGAAGTCGAGCCGAGAGCCGGCGGCACGAACCGACTGGAGATGCCGGGCTACAGCCAGGAAATGACGATCACCGCCTGGGAGCCGGGCCGGCACCTGGCGTTCCGCGGCGACGACACGGACGGCACGTTCGCGGCCTTCGAGTTCCTGATCGAGGGACGCGAGGGCGGCAGCTCGGTGCTGCACTGTGTCCACAACGGACTGCTCGCCGACGACTGGGAGGCGCAGTACGACGGGATCAAGGAAGGCGACCGGACGCACCTGCGCAAGCTGGCCGTCTACCTGGCGCACTTCCCGGACCGCACCTCGACGTTCAGCCTGTTCCTGATCGGCCCGATCGTCGCGGGCGACGTCTGGTCGATGTTCGCCGACGCGCTGTCCGTCGACAAACTCTCCGACGGGGCGCGGGTGCGACTGAACGTGCCCGGACTTCCCGAGACCGAAGGCGTCATCGACATTCTGAGCGCACCGCGCATCGTCGGCGTGCACACCCGCGACGGCATCCTGTTGGTGGGCAAGGGCTACCGCGACATGCTCTTCCTGGAGTACCACGGGTTTTCGCAAGGCGAGGACGAGAAGGAGATCGAGTCCGCGTACCAGTCGTGGCTTCAGTCGGCCGTCATCAGCGCATAACACCGGCCAGCCGGGCGCGGTGCGGGCGGTAGGGATTAGCTCCCGTACCGCCCGCACCACCTCCCCTCGTCGGCGGCGCCGTTCAGGCCACCACCCGCAGCTCGGTGCCGAAGGAGTGCAGCGAAGGGGCATCGGACAGCACGGCCTGGTGCAGCTTCTGCAGCCGCGGTGACGGGTCGACGCCGTACTGCTGTTGCAGCGAACGGCGCAGGCTGATGTAGGTTTCCAGCGAGTCCAGCCGGCGATCGCTGCGGTACAGCGCGAGCATCAGCATGT
Source organism: Pseudonocardiaceae bacterium (assembly GCA_035948315.1). Classification (GTDB taxonomy): domain Bacteria; phylum Actinomycetota; class Actinomycetes; order Mycobacteriales; family Pseudonocardiaceae; genus CAJCJE01. The sequence goes on along the minus strand of DASZJG010000061.1, from coordinate 159,434 downwards.
AGTACAGATCCTCGTTCAACGGGTTCTGCGCGATCAACGCGCGCAGCTCGCCGATCAGCTCACGATGCCGGCCGAGCTGCATGTCGATCTTCATCCGCAGGCCCTGCGCGTCGAGCGCGTCCTCCGCGATCCGCACGGCGACACCAGAGAGCACCGGCCCCTTGTCCAGCGCGGCGAACGTCGGGCCACGGCGCAGCGCCAGGGCGCGACGCAACTCGCAGCTCGCCTCTTCCAGTCGACCCGCGTCGAATGCCCGGCGGCCTGCGGAGACCGTCGCTTCGAACTGCGCGAGGTCGAGGCTTTCCTCGGCGATCACCATCTCGTAGCCCCCGGGCCTGGTGATCAACATGTCGGTCTCGTTGGACGGCCTGACGCCGAGCAGCCTGCGCAGGTGGTAGACGTAGGTGTTGAGAGTCATGATCGCGGACACCGGCGGGTTCTCCGGCCAGATCTCGTCGACCATGGCTTCCCTGGACACCGTGGTGTTGCGGCTGATCAGCAGCATGGCAAGAGTGCTCAGAATTTTCGGCGCGGTCGGCGTGACGGGAGTGTCCCCGTCCAATACCTCAAGCGCCCCCAGAATCCGATATTCCATCTAGCCCAGCCCCTTGTCGATTAGAACGACCTGGTATTTTTGCCGCCTGCGAAACCGCGAATCTCAGCGGTGAAATTCGCAAGGTGGCAGCGGAAGCCGGACTGAGCCATCCGACTCTGCGTTGTTATTCTATTTATTGTCCCCAGAGTTCAACGTTCCCAGCAGGACAGTGGAAGCCGTCCTGACGTTGAATTTTCCTTGAATTGGTTTATTGATGGTTGTCGCACGGTTGCTCACCCCAGTAGCGACGCCGGCCAGGCCGACACAAGGCAGTTCAGTCAGGTGCGAATCAGGTGTGCGAACCTGACCTTCACACTCGACATTCCCAATCCTGTCGCTTGACATGCGATCGAGTCTAACGCCCGAACGAAGGGTTTTCCTTGATCCACCTGTACGCAGGGCTGCGTATTTTGGCACGCCTCAGTACGTACCCAGCGTAGTGACCGGGAGTGACCGGCAGGCAGGCGCGGCCAACTGCCGGCGACCGTGCCCGCCGAGCTTGACCATGACCTCGCTGAACTGCGCATGATCCTTCGTGGGGCGCAGGAACGACGACCGGCCGATCGTGTCGTCGTTGAGCCCCGGCGTGATCATTGTCATGCAGCGGCGCTCACGCTCGGTCAACGAAAGATCCAGGCCGGATGGAGTCCATCGTCGACCGGGCGAGGAACTTGGTGACCATCTTCCCAGCCGCCCTGGGCATGAGCTGGGACGTCGTCGCAGAAGGCATGCCGGATGCCGACGGCCGACCCGATCACGGCGACGACGGGAGGGTCGGCGCCGTCGTCTGGTTCATGTCACCGATCGTCTGCCACAGCCGCAGCGCCCGCCCTCGGTGCCGGCGCGCCAGTTCCTCGACGCCCGCATCGGCGTCGAGGTCACCGATGAGCTGCCAGCACGTGGCCTCGTCCTGGTGGTCGCCGTGGCGGTGGAACACGTCGGCCGCGCGCTCCAACGCCGGGACCGCCCGCTCCCGGTCGTGCTGACCGGCGTATACGCGGCCGACTTCGAGCAGCGTGTACGCGGCGCACCGCTCGTCGGCCAGTTCCTCGAAGGTGGCCAACGCCTGGCGCAGGCAGCTCAGCGCCGCCTCCGGATTCCCGCGCCGATCGTGCAGCCCGCTGAACCGTCGCAGCACGACCGCCACCCGGTGCCCGTCATCGAGCGCTTTGGCCTGGCGCAGAGCACTCTCGAACCAGCACTCCGCCTCGTCGAGTTCACCCTGCACGAGCCGCAGCCCGGCCATCGAGCAGCAGAGCTGTGCTTCCAGGTGCCGGTCGTTCTCGCTGGACGCGATGGTCAACGCCTGACCGACCAGATCGATGGCTTCCTCGAAGTGGCCCTGCACTCGGCTGACCGTGCCCAGCATTGCCATCGACAGCGCCGCGCCACGCTTGTCGCCGTCGTCCTGGCTCAGCTCGGTGGAGGTCTCCAGGGCACGGATCGCCTCGTCGAACTCGTCGCGGTAGATGTGCAGCTGGCCAAGGGCGCGCAGCAGCACCGCCTCGCCGCGCTTGTTGCCCGCTGCCTCGGCCGCGTCCAACGCGAGCCGGTGCCCGTGCTCCCAGTCCTGATACAGGCACCGATGGTCGTAGTAGATCACCGCGCCTGCCGCCAGCTCCCAGGCGAACTCGTCCAGTCCCCAGTCCACGGCCAGTTTCACCGCGCCGAGCAGGTTGTCGTGTTCCGCGTCGAACCAGCCGAACGGGTCGGCCAACAGCCGGTCCACCACCGCCTCGGGCAACGACCGGCGCGGCGCCGAACCGGGTGGGGCGACCAGCAGCCCGGCCGGCAGCCGATCGGTGCCGCGCCCGGTCAGATCGAGCCAGGCGGACAGCACCCGGATGATCGCGGCCCGCTTGTCCGCGGCCGGGAGTTGGGCGGCGAACTCGACGGCACAGGTCCTGATCAGGTCGTGCAGCCGGTAGCGCGGCTGGCCGATGGCGTCGGTCGCGGTCAGCCGCACCAGGCTGGCGTCGACGAGGGTGTCCAGTACGTGCTCGGCGTCCGCGCGGTCCAGCAGCGGGCCGACCACCCAGCCGGGCAGGGTGTAGGCGCCGAGCAGACCCAGCAGGCTCAGCGCGCGCACCGCGTCGGCCGGCAGCAGCCGCACGCTCAGTTCGACGCTGGCCCGCACGCTGAGGTCGCCGATCCGCAGCTCGGCCAGCCGACGGGACTCGTCCTCGATCCGTTCCCGCAGCACCCGAAGCGACCAGGCCGGACGGCCGGTGAGCTTGGCACCGGCGATCCGGATCGCCAGCGGCAGGTTGCCGCAGCAGGCGAGGATCGCGTCGGCCTCGGCCGGTTCCCGCTCGACCCGCCGCTGCCCGACGATGCCGGTGAACAGCTCCCGTGCCTCGGCCGGACTCAGCATGTCCAGGTCGATGTGCCGGGCGCCGGGCAGCTCGGTCAGCAGCGAGCGGCTGGTGATCAACACCGCGCAGCCGTCGGCCCCGGGCAGCAGCGGCCGGACCTGATCGGCCGGACCCGCGTCGTCGAGCACCACCAGCATCCGGCGCTCCGCCAGCAACGACCGGTAGAGCGCGGCCCGTTCGGACAGGCTGTTCGGGATCGCGCTGCCGGCGATCGACAGCGCCCGCAGCGCCTCGGCCAGCATCAGCGCGGGATCGCGCGGTTCGTCCGAGGTCGCGGCGAGGTTGAGGTAGAGCTGGCCGTCGGGGAAGGCGGCGCTCGCCAGCCGCGCGGCGTGCGTCACCAGCGACGACTTGCCCACCCCCGGACCTCCCACGACGACCGCCACCGCGCCCTGGGTCGACGCCGAGGGGTCGAGCAGTCGGGCGACCTCGGCGAGCGCGTCGGCTCGGCCCACGAAGTCGGGCACGTCGAGGGGCAGTTGGCGCACCGGCATCGCCATCGCGGGCGGTGCTTCCGAGGAACTGCTCGCCGGCACCATGAGCGTGGGGTCGGCGGCCAGGATGCGCCGGTGCAGCGCCTGGATCGGCGGGGTGGGATCGACGCCGAGTTCGTCGGCGAGGGTCCTGCGCAGCCGTTCGTAGACCTGGAGGGCCTCGCCCTGTCGCCGGCATCGGTAGAGGGCGACCATCAGGTGTTCGGCGACATCCTCGTCGTAGCGGCGCTCGCCGAGCAGGGCGGTCAGCTCGTCGACGACCTCACGGTGCCGCCCCAGGTCGAGTTCGATGCGCAGGCACTGTTTGTGCGTTGCCGCGCGCTGCTCGTTGAGCCGGGCCGCATCGATCTCCAGGGCCTGGCTGGTGATGTCGATCAGGGCGCCGCCACGCCAGCAGGCCAGCGCCCGCCGCAGCGCGAGCGCCGTTTCCGACGGTTCCCGCCCTCGTTCGGCGAGGCGCCGCTCGTGGTCGAACTCCAGTAGGTCGAGCTGTTCCGGAGCCAGGTGGATCTCATAGCCGCCGCGTCGCGTGCTGATCAGGGAGCCGGGCGCGCCGCCGGCGGTGAGGTTGCGGCGCAACCCCGACACGGCGTCCTGCACCTGACGGACCGCGGTGGCGGGCGCTTTCCCGTCCCACATCACGGCCACGAGCCGATCCATCGCGACAACGTTGTTGGCATCGACCAGAAGTGCGGCGAACATCTTCGCTTGCCGCGGTCCGTCGAGCCGGACCTCATGATCGCCTATCCGGGCATACAACAACCCCAAAACACCGAATCTCATGTTCCCCCCGGAACCTGGCGATCCGCGATCCCCCACGCCGACCCCCAGGCCGACCTCGCACCAGGACGAATCTAGGACGGCCGACGGACCTCTGTCCATAGCGGCGGCCCAGCCCGACCAGTGGACGGCCAATGCGCGCCCATCAGGGCACTTTGCCATACCTTGCGCGACGTTGTGGGGGCCTACCCATGCTTTTCGCGCCCAACCGCAGGCGCTCGCCCCTTGCCGACCAGCTGCCGGCACCGCTATGTTAATGAGAAATCACATACCACCGCTCGCGAACAGAAGGCATCGGAGCCTGCCTGGAGGCGAACTAAGTAAATGGAGAATCTCAGTAGGAGAAGCTTTCTGACCTTGGGTGCCGCGCTGGGCCTTGTCGGCTTCACGGGCACATCGCCTGCCTGGGCGTGGTCACCGGCGGGCTCGGTGGCCGGGACCGGCACCGGCGTCGACCCGTGGTCGGTCTGGGACGACGCGGCGGATCCGCTGCTGGTGTCGCTTCTGGACGGCGGCCAGGTTCCGGCGGTCAACACCGCCTTCCAGAACTGGATCAACAACGGCGACCCGCTGCCCAGCGGCCTGCCGGCCGACCTCGCCGCGTATCTCCAGCAGTACAACGCCCTGCCGTCCTGGGCCGACCCGGCCAAACTCAGCCTCGCCGCCGACTTCAACCGACGGATGAACCTGTATCTGTTCGTGTCCTACAGCCTCGGCAGCGGAATGATGAGCACGGTCATCCCGAACGAGGCGCGCAACGTCTACTACTCGGCGGGCGGCGCCGACATGAAGGCCCGCGCGGCCAAGACGTTCACGTTCGGCTACGACCTCAGCACGCTGGACGCCTTCCAGCCGACCGGACACTTCGTGGTCACCGCCAACAAGACCCGGCTGGTGCATGCCGCGGTGCGTCACCTGTTGCCCCAGTCGAACCCGTGGGAGTCGGTCACCGCCGAGAAGCGTCCGATCAGCCAGGGCGACATCCTGGTCACCTTCCACAGCACGGGCACCTACGCGCACCACAACCTGGTGAAGTGGAACGTCCCGATGTCGGCCGCCGACGAGGACGCCTTCCTGCACAGCTGGCAGGTCGCCCTGCACCTGCTCGGGGTGCGCGACGAGTTCATCCCGCAGAGCTGGACAGCGGCCGACGCGCAGGCGGCGCAGATCCTGACCCCGATCCTGGCCCCGACCACCGAGGGTGTCTCACTGGCACACACCCTGCTCGATCTGATGTACCAGCCGACCCTCGGGCTCGACACCGGACTGGTCAACGAGTTCGTGCGCTATCTGCTCAGCGACGAGATCGGCGACTGGCTCGGACTGCCCCGCGACTACATCTCGGCCGAACTGATCAGCGTGGGCTGGCCGGCGTACATCGCGTTCAGCTCGGGTCTGACGCCGATCGCGCCCATCGCGTTCGACGTGATCGACCAGTTCGTGCGCGCGATAGCGATGATGTACCTCAACAACGGCACCTCGCCGACGCAAACCCCGATCACCCTGCCCACGGCGAACCGGCCCGGCACCTGAACGAATCGGGAACTAGTGTCGTGTAATCCTGTTTCCTTGCCTGGATTCGGTGATCCAGGTGGTTCCTCGCAAGGCGGAGGAGGAGCCGGTACCGCTGTTGTACCGGCGACGACGACAACGCGGCGAGGGGCCGCCTGGGCGCCGAAGACGGGTAAGACGAGCAGGATTACGCGACACTAAAGACCGAGAGCGCCGATGACCAGAGCGGTGACGGCGGCGCGGTGCGCGTCGCCGTCCTGCCAGCGCAGCCTGCGTCCGGCCTCGACCACCACGCCGAAGCCCGCGTGCACCAGCACGCGGGCCTGGCGCGGGTCCAGGTCCGGCCGGGCCAGCAGCAGTTGCTGCTCCCAGACGGCGATGTGCTCGCGCTGCGCCAGTACCAGGGGGCGCCGCAGATCGGCGCGCAGGCCGCCGACCTCCGCGTCGGCGACGCTGGTGAGCGCGGTGTGCTCGAAGCTGTAGGCCACGTAGGTCGCGGCCAGCGCCATGACTGTCTCATGTGGACCGTTCACGCCGCGCAGGTTCTGTTCCACCGCCTGCGTCAGCAGTCCGGCCGCCTGTAGACAGGCCGCGGCCAGGATGTCGGCCTTGCCGGGGAAATGGCGGTAGAGCGCGGACGGGGCCAGTCCCACGGCCTCGGCGATCCGGGCGTTCGTGACCGTGGCGAACCCGTCCCGCTCGAACAGCGGGATCGCCGCCGCGATGATCTCCGCCCGCCGGGTGCGCGGCACGGGCGGAGTGGGCAGGTCGACGGAATGCGCGGTGCCGATGGTCGTCGTGGGATCGGTCGCTGCCACGCGTTCGGCCGCCGCCAGCAGGAGTTCCTCCGCCCGGCGCTGGGCGATGGAGGTGCGGTGCATGGTGATGGACCCGATCGCGCCGAGGGCCGCGACGGCACGCAGGTGCTCGTCGGGCAGCGGGTGCTCCCGCCGCACGACCTCGGTCACCCGCTCGACGACCTGACCGAACTTTTCCCGCAGGAGCCGACGATCCGCCCGGTTGAGGTACCGCGCTTCCCAGCGGTACACGCCACCCGAGGCGCGATGGGCGACGGTGACGCCGGTGACTGCGCCGAGCACGTCGGCGAGGGGCGCGTCGGACGGCGTCTCGGCGAGCACGGCGACCAGCCGGTCGACCATGACGTTCGCGCACTCGGTGAACAGCGCGTACTTGTTCGGAAAGTGCCGGTACAGGGCCGCCGCGGTGATGCCGACGTTGGCGGCGATCTCTTCCATGGACGCCGCGTGGTAGCCGCGTTCGCTGAAGGCCCGGCCGGCTGCGTCGACGATGAGCTGCCGGCGATTGCGGGGCCGAGTGGCCGCGGTCGATTCGGCCGTCGACTCCATACCAGCCAGTTAATCACGACTACGTCGAGGAGACGTAGCAGGACTTGACCACCGAGTAGAGCGGATCGCCGAAGACCGGGTCCGAACAGGACACCGCACCCGACTCCGAGAGGTAGCTGAATGCGCCATTGCGTCCGAACGCCACCGTGTGCGTGCCCGACACCGGGCAGGTGCCGCCCTCGTCGGCGCACAGCGTGTAGCCGCTCGGCCCGCCCAGCGGCGCGAGGTAGCAGGACTTGAGCGTGCCGTAATCCGGATCGTCGCCGAAGGCCGCCACGGTGCACGGCACCACGCCAGCCGCGACCGACTGGTACACGAAGCCGCCGGGCGCGCCGAAGGCCATCATCCCGGGCGCGTTCGCGGTGCAGGTGCCGTGCTCGCCCGCGCACTGGCTCCAACCGGCCGGCAGCGTGCTCGCCGACAGCGTCGAGCGCGCGGAGACCGTGGTGGCGAACTGGAGCGACCGGTTGGTCTCGACCGAGAACGACGACCCGGAATTGCTGCTGTAGGCCTCACCGCCGCCCGGATAGGGCGCGGAATCGTTGTAGGCCATGCCGTAGCAGCCGCCGGTGGTCGCGGACTTGAGCACCAGGCCGTAGCGCGTGCCCGCCGTCACCGCGATGTTCGGGTAGATCGTGACGGCTCGGGGCGACCAGCCGACCGAGTACGCCGGGACGACGGTGCCGTAGAGGGCCGATCCGGTCGGCTGGTCGGAGCCGTCGGCCGCGTAGATGTCCATTTCCAGTCCGGCATTGGGGCTGTCGCTCTGGAACAGCGCCCCGGACACCGAGGTGAGCAGGCCGGTCCGGCCGGCGACGAAGGTCTGGATGCGTTCGATGTTGCCGCCCATGTCGCACCATGACCGGAACTCGTCGACACCGGAGGTCTGGTCGGTGTCCGGGGACGACTGCTGACCACCGGCCTGACCATCCGCCAGGGTGAGGCTGACACTCTGCGCGCACGTGATCGGTTGGATGCTGCCGTCGGCGTTGAACGACAGCGGATCCCAGAAGTAGTTGGCCAGCGCCTCGTTGGACCGCCCGTTGTTCCACAGGTCGCTGCCGTAGAGGTAGGCGGTGCCGGACATGGTCGGGATCGCCGAGACGAACGAGGGCTGCCCGCCACAGGAGTTCGAGGTGACGCTGGTGCCCGATGACCAGGGCCCCAGCGGCGAGGCGGCGGTCTTGTACGACGTGCCGGTGCCGCCGCAGTACCCGCAGTTCGGGTCCGAATAGGACAGATAGTAGGTACTGCCGCGCCGGAACAGGGCAGGCGCCTCGGTCGAGGACTGGTTGAGGCGGGCGTAGGCGCCGGTGCCGGTGAGGTAGGTCGAGCTGAGCCGTTCGACGACGATGTCACCGCCGCCGGTGTGCCAGTCGGTGTAGGCGATGTACGCCGTGTCGTCGTTGTCGACGAACAGCCCTTCGTCGCCGTTGTTCACGCCACCCGAGGGCGCCGAGTTGTTCACGGCCAGGGTCGGGGTGGGCGCCTCGGTGAACGGTCCGGTCGGCTGGGCCGCGGTGAACACGCGGTAGCCGACGCTGTTGTCGTAGACGTTGATCCACAGCACGTACTGGCCGGTCGAGGCGTTGTTCACGACGTGCGGCCGGAAGCAGCCATAAGTGCTGCCGTTGCACGCGGTCTGCCAGGACGACGTCGTCGGGTCGAACAGGTAGCCACGGTCGGTCCAGTGCACCAGGTCGGTCGAGGAGTAGACCTTGAACCCGCAGAACGGCGTGTTCGCGACCTGCCACTGGTAGCCGCAGTCGTAGGAGGTGCCGTAGAGGTAGTAGGTGCCGTTGAAGTCGGCGATCTCGCCGTCATGCGCGTCGACCGCGTTGCCCCTGGTGTCGAAGCGCTGCACCTGGTTGCCGGCACTGTCGAAGTTGGTGACCGTGGTGGAGTAACCGGACGCGGGCGCGGCCGCCGCCACCGGAATTCCGCCGAGAACCGCCACGGCGACAACGAAGAGGGCCAGCAAGGCACGCATCGCATCTCCCTGATTGAAACGTTCAAATCAGCGTCGTAACGAAGAGCTTGCCCGCGAATACTGTCGGCGTCTACCTCCATTCAGCGCACAAGTCCGCTTTCGGCCAACACCATCGCCAGGTGCGGCTGCACGGGCTAAAGCTTGGTCGAGCCGAGTTCCTGGACCAGGCCGATGATGATGCCCTCGGGGCCGCGGATGTTGCCGTACAGGCAGTAGTCCTCGTACCGCACCACCTCGCCCAGGAGTTCGGCCCCCTGGGCGCCCAGCCGCTTGACGACGTCGTGCACGTCGTCGACCACGAACGCCAGGCGTGGGATACCGGGCACGTTCAGTGGCGCCCTCGGCGCGGCGTCCACGGCCACCGGCCGCTGGAACGTGGACAGCTCGACCCGGCCTTCGCCGCCGGGGACCCGCACGAAGGCGATGTCCGAGCGGACGTCGTCCAGCCCGACGAGCTTGTCCACCCACTCGCCCTCGACCGTCGTCTCGCCCTCCAGTTCCAGGCCCAGTTCGACGAAGAACGCGATGGCCGCCGCGAGATCCTCGACCACGATGCCGACGTGATCCATCCGGTGCACTGTCATGACTGCCTCCCCTGCTCTCGCGGCCCATCCTGGCCGCTCGTGCCCCTGGGACGGAGTCGGCCTCATGTTCTCGACAGCAGGAACGTTCGGATCTCCCACGGGCCGAGGGACAGCTCGATCTTGTTCGCGGCCGGCACCGTGGCGAGCGGCCTGCCGAGCAGGTCGACGGTGGTGACTTCGGTGAACACGCCGGTGACCCGGGCGGTCGACGCCGCGTCGCTCATCGCGACCAGTCGAACCTCGACCCCCGCGTCGGCGACCTGCCGGATGCTCGAGACGAGGATGTCCGCGCCGTCGACCCGTATGCCGGTCATGTTTTCGGGGAGCGCGCCGCCTTCCGGGGCGGTTCCTCGGGCCACGAGGACGTCGTTGCGGAACTGCTCGGCGAGAGCGACCGCGTTCGCGCCTGCCCAGCCGGTCGCCGAGGCCATGACGGCGAAGCGGTTCTCGATGCGGACGCCGAGGTCCTGAGCGCCCGGCGCGGGGATCTCGCTTGCCGCGGGTTCGTCCCGGTAGGGATGGATGTTCACGCTGATCGAGCCGATCGCGCGCAGCAGCGTGATGGCGAGTTCGTCGCCGACGACCTCGTACTCGGTGACGTGGTCGAGCAGCACGATCGCGGGACCCGCCGACACGAACGAACTCGCGGGGAACGTCGGGATCGGGTACTCGCCCCAGCCGCCCTCGGCGGTCAGCCCCCGCTCGGTGACGGCGAACTGGCCTGCGGACGCGGACCCGGTGACCGGCTCGGGCAGCGGCACATGGCAGCGCAGCCGGTGATCGGCGGAGGTGTTCAGGAACGAGGTCGAGACCCGCACGAACGGCTCCCCCACCCGTAGCTCGACCAGAGTGTCGACCGGGGTCGACACGGTCTCGCTCGCTCGCACGTCGCGATCGGGCGACAGCGCGGTCGGCCAGTCGTAGCGGCGGGTGATGCGGATCCTCGCGCGCAGTGGGCCGTTCTCGAGCACGTCCACGGTGACCTCGGTCGGCGTCGAGACGAGCACGTCCCGCGCCGGTGGGCCGTAGTTGTAGCTGTCGCCTCGGTCGCCGCCGTCGACCAGCCGCGCGACGCCGCGCAGCACGGTGCCGTCCGCGCCGGTCACGTCGAGCGTGCCATCGGCGTTCACGCCGACCTCGACCAGCCCGTTCGACAGGCCCTCGCTCGTCGCGGAGGCTCCCGTCACCTCGGTCGACTTCCCTGGTTCGACGCGGAAACTCGCCAGCCCGGAGGCGGGAACGTCGACGGGCACCAACGCGGTCGCGCGTGCCTGCGCCAGCGTGCGCACCGTCCACTCGCCCGGGTGTGCTGCGGCCGCGGCGGCGATGTCGCGGCGCAGGATCAACAGGTCGAACGGTCCGCTGGTGGGGACCTCGGCGAGGTGGAAGACGAGCGATCCGGGCGTGAGTTCGTAGCGGTCGATCTGTCGGCCGAACAGTTCGCGGCGATGAATGCGGCGCAGTACGCGTTCGAGTTGCGAGGCGTCGATCCGCTCGTCGCTGAGCACGGTCGGTGCGACGGAAGTCAGCTGGACGGGACGGGTTGAGCCGTCCGCGGCGGTCGCCACCAATGCCGTGCCCGCCGGGACGTCGACCTCGACCAATGCCGTTCGCGGAACCGGCAGCGGGTTGGCGACCAGGTAGCCGTCGCTGGGCACGAGGGCCGCGCGTTCGGCGAGGACGCCGTCGCGGACCGCGCGGGCGATGTGGGTCGCTTCGGCAAGTCGTGCTTCGACCTGGTCGGCGGTCTCGTCGGTGCCGGAGCCGACGACCGAGTCGTGCGCGGTGGACTCGATGATCTTGTGCCAGGCGAGGGTGAGGAACCGCGATTCGTCGCGCGTTGACCACAGCGCGGTCAGCCGCTCGGCGTGGTCGACGGTGCGTTCGGCGAGCGCCATCCGCTGTTTGAGGCTGCGCCGCACGGAAACGACGCCGGGGAGAATGTTGCCGCGCGCGTGGCTGCGCAGCTCGCCGGTGACCACTGTGGACACTTCGTCGCGCGCGTGTTCGCGGATGTACTCGTCGAGCGTGGCGATGGTGATCGGGCGCTCCGCCGAGGAGTCGCGGCGCAGCCAGCTCGCCAGGCGCGGGTCGGGTGCGGCGTGGTCGGTACCCGCCATCGCGAGTACCGGATCGGTGCCCCAGCGCTGTTCGGTCATGTCGGCGTACTCGTCGAGCGCGCGGCCGATCTGGTCGGGCACCAGGAGTACGTCCAGGCCGTTGTCGTAGCCGTCGAACAGGAACTCGGTGCGCACCTCGGATCCGTCCGGCGCGCGCCAGCGGAAGGCGTGGCCGGCAACGGAACCGGGCACGCCCCGCCACAGCGCCGCGTGCTCGATGCCGGCGCGGGCCAGGATCTGCGGCATCTGCGCGACGTGGCCGAACATGTCCGGCAGGTAGCCGATCGGCATCGAGCCGCCGAGTTTCGCCGCCGCTGCCCAGCCCATGTGCAGGTTGCGCACGATGGTTTCACCGGAGCAGAGGAACTCGTCGAGCAGGATCAGCCACGGGCCGATGGCGAGTTGGCCGCCCGCGACCAGTTTCGCGAGCCGATCCCGGTTCTCCGGCCGCATCTGAAGGTAGTCCTCGATCGCCGCCAGTTGGCCGTCGACGGTGAACCGGAAGTCCGGATTGGCCTCCGCGGTGTCCAGCACCGTGTCCAGGGCCGTGACCAGCCGGTGCCGGAACACCTGGAACGGCTCGTACCATTCCCGGTCCCAGTGGAAATGGGGCACGAAGACAGCAGCTTTGCGCATCACGCGACGAAACCCTTTACTTGACGGCGCCGGCGGCCAGGCCGGTGCGCCAGAACCGTTGGAGCAGGATGAAGATGATGATCACCGGCACGATCGACACCAGCGCGCCGGTGATCACCGATTCCTGCAGGAGCGGGATCCGCGCGGTCTGACCGTTCCACTCGTAGAGGCCGAGCGTGATCGGGAACAGCGACTCCCTCTGCAGCATCACCATCGGCAGGAAGAAGTTGTTCCAGATGCCGACGAACTGGAACAGGAAGATCGTCACCAGCGAGGGCGTCATCAGCTTGAACGCCACCGAGAAGAACGTCCGGAACTCGCGGGCACCGTCGAGGCGGGCCGATTCGAGGATCTCGTCGGGCACGGCGGCGGCGGCGAAGATCCGCGCGAGATAGACCCCGAACGGGCTGACGATGCTCGGCAGGAAAACCGCGAGATAGGTGTTGACCAGCCCGGCGGCGGAGAACAGCAGGAACAGCGGCAGGGCCAGCGCAGTCGTCGGCACGAGCACGCCGCCGAGGATGACGGAGAACAGGAACTCGCGGCCCCGGAAGCGGAACTTGGCGAGCGCGTAGCCGCACAGCGCGGAGATCAGCGTGCCGACGGCGGCGCCGAGCACCGCGTAGATCACGCTGTTCAACGCCCACAGCGCGAAGATGCCGTTGCCCTGGCCGAACAGGGTGCCCAGGTTCTGGAACAGGTTGAAGTGCGAGAACGCCAGCCCGAACGTGGACGCGAGGTCGCCCTGCGGCTTGGTCGCGGCCACGACGAGAAAGTAGATCGGCAGCAGGAAGTAGATGGCCAGCAGGAACATGACGGCCATCGCGACGGTGCGGCTGGCCAAGCCCTCCCGGGTATTTTTCACAGCCCGGCCCTCTTCGCGGTCAGTCGCATGAACCCGAAGCTCAACACGAAGGTGATCACGGCGATGATGACCGAAATGGCCGCTGCCTGCTGGTAGTTGTCCCCGGAGGCCACCGCGTAGGCGAGCATGTTCGGGGTGAACGTGCTGGAGATGTTGGAAGAGATCTGCTTGAGCACCGCGGGCTCCGCGTAGAGCTGCAGGGTGCCGATGATCGAGAAGACCGTGGTGAGGATGATCGACGGGGCGATGATCGGCACCTTGATGCGCCAGGCCAGCGCCCAGTTGCTCGCGCCGTCGAGCCGCGCGGCCTGGTACAGGTCGTCCGGGATGGACTGGAGCGCCGAGAACATGATCAGCATGTTGTAGCCGGTCCACAGCCAGGTCGAGACGTTCGCCGTCGACCACAGCACCGCGCCCGGACCGAGGAAATTCGGTTGCAGGCCAAGGTGTTGCAGGATGTCGACGACCGGGCTCAGCTGCGGCGAATACAGGAACGACCACATGATCGCCGCGATGACGCCGGGCACCGCGTAGGGCATGAACGCCGAGATCCGGAAGAACGCCTTGAGCTTGAGCCGAGGCGAATCGAGCAGCAGCGCCATGCCCAGCGCCAGGAACAGCATGACGGGCACCTGGACGATTCCGAACAGCCCGATCCGGCCGATGCTGCCCCAGAACTCGCCGTTCTGGAACGCCTGCACGTATTGCGTGAACCCGCCGAACGTGGTGTACGGAGTGCCGAATTCGCCGCTGGTGCGGCGCACCACCAGGAAGCTCTGCCACAGCGCGTAGCCGATCGGCACCAGGTAGAACAACACGAACGGGAGGAAGAAGGGCAGCAGGAACGTCGCGATGGTGCCCGCGCGCGGGCCACCGCCCCGGTGCCGACGGCGGCGGGCGGCCGTCGGCACCGTGGTCGCGCGGGTGGCGAGGTCGGTCATGCCAGAGTCAGTTTCCCGCGACGGCCGGGATCGCCTGCGTCTTCATCGACGACAGCGCCGCCGACTGCGCGGTGGCGAGCGCGTCGGTGAGGGTGCCGTTGCCCGCCGCGGCCTTGGCCATCGCGTCCTGTAGCGCCAGGTTCACCGTCTTCTGGGTCGGACCCCAGGTGAAACCGGTGTCGATGTGGTTGGAGGAGTCGGCGAAGACGTCGAAGATCTTCTGGTTGTTGTAATACGGAACGCCCTGCGTGAGCGCGGGAAGCTGCAAACCGGCCGTCGCCGCCGGGTAGAGGCCGCCCAGCGTGTTCTCGAGGGCGAGGGCCTGCGGGTCGGTGTTCAGCCAGATGTTGAACTTGGTCGCCTCGTAGAGGTGCTGGCTGCCCTTCATGAAGGCCACGCTCGATCCGCCCCAGTCGCCGGAGGCCGCGCTGCCGTTCCAGGTCGGCATCGGCACGACCGTCCACTTGCCGGCCTGGTCGGGCAGGTTGTCGCGGAGCATGCTGTAGCCCCAGGCGGCTCCGATGTAGGTGGCGAGTTGGTTGTGCTCGTACGCCGCGTACATCGGGGTCGACGCGTGCGCGAGATCGGTGCGGACTTCCTTCGCGTTGATCAGGTTCTGCCAGTACTGGGCGACCTGCTTGCTCTGCGCCGAATCCACGCTCACGTGCCACTTGTCGCCGGAGTAGCCGTACATGTTCGCCTTGGCCTGCCAGAGCAATCCGTTGAACCACTCGGCGTTGTTCGGGTCGAAGAAGGTGATGTCGAGGCTGGGGTTCGCGGTGTGCAGCTTCTGCGCGTCGGTCGCGTACTCGTCCCAGGTCTTCGGAATCGACAGGCCGTACTGGCTGAAGATGTCGCTGCGCACGTAGAGCGCCATCGGGCCGGTGTCCTGCGGGATCGCGAACACGCCGGTACCGCCGAAGCTGGTCTGCGACCAGGTCCACGGCACGAACTTCGACTTCGCGGCGACCGCGTCGGCGCAGGCCGAATCGTCCACGAACGCGCCCTGGGTGCGCAGGTCGGGCAGTTCGTCGTAGCCGACCTGGGCCAGATCCGGTGCTGTGCCGGCCTTGAGCGCGTTGCCGAGCGTGCCGTACTGGTCGTTGGAGATGTTCTTGGTCTGTACCTGGATGTTCGGGTTCTGCTTGTTCCACAGGGCGACGACCTGGTCCATGCCCGAGACGGCGTCCCAGTACTGGAGGGTGACCTTGCCCTGCGCTGGCGTACAGGAACCTGAGGACGCGCTGCCCGACGAAGCAGGAGACGAGCAGGCCGCGAGCAGCGCGGCAGCGGTTGCCGCGGCGACGGCGATACCCGCGAAGCGGATCTTGCTCATGGTTTCCTTCCGGAGAACGGCAGGCGAGGGCGCCGCCGCGTCGACGTTGACATCTCAGGCAAGGGGTCGCGATGCCTCCGGCGGGGACGGCGTCGGTTCACGTGCCGAAGCCCCGCGGCGGAGTTACTAAATCATATATCGTAATTCCCGACAACGATTTGCTTCAGCGAATTCACTCGGTAGCGAGGAGCAAGGCGGACGGTCGGGGCGAGAAGGTGTTGTCCAGCACGAGGGTCGCGGCACCCACGGCCGCGACGTCGACCGGGATCATCGACTCGGAGAACCGGACCGGGTGCGGCGCGAGCAGCGCAGGGTCCGCGCGCACCAGCTCCGGCAGCGCCGACAGGATCACCGAGGAGATCCGCGGCCAGAACGGGCCACCGAAAATGATCTCGTCGATGTCGAGCATGTTCACGATCACCACGATCGCCCTGGCCAGGGCCTGCGCGGCACCAGTGAGAACCGCCAGCGCCCCGGGCTCTCCGGCCACCGCCAGGCTCGCCAGCCTGGTGAACGCCGCGTCGACGGCGCCCATGTCGTCCAGATCGCCCACCTCGGCGGGCGAGAACACGCCGTCGAGAACGGCGCGTTCGACGAGCACCCGTGGCACGGTCACATAACCGACGCAGCCGCGCCGGCCGCAGGTACACACCGGACCGTCCGGATCCACCGTGATGTGTCCCGCGTCGCCCGCGTTGGAGCTGACCCCGCGCACCACCTCGCCCGACAACGACAAACCCGTGCCGAGCCCGGTGCCGTAGTACATGAACGCGAAATCGCGCCGGGTGCCCGGATTCGCGAACCACAGCTCGGCGACCACGGTCGCCGTCGTGTCCTTCTCCAGCAGAACCGGCAGTCCGGTCGCCTCGGCGAGCGAGCGGCGCAGCGCCACCCGATGCCAGTTGGGCATCATCGGCGGGTTCAGCAGCACGCCATCGTCCACATTGACCGGTCCGGGCGACGCGATGCCGATACCGAGGACCCGAGACCGGTCGACTGTCGACCCCGCCACGAGGGCGTCGATCGCGTTCGCCATCTCGTCGATCACCGCGCTCGCGTCGCCCGCGGTCGGGGTGCCGGTGCGCGAGTGGTCCCGGACCGCGCCGGAGAGGTCGACCAGCACGTAGGTCACCGCGGCGGGATCGATGTGCACCCCGACCGCGAACCCGCCGTCCGGGTTCAACTTCACGACCGCCGCTGGCTTGCCGGGGCCACCGGTGCGCGTCCCGTGCTCGTCGACGAGACCGGCGTCGAGCAGGCGTCGGCAGACCTTCGTGACCGTCATCACGCTCAGCGCGGTCAGCGCGGCGATTTCGGATCGAGTGATCCCGGCGGGCCTGCGACGGATGGCGTCGAGCACGACCGTCTGGTTGTACTCACCGACCGCGGGAAGATTCGTCCCCCTGTGATCCAACGCCGTCCCTCCCCGCGCACCATCGCCTGCCGAGAGCCTAACCGCACGGTGCGGTGCGCCGAGTCCGACCAACACCCGCTACCGGACGAATTCTCCTCGCGCGTGCGACTTTTGACGTACGTGGCACCCCAAAAGTCGCACATCGGCGGCTTCGCGAATCCACCTGTGGACTGTCGTTCTCCGTGCGCCGCCTGCCTAGGGTTAGGACATGATCGAGGCACGCTCTCTGTCCAAACGCTACGGCGACAAGGTCGCCGTCGACGACGTCACCTTCACCGTCAAACCCGGCGTGGTCACCGGATTCCTCGGCCCGAACGGCGCCGGCAAGTCCACCACCATGCGCCTGATCCTCGGCCTCGACGCGCCGAGTGCCGGCACCGTCACGGTCAACGGCAAGCCGTACGCCGAACACCGCGCCCCGCTGCGCGAGGTCGGTGCGTTGCTGGAGGCCCGCGCGGTGCACACCGGCCGCTCGGCCTACAACCACCTGTTGGCGCAGGCGCTGACCACCGGTATCCCGCGCAGCCGGGTCGAGGAGGTCATCGACCTGGTCGGCCTGCGTGATGTGGCGCGCAAGCGAGCGGGCGGGTTCTCCCTCGGCATGGGCCAGCGGCTCGGCGTCGCCGCCGCGCTGCTCGGCGATCCGGCAACGCTGGTGCTGGACGAACCGGTCAACGGCCTCGACCCAGAGGGAATCCTCTGGATCCGCAACCTGCTGCGCGGCCTTGCCGCGGAGGGGCGCACCGTCTTCGTGTCCTCGCACCTGATGAGCGAGATGGCGCTGACCGCCGAGCACCTGATCGTCATCGGGCGCGGCAGGCTGATCGCGGACACCTCGGTCAGCGAGTTCATCGACCAGGCCTCCCGCAAGGTGGTCCGGGTGCGTACCGAGCAAGCCACCCAGCTGCGCGAACTGCTGGTCGGTCCGGAGGTCACCGTGACCAGCAGCGAGCGCGCCGTGCTGGAGGTGGCCGGGCTCTCCGGCGCCGAGATCGGTCGCATCGCCTGCGAGCACAAGATCCCGCTTGAGGAGCTGACTCCGGTCCAGGCGTCGCTTGAGCAGGCGTTCATGGAGCTCACCCAGGACGCGGTCGAGTACCGCACCGAGCAACTCGAAGGAGCTGCGTGATGAGTACGGACACCATGGCCGCGCCGCCTCGGCACTCCCGGCACGCGGAGTTGCCCCCGGACCTGAAGGTGACGCAGTGGGGCGTGATCCGCTCCGAATGGCTGAAGTTCTGGTCGCTGCGATCCTCGATCTACAGCCTGGTGATCGCGGTCATCGGCATGATCGGGCTGGACTGCCTGTTCGCCTACGCCACGGTGACCCGCTTCACGGAGCGGCGCCTGAGTCCGGCGGAGCTGGCGAACTTCCACGCGGGCGACACCGCGATGCGCGGCTATCTGCTGGTCCAACTGGTGGTGGGCGTGCTCGGTGTGCTGGTCGTCAGCGGCGAGTACGGCACCGGGATGATCCGGTCCAGCCTCGCGGCGGCGCCCAAGCGGCTGCCCGTGCTGTGGGGCAAGGCGATCACCGTCGCCGCGATCGTGTTCGTCACCATCACGATCAGCTCGTTCATCGCCTACTTCGCGGTGCAGCCGATCCTGAACACGCAGGGGCTTGGCTACTCGCTGACCTCGTCGGGCATGCTGCGCGCGGTGTTCGGCGTCGGCCTCTACACGACCGGGATCGCGCTGCTCGGGGTCGGGCTCGGCTGGATCCTGCGGCACACCGCAGGCGCGATCGCGACCCTGTTCGGGCTGATCCTGATCCTGCCGACCGTGGGCGAACTGCTGCCCGACACCTGGCAGCCGCACGTTCTGCCCTATTTGCCCAGCAACGCGGGCGGCCAGTTGGCTTCGGCCTTCCCGGACTCGACCGGGCTGGCGCCGTGGACCGGGTTCGGCGTGCTGTGCATCTGGATCGCGGTCATCGTCGTGGCCGGCGCGGTGCTGCTGCGTCGCCGGGATGCCTGAGCGATCAGCACTGAGCGATCAGCCCTGAGCGATCAGCACAGCGCAGAGAGATGATGGTCGGGTGGGCCACGATGTCGCGTTGACCACCGGACCGGGCGAAGGGGGCCAGGCGGGTTCCGCATGGCCCCGCTTCGAGCGCGTACGCGCCTGGGCGGTGCGGCACAGCGCGACCGTCGACATCGCGTTCGCCGTGGTGGTGATCGGCGCCGCCTGGGCACCCCGAGCCGTCCTGAATCCCGCGATGTGGCCCAGCGTGCTCGCGCAGAGCGCGCTGGCCGCGCCACTCGTGCTGCGCCGCCGGTATCCGCAGACCACCTTCGCGTGGCTCTACCTGATAGCGATCGGCCAGTGGTGGTTCGGCAGGGCGGTGTTGATCGACGCCGCCCTGCTCATCGCCCTCTACAGCGTCGCAGCGCACTGCGCCCGACGACGCGCGCTGATCGCCGCCGGAGCGGTGGAGATCGGCGTGGTGATCGCGTCCCTTCGTTGGGCGAGCGGCGGCATCGACGGCGTCCTCGCCGCCATCGTGTTCCTGTCCGGCCTGGTCACCGCCGCGTTCGTGCTCGGCGTGAACATCCGCACCCGGCGCGCCTACCTGGCATCGCTGGAAGACCGCGCGATCCGCGCGGAACGCGAGCGCGACCAGCAGTCCCAGCTCGCCACGGCCGCGGAGCGGACCCGGATCGCCCGCGAGATGCACGACATCGTGGCGCATAATCTGTCGGTGTTGATCGCACTCGCCGACGGGGTCGCCTTCGCGGCCGAGAGCGACCCGGTCGCGGCGGCCGGCGCGGCGGCGCAGGCGTCCCAGATCGGCCGTCAGGCGCTGGCCGAGATGCAGCGGCTCGTCGGCGTGCTGCGCGGCGCCGACCAGGCGGATCTGACCCAGCCGCGCACGCCCCAACCCGGCCTCGACCAGATCGACGAGCTGCTCACCCAGGTGCGCGCCGCCGGCCTGCCCACCACCCTCACCGTGTCCGGCACACCGTTCCCGATCTCGCCGACCGCGCAACTGGCCGTGTACCGGGTGGTGCAGGAGTCGCTGACCAATGTCCTCAAACACGCCAAAGACCCCACCCGGGCCCAGGTGACGCTCAGCTACGCCGAGCCGAGCATCCTGCTCTACGTGAGCGACGACGGCCGCGGCGAACCGCTGGCCGCGACCGGCACCGGTCACGGCCTGACGGGCATGCGGGAACGGGCCAGCGTCTTCGGCGGCCACGTGGACGCCGGTCGGCGCCCGCACGGAGGCTGGCAGGTGCGAGCCATCTTCACCTGCCCGAGGCCCGCGTGAGCACCATCCGCATCCTGCTCGTGGACGACGAACCGTTGCTACGGCTCGGTTTCCGACTCGTCCTGGACTCGCAACCGGACATGCGGGTGATCGGCGAAGCGGGCGACGGCGCCGGGGCGGTGCGGCAGACCGCGGAGCTGGATCCCGACGTCATCCTGATGGATGTGCGGATGCCCGGCACCGACGGCATCGAGGCCACCAAACAGATCGTGGCCGATCACGGCCGCTCCCGGGTGCTGATCCTCACCACCTTCGACCTCGACGAGTACGCCTATGCCGCGCTGCGCGTCGGGGCCAGCGGTTTCCTGCTGAAGAACGCGCCGCCCGCCGACCTGCTCTCCGGCATCCGCGCGGTGGCCAGCGGCGACGCCGTGGTCGCGCCCAGCGTCACCCGACGGCTGCTGGCCACCATGGCGCACCGACTGCCCGACCCAGGTGGCCGCGCGCACTCCACGAGCGACATGCGCCTGGCTCGGCTCACCGACCGCGAGCGCGAGGTCCTGACCAAACTCGCCAACGGCATGTCCAACGCCGAGATCGCGCAGGAACTGCACCTCGCCGAGGCGACCGTGAAAACGCACATCGGCCGGCTGCTCAACAAGCTGAACCTGCGCGACCGCGTGCAGGCCGTCGTGTTCGCCTACCAGACCGGCCTCGTCGAACCCGGCTGACACAACAAGTCCCGGGCTCAGTCATGCAGGGTGGGCCGATAGACCAACTCCTGCGTGCGGCCGTCGAGCGTCCGGGTCTCGATCAGCTCGAGGTCGAAGTCGGCCGCACCGCCGAAGATCGGCTCTGACCCGTTCTCGCCGGTGATCACCGGAAAGACCGTCACCTGAACCACGTCGACCAGGCCGGCGGCCATAAGCGCCCGGTTCATCGACAGGCTGCCGTGCGAGCGCAACGGCACGTCCGACTCCTGCTTCAGCGCGGCGACGACGTCGACGGCATCCCCGCGCACGACGGTCGCCGCCCACGGGTCGAGCGGTCCGTCCAGCGTCCTCGACACGACCGTTGCCGGCATGTTCCGCATCCGGGTCACCCACGGGTCGAACACCTCGGCATCCTCGCTGCTCTCGGACACCATCCGGGCGAACGCCCGATAGGTGTTGGCCCCGAAGACCATCCGCTGCTCAGCGCTGTACAGGCCGAGGCGGTGCGCCAGCAGTTCGGGTCCCTGCTTTCCCCAGTAGCCGCCCCACTTGGCGGTCGCGGAGCCGAAGCCGTCGAGGCTGGAAAAGACGTCGAAGGTGTAGGTCGCGGTCATGATGCGCTCCTGGAGTCAGGTTGATCGGGTTCTGCCAATGAGACCGGAGCCCCCGGCGAAACTCATCGTCCACACCGATCTGGTCAACAGTTAACGGCCCGAAACATCGATTCACCAGCAATCTTTCCCCGAATGGAGCACTGCGCGATCGGAACACCACGAGTACTGTCCGCTCAGATCAGATAATAACCAACCACCACGTGTGTGCGTGAGCGCCGAACCCTGCCGATTCGGGTGCCACGCGCTGAGGGCCACGTGAGCACACGCCTGCTTCCTACGGCACCGGACCACGGTTCGGCATGCTCACGCAGCCAACCCATGTCCACGTTCAGTGTCCACAAAGGAGCATAAGATGGCGAATGCCCAACCTCCTTCCCCCGCGACACCGATGACCTGCGAAGCCTCCTGGTTCTGCTGCGGCACGGCCTGGGGGCCGTGCGGGGGCGCTGGTGGCGGCGCGTGCGGCAACTGCAACTCCGGTTCGATGCAGTGCGCCTGGCCCAACGCCTCGCAGGCATGTTTCGACGAGACCCGGCCCGACGAGTGCGGCCAGAGCCTGCTCCGATGGGGCTGCGGCCACACCTTCTACGTCGGCGGCCTGTGCAACGGCGCCAACATCACGGTGTCCATAGCGGACTGTGGCCCGCACACGAACTACTGGTGCGGCGAGCGGACCTGTTGCGGCAACGGCAAATGCGCGACCGACCGGCTGATCGACCTGACCCCGGCCGCGTTCAGCCACGTGTCCAGTCTCTCCAACGGCCTGACCGCCGTTTCCGTGCACAGCTGATCAGGAGGGACAGTCATGTCCGAATCAAGCTCAGACAAGCTTCTCGGCCGTCGCCGGTTCCTCACCAGGGCCGTCCTGGGCGGTGGCGCCGCGATCGTCGGCGCCACCGCGCTCGGCGCACTCACCCCGCAGGCCGCGCAGGCGGCAGCCCAACGCACCGCGTCCCTCGGGCCCGGCCAGGTCGATCCGAACTTCGCGGAAGGCCGAATCGTCTCCGTCAACGGCGGCATGCTCATGGTGTCAGGTTCGGACGGTACCCTGCACCGCATCGCGGTCACCAACGGAACCAGCTTATGGAAGTTGCGTCCGACCACATTGGACCAGGCGAAGGTCGGTGACGGCCTGTACGCCCGCGGCGTCCGGCTGCCCGACGGTGTGCTCGCCGCGGACGCGGTCTGGTTCAACATCGTGAACCTGGAGACCCACATCGTCGCCGTCGGATCGAAGGCCCTGCAACTCGATCACCGAGGGCAGCGCATCGTCGGCAACGTCGTGCCGGGCACGACCGCCGCGGTCTACAACGGCACGCCCGCGGTCAGCGACCTCTCGCTGATCCAGGTCGGCCGGCACGCGCAGGTGATCGGCGCCTGGCGACCGGACACCAACCAGGTCGACATCGCCACCATTCACACCGCAGCCTGACGATCCGGGGAGTCGCGATGATGGAGACAGTGATCGGCGGTGCTCGGCTCGCGGTGGCCGCGCTGTTGGCTATCGCAGGCGTGGTGAAGTTGGCCAACCGCAATGCACGGCTCGCGGCCGCCAGGTCGGCATTGGCCAATGTCGTTGGCGCGGAACGGGTCGCGGCGGTGTGGCGGTTGGTCGGCGTCGCCGAACTGGTCGTTGCCGTGCTGGTGCTCGCGCTGCCGGCCGGCCCGATCATCGGCTGCGCCTGGTCGATCGGACTGCTGGGGTATCTCGGTTACGCCAAGATCGCCGCACCCGGTTCGAGTTGCGGCTGCCTCGGTAGCAACGGAGCGCCGATCGGCCCGAGGGCTTTCTGGCGCGTCGGCGTGCTGTTGGCTGCCAGCGCACTCGGCATCGTCCGCTCGCCGATGACGGTCTCAGCCGTCGCGGCAGCCCTACCGCTGGTCCTGATCATGCTGGCGCTGTCGGCGGAACTGGACCGGTACTGGCTATTGCCGTTGCGGAGTTGGCGATTGCGTCGCCGTCATCCACTGGCGGCCAATGGCGAATTCACCATTCCGGTGGCATCGACGGTTCGGCAACTCCAGCAGAGTGCCGCCTACCGCTCAGTCGCCGGTTGGTTGCGATCGGACCTGCTGGACGCCTGGGACGAGGGGGCGTGGCGGGTGCTCAGCTACTCGGCCGTGCGGGACAGTGAGCGGTTGACCGCCGTTTTCGCCGTGCCGCGTCTCGCCTACCAACCGGACGAGGTCAAGGTCGCGCTGGTCGCGGAACCCGCGGTCAATGGGAGTCGAGCAGCGACGCACCCAACGGAGTAAGGGAGTGGACGACCGCGGCGCCGGTCCGATGAGTGGTGATCAGGCCGGCGTCGCGCAGCACTCCCGTGTGTCGACTGACCGACGCCGGCGAGGTGCTGAGCCCGCGCGCCAATTCGGTAGTGGTGGCGCCGGATCCGACGGCCAGGAGAACAGCAGCCCTGGTTGCGCCCAGCAGTGCTGCCAGGGATCGGCGGGCGTGCTCGGCAGTCAACAGCGTCGACCGGCAGTCCTGGGCGATCGGGAAGACCAGAACGGGAGGCAGCGCGGTGTCGGCGAGCGAGTCGGCGGTGCCCCTGCTGAAGTACGAGGGCACGATGCGCAGGCCACGGCCATCGAGGTACAGGTCCTTGTCGACGCGGTAGTCGACCTCCAGCACCGGCGCTCGCCACCGCGCGCCATCCTGCATGCCGTTCAACAGGCCCTCGATGCCCCGTTCCGCCATGGCCGGAGCGCGACGCGCGATGTCTGCGTCGATGCCGCGCTGAATGTGTTCGTGGTGCGGCGCGATGACACTGTCGTAATAGGCCCGCAGTTCGTCGGTGAGTCGACGGAGAAACTCGACGTCCCCTACGGACAGTGGACGAATCCAGTCCGGCACGGGGCTGCGCAGTGCGAGCCGCGCCAACTCACGACGCAGCCGTTCGCGCGGAGTGGACATGATGGCCGCCAGGCCGGCGTCCAGTCCGTCCTTGCTGGCATCCGGGGTGAGGAAGTCGGGAATGTAGGTGCCTTTGGGCGCCAGCACGGACAGGAGCCGCGCGCCCGGAGCCAGCCGCAGAGCTCGAACGCGGTCGTTGCGGACCTCCTCGGCCCAGCGGAGGAGTTCCGGATGGCGGCTGGCTTTCCTGAGCCGAAAACTGCTGAACATCACCTCCCACAGTGGATCGTGCGTGTTTGCCACGGTTGTCCTGGCCAGGTCGTCCGAGGTGAAGTGAATCCGCAGCACCCGGTCAGTATGCCTACTGCCACACACCGCGACCAGCATGTTTGCGCCTGAGCGCAAAGGCTGGTCGGCGGTCACGGTCATCCGTACGCTGCGTGCTGACGCGGGGGGCGATCGAATGCCTTGATGCGGCAACGACATTTGTTCAATCACTTAGGAGACCCACTGTGCGTTTCCCGAAGAGAACCAGCCTGCTCAGCGCGATCGGTCTGCTGCTCGTCCTTGCCGGCGGCGGACTCGTAGCCGCTGCTCCGGCGCACGCTGACACAGCCGTCACCTGCAACGACACCTCGTCCCCGGACGGGACGATCTACGGCTGCATGGCCGCCCAGCGCGCCATGTCATGGATCAACGCCAACGGCGGCCAGGGCGTCATCTACGACACCGGCGGCCTGTGGCCCGATCCCGCGGGCGTCACGTACCGAACGGACTGCTCGGGTTTCGTGTCGATGGCACTACACCTGACCCCGACCGGCCTGGCCGCACTGAACTCCGCTGACATGTATGAGGCCAACGGATTCGTCGATGTCGCCAAGGACAGTCTGCAACAGGGCGACATCCTCACCAACCCCATCGCCGGCCCCGACGGCCACGTGGTGCTGTTCGACCACTGGACCGACAGCAGCCACAGCGCGTACTGGGGATTCGAACAGCACGGCCCGACCGGCAGCTACGGCACCGCGTATCGCATCATCCAGTATCCCTACGATCCCGGACACGGGAGCTTCTATCCGCAGCACTACACGAAGTTGGCCGGCGCCACTCCCCCTCCTCCCGCATCCGGCTCGAATGCCTCGTCAAGCTCCACTGTGGTCCTGCACAACGGCACCATCTCCCACTTCACCCGTGATGTGAACGGCCACGTCTGGGACTCATCAATCACCGCAGCCGGAGTTATCCAACCCGCCTATGATTTGACCGGCAACAACCCACACACCCCCGCGACCAAAGGCACCCCAACCGCCGCCGTCGCTCCCAATGGGACAGTCGACGTCATCACCACCGACGCCAACGGCCACGTCATCAACACACCCATCAACAACAACGGCACACTCGGCCCGGTCTACGACCTCACCGCCAACGCCGGCAAAGCCGGCGGCATCCCAGCCGCCTCGGGCAATGCCAGCATCGTCGTGAAATCCGACGGCACCGCCGTCGTGGTCGACAGGGCCAGCACCGGCAACGTCTGGACCATCGCCTGGGGCTCAACCTCCATCGGCCCCGCCTACGACTGGACCGCCAACTCCCCGCACACCCCATCAACCAACGGAACCCCCACCGCAGCGGTAACTCCCGGCGGGACGATCGACATCATCAGCACCGACAGCACCGGCCACGTCATCAACTCACCGTGGAACGCCAACGGAACACTCGGCCCGGTCTATGACCTTACCGCCAACGCCGGCAAATCCGGTGGCATCGCAGCAGCATCTGGTAATGCCAGCATCGTGGTGAAATCCGACGGCACCGCCGTCGTGGTCGACAGAGCCAGCACCGGCAACGTCTGGAGCATCGCCTGGGGCTCAACATCCATCGGCCCCGCCTACGACTGGACCGCCAACGCGCCGCACACCCCATCAACCAACGGAACCCCCACCGCAGCGGTAACTCCCAGCGGGGCAATCGACATCATCAGCACGGATGACACCGGGCACGTCATCAACTCGCCCTGGAACGCCAACGGAACACTCGGTCCGGTTTATGACCTCACCGCCAACGCCGGCAAATCCGGCGGCATCGCAGCCGCTTCGGGCAATGCCAGCGTCGTCGTGCAGCCCAATGGAAACGCCACCGTGTTCGACGCGGCATCCACGCACGAAGTGTGGAGCATCGCCTGGGGCCCCACGTTCATCGGCCCGGCCTACGACTGGACCGCGAACACTCCACACACGCCGCTGGCGTACTGAGCGATCATCCTAAGGAATTGGCATCGTGAGACTTCATCGCAAACTGCGAATCATGCTCCTGCTCGGCGCCACCGTGGCAGCCATTGCGGCCGTCCCGGCAGGCGCGGCCACCCCGCACCCGGCGAGCTGGCAGGAGAACCTGTCCCAAGCCCACAACGACGACGTCAACACCGCCTGGACCGGCCACGCGCTGGGCCTGCGGGACGTTCACACCCGTGGCTCCGCCATGGACATCTTCCCGGCCCACCCCTTGGCCGCCGCGACCAATGAACTCACCGTCACGGCCGGTCTGAGCCGGCCGGCCGGTACCAGCGTCGAGATCGACGTCCGGGGCCAGACCGCGCACGGTGCCTGGACCGAGTGGACCACCGCCACGCCCGGCCGGGCCACCCGCCTGTCGGCTCCGGCGAAGCTCGTGCAGACCAGGGTCACGTTGTCGGCGAGCGCACAGGGCGCGACCCCGGACGTCACCAGCCTCGAGGTGACCGCGGACCCGAGTACGCCGTCCCCGGCAGCCACCGCCACGGCGCTGTCCTACCGGGTCTTCGCCACCGACGAGGGCCTGGTCGGCGGCAAGACCGCGAACGGCCACATCATCGTGGCCAACGATCACTTCGTGGCGCTGCCCTCGCCCAAGGCGCTGTCCCCGCTCAACAGCAACGAATACTCGGTCCAGGTCTGCGCGGTGCACTGTGTGACCGCACCGGTCTGGGACGTCGGTCCGTGGAACCTCAACGACAACTACTGGGACAGCCCGCGCGCCGAGTTCACCGACCTGCCGCAGGGCGAGCCCGAAGCCCAGGCCGCCAACCTCAACGGCTACAACGGCGGTCTCGACGACGAGGGCGGATCGCCTTCCAACCCGGCCGGCATCGACCTGGCCGACGGTACCTTCGCCGATGTCGGCCTCACCGACAACGGCTACGTCACCGTCACCTACCTGTGGACCGGTTCCACCCCGCCGCCTCCTCCGCCGACGCCTGGCACGAATGCTTCATCAAGCTCCACTGTGGTCCTCAACAACGGCACCATCTCCCACTTCACCCGTGACGTGAACGGCCACGTCTGGGACTCATCAATCACCGCAGCCGGGGTTATCCAGCCCGCCTACGACCTCACCGGCAACGCACCGCACACCCCCGCGACCAAGGGCACGCCCACCGCAGCAGTCGCTCCTAACGGGACGGTCGACGTCATCACCACCGACGCCAACGGCCACGTCATCAACACACCCATCAACACCAACGGCACACTCGGCCCGGTCTACGACCTCACCGCCAACGCCGGCAAAGCCGGCGGCATCCCAGCCGCCTCAGGCAACACCAGCATCGTCGTCAAATCCGACGGCACCGCCGTCGTCGTCGACAGAGCCAGCACCGGCAACGTCTGGACCATCGCCTGGGGCTCAACAACCATCGGCCCCGCCTACGACTGGACCGCCAACTCCCCACACACCCCATCAACCAACGGAACCCCCACCGCAGCGGTAACTCCCAGCGGGGCAATCGACATCATCAGCACCGACACCACCGGCCACGTCATCAACTCACCCTGGAACGCCAACGGAACACTCGGCCCGGTCTACGACCTCACCGCCAACGCCGGCAAATCCGGCGGCATCCCAGCAGCCTCAGGCAACACCAGCATCGTCGTCAAATCCGACGGTACGGCGGTGGTGGTCGACAGGGCCAGCACCGGCAACGTCTGGACCATCGCCTGGGGCTCAACAACCATCGGCCCCGCCTACGACTGGACCGCCAACTCCCCGCACACGCCGGCAACCAACGGCACGCCCACGGCGGCCATCGCGCCCAATGGAACGATCGACATCATCAGCACCGACACCAACGGGCACGTGATCAACTCGCCCTGGAACGCCAACGGAACACTCGGCCCGGTCTATGACCTCACCGCCAACGCCGGCAAATCCGGCGGCATCGCAGCAGCATCCGGCAATGCCAGCATCGTCGTGCAATCCAATGGAAACGCCACCGTGTTCGACGCGGCAACCACCCACCAGGTGTGGAGCATCGCCTGGGGCCCCACATTCATCGGCCCGGCCTACGACTGGACCGCGAACAACCCGCACACGCCCCTGGCGTACTGAGCAATGTGGCCAGTCGGCCTGCGCGCAATTTAAATGGATCGGCTTGCGCGCAGGCCGCTGCTACGTTGATGCGGGTGCCCACCTTTGCCGAGATCACCCGACATCATGACGCCGACCCGGACGAGGACCCATGGGTGAACGGGCCTCCGCCGCCGGAGACGGTCGAGATCGTCGCCTACAACCCCGAATGGCCACGCCGCTACCAGTCTCTGGCGGCGGAGATCCGGGCAGCGCTCGGCTCGACGATCGTGGACATCGAGCATGTCGGGTCGACTTCCGTTTCAGGACTGGCCGCCAAGGACGTCATCGACATCGACCTGATTGTGGCCGATCCGCGCGACGAGCAGCGGTACGTCCCCGCGCTCGCGGCGATCGGCTACACCCTCACGGTCCGAGAGCCGTCCTGGCACCAGCACCGGTGCCTGCGGCTGGCCGATCCCCGCGTCAACCTGCACGTATTCGGCCCGGACTGCCCGGAGACCATCCGGCACCGCATGTTCCGCGACTGGCTGCGCGCCCACCCGGAGGACCGCGAGCGGTACGAGGACGCCAAACGCGCGGCGGTCCCCGGCGGCGGCAACAGCATGGACTACAACAGGCGCAAGGAGGACACCATCCGCGCGATTTATGACCGGCTGTTCCGTGCGGCCGGAATGCTGTAGCCCAGCGCGTCAGTCCGTGGTCAGCTCGGTGGGGGTGGCGAAGACGTCGACCATGGCGCCGTTGCGCAGCACGGTCACCGGGAGCGGCTTGCCGATGGCGTCGTCGAACAGTTGGCGTTGGATGCCCTGGGCGTCGGAGACGGTGTTGCGCGCGACCGAGAGCACGAGGTCGCCTGCGTGCAGGCCGGCTCGGTCCGCTGGGCCGCCGGGGATGACCTGGGCCAGGCGCAGGCCCGCGGTCTGGCCGATGCGCTGCGCCACCTGGGCGGGCAGCGGGGCCGGCACGCCGATGATGCCGAGATAGGCGCGGCGGACGCGGCCGTCGGACAGCAGCGTGGTGATGATCCGGTTGGTGGTGTTGTTGATCGGGATCGCCAGGCCCAGCCCGATGCCGGCCAGGGCGGTGTTGATGCCGACGACACGGCCGTGCGCGTCGGCGAGCGCGCCGCCGGAGTTGCCGGGGTTGAGCGCGGCGTCGGTCTGGATGACGTCCTCGATGACCCGGCTGACCCGGCCGGACTCGACGGGAACTGCCCGGCCCAGGGCGCTGACCACGCCGGCGGTGACGGATCCGGCCAGGCCCAACGGGTTGCCAACGGCGACCACCAGTTGGCCGACGACGAGCTGGTCGGCGTTGCCCAACACCGCTGCACCTGGGGCACCGCTGCGCACGCGCAGCACGGCGAGGTCGGAGAGGGTGTCGGCGCCGACGACGTCGAACATCGACTCGGTGCCGTCGGCGAACACCGCTGTTCCCTCGCCTGCCGACCCGACAACGTGCGCGTTGGTGAGCAGGAATCCGTCATCGGTGAACACGACGGCCGATCCGGCGCCTCGGCGCATGCGCACGCTGGCCACATGCGGGGTGACGGAACGGGCGACCGCCACCACCGTGCGGGAGTAGGCGTCCATGGCGTCCATGGCGTCGTCGTCGGGCGGTGTGTCCGTCACCAGGCCCACCGCCTCTCGATGACTTGATTACAGCGTTGCACTCCTGTCAATGCTGCATCGAGTTCGAGGGTTTCGGCCGCCGTGTCCGCTCGCGGCGAACGTGGATCAGTCGGTGCCGGACTCCATGGCTGCGCGGTCGAGCAGCTCGTCGTCGTCCTCGGAGGCGAGGGCGCGAGAGGCGATCGCGTTCGCTCCGCCCTCACTCAGGCTCAGGGCGCCGATGAGGCCGGTCGAGGCCGCCTCGGCAGCGCCGATCAGGACGGGGTGGTCCTCGCCGACCATGCCGAGCCCGGCGTACTGCTCCAGCTTGGCGCGCGAGTCGGCGATGTCCAGGTTGCGCATGGTCAGCTGACCGATCCGGTCGACCGGGCCGAAGGCCGCGTCCTCGGTGCGCTCCATGGACAGCTTGTCCGGGTGGTAGCTGAACGCGGGACCGGTGGTGTCGAGGATCGAGTAGTCCTCGCCGCGCCGCAGGCGCAGCGTGACCTCTCCGGTGATGGCGGTGCCGACCCAGCGTTGCAGCGACTCGCGCAGCATCAGCGACTGGGGATCCAGCCACCGGCCCTCGTACATCAGCCTGCCCAGCCGCCTGCCCTGGTCGTGGTAGGTGGCGAGGGTGTCCTCGTTGTGGATCGCGTTGACCAGCCGCTCGTAGGCGGCGTGCAGCAGCGCCATGCCGGGGGCCTCGTAGATGCCGCGGCTCTTGGCTTCGATGATCCGGTTCTCGATCTGGTCGGACATGCCCAGGCCGTGCCGGCCGCCGATGGCGTTGGCCGCGAGCACGAGGTCGACGGCCGAGTCGAACCGCTCGCCGTTGATGGTGACCGGCCTGCCCTGCTCGAAGCCGATGGTGATGTCCTCGGTCGGGATCTCGACCTTGGGGTCCCAGAACCGCACGCCCATGATCGGTTCGACCAGCTCGACACCGACATTGAGGTGTTCGAGGGCCTTGGCCTCGTGGGTGGCGCCCCAGATGTTCGCGTCGGTGGAGTACGCCTTCTCGGTGCTGGCCCGGTAGGGCAGGTCGCGCGCGACCAGCCATTCGGACATCTCGTGGCGACCACCGAGTTCGCTGACGAACTTGACGTCCAGCCACGGCTTGTAGATGCGCAGCGCGGGGTTGGCCAGCAGGCCGTAACGGTAGAACCGCTCGATGTCGTTGCCCTTGAAGGTCGAGCCGTCGCCCCAGATCTGCACATCGTCCTCGAGCATGGCGCGCGCCAGCAGCGTGCCAGCCACCGCGCGGCCCAGCGGCGTGGTGTTGAAGTAGGCGCGACCGCCGGAGCGGATGTGGAAGGCGCCGCACGCCAGCGCGGCGAGCCCTTCCTCGACCAGTGCGGCGCGGCAGTCGACGAGGCGGGCGATCTCGGCGCCGTAGTCGGTGGCCCGGCCGGGGACCGACGCGATGTCGTCCTCGTCGTACTGGCCGAGGTCAGCGGTGTACGCGCAGGGCACCGCGCCTTTCTCGCGCATCCACGCGACGGCCACCGAGGTGTCGAGGCCGCCGGAGAAGGCGATGCCGACGCGTTCGCCGATGGGAAGAGAGCTGAGCACCTTGGACACAATGGAAGACTATACACACCTGTGCATGACCATGCAACGCGCGTGACGAACCGCGTCGCAGGTCACACAGGGTGCCATCGCCACTCGCGCGAGTTCTTGGCATTAATTGTGAGACGAGATCATTTCGCAGGGATACGAACATCGATTCTTGGTTATTTCTTGTAGATCTGTGAAAGGTCAAATTGTCGGCCGCGCTCATGAGCGAACATCTCGTGAACTCGTTGCCCGACACAGCAACTCACTCGACGATATGGGGTGGTTATCGCTCCACCCTGCAGCGAGGGAGTGTTCATGCAGAAAAGATGGAAGGTCTGGACGACGGGCGCCGCGCTCGTCGGGTTAGCGATGTTCGGGGTCATGCTGACCCCGGACGCGAACGCGAGTGCGGGCCTGCACCCTGCAACTGGCGTCGGCTCGTGCACGCTGAAAGGCTGGAACCCGGCCACTGACCCGGACGACGCGGCCAGTCTGCCGGAGGGCAAGCGTCCGCAGACCTACAAGCCGGACGACTACAACTGCAACGGCGCGGTCTTCGCCAAGCCGGGCGTCGAGTTCACGAAGTTCCCGCAACCACGGGACTACCGCGTCACCAACAAGACCACGGCCGAGCCGGTGCACACCTGCTCGGGAGTGCTGTGCACCAACAACACGCAGGCGGTGTCGCGACCGACCCAGGCGATCAACGCCACCGCGCCCTATTTCCCGCCGTTCACGCACTTCGTGATCATCGTGCGGGAGAACCACACGTTCGACGACTACCTCGGCGACTGCGCCACCACGATTCAGGCCGGCTGCAACGGCCAGATGCAGAGCACGAACCACGTCAGCTCGGTTCCCTACCTGCACTCGCTGGCCAAGAACTACGCGCTGATGGACTCCTACAGCACCGGCACCCAGCCACCCAGCGGGCCCAACCACTGGTGGCTGTTCTCGGGCCAGTCCCAGTCCAGCTCGCAGCAGCAGTCGTACCCCACCGCGGGCGGCACCCAGTACGACCGCTTCCTCAACGGTGCGTCCGGCCCGTCCGGGGAAGGCACCAACCCGTGTACCGCCCAGACCGGCTCCGGGACCGGCACCTCGCCGATCACCTTCGTCACCAACGGTGACATCTACTGGATGGTCAGCAGCGGCAGCGGGTACTGGCGCAACCCGGCCACCGGCAACGCCGAGGTGCTGCCGACCAACCGCCCCGGCACGACCATCCCGGAAGAGCTGCACGACAACGAGTACACCTGTAACGGCCAGAGCATCTCGGACCCCACCATCGCCAACGACTACCTCAGCTACGTCAACACCTACGGCCTACCGACCTACTCCTACGTCGAGCTGTTCAACGACCACCCCGGCACCTACCAGGACATCAAGACCAACGACGCCGAGACCAACGACGTCGTCAGTTCGATCATGGGTAACTCCTCCTACAAGGACAACACCATGATCGCCATCACCGAGGACGACACCCAGAACGGCAACAACGGCCCTGACCACGTCAGCAACACCTACCGTGTGCCGACCGTCGTCGTGGCCTCGCCGACGTTCATGAAGCAGCACTACGTCACGCACGTCGCGTACTCCACGAACAACGTGCTGGCCGCGATGGAGCGCGTGGCGAACAACGTGCACCCGGGGATCATCGACCCGAACGACAACCTCGGCCTGTCGACGTTCCCGATGACCACCAACGACCAGTCGGCTCTCGGTGACCCGCTGGAAGACCTCTGGGTGCAGGGCGCGACACCACTCAAGGCCTCGGCATCGGCGTCGCCGACGACCGGTAACGCGCCGCTGGGGGTGAACTTCACCGGGTCGGCGTCCGGTGGCACGGCGCCGTACTCCTACAGCTGGAACTTCGGCGACGGCTCGACAAGCACCTCGCAGAACCCGAGCCATACCTACACCGCGGCGGGCACGTACACCGCGGTGCTGACCGTCACGGACAGTGCCTCGCCAGCGGTCACGGCGACGGCGAACACGACGGTCACGGTCAGCGCGGTCGGTCAGCCGTTGACCGCGACGGCGTCGGCGGTGCCGACATCGGGCCAGATACCGGTCAACGTCAGCTTCACCGGGACCGCGACCGGCGGCAGCCCGCCGTACTCCTACAGCTGGAACTTCGGTGACGGCAGCACGAGCACGGCGCAGAACCCCACGCACACCTACAGCACCGTCGGCACGTTCAACGCGACACTGACCGTCACGGACAGTTCCTCGCCCGCGAAAACCGCCACGTCCAGCGTGACCATCTCGGCCGATCCGGTGGCGGGTACCGCACCGGGTGCACCGACCGCGTTGGCCGCGACCAGTGGCACCAGTCAGGCCACGCTCAACTGGCAGGCGCCTGCGAACAACGGTGGCGTGAACATCACCTCGTACAAGGTCTACCGGGGCACCAGCAGCGGTTCGGAAACGCTGGTGACCAGCGGCGGCTGCGCGAACCTCACCTCGGTGCTCACCTGCACCGACACGGGGCTCACCGGCGGCACGACCTACTACTACAAGGTCACCGCGGTGAACTCCATCGGTGAAGGGCCGCAGAGCAACGAGGCCAGCGTCACGCCGACCAGCAGTGGTTGCACGTCGGCACAGTTGCTCGGCAACCCCGGCTTCGAGAACGGCAGCTCCAGCACTGCACCGTGGGTGACCGATTCCGGGGTCATCAACAACAGCAGCAGCGAGCCACCGCACTCGGGCAGTTGGGATGCCTGGCTCGACGGCTACGGCACGACACACACCGACACGCTGTCGCAGTCGGTCACGTTGCCCAGTGGCTGCGCCAACTACAATTTCAACTTCTGGTTACACGTGGACACGGCCGAGACCAGCACGACAACGGCCTATGACAAGTTGACCGTGCAGGTGCTCAACAGTTCCGGCACGGTGCTGAGCACATTGCACACCTATTCCAACCTCGATCACGTCACCGGATACGCGCAGCACACGTTCAGCCTCGCCTCCTACGCGGGTCAGAGCGTCACGCTCAAGTTCACCGGTACCGAGGACTTCGAATACCAAACCTCGTTCGTGGTCGACGACACCGCGCTCAATGTGAGCTGATCAGGCACGACATGGCCGGCCGAGTACCGAGTACTCGGCCGGCCACCTGTGTGACGGTGCTCCTGAGTTCAGGCGGCCGGCTGGTTGGTCGCGGAGAGGCTCAGCAACGCGAGGATCTCCTTGTCCGGTTCGGTACACGTGCTCTGGGCCGGGCGGCTGGTGCGGGCGGCGGCGCACTGCCGGACCACCTCGGCGATGAGTTCCTCGTCATCCTGCGGCCAGGCAACGACTCCCGCCTCGGCGAGCGTCTGCGCGTTGGCCCGGCCGTGCCCCGGGATGGGACGGTAGGTGACGGCCGGGAGCCGCGACACCAACGCTTCGGTCAGCGACAGGCCGCCCGCGTTGTGCACCAACACATCCGACGCGGCCATGATGGCCGCTACATCGCCGCGCCAGCCCAGGGCAACCACGCGGGGCAACTCGGCCAGTTCGTGACGGAGTCGTTCGTTGCGGCCGCACAGCACGACGATCTCGGCGACGGCGGCCCGCGCGAGCGTGGCGACCGTGGCAGGGATGTCCCCCATGCCTTCCGCCCCGGCGACCACCAGCACCACCGGACCGACAGCGGGCAACCCGAGGGATTCCCGGATCGCGGCGCGCGCCTGCGCGCTGATCTCCTCGGCGAACACGGCCGGGACCAGACCGCCGACCGCGCGCATCGGAACGCCGTAGTCGCGCGTCCCCGCCGCCGCGGTGACGTCGGTGACCGTCAGGTGGTGGTCGTTGGCGGGATGGATCCACAGGCGGTGCGGGGCCGGATCGGTCAGATAGGTGACCGTCGGACAATTCAGGATGTTCGCCCGCTTGAGTTGCCCCACCGTCTGGGCGGCGAAGGGAAAGACCGAGACGACCAGCTCCGCGTCGGACGCCCAGCGCCGCACCCTGCGACGTGCCGTCCAGGACAGCACGCGAATGACCACGGCCATCCACCGCCACTGTTCAAGGCTGTCGAACAGCCATTGCAGGACGCCAGGCCGGTATCGGATGCTCCCGGTGTAACCACCGCGGAGCAGCCACCGAATCGGTCGGCGCACCGCGTCCAGGTAGTCACGCACCTCGACGGTCACGCCTGCGTCGCGCAGCCGGGTGGCGAGTTCGCGCGCCGCACCATCGTGCCCAGCGCCGACACTACCGCTGATGATCAACACCGATATCGAAGTCACCGTCGCCGACGCGCTTGTCCGCACAGCTCTCCTCACCACAGCACAGTACTGGAGCAACAGGCATGGCGACTCTACACAGTTGTAGAAGTTCATCGGTGTCGGATAGCGGCAGGCCCGTTCGTAGTCAGAGCGAGAGACCCATACCGAAAGGACCTCGCCATGACAAACCAAGAGATCGTGCACGCCACGCTGACCTTCGCCGCGCCGACCGACCGGGTGTTCGCCCTGCTGGCGGACCCGACGACGCATGCCGCGATCGACGGTACCGGCTGGGTCCAGGGCTCCGTCGACCAGGCACCGCTGACCCAGGAAGGACAGATTTTCCGGATGGGCATGTTCCACGCGGGCCATCCGGAGGGTCACTACCAGACGGTCAACAAGGTCGCGGTGTTCGAGGCGCCGCGCGCCATCGGCTGGCTGACCGGGCAGGAGTTGGGCGACGGCTCGTTCGAGTTCGGCGGCTGGCTCTGGCGCTACGACCTGGCGCCGCTCGGCTCCGCCGAAACCGAGGTCACGCTCAGCTACGACTGGTCGGGAGTGCCGCGGTACATCCGTGACCGGGGCATCCCGTTCCCGCCGTTCGGCCCGGAACACCTCATCAACTCGCTGCGCCACCTGGCCACACTCGCGTGATCCAGCGCCGCGTCGACCACGGCGGCGGTGCGGCCCAGCGCGAGGATCAGGTAGCCGGGGCCCTCCAGCGGCAGCACCGCGCTGCGCACGTCCGCGTCGGCGTGCGCGGTCTCGTCGAGTTTCGGCAGGTCAGGGCCTGCGACGAGCACGGAGCCGAAGACGCGGAAGCCGGCGCTGCCAGTTGGACCGGACAACGCGTCATCCGCGCCGTCCAGCACGGTTTCGGTGTCCAGCAGCGGTACACCGGCGACCCGCACGGTCAGCCGACCCCGATACCGGCCGCCCGGCTCGCCCGCCCGGCCCAGCACGACCTGCTCGCGCAGGACCAGCCGCGCGCCGTCGGCCAGATCGACGCTCAGTCGCGCGCGGTAGTCCGCGCCCGCGCACACCACGGTCGGCTCCGGCCACCAGCGCAGCGCGCCGGCCACCGTCGCGCGCACCGTCCAGTGCGCGGCTTCGGCGTGCGGGCCGGGGAGGGCGACGGTGGCGGCGGCCGAGCACACCGCCAGTTCGCTGCCGGCGCCGACGGTCACGTCGAGGGCGAGATCGTCGCCGCCCACCGGTCCGCCCGCGGCCTGCACCAGGTGCACCCGGCGCGCGCCGGTCGGGCGCAGGGCGATCGGGGCACAATCGCGCCAGCGCACCCGATCGCCGTCGACGTCGAGCGAGGCGAGCGCCTTCATGCGCGGTGCGCGGCGAGCAGGGCGTGCACCCAGTCCACCACCGGCGACACGCCGCCCTCCGCGCGCAGCGAGATCAGCACGAACGGACGGTCGCCGCGTTGCGCGGTCGAGTCGCTGCGCATCACGTCGAGATCGGCGCCGACCAGTTCGGCGAGGTCGATCTTGTTGATGACCAGCAGATCGGAGCGGGTGACACCGGGTCCGCCCTTGCGCGGCACCTTGTCGCCGCCCGCCACGTCGACGACGAAGATCTGCTTGTCGATCAGGCCGTAGCTGAAGGTCGCGGTCAGGTTGTCGCCGCCGCTCTCCACCAACACGAGGTCGGGATCGTGCAGCCGTTCGAGTTCCTCGACCTCGTCGAGGTTGGCGGTGATGTCATCGCGGATCGCGGTGTGCGGGCAGCAACCGGTGCGCACCGCGCGGATCCGCTCGTCGGCCAGGACACCGTTGCGGCGCAGGAAGTCCGCGTCCTCGGTGGTGTAGATGTCGTTGGTCACCACGGCGATGGACAGTTGCGCGGCCAGTGCCCTGCACAGCGCGGCGACCAGCGCGGTCTTGCCGCCGCCGACCGGGCCGCCGATGCCGATCCGCAGCGCACGGCTGCGGGGTCGACCCGCGGGGATCAGGGTCCGGCCATCCTCACGATGCAAAGAGGGTCACCTCCTGGTGGGCGTGCGCGGCGGCGAGCAGTTCGGTCATCGGCCCGCTCACCGCGGACAGCGAACTCGGATCGTTCGCGGCCACGGCGATCTCGGCCGCGGCAAGGGCTTCGTCGACGATCTCGTCCGCGTCCAGCCGCGCCTGCGCGGCGGCGACGGCGAGCGGGTCGAGTCCGAGCAGCCGCACCGCGGCCGAACACGCGCCGCCGAGCAGATGGTGCACGGCGAGCAGGGCCGCGTCCCGCGCGTCCGCGCCGGCTGCCTTCGCGGCCGCGCCCAGCACGAGCGGCTGGTGCGGTTTGCCGAGCGCGATCAGGCCCTCCGGCATCGGCCACATCCCGCTGACCGTGCGCAGCAACGCGGCGCCCTGCGCGCGGGACGCGGTGCGCAGCGCGGCCGACGGAATCCGCGCGGACAGCGCCCGGTCCCAGGTCGGCCAGTCCGCGATCGGCAGCGCGGCAGCCGCGCTGAACGAGGCGAGTAGCGGCGCGGCGGTGCGCAACCGGCCGCGCAGGAACAGCACCAGATCATCCACAGTGGACACAAGCCCGGTCTCGACGGCCATTTCCACGCCGCCGGAATGCGCGTGGCTGCCGCTGGGCAGCCGCGAGTCGGCGAGCAGCAACACCGGCAGCGCGGTCATCAGAACAGGAAATAACGTTGGGCCATGGGCAGTTCGGTCACGGGTGCCGGAGTGATCGCATCACCGTCGATGGTGACCGTGAACGTGTTCGGATCGACCTCGATCCTGGGCAGCGCGTCGTTCTCGGGCAGGTCACTCTTGCGCAGCGAACGCGTGTCGCCGACCGCGACCAGTTTCCGTTCGACCGCGATGCGGTCGGCCAGGCCGTCCTCGATCGCGGCGGGCGCGACGAAGTGCACCGAGGTCGCCGCCGTCGCCCCGCCGTAGGCGCCGAACATCGGCCTCGGCAGGACCGGTTGCGGCGTGGGGATGGACGCGTTCGCGTCGCCCATGGCCGCGTAGGCGATCATGCCGCCCTTGAGCACCACGCTGGGCCGCACGCCGAAGAACGCCGGATCCCACAGCACCAGATCGGCGAGCTTGCCCGGCTCGACCGACCCCACCTCGTGGTCGAGGCCGTGCGCGACGGCCGGGCAGATCGTGTACTTGGCGACGTAACGCCGGGCGCGCAGGTTGTCGGCGCCGTGGTCGCCGGGCAGGAATCCGCGCCGCCGCTTCATCACGTGCGCGGTCTGCCAGGTCCGCATGATCACCTCGCCGATGCGGCCCATCGCCTGCGAGTCCGAGGAGATGATCGACAGCGCACCCAGGTCGTGCAGGATGTCCTCGGCCGCGATCGTCGCCGGGCGGATCCGGCTCTCCGCGAACGCCAGATCCTCCGGCACCGCCGGGTTCAGGTGGTGGCAGACCATCAGCATGTCGAGGTGTTCCTCGACGGTGTTGATCGTGTGCGGGCGGGTCGGGTTGGTCGAGGAGGGCAGGACGTTCGGGTGACTGGCGACGGTGATGATGTCCGGCGCGTGGCCGCCGCCCGCGCCCTCGGTGTGATACGTGTGGATGGTCCGGCCCGCGATCGCGGCCAGCGTGTCCTGCACGTAGCCGGCCTCGTTGAGGGTGTCGGTGTGAATGGCGACCTGCACGCCGTACTCGTCCGCCGCGCGCAGGCAGGCGTCGATCGCGGCGGGCGTGGTGCCCCAGTCCTCGTGCAGCTTGAACCCGCTCGCGCCGGCCAGCACCTGTTCGCGCAGCGCGGCCTCGCCGACCGTGTTGCCCTTGGCCAGCAGGCCGACGTTCACCGGGAACGCGTCCATGGCTTCCAGCATCCGGGCCAGGTACCAGGCGCCGGGCGTCACCGTGGTCGCCTTGCTGCCCTCGGCCGGACCGGTACCGCCGCCGACCAGGGTGGTGATGCCGGCGGCGAGGGCCTCGGTGGCCAGTTGCGGGCAGATGAAGTGCACGTGCGCGTCGATCGCGCCCGCGGTCAGGATCTGACCGTTGCCGGCGAGGATCTCGGTACCCGGCCCGATCACCAGGCTCGGGTCGACGCCGTCCATCACGTCCGGGTTGCCGGCCTTGCCGATGCCGACGATCCGCCCGTCGCGCACGCCGACGTCGGCCTTGACCACGCCCCAGTGGTCGAGGATCAGCGCGCCGGTGATGACCAGGTCGGGTGCGCCTTCCGCACGGCTCGCGGTGGCCTGGCCCATGGACTCGCGGATCACCTTGCCGCCGCCGAACACCACCTCGTCGGCCTGCTGCGGGCCGCGCGTCCGGTCCTCGGTGACCTCGATGAACAGGTCGGTGTCGGCAAGGCGCACCCGGTCGCCGGTGGTCGGACCGTAGAGGCGCGCGTAGTGCGTCCGGTCGATCTCGGTCATCGCGGGCCGTCCAGTTCGCCGGCGTGTTCCGGCCGCAGTCCGGGCACGATCCGCTTGCCGCGCAACGGGATCAGCGCGACCGTGCGGTCGACGCCCGGCTCGAAGCGGACCGAGGTCCCGGCGGGCACGGCGAGCCGGTGCCCCCACGCCGCGCTCCGGTCGAACTCCAGCGCCGGGTTGGCCGCGGCGAAGTGATAGTGCGAGCCGACCTGGATCGGCCGGTCCCCCGTGTTCACCACGGCCAACTCGAGCCGCTCGACCTCCGGCGCGATCCACAGTGGACCATCGCCGGGCACGATCTCGCCCGGGATCACTGGATCGGCCGATGCACGGTGACCAGCTTGGTCCCGTCCGGGAAGGTCGCCTCGATCTGCACCGAGGTCACCATCTCCGGCACGCCCTCCATCACGTCGTCGCGGGTGAGCACGCGCTGTCCGCCGGACATCAGTTCGGCCACGCCGCGCCCGTCCCGCGCGCCCTCCAGCACCCAGGAGGAGATGATCGCGACCGCCTCGGGATAGTTCAGCTTCAGGCCGCGCGCTCTGCGCTGTTCGGCGAGTTGCGCGGCCACGTGCAGCAGCAACTTCTCCTGTTCGTGCGGGGAGAGCAACACCGCGCGACCCCTTCCCTCCGACGCCGGCGGACCGCCGTTGATCGGACAGCCTGCCATGTTCGGGCGCGGGAAGGAATCGCGCCGCGCCTCACTCGTAGAAGCCGCGCAGCAGCCACTGGCTGGGTTGGTGGTCTTGGTGGTACTGGCAGTCGTAGGAGTACCAGTCGCCGGAGTTCACGTGTTGCTGGCCGCGAAGTTCGCAGAGTCCCTGATCCGTCCACCAGGAGTCGTCGACCCACCCGGACGCCGAGGCGGTGGCGGGCGTCAGCGCGAACATGGCGGCGATAGCGGCGCCCGCGATTCCGGTACGCACAAGTAGTTGCTTCATGCGATCAGCATAGCCGCATATCGGACAAAAACGGAAAGCCGCCCGACTCGGACTCCGAGCCGGGCGGCAGTTCAGTTGGCGTCCGTGCTGGTCACAGCCCGAGCGCGGTGTACAGGCCGGAGGCGATGGGCGAGCCCCAGCCGGTCACGTTGTCGTAGCCAGGACCGGCGCTGAACGAGCCGTTGCTCCCGGAGGTGATGTCGTTGAACGCCGAGGAGTAGCTCGACCCGTTGCCGATGCTGGCGTACGCGGAGTCCGGGTTGCCCAGCTTCTTGCCCGACTGGGCGTCGAACAGGGCGGTGATGCCGGACCACAGCGGCGCCGCGCAGCTCGTGCCGCCGTAGACCTGCCACGCGCCGGCCGAGTAGATGGCGTAGCCGGTGTTCGGGTCGGCGTCAGCGGACACGTCGGGCACGTTGCGGTTGGAGTACACGGCGGAGACGCCGCCACCACTGCCGCTCCACGCGGTCTCGGAACCGGGACCGTTCAGCGTGGTGCCACCGGCACCGGCCACGTCCGGCGAGGACGCCGGGTAGTCCACGGCGGTGCTGCCGTCCTGGCAGTCGTCCGAGCCGCTGTCACCCGAAGCCGAGTAGAAGCTGATGCCCTCCGCGGTGCCCTGTGCCAGCGCGCTGTCCGTGCTGGTCATGGTCGCCGCGGCGCTCTGGGTCTCGCACTGTCCCCACGAGATCGAGGTGACCGAGACCTTGTCGTCCGACGCGATCTGGGCGGCCATGTCGATCTGGCCCTGGTCGGAGTTGGGCGCCTCGTAGACGAAGGTCGACGCGGAGGGTGCCATCGCGTTCACGATCTCGATGTCCAGCTCGACCTCGCCCTGGCCCTGGCCGGGGCTGGAGTCGTAGTTGGCGCCGTCCACCGACACCGTGGTCGGGGTGGAGGAGTTGAGGCCGTAGTTGCTGTCGTAGGCCGAGATGTTGCTGCTCTGGTAGCCGTCGAACTCCCACAGGGCGACCGAAACGCCGCTGCCGCTGCCCAGGCCGCTGACCGAGTACGCGGAGGTCAGGTCCGACGGACCGTAGCCGCCCGCGGTCTGCGGCCGGGCGGTCTGCTTCACGTTGTGGGCCTTGCGAATGCTGTGGTTGTCCAGGCCGGCGACGCCGGTGATGGCACTGGCCACGCCCGCCGGCATGGCGGGCGCGGTTTCGTTGGCGTAGAAGGTCCGGCCGGCCTGCTGGTACACGCCGAGCCTGGTCGAGAAGGTCTGCTCGATCTGGCCAGCGGTGCCGGTCGCGTCGACGACCTGGCTGTTGGCCCGGACCGGTTTGACGGTCAGGCCGTGCTGGGCCAGGAAGGAGGTGACCGAGGTGATCTCGGACCGGGTCGGACCGAACCGCGCGGTGAACTGGGCGGGCGTGAGGAAGTGCCGGTACTGGGCCGAGTGCGGGTTCTGCACGTCGGACAGGAACGTCTTCAGGCCGGCCGCGTCGCGCAGTTTCAGCGAGACGGCCACGGACACCGGCTTGTTCGTGGCGAGCTCGCCGATCTTGGCGCTGTGCGAGATGGCGGGATTGACATTGTCGGGCACGGCCACCAGCGGACTGGCGGCGTTCGCGGTTCCGGTGAACACCAGACCGGCCAGGATCGGCAACGGCGCGATGATGGCGGCGAGAATGGGCAGGGATCTGTTCACGGCACAACTCCAGCTTTTGTTGGGTGTTCTGTCGTGTGCGTTGAGCGTTGTTTCCGCCGACGAGGCGGTGATAAGAAACTATTTCGCCGTTTTTCCCGAGGTCAACCGAAGATTCTTCACTTTGTCGCGCGGTGTTATTCGAAACAACCGTCTGTCGTGGGCCGATCGGGCTAGTCGTGCTTGCGCCGTTCGCGCACCTGTCATCATGGGCGCGTGGTCGTGGCCGATCTTGAATCGTTGCGCGGGCCCCTGACCGGGTACTGCTACCGCATCCTGGGCGCCTCCGGCGAGGTCGAGGACGCGGTCCAGGAAACGATGTTGCGGGCATTCCGGGCACTGGACAGTTATGCCCCGGACCGGGCGGCGTTTTCGACGTGGGTGCACACGATCGCGACGAATGTCTGTCTCGACATGCTGCGTGGCGCACGGCGCCGAGCGCTGCCCTGGGACCTGGGGCCCGCGTCGAGGAGCCAGGACATCGGCCGCCCGCTCGCGCCGGAGCAGTGGGTCGAGCCGCTGGCGGACTCCCGCCTGGTCGGCACCGCCGACCCGGCAACGCTCGCCCTACGGCACGAGACGTTGCGCCTGGCCTTCGTCGCCGCGCTCCAGTGGCTGCCGGCCCGCCAGCGGGTGGCCCTGGTGCTGCGGGACGTGCTCGGGTTCACCGCGACGGAGAGCGCCGAGATCATGTCGGTGTCGGTGCCGGCCGCGAACAGCGCGTTGCAGCGGGCGCGGGCCACGCTGGAACAACACCGACCGAGCCAGGCCGACGCGCCGGACGTGCAGGATATCGCTCAACGTGAACTTCTGCAGCGCTACGTGCACGCCTTTCACACCCACGACGTGCGGACGCTGCTCGCGGTGCTCGCCGAGGACGCCCGGACCGGGATGCCGCCCTTCCCGTGGTGGCTGGACTCCGCAACCCGGATCGCCGAGGCGATGGTGTCCACGGACGCCTGCGCGGAGGACCGGCTGGTGCCGGGCGAGCCGGCCAACGGCTGTTGGACGCTGGGCCAGTATCGCCCCGACGGGAACGGGACCTTGGTGCCGTTCGCGTTGTTGGTCGTCGAGTGCCGGGGTGGGCGGATCAGCGAGATCGTGACGTTTCTGGGTCGCGGTGACCGTTTCGAGGAGTTCGGCCTGCCGAAAAATCTCGAAATCTGATCTCCGATGACCGATGAGTTCGGCCGACCCCGGTCGTACAAGGTGCATGTCATCAACCCGAATCGACCTCACCCAGCACGTGCGCGCCGAGCGCGCGCGACTGGCCGAACTGCTCGCCGGACTCACCGACGAACAGTGGGACAGCCCGTCGCTGTGCGCGGACTGGCGGGTGCGCGAGGTCGTCGCGCACATCACCATGCCGTTCCGCACCCGCCTGCCCCAGTTCCTGGTGGGACTGGCGGCGGCGCGGTTCTCCTTCAACCGCTACGCCGACCGGGCAGCCCGCGCGGACGCGGAACGCATGTCCGGCGCCGAACTGCTGGCCTCCCTGCGCGCCAATATCGCCAACCCGTGGCAGCCGCCGGGCGGTGGCGCGGCCGGCG
The DNA here is from genome assembly GCA_035948315.1 of Pseudonocardiaceae bacterium. Lineage (GTDB taxonomy): Bacteria > Actinomycetota > Actinomycetes > Mycobacteriales > Pseudonocardiaceae > CAJCJE01. The sequence goes on along the minus strand of DASZJG010000061.1, from coordinate 114,806 downwards.
CGTTGAGCCACGACACCATCCACGGCCTGGACATCACCGAGCCGCTGGGTCTGCCCGCGCCGCCGGTCGAACGGATCGCGCTGGTACTGGCCAACGCCAACCCGCGCAGCCTGTCCTTCTTCGGCGTCGATCTGACCGGCATCCAGTTGCGCGGCGTGGACGCCGATGTCCAGCTGGGCGAAGGGAAACCCGTCGACCTGCCGGTCAAGGACATCCTGCTGACCATCACCGGGCGACGCCAACTGGGCACCGCTACGGCAAAGACAGCAGGTGCGCCTTGAAACCCGCGCCGTACGCGGTCGGCGTGCCGGTGTAGTCGGTGATCAGCGAGGGGCCGCTCGCACAGTCCCAGTTGTTCCAGGTCCAGCCGAGATAACCGGTGTGCTGCGAATCCAGCCAGCTCATCAACGAGTTGACGTAGCCGTCGGCGCAGTCGTTCTCGCCCACCTCGCCCGCGATCAGCGGCACCTTCGCGATCACCGGGGCGATCTGACTGGTCCAACAGGACTGGTTGGCGCAGGTGTTGAAGTTGTAGGAGTGCCACGATGCGACCAGGTTTCCGTCCGGATCGGTTGGCTCGTACCGCAACCACTGGGTGAGTTCGTTCGAGTACTCCTCCCCGCCCAGCATCACCACGTTGGCCGCGCCGGTGGAGCGCACCGCGTTGACCATCGCCTGCATGCCGGCGACCTGGTATCCGATGCCCGCGCAGGTGCCGCCGTCGCGCCAACACGTCCAGCCGCTGGTGTCGTCGCCGGTCGCGCGACTGGCATACGGCTCGTTGAACAGGTCGAAGACGACCGCGTTGTTGCCCTTGAACGTGCTCGCCACCGACGTCCAGAACGGGATGGCCTGCGCGGCGTCGGGCATCGGCTTCTGACACGTGGCCTGCGCGGAACCGCAGCCCGAGGAGGCGCCGGTGTACGCGCCGTCGGTCCAGTGTAGATCGAGGATGGCGACGATGCCGTTGCTGTTCAACAGGTTCACGTACTGCGCGACGGCCTGCTGGTAGGTCGAGCCCGCGTAGGCGGCCGCCACATAGGATTCGCCGTTCCAGCACGCCTCGTTCAGCGGGACGCGCACCGCGGTGACGCCCCAGCTCTTGATCGCGGTCACCGAACTCTGGTCCATCGGCCCGTTCCAGATCCCGTTGCCCTGCACGCAGGCGAACTCACCGCCGGACCGGTCGACGCCATGTAACACGACGGTCTTCCCGGTGGAGTCGACGAGTTGGTTGCCGGCAACGTGTAGTTGTGGCGCCGGTCCCGTGGTGCCACCGGAGCCGACCGTGATCGCGACCGCGGCGGAGGTCGTCGTGTTGCCGGTCGCGTCGAAAGCCTCGGCGGTCAGCGAGTAGCTGCCGCTCGCCACGTTGCTCCAGGTGATGCTGTACGGGCTGGTGCTCGCGGTGCCCAACAGGGTGGTTCCGGCGAAGAACTCGACCTTGCTGATCGAGCCGCCCGATTCGCTCGCGCTCGCGTCGATCGGGATGTTCGCGGGCGCGCTGAACGTCTGCCCGGCGCTCGGGCTGGTGATCGACACGGTCGGGCCGGTCGATACGGGAGCACCGTTGCAGGTCATGCCGTTGAGCGTGAACGCGGTGGGCGCGGCGTTGCTGCCCGAGTAGGTCGCGGTGAAGCCGAGCGTCACCGAGGCGCCGGTGCCGAGCGTGCCGTTCCAACTCGCATTGGCGACGCTGACGTTCTGCCCGCTCTGCGTCCACGTGCCGTTCCAGCCACTGCTCACCTACTGGTTGCCCGGGAAGGCGAAGCCGAGCGTCCACGAACTCAGCGCCGCGCCGTTGTTCGTAACGCCGATGCTGCCCTGAAACCCGGTGGACCAGTCGTTGGTCACCGTGTACGTGACCTGGCAGGCCGGTGTCGCGGCGACCGCCGAGGCGGGCGCCGTCAGCAGGCCACCGAGTGCGAGTGCCAGCGCGGCCAACAGCCGAATCGATCTCATCGTGTGCTCCTTACTTAGTCGCAGGTGAACGAGGTCGGGTTGGCGTTGCTCGACTGATAGGTCGCGGTGAAGCCGAAACCGGCCGTGCCCCCGGGGGCGATCGTCGTGGCGTAGCTCGGGTTGGTCGCGGTCACCGCCGCGCCGGACTGGGTGACCGTGGCGTTCCAGGCGTTGCCGATCTTCTGATCACCCGGGAAGGTCCAACTCACCGTCCAGCCGTTGAGCGGGGCGGTGCCGCTGTTGGTCACCACCACCTGCGCCTGGAAGCCGCCCGCCCAGGTGTTGGTCAGCGAATAGCCGACCGTGCAGGATGCGGGCGGCGGCGTGGTGGTGGGTGGCGGCGTGGTTCCTCCGCCGGAACCGATCGGGAACTGGATCGTCGCGAGGGCCTGCTGCTTCGCCGCGCTCGCGGGCGTCGGGTCGTAGCTGCCGTCGAGCAGCGCGTAGGAGTCCTCGCCGTTGAGCGCCCAGTAGGTCCAGCCCATCCACGGGTTGCCGTGCAGATAAGCGATCAGGCTGCTGAACCATTGGCCCTGCGAACCCGGTGTGCCGTCCGAGACGTCGGTCGCCGTGTTTCCGGTGCCGAACTCGCCGACCCAGACCGGCGCGGTGCCCTGCGCGTAGAGGTAGCCCCAGTTCTTGTTCCACACCGACTCCAGGCTCGCCGTGGTCGTCGAGGAGTTGAACCAGGTCTGCTGGAAGAGGTCGGGGCCGTAGTCGTGGGCCGAATAGACCACGTGCCCGGACGAGCTGAGCTGGACCGGATCGGCGCCCGCCGATCCGAGATCCCCGCCCCACCAGGTCGAGTCGACACCGCCGGACGAGTTCGGGTTCTCGCTGATTCCCTCGCAGAAGATCAACGCATTCGGATCGGCCGCCAGCACGGCGTTGCCGGCGCGCTGGTAGGCCAGCCGGATGTCCGTGCTCGCATCGCCGGTGCCCCAGGTCGCGCCCTGCGCGTAGGCGACGCCGGCCGGCGTGTGTGGCTCGTTGCGCAGGTCGAACCCGATCACCGTGCTGTTCGCGGCGTAGCGCTTGGCGATCGTCGCCCAGTCGTTGACCCACGAGGAGTCGGAATACGCGCTCGTGTACCACAAACCGTTCTGCTCGGCCGACTCCCCGGCCTCGGAACGGTGATCGTCCAGAATGACCTTCAGACCGTCCTGGCCGGCATAGCCGATGATCTTGTCCAGGATCTGGAGCGAGTTCAGGCCCTTCAGATCCGTGTTGATCGGACCGCTGTTGTAGTAGCCGATGTTCTGCGGCACGACCGGTGTTTCCACCATCTGGTTGGAGAACGGAATGCGGACGGTGTTGTAGCCGAGGTTCCTGATGTCGTCGACGATCGCGTGATAGTCCTGGGCCCACAAACCGTGCGCGACCTCGTCCGGAGTTTCGAACCCGTACCAGTTGATCCCGGCGATCCGGACCGGGCCGCCCGCGGAATCCAGGATCTGGTTGCCGCTGGTGTGCCAGTAACCGGCGCCTGCCTGTTGTGCCGCATGGCCGGGTTGCGCGGCCGCGACCACGGCCGCGCCGCCCAGCGTCGCCACGATGGCCAGAGCCCATGTCGCTGCTGCGCGCATTCGTCACCTCCCGTGTTGGTCAGGCAGACGGTAGGAAGCGGTGCGAGCGCGCTCAACGTCACGACCGGCCCGCAATCTGAACGCGCAGCTCATCGCGGTCGACGGGTCGGACACGCCGCCGTAAATTTCACTGCCGACGTCAGTCCACAAGCGACATCGGGTGTCCGATGAAAATTACATTCGACCCGCATCGCTGAACAGGCAGGACGCCGCGGTATTCACAGACGACACGCCGTCCCTTGACACTGCCGAGGCAACTTTCCACGCTGTGAGCGCTGGGTTACGCTGAGGTTGCCCCGCTGGTCGGAGAGGTGAACATGACGGTGACCGATCCGACCGGAGCCCGGCCCACCCTCGTCGACGTCGCGTATGCCGCGGGCGTGTCGACCGCGACCGCCTCCCGGGTACTCAACGGTTTCACCAACGTGCGACGGGAAACGCGTGATCAGGTCGAGCGCGCCATGCACACCCTTGGCTACGTCCGCCACCGCGCACCGCGCCGATTACCCACCGACCGGGCCGGCTCGATCGCCCTCGTGGTGTGCGAGGAGGGCATGCGGTTGTTCTCCGACCCGTTCTTCGCCCGCGTCCTCGGTGGGGTCAGCAGGACGCTGGCCTCGACCGACATGCAGCTCGTACTGTTGATGACCCGGTCGGTCAAGGACTACGAGACCTCCGTACTGCGCTACCTGCGCAGCGGGCACGCGGACGGCGCGCTGTTCGTCAGCATGCACGGACGTTATCCGATCGACCTCGCGCGCATCGGCGTCCCGGTGGTGAGCACCGGCCGACCGGTGGGCGCGCAGGCCGCGCGGTACTCCTACGTCGACTCCGACAATCGCGGCGGCGCACACCGCGCGGTCCTGCACCTCATCGAGAGCGGACGCCGCAACATCGCCACCGTCGCCGGACCACCCGACATGACGCCCGGCATCGACCGGCTCGCCGGCTACCGCACCGCGGTCACCGAGACCGGCACGTACGATCCGGGGCTGGTCGTCCACGGTGATTTCAGCCAACCGTCGGGGGAACACGTCATCCGGCTGCTGCTCGACCGGCGACCCGATCTCGATGCGGTCTTCGTCGCATCGGATCTGATGGCCATGGGGGTGCTGCGCGGGCTGCGCAGGGCGGGCCGCCGCGTACCCGACGACGTCGCCGTGATCGGGTTCGACGATTCACCCGCGGCCCGGCACACCGATCCGCCGCTGACCACGGTGCGCCAACCGGTCGAGGAGATGGGCGCGCGCACCGCGCACGAACTGATCGCGCTCATCGCCGATCCGACCGCGCGTCCGCGCAACGTCGTGCTGCCCACCGAACTCATTCTCCGCGAATCGGCCTGACGTTTGTAATTTTCGTCGGCGGATTCCTTGCCTGGTTAGCCTTTTTCACGATCATCTCGCCACATGATGTGAGGAGACCCATGGCAACAACACCTTCGACGAGGTCGCACCGGCCGGTCTGGGGGCGCCGATCCGCCCTCGCCGCAGCCATCGCGCTGAGCGCCGGCACGCTGGCCGTCATCGGCGCCACGCAGGCGCACGCCGCCAGTTCGTGTTCGGTGCAGTACCAGGTGTCCAGCAGTTGGCCCACGGGTGCGACCGTGGCGATCGACATCACCAACAACGGCCCGGCGACCACGTCCTGGACGCTGACGTTCGCGTTCGCCGGCAACCAGCAGGTGACGCAGGGCTGGAACGCCACCTACACCCAGAACGGGCCGAACGTCAGCGTGGCCAGCGAGAGCTACAACGGTGCGCTCGCCACCGGCGCGAGCGCCTCGACGGGGTTCAACCTGAGCTACTCGGGCAGTAACCCGACCCCGACCGCGTTCACCCTCAACGGCACCGCCTGCGACAACGGTCAGACGCCACCGCCGACCAGCCCGCCACCGACGAGCCCGCCACCGGGCGGCGGATCGCACGTGGCCAACCCGTTCGTCGGCGCGACCGGTTACCTCAACCCCGACTACGTCAAGGAGGTCGGCGCGCAGGCGAGCCAGGACGGTTCGGCGACCGAAGGGGCCGTCGCGAAGTACCCGACCGCGATCTGGATGGACCACATCGGCGCGATCGCCGGTGATGGCGGCAGACTCGGGTTGCAGTCCCAGATGGACGATGCCCTCGCCAAGGCGGCGAACGCACCCGTGACCATCGAGGTGGTCATCTACGACCTGCCCGGCCGCGACTGCGCCGCGTTGGCTTCCAACGGCGAGATCCCGGCCACTCAGGCGGGTCTGACCGAGTACGAGTCGCAGTACATCGATCCGATCGCGGCGATCCTGGGCAACGCCAAGTACACCGGGAGCGCCAACCTGCGCGTCGTCACGGTGATCGAGCCGGACTCGTTGCCCAACGCGGTGACCAACCAGAGCAAGCCGGCCTGCCAGACCGCGACCCCGTTCTACGAACAGGGCACCGAGTACGCGCTCAACGCGCTGCACGCGATCCCGAACGTGTACACCTACCTGGACATCGCGCACTCGGCGTGGCTGGGCTGGTCGAGCAACATGGGGCCGGCAGCGCAGGAGTACGCCAAGGTGGTCACGGCGACCAAGGCCGGCTTCGCCAGTGTCGACGGGTTCATCAGCGACACCGCGAACTACACCCCGGTGACCGAGCCGTTCCTGCCGAACTCGCAGCTCTCCGTCGGCGGGCAGCCGCTGGACTCGGCCAAGTTCTACCAGTGGAACCCGTACTTCGACGAGCACACGTACGACAACGCCATGTATACCCAGCTCGTGTCGGCCGGATTCCCGAGTTCCATCGGTTTCCTGATCGACACCTCGCGCAACGGCTGGGGTGGCGCGAACCGGCCGACCCAGCTCAACAGTTCGCCGACCACCCCGGACAGCTACGCCGCGGCGAACAAGATCGACCAGCGCCCGTTCCGGGGAGACTGGTGCAACCAGGCGGGCGCCGGCATCGGGGCCCGGCCGCAGGCGCAGCCGTTCGGCAGCGCCGATCACGTGATCGCGTACGTATGGATCAAGCCGCCGGGCGAGTCGGACGGCGACTACCCGACCGCCTCGCACTCGCACGGTGATCCACACTGCGATCCCAACGGCACCAACACCGACGGCAACGGCGGCACCTACTCGACCGGTTCCCTCGCCGCCGGCGATGTTCCGGCCGGCCAGTGGTACGCGGCCGAGTTCCAGCAACTGGTCGCGAACGCATACCCGTCCATGTCCTGACCAACAACGATTCGACGGGTGCCCTACCGATCCCCATCGGCAGGGCACCCGTCGTCAGAAAGGCAACGCATGTCACTAGGCGGCATTGCGAGCGGCGAAGACCGCGTGCAGATCAGCTGGCGCAGCCGACAGGGCGAGGTCGCCGCGTTGGCTGCCCCAGCTGTAGACGAAGTCGAACACGGGCGAGGGAATCAGCGTCGCCCACTGGGCGAGCATCGACTTCAGCTGATCCGCCGTCGGCAGCCGATAGTGCCCGCCGCCGTCGTCGATCCAGCTGCCACCGCCGAATGCCTGGAACACCGGAACGATCGACGATGACGGGAGGCCGAATCGTTCGGCGGCGGTGACGTAGCTGGCGATCATGGTGGGATCGCAGCCGTTCAGTTCCGTGCGACACGGATACGGGTCGATGCCGAACAGGTCGATGCCGGTGTTGGCCGGATCGTATCCGCCCGCGTAGGAGGGATGGGTGGACGCGGAGAGATTCTGTTCGAGGATGAACGTCCGGGCGCCGGGGATGTGCGCGTGGATGTAGGTCGACTCGGATCGCAGGTTGGCCGCGGGACAGGTCGCCGGGTCGGGCTCGTCGATCAGGTAGAAGCCGAACAGTTTGGCACTGCCGGAGAACGCGCCGACGGCGGCGGCGAAATCGCGGTCCGCCCCGGTGCACGAACCGAGGTAGACCAGGCCGCGCACGCCGGTGGGCAGGCCGGCGAGTTGGGCCGGGGTGGACACGTCGGCCAGGTTGAAACCGTCCTGGCCGGACAGATAGCGGCCGTCCGGCGCGAAGTTTCCGTTCGCGGCGTAGTGCGGGACTTGCGGACCGGGCTTCGGGGTCCCGGTGGTCCACACGACCACCAGGACCCCGACGATCAGCAGGACGCACGCCAGCACGACCCACCGCCATGACCGCGACATTCCCCTATTCTGCTACTGCCGGCACCCGAGCACGGAGGTGATGCGATCGTGGCAGGCCGACTGATCGCGTTGCTGACCGGCTGTGCGCTGCTCAGCGCCTGCGCCGGCGGGGCACCCAGCACGGCACCCAGCACCAGCCCGGTGCCGGATACCGGGCAGGTGCCGCGGCCCGATCATGTGGTGATCGTGGTCGAGGAGAACCATGCGTTCGGCGACGTCATCGGCAGCGCGGCGGCGCCGTACTTCGCCTCGCTGGCCGCGCAGGGGGCGCTGTTCACCCAGTCGTTCGCGCTGACCCATCCGAGCCAGCCCAACTACCTCGCGCTGTTCTCCGGGTCGACCCAGGGCGTCAGCGACGACTCCTGCCCGCAGACCTTCAACGCGGACAACCTCGGACACCAGTTGCTGGCCGCGAAGCTCGGCTTCACCGGCTACTCGGAGGACCTGCCCGCCGTCGGCTCGACCGACTGTTTCCCCGGCGAGTACGACCGCGACCACAATCCGTGGGTCGACTTCACCGACCTGCCCGCCAGCACGAACCAGCCGTTCAGCGCGTTTCCGACGAACTACGCCACGCTGCCGGCCGTCTCCTTCGTGATGCCGAATCTCGACCACGACATGCACAACGGCACCGTCGCCCAGGCCGACTCGTGGCTGAAAACGCATCTGGACGCCTACGTGCGGTGGGCGCGGACGCACAACAGCCTCTTGATCGTCACCGGTGACGAGGACGACGGATCGGCGGACAACCGGGTCGCCACCATCTTCGTCGGCGCGCAGGTCAAACCGGGCAGCTATGGCAACCGGATCGATCACTACAGCGTGCTGCGCACGATCGAGAAGGCGTACGGGCTGCCGCTGCTCGGCTCGGCCGCGGACGCCCGGCCGATCACCGAGGTGTGGGTCAACTCACGCAATTGAGGGAGACGCGTCTCCTCCAATTGAACTAGACGCGCACCAGTTCCTGGATGAGGACTCGGCGCCCGCCTGCGCCGAACATGGTTCAGGTGACATATGTGCGGTTGCTGCTCATCGACGACCACCAGTTGCTGACCGAGGCGGTGGCGCACTGCCTGTGCGCTTCGGCCGACCTCTGGGTCGCGGCGCGGTGCACCACCGACGATCCGAACCTCGCCGAGGTGGTCGCTCAGGTGCACCCGGACGTGATCGCGGTCGATGTCGAGCAGTTGGGCGCCGAGGCCGGGGCCGCCACCGCGCGCCTTGCCGCCGCAGCGCCTGCCGCGCGCATCGTGGCGCTCACCGACAGCCGGGATCCGCGCAAGGCGGTCGCCGCGGCTCGGGCGGGCGTGGTCGCGTGGGTGCCCAAACAGAGTCAGCTGGTCGACTTCGTCGCCACCGTGCACGCGGCCCACAGCGGGCATGCCGTGTTCCCGCCGGACCTGCTCGGCGCCGTGCTGCGCGAGTTGCGGGCCGACGCCCACCGCTTCCCCTGCCGCATGTCGCCCGCGCGTCGGGTAGTCCCGCACCTTCCGCAGCGGCGGCCGGTTCAGCCTGCCCTGCGCGCCCGTCATGAACACCGCTGAATGACCACCGCTGAATCCACCGGAAATCGCCGAAATCTCCGAGGTCACCAGATGGAACTGAACGAGGCCCTGCGTCGGATCGTGATCGGCAACTGGATGCTGATCGTCGCCCTGGTCGTGTTGCCGGTGCTGGTGGTCGCCGGCCTGCACCTGTCCACGGTGCCGACCTATTCGGCCGCCGCCCGGGTGCAGGCGTCGAGTTCGCCTCCCGGCTCGGACACCGAGGCCGACGCGGTGCTCTCCCGGGTCGACGGGATCGCGACCAGCAGCACGGTGATCGACCAGGCGCTGGCGAAGACGAAGACCACCGGCCGCACGGCCGATCAGATCGCGCCCGAGGTCGGGGTCGTTCGACTGGGCAGTTCGGCGGTCTTCGACATCTCGGTGACCGATCGGGACCCGAAGGTCGCGGTCGCGCTGTCCGGCACGATCGCCCGGCAGACCGTCGCCTTTCTGAACGGCACCGGCGGCTTCCAGCCGAACTCGCTCGACCAACTGAACACGCAGCAGACCACGTTGCGCGCCCAGCGCACCCAACTGGCCGCCAACCTGGCCCTGACCAAGGATCCGGTCCAGGTCGCCAACCTCTCCGCCGAGCTGGCCTCGGTCGACCAGGAATTGGCCAATGTGGCCAGTTCCATCCAGAACCTCCAGTCCCAGACGCTGTCGAGCAGCTCGGCGGCGATGATCTCCACGCCGACTTCGGCCGCCAAGGTGGCCAGCACGATGTTCACCGATCTCGGGCTGGCCGGTTTGGCCGGACTGATCGTGGCGTTGCTGATCGCGAGCATCCTCGAGGTGCTGCGGCCCAGGGTCGCGGACGCGCGGGCCTTCGCCCGTGAGCTGGACGCGCCGGTGCTGGGCAGGCTGACCTCACGCAAGGAGGCGGAGCAGGCGCAGGCCATCGCCCGACCAGAGGTGCGGGTCGCGCTCGGCCGGGCCGTCGACCGGCACTTGGTGACCATGGTCGTGCTGACCGGGCCGCCCGCGGCCGGCAGACTCACCGCGCTCGCCGCCGACCTGCGTACCGGCCTGACCGCGCGGTTCACCGTGCCCGCCGACGCACCGGCCGTACCACAGCCGTCCGGCGGCAACGGCCAACTGTCCACGCTCGCCGGCGATCTGGAGGCGCGCACGGTCACGCTGGCTCCCCTCCGCGAGCCACAGACGCAGGCACAGGCGCGACCGGCGACCGTACACGTGCTCGCGATGTCCGAACTGGACGATGGCACGCGCGGCCAGCGGGTGGGGCTGGTCGCGGTGGTGCCCGATCTCACGCCGTACGCCGAGGTGCGGCGATTCAACGACCTGTTGGCCACCACCGGGTGGACGCTGATCGGGGTCCTCGGCGACCCGATCCGGGTGGGGAGACGATCACAGTGACAACGGTTTTCGACGCACCGCCACGGGTCCGCATCGACATGGGGTCCACTTCGGACTCACTCGCCGCTGCCCTGCGCGCGGCAGCGGGCCTGCTGACCCGCAGCGGACGGATCCGGCTCGTCGATGCCGGGGCGGATGCCGAACTGGTGCACACCGTGAGTGGGGTGGCCGGTCCGGTTCCGGCCGGCACCCACCACGTGCACACCGTGGATCGGGTGGCGCTGCGGCGCGGGCTGCGCGCGGCCCGCTGGTGGGTGCGCCAGGAACGCTCGGCGACCGCCGAGTCCACGGTATGGCTGGCGCACGGCCGGACCACGGCGCGAGTGCTGGTGTCGGCCGGACTGACCGCCGGGGAGCGGGTGCACTGCCTGCCGGTGTTGGCGCCGCCGCACGGCAGGCCCGCCCGGCATCACGACCGCGCCGAGCTGCGCAGGGCGCTGGGCATCGCGCCGGGCGTGCGACTGGTGCTCGGCTGCGAGCCCGACGACGGCTCGGCCGACACCGGCGACTGGATCACCGCGGTCCGCGAGTTGGGCCGCACCGATGTCGCCGTCGCACTCTGCTCGCTCGACGGCGGGGGCAACCGACCCCGGCTGGCAGACCTGTTGACCGCCGCCGACCTGTTCGTGGCCGCCGGCAACGATCTGGCCGCCTGCAACCCGGGAGCGGCGGCCATCGCGGCCGGGCTGCCGGTGGTCGCGGTGACCACGGACAGCGTCGCCGACCTGATCGACGCTGGCCGCACCGGCTACGTCGTGCCGCCGGACGCGGACGCCGTCGCCGCCGCGGTGGCCGCGCACCTCGACGGCGCGGTGCCGAACAGGCGGGAACCGGTCGGCCCGGACGAGCGGCGGTTGGCCGGCAGGCTCGCCCGCGACCTGCTGGCCGCCTACGACCTGGCGCTGTCCGGACCGCTGACCCGAGCGCGGAGAGCCTGGTGACGCCGATGACCACCGCCGCCGAGACGAGGACCGTCCCCTACGCGCGCTGCGAGATCGTGCCGAGTGCGCGCACGGCCGCGGCCGAGGTGCTGGCCAGCGGCTGGCTGGTGGCCGGCGAGCAGACCGTGGCCTTCGAGCGAGAGCTGGGCGCATGGCTCGGTGCCGAACACACCATCGCGGTCAGCTCGTGCACCGCCGCGATCGAACTGTCGCTGCGCGCGCTGCGCCTGCCGCCCGGTTCGCCCGTGCTGACGCCGACCGTCACGTTCTGCGGCGCGGTGCAGGCCATCATCCACAGTGGACTCCGACCGGTGTTCGTCGACCTGGACGAGGAAACGCTGACCGTCACGCCGGACGCCGTCGCGACGGCGGCGCGGCGGGTTCGGCCGCGCGCCATGGTGGTGCAGCAGATGGGCGGTCATCCGGTGTCGGTGGGCGCGCTGGCCGAGGCGGCCGGCCTGTCCGCACGGGCGGTCGTCGAGGATGCCGCGCACGGACTGGGCGCCTCCGGAATCGGCACCGAGTCGGCGGCGGCCTGCCTGAGCTTCTACGCGACCAAGAACCTGCCGATCGGCGAGGGCGGCGCGATCGTCACGTCCGACCCCGAACTGGCCGGGCGACTCGCCGAGATGCGCCAGCACGGCATGAGCCGGGACGCCTGGCGGCGCTACCGGCCCGGCGGCGGCTGGCGGTACTCGGTCGCGATCGAGGGTATGAAGGCGAACTTCACCGATGTGCAGGCGGCCATCGGCCGGGCCCAGCTGACGCACCTGTCCGACTGGCAGGCCACCAGGGCCGCCCTTGCCGCCCGCTACGACGCCCAACTGGCCGATATTCAGGGCATCCTGCCGCCGCCGCGTCCCACGACCGGCCGGCACGCCTGGCACCTGTACCTGATCCGGGTGATGCCCGAGTTCGGGATGGGTCGCGACGAACTCGCCGAGGCGCTGGCCCAGCGCGGCGTCGGCACGTCCGTGCACTTCATCCCGGTGCACCACTTCCCGTATTTCCAACAGGTTCTGGGTCCGGACGTCTGCTCAGAACTACCGGTCGCCGACCGGGTCTTCCCGCAACTGCTGTCCCTGCCGCTGCATCCCGGCCTCGGGGACGACGACGTCGATCACGTCTGCGCCCAGCTCGCCGAGCTGCGGCGGCGGGCGCGGAGGTAGCAACCATGAACACGGATCACTGGTGGGCCAAACGCAGACCGGAGGGCACCCCCAACGCGCGGACGCTGGTCGTCGGCGCGGGGGCGGCAGGCCGGACGCTGGCCCGAGACCTGGCCGACACGCCCTCCTACGGGCTGGCGCCGATCGGCTTTCTCGACGACGGGATTCGTTCGCGCAAGGTCGACAAGTTGCCCGTGCTCGGGCCGCTGGACGCGCTGGCCGCGACCGTGCGCGCCGAGCGGGTGGCCGTGGTGATCGTGGCCATTCCCTCGTTGCCGCCGATGGAACTGGCCGGGCTGCTGCGCGCGGCGGTCGACTCGGGCGCGCGGGTCCGCTATCTGCCCTCGTTCCACGCCGCCGTGCAGCGCGGCAGCAACGGCGAGGACCTGTGGGAGGTGCCGCCCGCGATGCTGCTGGGCCGCGAGGAGATGCACGTGGTGCGGCCTGCGACGCGAGCCCTCGTGCACGGCCGCCGGGTGCTGGTCACCGGGGCGGGCGGGTCGATCGGCAGCGAGCTGTGCCGGCAGATCCGCTCCTACCGGCCGGCCAAGCTGTTCGTCCTCGACCATGACGAGTCCAACCTGCACCGGTTGCAGTTGCGGATCAGCGGCGAGGCGCTGCTGGACACCGACGAGCTGATCGTCGCGGACATCCGGGACCGGCGCAGGGTCGAGCAGATCTTCGCCACCTGCCAGCCGCAGATCGTCTTCCACGCCGCCGCGCACAAGCATCTGCCGCTGCTGGAGTGGCATCCGTGCGAGGGCGTGAAGTCCAATGTGCTCGGTACCGAACTGCTGGTGGACGCGGCGATCAGGCACGGCACCGAGCGGTTCATCCTGATCTCCACCGACAAGGCCGCCGCGCCCACGTCGATCCTCGGCGCGACCAAGCGGCTGGCCGAGCTGATCGTGCGCAGCCGGGCGGGGCAGGGCTGCGCGGTCGGCTCGGTGCGGTTCGGCAACGTGCTGGGCAGCCGAGGTTCCTTCCTGCACGTGCTGGCCGACCAGATCGCCAAGCACGAGCCGGTGACCATCACCGATCCGGAGGTCGACCGGTTCTTCATGACCGTCGAGGAGGCGGTCGGGCTGGTGCTGGAGGCCGGCGCGATGGCCGAGGCGGGCGAGACGTTCGTGCTCGACATGGGCGAGCCGGTGCGGCTGGTGTCGCTGGTCGAGTCCTATGCCGCCCACGTCGGCGCGACCGACGTGAAGATCCGCTTCACCGGATTGCGGCCTGGCGAGAAGCTCAACGAGGCACTGTTCAGCGAGGCCGAGGAACAGGTGCCGACCGGGCATCCGCGCATTTCCGCCACCCGAGGCACCTTCCTGCCGGAGGACCTGGACAGTCAGGTCTCGAAGCTGGTCGTGGCGGCCAAGCACAACTCGACCGACGAGGTGCGCGACCTGCTGGCCGCGCTGCTGCCGGACTACCAGCCGCCGGCCATGGCCGGAGTGTCCGCGCACGACCTGTTCGACGAGCTGTACGCGAGCGAGTTCTGATGCGCGCCAGCATGACTCAGGCCGGGCAGCGGTTGACGGTGGACTGCCCGGTGCACTGGGTCGCCACGCTGCTGACCGAGGCAGCCCCGGGTGCTTGGGAACCGGCGGACGGGCGGCCGAGCGACATCGAACTCGTCGTGCGCGACGATTCCCGTTCATCCGATGTGGACGGTTGGGAACCGGTGACCCGGGGCGCCTTCCGGCGCGGCGACGCGGTGGTCCTGCGCAACGCCTGCGGCAGCGGCTTCGACCTCCGGGTGCGGGCCCAGGACCGGCTGCGGATCGAGGCGTCCTGGCGGCCGCCGCGTCGCGACCGGCTGGCCGCGCTGGCGCTGCGTTCCCGTTTCCACCTGTTGGTGCGGGCGGCTTTGGTGCAGTACCCGGCGATGTGGTGGGCGGGCCGGCTCGGACACGCACCGCTGCACGCGGCAGCGGTCGAACTGGACGGCACCGTCGCGCTGCTGGCCGGGCCTGGCGGTATCGGCCGCTCGACGCTGTTGCTGGACGCGCTGGCCGCCGGGGGGCGGGCCTGCTCGGACAACCTGTGCGTGAGCGACGGCTACGCGGTGCACGGCCTGGTCGAGCCGGTGCGGGTGGAAGGCGGCACCGGCCGCCGGATGCCGCACGGCCGCCGTGAACGGGCACTCCCCTCCCGGGTGCCCACGCTCGTCCCGGATCGGCTGATCCTGCTGCGCCGCGACGGTCTCCCCTGCTCGACCGTGCGCCCGCTGGATCCGGCGCGGGCCGCCGAGATGACGGTGGCCGGCACCTACATGGCAGGCGAACTGCGCCGCTACTGGGCCTTCGCGGCGACTCTCGCGCTGGGTACGGGTGTTGGTCCGGCTCATCCGCCGATCGGCGCGGTCGCGAGGTCGATGGCCGAGCGGGCACCCGGTTGGGAGATCGTGCTCGGCACCCGGCCCACGGTCGGCCTGCGCGAACTGCTCGCCGCCTGCGACGCGAAGGCGGTGTCGCGATGAGCGGCGACCGTGGTGTCGCGACGAGCGGGCGGCTGCGGGTGGCGACCGTGGTGACCCGGTTGCAGGCCGGCGCGGGCGCGGTCGCGCTGCGTGGCGCGCTCGCCCTGGATCCCGCGCGCTACCTGGTCACC
Organism: Pseudonocardiaceae bacterium; assembly: GCA_035948315.1. Taxonomy (GTDB): domain Bacteria; phylum Actinomycetota; class Actinomycetes; order Mycobacteriales; family Pseudonocardiaceae; genus CAJCJE01. Next base: position 99,494 of record DASZJG010000061.1, on the reverse strand, counting down.
CTCGTCGCGGGCCGGGGCGATCGCAGCGGCGACCCGCTGGCCGAACAGGCCCGGACCGCTGGTATCGAACTGGTTTCCGAACCGGCGCTGTGCTCGCCGATCTCCCCGCTTGACGACGTTCGCGCGCTCGCCCGGCTGACCGCGCTGTGCCGGGACCGCGGCTTCGACGTCGTGCACACGCACAGCGCGAAGGCCGGCACCCTCGGCAGGCTCGCGGCGCGCCGCAGTGGCGTGCCGAGGATCGTGCACACCTTCCACGGCTTCCCGTTCCACAACTACCAGTCCCGTCTGCTCCATGGTGGGTATGTCCACATCGAACGGAGGCTCGGCCGGATCACCGATGTGGCGCTGTGCGTCGGCACCGGGGTGTCGGTCGAGGCCGTGCGGCTGGGTTTGGTGGCGCCGGAGCGAGTGCGGACCATCGGTGTCCCGGTGGACCGGATGGCGACCGCGGCCAACCCGGACACCCGCAAACGCGCGCGGCGGACGCTGGGCGTGCCGGGCACCGGGCCGATCGTCGGCGCGGTGGGACGGCTGTCGTATCAGAAGGCGCCGGAGGATTTCGTCGCCGCCATGGTCGCGCTGCGCAGGCCGGACGTGACCGGGGTCTGGGTCGGCGGCGGCGAACTGGCCGAGCGGGTCCGGGCACTGGCCGCCAAGGCCGCGCCCGCCGCCCGGGTGGTGCTGGTCGGGGAACGCCACGACGTGCCCGACCTGCTGCCCGCCTTCGACGTCTTCGCGCTGCCGAGCCGGTACGAGGGCCTGCCGGTGGCGATCGTGGAAGCCATGGTGTGCGGCATTCCGGTCGTCGCCACCGCGGTGAACGCCGTGCCCGACGTGGTGATCCCGGGCGAGACCGGCCTCCTGGTGACCCCGGAGCATCCCGAGCAGCTCGCCTCGGCCGTCGGCTACCTGCTCGACCATCCCCTTGAGGCGGCCCGGATGGCCGCTGCCGCGCATGCCGCGGTCGGCGACCGGTACGAGCAGCACGCCCTGGCCGATGTGCTGGTTTCCGCCTACACCAACCCTTCCGCGGCCGGGGGCCGCAGCCGAGCCGAGGAGTCGTCGTGCGGGTAGACGTGTTCAGCCATCCCGACCTGACCGTGTTCGACAGCGAGCACGCGCCTGCCGATCCCGCGCTGCTGGACCGCCTGCGCGCCGGCACGGCAACGGCCGACCTGGCCGCGCCGCCGGTCGTGCTGCCCGACTTCTGCCACAAGGAGAAGTCGGAGATGCCCTCCAGCATCGCGGTGGCCACGCGGAACGCGATCCGGCCGACGCTCACCGACGCCGCGCTCAACTGCGGCATGGCACTGGCCACATTGGACATCGCGAAGCCGGGCGTCGAGGCCATCGGCGAGTTCTACCGTCGGGTCCGCGAACGCTTCCCCAACCCGCCCGGCTGGAAGTTCGAGCTGTCCCGGGACGACGTACTGCGGGCCGCCGTCGAGGGCGCGGACTTCGCCGCCGAGCGGTACGGCATGGACCAGGCGGATCTGGACCGGGTCGAGGAGTTCGGCAGGCTGCCGGTCGACGAGTTCGGCGGTGCGGCCCGCGCCCGGCGGGAACTGCCCTGGATCTGCGTTCAGATGGCCAGGCTGCGGTTCGGTTCGATCGGCCCGAGCACGCACTTCCTTGAGCTGCAAGAGGTCGAGCAGGTTTTCGAGCCGGAGATCGCCGAGGAACTCGGCATCCACCTCGGCCAGATCACCATGCAGTTCCACAACGGCGGCGGCGTGCTGACCGGGCAGATCGGTGGCCTGTACGCGAAGCGCAAGTCGGCGTCGCGGCTGCTGCGCGCGGAGATGGCCGTGCAGAAGCCGATCTCGCACCTGCTCGGCGCCGGTTCGCTGGCCAGGGCTCGGGAACGCTACGCGCGGTACTTCGAGGTGGGCTGCCCGTCGCTGCCGATCGACGGTGACGACGGCAGGCGGATCATGCTGGCGCAGCAGCTGTCCATGAACTACGGCTTCGCCTACCGGCTCGCCACCTACGCCGCACTGCGCCGGTTCGCCCTCGACTCCTTCGGCGCCCAGCTGCGCCTTGTCGTCGACTCGCCGCACAACTCGGTCTACCAGGAGACGGTCAACGGCAGCCCGGCCTACGTGCACCGGCACAACGCCGCCCGCGCATGGACGCCGGAGCAGATGACCGGGCATCCGGCGTTCTCCCGGACCGGCCAGCCGCTGCTGGTGCCCGGCACCAACCGGACCTCCTCGTTCCTGTGCGTGCCCGGCGACGCGGCCCACCGAAGCCTGTACACCGCGTGCCACGGCACCGGCAGCATCATCAAGGCGTTCGAGCGGGACGGCCGCTCCGGCGCCGATCCGCGCGGCCGGCACACCCTGCGCTACGGCTACTCCGACGCGGCACCCCGCGAGGTCCCGCAACTGGACGACCTGGGCGTGGACGCGGCACTGGACATCCTGATCGACAACGGGCTGGTGAAGCCGGTCGCCCGACTGCGGCCGATGGCCGTGTTGACATGACCGCGCTGACCGCGCTCCTTCCCGCAGGCCGCCGCTTCGTCGCATTACCGTCCCGAGTGGACCCGGTGGTGATCGCCGAGGACCTGCCCCGGGTGCGCGACTACGTGCGGACGGCGCTGCTGGCCAGCCCACCGGGATCGGCCGTGCCGGACTGGGCGTACGCGGCGGCCCGGGAGGTGTTGCGGATCCCGGGCGCGTGGCGGCTCGCCCCACACCTGGTCGGTCGGCCGGACTTCGACCCGGACAGCGAACTCGCCGGCCTGCTCGCGGCGACCGGATCGGCGGTGCTGGTGCTCAACCACAGCCACGACCCGGACAGCAGGCGGGTGCTGCTGCTGTTCGAGCCGGACCGGCAGTGGCCGACACTCGCGGTGAAACTGCCCACCGGGCCGGCGGCCGCGGCCAAGGTGCGGGCCGAGACCGAGCTGTTGCACGACGTCGCGCGACTGGACCTGGGCAGCCTTGCGGCAACCGTGCCGGTCGTGGTGAACACCGTGCGGCACCACGGTTTTCCCGCGCTGGTCACCACCGCACTGCCGGGCACCCCGATGCTGGTCGACTACCACCGGCACGGCCACACCACCCATCCGCGCACCGCGGCAGGCGATTTCTCCTGCGCCACCCGGTGGCTGGCCGTGTTCCAGTCGGCCACCCGTACCGGCTTCGCCCAGCTCGACCTCGCCCCGGGCGTCGAGGAGACGCTGCGCGAGCGGCGACCCAGCGACCCAATGCTGACCGAACTGCCGCTCCTGCGTGCCCGGCTGCGCCGGCACCGCGCGCCGCGAACCGCCGTGCACGGCGACTTCTGGATGGGCAACCTGCTGACCCACGACGGAAAGCTGACCGGCGTGGTGGACTGGGAGCGCTTCGATCCGGCCGGCTCCCCCGGTCGCGACCTGGCCCGGTTCGCCCTCGCCCACGCGCAGTACCTGGACCGGCACACCCGAGCCGGCCAGCGCGTCGTGCCCGGTCATCCCGAACTGCCGGCCCGCACGCCCGGCGCGGCCGTGACCTACCTGTTCTCCGGCACCGGCTGGTATCCGCGACTGGCGCGCCGCTACCTGGCCGGCGGCCTGAGCCGGCTCGGCCTGCCGCTGTCCTGCGCACGCGACCTGCTGCTGGCCGAACTCGCCGCGCTCGCCGCGGAGGCCACCGATCCCACCTTCGCCGACGAGCAGGCGCGCGCCTTCCTGCGGGTGCTGGAGCGGGACGCATGACGACCACCCTCGAACCCATCCCGCTACAGACCGGCCCCGCCGACACCAGGCCGGTCACCACTCCGGGCGTCGTGCGGCCGATGGTGCTGCGGCTCGCGGTCGGCATGGCCGGGCTGGCCATGGTATTCCAGCCGATCCTGCATCCGACCGGTCCCGGCAACAGTTCGCCGGTCGACCTGTTCACCGCCGGCACCGTCGTGCTGACCGCGCTGTGGGCGGCAACCAGCGGGCGCAGACTCGGCGCGCCCTACGTCCTGGGCGTCGCCCTGATGGCGCTGGGCGGGACGCTCGGCGGCCTCAACGGTCCGCTGCCCGGCACGTCGCTGCTGGCCATCGCGCAGGACTTCGTCCTGATCGGCTGGGCGGCCTCCGTCTACAACCTGGCCAGGGAACCGGGCGTGCTGCGCACGCTGAGCCGGGTCTACGCGCGGGCCGCGGTCGGCTGGGCGGCGCTGCTGGTTTTCGGCTCGCTGACCGGCATCAACGCCATCGAAGGCATCGTGCCCCGGGAGGGCAACCGCGAGCTGTTCACCTTCGGCGATCCGAACTACGCCGCCTGCTACTGGGTGGTCTCGCTGTTCATCGTGTTCGCCACCAAGACCCCGCGCAATCCGTGGCTGCGCTGGTTCGGCTACGTGGTGCTGATCTGGTGCCTGGTGGTGTCCGAGTCGAACGGCGGCGTGCTGGAACTGTTGGTCGGCCTCGGATTCATCGCGCTGTACACGATCTACCGCCGGCACGGCCTGATGGCGAGCATCGCGCTGATACTGCTGATCGGCACCGCCGTGGGCACCACGCTGACCCTTTTCCCGCTCAGCAAACTCCAGACCTGGGCGTTGCAGTCCAACCAGAGCTACCTGGTCAACTCGATCGGCCGCAGCGGCAGCAACGGCAGCGCCGGGCAGCGCGCCATGCTGAACCAGGAAACCCTCCAGATGTACGGCACGGACGGCATCCTCGGCTCCGGCCCGATGACCACCAAGCAGCTGCTCTACGACCGGCAGTACCCCTATGCCAAAGAGGCGCACGACGACTACATCGGCGCGCTGGTGGAACGCGGCCCGCTCGGCGTGATCGGCATCGTGATCGTGGTGCTGTCCGCGGGCTGGAAGGTCAGCAGGGTGCTGCGCGCGCCGCCGGGATCCGGCTTCCTCGCGCAGATCCCGCGTCCGGTCGGGATCGTCGCGGCACTGCTGATCATGCTCATGGCCGGTACGTACTACGAGGTCTGGCATTTCCGGTTCGAGTGGATCCTGCTCGCCTTCGTGGCCGTGCTCGCGTCCACACCAGACGGTCGAAGGGAGGTGGCGCGGTGAACATCGCTACCGGGAGGCACCGCGTCGCGTCCGCGCTCGGCAGGCGCAGCGCGGTGCACAACCTCCTCGCGCAGGGCGGCGCGCTGGCCGTGGTGTCGCTGATGAGCCTGCTGATCGGCCGGCACGCCGGGCCTGCCGCGCTCGGCGAGTACACGCTGCTGCGCGTGCTGCCCTGGCTGACCGGCGTGGTGTTCTCCTGCGGCGTGCCGGTCGCGTCCGCGTACTTCCTCGCCGGCGAGCGCAAGTCCGACCCCCGGCTGCGCTCGACCCTCACCGTCCTGGTCGCCGCGGGTGCCGGCCTGGGCCTGCTGGTCTGGCTGGCCCTGCTGCCCCTGTTGCGGCACCTGCTGTTCGCCGCGGTGCCGATGTGGCTGCTGGTGCTGTCCGGCCTGCTGGTGGTGACCCAGCTGGTGACGGTCTGGGGAAAGGCGTGCTGCCAGGGCGCCGCCGACATGTTCGGTTCGAACATGCTGATCGTCGCCGAGGAACTGCTGGTGCTGCCCTGCTATCTGCTGGCCGTGCTGATCGGCGTCAACGGCATCGAGGGCGTCGTGTTCGGCATGCTCGGCGGCGGAATGCTCGCCTCGGGTACCTCGCTGATCCGATTGGCGCACAACGGTTTCACCCAGAACTGGAGCAGGCCCTCGCTCGCGATCGCGGCCGAGGTCACCCGCTACGGCGCGCGCGGCCAGCTCGGCAACCTGCTGTGGCTGGTCAACCTGCGACTGGACTTCGTGATTCTGGGCGCACTGGCCGGACCGGCGGTACTCGGCGTGTACGCGGTGGCGTCCAAGTTCGCCGAGCTGATGCGGCTGCCGGCCACCGCGCTGAACTACGTGCTGTATCCACGGTTCGCGCGTTCGCCGGTCGAGGTCGCCGGTCAGGAGGCGAACCGGCTGCTGCCCAGGGCCGCCGCCGTGACCGTGGCCATGACCCCGATCCTGGCCATCGCGTCGGTGTACCTGCTGCCCCTGTTGTACGGCAAGGCGTTCCAGGGCGCGGTGCTGCCCGCGTGCATCCTGCTCGGCGGGCTGGCCGTCGAGGGAGCTGCCGCGGTCGCGTCGGCCTACCTGTGCGGCACCGGTCGACCGGGCGCGAACTCCTGGGGCATGGCGGTCGGCGTTGCCGTGACGATCACCCTCGACGTGCTGCTGATTCCCGGCCACCAGGCGGTCGGCGCGGCCGTCGCGTCCACCGCCGCCTACCTGGCCACCACCGGCCTGCTCACCGTGCTCACCCGAATCCACACCGCGCGAACGACGTCGCAGGCCACCCCGGTGGAGTCGACATGAGGCGATTGCGTCGACCTCATGTCGATCGGTTCCGGCGCTGCGGACCTCAGCGCGCCTCGGTCTTCCGGCCCGGGTCCCTGGCCGGAACCACATAGAAAAATGAGCAAAGGAGCGAGGGATGAATAAACTGTCCCTCAAGATCGCCATCGCGGCCATCGGCGTGGCGATCATGACCATCAGCGCGGCAGACGCGACCACCCTGACCGGCATGTTCGCCATGAACGCGGGCGACCAGGACACCGTCACCTGTGCCGGCCCGGCACTGACCTACACGCAGACCAGCGCCACCACGGGCTCACTGGCCTGCGCCAAGAACCCGACCGCGACCGGCGTGGCCACCTTCGTCCAGGCGGCGGCCATCTCGCCCGGTAGCAAGTCGACCAGCCTCAAGTTCACTCTCGCCCAGCCGGTCACCCAGGGCGACCTGCTGGTGGGCTGGTTCGCCCAGTACAACTCGGCAGGCCAGGTCTCGGTCACGGACAGCATGAACAACCTGTGGATCCGTAGCGGCTACACCGAGAAGTTCAGCAACGGCGGCGGTGACCTCGCACTGTTCTATACCTACGCGGTCGCGTCCGCGCCGAACCTGGCGATCACCATGCACGCGCTGACGGCCACCTACCTGCCCTACGCGGTCGCCGAGTACAGCGGCGTCCCGGCGGGCACCGCTCCGGTGACCGGCGCGGTCGCGGAACGCAACGGTGGGGCCAATTCCGCCCAAATCGTCGCGGGACCGACCGCCAACGTGCCGGCCGGGGATCTGGTGTTCGGGGCCGAGCTCTGCGGTGGTCAGCCGGCCACCTTCACGGTCGGCAGCACGCAGGGCGTGCCGTTCACCGAGCGGGCCATCAACTCCGACAGCGGCGCGGCGGGCGTCGAGGACGTGTTGGCCGGTGCGGCCGGCGGCCAGAACTCCAGCTTCACGATCAGCTCCCCCACCGATTGGTACTCCGTCGTCGCGGTGTTCACCCCCTGATCACGCCGCACGTCGTCCACACCCATTCAGGTCCCGTCCGCAAGGAGAAACCGTGATCGGCTCCGACTCTCCGCACACTCGACAAACCGGCAGGATCGTGTTCATCGGCGCGGTGCACGAAGCCAGGCCGGCGCTGGACGTCCTCTTGGCCAGCCCGCTGGTCGGGGTCGCGGCGGTGATCACCGCGACCCCGGACGGGCTGGCCAAACTGGCCGGCGCGGTGGATCTCACCGCGCCCGCGCGGTCGGCCGGCGTACCGGTCATCCGCGCCGACGACGTGAACGCGCCGGAGATCGTCACCACGGCGCGTGAACTCGCCCCTGATCTGCTGGTGGTGGTCGGCTGGACCCGCCTGCTCGGCCGGTCGCTGCTGTCCGTCCCGCGCCGTGGCTGCGTGGGTTTCCACGCGTCGCTGCTCCCCGCGCACCGTGGCCGGGCGCCGGTCAACTGGGCGATCCTGCGCGGCGAGACGGTCACCGGAAACACGATGATGATGCTCGACCCCGGCGCGGACACCGGCGACATCGTCGACCAGCGCCCGGTGACGATCGGCCCGGAGGACGACTGCGGCACCGTCTACCAGCGGGTCGGCGAGGCGGGTGCGGGCATGCTCGCCGCCCACCTGCCCGCCCTGCTGGCCGGTACCGCGCCGCGCAGGCGGCAGAACCCGGACGACGGCGACGTGCTGCCCAAGCGCATCCCGGAGATGGGCGCGATCGACTGGGCCCAGCCGGCACGCGCGGTGCACGACTGGGTGCGCGCCCTGACCCTCCCCTATCCCGGCGCGTTCGGCGCCGTCGAGGGCCGCCGGATCTTGGTCTGGACGACGCTGCCGCCGACCTCGCGCCGGAGCCCGGCGGGCGCCCCGGGCACCGTGCTCGGCCTGGACTCCTCGGGCGTCTCGGTGGCGACCGGCGCGGGTTCCGTTGTGGTGACCCGGATGTCGGCCGCGGGCGAGCCGCCGGAACCGGCGGCGGCCTGGTGCCGCGCGCACGGGATCCGGCCGGGGATGCGATTCGATCCGGTGCCCGCCGAACTGGCCAGGTGGTCCCGGGGCGAAGGACCGAGACCGAAGGTGGCGGCCCGATGATCGAGGACAGACCCGACGACGTCGTGCTGGTGGTGGCCGCGCATCCGGACGACGAACTCCTCGGCGCGGGCGGCACGCTCGCCCGGCACGTCCGGCAGGGCACGGCGGTGCACGCGCTCGTGCTCTCCGACGGAGCCACCAGCCGCTACGCCGACGGCATGGCGGAGATACTGGCGAAATCCGCGCAGCGCGCGGCCGAGGTTCTCGGCCTCGCCTCCGTCCAGGTCTGCTCGCTGCCCGATCAGCGGCTGGACACGGTGCCGCTGCTGGACGTCACCCGGTTGGTCGAGGCCGTCACCGACGAGCTGCGGCCGGACGTGGTCTACACCCACTATCCGCACGATGTGAACGCCGACCACGGTGTGGTCGCGCGGGCCGCGTGGACCGCGTGCCGGCCGTTCGTCCTGCCCAGGTTGCGCCGCTTCGCGGTGTTCGAGACCCCGTCGTCGACCGAATGGGCCTGGCCGATGGGCGGCGCGGAGTTCGTGCCGAACAGTTTCGTGGACATCGCCGAGACCCTCGACGACAAGCTGGCCGCGATGGCCTGCTACGAAACGGAACTGCGCGACTACCCACATCCACGGTCCCTGCTGGCGCTGCGCGAGCGGGCCGCCTACTGGGGCAGCCGGGCCGGGCGGCGGTCCGTCGAGCCGTTCCGGGTGTTGCGGGAGGTGGACTGATGCCCCCGGCAATCTCGGATTCGCGATTACGCCGCTGCGTTGATGTTGTTTCCGCAATCAGCCTGTTGATTGCGCTTTCGCCATTGCTGGTGCTCATCGGAGCGGCGATTCGATTGACCACTCCCGGGCCGGCGATCTATCGACAGCGGAGGGTCGGCCGCGAGCGGAGGGTGTTCACGATCTGGAAGTTCCGCACCATGGTCGTGAACGCGGATCGCGGCGGACCCTCGGTCGGCGGCAAGGCCGATCCGCGGATCACCGCGGTCGGGAAGCTCCTGCGGGGCACCCGATTGGACGAGTTGCCTCAATTGGTGAACCTCTTACGTGGTGAAGTGACCCTCATCGGCCCCCGTCCGGAGGTCGAAACCTTTGTCTCGTACTACACCCCGACAGAGCAAGGACTACTGTCAGTGCGTCCCGGGCTACTCGGCCCGGGCGCGTTGCTCTTCGCGGCGCGGCAGAGCGACGAACTCGACACCGCGCTCGACCCGGACGCCTACTACGTGTCCCATCACCTTCATCCGAAACTCGCGCTCGACCTGAGCTATGTCAGGGATCGACGGCTCGCCAGCGACCTACGGCTGATGGTGGACGCACTCCGGGTAGCGGCGGGCGCGCGTCCGAAAAAATCTCTGCAACATAACAAGTGGGCGGAGCGATGAGCAGGTAGAGATTTAATTTGGGAGAAACTCAGCGTGAATTCGGCATTAATTGATCATGGCCGATCGACCGCCTGACGAGGGAGAGCACGATGGCGAAACCCGAACTGGTGATCGGTGACAGCCACCAGATGCTCGCCGAAGCGCTGGAGGTTGTCCTGAACCAGCAGGGTTTCGCCGTTCTCGCGGTGGCACTGACCGTGCAGAGCTTACGTTCCCTCGTGGCAGCCAAGCGGCCCCGGCTGTGCCTGATCGATCGAGGGCTGCGCGGTGGAGACCCGTTGGGGATTGTCGGCGATCTGCTCGTGCAGAGCCCGAAAACCAGGGTGGTGATGCTGACCGCGGACCAGGACAACGAGGCCGTCGCCACCGCTCTACACGCGGGCGTGGCCGGCTACCTGCACAAGGCGCACGGCGTGGCGTCGCTGGTGTCCGCGCTGCGCCGGGTCGACCGCGGCGAGATCGTCGTCGACACGATCGCACCGCAGGCCGAGCCCGCCGCGGGCGCGGCGGATGTCCGTTGGCGCGCAACGTATCTGACCGGACGCGAACAGGAATGCCTCACCCTACTGGTGGAAGGGCTGGGCACGGCGGCCATGTCGCACCGGCTGGGGGTGTCGCCGACAACGTTGCGGAGCCACCTGCAGGGCATGATGACCAAGCTGGGCGTCCACTCCCGCCTGGAGGCCGCGGCGCTCGCAATCCGCTACTCGTTGCTGGAAAGCGCGTCGACCGCCCTGGCCGGCGACCCGATCCGGCACGTCCCGCCGAGCTACCCTTAGCGTCCAGCCCGTAGCGGAACGAGAGGCGCACGCCATTGCTGACCTACGTCGAAGCCATCGTGGTCGGCGCCTTCCAGGGCCTGACCGAGCTGTTTCCGGTGTCCAGCCTGGGCCATTCGGTGCTGATTCCGGCACTGGTCGGCGGCAGGTGGGCCGTGGATCTCAACGTGTCCGCACCCGAATCGCCGTACCTGGCCTTCATCGTCGGCCTGCACGTGGCCACGGCCGCGGCGCTCATCGTCTTCTTCCGCCGCGACTGGGTCCGGATCCTCGGCGGCCTGGTCACCTCGATCCGCTACCGCCGGGTGCGCACCCCGGCCGAGCGCCTGGTCTGGCTGATCATCATCGCCACCATCCCGGTCGGGCTCGCCGGCCTCGCCCTGGAACACGTCTTCCGCACCACCCTGGGCCGCCCCATCCCGGCCGCCGCTTTCCTGATCGCCAACGGCGTCGTGCTCTATGTGGGTGAACGGCTACGCCGCCGAGTGCAGGCCGCCGTGCCACAACCGGCCCTGGTCGGCGCCGATGGCACGGACGCCCCCGCGGCCCGACCGGAAACCGTGCCGACCACCGACGAGCGCCTCGCGCGGCTGACCTTCGGCCGAGGCACGCTGATCGGCAGCGCCCAGATCCTCGCGCTGTTGCCCGGCATCAGCCGCTCCGGCGTCACCATGGTCGCCGGACTGCTGCGCGGACTGTCCCATGAGGACGCCGCGCGGTTTTCCTTCCTGCTCGCCACCCCGGTGATTCTCGCCGCGGGCGCGCTGAAGGTCCCAGACCTGTTCGGCCCGCTCGGCGCCGGCATCCACGGCCAGGTACTGGCCGGCAGCATCGCGTCGTTCGTCACCGCCTATCTCGCGGTGCGCTACCTGACCCGCTACTTCCGCACGCGCACGCTCACCCCGTTCGCGATCTACTGCGTGTTGGTCGGCGTCGGCAGCCTCGTCTGGCTCACGGCACGCTGACCTGTCACCCGCACTACACGCCACCGAGGCCGTTCGGGGTGCCGAGGCCGGTCGGCCCGTCGTAGCCCGGCCCGGCCTTGCACAGGTAGTCACCGCCGCAGTCCCAGTTCGGGTTGGCACCGGAGGTCACGTCGAACAGCTTCGACGAGTGCGCGTAGAGGTAGCTCGCGCTGCCCAGTTCCGCCGAATTCCCGGCCAGTGCGATCATCGCGGCGATGATCGGCGAGGAAGCGCTGGTGCCGCCGAACACACCCCAACTGCCCTGCACGTAGACGGCGAGGCCGGTGGCGGGGTCGGCGACGGCCGAGATGTCCGCGATGGTCCGCATCGGACAGTGCGCGTCGTGCTGCCAGGAGGGTTTGGCCGAATACGCCGAGCAGCCTGACCCCGCGCCCTTCCACGCCGACTCGGTCCAGCCGCGTGCGGCCGTGGACGAGCGGGTCAGGCTGGTCCCGCCGACCGCGATCACGCTCCGCAGCGCGGCGGGCCAGCTCGCCTCACGAAATCCATTGTCCCCACTGGACGCGGTGACCGCGACGCCAGGATGGTGGAACGCGCTGTTCCACGGCGCGTCGTCCGAACCCTCGTCACCGCCCCAACTGTTGGACACCGCGACCGCGCCGGAACCGGTGGCCGCGCCTTCGGCGGTGCCCAGCGAGGCGGTGTCCGCACCATCGGCCTCGACCAGGTCGATATGGCAGGCCGGACAGACGGCCGAGACCATGTCGAGGTCGAGCGAGACCTCGTCGCTCCAGTCGTCGCTGGGCACATAGGGCGGCAGCGGCGCGGTTTTCCCGTGCTCGTTGAGCTTGGTGAAGCAGCCGTTGGCGGTGGTACAGGCCGGCAGGCCGTAGGTGCTGCGGTAGACGGCCAGGTCGGCCTCGGCGGTCGGGTCGTCGTGCGCGTCCACGATCGCGACCGTCGCGCCCGCTCCCCCGCCGGTCGGCAGCTTGTACGCGGACCGCAGATCGGCAGGCCCGTACCCGTCCGGCAGCGTGGTCTTGTTCGGCTGCCAGCGGGCAGGCGCGCTCAGGGCGTAGCAGCGCGCCTGGCCGGCAGCCGCGATCGGGCAGGCCGCACGGACCCCGGCGACCGGTGGCGTGCTGGCGCCGCTGGTAGCGAGGCCGTTCGGCGCGTTCACCAGCGCGGCGTGGTACACGGTCTCGTCGAGGGTGTTGCCGTCCGTGTCCACCGCGTGCACCCGCACCGCGAGATAGCCGGTCGACTGGGTCACCGGGACGGTCCAGCTGCCGCGAACCTGGTGCGCGCCAACGGAGACCGTGGTCGGGGTCCAGGTCTTGCCGTTGTCGTAGGACACCGACACGGATGCGGTGCGCACGGCGGCGTCGGTCGCGTGCGGCTGGTGTTGCGGGGCGAGGGTGATCGTGTTGGCGCCGGGTTCCACCGAGTCGTGCGCGTCCTCGGTCAGGGTTGTTTGTCCATAGAGGATCGATACCGGCGTCGACGTCGCGGTCTGCGCCGAGTCGAAGCCCCAGGAAATCTGACTGTGCGTGGCCAGTTGGGTCGTGCCGGTGGAGTGCGTGGTGTCGAAGGAGTACACGTAGTGGTGTTTCGCGGCGGGCAGCGCCTGGTCGAAGATCGTGCCCAGGGTGGTGCCCTGGTAGATCTGCTTGCCGTCCTCGGTGATGGTGGTTGGCCCGTCGCTCCACTGGCCGACATCGCCCGAGCTGTCGGTGTCCATTACGTCCAGTCCGTGCAGCGTGTTGGCCTCCCGGCACAGGAAGCACGGGCCGTCGTAGGTGGAGGGTGCCGGCACGATCAGGCCGGCGCGCCAGGCCAGCGACGCGTGTTGACCCGGGGTGAACTGGGCGTTCCGTTCCAGTTCGCCCTCCAGGAAACCGGCGGACGGGACGAGCGGCAGCATGAGGCCGTCGTAGCGCAGGCTCGACGGTGTCGAGAGGTAGCGGCGGTCGACAGCGGGCGCGTGCACCGTGACGGCCGGCAGGCTGGGCAGCGCGGGAGCGTTGCCCTCGGCGGGTTCCACCCAGCCGTCGTCGAGTTGCAGGTCCTGGTGCGGCTGGTCGGTCGGATAGCTGGAGTCGACGGTGGCCAGCGAGGAGTCGGCGATTCGGTAGGTCTGGTCCGCGGGTATCTGGGTGCCGTCGGGCAGCGCGATCAGGTAGCTGTACGGCGTGGCGGCCGACGCCGGCGACACCTGGCGGCCGACCACGGTGTAGTCGAGGACGCCGTGCTTGGCCTGGCCGGCGGCGCCGATGTAGAACTTCGTGCCGGCGAGCGCACCGATGCTCAGCTCCCGCAGATGGCCTGCCGTGCCGCGATCCCAGCCGACGGCGGCCGCGTCGAACCCGCTCGGCAGCGAGGTCTGGAAGGCGAGTTGGTGCGCGGCGCGGCCGTCCAGCGAGACGGTCGTGCCGGCGGTCGGGACGGCCACGTCGGTGGCGGAGAGCAGGTCGGTCTCGGTGGAGTTGCCCCTGGCGTCGGTGTCGAAGATGCCCACGGCGACGCCGTAGTTGCCGGTCGGCACCTCGATCCGCGCGTCTCCGCCGGTCAGCAGGCCGTCCCAGGTGGCGCGGGCCGGGTCGTCGGTGTTGACCACGAGCACCTCGGCGGCCTGCGCCGGATTTCCTTGGTGGTCAACGGCTTTGATGTCCAGCAGGGACATGGCGTACCGCGGCGCGACGGTGGGCGCGTCGTCGCCGCTCACCTGGAACGGCGCCAGCGAGGAGATCCGGCCGACCTGGTCGGTGGGCACGACCGTGACCCGGCCGTCGATTCGACTGGTGACGGCGGCGGCGCGGTGACCGGGGATGGCCAGCAGGTCGGCTCGGGCCTGCTGGCCGGTGCCGCTGACCCGCACGTGGTCGCCGGTGGGCAGGGTCACCAGCCTGGCCTGGCCCGGCGAACGCGTGCTCGGTGTGGCCGGCGCGCCGGCCGCCTGCGCGGTGACCGGGCCGAACACGGCGAACGCACCGAGCACGCAGGCGATGCTCACGCCCGCGGCGCCGGCACGCCGGAGACGATGACCGGAACCCGACGACCGCGCCACACCGACTCCTTTAGTAAGACTGGCTACTAAATTATTTCCGCACAGAATTCCGCCTCGCCCGGATCATGTCAAGAGCCGACCATTCAACACTTGACTCATCACAGCTAAAACTTTGTGTTATCAGAAGGGAAACGCGCTGACCTTGACTGGATCATTGGTCTAGTCCACCTTGGTATTTCAGCAGCGAGCACCGGTGCCGGGCAGTGCTGCCCGGCCGTGGCGAGAGGGTGGACATCCCATGCCGACAAGGAAAGCATTGCTGACACTGGCCGCACTGGTTCCGTTGGGCGCCGGCCTGCTGACCACGACGGCAGCGGCCGCCGCCCCATCGGTCACGCCGCAGGTGGCCGCGGGATCGTCGGCCGTCGCGCCCTATGTGGACATGGGCGAGTCCGACGAGTCCATGCTGGACACCGCGATCACCTCCGACGGACTGACCTCCTACACGGCCGCGTTCATCATCGGCCAGGGCTGCAACCAGGAATGGGGCGACACCGAGCCCGTCGGCAACGATCCCTTCATCGACCCGGAAATCGCCAAGGCCAAGTCGGAGGGTGCCTCGGTGATCATCTCCTCCGGCGGCGCCGCCGGCTACTCGATCCCGTGGACGTGCACGGATCAGTCCACGATCGACTCCGCACTGCAGAACATCATCACCGACTACGGCACCAACCAACTCGACTTCGACATCGAGGGCGCCGCCGTCGCGGACACCACATCGGCGACAAGGCTTTTCACCGCGATGAAGGACCTGAAAGCCAGCAACCCCGGCCTCCAGTTCTCGGTGACCATCCCGGTGCTGCCGACCGGCCTTGACAACTACGGCGTCGGCATCGTGCAGGCCGCGGCCAACGACGGCGTCAAGATCGACATCGTGAACATCATGGCGATGGACTACTACCAGGGCAACCAGGAGATGGGCACGGCGGCGATCAACGCGGCCCAGGCCACCCTGGGCCAGTTGCAGTCGATCGATTCCAGCTACACCTACGCCAACGTCGGCATCACCCCGATGATCGGGGTCAACGACGACGGCTCCACGTTCACCGTCGCCGACGCGCAGTCGGTGCAGAGCTGGGCCGCGTCCAACGGCATCGGCCGGGTGTCGTTCTGGTCGCTGACGCGTGACCAGAGCTGCGGCAGCTCCGTTGCGAACGCGATCGCCACGCCCATGGCGCCCGCCTCCTCGCCCACCTGTAGCGGAGTCTCCCAGAACCCGCTCGACTTCACCTCGGCGTTCGGCGGCTGACAGGTCGCTTATGTCTGCTCTCGGCCACGGTCGATGACACCGTGTTCGTAGGCGAAGATGACCACGTGCACGCGATCGCGTAGGTCGAGCTTGTTCAGCAGGTTGGCGACGTGCGTCTTGACGGTGTGGTCGCTGATGTGCAACGCGGCCGCGATGTCCATATTGGACAGTCCGCGGGCCACGTGCCGCAGTACCTCGCGCTCGCGGCTGGTGAGCAGGTCGAGCGGGTCGCCGGTGCGGCGCGGCCGGGTGGGTCGATCGTGCGCGAACAGGCCGATCAGGCGACGGGTCACCGAGGGCGCGAGCAGCGCGTCACCGGCCGCGACCGACCTGATCCCGGAAATGAGGTCCTCCGGCCGGGCGTCTTTGAGTATGAACCCGCTGGCGCCCGCGGCGAGCGCGTCGAAGACGTACTCGTCCTGGTCGTAGGTGGTCAGCACGAGCACGCGCGGCGCGCGTTCACCAGCCGTGATGCGACTGGTCGCGGTGATGCCGTCGGTGCCGGGCATCCGGATGTCCATCAGCACCACGTTCGGCCGCAACCGGCCGGCGGCCGCGATCGCGGCCGCGCCGTCGGTCGCGTCGCCGACGATCTCGATGTCGGGCTGCGTGCTCAGCAGAGTTCGGACGCCCGCGCGGACCAGCGGTTGGTCGTCGCAGATCAGCACGCGCACGCTCACCGGGCGCGCTCCGCGATGGCGTGCTCGGGCACCGGGAGGCTGGCGAGCAGCCGGAAACCGCCGTCCGGCAACGGACCCGCGTGCAACTGGCCGCCGTACTGGCGCACGCGTTCCCGAACGCCGACCAGACCGTGACCGCCCGCGCCGGCCGCCGGTTGCCGGCGAGCAGGGCCGGCGTCGGTGATCATGATCTCCAGCGCGGCGGATTCGCGCCGGAAGATCACCTCGACGGCGTGCGCCGCCGAGTGGCGCGCGACATTGGCCAGTCCTTCCTGGACGATCCGGTACGCGGTGAGGTCGAGACCGCCGGGCAGTGGGCCCGCGGCGCCGCTGATGGTGACGGTCAGGCCGGCCGGCCCCATCCGGTTCGCGAGTTCGGGAAGCTGGGCGAGGCCGGGCAGCGGAGCCGCGCCGCCGGGAGTGGATCGGATCACGCCGAGGGCCTGCCGGATCTCGATCATGGCCTGGCGCGCGGCGGTCTCGATCGCGCCGAGCGTCTCGGGGTCGGGCGCGTGGCCCGCCTCGGCCAGCAGTCGGGCGGTGCCGGCCTGGAGGGTGACCACGCTGATGTGGTGAGCGGTGATGTCGTGCAGTTCACGGGCGATCCGCGCGCGTTCCTCCGCCGCGACCGCCCGGTCGTGTTCGGCCGCCTCGGCCTGTTTCGCCGCCAGCCGGACAGCAGCCGTTTCGCCGCGCGCGTGCACGACGTCGCCCAGCATCCAGGCCGTCACCAGGGCGAGCACCGCGATGAGCCCGTTGCGCAGCACGTCCCACTGACTGCCGTCCCAACGCCCGCCGACCCCGTCATCGACCCACCACACCACGACAAGGCCCATCACGAGCACCGATCCGCCCAGGGTCAGCCTGCCTCGGGCGACCCCAGTCCGCGCCACCGTGTAGACCGCGACCAGCATGGCCGGCCAGACCAGCAGCGTGTACGCGGTGATCTGGCGTCCGAGACCGAACGGGTTGGTGCCGTTCCCCACCGTGAGCAGCAGGGTGCCGATGGCGATCGTGATCAACAGGACGGTCAGCGGACGGCTCCGCCGCCACGCGATCGACAAGGTCAATACCGCGCCCAGCAGCGCGGCCGCGAGGTTGTCCGGCGCGTGATTGTTGAGCAGGCCGGACAAACCGGTGAAGCGCGGTACCTCGAACAGAACACAGAGACCCACCGCCAGCAGGCGATCGCCGAGCGAGGGCACCGGTCTGAGTGAGGCGACAGTGCCGGCGGGTGGCCGGCCGGCGTCGGTGGTCACGCACCACACCGTACGCGGCGGCCGAGTCGATCGCGTCAGCCTCGCGGAGTACTTGTTCTCGCTCCTGAGAGTGAGATCGTCATCGCCACGACCACGGCAGAGACCGCTCCGCGCGCCGATGTGCCGGCGGCGCCGAATTTCTACCGTGATCACGTGCCCCCGATGACGTCCATTCCCGACCGCCCGCACCTGACCGCCGCGCTGATCCGCTCCCTCGCCAGAAGGGGCCTCTGGCTGGAGCCCGAATTGGCCGGGCTGCCGGAATTGGTCCGGCCGGGCGATGTCTGCGTGGACGTCGGCGCGGCGGCGGGCATCTACACGCTCACGCTGTCCGATCTGGTCGGACCGGCCGGCCAGGTGCACAGCGTCGAGCCGTTGTCCTTCGCGCATCCGATGTGGTCACGCCTGCTCGGCGCGCGCGACCGACCGAACGTGCGCCGCCACCGGCTGGCCCTGTCCGAGCAGCCGGGCGAGACCGCGCTGAGCGTCCCGATCGGCAGGCTCGGTCCGGTCACCGGCCGCTCCTTCCTGACCTGGCAGACCGACGGCGTCGGCTCCAACGACGAGTTCCGCGATCACCTGGACGTGCTGGTACCGGTCGACACCCTCGACCGCCTCTGCGAGCGCGCGGAGCTGACACGCCTCGACTTCGTCAAGATCGACGTGGAGGGCGCCGAGTTGCAGGTCCTGCGCGGTGGCGCACGGACCATCGAGACGTTCGGCCCCGACCTGCTGCTCGAAATCGAGGCGCGGCACCTCACCCGGTACCGCTACGGCGTGTCGGACGTGACCGAGTGGCTGAGCAGCCGCGGCTACACCATGCACGTCTGGCACAACGGCTGGCAACCGGCCACGACGGTGTGCCCGCACGGCCGCAACTACCTGTTCCAGCGGCGCTGAGCAATGGTGCGACTGGAACCGCCGCCGACCCGCCGGACCGGCCGGGCCGCGCGGGTATTGCGCGGCGCGTCGATCGCCCTGGCCGCGCTGGTCGCCGCCACCGCTGTGCTGTTCTGGTTGACGGGCCTGCCGCTCGGCCTGGACTGCGCGGTGTACCGCGCGGGCGCACTGGCTGTGCTGCACGGCAAAACCCTGTACGCGGCGCTGCCGTTCCTGCCGTCCTGGGCCACCGGGATGCCGTTCACCTATCCGCCTGCGGCCGCTCTGCTGTTCACGCCGGTGGCTTGGCTGCCGCCGCAGCTGTTCTGGGGCGCGCTCGCCGCCGCGTCGATCCTGGCGCTCGGCAAGGTGCTCGCGGTCAGCCTCGGCAGCGCCGCGGACAACTGGCCGCGGGCCGCCGTCGTGGCGCTCGGCGCCGGATCGCTGGCGCTGGAACCGGTGTGGCGCGGCATCGGCTTCGGCCAGATCGACGCCCTCCTGATGGCCCTGGTGATCCTGGACGTACTCGTGCTGCCGGCATCACCGCGACGCGGAGTCCTCATAGGACTCGCGGCTGCGGTCAAACTCACCCCGCTGATCTTCGTCCTGCACCTGTTCATCACGGGCCGCCGCGCCGACGCCGGTCGAGCCCTGGCCACCTTCGCCGGGCTCACCGCGTTGAGCCTGATCACGCTGCCCGCCGACTCGATCCGCTACTGGAGCACCGAAGTGCTCGGCGGCCCGCTGTTCGGCGACAACCCGGCGCTGAGCAGCGCGCAGGTGGCCAACCAGTCGTTGAACGGCCTGATCCAACGCATCTCCGATCGCGCGGGCTGGGCCTTCCCCGTCGCGATCGTGCTCGGCCTCGCCCTGCTCATGGTGGTCGTGCCGCTGGTCCGCCGACTGGCCGCGCGCGGCGAGCACCTGCCGGCCCTGCTGGTCAGCGCCGGCTACGGTCTGCTGGTCAGCCCGGTTTCCTGGACCCACCACTGGGTCTGGGTCGTCCCGCTGTTCGGCCTGCTGGTCACCAGGGCCGTGACCACCCGCCGATTCGGCCAACTAGCCGCGTTCTGCGTCGTGTTCATCGGCTGGTTCCAACTCGTCGTTCCGCACGGTGGCAACGCGGAACTGCGCTGGAACCTCCCGCAATCCCTGCTCGGCAACGCTTATGTGCTCGCGATACTCATTGTCGGTACCGCCGAGTACGTTCTGCGACGACTACGTGACCGGCGCCACGCGCAAGCGTGACACCGGTCGCCCGAAGCGTCAGTCGGCCAGCTTGGCGGACAGGGTGACGGTCTCGACCCCGGCGAGTGCCCGGGTGACCAGGCACGCGGCCTTGGCGTCCTCGGCGAAGCGGGTGAACTCCTCGCTGGACAGGCCCGGCACGACACCGACGGTGTCGAGCGCGATCTTGGTGATCGTCGGCTTCTCGTCGACGATCTGCAAGGTCACGTGCGCGCTGGTGGAGACGCTGGTGGGGTTCTTGTCGGCGGCGGCGAGCATGGCCGAGAGCTGCATCGAGTAGCAGCCCGCATGCGCGGCGGCGATCAGCTCCTCGGGGTTGGTGCCCGCGCCCTCCTCGAAACGGCTCTTGAAGGAGAAGTCGCCGGTGTAGGCGTTGTTGCCGACCACCATCTGGCCGGTACCGTTCTGCAGGTCGCCGTTCCAGACAGCCTTCGACGTACGTGCGGGCATGCTGAAAGTCCCTTCGCGAGGTTCCGGCTCCCCCGGGCTCGGTGAAGCCGCGCGGCCTCAGTATTTCGTCCACAACGGCGCGACCGCACTCGGGGCTGCGCTCAGGCCGGGGCGACCACGGTGGTGAGCAGGCCGGTCGCCAGGTCGTAGGCGTAGCCGCCGATCCTGAGTGCCTCGATGCTGGGCGCCAGTTCCGGTGCCGCGCGCAGTGCCGCCACGTCCGCCCGGACCGTCTCCGCCGGTTCGAGCACGGCCAAGGCGGCCGCGGTCCGCTCGTCGTAGCCGCCGCTGGCCGCGAAGCCGTGCCGCAGCTCCTCGTCGGCGAACAGGCCCGAGCCGCAGTCGGTGTGATGGATGATCGCGACCTCGAACCAGTCCGCGCCGGGCGCCTTGTGCGCGTGCAGATAGCAGACCCAGGCAAGGTCCTTGACGACCGACGGAGTCACCCGGCCGCCGATGTTGCGCGCGACAATCGCCTCGCCGAGCGCGGCGCCCACCACCGCCGACGGCTCGACGCGCGGGTCGATGCAGGTGATCAGGTAGAGCTGCCGGAACGGGATGAACGGGATCTCGGGGACGTCGTTCCTGGCGTCGGTGGCCGCGAACCGAGCGTTGCGCTCCAGGTAGACCGTGAAGTTCGAGTCGGACCGAGAATCGGTAGACAGAACGTTCGTTCTTTCCATGGCGAGGACCCTACGACCCGCGCGCCAGAGGTGTCAACAGAACGTTCTGTCTATGCTCGCAACATGGCAACGAGCGCGCTGAGCCCCAAGGAGCGCCTGCTGGCCACCGCCCGCAGGCTGTTCTACGCCGAGGGCATCCACGCCGTGCCCGTCGACCGCCTGGTGACCGAGGCCGGGGTGACCAGGGCGACCTTCTACCGCCACTTCCCCGCCAAGGAAGACCTCGTCGAGGCCTACCTGCGCGCCACGGACGCGGACCTGCGCGACGCCGTGGCCGACGCGCTCGACAAGGCCAACCCGCAGCAGAGCGCGACCGCGCTCCTCGAACTCATCGGCCAGGTCACCTGCTCGGCAGGTTTCCGCGGCTGCCACTTCATCAACGCCTCAGCCGAATACCCCGACCCCACCGACCCGGTCCGCGTCGCGGTAGCCGAACACCGCGCCTGGTTCCAGGAAACCGTGACCCGACTGGCCGCCCAAGCCGGCCACCCGGACCCCGACCACGCCGGCCGCGTCCTCGTCCTCCTCCACGACGGAGCGCTGTCCGCAGCCGAACTCGACGACCCACAACAGGTCCGCGACACCGTCATCCGCGCCGGCCGTGAACTTCTCGGATTGGAAACACAAGTCCCCGAGAAATTCCGCATGACTTCCGGATCGGCTCGTTCTACGACATGATGGAAACGCCTGCTCTAACCAGATCTCCGGTGGAGGGGAATCGACACCATGAATTCGACGGGTGCGGAACCGGACATTGAATCCGAGTTGATCGACCTGGACGGCGTTCCTTTCACGAAGTTATCCGACGTCAGCGGCGAGGCGCTGCATCGTTCCATGTTCCGCGTGATGGAGCGAACGCTGCGCATCCGGAAGCTGTACCGAAGCAACGCAAGCGGCGCTGGTGAGCGAATAGATTGATGGCGTCCACCGAGGGTGGCGACGGCACGAGGTCCAGCCTTGCGTTCCTCCGTATGCCGTGGGCCGATTTCGACGCGTTCGCGCGTCTTCAGGGCGACCGCGCCATGGTGCGCCGTTTACGCAGAGCAGAGCGCAGCCGACGAAAGTTGTTGCTGTACGGGCTGCTGGACGCGGTGGCGAAAAAGCCGAACTGCCTGGGCCCGTTGCCGCCCATCGAAGCTGCCTGGGAACTGCTCGCGCGGGTCGAGGATGCGTCTCCGACCGCGTTCGACCGACTGCTCACCCATCCCTACACCGGATCCTGGGCCGGTTACACGACCCGACTGTTGCGCAACGGTTTGGACGGTTCGTGCCCGCAGTGGGTTCATCTTGGCCACCTCCACGCGATCGCCGCTGCCGCCGCGATCCGGGCGGGACTCACCTTCGACACCGCCGTGCCGCTGTGGGACGGAAACGCTGTGCTGCCCTCGCTCGGTCTGGCCCGACTCCCCACGCCGGTGCCGTTCTCGACCGCCGAGGTGAGCGGCACCGAGTATGCCTATGCCATCTCGCACAGCGCCGCGCGAGTATCGCTGCCGGCAATGCCGGACACGGACGCTCCCGGTTGGTGGAGTATTCGGCGAGTTCGCGTGGTCTCCGGTCGCAAGCAGTTCTCGGTGCGGCTGGACGACGTCGATCCCTATCGAGGGCTGTGCGAACCCGTGCCGCCACAACGATTGACCGATGCCGAAGTCGGTGAGTGGCGACGAATGTTGGACGAGGCCTGGCAACTGCTCGTGGCAGCACTGCCGGACTACGTTCGGCTGCCGCCGATCGGCCTGAACTCGTTGGTGCCCAGGCCGCGCGTGCTGTTCCGCAATCCCAGCGCATCAACCGGCGAGGCGTTCGGGAGCGCGCTGCTCGGCCAGCCGACCGACGCCGCTTCGCTGGCGAGCACGCTGGTCCACGAATTCCAGCACATCGTGCTCGGCGGTATGCTGCACCTGACTTCCCTCTACGACGACGATCCCCGGGAACGTTTCTACGTACCCTGGCGTGACGATCCGCGTCCAATCGCCGGCACCGTGCAAGGCGCCTATGCCTTCTTCGGTGTCACCGCCTACTGGCGGGCGCTCGCCCGTATCGGCGCCGGCGCCACGAATCGACGCGCGTGGTTCGAGTTCGCCTACTGGCGCCAGCAGACCTGGCGAACGCTGGAGGCGCTGCGCGATGACGCGTCGCTCACCGAAGCAGGGCGACGGTTCCTCGCCGGTATAGCCGAGGTGCTCGGACCGTGGCAGGACGAAGTCATCAGCGAGGACATCAGGGACCTGGCCGACGCGGCGGCCGCGGACCATCGGGCCGGCTGGCGGGTGCGACACCTGCGGGCCCGAGCCGATGTGGTCTCGGACCTGGTGGGTGCCTGGCTGGCCGACCGGCCGCGACCACCGTTGACGGTCACTCATGCCGACCTGCCACCCACCCCGGTGCCGGACGGAACATGGTCGCACGCGCGGGCCGATCTGGTCCGGCTCGGGCTGACCGAGGCCGGACAGGCGCAACTGCCGGATATCTGGGCCACCGTTCCCGGGAGTACGGCGGCCGACCTCGCCTATGCACAGGGCCGGTTCCACGATGCCGCCCAGGACTACCGCGCCGAACTGGCCGCGACGCCCGACCGGTGCACGGCACTGGTCGGGCTCGGCCTCGCGTTGTCGGCGCAGGGCCCGTCGCCTGCCGGACGCGCCCTGCTGCACTGCCCGGAACTCGTTCGCGCGATGCACCGGAGACTACGACGCATCGACCCACGCGTGCCGACCCCGGAAACGCTGAGCGCGTGGATCGGCCAACTGGTGTCCGGACACCACGGCCCTACATGAGCATCGGGTCGATGTCGCAGTCGGCCCGCGCGCCCTTCACCGCCGCGATGGTTCCGGGGTGCGCCTCACCGAGGACCCGGCGATAGCGGTCCAGAGTCGGTCCGTGGTAGGACTCGGCCTCGTCGTACTGGCCTGCGGCGCGCAGGTCCAGGCTCAGGTTGAAGGCGGCGGCCAGCGCCGTGGGATGATCCGGACCCAACACCTGGACACAGCGGTCGAGTGCTTCTCGATCCAACTCCACCGCCGCATCGATCTCGCCAAGGGCCGCCAGGTCGCTGGCCAGATTGATGGTCGTGATGAGCACGTAGGGGTGATCAGGTCCAGAACTCGTCCGCAGTTGTTCGAGCGCTCGCTCGTTGAGTTCGCGAGCGTTGGCCACCTCACTGCGCAGCCGCAGTGTCACCGCCAGGTCGACGGTCGCCGCCAGCGTGTGCGGGTGACCTTCAGCGAGAATGCTGCGATATCGCTCGAACGTCTCCTCGCCCAGTGCTTTCGCCTTGTTGAGATCGCCGGAGTGACGCAGGTCGATCGAGTGGGCGAGGGTGCAGGCGATGGTGGTCGGGTGGTTCGGCCCGTACACGATCCTGAACCGCTCGAACGCCTTGGTCGACAGGCTCAGGGCGCCGGCGTGGTCACCATCCTTCCTGCGGGCGACCGAAAGCGCGAAGGCGTAGGTGATGTAGTCGGGGTTGTCCTCACCGATTCGGCTGCGCGCGATCTCGGAGAGCTTCTCCTGGTCGATGCGGGCGCGCATGTACTCGCCCGCCTCCCGCAGGTCGACGATGAGGCCGACGTTGGTGCTGAGCGTCTTGGGATGGTCCGGGCCCAACACCTCACCGCGCCTGCGCAGGGTGTCCGCGTCGAGTTCCGCTGCTTCCTGGTATTTCCCGCTGAGTCGCAGGTTCAGGGCATGTAGGTACGCCGCGTTCAGGGTCTCGGGATCGTCTTCGCCGAACAGCCTCGTGGTCTTGTGGTAGATCTCCTCGCTCAACTCGGTGGCACGGGTGAAATCACCCTTCGCACGGAGGTCTGCGACGATGTTTCCCTGAACCGCGAAGGTTTCCTCGCCCTCCTCACCGGATACCTCAAGACGACGTTTGAGGGTGAGCTGGTTGAGGTGAGCCGCTTCCTGGTATCGGCCAAGACCCCACAGGTACAGACCAAGCCGTTGGGAAACGTCCAGGGTCTGCGGGTGCGTCGGGCCCAACCTCTCCTCGAAGGCGGCGCGCGCACGCGAGGCGAGCGCGGCTGCCTCTTCGTGGTCGCCCCACTGGAACAGGTAACGCATCAGGTTGATGACCAGTTGCCGGGCCCAGCTCTCGTCACACGCGATGATGTCGGCGGCGTAGGCGTGCGGCAGCAGTTCGCGGTAACGCGGCCAGTGGCGGCTCGACTCCGGGTCGTTGGGATCGAGGCTGGCCAGCAGTTGGTGCGCGCCATGCTTCATCTGGGCCAGGATCTGTGGTGCTATCACCCGACTGCGCAACACCAACTGGACCAGTCGGTGCAACTGGATGGTGTTGTTGCCGTGGTCGATCTTGGCCAACGAATATCGGTTGATATCGCGGATCGCGCGAGCCAGTTTGATCGGGTCGCGCAGCGCCGCATCCAGCTCCGGCGAAATGGCGATCCGGTTGACGCCGGTGAACAGGTCGCGAGAGATCGGTTCCGGCGAGAAGAACGCACAGATGTGCAGGATCTGGTGTGCTGCCGGGTTGCGGTTCTTCAACTCGTCGAACGACACGTTCCACGCCGCCGCGACCGACGCCTCGTAGTCGGGCGGCGTCGACATGTCGAGGATTTCGGCCAGCGACTCGTCGAAAAGCCGCAGGTACTCGCGCACCGGCATACCGGTCACCGCACGCCAGGCCGCGGCCTGCTCGACGGCCAGTGGCAGATCGCCCAGCTTGTCCGCCAGTTCGTCGGCCTCGGCGGCGTCGATCTCGGGTCCGCGCCTGCGGAGCAGTTCGATGCTTTCATCGCGTTTGAAAACGCTCAGTTCCAGCGGCCTTGCCACGCCGGCCCAATCAGGATTGCGTGACGTGATCAGAACTTCGCCCGGTCCGTTGGTCGGGAAGAACGAGCGGACTTCCTCCGGGCTGTCGGCGGCATCGAACACGAGCAGCCAACGACCGTACGGTTTGCCGGTGCGCAACGCTTCGCGGACCGCGCGGACCGCGGTGTTCGCGTCTCCGGCGCCGGGCAGGTGCAACTCACGTGCGAGATCGGTCAGGCTTGCCCGTATCTGTGTTGTCCGAGCAGCCTCGATCCACCAGATCAGGTCATAGTCTCGGAGATGACGATAAATATATTCAGTCGCTATCTGGGTCTTTCCGATACCACCCATGCCGTGCAACGCGGATGGGAGTACGGCGGTCGTGCCGCCTGCGGTCAGGCGCTTGCCGAGTTGTTCGAGCAATTCCTCCCGACCGGTGAAGTTCGGGTTCTTCGGCGGCACATTCCCCCAGATCGGTGGAGGGTCATCCGGTCGCCGGCTCTGGAACGGTCGAGTCTCGCCCGATGACACGAACTGCATGGTCACCGGATCGGCCACCTCGAGTGTGTTGCCCGGGTAGCGATTGGGGGACCCAGCCGGCGTCACTGGCTCGTTGGGACGGTCGGCGCGCTCGGCCGTATCACGCATGTCATCACTCGCAAGACTGTCGTTGGTCGACTTATCAATCGGCGGGCTGGTGAGAATCGGCTGAACCGGTCGCTTGACCGATTCAGAAGTGGGCAAGACGGCTACAGCTTCTTGCCGAACGGCATCATTCAGCCGATCGGCACGGGACAAGTACGGACCGGAAAGTGCCCTCATGATGGCACTTTCCAGCTCGATGTTTGCGACATTGTCTTGATTAACTACCGGATCGGGCGTGTTGTGCGGGTCGGCGATGGCGTCTCGGATGTGGCCGAGCACCGGGAGCCGTTCCCCGAAGTAGGCGGCAGCCGCCCGCACGACACCAGCGGTCTCCGATCGCCGAGCGCCATTGAGCAGCAATCCACGGACTGCCTCGGGGAAAGCGAAAGCCGTGGTGTCGCCCTCGCCATCCTGTTGCGCGGTAGAATATAGGAGGCCGTTGAGCAGTAGCTCACTGAGGTCTTCGGGTCGCGACTCCGTGATGAAGCGTCGCTGGACCAGGTGAACCACGTCCAGGTGAACGGGTAGCGCGGCGAGTAGCGTGGCCAGCCGCAATGCCGGTGGCGACGCCAATGAGCGAAATCTGTGCACGAGTTCGGTTGCGGACAATTCCGCTTGGGGTGCCATCGAGGCCATCGAGGATTCGTCGTCGGCCAGCAGCACTCTGCCGTTGGTCTGGCCACGGTGGCCGCCGGTGATGAGTCTGGCCCACCAGGACAACCAGCGCGGTTGCAGGGCGACCACCGGAATGGGGACCGGTCCCGGGGCTTTCGGCGTCGGCGAGTCTGGTTCGAGCCAGGCGTCGGGGAGTTCGAGGGTCCAGCGGTTGTTGGGCATCAGCGCGGTCGGCACGCCCAGGCGGGCGCGGTGCAGGACCATGCCGCATCTGCTCCACAGGTGTTGTGGCAGCAGATGCAGGACGGTGACCGGCATTCGGCGGCCCCAGCCGGCGAGCATCGGCATCAGCTGGTTGCGCCGCCATGCCTCGCCTACTCCGTCGGTGATCACCAGGACCGCGCGGCGGCCGGAGGAGTCGAGTATTTCGGCGGGGTCGCGTTCGGGGGCGTCGGGGGTGGCGCCGCGCAGCACGGGTCCGTCGCCGGTACCGATGGTGTCCAATTGGCGAACCTGAATGCTGCGGAACGCACCCAGTCTCTCCAGCAACGTGACGAACGCGTTGACCCGGGAGCGCCACAGTGCCGGGACACCACCGGTGTCCACGACCAGGGTCAGGTCGAGCCAGCGTTCTCGGCGTGCGCGGGTCATCGGCCACCACACTCCCGTCTGCACTGCCCAGTCGGCGGTGGTTTCCTCGTCAAGCACCATGGCGTCGTCGCGGTGCGACGGGATTTCGCGTTTCAGCGGACGCAGCGCGCGGAACAGGCGCAGCGAGTCGGGCAGCCCGATTCGGGTGACGTCGACATCGTTTCTCGGTGGCAGCCGTGGTTCTCCTCGTGTGTCGCCGTCGATGGCCTGCGGTTGTTCGGGCGGATCCGGGAGCGCGGGCCCGGGGCGCGCGGTATGTGTTTGCTGAGGTTGGGCCGGGATGTCGAATTCGACGTCTTCCACGACAGCCTTGATCGTGTGAATGGGTGGCTTGTGCTGAATGTGCGGAGCCGCGGTCTGCTCGGGGTCCGCAGGCCGGATGGCCGAGGCGAGCCACACGATGTCCGCGACGTCGACCGAGGTCAGTTCGCGGAAATCGAGTGTGTGCCGCCCCGGCGCGGATTCCACGGGCGATGGCCCCGAAGGCCGGCTGGCGATCAGGTCGGAGGCGTCGGCTGGCCGCGCCACGTCACTGCACCATCGACAGCCTGCGCCACAGCGCATCCATCAATCGCGGCCAGGCGACATCGTCGGGCCGATAGGCGCCGGAGGTCGCCAGGTAGACCGCGTCGAGGAGACGGTCCGCGGGGAGACCACCCTCGGTCCGACTCTTCTCCACGAACTCCCGCACCAGCCGTTCCCGGTGCTCACCACCCGGATCGAGCAGGTGGTTCGCGACCATCGCGGCCAACTGTTCCACGTTCGGTTCCTGGATTTCGAGGTGGATGCAGCGACGAAGGAAGGCAGGCGGGAATTCACGCTCTCCGTTGGAAGTAAGGACAACGATGGGGAACGCGCGGCAGGTTACCCTACCGTCCAGCACGGTCGCTGTGCGGCCGGGATCGGCGGTGTGCACGGCGGTCTGCGGCGACCAGGTTCGAATTCGGGCCAGTTCCTGAATGGTGAACTCGGCGTCCTCGAATATGCTGAGCAGGTCGTTCGGCAGATCCGCTTCGCTCTTGTCCAGTTCGTCAACCAGCAGAACTCGGGGCAGCCGACTCGGGAGAAACGCGGTGCCGAGCGGACCCAACCGCAGGAAATCGCCGACCGGTGGCTCGGGGGCGCTCGCGTCGCGCTGGGCGTGGGTGGCGGCGGCCTGGGCGCGGCCGATCGCGTCGTAGCCGTAGAGGCCGGACTGCAGGGTGGTGTGGCTGGTGATCGGCCACCGCAACACCCGACCGAGACCCAACTCGCGCGCGATCCGATAGGCCAGACTTGATTTCCCCACCCCGGGTTTGCCGGTGGCCAGCAGCGGTCGACGCAGGTAGAGCGCGGCGTTGACCATGTCCAACTCGTGCGTGTCCACGTCGCGGTCGGCGAGGTGGAACTCCGATCCCAGCCGTCGATCCGTGTCGCCGTCATCCGATGGTGGCACGTCCGGCTCCGGCAGCGGGTCGCCCTGGAAATTCCGCCACGGCGGCGGCGCGGGCAGAATCTCGGTCAGGTCGATGTCGTGCATCGGGCGCCCGGTACCTCGATAAACCCACCATTCGGGTACATCGACATGAGCAGTGTCCCGACCGTCCATCTCCGCGCCATCCTGATTCGTGTTCATCCGAAGTCTCCCTACTACCGGGCGGTAGCTGGTGGCTGGTCAAGAAAGACGATGCGGTCAGGGTCTTCCGACATTACTATCAGCTCCCCTACGAGGTCGTCTTTCGCCGGCAGCGGGGTCGATAAATCCGCAACTTTGCGACGACGGAGCAGGTCGGCATAGCCACGATCACCACTGAGCAGCCAGCCGACGAGATCGCGCAGATCCTCCGGCCCGGCCGTCGGATGCCAGAAGATCAACGGTAGTCCGGCGCGCAGCGCCGCGGTGAACACGTCGCCGGTGCCGGGTTCGGGTTGCGCGGACGGCGGTTCTTCCAGCACCAGACCCACCCATTGCGGATCGCTCAGCGCGACGTCGATCGGCCGATGCCGGACCTGCGTCGGCCCGAGCGGGTACACCCGGTCCACGCCCGAGTTCGTGACCATGGAATTCCACCGCATGTGCCAGGCCCGGTGCCAGTAGGTATTGCGCATTCGCTCCAACGAGCGCACGCACAGTTGATAGTCCAGTGCCAGCGGTCGGGGCGCACCCGATTCGTGTTCTTTTCGCCATCGGTGGATGGGCAGGCCGAGCATGGTTCTGGCGAGTACGAATTCGACGACGACCGACAGTGCCTGGTCCGCCCATACCCGCTCGGCGTCCAGGATGACCTCGTCGACCCGGTACTCCAGCTCCTCGACGGTGACCTCGCGGACGCCGCCACGGGTGGGCGGCCACACCAGCGGATCGTCCTGGCGCCAGAAGGACAACATGCACAGATCGGGGTCGATCGCGTCCGGCTCCAGCACGATCATCAGATAGAGGTGCGGTTCATCGGGAATCGGCTGCGCGGCGATCTGCCGCTCGTCCATCGCGGCGCCGAGCCGCAACCGGCGCGCCTGCTGGTCGATCCACGCGGAAATCATGGTGTCGAATTCGCCGCCAACCTCGCCGGCTAGCCGCGACAAGAAGGCCAGTGCGGGCGGAACTCCGTCCGGGCCGGCATTGAAGTCGGACAGATAGCGGAAGACGTCCCAGACCGACCCGCTGCGCGGCAGGGGAATCGCGGGGCCCGCGGCCCGGCCGGCGAGCATGGCCAGGTGCGGCACCTCGACCTCGGAGAGCCAACCGCGCAGGACATCAAGTTCCTCCGGGGGAATCACGCCAAGAACGCCGTTGGTCGGCCCTCCCCAGGCGAGGAGACTACTCGGATCGGGTTCCGGTTCCGACTCGACCTGACGAACTATTGCGACCTCTCCGGTCAATCTCAGCCAGATCGGTCCGGAGAAGGTTTTGACCGAAACCTGAATTCGGCGGTACGCCTCCGGCGCGGTGCCCGGATCCTGCTGGATGACCTCGGAGTAAAAATGGTCCGACGCGACCAGCGCCATCACGCCGGGGGAAGCGGCGAGTGCCGACTTCACCTCGCTCGCCTCGAGGATCCGGCAGGCGAGATTCACCGCGTGGCCGACCCAGCCGTTCGCGTTCTTCCGGATATCACCTGCGTGAATGCCGATCCGCAGCTTGAACCGGGCCGAGGCGGCCCGGGTCGAGTTGTACCGGCGCAGCGCCGCGACCAGCCGGTCCGGCAACCGGTCGGCGATTTCGCTTTTTGACACGTCCGGCGGTACCAGGATCAGCGCACCGTCGCCGCGGTCTTCCTTGTCGCAGGAGCCGAAGTCGATGCCGGATTCGAAGAAAGCGGTCTTGAGCACGTCGTAGACCCCTTCCTGAACGGCCAAGAGGTCGGCCACATCCCGGTCCGGGTTGGTGAAATCTGCCACGTCAACGACCACGATCGTGCGATGTTCGGTCGGCGACATTTGCGGCACAAGCCCCGTCCTTCCCACCCACGGTCGTCGGCACGGCGGGCCCGCCCGACACGCCAATTATCGGGGCCACCGAGTCTACGGCTTGTGCCAAATGGCAAACAACGGGAAGAAATGTGGACGTTTCCCCCGCTCATCAGTGCTCGGATGGACGCAGGCGTTTGCGGTACGCGACACTGGAATCGGCGCCGAGCGGAGGGTGACACGGGGATGGACCTGCAGCCGGTCGAGGGCAGCATGCTCGGCTTCCTCTCCGACGCCGATCGTGCGCATCTCGTGTCCGGGGGTGTCCGACGGACATTCGCTGAAAATGACGTTCTGCTGCGTCAGGGCGATCCGACCGATCATGTGCTGGTGGTGGTCGCCGGCTGGGTGCGGATATTTTTCACCGACCCGGACGGCCAGGAGATCGTCGCCGCGTTGCGCGGTCCCGGCGACGTGGTCGGTGAACGGGCCGCGCTGCACGACTGGGACCGCACCGCGACGGTGCAGGCACTGACCCCCGTTGCGGTGATACAGCTGTCCCGAGGCCAGTTCATGGAATGCCTGCTCACCAGGCCGACGATCGCGATCGCGATGATCAAGCTGATGTCGAACCGATTGCGCGAGGCCGACGCCACGCTGCTGGAGGTCACCACGCTCGATGTCAGCAGGCGCGTCGCCGCCTATTTGTTGCGACTGGCATCGCAGCACGGTATTCCGGATGCCGACGGGACGGCGTTGGGCCTGCCGCTGAGCCAACAAGAAATCGCGAATCGGGTAGGCGCATCGTTGCGTGCGGTTGCCCGAGCCATTGCATTGTTGCGCGAACGTGGCATCATTTCCACCACACGCCCCCGGCGGATCGTGATCATGCGCCCGGACGTGCTGCGTTCCTTTGCCGGCAACGTATCGGCGGACAACATGTCACATGGCACATGGCCGACCTGACTGGTGTCATAGCGCCGAAGTTCACCCTGCGGAAGGGTGGGAGCCGTCAGAATGATTCGAGGGGCGGCGATTGTGAGATTTCTCGTGACCATGACTTCTTTGTCCAAAACGGTGTTCGTCGTATTCGTCATCGGTTTCACGGCGGGCTTCCTGCTGGCGCTGGGCGTGTGATCAACGGGCCCAGTCGGGAACCCACCCGTCGTCGACTGCGGTCCTGGCGTACCTGGCGGTGAGGTAGTCGAGAAACATGGCGAGCACGGGGTGGGAATTGTCGGCTCGCCAGACGACCGACAGCGGGTAGACCGGGATCGGGTCGACGATCGGAATTCGGCGCAGGTCGTAGCTTTCCGGCCAGAGGTAGCGCGAGCCTTCGCCGACCAGGTTGGCGAGCCGGGTGGAGTCGGCGATTTCGGCGAGCAGGGCCTCAACGCCGAAGACCGGACCGATCGTGTCGATGGTCAGGCCGAACGTGGCGGCCAGATCGTCGTAGTAGGCGACGGGTTCGGTTTCCGAGGAGAGGCCGGGCATCCAGATCGGGTGTTCGGTCAGGTCGGCCAGCCGCACCGATGCGGCGTTCGCCAGCGGATGGCGCGGGCCGACCAGCAGTTCGTGCCGCTCGTCGATGACGCGAGCGCTGCGCAGCTCGCCGGGGACCTCGCCCGCGCTGGCTTGCAGCGACCGGAAGGTGGCGTCCAGGGTGCCGGCGCTGACCTCGGCCAGCACGGACTCGACCGTCGTTGCGGTCAGGGTGACCACGTCGAGGTCGAGGTCGGTGTGTTGCCGGTAGAACTCGTGCAGGATGTTGGCCGGCGCGGTCCTGCGGTTGCTCACGTCGATTCGCAGTGCCCTGCGCCCCGGGGTGACCGCTGCGATCGCGCGATCGGCGACGCGGAGCAGTTCGCGCGCGTGCGGCAGCAGCGCCTGCCCGTCGACGGTGGGCCGGACGCCGCGCGCGGTCCGCGCGAACAGTTGCACGCCGAGGCGGCGCTCCAGGGTCGCGACCCGTTTCGACGCCGCCTGCTGGGTGATGCGCAGATCGTCGGCGGCGGCCTGGAACTGACCGGTCTCCGCGACGGCGACGAAGGTACGAACCGCCTCAAGGTCCACCCAGCAGAACTTACCTCGGTCGTTGCGCCGCGCCGGTGTAGGTTCGCGCCGCAGCTGATCAGTGAGAACAAGAGAAGAGGAACGTGTCGTGAGTTCACTGCGCCGTGCGGCGCTGGCCGGTGTTCTGCTGGCCGCGGGTGTCGCCCTCGTGGTTCCGGGGGTCGCGAACGCCACCCCGAGTAGTGGCGTGACGGGCACGATCATCAGCAAGACCACGGTCGACGGTAAGGACTACATCCTGCGCCGGATCACCATCGCCTCAGGAGGCAGTACGGGCTGGCACTATCACGACGGCACGCTGTACGCGTTCGTCGAGCAGGGCACGCTCACCCACGACGAGTCGAACTGCCAGGCCGACGCGAGCTACGGGCCGGGCGCCGCCTTCATCGAGCCCAGCGGTGCCGACCACGTGCACATCGGCCGCAACCTGGGCACCACGCCCGTGGTGCTGGACGTGCTCTACGTCGACCCGGCGGGCAGCCCGTTGTCGGAGGACGCGCCGAACCCCGGTTGTCCCTTCCAGTGAGACCCTGAGCTGGGGCTAACGCTTGGTGCGGTTGGCGTTGATCTCCTCGTGGTGCGCCATCGCCCATTCGGCGAGCGAGATCACCAGCGGCACCAGCGTTCGCCCCAGCTCGGTCACCTCGTACTCGACCCTCGGTGGCACCTCGGCGTAGGCGGTACGGCCGACCAGGCCGTCCTCGACCAGGTGCTTGAGCGTCAGCGTGAGCATCCGCTGCGAGATGCCCTCCACCGCCTCCTCCAGTTCGCCGAACCGCAGCGGCCCACGGCGCAGCGCGCCGATGATCAGCAGGCTCCACTTGTCGCCGATGCGGTCCAGCACCTCGCGGACCGCCCCGCCCTCGGGGATCCGGGTCGGCGGACAGGTCACCTTTCGTGTGACTTGCGTCATAGCGACGCCTCCTTTCCTGGACACATACATCGATGTGCCTTTTGTGGCCGCCTCAAACGCACAGACCATGAGGCTACGCACAAGTGGTAAGGATTGGGGAATACGGTGAATGTCGCACTGTGGATCGGGCAGGGTCTGCTCGCATTGGTCTACCTCGCAGCGGGCGGGATCAAGGTCGCGCAATCGCGCGAGCAGCTTGTCGCGTCGGGCCGGTTCGACTGGATGAAGGACAATTCGGACGCCGCCGTGAAGGCGATCGGCACGATCGAGATCCTCGGTGCGCTCGGCGTGGTTCTGCCGGAGCTGACCGGCATCGCCCCGATCCTCACGCCGATCGCCGCGGTCGGCCTGGCCGTCGTG
This sequence comes from Pseudonocardiaceae bacterium, assembly GCA_035948315.1. Taxonomy (GTDB): domain Bacteria; phylum Actinomycetota; class Actinomycetes; order Mycobacteriales; family Pseudonocardiaceae; genus CAJCJE01. Next base: position 65,135 of record DASZJG010000061.1, on the reverse strand, counting down.
CAGATCTTCGCGCTGCGCGTGCACCTGACCCGCAACGAGCGGCAAGCGTTGCCGGTCAACGTGATCCTGCTGGTGCTCGCCGCGCTGGTCGCGGTCGGTCGATTCGTGGGCTGAAAGACTGTCGCAATATCCTCGCTGAGCGAGTATATCTGGTCGGGTGACACTGACCCAGGCTCGGCACTGGCGCTCGGCCGCCGACGCACTGGCCATGCTGCGCCAGGAACAGCGGCTGACCCGACCCGAACTCGGCCGTCGGCTCGGCCTGGACAGCGGGCCAACGTCCGACCTGGTCAAACGACTCTCCCGCGCCGAGCTGATCTCCGAACGGCGCGCCGCGGCCGACCGCCCGGGGCGACCGACGACCACCGTGCACGCGCACCCGGCGGGCCCGGTCGCGATCGTGCTGGACCTGCGGCACGGCGACTGGCGCATCGGCACCTGCGGCGTCGACGGGATCGTCGAGGTGCTGGCCACCGGGCAGCACGACGGCGAGCAGCCGGACGTGCTGCTCGCCGCACTGCGCGAACGCGTTCGGGCCGCGGCGGACACGGTCGGGAATCGACTGGTCGGTATCGGCGTCGCCGTGCCCGGTCCGACCGCGGACGACCGGCTCGTGCACGCGACCATGCTCGGCTGGCGCGACGTCGGCTTCACCGTGCTGGCACCGACGCCGGACCTGCCGGTGGTGGCCGGGAACGACGCGACCATGGCCGCGATGGCCGAGGCACGCCTGCACACGCCGCGCCCGCGCACCCTGCTGCACATCGTCGTCGAAATCGGCGTCGGCGGCGCGCTCGTGGTGGACGGCCGTCCGGTGCCGAGCGCGCGCGGCCTGCACGGCGAGTTCGGCCACCTGCCCCTGGGAAATCGGGACGATCGCTGTCCGTGCGGCGCGCTCGGCTGCTGGTCGGTCCTGTTCGACGCCAAGCCGGTCGCCCGACGCGCCGGACTGCGCGTGCGCAGCGACCCGCGTGCCTGGCTGCACCGCTTCTTCACCGACCCTCCCCCGTCGCCGGAAGCCGCGCTGGTGCGGGCGGATCTGGCGGCGGAGCTGGGGCGCGGCATCGCCGGTCTGGTCAACGCGCTCGACCCGGACATGGTCACGCTCGGCGGCCTCGCGCCCGAGGTGCGCGCGGCCGCGCCAGAACGGTTCGCGGGCGCGGTGCGGGACGGGCTGATGACCATGCTGCGCGAGCGACCGCCGGAGATCCTCGACGCGCGCGCAGGCGAGGACGCGCCGATGATCGGCGCCGGCCTGTCCGTCTTGGACCGGGTGCTGGACGCGGGACTGCTCGCGCGGTGGGCGAGCCGCGCGCACGCGGTGTCGTCGTGAACAGGCACGCGGCGCTCGGTCCGGCGCGGGTCGGTCAGTCCTATCAACGCGACCGCGCGACCTGGGTGGCCTTTGCCGCACTGTTCGCGTTCGGCGTGCTCAACGCGTTGCTCGGCCCGGTGCTGCCCTATCTGCGCGAGGTCGAGCACATCTCCTACGTGACCGGCGCGCTGCACCAGGTCGCCTTCGCCATCGGCGGCACCACGGCCGGCATTCTGGCCAGTCGGTTGGCCATGCCGAGACGGCGCACGATCGTCATCGGCCTGATCGGCGCGGCCTCGGCGGGCGTGCTGCTGGGCTACGGCCGCGTGCTGCCGGTGACGCTGATCGCCGCGCTGCTGGTGAGCGCGTTCGGCACGACCGCGCTGATCCGGATGTGGGCGCTGCTCTCCGATCTGCACCACACCAACCGGGCGATCGCCATGACCGAGGGCGAGATCTCGGTCAGCCTGGCCGGCATCCTCACCCCGGCCGTGGTCAGCGTGTGCGCCGCCACCTGGGTGAGCTGGCAGTTCTCGTTCGTGATCGTCTTCGTGGTCGTGGTGGCGGCGGCTGCCGCGGTGGGCGCGACCCGACTGCCGGATCCGCGACGGCCACCCACTCCCCGCGCCGAGGACGGCGCCGACCATCATTCGCCCCGACGCACGCTCGCCACGATCTTCGCCGTGGTGGCCCTGGAATTCACGCTGAGTTTCTGGGCCGCGAGCTACCTGCACGACGATGTCGGCCTCGCCCAGGACGCCTCGGTGGCGATGGTCAGCGCGCTCTACGCGGCGAATCTCGTCGGCCGCCTGGTCGCCAGCAGGCTCGCCCGCCGCCTGTCCACCGCGGCCGTGCTCCGGCTCGCGCTCGGCACCGCACTGGCCGGCACACCGATCCTGTTGCTGGCCGGCAATGTGGTCGTGGCCGCGATCGGGCTCGCCGTGACCGGGATCGGCATCGGCGGCACGTTCCCGATCGCCTCCGCGCTGCACGTGAGCGCGAGCCATCGCACCGCGGATCAGGCGCTGGGTCAGATCCTCACCATCGCGGGCCTCGGCGAGATCACCGGGCCGCTGTTGGCCGGGGCGATCGCGCAGGTGAGCGACCTGCGGATCAGCCTGGTCCTGCTGCCCGTGCTGGTGTTGCTCGGCGCGGCGACGGTCCGGGGTCAGTCGTCGAGTCGCGCGATGCCGCCGCTGAAGGGCAGCTGATCCTCGTAGTCGCAGGCCGCGACGGCGGGCTGTCCGTCGTCCCAGAGGGCGGTGAGCAGCCGCGCGGTCAGCTCGACGATCACCGGCGTGACCTCGTCCTCGCCGGTGTCCAACTCGACGAGCGCCGGCCACAGGATGAACTGGGCGCCGCCCTTGGCGCGCCACTGTTCCGCCGCGCGGCCCCTGGCGTCCTTGTTGGCGTTGACCTCAACGTCCACTCCGGACACGGTCAGGTAGCCGGGTGGCTCGAACCGCTGCCCGAGCACGCTCTCCACCACCGGTCGCACGGTCTCGGGCTCGGCGTCGACGAACATCTTGCAGTAGGTCACGGCACCTCCACGAACGGCGGGTTGTCGAACTCGCCGCCCACCTCGATGACCGACAGGTCGACGCTCATGCCCAGTTGGCCGGCGATGGCCTTGCCCAGGCCGCTCCAGCCCATCTCACCCGCCTGGATCTTGCCGGTGAGCATCGCCCACTCCATGGTCCGTTCCTTGGCGCTGCCCGGGTTCGGCGTGCCGAACCGCGTCCTGACCAGTTGGTCGAACGCCTGCGGCGTGACCCGGACCGCGAAGTCGATGTCGGAGTCCGACCGCGCCGTGCCGGCCGCCCGACTGCCCTGCACCACCAGATCGACGTAGTTGTCGCCGACGTTGTTGGCGATGCCGGCGCGCAGCGCCTGGGCGGCCTGCGCGTACTGCTCGGCGGTCAGCCCCTGCGGCACGGCGCCGACCGCGGGATTGCTGGCCACGTTCACCACTCTGGTGATGGTGACCTTCTGCCCGTTGACGATGGCGATGGCCCGGCCGCCGCCGTTGATCCGCTTGTCGAAAGCGGCGTCCGGCTCGGATTCCGGCGCGCCGAAGTGCGTCAGCCGCACGGCCGAATACGTCCCGTCCGGATTCTCGAACACGCCCTCGTAGTCGTTGGACAGCGGGATGTCGGCGGCGGAAGGCGCGGACAGGCCGGACAGGCTCTGCGGGGACTGGTAGACCCTGACCGGCTGCGGATCGACGGTGATGTCGTGCGCGGCCGCGTAGTCGCTGAGGGCCTGCTGTGCCTCGGTCGGGTTGGCGGTGTCGCCGCCGTCGTCCGCCGTGCTGGGCGCGCTCAGGCTCTCCCCCGGCGGGCTGGTCGAGTCGCCGCCTGCCACCGACTGGTTGCCGGCCTCGGTGAGCTGGTCGTAGCTGTCGATCAGGTTCTGCATCGCGGTGGCGACCTGTTCGAGCAGCTGTTGCCGCTCGGTCGCGAGCTGGTTCGCCTCGCTGTTGGCTTCGTCGATCTGTTCGCTGAGTTGTGTTTGCTCGGTTTCCAGCTGGCTCGCCTGGCTGTCCAGCTGTTGCTGCTGGGTCTGAAGTTGAGCGGCCTGGGCCACCAGGTTCGACTTCTGGGCGTTGAGCTGGTCGGCTTCGGCCTGGTAGGCGTCGGCTTCCGCCTGCTGGGCCGGAATCTGGAACTCGTGCGGCTCCGCGTTGTGCGTGTTGATCTGCGTCTCGAGGTCCTGCTCCTGCGACTCGAGCTGGGTGAGCTGGTCCGCGCAGGCGCTTTCCTGCTGGTTGTTCGTGTCGACGGCCTGGTTGTGCGTGTCGACCTGCTGTTTGAGTGTGGTTTCCTTCTGCTGCAACGCGACGGCCTGCTGGTCGGCGGCCTCGATCTTGGCGTTGAGCTGGGCCGGCAGGTCGCTGTTCGCGCCGACCGGCTGGGCCACGCCGCCGGGATCGGGCGCGGACAGCCCGGGCGGCGGATCAGCGGCGCGACCGGTGCCGGCGCCCAGCACCAGAGCCAGGAACACGACCAGCGTGAGGGTGATCGCACGGCGCGGCGTCCGCTGTTTCATCAGCTCACCCCGCCAACTTGCCGGCGAAGCGGTCGGCGATGGCGGCGGCGGCCGGTTTGCCGTTGCCGGCCTCGCACACCGCGACCTCCAGCACGTTCGGGCCGGTCAGCCGAGCCTGCCGGTAACAGGCCCAGCCGCCGCCCGCGTCCTGCGTCGCGGTCCACGCCAACGCGTTCGCGGTCGCACTGTCCACTGTGTACATCCATTTGGTGGTGCTCTGGTCCGGGTCGGTCCGCACGCCGGCCGGGCACGCCTTCAGTCCGTTGGCCAGCGCGGTGAACACCGCTCCCGCCTGGGTGCCGTCCGGATACCGGCCCAGCGTCTGGGTCACCGTGTGGTCGGCGGCGTGCGGGGAGTCCTGGTAGGTGACCGATCCGAACACGGTCCAGCCCGCGGTGAACACCTGCCGGGTCGCCGGACCGACCGCGATCGCGCAACCGGCGGGGTTGGCGGCCAGCGGCGCGGGTGGCGCGCCGGTGTCGGTGCTGGCCGAGAGCGTCACGCCGACCACCGAGCTGACCTGATCGATCGGCACGAAGCTGGCCTGTAGCGTGCCGGGCACCGGAGGAGTCGTCGGGCCCGACCGCGCGTTGCCGCCAACCGGACTTGTGCACGCGGACAGCAGCCCGACCAGCACCGCACCGACCGCCAGCCCGCCTGCGAATGTCCGCACCCGTTGCCCCCCGTCCTGATGTTCCCGCCCGATAGTCTCATCATCATGCCGAAGAAGACCGGGCTGATCGTGGGAATCGTCGGTGGTGTCGTGATCATCGGCATTCTGCTCGGCGTCGGTGGTTTCGTCTGGCCGGGGTGGTTCACCGGCCCCGACGACGGCCCGGCCATCGAGGCGAACGCGACGGTCGACGCGCTGAACAGCCACGACACCGGCAAGATCGACGCGCTGTTCTGCCCCGGCCACGACATCACCCAGCCGAGCGACGTCGAAGTGCTCGCCACGACCCACGTGCAGACGACCCGGCCGGCCGTCACCCTGAAGGCCCCGCCCTCCGTCGCCGGCACCACCGCGACGGCGACGGCTCACCTGGCCATGACCGACGTCGGCCAGAAGTACGCCTTCGACGTGACCGTGAAGATGACGCGGAGCGCGGGCGTCTGGTGCGTGTCCGACCTGTCCGAGGTGATCGGCTCGCTGTCAAGAGGCTGAACGCCTGGCAGAATGCCGGACATGACCGAATCCGACGACTACCTGCTGGGTCGAGCGGCGTCCGAAATCGATCGGCTGCGGTTGCAGGCCGAGATCTACGCCCCGCACAGCGCACACCTGCTCGCGCTGGCCGGCGTCGGCCCCGGCCAGCGCGTGCTGGACATCGGTTGCGGCGCGGGCGATCTCACCATGGCGGCGGCCCGACTGGTCGGCCCGGAGGGTTCGGTGCTCGGCGTCGACCTGAACGCGGACGTGCTCGACCTGGCGCGCGACCGCGCCGACGAGGCCGGGCTGACCAACGTGTCCTACGTCCAGGCGAGTGTGCCGGACGTCGAACTGGCCGAGCCGGTGGACGCGCTGATCGGCAGGCTGATCCTGATCCATCTGGCCGATCCGGTCGACACGGTGCGCAAGCTCAGCGGGCTGGTCCGGCCCGGTGGGCTGGTGTCCTTTCAGGAACTGAACTCCAGACATCCCGGATCCGAACCGGAAACCCCGTTGGTGGCACAGGCATACCGCTGGGTCAGCGAGACGCTGCGCGCCCGGCGCGGCGAGCCGGCCGAGGGCCAGCCGACCTACCGCATTCTGCGGACGGCCGGCTTCGCCGACGTGCGCATGGCCATGGAAATCCCGTGCGGCACCGCGGATTCCGCGCTGCCGCACTTCGTCGCCGGCACGGTCAACAGCCTGCTGCCGGTCATCGAGGCGGCCGGCATCGCCACCCGCGCCGAGATCGGCATCGACACGCTCGCCGAGCGCATCGTCGCCGAACTCGCCGAGGCGGACGCGGTGCTGTGGGCGCCAGAACTGGTCGGGGCCTGGGCGCGCGTGTCCTCAGGGTGAGGGCGCCGGGAACGCGACCGGGCCGCGGTGCCCGTCGTGGTCGACGGCGCGCACCCCGAAGAACACGTTGTCCTTGGCCAACGGCACGGTGAACGAGGTGACGTCGCCTGCCGCGACCACGTGCGTCCAGTCCGGTTCGGTGCAGGCCCGCCACACCACCTCGTAGCCGGCCAGGTCGGGCTCGGTGCCGCGATCCCAGGTCAGTTCGGTGCTGTTGGACAGCGCGCTGTCCAGGATCAGCGCGTTCTTCGGCGTGCCCGGCGCGTTCGCGAGTGACCACATCACGGCCGCGTTGACCTTGGTGACCCGCAGGATGTAGTCGAACTCGCAGAACTCGATCAGGTCGCCGAACTGCACGCCGTTCACCAGCCGGGTGTCCTGGTGCTGGTGCGCGAAGTTCTCGTGCGGCTCGGTGAACCGTGCCGCCGGAAATCCCTGTTGCAGGAACGGAATGTGGTCGCCGCCGCGCAGGTAGCGGTCCCGGCGGTAGATCACTCGGATCGCCATGCCGGTGGCGTCGTTGGTGGCCACGCTGGTGGCGAAGCGCGCCAGTTGGCGGCTGGGCGAGTCGGCCTCGCTGCCCACCAACTGCCGCACCGCGGTCTGCGCGGGCGTTTCCGACGTCGGCACGCCCTCGGAGAAGCAGCGGATGGCGTGCGGATCGCGCGTGCCGTCGTCGGCCGTTGCCGAGCCGACGATGTCGTTGGTGAACATGCCCTGCACGTCCGCGCCCTGGGCCTTGTACTGCTGCGCCATGAATCCGGCGCCGTAGAGCCCCTGCTCCTCGCCTGCGACGGCGGCGAACACGATGGTCGCCTTGGGGTCGAGGGTCGCCATCACCCTGGCCATCTCCAGCACCGCGGCCACGCCCGAGGCGTCGTCGTCGGCGCCGGGCGCGTCGCTGGTGAAGTTCATGACGTCGGTGACCCGCGAGTCGTAGTGCCCGGACACCACGTAGATCCGCTCCGGCGACGCCGATCCGCGCAGGGTGGCGACCACGTTGGTGATCTCGGTGGGCACCGGGATCCGGCTGGCGGGCGGCTGAGTGTAGGACTGCGCGGCAACGGTCATCCGGCCGCCCGAGGTGGCCGCGACCGCCTGGAACTGGCCGAGCAGCCAGTCCCGCGCCGCGCCGATGCCGCGCTGCGGGTCGGTCTGGCTGGACAGGGTGTGCCGGGTGCCGAAGGTGGTGAGCATGCTGACGGTGTCGTAGAGCCGCTGTTGGTCCAGTTCGTCGAGGATCTGGCGCAGCTGCCGGTCGGGCGGCTGCGGGCTGATCAGCCTGCCGGGTCCGGCGGGCCAGTCGTTGTTGACGTTCTGCGCCTGATCGGCGCTGGTCGCCGCGCTCGCGGTGGTGGCAGCGAGGCCGGTCGCGCCCGCCGCGGCGGCAGCTGCCGTCGTGGCCAGAAATGCTCTTCTGCTGGTACGGAATCGTTTCACTGACTCGGATTCGTCGGCAGGCATGAATCGGGTCTACGCCGCACGGATGCGCGTGTCCAGGCTCTGATCGGTGGCATGGATTCGCCGTGAAGACTTGCTCCGTACGCCTCAGTGGGACGGTAGGCCGAATGCCTGGCGGGCCAGGGCGAAGTAGTGGTCGCCGCGCACCACCTGGTAGTTCGGACCGAGCGAGCCGGCGATGGTCACCACGTCGGTCGGGGTGAGGTTCCAGGCGAGGGTGCCGATGGACAGGAACAGCGGCTTGTCACCGGTCCAGCCCTGCGACGCGGTGGCGATGGCCTGGGTGGCCTCGGCGACGCTGGAGGCCAGCCAGCTGACCGACAGCGGAGTGTTGCCGGCCAGCACGGACGTGCTGGTGTAGGTCGTCCACGCCATCAGCAGGCCGAGCGGGCGCAGATCGCTGCTGTACCGGGCCGCGGTCGCCGCGTCGAACGGGATGTCGTTGCCGTTCAACCGGTTCAGGATGACCTGCGCGGCCAGGCCGGTGCGTCGGGTGTACCGGGCGGCCTGTCGCGTGTAGGCGGCCAACGTGTCGGCGGGCCAGTCGCTGGGGTAGACGTAGCCCGCGCCGGAGGGGCCGGCCATCAGGTAGTCGTTGGGCGTCGCGGTGCGCTGGTAGTAGGACAGCACGGTCGGCGCGGCGTCGGCCGCGAGCGGCTGGGTCGACCAGTTCAGCGGGACCTTGCCTCGGTTGGGGTCGTCCCAGATCTGGCGCATCCGGTGTTGGGCGTACTGGAGGTTGTCGCCCTCGGTCATGGTCAGCGTGACGTAGATCTTGTTCGCCAGGGCAGGAGTCGGCGTCGGCTGCTGACTGGCCAGGATCGGCGCCGGTACGCCGCCGAGCACGGTCAGGTTGGTGCACCAGTCCGCGGCGAGCACGTACACGCCGTGCTGCGAGGTGAGCTGGGTGCCGTCGTCCTCGCCGTTCACGCTGGCCGGCCACCAGCCCAGATACGGCGAGGGCGTGGGCAGGTCGGCGAGCAGGCCGCTGAGCAGCGGTCCCTCCCCGGCCGTCGCCGGATCGAGGAACACGCACATGGCCCGGTTGGCGACCGCGTAGTCGCGCAGGTAGCCGGCGACGTTGGGGTCCAGGCCGATCAGCAGCCGGTGCGATGTCGACGACCAGAGATTGTCGACCGCCCAGGTGTAGGCGGCCAGGTCGGTGCTGAACCGGCCGCGCAGGTCGACCAGCACGGGCAGGCCGGCGCTCGCGGCGAGTTCGGCCGAGGTCACCACGCCGTCGCGCAGGCCGGCCAGCGTCGTGGCCACGTTGACGGTCGCGGGCACGGCCGGATCGTGCACGATCGCGCCGCGCACCCGGTCGCGATAGCGGGTCAGCAGGTCGAGCGGCTCACTGACCTGCTGGTACGGCACGCCGAGTTCGGCCAGCCAGGTGGTCGGGCCCTCGTTCTGCGGCTGGATCAGGTAGATGCTCGGCCGGTCGCGGTTGACCACGCCCTGCAACGTGGTGAGCAGCAACTGCTCGTCGGCCGGGCGGCCGGTCAGGTTGGCGACGTCGAGCGAACGCGGTCTGCCGAAGCTCGGTAACGCCTGCCCGGCGGGCCAACGGATGCCCACCGTAGGGTCGGCCGTGGTGGCGTTCGCGGTCGACGGGAGGGCGACGGCGGCCGCTCCGGCGGCGGCAACGGCGAGGAACTGGCGACGCGACGGCAGACCAGGCATGGCTTCGGTCACTCCCAGGGGGCGTATGTCAACAGGACACCTACCGGCTGGCCAGCGCGTTAGAAGTTGACAATATCATCGGAGCCGCGAGACAAACGAGACAGAAAATCGCTGTTCCGAACGTCCACAGAGGAGCACCCATGCCGGCCGAAGCCGTTTTCTCAGCCACGATCGAGCGGCGTATCGAGTGGTACGACACGGACGCGGCCGGACATCAGCACTATTCGGTGATCTTTCGCCTCGTCGACTCGGCCGAGGCCGAACTGCTGCGCGCCAACGGCCTGGACTGGCTGTTCGGCAAGACGCCGAGGGTGCGGCACGAGGTCGACTACCGCAACCGGCTGTGGTTCGGCGACCTGGCCACCGCCCGCGTCGAACTCGCCGAACTCGGCCGGACGTCCATGCGGCTGACCTTCGAGGTGTGCGGCCCGAACGGGCAGGTGGCGGCAACGGGCACGGTGGTGACCGTGTACGCGCCGCCGGACGCGGCGGCGTCCACGCCGTGGCCGGACTCGGTGCGCGAAGTGTTTGCGCATCGTTGACGGTCGTCACCAATACGCTATGCTGACCCGCGTGGCCGAATTCCGGTTGAGCGACGAGCAACGCGCATTCCAGCAGCGGGTCGGCGAGATCGCGCGCACCACGCTGCGGGCCGAGGCGGCGGCAGGCGAACCAGGCCGGGTGAACCGGCCGTTGCTGCGCACCATGGGCGAACTGGGGCTGTTGCGCGGCCTGTTCGGCGGCGAGCCGGACGAGGCACCGCGCGACGCGGCCGCGCTGCAACTGTGCCTGTTGCGCGAGTCGATCGCGCAGGTCAGCGGCGAGGCCGAGACCGCGCTGGCGCTACAGGGCCTGGGCAGCTACCCAATCCTGCAGTCCGGTTCGGTCGACCTGGTCGGCCAGTGGATTCCCCGGGTCGTCTCGGGCGAGGCGGTCGCTGCGTTCGCGCTGTCCGAACCGAACGCGGGCTCCGACGCGGCAGCGCTGGAACTGCGCGCCGACGCGGACGGCGACGGCTGGCGCCTGTCCGGCGAGAAGATCTGGATCTCCAACGCGCCCGACGCGGACATCTACACCGTGTTCGCCAGGACGACGCAGGGCGCGCGGGCGCGCGGCGTGACCGCGTTCGCGGTCCCCGGCGACAGCCCCGGCCTGTCCGGCGAACCGTTGGACATGCTCTCCCCGCACCCGATCGGCAGGCTGATCTTCGACGGCGTTCTGGTCGAGCGCGCCGCCGTGCTCGGCGAGGTCGATGCCGGATTCACCGTGGCCATGCGCACGCTCGACCTGTTCCGGCCCAGCGTCGGCGCGTTCGCGGTCGGCATGGCCCAGGCCGCGCTCGACGCCACCGTCGAACACGTCCGGCGGCGCACGGTCTACGGCGCGCCACTGGCTCACCAGCAGTCGGTCGCGCATCGGGTGGCCGACATGGCGACGCAGCTGGAGGCCGCGCGCCTGCTCGTCTACGCGGCAGCCGCGGCCTACGACGAGGGCGCCGAGCCGGAGCAGCAGGCGCGCCGTTCGGCCATGGCCAAGCTGTACGCGACCGAGGCCGCGCAGCAGATCATCGACAGCGCGGTCCAGTTGCACGGCGCGGTCGCCCTGCGCAGCGGCCACCTGCTCGAACACCTCTACCGCGACGTGCGCTCGCTGCGCATCTACGAGGGCGCGTCGGAAATCCAGCGTTCCATCATCGCCCGCGACCTGATCGGCAGGGACCACACTCGATGACCGACGACTACCGCTTCCACGCCTCCCCCGCGCTCACCGAGAACTGGCAGCACTTCCGCTTCGCCAAGGCCGACGGGGTCGCCACCGTGACGCTCGACCGGCCGGAGAAGCTGAACCCGCTGACCTTCGAAAGCTACGCGGACCTGCGCGATCTGCTCGCCGAACTGCCGCACCACCAGGATGTGCGCGCGCTGGTTATTCGCGGTGAGGGGCGCGGATTCTGCGGCGGCGGCGACGTCAACGAGATCATCGGCGAGCTGATCACGATGGAGCCGCGCGACCTGATGCGGTTCACCAAGATGACCGGCGACGTCATCCGCGCCATGCGCGAGTGCCCGATCCCGATCATCACCAAGATCCACGGCATCGCGGCGGGCGCGGGCGCGGTGATCGCGCTGGCCTCGGACTTCCGCGTGGTCAGCACGTCGGGCCGGTTCGCGTTCCTGTTCACCAAGGTCGGCCTGTCCGGCGGCGACATGGGCGCGGCGTACCTCCTGCCTAGAGTCGTCGGACTGGGTCGGGCAACGGAACTGCTGATGCTCGGCAACACCATCGACTCGGCCACCGCCAAGGAATACGGTCTCGCCTCACGTCTCGTCGCCGACGACGAGATCGACACGGCCGTCGCCGAACTCGCCCGCACGATCGCCGACGGGCCCACCCTCGCACTCGCGCAGACCAAGTCGCTGCTCACCAGGGAACTCGACATGCCGATCGGCTCCGCCATGGAACTGGACGCCATGACGCAGGCGCTGCTGATGACCACCAAGGACCACGCCGAGTTCCACGCCGCGTTCAACGAACGCCGCAAGCCCCGCTGGGAAGGACGCTGAGATGCGCGCCGACGACTACCTCGACCTCGACGCCGAGCTGACCGCCGAGGACCGCGCCGTGCGCGACACCGTGCGCGAGTTCGCGCGCGCCGAACTCGCCCCGCAGGTCGCCGACTGGTACGAGCGCGGCACGCTGCCAGCCGACATCGGCCGGCAGTTCGCCAAGATCGGCCTGCTCGGCATGCACCTGACCGGCTACGGCTGCGCCGGCACCAGCGCGACCGCGTACGGCGTCGCCTGCCGCGAGTTGGAAGCCATCGACTCGGGCCTGCGCAGTTTCGTGTCCGTGCAGGGCTCGCTGGCCATGTTCGCCATCCACCGCTGGGGAAACGTGGAGCAGCGCCAGGTATGGCTGCCGCGCATGGCAACCGGCGAGGTCATCGGCTGCTTCGGCCTGACAGAGCCCGATGCCGGCAGCGACCCCGGCGCCATGCGCACCCACGCCCGCCGCGACGGCACCGACTGGGTGCTGAGCGGCGCCAAGATGTGGATCACCAACGGCACCCTGGCCAAGGTCGCGATCGTCTGGGCGCAGACCGAAGACGGCATCCGCGGCTTCGTCGTCCCCACCGACACGCCCGGTTTCACCGCCCACGAGATCCACCGCAAGCTCTCCCTCCGCGCCTCCGTCACAGCGGAACTCACGCTCGAAGACGTGCGCCTGCCGGCCGACGCGATGCTGCCCGAGGTGCGCGGCCTGAAAGGCCCGCTGTCCTGCCTGAACGAGGCCCGGTTCGGCATCGTCTGGGGCGCGGTCGGCGCCGCGCGCGCCTGTTACACCGAAGCGTTGCGGTACTCGTTGGCACGAACCCAGTTCGACAAGCCGCTGGCCGCATTCCAGCTCACCCAACGCAAACTCGCCGAAATGGTGCTCGCGGTCAACAACGCCGGCCTGGTCGCGGCGCGGCTCGGCCGACTGAAGGACGCCGGCACGATCGAGCCCGCGCAGATCAGCTACGGCAAGCTGAACAACGTGCGCGCCGCCCTCGACGTGGCGCGCGCAGCGCGTGGCCTGCTCGGCGCGGCCGGCATCACGCTGGATCACGCGGTCATGCGGCACATGGTGAACCTGGAGACCGTGTCGACCTACGAAGGCACCGAGGAGATGCACACGCTGAGCATCGGGGCGGCCGTGACCGGCATCCCGGCCTTCCGATGACCGGCCGCATCGCCCTGGTCACCGGCGCCAGCCGAGGCATCGGCCGCGAGATCGCCCGCAACCTGAGCGCGTCCGGCCTGCGCGTCGCCCTGGTGGCCCGCGACCGAGCCCAACTGGACGACACCGCGGCCGCCTGCGCGGGCCCAACCCTCGTCATCCCCGCCGACCTGACCTCCCCCTCGGCCGTCGAAACGGCCTTCGCCGAAGTAGAGGCCGCCTGGGGCCCGGTAGAGGTGCTCGTGGCCAACGCGGGCGCGGCACACTCGGCGCGCCTTGAGCGCACCAGCGACGAGGACTGGCAGCGGATCATCGACATCAACCTCACCGCCCCGTTCCGCTGCGTGCGCCGGGCGGTTCCGGCGATGCGCGCGGCGAAGTGGGGCCGGATCGTGGTCGTCGCGTCGACCGCGGCACACGTCGGCGAGCCGTACATCGCCGCGTACACCGCGAGCAAGCACGGCGTGCTCGGCCTGGTCCGCTCGGCCGCGGCCGAACTCGCCAGGGACGGCGTCACGGTCAACGCGGTCTGCCCCGGCTACGTCGACACCCCCATGACCGACGCGACGGTAGCCAACATCGTGGCCACCACGGGTCGCACCGAGGACCAGGCCCGCGAGGCGCTCGCCCGCAAACAACCCATCGGCAGACTGATCACCCCTGCCGAGGTCGCCGACGCGGTGTCGTTCTGCGTGCGGAGTGAAGCGGTGACCGGGCAGAGCATCAAGGTGGACGGAGGCGCGGTGCAATGAGCATCGAGCGAATCAACCCGCCCGGCCTGGCCGAGCCGAAAGGCTTCAGCCACGCGGTGGTCGGCCGAGGCACCACGGTCTTCCTGGCCGGCCAGACCGCGTTGAACGCCGATGGCCGGATCGTCGGCGAGACCGTCGTAGCGCAGTTCGAGCAGGCGCTCGCCAACCTGCTGACCGCGCTCCGCGAAGCAGGCGGCGAACCCGCACAATTGGCCAGCCTCACCGTGTACGTCACCGACATGGACGACTATCGCGCGCACGCAAGGGAAATCGGCGGCGTGTGGCGTCGCCTCGTTGGCCGCGACTACCCCGCCATGGCCGGTATCGGCGTGGCTCGGTTGTGGGACAAGGAAGCCCTCGTCGAGATGCAGGGCTTCGCTGTCGTCGAATAGCTGACATTCCTTGTCAGTCAACACATTTCGAGCGGTGAAATCCATTTCTCGATCGGGTGGTCCTTTCTCAGGTTGCCGAGAGCTGATCGACTTTTGTCGGTTCAGGAGGGCACCATGAGTGTCATGGCCGATGAGAGCGGTTCCGCACCCAGGAAGCACACACGTCCGCTGACCGTGCGCGACCTGGAGGGCATGCCGGACGACGGCAACCGCTACGAACTCATCGACGGAGAACTGTACGTGAGCCCCACCCCGGCCACCCCACATCAGAAGATCGCTCTCCAGTTGTACACGCGGCTGGATGCGGTCTGCCCCCCCGCATATGGAGGTGCTCGCGGCTCCACTCGCCGTCCAGCTGAACTTCCACACCGAGGTGCAACCGGATGTGCTGGCCGCGCCGTTCGATGCCTTCACCAGGAAGAACTTGCCCGGTCCGCCGTCGCTGGCGGTCGAAGTGCTGTCGCCGAGCAGCGTGGTCAGAGACCTGAACATGAAGAAGCGGATTTATGAACGGTTCGGCGTGCCGAGCTACTGGGTGATCGATCCGGATGAACCGAAGCTGTTCGCGTTCGAACGTGACGAGAGTGGTCGCTATCAGACCATCGCGGAAGTGACCGGCGACAAGCCGTTCGAGGCCACTCAGCCATTCTCGGTACGCGTCGTGCTCACCGAGCTACTCGGTCGCTTCGCGAACCCGTGACATTGCTCAGCCTGCGCGCACCGCGTTGACGGCGCGGTGCGCGGGGCCGGCCAAGTCTTCGCGGCCATCGGACAACTGATCTTCCTTGCCAAGCAACAAATCGAGAAAGGAGGGCCTACCTTGCGTGAAGGACCGTTCACCGTGGACGACCTGGACTACCTGCCCGGCAGCCGCAACGGCTATGAACTCATCGACGGAGTGCTGTGGATCGACCGCGCCGAGGCAAGCCGCAGTCAACAGATCTTCTACAAGATGTACGTCAGCTGGATTCGGCTCGTCCGTCGCGCGTGGAAGCGTTAGCGGACGAGACCGGTCAGCCCGCGCGGACCGTGTCGACGAGGCGGTGCGCGGGACCGGCGAGTTTGTCGCGCAGTTCGAAGAAGGTGCGGGCGGCGGCGACGCCGTTCCAGTCGCTGGGCAGGACCTTGACCGGTAGGCCGGGGTCCGCATAGGACAGTCGGCGCCAGTCGGTGAGCGCGTTGAGGTAGTCCGCGAACGCCTGTTGGTCCTCGATCCTGGCTCGGCGCCGGTAGGCAGCGGACATCGGCGCGTAGTGGTCCAGGAATTCCTGGTAGAGGCCGTGCAGCCGGGGCAGGTCCCACCACTGGCCGACACGCTGGGCGGTGTCGGCGAAGGCCAGGTGCTCACCGCGGAACAGTTCCACGTAGACGTCGAGGTGGTGGCGGCGCAGGGTGTCCGTGGTTTCGTCGAGCAGGTGCGCGGGCGCGATCCACACGCCGGCGGACACCGTGCCGAAACCGAGCCAGGTCAACTGGGAGCGCAGTTGATGGCGTTTGTCGCGTTCGGACTCGGGCACGCTGAACGCGGCCAGCAGCCAGCCTTCGTCCGCTTCGGCGTGCGGGCGTTCGAAGATGCGGCGGTCACCCGCGGCGAGGATGCGCTGGGCCTCCTCGGAGAGCGCATAGCCTGCCGCGCCACCGATCTTCTCGGCGGTCAGCAGGCCGCGGCGCTTGAGCCGGAAGATCGACGACCGCACGGACGGCTCGTCGACGCCGCATTCGGCGAGCAGACGGATGATCGAGGCCACGCTGAGCCAGCCGCCGGTCTCGCGCGCGTACAGGCCGTACAGCGTGATGATCAGCGCCCTGGGCTTCTGCCCGCGTCCGCCCGCTTCGTCTGCTTCCGATGCCACCCGAACACGATAGCCGCCTCCGGCCTCCTAGCGCACCCTTGACTGTCGTCACAAATAGCGAATGATGGTCCCATGACGGCGCATCTGGACACCTTCTGCCGCGACCATCTGCCGCCCATCGAGTCGTGGCCGGAGTTCGTCTTCGACCTGCCCGAACTGCACTATCCGGACCGGCTCAACGCGGCGGTCGAACTGCTCGACCCGCACGACGCGGACCGGCCCTGCCTGCTGACCCCGGCGGGCGAGCGCTGGACCTACGGCGAGGTGCGCGAGCGGGTCGCCCGGATCGCGAACGTGCTCACCGATCTCGGCATCGTGCCGGGCAACCGGGTGCTGCTGCGCGGCCCGAACACACCCCAACTCGTCGCGTGCTGGCTGGCCGTGTTGCGCGCGGGCGCGGTCGCCGTGTCGACGATGCCCCTGTTGCGCGCGGGCGAACTGAGCACGATCGCCGGCATCGGGCGGATCAGCCTGGCCGTGTGCGACGACCGGTTCGTCGCCGATCTCGCCGAGGCCGACCTTGGCGGCGCGCCGATCGTGACCTTCGACGAACTCGACCAGCACTGCCGCACCGCGTCGGCCACGTTCGTCGCCGTCGACACGGCAGCGGACGACGTGGCACTGCTGGCGTTCACCTCGGGCACGACCGGGCGGCCGAAGGCGACCATGCACTTCCACCGCGACCTGCTCGCGGTCACCGACACGTTCTCCCGGCACGTGGTCAAGCCTCGCGCCGACGACGTGTTCACCGGGACGCCGCCGATCGCGTTCACCTTCGGCCTCGGCGGTTTGGTGCTGTTTCCGCTGCGGGTCGGGGCGAGCACGCTGCTGATCGAGAAGGCGTCGCCCGAGGAACTCGCGGATGCGATCGACGCGCACCGGGTGTCGGTCTGCTTCACCGCGCCCACCGCCTACCGGGCCATGTTGCGTTCCGGCCGGGTGGCGAGCCTGCGCGGGCTGCGGCGGGCGGTGTCGGCGGGTGAACATCTGCCGGAGGCGACCTGGCGCGCCTGCTACGAGGAGACCGGTCTGCGGCTGATCGACGGCATCGGGTCGACCGAGATGCTGCACGTGTTCGTGTCGGCCGCCGACGAGGACATCGTGCCGGGCGCGACGGGCCGGGCGGTGCCGGGCTACCAGGCCAGGATCGTGGACGAGGAGGGCCAACCGGTGCCGCCGGGCACGCCGGGACGGCTCGCGGTGAAGGGGCCGACGGGCTGCCGCTATCTCGCCGATCCACGCCAGGCCGGGTACGTGCGGGACGGGTGGAACCTGACCGGCGACACGTTCGTGCAGGACGAGCGCGGCTACTTCCGCTACCAGGCGCGCAGCGACGACATGATCGTCTCCTCCGGCTACAACATCGCGGGCCCGGAGGTGGAGGAGGTGCTGGTCACGCATGCCGCGGTCGCCGAATGCTGCGTGGTCGGCGTGCCGGACACCGAGCGCGGCCAGTTGGTCAAGGCGTTCGTGGTCCTGGCCGACGAACGGGCCGGCGACACAGAGTTGGTCGTGGAGTTGCAGGCGTTCGTCAAGCGGAACCTGGCCCCGTACAAGTATCCGAGGGCGGTCGAGTTCGTGGTCTCCCTGCCGCGCAGCACCACCGGCAAGCTGCAACGACACGTGCTGCGCGAGCGCGGCTGACATTACGCAAGTTTGACGACCGTCACGAACGAGAATAACATGGGACCATGCGCATCGCGGTGATCGGTGGCGGCCCGGCCGGCCTGTACTTCTCCGCCCTGGCCAAGCAACTCGGCCCGGACGACGAGATCACCGTCTGGGAGCGCAACGCCCCGGACGACACGTTCGGCTTCGGCGTGGTCTTCTCCGACGAGACACTCGGCGGCATCGAGCACGCCGACGAGCGGATCCACCAGCGCATGCAGCGCGAGTTCGCCTTCTGGGACGACATCGACGTGCACTTCCGCGGCCAGGTGCTGACCAGCGGCGGGCACGCGTTCGCCGCGATGAGCCGGCAACGCCTGCTCCAGATCCTCCAGGAACGCTGCGCGGAACTGGGCGTCATGGTGCATTTCCGAACCATGGCGCCGGATGTCGAGGAACTGCGCGCGAGCCACGACCTGGTGATCGCGGCGGACGGCGTGAACTCGGTCGTGCGCAACCGGTACGCCGAGCTGTTCCGACCGACGCTGGAAACCCGGCAGTGCCGCTACATGTGGCTCGGCACGGACAAGGTGTTCGACGCGTTCAAGTTCTACATCAGGGAAACCCAGCACGGCGTGATGCAGGTGCACGGCTACCCGTACGACGCGCACCACAGCACGTTCATCGTGGAGATGCACGAGAAGGTCTGGGAGAAAGCGGGATTCGCCACGTTCGCGGACGACGCGAAGCTGCCCGGCGAGTCGGACGAGAAGTCCGTGCGGGTGCTGCGCGAACTGTTCGCCGACGTCCTCGGCGACGCCAACGTCAGCGTGAACAACTCGAAGTGGTTGTCGTTCAACACCGTGCGCAACGCCTGCTGGCGACACGGGAACCTGGTGCTACTCGGCGATGCCGCGCACACCGCGCACTTCTCCATCGGCTCGGGCACCAAACTGGCCATGGAGGACGCGCTCGCGCTGGCCGCCTGTCTGCACGAACAGTCCGATGTGGACGCGGCGCTGACCGCGTACGAGACCGAGCGGCGGCCGGTCGTGCAGTCGACCCAGCGCGCCGCCCAGGCAAGCCTGGAGTGGTTCGAGAACCTCGGCCAGTACGTCGAGCAGGACCCGGTGCAGTTCGCGTTCAACATCATGACCCGCAGCAGGCGCGTCACCTACGACAACCTCAAGGTCCGCGACCCCGAGTTCGTGGCCATGGTCGACGACTGGTTCGCCAGGTCCCAGCACAGCGACTCCCGCCCGCCGATGTTCCATCCGCTGCGGCTGCGCGGACTGGAGTTGACAAACCGGGTCGTCGTCTCCGCGATGGACATGTACCGCGCCACCGACGGCCTGCCCAACGACTTTCACCTCACCCACCTCGGCGGCAAGGCACTGGGTGGCGCCGGGCTCGTCATGACCGAGATGGTGTGCGTGTCCGACACCGGCCGGATCACGCCCGGCTGCACCGGCATCTACACCGACGAGCAGGCGCGGCAGTGGCGGCGGATCACCGAGTTCGTGCACGCGGAGTCGGGCGCGAAGATCGGCATCCAGCTCGGCCACTCCGGCCGCAAGGGCTCGACCCGGCTCATGTGGGAGGGCATCGACGAGCCGTTGCCCGAGAACAACTGGGAGGTGGTGGCACCGTCGCCGCTCCCCTACCGGGACGGCGTCAACCAGATCCCGCGCGAACTGACCATCGATGATCTCGCCGAGATCCGCGCGCAGTTCGTCGCCGCCGCGCGACGGGCCGCGACCGCCGGGTTCGACCTGCTCGAACTGCACTGTGCGCACGGCTACCTGTTGTCCTCCTTCATCTCCCCGCTGACCAACCGGCGCACCGACGACTACGGCGGCTTACTGGCGAACCGGCTGCGCTTCCCGTTGGAGGTGTTCGCGGCCATCCGCGAGGTGTGGCCCTCGGACAAGCCGATGAGCGTGCGCATCTCGGCCACCGACTGGTGCGACGGCGGTATCACCGCCGACGACGCGGTCGCCATTGCCAAGGCGTTCGAGAAGGCCGGCGTGGATCTGGTGGACGTGTCCACCGGGCAGGTCGATCCGGCCGAGCGACCGGCGTTCGGCCGGTCCTACCAGACCCCGTTCGCGGACCGGATCCGCAACGAGACCGGAGTGGCGACCATGGCGGTCGGCGCGATCTCCTCCTACGACGACGTGAACTCGATCCTGCTCGCCGGCCGCGCCGACCTGTGCGCGTTGGGCCGCCCGCACCTCTACGACCCGAACTGGACCCTGCACGCCGCCGCCGACCAGGATTACGCAGGTCCGGGCGTGGCCTGGCCTGCCCCGTGGCAGGCGGGCGCGCGCCGCCCGCAGACCGGCCGCACCGACGGTCCCAAGCCGCGCCTTGACCTGGTCCGCGCGACGTCCGGCGGCGTCGGGCACCGCCGCTGGCACGGCAACGCCTGACAGTTGTATTGACGGTGCCGCTACGGGTTCGGCGGTTTTGGATGCCGGTAGACCGCGGCTGAGAGCAGGAGCAACTCCGCGGTGACCTGGTTGGCCAGTTCTTCGTCGATCTCACGCGGAATGCTGACGACGCGCTCGATCATGGCACCCTCACCTGGACGATCACGGTTCGGTCCTGCGCGGGATCGACAAAGGGCGGATCGGCCTGGTCGCCGCTGGCCAGGGTGAACGCGGTCAGCGGCAGTCCGCTCGCCGACGCGAGTTGCTGGGCGGCGGCGATCGCGCGGGACATGGCCACGGTCGAGCCGCCACTGGCCGGACCGTCCGGCACGGCCACGGTCTGGCCGACGACGGTGATCGAACCGGGCAGGCCGGCCAGGCGGGTGCCGAGTTCGCGCAGGCGCTGCCGGCCGGTCGCGGTGAGCCGCTCGCCGCTGACGAACAGCCCCTCGCCGAACATGATCTCGACCGTGTCGGACGAGCCGTGCACGAGCAGGCCCGGGATCGGCGGTTCGGTGAGCCGGTCGGTGATCGCGGCGATCGTGTTGTGCCGCTGCGTGTTCGCCGCCGCGCTCGCGGACGCACTGGCCGCGAGTTGGTGCAACAGCTGGTCGGCCCGTCGACTTTCCCGCAGGGCCAACGTGTCCTGCGCGGTCGTCGCTCGGGCCGGTGCGGCGGGCGGGAGCAGGACGACGCCGGCCGCGACCGCACCCGCGACGACGACGGCCGCGGCCACCGCGACTCGGCTCGGCCTGGCCAGTGGGCGGGCGAGGCGACGGTGGGCGCGGATGGCGGCGATGGTGCGCAGGCCGGCCTCGGCACCGGGATGGTCCGGTTCAGCCGCCCGCACCCTGCTCCAGCAGGCGCGCGCCGCGTCGAGGTCGCCCGACTGGGCATGCACCCTGGCCAACAGATCCAGTCCGGCCACGGAGTCCACATCGGACAGCTGTCGGCGAGCGGCAGCCAGGTCGCCCGCTCGCGCACGGGCAGTGGCTTCCGCGATGGCGAGATCGGCGCGGACGGTGTCGCGGACGGTGTCGTTGTCGATGGTCACACCCGGTTCACCCCGCCGATCGAGCCGGCGATGTCCGGCGGCGTGAGCCTGCGCAGATTCCCGTTGACCGTCTCCAGTTCGCGCATGTCCCCCATGGCCGCTGCCCGCTCGCCGCGCCGGATCAGCGCGTCGACCTCCCTGGGCGGGCGCAGTTCGCCGCGGTGATCGCAGAACCAGCGGAACACGATCAGCGGGAAGTCCGGTTCCTCGCGCAGGAACTCGACGATCAGTCGGCCCGCGCGTTCGGTCTGCGCGCGGATCGCCTTGGTGTCGCCTGCCGATATCGCGGCGGAGGAACGCTCGCGCAGGTCGTCGAGTTCGCGGCGATCCGCTTCGCGGTTCGAGCGACGCATCAGCCTGGCGCACTCCTCCACCGCGTCCTGCAGTTCCCTGGCCAGCAGCGACGCCTGGCCCGCGTCCTCGACCTCGTCCAGTGCGGCATGCGCGTCCCGCAGTTTCTCGTCCGCCGCGCGGGCCGCCGCGACGTCGGTCGCAGCGGTGCGGACCAGGTCGCGGCAGGTGCCGAGGGTGTCCTGG
This sequence comes from Pseudonocardiaceae bacterium, assembly GCA_035948315.1. Taxonomy (GTDB): domain Bacteria; phylum Actinomycetota; class Actinomycetes; order Mycobacteriales; family Pseudonocardiaceae; genus CAJCJE01. The sequence continues at coordinate 43,272 of DASZJG010000061.1, read as the reverse complement.
AGGTCGAACATGGCCAACTGGTCCTGCGCGGCGACCGAGCCGCCCGACTCGGCGCGCAGACGTTTCACGCGCAGTTCCAGTTCGGCCAGCAGTTCCTGCAGCACACCGGGTTCGGGCACCCGCACGTTGTCCAGGTCGATGTCGGCCTCGATCTGGATGTTGGCCAGGTCGACGTCGGCGAGGACGGTGAGCAGGCCGGAGTTGTCGGCCTCCATGCTCACCTGCACCCGGGTGCCCTCGGGGAGGTCGAACCGCAGGTCTCTGGACCGGATCTCCAGCATGCCGACCTCGGGGTTGCGGTCGGCGCGCGCGTGATCACCACGCAGCACGGGAATGCGCACCACGGCATCGGGATCGCCGTGGTGCAGGGTGAGCGAGGTGACGAAGGATTCGCGGACCGTGCTGGGCAGGTGCACGCCCTTGGCCATCAGCACGGCGACCGAGTTGTCGGCGAGGCCGATGCTCAACGGGACGCTGAGCACCTGTCCCTCGAACTCGACCTCGCGATGGGTGATGGTCAGCGTGTCCGGCTCGACCTGCTGCCGGTGACCGCTCGGATCGGCGACCAGGAGGGTGAACCGGGACACGGCGTGCGGCATGAGCGGGACGTCGGTGGTGAACGCGCCCTCAGCGTTGAGCCGGACATCGTCGCCGTGGAACTGCGGCCTGGCATGCTCGTTGTGCAGGCTCACCGAGTATCGCGTCCAGTCCACTGTGGAGGCACTGTGCAGCTTGCCGCCCACGGTCGGGTTGAGCGAGGAGGTGCTCGCCGGATAGAACAGCTCGGCGCTGACCTGGCCCTGTTTCGGCGCGGCCAGCACCCGCCGCACGCGGACCGTGCTCGCGTACAGCGCCGCTCCCCTGGCGACCACTGTGGACGGGTCCTGGCTCACGTCGAGTTCGATGCCGAGACCGGCCACCGGATCCGCGAGTGTGCCGCGCAGGCCGGGTGCGAGCGTCGGGCCGCCGACCAGCAGCACGCGGTCGATGTCGGTCGCGCGCAGTTCACCGTCGCGCAACGCGGTTCGGCAGCATTGGATCGCCCGCGCGTAGAACGGCGCGGCCAGCCGTTCCACGTCGGCCCGGCACAGCTCGACGTCGAGTTCGACGGTGCGCCCGCCGACGGTCAGCGACAGGTCCTCGATGACCGTCGTATCCACTGTGGACAGTTCGATCTTGGCCTGCTCGGCGGCGAGTTTCAGCTTCGCCAGCGCGCACACCACGTCCAGATCCGGGTTGCCCCTGCTCAGCTCGACCCGGCCGAGTTCGCGCGTGGCGGCCGGGACGAGCAGTTTCTCCACGATCGCCCAGTCGATCATGGCGCCGCCGAGGTAGGAGTCGCCGGCATGGTGCAGCACGCGCAGTTCGCCGTCGCGCTTGCTCACGATGGCCGCGTCGAACGTGCCGCCGCCAAGATCGAAGACCAGCCAGTAGCCGTGTTCGGTGGTGTCCTGGAGACCGTAGGCGAACGCGGCCGCGGTCGGTTCCTGCACCAGCGGACAGTTCCCGGTGAACCCGGCCAGCTTCGCCGCGTCGCTGGTCGCCTTGCTCTGGTTGAGCCCGAACGCGGCTGGCACGGTGATCACCGCGGCCTCGGGCGGCTCGCCGCGCTGGCGCGTCACGTCCGCCCGCAACGACTTCAGCACCTCGGCGGACAACTCGGTGGGCGTCATGGTCACGCCGGAGCGGGGAAAGCCGATGATCGCGTCGGCGAGGCCCATCATGAGCTTGAACTCGGCGGCCACGTTCTCCGGGTCCTTGTCCCAGTACCCGCGCGCCTTCAACCCGACCTGGACCACGTCCGGTTTGGGCACGCGCACCACCGAGGGCGTGGTGTCCGCGGACACCAGGTTCTTGATCACGTTGATGGTGCCGCCGTCCGCGACCGCGACCGCACTGTTCGTGGTGCCCAGGTCGATGCCGAAGTCGATGGTGTCACGCACGCGGATTCTCCTTGTCTGGTGGGAAGGCGACCACGACCTGCCCCAGCTGCAGGGTCCGGCCGCCCAGGTAGATCGAGGGGCGGATGGTCTCCACGACCGTCTCCTCCGCCACGTTCACGTCGTCGACCATGGCGATCACTTCCAGCGACAGGCCCGAGTGATAGCGGTCGCCGGTGTGGTCCTGGACGACCAGGCCCAGCTTGGCGAGCGCCTTCTCGGTGTTGCCGAGATAGCGGTTGACCTGCCGCGTCCGCTTGGGATCGTCGGTGGATCCGCCGAGTTTGGTCCTGGCCTGCCACAGGCCGTTGCCGGTCGCGACCAGCGCGCTCTCGTCCAGTACCGGCTCGGCCTCGTCCGACACCGGCTCGGCGAGTTGGTCGAGCAGTTCGGCGAGCTGCCGGCGTTGCGGCTCGTCCCAGGCCGGCGGCTCGATCCGGAACGCGGCGTGCTGGCCGCGTTGGCGCAGGTTCTCGGCGATTTCACGCCGCCATCGCGACATCAGTTCCTCGTCCTCGAAAAGGTGATCAACACGCCCAACACGTAGATGAACCCGGCCAGCGCGCCCCACCAGAAGCCGAACGCGGTGCCGATCACGATCGGCACCGCCCAGCCGGTGCCCAGCGAGATCTGCCAGGTGCGCTCCATGAATCGCAGGACCGGCACCGGTTCCGGCACACGCACAGGTTGGTAGGAAGGCCGGAAGGCGTCGTCATCGAGCCAGCTCGGCCCGAGCCCGAGGCCGCGAGTCAGGCTCACCCGCGAGAGTTGGCTCAGCAACGCGTTGATCTGCTCCTGCTCCATCGGATCGGTCGCATGCTTGCGCATCACGGTGAGAATGCGCTCCGCCTCGTCGAACCTGCCGCTGGTCAGGCATTCGGTGAGCAGGTCGGCGAGTTGGGCGAAGCCGCCGTTGTCCAGACTGAAACCGAAGGCGGCGAGGTCCGCGTCGATCTCGTCGCGCTGCCGGGCCGCTGCCGCGTTGCTCTCGATCAGCGTGCGCTGCGACGGCGAGGTCACCAGGCCCAGCGCGGTGTCGAACATCAGGCCGAGCGAGACACCGGCCGGTGCGGGATTGTCGGCCAGCGCCAGCGCGCTGTTGTTCAGCAGAATCGCGATCTGGTCGCGGATCTGCGCGGTCGACCGGTGCTCGCCGTGCGGGAGAAACTCGTTGAGCTGCATGACCTTCGGCACCGCCTTGTCGAGCAGCGCGGTGGCCGCCCGGCCCGGCCGGTTCGCGTCGATGTCCTCGGTGGCCCGGCGCAGGACATCCTCGATACCGCTGCGCAGCGGCGCGGCCTGTTCGACGAGCAGGTTTGCCGCCGCGCGCGAGTCGAAGTTCCAGCCGGCGGAGCGTTTCACCAACCGCGACGGCGACCTGGCCGCGACCGCCAAGGCCACGATCGGCTTGGCCAGCGCGGTCGGCAGCGCCTCGCGGATCTCGGCGACGGTCGCGCCGGTCATCCGGCGATCGCCGAGCTGTTCGATGCGATACCGCAGGTGATCCCAGAACGCGGCGTGCCGCAACAACTTCCGCCACGCGTCCGCGGCCTCGTCCCACAGCGGGTCCGCCGCTCTCGGCGTCCCGGACCGTTCGTGGCGCAACGCGTCGGCGTGCGCCCGCACCGCGACGGTGTGCGTGACGTGCACGCTGTGCGGGCAGCCGCAGCTGTTCTGCCGTTCGCCGGGCCAGACCCGGAAGATCTCGTGCGCGAGCCGATGCCGCTCGTCGCGCAGCTCGTCGATGGCGGCCAGCGCCGCGACCGCCTGCTCGTCACCGGTCGCCGCCCTCGTGGTCAGCCGCTGCCGCTGTGCCCGGATCGCGCGTGCGTCCGCGTTCGTGGCCAACCCGGTGAGCCGGAACGCGTTGCGGCTGTACATCTCGGGGCCTGCCAGCTCAAGCAGATACGCAGCCACCTCGTGCATGGCGGCGAGTATCGATCAGTCGGTGGGGACCGGTCCCGGTTCGTCGCGACGGCTGCGCGCCGCCCAGGTCGCCAGGACGATCACGGCCGCGCCGAACCCGGCGCTGACCGGCCACCGGCCCAGTCCGGTCAGCGCCAACGCGACGGCGGTGCCCAGCGGCCTGGTCAGGACGTAGGTGCTCCAGAACGCCAAGACCGGGCTCAGCCGCAGCCATCTCCACCCGACCGCGACGCAGCCGACGATCGCCGCCCAGATCACCAGACCCGCTGCCTGCGGCAGGAGCACCGCGTGGCCGAGCGCGGTGCCGAGCGCGAACGCGACCAGCGCGACCGCCCAGTAGAAGCCTTCCCGCCGCGCGGTGTCGACGCGCCACAGCGACAGCGTGCCCGCACGCGCCCGCCACCAGGCGAGCAGCGCGACCAGCACGACGAGGTAGAGCACCGTGATCCAGCCGTAGGCCAGGTGTGCTTTGTCGTAGAGGCCGTTGGCGAGTTCGGTGCCGGCCACGCTGACCACGATCGTGGCGGGCCAGAACGCCCACGCCCGGTACCGGCGAACCCGGAACTGGACCACCAGCGTGACAATCAGGGCCAGGCCGATCAGGCCGCTGGTGAGCGTCTGGCCGAGGTGCTGGTAGAGGTAGTCCGGCCAGGCCACGTCCGCAGCGGTGATCATGGTCTTGATCAACCAGAACCAGACGGTGATCGCCGGGAGCCTGCTCACCGCGCCAGCATGGCATGGACGACTCGTCGCATCCGCACCCACCAAATGACGCACACACTTCGAACTGGTGTTCGATTGATGGGTTATGCTTCCCATTATGGCTGGTGAGACGGGTCAGGAGCAGGTACACGGGCGTGTCCGCTACCGCACGGACGGCTACCGAGGACGCGTCGCGGTGTTCCCCGCGACGTGCCGGCGCGGCGTGCACCAGCTGGCCGTGACGGGGTACCGGGCCAGAGAGGGCGACGGGCTGCTCCGGCTCCGCTGCGACGCCTGCGCGGCCGCCGGCCACTCCGACGGAACCTGGCACCTCGTGGCCAGCGGCCCGGTCGCGAATCTCGCCGAACTCGACGACGGGCCCTACCGCCCGATCTGAGGAAAGACTCGCTGACTTCCCCGGCGACACAACGACAACATGGGGAACGCGATGTCACAGTGGGTGATGGCCGGTGCCGACGACAACGACCCTACCTTCTCGCCGGGCAACGAACTGTGGGGTATTCCAGCGTTGCGCAGCCGGGATGTGTGGATCAACCTCGACCTCCTCTTCCCCCGCGACCCGGCCGTGTCACCGACCCGCGCGATCTCCGGCGTCGACATGACCGGCGTCATCCCCGGCGTCCTGCACGACTGGATCCTGTCCGGAACCGGCGTCTGGTACGGAGTGTGCCAGTTCCGGCTGTTCTATTTGGACGGACGGGACCTTGTCGTCGAACTGCGCGACCAACTCATCCCCCAGTCCGCATTACGCCAACGCGAATCATGACGCGACGGTGGGAGCGAAGCCGAAGGTGGTCACGAGTTTCGGGTCGTTGAAGCCGGTGATGCGGGCTATTCGGGCTCCGGTCAGCGTCAGTACCTGCACGCCGTAGGCGGTGAAATCGCCGGTCGGGGTGCGGACGTAGGTGACGAACGCCGGCTGGCCGTTGGCTCGGGCGGGGAACAGGCGCCAGTGGCCGTTGGCGAGCACGCGGTTGATCAGGAAGCCGACGACCGCGTCGCGGCCGGTGAACCAGGTGGGGATGGGGGGCATTTCCATTTCGACGTCGGTGCGCAGCAGCGTGACGAGCGCGCCGGCGTCGGCTCGGGTGAAGGCGTCGACGTAGTTGTCGAGGAGGGTGCGGATGGCGGGTTCGGTCGGCTCGACGACGGTGTGCTCGGTGGGGGCGGACTCGGCGAGTTTTGCGCGGGCCCTGCGCAGCGCGCTGTCCACGGCCGCGGTCGTGGTGTCGAGCATGGCGGCGACCTCCTCGGTGTGGAAGGCCAGCACGTCGCGCAGGGTCAGGACGGCACGCTGGCGGGCGGGTAGGAGTTGGAGGGCGGCGATGAACGCGAGCCGCACGCCCGCTCGCGCGGTGACGACCGCGGCCGGGTCGCCGGTGCCGAACAGGGAGTCCGGCGCGGGTTCCAGCCAGGGCACGGATTCCGCGCGGTCGGCGATGGCGACCCGGTGGTCGTCGGAGGGGGCGCCGAGGCCGGACGGGAGCGGGCGGCGGGCGCGGGTTTCCAGGGCGGTCAGGCAGGTCATGGTGGCGATCTTGTACAGCCAGCGGCGCACGGACGAGCGACCCTCGAACTCGCCGTAGCCGCGCCACGCCCGCAGGTACGTCTCCTGCACCAGGTCTTCGGCGTCGTGGATGGAGCCGAGCATGCGGTAGCAGTGCGCGAGCAGTTCCGGGCGGAACTGCTCGGCGACCGCGGTGAACTCGGCGTTCGGGGAGGGTGCCATCGACGTCACGGTAGAGTGCGCAGCCCCGTGCCGCCGACCTGGTATTCGGCCGCGCTGTCCGGATCGGTCGCGACCTCCAGGACGGCCTTGCCGACGAGTTCTGGCGTGAGCACCGGGGCGAGACGCTGGACGAACGCGTCGACCGAGATCCCTTCCCGTGCGGCATAGCCCTCGACGCCGATGGCGCCGAGGCCGGTCGGGGACAACTGGGGCAGCAACGTGACGAAGCGGATGCCGAGGCCGGCGCGGGCGGATTCGTCGGCGGCGTAGTTGCGCAGGTAGCGGATGGCGGCCTTGGCGCTGGCGTACCCGCCGCTCAGTGGCGAGCCGCCGAGTGCGGCGCCGCTGGACATCGCGACGACCACGCTGCCGGGGGCGAGCGGGGTGCGCAGCGCCTGGCCGATCCAGGTGAACGCGTGCTTGGTGTCGACGTGCCAGTTGCGGCTGAAGGTGTCCCAGGTGTGTTCGTGCACGGGCCCCATGGGCGGGGTGGCGCCCGCGTTGAGCACGAGCAGGGTCGGCCGGTGCTCGCCGATGAGTTGCTCGGCAAGGGTTTCGTCGGTCGCGTCGCCGACGACCGGCGTGAACGCGTCGCCGAGTTCGGCTCGGACGTCGTCCAGTTCCCGCTGGTCGCGGGCGACGCCGATGACGTGGGTGCCGGCGGCGACGAGCGCGGCGGCGATGGCGCGGCCGAAGCCTCGGCTGGCGCCGGTGACGATGGCGGTCGTGGTCGGTGCGGACATGGTGGGCTCCGATGGTGTTGTCGTGCGGACTGGTCGGGATCAAGACCAGCGGGCCGGCCGAAATCCGTCGGTGATCATGTGTGACCTGGGTCACTGTTCGTAGTGCGAACGATAGGATGGCTCGGTGAGCAACGCTGTCAATCGGATCGGCGTGGTTACCGGCCTGGTTCGCGCCACGTTCCTGGTGAACGCGGTGTACGCCGAGTCCGCCCGCGAGCACGGCATCACCCAGCAGCAGGGGCAACTGCTCTGCGTGCTGATGTCGCAGCCGTACGGCATGAGCGAGTTGGGCGCGGTACTCGGACTGGCCAAGTCGAGCCTGACCGGACTGGTGGACCGCACCGAGCGCAACGACCTGGTCCGGCGCGAGCACGATCCGCGTGACACCCGCGCCGTGCGGGTTTCGCTGACCGCCAAGGGCAGCAAGCTGGCCAGGACCTTCTACGCGGAGACCTGCCGGCGCATCGACAAGCTGCCGATCGGCTTCGACGCCGCCGAGCGGGACGAACTGGCCGCCCTGCTCGGCCGAATCGTGCGGGATAATCAGGTGCCGATGGTCTTCCTCGATCTCGACGAGCACTGATCCTTGCGGTTCGTGATACGAACTATTACGGTTCGTACTACGAACTGAGGGGACGATATGACTATTCGAGATGTGATGTTCGGATTCGGCGCGCACACTGGTATCGAGGGCGGGCCGGAGCTTCTGCGCGTGGTCGCCGCCGCCGACCGGGCCGGGTTGGACCTGTTCTCGGTGTCCGACCACCCGTACCTCGGCGATCAACTGGACGCCTACGCGCTGTTGGGGTTCGTACTCGGGCGCACCGAGCAGATCGCCGGCCTTGTCAATGTCACCAACCTGCCGACCCGGCCCGCGCCGATGCTGGCCAGGACGGCGACGTCGCTGTCCGCGCTGTCCGGCGGGCGGGTCGTGCTCGGCATGGGCGCGGGCGGGCGCTGGGATCGCATCGCCGACCTCGGCGTGGCACCGCTGTCGCCGGGCGCGGCCGTCGAGGCGTTCGAGGAGGCGATCGTGCTGGTCCGGAAGTTGTCCGGCGGTGGGGACGCGATCAGCCACGCCGGCCGGCACTACCGGGTCGAGCGGATCGAACCCGCGCCGGTGGCCGCGCCGCCGGTGTGGACCGGGTCGGTCGGGTCGAAGTCGTTGGCCGCGACCGGCCGGGTCGCGGACGGGTGGATTCCCGGCCATGCGGCGGACTGGCGCAGCGAGGTGTACCGGAGCGGCAGGCGGATCATCGAGGATGCCGCCGCGTCCGTCGGACGGGAGCCGAGCGCGATCCGCACCGTGTTCAACACGCCCGGCGTGATCACCGACCGGCCGAAGGACGCGCCGCGTGAGCGGGACGGCCGGTGGCTCGGCGGATCGGTCCGGCAGTGGATCGACGAACTGACCGAAGCCGTTGTCGAGCACGGCGCGTCCGGATTCACGCTGTTCTCCCCCGAGGGCGGCATGGCCGACGAGATCACGCTCGGCCGCTGGGCCGAGGAGATCGCCCCGGCCGTGCGCACAGCGATCACTCAGGTCAAGGTATGAGGCGCACTCACCCGGACGTGTGACAAGCCGAGGATGCGCTGGCCGAGTCGGGGGTGCAGGCCGAAGGATGAGGCATGACCACGAGCACCCCCGAACCAGACGGCCCCGTTTCGGCCGACACCGAAGCCGAAAGCCGCTCCCGTGGCCCCGCCGACCTGCTGGAAGGTCCACTCGAAGGGCCGCTGCACCGACTCGCCCGCTACGCCTGGCAGGCGGTGCTCCTGACCGGCATCGCCGCGATCGTGCTCGGTGTGCTCGTGTTGCTGTGGCCGGGCGTTTCCGTGCTCGTGGCGGGTGTGCTGTTCGGCCTCTACCTGGTGGTCGCCGGCATCATGCAGCTGACCGCCGCGTTCGGCACGCACGGGACGACCTCGTTGCGGGTGTTGGCATTCATCAGCGGTGCACTGTCCATCCTGCTCGGCCTGTTCTGCTTCCGCAGCGCGCTCGACTCGATCGTGCTGCTCGCGCTGTGGATCGGGATCAGCTGGTTGTTCCGCGGCATCACCCAGATCGTCTCGGCGATCGCCGACGATCGGCTGCCGGCGCGCGGTTGGCAGGGCTTCTTCGGCGCGATCAGCATGCTCGCCGGCATCGTGCTGATCGACTCGCCGTTCAGCTCGATCGGCCTGCTCGTCGTGTTCGGCGGGGCCTGGCTCCTGGCGCTGGGCGTGATCGAGATCATCACCTCGTTCCAGATCCGCTCGCACCTCAAGCAGGTGTCGTAACCGCCTCCGTGAGGCAGGCCAGGTAGAGGGCGAGCGCGTCGTGCGGGTCGCGGACATCGCGGCCGGACCGGGTGGTGATCTTGTCCAACCGGTACAGCAGCGTGTTGCGATGGATGTGCAGCGCCCGCGCGGCGCGCACGAGGTTGAAGCCGCTCTCCACCCAGGCCAGGACGGTCTCGCGCTGGGTCGGCCAGTCGGTTTCGGCGCGTAGGCCGCGCAGCAGCAGGTCGGCGAACCGGGAGCGGGCGTGGTGCCCGGCCGCGGCGAGCAGCTGGTGCACGCGCACGTCGGCGATGGGCACGATCGGGTCGGCCTTGTTCGGCGCGATGCGCAGTGCGTCCGCCGCGTCGTGGCAGGCGTCGTGCAGCGCGGTCACGCCGACGGCCGGATCGCTGATGCCGATGTGCGCCGCGAGCGCCGACTGTTGTCGCGACAACAGTCGCAGCCTTTCGCGCGCCGCGCGCACGTCGGTCGCGGCGTGCAGGACGGTGATGCGACCGGTCGCGGTTTCGGCGACCACGTCGTGCGGATCATGGAAGGACTCGCGGACGGTGCGCACGGCCGACACCGCGCCGTCTTCGGCGGGCAGGTCGATCACGATCGCGATTCTCGGCCGGTCGAGGTCGATACCGAGTTCGGCGGCGCGCTGCGTCAGTGCCGCGCCGGTGATCACGTCGTCGTCGAACAGCGCGATGTCGCGTACGAAGTCGGTGACGGCGCGGTCGCGCACCAGGCGGGACCGCAGCAGGATGGCCTCGCGCACCAGGATCTCGGTGTGCCGCTGGACGAGCAGGCCGAACCGGTGGATCCGGGCGGGCGAGCCGGTGATGCCGACCGTGCCGAGCGCCTCGCCGTCGAGCACGATCGGCAGGGTCATGCCGGGTTTGACGCCGTGCAGCGCCCGCGCCTGCTCGGCGGTGTGCAGCGCTTCACGCCGAGTGCGGATGACGTCGATGGACGCCTCATGCACGGAGCCGACCCGATCGACGTCGCCGCTGCCGATCACCACCCCGTCCCGATCGGTGACCAGCACGTTGAAGCCGATGATCCGGCTGGTCTCGGCGGCGATCTCCTGGGCGAGTGACGAGGTCAGCGGAGACGGCAACGGGACTGTACGAATCATACCATAATCACCACCTTTGACCGGCTGATTTCATATCAAGCATATGATGACTGGCTTCCTGATGGTGTCTAGCGTCACACCAACCGATTCGTCAGGAGCGAGCTATGACCGCGACGCTGGAACACTCCCGACCAACCCGAACCCACTGGCTCATCACGCTCTACGCGGGCGGCGGTGAATTCTGTGACGGCTACATCCTCAGCATCATCGGCGTGGCCCTGCCGCTGATCACCGTCTCGTTCAAACTGGGCGGCGGGAGCGCCGGCCTGATCGGCTCAGCCTCGCTGATCGGCATGTTCTTCGGTGGCCTGATCTTCGGTCAGGTGACCGACCGGGTCGGCCGGCAGAAGGTGTACCTGGCCGACATCGCCGCCTTCATCATCCTGTCGCTGTTGCAGTTCGTGGCCACCGAACCGTGGCAGCTGGTGACACTGCGGCTGGCCATGGGCATCGCGATCGGCGCGGACTTCGCCATCGCCGGCACGATCGTCTCCGAGTTCGCGCCGCGGAAATCGCGCGGTCCGCTGCTGGTCGTGATGGTCACGATGTGGTCGGTCGGCGCGGCCGTCGCCTACATCGTCGGCTGGATCATGCTCTCCATCGGACCGGACGCGTGGCGGTGGATGTTGGCCAGCAGCGCGATTCCGGCCGCGCTGATCCTGTTGATGCGCATCGGCACGCCGGAGTCGCCGCGCTGGCTGCTGTCCAGGGGCCGGGTCGACGAGGCGCGTGCCGTGCTGCACAAGATGCTGGGACCGGACGCGGACATCAGCGATCTCGCGCTCGACGCGAACTCCTCGCGCAGCTACCGCACCCTGTTCAACAAGCCGTACCTGCGCCGCACCATCTTCGTGTGCGTGTTCTGGGCCTGCCAACTGCTGCCGATCTACGCGATCAGCACGTACGAGCCGACGATTCTGCAGTCGTTCGGGTTGGCCAGGGGCAACGCGTCGTATCTGGGTTCGGTGGTGATCCAGGTGTTCTACGTGCTCGGTTCGCTGTCCGGCGCGTTACTGGTGAACAAGGGCAGGCGGACGCTGCTGTTGTGGAGCTTCGCGATCTCCGCGCTGCCGCTGCTCGGGCTCGCGCTGCTGGCACATCCGCCGGTGCTGCTGGTCGTCACGTTGTTCGTGGTGTTCGGGGTCGCGTCCTTCGCGAGCCAGTGTTTGCAGGCGATCTATCCCTCGGAGCTGTTCCCGACCGGGGTCCGGGCGACCGCAAACGGTTTCGCCACCGGGGTTTCCCGGATCGGCGCGGCCATCGGCACCTACGGCGCGCCGGTGCTGCTCGGCTACAGCACGCGGCTGGCCATGCTGACCGGCGCGGTGATCGCGACGCTGGGCTGGGCGGTGTCGTACTTCCTGGCGCCGGAGACGAGCGGCATGACGCTGACCGAGTCGAGCGCCGCGACGCCTGCCACACCGGAACCGGTCGCGGTTGAGGAGAGCCGATGACGGTGCGTTCGGTCGCGGTGCTCGGCGGCGGCGTGATCGGCCTGTGCTGCGCGTACTACCTGCGCCAGGCCGGGTACGAGGTGACCGTGGTGGAGCGGGACGGAATCGGCAGTGGGGCGTCCCGGGGCAATGCCGGCGAGATCTGCCCGGACCTGGTCGAACCGCTGCCGGCGCCGGGGGTGATCGGGCCCGCGCTGCGCACGCTGCACCGGCCCGATGCCGCGCTCTACCTGCGGCCCCAGCCCAGCGTCGATCTGGCCCGGTTCCTGATCGGATTCTCCTTGCACGCCAATCGGAAGGACCATCGCAGCGGCGCGGCCGCGCTGGCGGGGCTCGCGGCCGGCACGTTCGAGTTGTTCGCGGAACTTGAGTGCTCCGGTGTGGACGCCAAGGCGAACAAGGACGGTTTCCTGTACGTGTACGGCTCAACGTCCGCCGCGCGCAAGGCGTTGCGCGCGGCGCACGAGCTGGGCGCGCCGGTCGATCCGGCCGGTCTGCTCGACCATGCCGAGCTGACCGACCGGGAACCGTTGCTCGCCGACGCGGCGCGGGCGGGGTTCCTGGTGGCCGACCAGTGGTCGATCGACCCGAATCTGTTCGTGGACGGGTTGGCCGGCGCGCTGCGCGCGCAGGGCGTGGAGATCGTGACCGGCGCACGGGTCACCCGGGTCGAGGAGTCGGGCGAGCGGACCAGGACACACACCTCGGCGGGCGTGATCGAGGCGGACCGGGCGGTGCTCGCGGCGGGCATCTGGACCAGATCGATCGGCCGAGCCATGGGCGTGGACCTGAACATCGTGGCCGGCAAGGGATACAGCTTCGCCGTCCCGGCCGCGAACCCGCCGAGCAGGCTGGTGCATCTCGGCGACGCGCACGTCGCGGTGAATCCGTTGGGTGACGCGCTGCGGATCGCCGGCACCATGGAGTTCGACACCGATCACGACCGGTTCGATCCGCGCAGGGTGACCGCGATCGTGGCCGCGGCGCGCCCGTATCTGTCCGGTGTGGACTGGATGGCTCGGCGCGACGAGTGGGTGGGTCCTCGCCCGATGACGCCGGACGGGCTGCCCGCGATCGGGCGGTTGCCCGACCATCGCGGGGTGTTCGTGGCGGCCGGGCACAACATGCTCGGGCTGATGCTGGCGCCTGCCACCGGCAGGTTGATCACCGAGCTGGTCAGCGGTGCGCTGGAGGCGGTGTCGGCGTTCGATCCCGCGCGGATCGCGCGTTGAGTCCACCATGGACGGCTCGGTGCCGGCCGGGCGTGGTGCCGACGATCGCGGTGAAGGCCGCGATGAAGCCGCTCGGGTTCGCCCAGCCGCAGGCGTGCGCGACCCGGGTCGTGTCGTGGCCGTCGGCGAGCAGGACCAGCGCGTGCTGGATGCGCAGCTGGGTGCGCCACGCATAGAAGGTCATGCCGAGTTCGTCGTGGAACAGGCGGCTGAGCGTGCGCGCGCTCGCGCCGATCGTCTGCCCGAGTTCGGCCAGCGCGGTGTTGTCGCCCGGGTTCTCGTGGAGGATTCGGGCGATCGCGCGTAGCCGGTCGTCGTGTGGTTCGGGCAGGTGCAGCGGCTGTTCGGGGGCTTCGCGGAGTTCGTCGACCAGGACTCGGCGCAGGCGCACGCTTGCCGCCGGGTCGTGGTCGCGTTCGCCGGTCAGCGCGAGCAGGACCTCGCGGGCGAGGCCGGAGACGGTGAAGACGGCCGGATGGTCGGGCACGAGTCGGGCCAGCGAGGCCGGCAGGAACAGGATCCGCATGTCGGTGTCGCCGTGCGCGCGGTGCTGGTGGGTGAATCCGGCGGGTGTCCAGGCAACGCGGTTGGCGGGCACGATCGAGTTGCCGCGTTCGGTGTGCACGGACAGGATGCCACGCGCCGCGTACACCAGGTGGCCCCGAGAATGCGACTGCGCCTCGCTCGTGCCGCCCGACGGCCACAGGTGCACGCCACCGGTCGGCCACAGTCGCGAGGTCGGATCGGCAGGTTGGCGGGCAACGGGCATAAGTTGGCATTCTAACGGTAGCCAGCCAGTGTGCGTCCAGGTGAAGGTGAACGCATGAGAGCTGCGGTGTGTGTCCGGGCGGGCGGTCCGGATGTGTTGGAAATACGGGAGTTGCCGGTGCCGGCGGTCCGGCCGGGCTGGAGCCTGGTTAGGGTGCGCGGCGCGGGGTTGAACCGCTCGGAGCTACGGACCCGGCAGGGGCATTCGCCGAACGTGCGATTCCCGCGCGTGCTGGGCATCGAGTGTGTCGGGGTGGTGGCCGAGTCGACCGATCCCGCTGTGCCGGAAGGGGCGACGGTCGCGGCGGTGATGGGCGAGATGGGTCGCGAGTTCGACGGCGGCTACGCGGAGTACGCGTTGTTGCCGAACGCGCTGCTGATGCCGGTCACGACGACGTTGCCGTGGGAGGTGCTGGCCGCGCTGCCCGAGACGTACCTGACCGCGCACGGCGCACTGGCCACACTGGGCGTGCGGTCCGGTGAGCGGTTGCTGATCCGGGGCGGGACGTCGTCGGTGGGGCTGGCGGCCGCGTCGATCGCGGCCGGTCGCGGCATCGAGATCGCGGCCACGACGCGTCGGCCGGACAAGGCCGACGCGGTACGCGCGGTCGGCGTCGACCACGTGCTCGTTGGCGAGGCGAGCGTGCGATCGATCTGGCCGGACGGACCGGATCGCGTGCTGGATCTGGTCGGGGCGAGCACGGTCCTGGATTCACTGCGCCTGGTCCGTCCTAACGGGACAGTGTGCGTGGCCGGTTCGCTCAGTGGCTGGGCGATCGCGGACTTCCAGCCGATCTCGATGATCCCGTCCGGCGCCAGGCTCACCGCGTTTCACAGCGAGACCATGAAGGGCGACGCGGGCACCCTGCAGCGGATCGTCGACGAGGTCGAGGCGGGCGCGTGTCGACCGAACCTGGATCGGGTGTTCCCGCTGGCGGACATCGTGTCCGCGCACCGGTACATGGACAACGACGAAGCCAGCGGGAAGGTCGTGGTGCTGCCCGAGTGAGTCACGCGGCCGGCCATCCAGCCGGGCGAAAGGGCTAGTCGTCCGCTTCCTGGTCTCCCGAACGGCGTCCGGTTTCGCGCCACATCACGATCACGAAGATCACCAGCGCGGTCAGCAGGGTCATCAGCAGTTCCAGCTGGGTCGCCGGCAGGAAGATCATGCCGATCAGCAGGATGACCAGGGCGACGGTGGCCAGGCCCGCGCCGAACAGTGTTCGGCTCGGACTGGGCTGTTCGTGCGCCTGCCAGCCGGTCGGCTTCGGGCGCATCTTCAGGTAGGACACCACGATCGCGATCCAGGTGAAGATGCCGACCGCGCCCGCGGAGTCGATGATCGCGTTGGAGAGGTTGCTCGGCAGGATGTAGGTGACGACGGTGAGGATGATGCCGACGACGGCCGAGGAGATCACCGCGTTGCGCGGCACCCTGCTCTGCGACAGCCTGCCCCACGGCCTCGGCGCGTCGCGGTGGCCGGCGAGCGCGAAGCCGATCCGCGACGCCGAGTAGATGCAGACGTTCAGCACGGACAGCACCGCGGTCAGCACGACGATGTTGATGATGGTCGTGGCGGCCGGAACGTGCAGCGCGGTCATCATCGCGTTGAACGGGCTGGCCGCGACCTTCGGGTCGTTCCACGGCACCAGCACGACCGTCATGAGCATCGCGAACACGTAGGCGCCGAGCACCGTGTACATGACCGTGCGCAGCGCGGCCGGGATCACCCGGCGCGGCCGGTCGGTCTCGCCCGCCGCGATCGAGGTCATCTCGATGCCGAGGAAGGAGAACGCGCACAGCAGCATCGAGGCGACGATCGGGCCGAAGCCGAAGGGCGCGACGCCGGTCTGGTTGATCGCGCTCGCCGCGCTGGACACGGAAACGTTGGGCAGCACGCCGAGCACGCCGAGCACGGCCAGGAACGGCACCGCGAAGATCAGCACGATCTTGGCCAGCGCCAGCCAGAACTGGAACTCGCCGAACGTGCGCACCGGCGCCAGGTTGATCAGGGTCAGGCCGACGAAGAAGATCAGCGCCCAGACCGACGCCGGGAAGATGCCGACGAGCGTGGCGGCCTTCGCACCCGCTGTGCTGCACTCGACACTCGCGGTGACGACCATCAGCCACCAGTACATCCAGCCGACCGCGAACCGTCCTGGATGGCCGAACGCTTCGCCTGCGTGGGTGGCGAACGAGCCACTGTCCGGATTGCGCACCGTCTGAACGCTCAGCACGCGCATGACGATCGCGGCGAGGATGCCGAGCACCAGGTAGCTGACCACGATCGCCGGACCGGTGCTCGCGATGCCCGCACCGCTGCCGACGAAGATGCCCGCGCCGATGGTGCCGCCGAAGGCGATCATGCTGGCGTGCCGGGAACGTAACGTTGTGGCAAGGCGCGGCGTTTCGCCAACCTTGCTGCCGATCATGCCCAACATGGCTCCTGACGATGCTGGTCGGGCACGGTTGTATACAACCGGAGTGGGCCCGCGCAGAATGTGGTGTGAATTATGGTGACTGGTCAGCGCCTGCGCAAGCACTCGATTTCGGCGTTTCAGGCCGGTCGGAAATGTTGAGTCACCGTTCGCATTTCGTGATCTTGCGACAGCGGAAAATCCGAACGACCGTAATGTCCGGATGATTTACACGGAACGTGTTTGATCAGTCATATTTCCGTTGTCGTATTTCAATTCGCCCGCCCGAGTCAGAGGGTGAGCTGCGGGCCAAGGATCTCGATCCCGTAAGACGTCGCGATCCGTGCCAGTTCGGCTAGGTCCACGCCGGCATCCGGCGGATTCTGCCCGGGCCGACGATCACCGGGTCAAGCGGGAGCGTCTGGTTCATCGGTTGACCCTTCGACCAGGAGGTCATACCTCTTTTCCGCGAAACCCTTGTCCAGGGCGGACACGTGTGGCTACCATCACCCGAATCGCGCCAAGAGGTCGGACTACTCGGAGGGTGGGTGTGACCGAGCCGCTGGAGACCGCACCGCATCGGGCCATGCGGCTGATCCGCGCCCGGATCAGCGACGGCACGTTCCCGCCGATGGCGCGGCTGCCGCGCGAGACCGAACTCGCCACCGAACTGGGCGTGTCCCGCGCGGCCCTGCGCGAGGCGATCCGGGCCATGGAGCTGCTGGGCATCCTGGAGAGCCGGCACGGCTCCGGCACGTACGTCACATCGCTGCGGCTGAGCGCCCTGCTGCCCAGCCTCGCGCACAGCGGCTTCCTGCTGCACGCCGACTCCGTGCCCGACCTGGTGGAGATCAGGCTGGTCGTGGAACCCGCGTTCTCCGCGCGCGCGGCCCGCAACGCGACCGAGGCCGACCGGGAGCGGATCCGGTCGGTGTTCGAACGCATGGAGCAGAGCACCGATCCGGTCGCGTACGCGCGGCTGGACGCCGAGTTCCACCAGTCGATCGTGCGGTCGGCCGGAAACGAGGTGATGGCCAGCGTCATGGAGGCGCTCACCTACGGCGCCGGCTGGCAGCACATGTGGGGCGCGGTGACCAGGGACCACATCCCGGCTCGCACCCGCTACGAACACGAGCAACTGGTCATCGCGATCGAGACCGGCGATCCCGATCTCGCGTTCTCGGTGGCGTACTCGCACATCGCCGCGGTCAACGGGCGGTTGCGTGATCTTGCCGAGCAGCATCGTTTCGAACACAGGAGCAACCCATGACCGGACCAACGGCGGCCGGAGAGGTTCCATCCGAGGAGGCGCTGCGGGATCTCGCCGATGCCGCGGCCGTGCACGTGGCGAACAGTTCGGGCACCGCGCGCGGTACGCGCACCGGCTGGCTGATGATCTCGACCATCCTGATCGAATCCTGGGACCTGTACTCGATCTCGTTCCTGCTGATCTTCCTCAAGGCTCAGTTCCATCCGAGCGCGGCCTTGCTCGGTCTGGCTTCGGCGGCCGTCCAGGGCGGCGCCCTGCTCGGCGCGGTGCTGGGCGGCTATCTCGCGGACAAGTTCGGCCGGCGGCCGGTCTTCCTCACCACCATGGCCATGTTCGTGGTGCTCGCGCTGGCGCAGGGCTTCGTCGCGAACATGTGGCAGCTGGTGATCATCCGGTTCCTGCTCGGTTTCCCGCTCGGCAGCGACGTGGTCTCCGGCTACGCCTACATCATGGAGTCGATGCCGCGGCGCAAGCGCGAGTTGATGGGCAGCCGCTGGCAGGGCATGTTCGGTCTGGGCGAGATCGCGGCCATCGTGGTCATCACGATCATGTACGTGTCCGGTGTGGACCATGAAATGTTGTGGCGCAT
Organism: Pseudonocardiaceae bacterium; assembly: GCA_035948315.1. Lineage (GTDB taxonomy): Bacteria > Actinomycetota > Actinomycetes > Mycobacteriales > Pseudonocardiaceae > CAJCJE01. The sequence goes on along the minus strand of DASZJG010000061.1, from coordinate 25,078 downwards.
CGGTCTCGCGCTCGGCGCGGTGCCCGCGCTGGCGCTGCTGCTCGGCCGGCTGAACGTGCCGGAGACGGTCGGTTCGCTGATCCAGCGCGGCCGGTTCGCGGAGGCGAAGAAGACCGCGAAGGAGATCTTCGACGACGACCTGACCATGCTGCCCGACCAGGACTACGACCTGCGCCGCCCGCGCATCCGCGACTTCCTGGCCAACGTGTGGGCCGATCCGGTCCGGCGCAAGGCAAGCATCTTCGCCTGGATCTCCAATGCCTGCCAGGGCGCGGAGTTCACCGCGTTCGGCTACTACCTGCCGGTGATCCTGGTGCTCACCGGCGTGTCCGGGATCGGCGCGACGAACTTCCTCACCGGCGCGGTGTACATCGTGGCCACGGTCAGCGGGTTCGTGGCGCCGGTGGCGATCGCCCGGATCGGCCATCGCGGCGTCGCCGCATGGGGCTTCGGCATAGCGTTCGTGTCGCTGCTGGCCGCCGCGCTGTTCCTGCACCTGCACTGGACCGCGCTGGTGCCGGTGGCCGCGGCGGCGCTGATGTGGGGCCACTACTGGGACGCGTCGAACGGCATGACCATCGCCTCGGTCGTCGCGCCGTCCCGCTACAAGGGCACCGCGTCCGGGTTCGGCTACGTGTTCGTCAAACTGGCCAGCTTCGTCACCATCTACCTGTTCCCGACGCTGTTCGACAAGCTCGGCGTGCCGACGGCGACGGCGATCGTGTCGGTGATCTCGTTGATCGGCTGGCTGTCCGCGGTGTTCATCCTGCCGGAGATGTTCGGCCATGTGGAGAGCGAGAAGGCGACCGTGCGGGCGGACGCGTGAGCCGACGCATCGTCCATCTCGGACTCGGCAACTTCCACCGGGCGCACCAGGCGGTCTACACCGAGGATGCGGGCGGCGACTGGACCATCACCGGCGTCGCCAACCGCTCTCGGTCCGTTGTGGACGCACTGCGCGCGCAGGCCATGCGCTACAACGTGCTCACGGTGGCCGACGGCCCGCCGCTGGTGCGTCCGGTCCGGGTGCTCACCGAAGCGCTGGTCGCGGCCGACGAACCCGAGGAGGTGGTGCGCCGGATCGCCGATCGGGCAACGGAGATCGTCACGCTGACGGTGACCGAGGCCGGCTACCACCTCCGTCCCGGCACCCGCGACCTCGACCCGGCCGTGCCGCCGAACAGTCCGCTCGCCCTGCTCGCGCGGGGCCTTGCTCGGCGCGGCACGCCGGTCACCGTGCTCAGCTGCGACAACCTCACCGGCAACGGCCCACTGCTGCGCCATGTCCTGGCTCAGTACGACCCGAAGGCGCTGGACGCGGCAACCTTCCCGGCGACCATGGTCGACCGCGTCGTCCCGGCCACCGGCCCGGAACACGTGGCCATGGCGCGGGCGGCCGGGTTCGCGGACGCGGTGCCGGTGCCGGCCGAACCGTTCAGCCAGTGGGTGATCGAGCCGGACTTCGCTGCGGGCCGACCGGCGTGGGAGCACGCGGGCGCGTTGCTGTCCAATGAGGTGCACGCGTATGAGACGGTGAAGGTGCGGCTGCTCAACGGCTGTCACAGCCTCATCGCGTATCTGGGCCTGTTGCGCGGACACCGGTTCATCGCGTCGGCCTTCGCGGACGAGGTGATCGCAGCAGCGGTCGAGGACCTGATGGCCGACTACGCCCCCACCCTGCGCCTGCCATCCGGGTTCGATCTCGACGGCTACCGCAAGCAGCTGCTGGCGCGGTTCGCCAATGCGGCACTGGGCCATCGAACCGCGCAGGTGGGCACCGACGGCTCGATGAAGCTCGCACAGCGCGTGCCGGACGCCGTCGAGTGGCATCGCCGCGCGGGCCGGGTGCCCGGCGGGCTCGCCCTGCTCCTCGCCGCGTTCCTGCGCGTCTCCTGCCATCCCGACGCCATCGACGAACAGCGGGTCGGCCGGCCCGCCGACCCGGCGCTGGCGCGGCTGCGCGAACTGGGCGGCCAGCCCGATCTCGCCCGGCGAGTCCTCGTCGACGAGGCATTGTTCGGCCCGAAAGTCTCCGAGGCACCCGATTTCGTCGCCGCGGTCGCGGCCCGACTGGAGGAGTTGGCGCACGCATGATCGCGGCTCCCGCGTTCGTCTGGACCGGCGGCACCACCTCCGAGGTGCGCGAGGTGGCGCTGCCGCAGGACCGGCCCGGCTGGGTCCGGATGGCGGTCGCCTATGCCGGGCTGTGCGGCACCGACCTGCACGTGCTGGCCGGCGAACACGGTCGCGCCCGACCGGGCACCGTGCTCGGCCACGAGTTCGCCGGCCGGCTCGGCGACGGCACGCCGGTGTTCGCCGATCCGATGGTGCGCTGCGGGAGTTGCGACGCCTGCCAGCGCGGGCTGCGCACGATCTGCGCGAACCTGACCGCCGTCGGCATCGACTATCCCGGTGCGGCCTGCCGTGAAGTCCTGGTGCCGCAGGCGAATCTCTTTCCCTTACCGGCCACAATGGACTTGCGCACGGCCGCGATCGTCGAACCCGTCGCGGTCGCGGTGCGTGCGGTGCGCAGGTCGGGCCTGGTCGGCGGCATGCGCGCGCACGTGCTCGGCGCGGGCCCGATCGGCTGCCTACTCGGCCTGGTCGCGCAACGCACCGGCGCGACCGTGACGATGAGCGAACCAGCCGAACATCGCGCTCGCGCCGCAGCGGATCTCGGCCTCACCCTGTCCGCCACCGGCACCGCCGATGTCGTGTTCGACGCGACCGGCGTGCCCGCGGTCGCCGCCACGGCGTGCGACCGGGTGCGCGGCGCCGGCACGCTGGTGATCGTCGGCGCGTATCCGCCGCAGCCGGTCGGATTCGACCTGTTGCGGGTGATGTTCGCCGAGCTGACCGTGATCGGCACGCGCATCTACGATCGGTCCGACATCAGCGCCGCCATCGACCTGCTCGCCACTGACCCGGGCCGGCTGACCGACATCGTCTCGCACGTGCTGCCGCTCGCGCGGGCCACCGACGCGGTCGAGTTGCTGCGCGCCGGGAAGGCCATGAAAATTCTGCTCGACCCGACGGAAAGCTGAGAACATCTATGCGGAGCGCCAGCGCCATCGACGCGGCCGAGGTCGTCGTCACCAGTCCGGACCGCAACTTCGTCACGTTGAAGGTGGTCACCGAGGACGGGGTGACCGGCTGGGGCGACGCCACGCTGAACGGCCGCGAACTCGCCGTCGCCGCGTATCTCACCGAACACGTGGTGCCGCTGCTGCTCGGCCGGGACGCGCACAACATCGAGGACACCTGGCAGTACCTGTATCGCGGCGCGTACTGGCGGCGCGGCCCGGTGACCATGACCGCGATCGCCGCCGTCGACATGGCGCTGTGGGATATCAAGGCGAAGGTCGCCGGCCTGCCGCTGTACCAGTTGCTCGGTGGCGCGTCCCGGATCGGTGCGCTCGCGTACGGTCACGCCTCCGGTGTCGATGTGCCCGCGCTGTTCGAGTCGATCCGCGCGCACCTGGACGCCGGCTATCGCGCGATTCGCATCCAGACCGGCGTTCCCGGCCTCGGCCAGGTCTACGGCGTCGCCGCGAACCCGACTCCTGGCGAGCGCTACGACTACGAACCGGCTCGCCGCGCCGCCGTCCCGCTGGTGGAAACCTGGGACACGAGCGCGTATCTGCGTCATCTGCCCGGTGTTTTCGAGGCCGTGCGCGCGGAGTTCGGCCCGGAACTGCCGCTGCTGCACGACGCGCACCACCGGCTCACGCCCAACCAGGCAGCGATTCTCGGCAAGCGACTCGAACCGTACGACCTGTTCTGGCTGGAGGACTGCACGCCGGGCGAGGACCAGACCGCGCTGCGCCGCGTGCGCGAGCAGACCACGACTCCGCTGGCCATCGGCGAGGTGTTCAATTCGGCGCAGGACTACCAGGTGCTGCTGACCGAGCGGCTGATCGACTACGTCCGTTCGTCGGTCACGCATGGCGGCGGCATCACGCCGATGAGGAAGCTGCTGGATTTCGCCGCGCTGTACCAGGTCAAATCGGGTTTCCACGGGCCGACCGACGTGTCCCCGGTCGGCATGGCAGCCGCCCTGCACCTGGACATCGCGCTGCACAACTTCGGCATCCAGGAGTACATGCGGCACAGCCCGCGCACGCTGGAGGTCTTCCGCACCGGCTACACGTTCACCAACGGCCTGCTGCACCCTGGCGATGCGCCCGGTCTCGGCGTCGAACTCGACCAGGTGCTCGCCGCCCGTTTCCCCTACTCCCCCGCCTACCTCCCGGTGAACCGCCTCACCGACGGCACCGTGCACGACTGGTAGCCGGTCACACCGGGCCGGCGGTCTGTTCGACCGCGCTCGCGATCGACTGCATGGCCGGCCAGTTGGCGACGGTCGAGGAGAAGTAGACGACGTAGTCGGTGCCGTTCGCTCGCCAGAACCAGCTGAGCACGTGCCGCTGCACGTTGTTCTTGTCGAACAGGAACTCCCAGACCACGGTGTCGTCGCCGGTCGGCGAGCTGACCTGGTTCAGTTGCAGCTGCTGGTAACCGGTTTTGACGGAGGTGTTGCTGGATTCGTCGCTGGTGATCGCGTCCAGCAACGACATCGACGGCGATGGCGTGCCGCCGTAGCGGATCAGCGATCCGGAGCCGGCCGGATCATCGGCCTCGTTCTCGGACGCGAACGGGCTGGCGATCGTCCAGCCGGAGGGAATGTTGACCTGAATCCCCGCAGGCCCCGACTCAGGTGTGTACCCGCTCGGCACCACACCCTGGGTCAGTGAGGTCGGCGGCGCCGGCACCGTGGAGGTGGTCGGCGGAACCGTGGTCGTGGTTGGCTGCATGGTGGTTGCCGACCGGGAAACGGCGATCGGGGTGCCCGCCTCGACGATCTTGCGATTGAGGCCGACGACCACGACGACCGCCACCACCGCGACGAACGCGATGCAGCCCGCGATCACGGCCAGAGCCGTTCCGTTGACCCGCAATCGGAACCGCCGTCGCGGTTCACGTGGCGCACGTGGCACGCGGGGCGGCTTCCCACCGGGAACTTCCGGTGTCCACGGCGAGAATCCCCGCTGTTCCATACCCACCACATCGTGTCCGGGACACCGGGTGTTTCGACGTCACCAGGTCTGTTCGGCCGCGCGCACCAGCAGTTCGTTCACGGCGACCCGGCGATCCCTGGTGACCATGAAGCAGACCGCGTCGGCGATGTCCTCAGGGCGCAGGAGTTCCATGTCGCCGAGTTGCTGGTGGACTCGTTCGCGGATCTCCTCGCGCAGGTGCGAGCTGAGTTCGGTGTCGACCGTGCCGGGTTCGACGACGCCGACCCGGACGCGCTGCGGGCCGACCTCCTGGCGCAACGCCTCGCTGAACGCGTTGACGCCGAATTTCGTCAGGTTGTAGACGGCCGTGCCCGCTCGCGCGACGCGGCCCGCGGTCGAGCTGATGTTGACGAGATCGGCGACGCCGCGTGGCGCGTCGGTGGCCGCGCGGACCAGGTGCGGCAGGGCGGCGCGGGTGACGTGCAGGACGCCGTTCAGATTGACGTCGATCATGCGCTGCCACTCGCCGTCGGGCGCGGCCATGACCGGGCCGGTGAGCATGAGGCCGGCGTTGTTGACGACGATGTCCAGCCTGCCGAGCTCGCTGACCAACTGCTCGACCGCGGCCCGCGCCTGTGCCTCGTCGGTGATGTCGGCTTCGAGCACGGCCGTGGTGCCGCCGATCTGTTGGGCCAGTTCGGTCAGCCGGTCGCGGCGCCGCGCCAGCAGGCCGACGGCCGCGCCCTCCTCGGCCAGGGCGCGGGCGGTTGCCGCGCCGATTCCGCTGCTCGCGCCGGTCACCAGGGCCACAGTGCCGCCCAGTCGTGTGCTCATCATGCTCTCCATCCGGAGCCGGGTCCGCTTAAGTCCAGATTAGCGGACCCGGCTCCGGTTAGGCCAGGAGAGCTGCGCCACCCGCTACACCTCGCGGGCGGCGGCCTCGATCAGATCCACGATGGCGCCGGGCTGCGAGGCGATCGACGCGTGGCTGGCGTTGATCTCGACGGTCTTGCGCGGAGCCATCCGGCCGGCCAGCCAGCGCTGGACGTTCGGCGCGACCATCCGGTCCTGTGCGGAAACCAGGTACCAGGACGGCTTGTTCTTCCAGGCCGGGTCGATGCTGACCTCGCCGACGTAGGCCAGGCCGACCGGTGCCTTCTGCGTCACCGCCATGACCAGCGCCTCGTCGTCGTCGACGTCCTGACAGAAGCTCTCCTGGAACTTCGCCGGGTTGATCCACAGGTATCCGTCCGAGTCGGGCGCGACGTTCGCGCCGCCCGGCCCCTCCTCGCGGGCGCTGATCGTGGCCAGGCTCTCGCCCTTGTCCGGCGCGAACGCCGCGACGAAGACTAGGCCGACCACGTTGGGCAGGTCACCGGCCTCGCTCAGCACCGCGCCGCCGTAGGAGTGGCCGACCAGCAGGACCGGACCGTCGATCTGCTTGATCATCTGCTGGGTGCGGGCCGCGTCGTCGGCGAGCGAGGTCAGCGGAAGTTCCACCGCCTTGATCGACTCGAAACCACGCCGGTGCAGCTCGACGATGACCTTGGCCCAGTGGGTGGCATCGCCCCAGAAACCGTGCACGAGTAACACGGTCGGCTTGGCGGACATGGGATTCCTCCTTGCTCATGCGGCACGCGGAGAGCACGTGCGGGGAGCGTACGAACACCGCCGAGCCGGAAACCATGCCACGCGGGGGCCGGGCGGCGACTGCCGCGAATACCCGGGTGCAGAGCGTGGAGTCAGCGCATCGCCGGACTCGTGTACAGCGCGCCGGTCAGTTTCGGGAACAGCGTGCGGACCGACGGGTGGTTGAGCCAGCGCGAGAAGGTCTTGGTCAGCGTCTGGAGGTCCCAGCGGACCGTTGCCGAGTCGACCAGTTCGACGTCGCCGAGCAGCTTGTCGGTCAGCTCGCAGGCGTGGTCGATCTCGCCGGAGGTGGCATAGGACAGTGCGCGGCGAACTCCCCAGCGCGCCTGGAATCGGGACCGGCCGGGATCGACGCCGTCGAGTTCGATGTCGAAGCGCTGCGCCGCCTCGGCCGGCTTGCCGAGATCGTGCAGGCACCAGGCGCGGGTGAGCGCGGCCGGATTGGCCACGCTGGACGTGCCGAGCACCGTCGCTGGTTCGGATGTCGCGGCTCTGGCCAACAGTTCGTCGGCTCGGTCGAGTGCGGTGCAGCAGGCCGTGTGGTCGCCGAGCAGCGCGTGCCCCTGCGCCTCGCGTTGCGCGGCGAGGCCGCGGACCCGGGCGCTGGCCGCGCGATGGTGTTGCGCCTGCTGGGCGAGGGCGACCGTCTGCCTTCCGTCGCCCGCGTACAGGGTCACCAGCGCCCTGCGCACCAGGCTGTACGCGGCGAGTTCCTGATCGGAGCCTGCCTCCGCCAACGCGACCGCGAGGTCCGTCCACCACAGCGCGACCCGTTCCTGGCCCGACTCCTGCGCCATCCAACCGGTGTACTCGGCATAGCGCGCGGCAAGGCTGAACGATTTGTCCCTGGTCTTGCCGGACGCACGAGTCGCCATCGCCTGCATGGTGTGCGTCTGCGCGATCAGCGTGGGCAGCAACAAGGTCGGCGAGGTCTGCTGACCGAGTTGGCGCAGTTGGCCGAACATGGCGGTGAACGTGCCAAGGGCGGCCTCGTGTTCACCGGGGCGCGCCTCGCCGAGCGCGCCGCTCAAGGTCATCAGCGACGCGGCCCCCGCGAACAGCGCCTGCCTGCGGTTGAGCGCCTGAAACCAGATCGCACCGTTGTCTCCCATCTCCATCACCCATCGCTCGGCGTCCAGTGCCGACCCGGGTTCGACACCGATGTCGCCGAGTTCGGTCACCGGAGCGCCGCGCTCCGCGAGTTCGATCAGCGCGCCGTCGCAGTGCAGCGCGCTGTCGCAGAGCCGGGCCAGGGCGGCCGTTGGCTGACGCAGGCCGTTCTCGATCTTGCTCAGATAACCCTTGCTGTAGTGGACCAGCTTGGCCAACTGGGCAAGCGAGACGTCTCGCGCCATTCGCCTGCCGCGCAATTCCGGCCCGAACGCCGTCGCATCGCTCATCGTGGCGGCTCCATGGTGTCGGTCGGGCCACGTTGCTTTCTTCATCGAGTGCACACCAGTCGAGCGAGGAAATCCAGCGGTCGCCACGGTCTGGCAACGGGCAACTCTCAGTTCTCGGTGTTGCCCGTTGCCAGCGCGATCGGTGCGGTGGCAACGCCTATCTCGTCCTCCGGCCCGCGCCCAGCATGGAATCGACGACCTGACTCGACGGAAGACGATGGGAGTGCGGCGATGAGAATGCTCTGCTCGGTCGCGTCACTGGTGAAGGTGTCCGCGGTCTGCCTGGTGATCGGCGTGATCGCGGGAATCTGCCTTGGCCTCGAACTCGTCGGCGCGCACAGTTGAACCCGGGACGCGCCCGCTTCGACCAGGCAGCCCACCGGCGGCCTCGGATACGGCGTGGCCAGCTCGGGCCACTGCCAGCGCACCCCGTACGGGCGCCCCGCGGCCAGGTCGCGGAACTCGACCTCGAGTTCGCCGAACGCGTCCACGGCCACCCGGTCCGCAAGGCCGCCGAGCCGGCGCGCCTGGATCGGGTTGTCGGTGCGGGGGAACCGGACCCGCAGCACCAACCGGTCGCAGCGCACCGCCGGCACGAACACGACCTCGGGCCGCAGCGCGCGGCGGGACAGGATCCGTTCCTGCACCACGTACTCGTGCGGCCGGCCCGGTTCGAGCGGGCGGGCCAGCACGAGCGGGGTCCGCCGGGCGTCTGCGGGCCCGCGCTGCTGGTCCAGGCTGCCGCCGTAGAGGACCTCCCGGTCGACGATGACGTGCTCGGCGGCGGCGAAGCCGAGCATCCGGTCCGCGTGCAGAGCCACCTCGGTCACGTCGTCGGCCTCGGCGACGATCCGGCCCCGCTCGACGATCTCGGGCCGATCCCGGTCCAGGATCAGCGAAACCACGAGTTCGGTGAAGTACCAGTCAGTAGTGGCGGGCGCGGTGAAATCGGTCGGTTGGTCCGGCCGCGCGGTCGCGACCTGCGCCAGTTGCACGATCGCGTCGTCCATGCGGCGCCGTGCGGTGCGCGGGTCGCGCCCGATCCGGCTCGCGGTCAGCGCGACGCGGTCCTTGTACAGCGGTTGGCGCGCGTCGGAGGCGATCGCGAAGGCGGTCAGGGCGGCGATCCGCAGATCGTCGGGCAGGGCGCGCACCAGATTATGCAAACGTCGCGCAATTTTGCTCCGCACTTCCGCAGGGCCGTCGTCGTTGTCGATTCCGGCGACCCGGCGCAGTGTCGGGCCGACGCGTCGTTCGATGTCAACGGCGAAAATGCCGCGACCTTTGCGCAACTTCTTCAGCTCGTCGAGCAGGTCGTCGTAGCACGGCACGAATTGATCGACGACGACATCGGTGCTTTCGACCGGCGCCAACCGCAATATATTGATCATGTGTGGACCCCCTGCTGATCCGCCTCTTCGTCCAATCCCGCGAACGGGAACATCATGGACCACCCGCTTGGACGAAAATTAGACCAATCGTGGATGGGGGTGTCACACGGGGTCGCCAACGGCGTCGGCAACGCCGCCGAGAAATATCCTGAGCCGGTCGCGCGGCGACCCGGTCGAGGTGAATCCTCCGCAGGAAACAACAGGTAGGACGGTGCCGATTCGGCGGATGGTAGCGATGTCCGCGTCGCCCACCTCCAGTGCGACAATGCGCGGGCGAGCGGCCCAACTCGGGTCGATCAGCCGTTGGTAGGACGCTGACCACAGCGCGGGATCAGTTGCCTGACCATCGGAGAGAAAGATGACCGTCGGCCGGTGGACCTGATGGGAGTCGGCGTGCAGTGCGGCGATATCGCGTTCGATCGTGGCGCGCAACAGCGCGAATACCGCGGTGAAGTTCGAGGCAGCACTGGCTTGCGGATCGATCGTTTCGGTCAGCTCATCCGTTTTGCACAACGGGACGACAACCCGGGCGGAATCCGAAAAACCGATCATGCACAGCCGGGCCGTTTCGGCCAGCGCCGGATCGGCCAGGATACCTTCGCGCAGTTCACGCAGTACGTCATTCATCGGCGCGACATGATCGACCATGGAGTACGACTCGTCGCACACGACATAGAACGGAACAATGCGGTTTCGCATCTGGTCTCCCGACGTCATGGCTCGACAACAGCGTGTCAGGAGATAACCGGCAGGCGCGGACCGAGCGCCTGACTGTCGCCGACCTGTCAATCCGCTGACCACAAACCACTCCAACAACAATTGACAAGATCTGGCCAGAAACATGACACGGATCTGTGCCGTGCGGCGATGCACACGGCTGGAACCACGGCGACCCTTCAGGAGGCGGCAATGGACGCGCTGCTGCTCGGACCCTTCGAGCTGCGCCGAGGCGACACGCCGGTCGTGCTCGGTGATCCACAGCAGCGGCTGACCCTGGCCGTGCTCCTGTCCCGGGCGAACCGGCCGGTGTCCCCGCAGCGCCTGATCGACATCGTCTGGGCCGGTCAGGCCCCGCCGAAGTCGAACCTGGTGCCCGGCTACGTCTCCGGTCTGCGCAAGGCGTTCCGCGAGGCGGGCGCGCCGGAGCAGGAGATCTGGATCGACAAGACGCCGACCGGCTACGTGCTGCGCATCGACCCCGGCGACATCGACGTGGTGCGCTTCGAGCGGCTCTACGACGAGGCCGACCGCGCCGAACGGGAGCACGACGAACCCCGGCGGCATGAGTTGCTGCGCGAAGCAATCGGCCTGTGGCGCGGCCAGTACCTGGAAGATCTGGACATCGAGCGGGTCGGCGCGGTCGAGGCCACGTCCATCACGGAGAAGTTCCTGGACGCGCTCGGCGATCTGGCCGAGATCGAACTCGCCGCCGGCAACCACCGCTGGGTGCGGGACCGGCTGCGTCCGGTGCTGGACCGCGAACCGACCCGGCAGCGCCTGGCCCGCCAGCTGATCCGCGCGCTGATCGCCAACGGCGACCGGGTGCAGGCGATGCAGACGTATCACACCGTGCGGGACGCGCTGGACGAGTACGGCATGGAAACCAACGTGGACCTGCGCACGCTGGCGCGGCTCGCGCAGCACGTCGAGGACTACTCGACGCTGCCGCCCGCGCCGAGCACGTTCACCGGCCGCGACGAGGAGCTGCGGTTCATCACCGAGCGGGTCCGCGCCGCGGGCGACGCGCGGCGGCACGCGGTGATCTGGATCAGCGGCATGCCGGGCGTCGGCAAGTCCAGCCTGGCGCTGGCGGCCGCGCACCAGCTGAGCACGCGGTTCCCGGACGGTCGGCTGTTGGTCCAGCTGAACGGGTTCACCCCGAACGTCGCGCCGGTGACCACCAACGACGCGCTCGCCGAACTGTTGACCAACCTCGGCATCCCGCCCGAACAGATCCCGCAGGCGCTGGAGCGCAGGCACAAGCTCTACCTGGCCACGCTGGCCGGCAGCCGAACCATGGTCGTGCTGGACAACGCCGAGTCCGGCGACCAGGTCCGCGCCCTGCTGCCGACCGTGCCCGGTTGTCTGGCGCTGATCACCAGCAGGCGGGTCGGCGGCGCGGACGTCACCGATGACGTCCGCCTCGACCCGCTGCCGCGCGAGCGCGCGGTCGAGCTGTTCCGCGAGTTGGTCGGCGTCGACCGGGTCGGTCGCGCGGCCGAGGGCGTCGCCGAGGTGGTCAAGCTGTGCGGGGATCTGCCGCTGTCGATCACGGTGGTCGCCTCGCAGCTGCGGCTGCATCGCCGTTGGACGGTCGAGCACCTGGTCGAGCTGTTGCGCGAGGGCGAGACCTGGCAGCCCGACGGCCGGTTCGCCATGGAGGGCAGGCGGGCCTACCAGGTCTCGCAGGACCATCTCTCCGGTGAGCAGCGGACGCTGTTCCAGCTGTTCGGCCACGTGCCCGGCACCGATCTGAGCGTGTTGGCCACGGCCGCGCTGCTCGACCGCGCGCCCCGCGCGGCCCGCGCGCTGCTGGAGGAGCTGCTCGAGGTCAGCCTGCTCGCCGAGACCAACACCGAGCACTACCTGATGCTCGACCCGCTGCGCGAGTTCGCCGCCACCGTGCCGCTCGACGCGGACAGCACCGTGGCGGTCGACCGGCTGCTCGACTTCTACCTGGTCACCGCGGCGTCCGCGATGCGCGCGGCGTTCCCGTTCGACCGCGACCGCCAGCCGACGATCCGGCGCACGTCGCGAGTGGCGCCCGATTTCACGGACGCGGACGCGGCCCGCGCGTGGCTCGCCGAGGAACGGACCAACCTGTTCGCGGCCGTCCAGTTCACCGCCGACCACGACCGGCCCGAGCACACCTGGCAGCTCGCGGTGGTGTTGTGGCGCTGGCACTACGTGCGCGGCCAGATACGCGAGTGGGCCGAGACACTGGAACTGGCGCGGCGGACCATTCAGGACGACAAGGCGAACCGCTGGGGTCTCGCGCACGTCGTGCTGCGGCTGGCCGGCGCGCGACAGCAGGCAGGCGAACTCGCGCAGGCGCTCGAACTCGCGGCGCAGGCACTGTCGCTGTGGCGCGAACTCGACGACCGGCAGGGCGAGGCGGCCGCGCTGTGCATGATCGCGCTGGTCACCCTGGACCGCGGCGACCTTCCGTCCGCGACGGCACACTTCGAGGCCGCGCTGGCCACCTTCGAGGCCATCGGCGACCAGCGCGGCCAGGCCAACGCGCTGGACAACCTGGGACAGCTCAACGAACGCCAGGGTGACCTCGAACTCGCCGAAGCGCGGCAGGGCGAAGCGGTGCGGCTGCTGACCGAACTGGAACACACCCAGGGCCTCGCGAACGCGCTGGACAACCTGGGTCTGACCCGGCAGCGACTCGGCCGCCTCGACGAGGCGCTGGCCGATCACCACGAGGCCCGCCGACTCGCCGTGCTGGTCGAGGACCGGATCTGTGAGGCGTACGCGCTGAGCAACATCGCCAACGCGCACCGCAGGGCGGGCCGACCGGACGAGGCGCTCGTCTGGCACGACGAGGCCCGCGCGATCGCCGACGAGATCACCAATCCGAGCCTGCGCATCCAGCTCTACCTCGACCGCGCCGACACACTACTTGCCGCGCGGGACGCGGAATCCGCGCGCCTGGCCTATCTGGCCGCGATCGATCTGGCCACTCCGCTCGGCGACCGCGGCCACCAGGCCAATGCCAGCCACGGCGTGGCCCGCGCCCTGCACATCCTGGACCGACACGACGAAGCAGTGTCCTATTGGGATAGTGCGGAAGCGATACTGCGCCAACTCGACCGGCCTGAGGCGCCGGAGATCCGCGCCGAGCGCGCCGGCCTGCGCTGCGCCTGTGGAGTCCCGGCCGGGAACGCGGAGTGAGACACACGCGCCCGGCCGGGAACGCCTTCAGTCGATCCAGCCGTGGCCGTTGGGGTCGTCGGTCGGGTCGGTCGTGGTGGTCTGCGAGCTGCCGGTGCCGTCGTCGGCGTGCCGGCTGACGTGCGTGGCCGTGCTGCCCAGCGCGATGCCGAGCACGATGGCGAGCACCGCGAGCGCCGAGCCGGCGACCGCGGAAAAACGCATGGCGAATGACGAGGACATAGTCCCTCCAATGAATTACTTGTCGTTGACCGGCGCTTTTTCGCGCCCACAACGAGCATTCATCGGCTGAAACCAGACCGGAATCGGTTGCCTATTTCCCCGTTTTCCTGGCAACAGGAAACAGGGCCTTGACACGAAAGTGGACACATCAAGGACAGTTTCTGTCCGGCAACAGGAAACCTTGCGACTACTGACAGGTAGCCCTTGTCCATCCCCCGATCGAACTAAAAAATGGGGCAACCCCGATGCCAGATGTAGCCCCGACGGCCCAGGAGAGGCACCCAACGTGACGCAGGTCTTCCTGAACTACCGCACGGTCGACGAGCCGCTCGGCGCCGGCATGTTGGACCAGATTCTTTCGCAGAAATTCGGCTCGTCGGCCGTGTTCTTCGCGTCCAAGTCCATCGAACTCGGCGCACGGTGGGAACCGGAGATGTTCAACGCGGTGCGCGAATCCGTCGCCGTGCTGGTCATCATGGGTCGTTTCTGGCTCACCGCGACCGACGAGAACGGCGTCCGCCTCATCGACAAGGAGGACGACTTCGTGCGCCGGGAAATTCTGCTCGGCATCGAGGAGCAGAAGAAGATCATCCCGGTCCTGCTCGGCACGCCCCGTCCCAAGCGCGCCGACCTCCCCGAAGCACTGCGCCCGCTGGCCCTGCGCCAGTCGATCTCCATCGCCTACCGCAGCACCGGCCCGGACATCGACCGACTGGTCGCCAAACTGCGCGAACAGATCCCGGAACTCCGCAAGCCGGAGCGGAAGAAGTCCAAGCCGGAGCCACACCTGCCGGCCGCGAACATCGGCAACTACGCGCGCACCAACAACGGCTCGATGACGAACATCAACGCCCACACCTTCAACGCCGGCCCGCAGTCCGACTGACCGGCTTCCCCCTCCCAAGAGCACATCGCAGGAGCACCCGTTGGCCGACGAAGGTTCCACCGACAATCCGGCTCCGGCGCCGACACCGACGCCGGTCGCAACGCCCACACCACCACCCGATCCGACCCCCGCCGGGCCGGTCGCCGGGACCGCGCCGCCACCTGTCGACGCGACCGCCGCGGCGCCGCCGCCTGCCCCGGGCGCGGTGCGGCAACTGCGTGATCAGGCGCAGGACCTCTCGGCGATCCGGTTCAACGAGATCATCACCGAGAGCTACGCACGCATAGCAGGCGCCAGCGTCGTCAACATCTTCAGTGACAAGTTCACTGTGGACGGTGACATGATCACCGGCGGCAGTGCTGGCGGCGATTCCGGTCGTCGCTCGTCCGCGCGGCGACCCACCAAGAAACGGGTGTCGCCGGACGAGCTGACCACGGCGACCGAGTACTTCGTGCCGCCGGAGGGTTTCGCCTCCGACGTCGCGCAGCTCGGCGACCACAACCTGCTGATCATCGCGGGCCCAGCGCGGAGCGGTCGATACACCAGGGCGCTCGCCTCGATCAAGGCGGTGCTGGACGAACGGGACGCGCCGCTGGACGTGTTCCGGCTGAACAGCTCCATCCTGCGCAGCAACGGTTGGCGGGTGCCGCAGTCGGACTGCGGGCTGATCGTGATCGACGAGCCGGGCTCGGACGGCAAGTCCGATGCCGAGGGCATCGACGACAAGTGGCTCTCGGCGACGAGCGAGAAACTAGCGGACAGCGCCAGTTTCCTGGTTGTGGTCACCGGACCGCCGCGCGGCACCCTCTCGACCGCGACTCGGTACGCGGATTTCGTCATCGATGAGATCGAGGTGCCCGACTCGCTGCGGATCGTGCTCGAACGGGTGCGCGGCGGACTGCCGCTGCCACCGGAGGACCTGGCGGACCGACTGCGCCAAGCCGGCCTCGCCAACACCTTGGCCGAGCACGATGATCCGCACTTCGCGGTCCGGGCGGCCGGCAAGGTGCTCGAAGCGCTGTCGGCCGACATCGAGGCCGACCTCAAGCCGGTCGTCGAGGCGCTCGACGACCCGGAACAGCGCGTCCGGCTGTGGCTTGAGGACGAACCGGACCTCGTCGACCTGGCGTTCGTGCTGGCCACCGCGGTGCTGGAGGGTGCGAGCTACCTCAACGTCGCCGACGCGGCGGTCCTGCTCTATCGCGAACTCAGCAAGAACTTCGCCACCGGGAACGCGCTGCGTGCCCCGCGTTTCCTTCGGGGCCTGACCGCCGAACGCACCTGGATCCAACGCGTCGTGCCGGACGACGATCCGGAGCGGGCGCCCACGCTGAAGTTCCGGCACACCCGGCTGGGCCCATCCGTGCTCGCCATGACCTGGTTCGAGTTGGACGGTGCCCGCGAGACCATCACCGACTGGCTCGGCAAGCTCGCCCGGCACACCGATGTCGAGGTCCGCGCCCGCGCCGCGCAGTCCGCTGGTGTGCTGGCCAGCAAGGATGTCGAGCATGGCGTGCACCACTACCTCCTGCCGTGGGCAGTCGCCGAGTCCAGACTGTTGCGGCAGAGCGCGGCGCAGGGCCTGAACGTGGCCGGCGCCCCCGGCCGCAACGAGCAGCATGCCTGGGAGTTCATCGAGCAGTGGGTCTCGCTGATCGACTCGGACACCAAAGAACTCGCGTCGACGGCCGGCTTCGCCGCGGGCGGGCCGCTCGGCGCGCGCGATCCCCGGCGAGCACTTGCGGTACTGCACAAGCTGGTGTGCGCGGACGGCTGGCAGCTGGTCGGGCCTGCCGCGAACAGCATTCAGACGCTCCTCGCCTCGGATCGGGTCGCCGAGGTGCTCGACGCGCTGCTGGACTGGACGTCGGACAGCAAGAAGAACGACGAGGAGTCGGTCGACAAGGCGCTGATGATGTTCGCCTACTCGGCCTTCTGGAACGGCTCCGCCGACGAGCGCCCGGTCCTGCTGGATTCGGCGCAGAAGCACCGGGGCGACCTGGCCGAACTGTGGGGGCGCGCACTGCGCGACAACGACGAGGACGTCGCCAACTACGCGTGGGAGTCGCTGCGCTCGTGGCTGCGGCGCCTCGATCGCGATCGCGCCCTCTACCGGTCGGTGTTCGACGTTCTGGTCGACCTCGTCGATCGCAGCACGACCGACGCCAACCGCCTCAAGCACGCGCTGCTCGGCTGGGCCGAGGACACCGACGATCCCTCCGACGCCGCCGCCGACATCGTGCGGGACCTGCTCGATCTGGAAGAGCTGGAGGACGAAGCCTGATGAGCACCTACAACCCGATCATCGAGTGCGTCGAACTGCGCCGGGTGCGGATCGGTTCGCCGTTGCGGACACCGGCCAACGGGACGGCGCTGGTGCTGGAACGAGCAGTGGGCGCGCCGGTCGTGGTGCGGCACGGGGAACGCGTGCAGGAGGCGCGGCTGGGCAACTACCGGCGGATGTACGTCGTCGACGTCGCCACCAGGGGCGTTAGTTTCACAACGGCCGCGCCGAGCAAGGACCACGCCTTCCCGTTCACGGTCACCGTGCGGTTCTCCTGCCAGGTCACGAATCCGGTCACCATCGCTCGCAACGACGTCACCGACATGACGGCCGCGCTGAGTCCCTCGCTGGCCACGATCGTGCGCGAGGTGGCCGCCCGGTTCGACGTGTTGCATCCGACCGAGGCCGAGTCGGCGATCAACGCCCGGCTGAACTCTGCCTACCCGACCATCGACGTGGAGCTGTCCGGCTTCTCGGTGTTCGTGAACGTGCCGGACACGGCCGAGATCATCAGCAAGATCCGCGAGCACCGGGTCGAGGGCATGGTGCGCGAGCACCACCGCGACATCGCCGCCGGCGGGCGCGAGGCGCTGATCCTGCACGGGCTCACCAAGGGCGCCGACCCGCTGGAGATCCTGGACCGCCATCGCCAGGACGCGGCGCTGGAGATGGACATGAAGCTGGAGGCGTTGCGCGCGCTGACCGGCGACACCGCGCACGCCGCCGACAAGACCGACATCCACCGGCAGATGCTCAGCGAGTTCTTCCCCGGCGACGATTCCGCGGCCAAGACCCGCAGCAGCATGCGCGATCGGCTGAACCGACGCACCAACGCGGCGTTGGACGGCGGCCGGGTCGTCGAGGGCACCGCGCCCGCCGATCCGCCTGCGGCGGAGACCAGCACCAGCACGACGAGGGACCCGGCCGCGCCGACGAGCGAGGTGCCGGCACCGCCGCCGTCGAACGGGGCCCGGTCGAGCCGGGTGCGCGGGTCGATGGGGTCCCGGTCCTCGGACGAGGATCAGTGAGGGCGCCGGTGGAGGTTCAGGCCAGCGCGCGCGGGCCGATGGCGCGGCTGTGGCAGCACGTGGACGGCGACATCACCGCGATGTCGATCTGGACCGAGCGGATCAGGGGTCGGGGTGAGGACGCCGATCCGCTGCTGCTGTTGCACCGTCCCGACTCGGCCGGGCTGATCGCGGTGTTCGACGGGGTCGGCGGTGCCGGCCGGTCGTCGGCAGGCAGGACGGCGGCCGGGTTGCCGCGTACCCAGGCGTGGGTGGCGGCCCGGAGGGCCAGATCCATCACCGAGGACTGGTTCGTCCATAACGGACCTACCGGCGACCCGACCACCCTGGCCGAGGCATTCGCGACGCACCTGGCCAAGGGATCGACGGCGCAGCAACGAATTCGCGGCAGCATTCATCGCGAGTTCCCGAGCACCATGGCCGCCATCAGCTTCGTGCGACAGCGCGCCGAGGTGCGCTGGAACGTGCTGTGGGCGGGCGATTCCCGCTGCTACGTCGCCGAGCCGGTGGCCGGGTTGCAGCAGTTGTCCAGGGACGATGTCGACGTGGCCGACGGTCTCGAACTGCTGGTGCAGGACCCGCCGATGACCAACATGGTCTGCGTCGGCCGCGACTTCCGCGTCAACGCCATGCCCGGCAACGCGCCGCTGCCCTGCGTGCTGCTGTGCGCGACCGACGGCTGCTTCGGCTACGTCGACACACCCGCGCTGTTCGAGCTGCTGCTGTGGGAAACCCTGGAGTTCGCCCAGGACGGCCGGCACTGGGCCGCGCTGCTCGCCGACCGGATCGCCTCGGTCACCCGGGACGACGCGTCGCTGGTGCTGCTCGCGCTCGGTTTCCCCGGGCTCGACGTGCTCAAGGCGAGCTTCCGCGCCCGGCTCAACCTGTTGCGCGCCGAGCACGGCCGGCCGATGGCCGCCGTGCCGCAGGCGGACCGGGCCGCGCTGGTGGCGGCGCGGGAACTGTCCTGGCAGTTCTACCGGCGCGACTACGAGCGCAGGCTGCCGCTGCTGGACGGGGACGTGCGGTGAAGCAGGGCGAGGAGATCATGGGCTACCGCGTGGTCAGCCGACCGTCCAATGCGGACGCCGGCAAATGCCTGTGGGCGTTCGCGGAGAAGAACGGCGGCGAGTTCTTCATCAAGGAGTTCCTCGATCCCAAGCGGCCCAGGCCGGACTCGATGGGTTCGGTCGAGGACAAGCAGCGCCGCCTCGCCGAGTGCGAGCGGTTCGAGGCGCGACAGCGGCAGGTGGGCAGCGCGCTGCGCCAAGACGATCCCCAGGCCGGGAATCTGGTGCTGATGACCGACTTCTTCCACGCGGGCACCCGTTACTACAAGGTGACCGCACGGATTCGCGCCGCAGCCGTACGACCCGACGAGTTGACCGCCGACCTCAAGCTGATCCTGTTGCGCACGCTCGCGGACAGCCTCGGGCTGCTGCACCGGGTCGGCATCGTGCACGGCGACCTCAAGCCCGAGAACGTTCTGCTGCACCAGCCGAAGGGCAGCAGCGTCTACACGGCCAAGCTGATCGACTTCGACGACTCCTATCCGGTCGGCGATCCGCCGCCGCGCGACCTCGTCGGCGGCAATCCGCTCTTCGGCGCGCCCGAGTGGCTGGGCTACCTGCGTGGCGACAAGACGTTCCGGCGCAGGCACCTGACGCAGTCCGCGGACATGTTCGCGTTCGGCCTACTGGCGCACACATACCTGTACGGGTCGCTGCCGGAGTTCACGGACGAGCACGAGTCACCCGCCGCGGCCGTCCTGGCCGGCGACGCGTTGCGCTGGCAGCCGGGCATCACCTCGCCCTGGGCCGAACTGCTGCCCGCGCTGACGAACCTCGACCCGGCGCGGCGTCCGAGCATCGCCGACACGATCGCCGTGTTGGCCGGCGAAGCGCCTGCGCGGCCGAGCCGCGTACGCATCAACCTCACCGGTCGGGCACCGAGTCCGGCGACAACCAAGGGAGTCCGATGAACAGGCCCAGTCTGCAGTACGCCGTCGACATCGTGCTGTGCATCGATGCGACCCTGAGCATGGCGCCGACGCTGGAGAACGTGAAGCGCAGCGCGCTGTCCTTCCCACGAAGGCTCGCCGAGGAGATGGCAGCCAAGGGTCGGGGCATCAGCAGCCTGCGGCTGAAGGTCATCGCGTTCCGCGACTTCGGCGACTGTGCGGCCGACGCGATCACGCAGACGCCGTTCCTGGCCATCCCGGACGATGTCGAGACGTTCGGCAAGACCGTGCGCGGGCTCACCGCGGACGGCGGCGGTGACCTGCCCGAGTCCGGCCTTGAGGCACTCGCGCTGGCGATGGCGTCGGACTGGGAGAAGGGGCTGGACCGGCGCCGACACGTGATCGTGATGTTCACCGACGCGCCGGCGCACCGGCTCGGCGATCACCGGCAGCGCAGTGCCCCCACCTATCCGACCTCGATCCCGTCGTCGCTGGACGAGCTGTTCGTCCAATGGGGACACGGCCAGAGCCGGGGCGCGCTGATGGAGAACTCGGCCAAGCGACTGCTCATCTTCGCCCCGGAGGAATATCCATGGAACGACATCGCCGACGACTGGAACAACACGCTGTTCTTCCCCTCGGTGGCCGGCGACGGCCTGGAGGAATGGGAAATGGACGAGATCATCGCGACGATCGCCGGCAGCCTCTGACCGAACGGAGCGGCATGATTCTGCGTCGGCACAAACCGGAATGGCGCTACGAGCAGGGCCCCGGCTACCACCTGCGCCAGTACGAGGGCGGCCGGCCGACCGGTCTGGTCGCGGTGGTCAACCACATCAACGCGACGGATGCGCGCTGGATCGACGGCATCGGCGTGCGGCTGCTGCTTGAGCGGTCCCGGCTGGTGATCGAGGAACTCCGCGGCCAGGGCACGCTGGTGCGCATTCCGCGGCGGTCGTGCGTCCGCGCCGAACTGTCCACGGAGGTCGGCATGCCGGGCAGCACGCTGCTCAAGCTCACCCTCACGTTCCGGCTCGGCCGCGACGCCACGGTGCGCCTGCCGCTGTGGTTTCCCACCCAGGGCAGGGCGTCGCTGCTGCAACAGCTTGTCGCCGAAGTCAACCGCTCCCCCACCGCCGCCCCGGACAACTCGGACTGGCTGGTGTTCCGGCCGGTTGACACAGACGACGTGGTGATCGCAGAGGAAAGGAGCTAAAGCGTGGACGGTTCGGCCTGGTCCTGCGATTCCTGCCACACCAACAACTACGCGGCCGACACCGAGTGCCGCGTCTGCGGTCACACGCCCGGTTCCGCGACCGGCGCGGTCCAGCTGGTCTCGCACGAGGCTCCGCCGCGCCGGCCGGCCGAGCAGGTGACGTTCGTCCAGTCCAAACATGCCGCGCAGCAACAGCGCTCCACCATCTTCCTCACCCCGCCGACCCCGCCAACACCGACCCCGCCAAAACCCGCTCCGCTCGCACCTCGGCCGGCCTCCCGCGCGAAGAAGCCTGGCTGGCTGACCTTCGTGGCGTTCGCCGTCGTGGCGGTCGCGGTCATCATCGTCGGCATCCTCGCCTCGCCGGCGCCGCCGTCTGCGCCGCCGTCGGCGAACTCGCCGTCCGCAAGCCACCCCTGCCCGGACAACGTGGCCGAGTACCTGCCCAACAGCGGTTCCGGCGCGGTGCTGATCGGCCAGTACACCGACGACTACAACCACATCGTGACGATCTGCGTGATCCCGTCGACCGGCCAGTACTACTACGACGGTCAGGTAAGGGGCCAGCCGGTGAACAACAGCACGCACATTTCGCTGCCAGCAAGCCAAACTGGCAGCGGGTACGTCGCGGTGAACGGCGTCTACACCTATCAGATCACCGGAACGGGCCTGATCGTGAGCAAGAACGGCACACCGATCCGCGAGTCGAAGCTGACCCAGATCGCGCCTTGACGGGGGGTGCTGGTGGGCCCGGTGCGTGACGGGCCCACCAGCGCTTGTTGCCGGCAGCGCTTCTTGCTACCAGCGCTTGTCCTTACAAGGTGCCGAGTCGGGCGTTGCGCCAGAGGTCGACGCCGGTCTGGTCGCTGATCAGCGCGTCGATCTCGGTCAGTTCGGTGTCGGCGAGGTCGAGGTTGGCCAGGGTGGCGACGTTCTGGTCCAGTTGGGCCACCGAGGACGCGCCGATCACCAGCGAGGTCACCCGCTCGTCGCGCAGGGCCCAGGCGAGGGCGAGCTGTGCGAGGGTCTGGCCGCGCCGGCTCGCGATCGCGTCGAGCTTGCGCAGGCGGTCGAGCATGTCGTCGCTCAGCCAGTCGGTGTCGAACGACTTGTCCTGTGCGGCACGGGAATCGGCCGGGATGCCGTTGAGGTAGCGGTTGGTCAGCAGGCCCTGGGCGAGCGCCGTGAACCCGATGACGCCGAAACCCTCCTCGGCCGCCGCGTCGAGCAGGCCGTCGGTTTCGATCCAGCGGTTGAGCATCGAGTAGGAGGGCTGGTGGATGAGCAGCGGCGTGCCGAGTTCGCGCAGCAGGCGCGCCATGATCCGCGCGTTGTCCGCGGTGTAGGAGGAGATGCCGACGTAGAGCGCCTTGCCCTGGCGCACCGCCGTGTCCAGCGCGGCCGCGGTCTCCTCCAGCGGGGTGGTCGGGTCGAATCGGTGCGAGTAGAAGATGTCCACATAGTCCAGACCGAGCCTGCCCAGCGACTGGTCCAGGGAGGCCAGCACGTACTTGCGCGAGCCGCCGCCCTGCCCGTACGGGCCGGGCCACATGTCCCAGCCCGCCTTGGTGGAGATGATCAGCTCGTCGCGGAACGGCGCGAGGTCGCTGCCGAAGATCCGGCCCGCGTTGATCTCCGCGGACCCGTACGGCGGGCCGTAGTTGTTGGCCAGGTCGAAGTGGGTGATGCCCTGGTCGAAGGCGCGCAGTGCGATCGCGCGCTGGATCTCGAAGGGACGGTCGTCGCCGAAGTTGTGCCACAGCCCGAGCGAGAGCACCGGCAGGTCGAGCCCGGAGGAACCGCTGCGCCGGTAACGCATGCCGCCGTCGTAACGGGTCGGGTCAGGACGGTAGGACATCAATCACTCCTTCGCTGAAACGTTTCGACGTTCACGCTAGTCGGCGGCGGCCCTGCGCAGCAGCGGTGTGATGCGGTAGTCAACGAGTTGGCGCATGGCGAGCGCGGTGTTGGTGCGTTCGATACCGGGAATGGCCAGGATCTGGCCGGCGATCCGGTAGAGGTCGTCCGCGTCCAGGGCGACGACGTGGATGAGCAGGTCGAAGGAGCCGGAGATGCCGTGCACCTCCAGCACTTCCGCGATCGCGTCGAGCGCCGCGGCGACGTCGGCGAGGTCGCGCTGGGTGACCTGGGCGGTGACGAAGGCGGTCAACGGGTAGCCGAGCGCCTCCGGGCTGATCCGGCGTTCGAAGGAGGCGAGCGCGCCCTGTTCGAGCCGGGCGAGGCGGGCGTGCGCGGTGTTGCGGGCGATGCCGACCTCGTCGGCGAGCGCGATGGTGGTGGCGCGAGGGTGGTCGGCGAGCCGGAGCAGGATGCGGGCGTCGGTCGCGTCGACGCGGTCCCCGTTGGGCATTCTGTCCATCCTCTCCGGCCACACCATCGATCCAGATGATGCATTCTGCTCAACGCCGCACCATCAACTTGTGCAGACGCCCAGTTTGTGTATCACTTTTGGACCATGATGAACAGCTCGGCCGCCACACCCCAGCAGACCGACGGCGATGTCGCGGTGCTCCGCAAGGTCGAGGAGCGGGTGCTGTGGCTGTCGACCGCGATCATCCATCACGCAAACCGGGTGCGCCCGAATCCGTCCGGCCTGAAGGTCGGCGGGCACCAGGCATCGTCCGCGTCGATGGTGTCGATCATGACCGCGCTGTGGTTCCGGCATCTGCGCCCGCAGGACCGCGTCTCGGTCAAGCCGCACGCGTCGCCGGTGCTGCATACGATCAACTACCTGCTCGGCGAGCTGGATCCCGCGTACCTGACCAGGTTGCGCGACTTCGGCGGGTTGCAGAGCTATCCGAGCCGGATCAAGGACCCCGACCCGGTGGACTATTCGACCGGCTCGGTCGGCATCGGCGCGACCGCCCCGATCTGGGGCGCGCTGTCCCGCCGCTACGTGGGCAGCCTGAGCGAGCGCGCCGGCACCGGTCGCCAATACTCGCTGGTCGGCGACGCCGAACTGGACGAGGGCGCGGTGTGGGAGGCGGTGCTCGACTCGGCAGTGGGCGAGCTGGGCGAGATCGTCTGGCTGGTCGACCTGAACCGGCAGTCGCTGGACCGGGTGGTGCCGAACATCGCGGCCGACCGGCTGCGCGGCATGTTCGCGGCCGCGGGCTGGCAGGTGATCACGCTCAAGTACGGGCACCTGTTGCAGGAGATCTTCGCCCGGCCGGGCGGCGAGGCGCTGCGCGGGCGCATCGACGCGATGACCAACCCCGAGTACCAGCGACTCCTGCGCTGCGACGCGGCCGAACTGCGCCGCCGCCTGCCCGGCGACGGTCCGGACGCGTCCGCGATCGCGGAACTCGTGGCCGGACTGGACGACGCGACGCTGGTGGACGCGGTCGCGAACATGGGCGGGCACGACCTCGCCGCGCTCGACCAGGCGTTCACCGAGATCGACGACACCAGGCCGACGGTGATCTTCGCCTACACCGTGAAGGGCTACGGCCTGGCCACCAAGGGCCATCCGCAGAACCATTCGGCGCTGCTGTCCGACGAGCAGCTGCGCGACCTCGCCGCCCGCGTCGGCACCGATCCCGACGAGCCGTGGCAGCGGTTCCCGGTCGACAGCGCCGCGCACGCGCTGTGCGTGGACACCGCGAACCGGCTGCGCCGCGAGGCCATTCCCGGGCAGGCCGCGCCCTCGGTGCCGACCGACATCGGCCGCACCCCGACCGGTGTGGCGACCACCCAGGCCGCGCTCGGCCGGGTGCTGCTCGACCTGACCCGGCAGGCGCCGGACGCGGCGCGGCGCGTGGTCACGGTCAGCCCGGACGTCAGTTCGTCGACCAACCTCGGCGGCTGGGTGAACAAGGTCGGCGTGTGGTCGGCGGGCGAGCGGCGCGACTGGTTCGCCGACGACGCCGAGACCATCCTGCACTGGCGGGAGAAACCGACCGGCCAGCACATCGAACTCGGCATCGCCGAGGTCAACATGGTGAGCCTGCTCGGCGAACTCGGCGCGACCTGGAGCCGCTGGGGCGAGCCGCTGCTGCCGATCGGCGTGCTCTACGACCCGTTCGTGGAACGCGCCCTGGAGCCGTGGTCCTACGGGATCTACGCGGGCGGCCAGTCGATCCTGGTGGGCACGCCCTCCGGG